>NZ_JAEMTA010000135.1 GCF_016462545.1 Mycolicibacterium sp. | reverse complement strand
CCGCGATGCCGACGCCGACCCCACCGAATCCCCACCCGGCCAGGTGCGGCGCGTGGTGCCGCAGCTGATCCATCATGGCGTTGACGGCGCCGATGAACACCAGTGCGCCCATCGCCGCCCCCAAAGCTGCTGCGCCCCTTGCCGCATGCACCCAGGCGGGACCGCGGCGTTCGGCAGTGAGTTCGTTCACGATCCCATCGTCCGCGAACCGTTCCGGCCGCCGCCACGACCAGTTCGCTTCCTGGTGAGAGGCGTTGGCTCTCAGTTCGTTCGGTGAGCTGCTCCCGTTACTTCGGGTCGGCGCTGTTGAGCCGGAGTTGCTGCCGGTAGCCAACCACCACGCTGGTGATCAGCGAGGCTGAGATGACAGCCTCCGCGATGAAGAAGGCCATGAAGTCGATGACCGAACCGATGGGCGGACTTCCTGGCACGGCGTTGCGCAACGGCACCATGGCGAACAGCAGTGCTCCCATCACCGAGTAGGCGCTGTACTGAAGGCCCTGACGGTTGCGCACCAGGAAGTAGGCGAGAACCGCTGCGGCAAAGGCGAGACCGAGCATCAAGATCATGATGAAGACGCCGAAGACCAGCGTCGACGGGCTGCGCACGACGCCGAGGTCGATGTTCAGGTAGTCGTCCTGTTCGGCGTCGTAGTACGGGGAGACCTTGAAGAAGGCGTCGGTGCTCAGGACGGTCACGGCGAGCGGTACGGTTTCGTCGCGCGAGCCGGTGACGGCCATGGACAGATAGGTCGTGTAGCGGTCGAAGGGGAAGTCGGTGACCGTGCCCTCCAAGGAGAATTTCTGCTCCACACTGGAGAGTTCCTCGCCGGCAGGCACTTTCAGCGGCCCGCTCTGCACCGCGTTGGTGTCGAACTCGACCGCTTCGGCGAACGAGCCGTCGGGCCGGGCCAACGATCCCATCGGTACTGCGTCGGTGAAGGTCACCGAGATCGTCTGGCTGACGGTGTCGACGCGGGTGATCCAGGCGGTCAGGTTCACGCGGTTCGGATTGTGCGAGTCCGTGCCGAAGATCACCGACCGCTCCTTGGTGTACTCGCGGCTGGCCACGTAGCCGCCGAGGCTTGCGGTGATGGCGAGTATCGCGACCGTGCACAAGGACATCGCGCGGGCGCCGCGTCCACGCCGACGCGTACCGGGGCTGCTGGCAGCCGCCTTCATCCGCGATACCCCTCCCGCGCCAATCCAGCTCGTGGTCGGCACCTTACCGCCGAGGGTTTCGACCATTCTCGAAAAGCGCTGACACCGTGTCACCGCCGCCTTCGTTGTGCGAGCATCGGCCCATGAGCTCGCAAGACGACCCAGAGGCCCGTATTCGGGATCTGGAACGCTCCCTCGGCGCCCAGTCTTCGGAACTGACGCAGAGCTCGTCGGAATTGGGGTCGAGCCAGTACGCAGGCGGTGAGTACGCGCCGCCTCCGCCACCCTCGTACGCCGCACCGCCGCCGCACTCAGGGCCCCCGTACCCGTACACCGCGCCGCAGTCGTCGTACGGCCCGCCGT
>NZ_JAEMTA010000134.1 GCF_016462545.1 Mycolicibacterium sp. | reverse complement strand
GGTATGGGTAGACGGTGATCGAGAACGGCTGCACCAAGTCGGGAGCAACCTGCTGAGCAACGCCTCGACGCACACGCCAGCCGGCGTTTCGGTCACGACCGCGATTCGCATACTGCCCGACACGGTCCGAGCCGACGACTACTGGTCACACGAGCACAGCAGCACCGGATTGGGCCTATCACTCGTCGCGTCGATCACCGAAGCGCACCGCGGTACCGTCGAGGTGATGTCTCGACCGGGCGCCACCCGGTTTCTTATTCGAATGCCCGCCGCTGATCAGCTGGACGCCGCTGACCACGAGCAGCCCGAACTTCCTTGCTGATATCCAGGCCGAACGCCCTTCCCCGCTCACGCCGCTGGAGCGGAAACCGGGAGTGGCGTCGCTGGGGTAGCAAAGTCCACCCGCCGTCCGCGTCTGCGAGTCGATCCGAGAAACGAGAATGGGTACGCTGATCAGTCATCGTGGTAGAGGTGTTAGGGGAAACGATCGCCGTGTTGTCGGGTCCCACTGCTGCGGGCGTTGGGCACGGCTAATGCCGAGTCTCGCCCGTGATGACGGAGAAGACGCCGATGCTCTAGCGGCAACCATGCGGACTCGCAGAGCCCAGAAGTGGCCGAAGGCCAATACGCCGGCAAGAAGGCAACTGGCGAGGGGGCGTTCCATCGTCGGTACTTGGCGGCGCGGATGCCTAACGGCCGCGATGACGACCGCCCGATTGCGATGAACATGCCCCACCGCCTTTCCGGCCGCTACGAACTGGGTGAGATTCTCGGACTAGGCGGCACGTCGGAAGTGCACGTTGCCCTCGACGTGCGATTGGACCGCTACGTCGCGGTCAAGACGCTGCGAGCGGATCTAGCCCGTGATTCCAGTTCTTACCTACGGTTCCGCCGCGAGGCGCAGCACGTTGCAGCGCTCAACCACCCCACGATCGTGGCGATCTACGACACAGGCGAAGTGGAGACCGCCGCCGGTCTGTTGCCCTACATCGTGATGGAGTACGTGGACGGTGTCACGCTGCGCAACATCGTGCATCGAGATGGCCCGATGGAACCGGGCCACTCGATCGAGGTCATCGCCGACGCTTGTCAATCGTTTGACTTCAGCCACCGGCAAGGCATCGTCCACCGCGACGTCAAGCCGTCCAACATCATGATCGACAGGTCCGGCGCGGTAAAGGTCATGGACTTCGGCATTGCCCGCACACTCGCCGACACCACCGGTGCTGGCCGACTCACCCAACCCGCGGCCGGGCTGTGCGCAGCGGCGTACCTTTCGCCCGAACAAGCCAGCGGCGAGGTCGTCGATGCCCGCTCCGACCTCTACTCGCTGGGCTGCGTCCTCTACGAAATGATCACCGGAGAACCACCTTTCGTGGGAAGTTCCCCCGTTGCGGTGGCCGACCAGCACGTACGAAAGGACCCAGCGCCGCCGTCGCAACGCCTCGACGGGATCTCCCCGGCGTTGGACGCGGTGGTGCTCAAGGCGCTCGCCAAGAACCCCGAGAACCGCTATCAATCAGCCGCGGCGATGCGCACCGACCTGATC
>NZ_JAEMTA010000082.1 GCF_016462545.1 Mycolicibacterium sp. | reverse complement strand
AGCGCCCAGCGCCCCCGATGCCATCCCCGCCGCAGAGGCCGACGCGGCCGAATCCCCCGCTCCTCCGGCCGCGCAGGACACCGCCGCCGATCACGCACCACGCCTGGACGGTGTCCTGCCTTCAGCATTCACGAAGCCGCTGCGGGAGCAGACCCTGACCGAAGCTCTCACCGGGTTGATTGATTTGGCGCCGGCGGTGCCGAGCACGATCCGCCCCGCGGCCATGATGGGTGGACAATTCCTGCCCGGCGAGATCGCCCGACGCGCCGCCCTCGGCGCCACCATCACCACGATCCTCCACCCCGGCCAAGCCCCACCAGAACAGCGCTACACACCCTCGAAGAAACTCGCCGACTTCATCCGCGCCCGCGACATGACGTGTCGCTTTCCGGGCTGCTGCGCGCCCGCCACCAAGTGCGATCTCGACCATACGATTCCGTGGCCGTACGGTCCCACCCAGGCGTCCAACCTCAAGGCGCTATGCCGAAAACATCACTTGCTCAAGACATTCTGGGGCGGTCAGGGCGGCTGGCAGGACCGACAGTTCCCCGATGGCACCGTCGAATGGCGCGCGCCCGACGGTCGAAGACACCTGACCAGACCGGGCAGCAGACGACTGTTCCCCGAACTGTGCACACCCACCGCACCCACCATGGCCACTGGACCCGTGCCACCCGCACACACCGCCGGGCTGACGATGCCGCGCCGCAAAACCACCCGCGCGCAAGACCGCGCCCACCGCATCGCCTACGAACGCGAACTCAACCGCGCCGACGCCGAAGGCGAAGATGCGTAGCGCTGCAGTGTGGGCCCTAGCCACGCGACCAACTCCTCGCGGTCCATTCCGACCACGGGCGGGAGTCGTAGGACGAACCGGCATAGCGCCATCCCCAGCACCTGCGTGGCGATCAGGCCAGCGCGCCGCGGGGCGTCGTCGGGAACGACTTTGGCGATCGCGGGCAGTAGCTGGCCCGCAAAGATGTCCGTCATACGTTGCGCGGCTTCGGCATTGGTGGTGGCAGAGCGCAACAGCACGACGAGCGCCTCATCGTCCTCCCAGCGCGACAGGAAGTGCGACGCCATCGCGTGGCCCACCTCCGCAGGATCGACGTCGGTGAAATCCGGAAACCGTAAATCGAATTCGGCCGCGGCGGCGAAGAGCTGGTCCTTGTTGCCGAAGTAGCGCATCACCATCGACGGGTCAATGTTCGCGTCCGAGGCAATGGATCTGATCGTGGCGGCCTCGAAGCCCGATTCGGCGAATCGCTCCCTGGCCGCGGCCAGAATGACGGCCTTGGTTCTGTCGGCCTTGGTACCCATGTCGACGAGTATATGCCAACAGCTGTTGACTTTTGCCCGCAATCGGTTCACGCTAATAAATACCAACACCCGTTGGCATTCTGCCGATCAAAGGAGAACCTCATGAGTGACACCGATGTCCTCATCGTGGGAGCCGGCCCCACCGGACTGACCCTTGCCGCCTCGCTGATCCTCAAGGGCGTGCGCGTGACGCTCGTCGACCGTCAGGCCGAAGGCGCAAATACGTCCCGCGCCGCCGGTGTCAACGCCCGCACGCTCGAGGTCCTCGAGGACATCGACGTGACCCGCCGGCTGGTCAAGGAGGGCATCGAGGCCCCGCGCTTCGCCATTCGCGACGGCTCGAAGTCGCTGCTCTTCGTCGACTTCGGCGGACTGGAAACCGCCTATCCCTTCACGCTCCTGGTCCCCCAGTCGACCACCGAACGCCTGCTGCTCGAGCGCGTCCGCGAGTTGGGCGGCAACGTCATCCGGGCCAAGGTGCTCACCACGGTCATCCAGGACGACGACGGCGCCACCGCCACCTTCGACGACGGCGACGTGGTTCGAGCGCGCTACGTCGTGGGGGCCGACGGGATGCACAGCACCGTGCGTGAACAAGCCGGCATCGGCTTCCACGGCGGCGCCTACGAGCATTCGTTCGTACTCGCCGACGCTCGGCTCACCGGCGACGCGCCCACCGACGAGGTGCGCCTCTTCTGGGCACGCGAAGGTCTCACCGTCGTCGCCCCGCTGCCCAACGGCGACTTCCGCATCGTCGCGCCGGTGGATGACGCACCGGAGGTGCCGTCGCGGGAGCTCGTCCAGCGGATCCTCGACGACCGCGGCCCCGGCGGCATCACGGTCACCGGAATCTCCTGGGGTTCTCGGTTTCGGATCCACCACCGCGTCGCCGACACCTACCGCACAGGCCGAATCCTGCTCGCAGGCGACGCCGCTCACGTCCACAGTCCGGCCGGCGGCCAGGGCATGAACCTCGGGATCCAGGATGCAGTCGTGCTGGCCGACGCGCTGGCGGCCGCGCTCGACGACGGAGACAGCTCGCTGCTGGACGCCTACAGCGATAGCCGGCGTCCCGTCGCCCTCCAGGTCGTCGCGCTGACCGACCGCCTGACCAGACTTGCCACCCTGCCGCGCGCCCTGCGCCCACTTCGCAACGTCGTCCTCGGCATCGTCGGTCATCTCCCGCCGCTCACCCATGCGCTTGCGTGGCGACTCTCGGGTCTGGTGTACCGATGACGCGTTTGGTCGGCGCTTACTCTGGCAAAGACGGATGGGGTGCCCATGCAAACGATCGAAGCGGACTACCTGGTGGTCGGCGCAGGCGCCATGGGAATGGCATTCGTCGACACGGTGATCGGCGAATCCGAGGCGACCGTCGTCGTCGTCGACCGCAACGACCAACCCGGCGGGCACTGGCTCACCGCTTACCCATTCGTTCGGCTCCACCAGCCGTCGGCGTACTACGGGGTCAACTCACGACCGCTCGGTAACGACACCATCGACGTCGGCGGGTGGAACGAGGGCTTCTACGAGCTCGCCGGCGCCAGCGAGATCTGCGCGTACTACGACGCCGTCATGCGGCATCGGCTGCTGCCGACGGGCCGCGTGTCGTACTTCCCCATGAGCGAATACCTCGGCGACACACGGTTCCGCACGCTCGCCGGCGAGGACTATCGGGTCGAGGTCGGACGCAGCATCGTCGACGCCACCTACCTGAACGTCGTCGTGCCCTCGATGCGGCCCCCGCTGTACGAGGTAGCGCCGGGTGTGGACTGCATCCCGCCCAACGAGCTGCCGAAACGGGCCGCCCACGACAGATACGTCATCGTCGGCGCGGGAAAGACGGCATTCGACAGCTGTCTTTGGCTGCTGCGGCGCGGCATTGGGCCGGATCGCCTGACGTGGGTCAGGCCGCGCGAATCGTGGCTGATGGACCGGGCTGCCATCCAGCCGGGTCCGGCCTTCGCACCGCACGTCATCGCCGACTTCGTCGCGCAGATGAAGGCCTCCGTGAAGGCCGAGACCGTGGCCGATCTCTTCGACCGCCTGGCCGCCTCTGGCTGCCTGCTGCGCATCGATGACGACGCCGAGCCCACCATGTACCGCTGCGCAATCGTGTCGAAAAACGAACTGGCGCAACTAAAGCGCATCGAAGACGTGATTCGCCTGGGTCACGTCACGGCGCTCGAGCCGGGCAGGATCACCCTCGACGGCGGCAAGGTCGACACCGATCCGTCGGCGCTGTACGTCGACTGCACCGGCGATGGCCTCGGCAAGCGCCCTGCGGTCGACGTCTTCGCGCCCGATCGCATTACGCTGCAACCCGTCCGCAGTTGTCAACCCGCGTTCAGCGCTGCGGTCATCGGGCACGTCGAGGTGACCAAGAGCGCGGCGACGAAGAACTCCTACTGCCGACCGGTCCCCCATCCCACCGAGCCGCTCGACTGGCTGCGCATGACCGTCGCCTTCAACGACAACCAGCTGCGGTGGTTTGACGACGCCGAGATGCTCGCCTGGCTCGACGGGGCCCGCCTCAACGTGGTCAGTCACCTCAGCACGGGAACGACGCCGACGCCGCAGGACATGGTGCCGTTGGGCGAGCGGTTACGGTACGTCAACGAACGGCTCGCCGCGCTCCTCGCACGGGCCTGAACCACCCGGAGGTGCCGGTGCAGACGATCGAAGCGGACTACCTGGTGGTCGGTGCGGGCGCCATGGGCATGGCGTTCGTCGACACCCTGATCACCGAGACGGACGCCACCGTCGTACTCGTCGACCGCAACGACCAGCCCGGTGGGCACTGGCTCAGCGCGTATCCCTTCGTACGGCTGCACCAGCCGTCGGCGTACTACGGCGTGAACTCTCGCCGCCTGGGTAGCGACTCGATCGACGCCAGCGGATGGAACGAGGGCTTCTTCGAGCTGGCGGGCGGCAGCGAAGTCTGCGCGTACTACGACGCGGTGATGCGCCAGCACCTGTTGCCGAGCGGCCGGGTGTCGTACTTCCCGATGAGCGACTACCGCGGCAAGGCCGACGGGGCCGGACACTTCCGCACCCTCGCGGGTGAGGACTATCGCGTCGTGGTCCGGCGCCGCATCGTGGACGCCACCTACCTGAGCGTGGTCGTGCCTTCGATGCGCCCGCCGCTCTATGACGTCGCCCCCGGAGTCGACTGCATTCCGCCCAATGGCCTTGCGCGCCAACGCTTGCGAAAGCAATACGTCATAGTGGGCGCGGGCAAGACATCCATGGACGCCTGTCTGTGGCTGCTGCGCCACGGCGTTGCGCCCGATCGGTTGACCTGGATCAAGCCGCGAGACTCCTGGCTGCTGGATCGGTCCGCCGTGCAGCCGGGAATGCAGTTCGCCAGGCGCGTGCTGGCCGACTTCTCCGCACAAACGCGGGCGATCGCACAGGCCACCTCGATCGACGACCTCTACGTGCGGCTGGAGAAGCTGGGCTGCCTGCTGCGCATCGATCCGTCGGTCGAGCCGACCATGTACCGCTGTGCGATCGTCTCGCGCGGCGAACTCGAGCACCTCAGGCTGATCGACGACGTCGTGCGCATGGGGCACGTCGTCTCGCTGGAACCCGGTCGCATCGTGCTCGACGGCGGGACGGTCGACACCGACCCCGACGCGCTGTACGTCGACTGCACCGGTGACGGCATCGGCACCCGCGAGGCGACCCCGGTCTTCTCGCCCGACGCCATCACGCTGCAGTCCGTCCGCACGTGCCAGCCGGCGTTCAGCGCCGCCGTCATCGCGCGCGTCGAGGCGATGGACGTCGACGGTGACACCACGAGCGACGACACCAAGAACGACTATTGCCGCCCGGTACGACACCCGATGGAGCCGCTGGACTGGGTCACCATGACGCTGGACTTCAACCACAATCAGCTGAAGTGGTTCGAGGACCCCGAGTTGATGCACTGGCTCAATCGCGCCCGTCTGAATGCGGTGAGCCACATGCAGTCCGATGACGACGCCGCGCGGGACGGAGCGGCGCAGATCGCGCCGCGGCTGCGGGCGGCCATCGACAAGCTCGAGGCTCTGCTGCGCGCCTGAGTCAGGCCAGCGAGTCCGCCCAGGCCCGGTGCAGCGCGGCGTAGCGGCCATCGCCGAGGATCAGCTCGCCGGGCGGCCCGTCCTCGACGACGCGTCCGTGCTCGAGGACCAGCACACGATCGGCGACCTCCACGGTGGACAGTCGATGCGCGATCACCACCGCGGTGCGGTCCGTCAGCACCGTCGCCAGAGCTCGCTGCACCAACCGCTCACTGGGGATGTCCAACGACGACGTGGCCTCGTCGAGGATGAGCACGGCGGGGTCGGCGAGGAACGCCCGCGCGAACGCGATCAACTGGCGCTGGCCGGCGGACAGCCGACCGCCGCGCTTGGCCACGTCGGTGTCATACCCGTCGGCGAGCGTGTCGATGAAGCGGTCGGCGCCGACCGCCTCCGCTGCCGCGCGGACCTCGGCGTCGCTGGCGTCGGGTCTGCCGAATCGGATGTTGTCGGCGACGGAGCCCTCGAACATGAAGTTCTCCTGGGTGACCATCACGACGTGGCGGCGAAGCTCGGCCTGCGCCAGGTCACGCAGATCGACGCCGTCGAGGGTGACCGCGCCGGAGGTGGGGTCGTAGAACCGGGCGATCAGCTTGGCGATGGTGGTCTTGCCCGCTCCGGTGGTGCCGACGAGCGCGACGGTCTGGCCGGCCGGGATCCGCAGATTCAGCTCCGGCAGCACGGGCCGATCGGGGACGTAGGAGAACTTCACGTCGCGAAAGGCGATGTCTCCGTTGACCTTCGACAGCTCGACCGGCTTCTCGGGGTCGCGGATGCCGGGCTCCTCCGCCAACACGCCCGCAATCTTCTCCAGCGCCGCGGCGGCCGACTGGAACGTGTTGAAGAACTGCGAGATCTCCTGCATGGGCTCGAAGAAGATGCGCAGGTACAGCAGGAACGCGGTCAGCGTGCCGAGCGTCATCTCACCGTGCAGCACCCGGTAGCCGCCGTAGAGCAGCACGACACCGGTGGTGATGTTGCCGACCAGTCGCACCGCGGGCATGAACACGGCCAGCAGCTTGAATGCGCGCTCGTTGATGGTCTTGTAGTCGTCGGCGACGTCGGTGAAGATCTGCTGGTTGCGTGGCTCGCGGCGATACGCCTGCACGGCCTTGATGCCCGTCATGGTCTCGACGAACTGCACGATCACCAACGCAGCGCTCTCGCGCACCTTCTTGTACGTCCGCGACGACTGAGTGCGGAACCACCACACCAGTAGCACCAGAACGGGGAAGGCGCACAGGCACATCAGGCCCAACTTCACGTCGAGCACGACCAGCAGCACCGACGTGCCGAGCAGGGTCAGGATCGCGGTGATCAGACCGTCGAACCCGGTCTGCAGCATGTCCTGAATGGCCTCGACGTCGTTCGTGGAGCGCGCCACCACCCGACCGGAGGTGTAGCGGTCATGAAAGGCGACGTCGAGGCGCTGGAAATGCCGAAAGATCCTGCGGCGCAACTCGAGTAGCACTTCCTGGCCGATTCGCCCGGAACGGCGTAGGAAGAACATCCGGCTGGTGGCCTGCACCAGCACGACACCGCACAGCGCCGCGACGATCAGGATCAGTTCGCGCGCCGACCCGCCGTCCACGATCGGAGGGATGCCGTGGTCGATGCCCCGCTGCACCAACAGCGGAACCGACAGCCGCGCGGCGTTCTCCGCCACGATGACGATCGTCAGCAGGGCCACCGTCGTGGCATACGGCCGCAACAGTCCACCGAGCAGGGTGCGCGCCTCGCGGCGGCGTGAGATCGACTCGTCGATCGGCAGATCGTCGTCGTCATTGCTGACGGCGCGACCGCGCCAGTCCGTGGTCGTGGGGGTGGGGGCGCTCATCGCCTCTCGGCCGCTTCCCGCTCACGATCGTCGTCGTGTGCATCGGCGGCCTCGCGCTCCAGGTACAGGTGGTCGAGCTTGCTGCGCTCCTCGTCCTGCGCCCAGTCGCAGTCACGCTCCGCGCCGTCGTCGAACTCGTCGTCGGCGGCGAGCAGGTAGCGGTACTCGGGTGCATCGGCAAGGAGTTCGGCGTGGGTCCCGACGCGCGTGATGGTGCCGCCCTCGAGCAGGGCGACGCGATCGGCGAGCAGAACCGTCGACGCACGGTTCGCCACCACGACGCCGGTCACCGACGCCAGCACACGCCGCAGCGCCTCGGTCACGACAGCCTCGGTGTGGACGTCCAGCGCCGAGAGGGTGTCATCGAGCACCAGGACGGACGGGGCCGCGAGCAACGCCCGGGCCAGCGAAAGGCGTTGGCGCTGACCGCCGGACAGGCTCATGCCCTGCTCGCCGATGCGGGTGTCGAGGCCAAACGGCAGGTCGTACGCGAACTGGGCGGCGGCCACCTCGACCGCCTGCGCGAGCTCCTGCTCCGTCGCATCCGGCCTGCCGAGCTTCAGGTTCTCGGCCACGGACATCGAGAAGAGGGTGGGGTCCTCGAACGCCGTGGCCACCGCCTGCCGCAGTGCGGGTAGGGAGAGCTCGCGGATGTCGCGCCCGTCGAGGCGGATCGCGCCCTCGGTGACGTCGTACAGCCGCGACAGCAGGGCGACGAGAACGGACTTGCCCGAGCCCGTCGATCCGACCAGCGCCAGCGTCTCACCGGGTTCGACGGTGACGTCGACGTGGCGCAACGCCCAGGTCTCGCTGTCGGGGAACCTGAAGCCGACGTCGACGAGTTCCAAGCGTCCGCCGCGGGGGGCGTCGCGCTGCGGGCCGTCGGTGATCTCACGCGGGGCGTCGAATATCTCGGCGACGCGGTTGGCCGCCGTCATGGCCTCCTGGGTCATCGACAGCAGGAAGCCCAGCGAGGCGATCGGCCACACCAGCGACAGCATCATCGTGATGAACGCGACCAGCGTGCCCATGGTGACCAGACCGCTGCCCGCCGCGTACGCGCCGAGCCCCAGCACGATGATGAGGCTGACGCTGGGGATGGCCTCCAGCAGCGTCCAGAACTTCGCCGACACCCCGACCTTGCTCACCTCGGTGTCGAACAGGGCCTTGGCGCGCTGGTCGAATCTCTCGTACGCGTACTCCTCGCGGCCGAACGCCTTGACCACGCGAAGTCCGAGCGCCTGCTCCTCGACGTGGGTGGCGACGTTACCGGACTGATCCTGCGCGGCCCTGGACAGCTTGGTGAACTGACGCTGGAAGTGCAGCACCGTCGCGGTGATCGGCACGATGGACACCACCACCACGACTCCCAGCGGCCAGTACATCGCCAGCAGGATGCCCGTCACGACGATAATCTGGATGACGTTGAGCAGCAGGAAGAGCAGCCCGAACGACAGGAACTGGCGGATGGTGCTCAGATCGTTCATCACCCGCGACAGCAGCTGACCCGACTGCCACTTGCCGTGGAACGACATCGGCAGGATCTGCAGCCGCGCGTAGAGGTCCTTGCGGATGTCGGCCTCCACGCCCATGGTGGCGCGCGACACCAGCCAGCGTCGGATGAACCACAGCACGGCCTCGGAGATCAGCACGGCCATCGCGGCCGAACCGAGGACCCACAGGCGCTGCTGGTCCTGCTGGCGCACCGGCCCGTCGATCACGGCCTTGGTCATCAGCGGGATGGCGACCGTGGCGACCAGGCTGAGCAGCGCCGCGACGAGCATCGCGGTCCAGCGCACCCGGTAGGGCTTCAGGTACGGCAGCAGCCGAAGGATGTCCGACGACGACCTGATCCGGCGCGGTGGTGGCGCGATGGCCGGCTCGGAGCGAAGCCCCGTCTCGTCTGCGTGCGTCACGCCTTCCAGGTTCCCACGCCGTACAACCGATTTCATGCGGCCGACGTCTCGTCGCCGAACTGCGTCTCGTACAGCTCGGCGTAACGCCCGCGCCGGGCGAGCAACGCGCGATGCGTGCCGCGTTCGACGATGCGACCGTCTTCGACCACCAGGATCACGTCGGCGGCGCGGACGGTCGAGAGCCGGTGGGCGATGACCACCGACGTGCGGCCCGCGAGCGCCTCGGCGAGCGCCTGCTGCACCGCCGCCTCGGATTCGGAGTCCAACGAGGCCGTCGCCTCGTCGAGCACCACCACGCGGGAGTTCCCGAGCAGCAGCCTGGCGATGGTCAACCGCTGCCGCTGTCCGCCCGAGAGGCGGTAGCCGCGTTCGCCGACGATGGTGTCCAGCCCGTCCGGCATGTCCGCCACCACGTCGCCCAGCCTCGCCCGGCGCAGGGCCTCCCACAGTTGGTCGTCGGAGGCACCGGGTGCGGCCAACGCGAGGTTCGCGCGGATGGACTCGTGGAAGAGGTGGCCATCCTGCGTGACGACCCCGACGGTGTCCTTGAGCGACGCGAACGTCACGTCGCGAACGTCGTTGCCCGCCAACCGAACCACGCCGGAGTCGACGTCGTACAGCCGCGCCAGCAATGAGGCGATGGTCGACTTGCCCGCCCCCGACGAGCCGACGAGCGCCACCATCTGGCCCGGTTCGGCGGCGAACGAAATACCGTGCAGCACTTCGTCACCGCCGCGATCGTCGAGCACCGCGACCTCCTCCAGCGAGGCAAGCGACACCTTGTCCGCCGAGGGATAGGAGAACCGCACGTCGTCGAACTCGACGCCGACCGGACCGTCGGGCACTGGGGCGGCGTCGGCCTTCTCCTGAATCAGTGGCGTCAGGTCGAGAACCTCGAAGACTCGCTCGAAACTGACCAGCGCACTGGCGATCTCGACATGCGCGTTCGCCAGGGCGGTGAGCGGGGCGTACAGCCGGGTCAGCAGCAGCGCCAGGGATACGATCGCGCCGGCCTGCAGGTGCCCGCCGATGGCCAGCACCCCACCGAGCCCGTACACCAGCGCCAGCGCGAGCGCCGACATCAAGGTGAGCGAGTTCATGAAGGTGGCCTGCAGCATCGAGGTGCGGATGCCGATGTCGCGGACCCGGCCCGCGCGCGTCGCGAACTCGTCGGACTCACGGCCGGGATCGCCGAACAACTTGACCAGCGTGGCGCCCGGCGCGGAGAACCGTTCCGTCATCTGGGTGTTCATCGTCGCGTTGTAGATCGCACTCTCGCGGCTCAGCTTCGCCATCGTGCGACCGATCCGGCGGGCGGGCAACAGGAACAGCGGCGTCAGCACCAGGGACAGCACGGTGATCTGCCACGAGATGCTGAGCATCACGGCCAGCGTCAGCACCAGCGTGACGAGGTTGCCGACCACACCCGAGAGCGTGTCGGAGAAGGCCCGCTGGGCGCCGATCACGTCGTTGCCGAGACGGCTGACGAGGGCACCCGTCCGGGTTCTGGTGAAGAACGCGACCGGCATGCGCTGGACGTGGTCGAAGACCGCGGTCCGCAGGTCCAGGATCAGACCCTCGCCGATGTGTGACGACAACCAGCGGGTCAGCAGACCCACACCGGCTTCGGCCAACGCCACCGCCGCAATCACCGACGCGAGCACGACGACCGTGGCGGGTGCGCCGCCGTGCACGATCGCATCGACCACCCGGCCTGCCAGGACCGGCGTGGACACGGCGAGTAGTGCGCCGACGATGCTGACCACGACGAATGCGCCGAGCCGGCGGTGGTGGCGGGCGGAGAACCGCCAGATGCGCGACAAGAGCGCGCGGTTCGCGAGCGCGCGAAGATCGCCGCCTGTCGCCGACTTCTGCCGGTACAGCGCGCGGCTGGCCGCGTATTCCATGCTCATGTGATCACCGTAAAACCTCAACAATTGATGAGGTCAATTCCTTACCCATGCGAAGGGCTATACCCGTTATCGCCGTCAAACGATGCCGAGGTAACCGATCACACCCGCGGCCGCGACCACGATGAGCGGGTTGATCTTCGTCCGCACGAAGATCAACGTGCACACCGCAGTCAGCAGATACGCCCGCCAGTCATGGTCGGCGGCCCGGCTCATCACCAGCGAGGACGCCAGGATCAGGCCGACGGTCAGCGGGGCGAAGCCCTTCTCCACCGCGATTCGCCAGTTGGACTGCTGGGCCTTCTGCCAGAACAGCGTGATGACGTAGACCAGTGACGCGGCCGGAATCACCATCGCGGCGGTCGCAATCAGGCCGCCGACGATGCCCCCGAGCACGCCGCCGACCGGCAACCCCGCGGCGTAGCCGATCATGCCGACGATGAGGATGCTCGGCCCCGGCGTGGTCTGGGAGATGGAGAAGAGGTCGGCGAACTGGGTGTCGCTCACCCAGTGGTGTTGCCGAACGGCCTGCAGGTGCATGTCCGGCAGCACGGCATTTCCGCCACCGATCGACATCAGCGACAGCGCGCCGAACATCGCGATCAGCTGGAGGTAGGTGCTCACGCGTCGGCCCGTTCCACCCGTCTCCGCGGCCACGCCCAGAGCAGGGCGAGCGGCGCCACGACCGCCAGCGTGCCCAACAGCGGCCACCGCAGGAGGCCGTTGAGCACGAATGCCGTCGCGAACAGTGCGACCGGAACCAGTCCGGTCAGACACGACTTGCCCGTCTTGATCACCATGGCCAGAGTCAGCGCGACGGCCGCCGCCGACGCGCCGTGCAGGACGCCCTTGACCGCCGGTACCTCCTTGAACCGGAAGTACAGGAAGGACAACGCCAGCACGATGACCAACGGCATGAAGCACAGTCCGACGACCGCCGCCACGGTGCCGGGCAAGCCACGCATCTTGTTGCCGACGAACACGGCCATGTTCACCTGATTGGCGCCGGGCAAAATCCGGCACATCGTCATGGCCGACAGGAACTCCGCGTCGCCCATCCACTGCTTCTCGACGACGACCACTTCACGCGACCACGCCGACAGGCCGCCGCCGAAGGACGCGAGCGCAATGTGGTTGAACGTCATCGCCAACTCGAACAGTCCGACCTTCGCAGGCTCCAGCCCCGGCTGCGGCTCGGTCACTCGTGGACGAGTTCCGGATCGTGCGGGAAGTCGTCCTCGTGATGGGTCGAGGGATCGAGCGGATCCGGCGGCTCGTAGTGGTGTGACAGTTCCCAGTCGGCGTCGAACACCGCCTTCAGGCGCGCGACGACGGACGGCTCGGTGACCGTGATGCCGAGTTCCCGACGCAGGTCGAAGGCACTGCGGTCGATGTTCATGGAGCCCACCAGCGCGCGCTCGTCATCGACGATCAGCAGCTTGGCGTGCACCCTGAGGTTCTTCTGCTTGTGCACCTTGGCGCCGAAGCGCCGCAGGGTGCGCAGCGAGGCGAAGGTGTCGAGCACGTCGCCCTCGCTGATGCCGTGCCTGCCACCGCACAGGACGTGGACCTTCACGCCGCGGCCGACGGCGGCGGCCAGGTGGTCCAGGATCACCGCGTCGACGAACTTGGGATGTTGAACGTCGATGCGATGCGTGGCGGTATCGATGAAGCGGGCCATGTGGAATCGCGAGTTCGAGTTGCTCCACAGCAGGCCGCGATACACCGTCGGCACCCATTCGTCCTGGTTCCAGTCGGCGTTGAACACCTCGACGATCTGCATCACCTGCACCGGGTCGTCGATGACGATGCCGTAGTCCCTGGTGAGCGTGAAGTACTTCAGACACATGTTGAATGTCGCCACCAGTGCGATCTTCTCGTCGACCACTACCGACTTCTCGTGGGTGACGTAGAACCTCGGGTTGGCCCACTGGACGGCAATTCCCGCCGTGGCGAAGCGTTCGAAGGTCTCGTCGTTCGCCCGGTCACCACCGGAGCGAGCGGCGTTGAGCATCACGCGCACGTCCACCCCGGCGCGCTTGCGCTCGACGACGGCGTCGATGAGGCTTTCGTCGGTCAGGGTGAACTGCTTGATCAGCAGCGACGTCTGCGCCGATGCGATCAATTCGAGGACCGGACCGAGACCGTCATCGGGTTCGACGATCAGGCGGGGGCCGTTGGGCTGCACGAGAGTTGAAGTTAGCACCAGCAGGCGTCAATTGGCTTTGCCAACGCGTAAATCGACCCGCGCCTACCGCGTCGACGACCCGGCATCAGGCAAGATGAGCGCATGGAGATGGGAGCCAGCGGTACCGCGTCGCCCCGAGTACTCGTGGTGGACGACGATCCCGACGTGCTGGCTTCGTTGGAACGCGGCTTGCGGCTGTCGGGATTCGACGTCAGTACCGCCGTCGACGGCGCCGAAGCACTGCGCAGCGCCACCGAGACACGGCCCGACGCGATCGTCCTCGACATCAACATGCCGGTGCTCGACGGCGTCAGCGTGGTCACCGCCCTGCGCGCCATGGACAACGACGTGCCGGTCTGCGTCTTGTCGGCGCGCAGCTCTGTCGACGACCGGGTGGCGGGTCTCGAGGCCGGGGCCGACGACTACCTGGTCAAGCCGTTCGTGCTCGCGGAGTTGGTGGCCAGGGTCAAGGCACTGCTGCGGCGCCGCGGGGCGACGGCCACGTTCTCCTCGGAGACCATCGCCGTCGGCCCGCTGGAGGTCGACATCCCCGGCCGACGAGCCCGCGTCAACGGCGTCGACGTCGACCTGACGAAGCGGGAGTTCGATCTGTTGGCCGTGCTCGCCGAGCACAAGACCGCCGTGCTGTCGCGCGCGCAACTGCTCGAGCTGGTGTGGGGTTACGACTTCGCCGCCGACACCAACGTCGTCGACGTCTTCATCGGATACCTGCGTCGCAAGCTCGAAGCCGGCGGCGCGCCACGGCTGCTGCACACCGTTCGGGGCGTGGGGTTCGTCCTCCGGCAGCAGTAGATGAACCTTCTCTCGCGCGTGTTCCGGCGAACCCCGTCGCTGCGGACCCGGGTGGCATTCGCGACGGCGATCGCCGCCGCGATCGTGGTCGGCATCGTCGGCGCGATCGTCTGGATCGGAATCACCAACGACCGCAAGGAACGTCTCGACCGTCGACTCGACGAGGCGGCGGGATTCGCGATCCCGTTCCTTCCCCGCGGCCTCGATCAGATTCCCAAGTCGCCCAACGATCAGGACGCGATCATCACGGTGCGCAACGCGGACGGGCAGGTGACGTCGAACTCCGACGTCACGCTGCCGGAGCTGCCCGCCGGATACGCCGACACCACCATCGACGGGGTGCGCTACCGGGTCCGCACCGTGGAGATCACCAGTCCTGCGGGCCCGATGACGGCGGCGGTCGGCGCCACCTACGACGCGACGATCGCCGACACCAACAACCTCCATCGCCGGGTGATCATCATCTGTTCCTTCGCGATCGGCGCGGCCGCGGTGGCGGGGTGGCTGCTCGCCGCGTTCGCGGTGCGACCGCTGAAACGGCTGGCGCAACAGACCCGGGCAATCGACGTCGGCGGTGCGGCCCCCGACATCGACGTCCGCGGCGCCACCGAGGCGATGGAGATCGCCGACGCCGTCAACGGGATGGTGCAACGCATCTGGGAGGAGCAGGACCGCACCAAGGCCGCCCTGGTCTCGTCCCGTGACTTCGCCGCCGTGACCTCGCACGAACTCCGCACACCGCTGACGGCCATGCGCACCAATCTCGAGGTGCTCGCGACGCTCGACCTGGCCGAGGATCAGCGCAAGGAGGTGCTGGGCGACGTCATCCGGACGCAGACCCGCATCGAGTCCACGCTGTGGGCGATCGAAAGGCTGGCCCAAGGCGAGCTTTCGACGTCCGATGACCACGTGCCGGTCGACATCACCGAGCTGCTCGATCGCGCCGCCCATGACGCGATGCGCGTGTACCCCGAACTCGACGTGTCGCTGGTGCCTGCGCCGACGGTCATCATCGTGGGCCTTCCCGCCGGGTTGCGGCTGGCCGTCGACAACGCCATCGCCAACGCGGTCAAGCACGGTGACGCCACTCGGATCCAGCTGTCCGCGGTGAGTTCGCGTGCGGGCGTGGAGATCGCGATCGACGACGACGGCGTCGGCATCCCAGAGGAGGAGCGGACGATCGTGTTCAACCGCTTCGCTCGCGGCTCGACGGCGTCGCATTCCGGTTCCGGTCTCGGCCTGGCCCTGGTCGCCCAGCAGGCCGAATTGCATGGCGGCACGGCCTCATTGGAGCAGAGCCCGATGGGTGGCGTCCGACTGCTGCTCCGCCTGCCGGGCCCGTCCTAAGGTTCGACGCGAATGTCGTTGACGACGGCCACCTTCGGCCATGTCTGCGTCACCGCGGTCTCGGCGGCCGACTTGACCTCGCCGGAATCGGCCGTGCCCGTCAGCGTGGCGGTGCCGTCGAGGAGGTTCACGCCGAAGCCCGTGATGTCCACGGCAGCCCCGAACAACGCCCCCAGCCCGGCGAACTCCGGAGCCCGTACACCCGGCTTGACCGTGAGGTCGTCGACGATGTTGGCGCCAGGCATCGCCTGCCGGATCGAGCCGGGCAGCGAGGCCTTGGTGTACTCGTCGGGTAGCTCACCGGTGAGGGTGAAACCCTTGGCGGTACGCACTATCGACATCGCGCCGAACGGACCGGCCGCCGCCGTGGTCGATGCCGTGGTCGATGCCGTGGTCGACGTAGTGGTCGATGCCGTGGTGCTCCCGGGGGAACTGTCCGACGCACCGCATCCGGTCAGCGCGAGGAGAAGAGCCACCAGCGCCAAGGGCAGGGCGAGCTTCGGCAAGATCAGCGAGCGTCGAGCAGGTCGATCACGAAGATCAACGTCTTGCCCGAGAGCCGATGCCCGGATCCCGCTGGCCCATAAGCCTTTGCGGGCGGGATGGTCAGCTTGCGACGGCCACCGACGCGCATCCCCGGAATGCCGTCCTGCCAGCCCTCGATCAGGCCGCGCAGCGGGAATTCGATGGACTCGTTGCGGTTCCAGGAGCTGTCGAACTCCTCGCCCGTGTCGTATTCGACACCGACGTAGTGCACCGTGACATTGCCGCCCGGCACTGCCTCGGCACCATCGCCGACGACGACGTCTTCGATCACCAGTTCGGCAGGCGCCGGACCATCGGGAAATTCGATCTCGGGTTTAGTGGCCACGGTTCACACGGTAGTCGGGCAGACTGGAGCCGTGGCTACGGACCCGAACAAAGACGCCGACATTCTCGCTCGTGTCAACGAACTCGTTGCCGAGGAGAAGGAACTGCGGGCGAAGCTCCAGCATCACGAGATCGACGAGACCGAGGAACACCGTCGGCTCCGCGGACTAGAGGTGCAGCTCGACCAGTGCTGGGATCTGCTGCGGCAGCGGCGCGCGTTGCGGGAGACGGGTCAGGATCCCGAGGGGGCAAGCGTGCGTCCGGAGAGCGAAGTCGAGGGCTACCTAGGCTGACAGCTTGGCGAGGATGACCGCCAGCGTCCGAAGTTCCTGCCGGCTCAGCGCCGCCAGCGGGGCGGGGGCGGGATCATCCACCCGTTCGATTCTGGCGACGACCCGACGGCCCTCATCGGTCAGTGTGATCACCTTGCACCTGCGGTTGGTCGGATCCACCTCACGTACGACCAGGCCGCGATCCTCGAGATCGTTGACGGCGACGCTGGTGGCCGGCGCATCCATGGTGGCGGCCTCGGCGATCTCCTTGGCCGTCATCGACCGCTTCGCCAGTCTGCGTAGCACTCTGACCCTGCTGAAGGGCAGACCCGTGGTCTCGATGACGTCGCGCTTCCACGCATCACGGTTGTCGAAGACGACGGCCGCCATGGTGCGCCACACCTCGTCGGCGAGGGTGTCCTCAGACATTGGCGTCCACCTTGGCCGGTGCATCTCCCGCGATCAGCGGGGCGAGTCGCTCGGCCGATGCGAGCGCGCGCTCCGACGTGGCGAACACTCCCAGCGCCGTGATGACGACGCCGAGACCGACGCACACGAACCACAGCGGACGGGCCGCGGCCGCGAAGTCGGCACCCGTGTGCGCGATCGCTGCGCCCGCGACGGAGCCGCACAGCGCCACCCCGATGCTGACGCCCACCTGGCGACTGGTCGACGTGACGGCGGACGCGGCGCCCGCCCGGTCGAGCGGCATGCCGCTGACGGCCGCATTGGTGATGGGGGCGTTGATCATCGAGAACCCGATGCCGAACACCGCGAAGATCACCAGCAGCGCCCACACCGGGGTGGTTGCCGTCAGGAACGTCAGCAACACCGAGGCCGTCGTGATCAACACCCCGGCGACCAGCAGTGACGGCCTGGCGCCGAACCTGCCGACGAGGCGGCCGGACACCGGTGAGAACACCAGCGCGCCGATGGCGATCGGGAGGTAGATGAGCCCGGTGTGCATGGCGGAGTAGCCGCGTTCGCCCTGCAGGTAGATCGACATCATGAACAGGAAGGCGCCCCACGCCGAGAAGGCGCAGACCGCGGTCACCGTCGCCGATGCGAACGGGATGCTGCGGAAGAAGCGCAGGTCGATGAACGGGTCGTGGCGGCGCGACTCGTAGCGCAGGAACGCCGCGAGGGCGAGCGCCGCGACCACCGCGACGGCGATGACCCGGGGATCAGTCCAGCCGTAGCCCGGCCCCTCGATGAGGGTGAACACGATGCCGAAGAGGAACAGTACCGCCAGGCCCTGACCGATCGGATCGATGTTGCGCATGGTCTTGGACTTGGTCTCCGGCACGAAGATCGCGGTCAGCACGATCGCCGCCGCGCAGATCGGCAGGTTGATCCAGAACACGGCGCGCCAGCTGATCAACTCGATCAGGAAGCCGCCGACGACGGGGCCGAGAGCCATCGAGATTCCCACCACGGCGCCCCAGAACCCCAGCGCCCGCGCGCGTTCCACACGACCGGTGAAGATCTGCGAGATGATCGACAGCGCAACGGGATTCAGCATCGAGCCGCCGACCGCCTGGACGAGTCGCGCCGCGATGAGCGTCTCGATGTCGGGTGCCAGGCTGCACAGCAGCGACCCGACGGCGAAGACGACGAGGCCGATCTGGAACACCCGCCGACGGCCGAATCGATCCCCCGTCGCACCGGAGAGCATCAGCAGCGACGCCAGCACCAGCGTGTAGACGTCGACCACCCACTGCAGCTGTGACGGCGACGCGTGCAGATCGGTGCGGATGCTCGGGATGGCGACGTTCACGATCGTCGCGTCCATCGACACGATCAGCAGGCTCAGGCAGCAGGACACCAGAATGATGGCCTTGCGCCGGGGCGTCAGGTCTTCGGAGCCGGGCTGCCGGCGACCAGCGTCAGTGTTCACACAACGATTGTGAACCTACAACTATTACCGATGCAAACGATGTGGCGGAGAAGACATCGACGGGGGCTAGCGACCGCCCATGTCGGCATAGTCACGCTCGGTGTAGCCGGTGTAGATCTGGCGCGGACGCCCGATCTTGCTCGGCGACTCGTGCATCTCACGCCAGTGCGCGATCCACCCCGGCAACCGTCCCAGTGCGAACAACACCGTGAACATGCGCGTCGGGAAGCCCATCGCGCGGTAGATCACGCCGGTGTAGAAGTCGACGTTCGGGTAGAGCTTGCGTTCGACGAAGAAGTCGTCGGTCAGCGCGACCTCTTCGAGCGCCTTCGCGATGTCCAGCAACTCGTCTTGCACGCCGAGCTTGCCGAGGATCTTGTCGGCCTGCTCCTTGACGATGCGCGCCCGCGGATCGTAGTTCTTGTAGACGCGGTGACCGAAGCCCATCAGCTTCACGCCCTCTTCGCGATTCTTTACCTTGCGGACGAATTCCTGGACGTCGCCGCCGCTCTCCTTGATGCCCTGGAGCATCTCCAGCACGGCCTGGTTGGCACCGCCGTGCAGCGGACCCCACAGCGCATTGATGCCACCCGACACCGACGTGAAGAGATTGGCCTGCGACGAGCCGACCAGACGCACCGTCGACGTCGAGCAGTTCTGCTCGTGGTCGGCGTGCAGGATCAGCAACAGGTCCAGCGCCCGCACGATCTCGGGATCGACCTCGTAGGGCTCGGCGGGGAAACCGAAGGTCATCCGCAGGAAGTTCTCGACCAGGGTCAGCGAGTTGTCCGGATAGAGGAACGGCTGGCCGACCGACTTCTTGTACGCGTAGGCCGCGATCGTGGGCAGCTTGGCGAGCAGCCGGATCGTCGACAGCTCGACCTGCTCCTTGTCCAGCGGATCCACCGAATCGGGGTAGTACGCCGACAGGGCGTTGACCGCGCTGGACAGCACCGGCATCGGGTGCGCATTACGAGGAAAGCCGTCGAAGAACCGCTTGAGGTCCTCGTGCAGCAGCGTGTGCCGCTGGATCTGGGTGGTGAACTTCTCGAGCTGATCGGCCGTCGGAAGTTCGCCGTAGATGAGCAGATAGCTGACCTCGATGAACGTCGACTTCTCCGCCAACTGCTCGATCGGGTAACCGCGGTAGCGCAGGATGCCGGCATCGCCGTCGATGTAGCAGATGGAGCTACTGGTCGACGACGTGTTGACGAAGCCGCCGTCGAACGTGGTGTACCCGGTCTTGGCCAGCAACGACCCCAGTGCGATGCCGTCGGATCCCTCCGTGGCCTTCACGATCTCCAGGTCGATCTCTCCCCCCGGATAGCGGAGGGTGGCGACCTCGTCGGGACTGGAGTCTTCGGGCACGTTAACCCCTTCTACGGTTGTCGACCGGAACGAAGCTGTCCGTCACTAGTGGAAGGTAGTCGCTATCGGTTTCGGGCGCTTGCGGGGGGTTGACCCCGGCGCACTAACGCTTCGCCTCGTCCGCCCATGGCGACCACGTCCGGCGGAACACCTCGAAGGTGGCGGACAGCCGGTCACACACGATGTCGGCCCCGATCGGCGGATTTCCCGGCAGCCCAAGGTCGGCGAATGAATAGGAGAAGAGAATCGCCCAGGTATCGGTGACCAGGGTGACGGCACGGTCATCCACCGGCACTCCCATGCGACGTGCCATCACGCGCATCGTGGCTCCATATGTGACGTTGTGCCGCAGCGCCAATGCCGAGGCCCGGAAGGACGCGGAGCCGTTGATGATCTTGATCAGCACCGCCATGCGCCGAAAGCCGAGCGTCTCGAGACCGTCTCTGAGGCTCAGCACCTCGAGCGAGGCCCGCAGCAGCGCCTCGTACTCGGTGATGTCGCTGGGCTGTTTCTCCAGCGCCTCGGCGATGTAGCCGTCCAAGTCGTCGGTCAGGGCATTGACGACGGCTTCCTTGGTCGGGAAGTAACGGCTGAACGTTCTGGGCGAGACGTCGGCGGCGGCGGCGATCTGCTCGACCGTGGTGTTGTCGTACCCCTGATCGAGGCACAGCTGAGCAGCCGCCTCGATGAGCGTGACTCGGGTTCGACGCTTCTTGCGTTCCCGCAGACCTTGGGCTGGAAAGGGCTCAGCCATGCACCGTCTCGTAGTCGGCCCCCGCCGGTGGACATTCCAGGTCCTTCGACATCCGCGCCACGTGCGTGAATGCCTCGTTCAGTCGATGCACCATGACCAGCGGCCCCAATCGAACGGTGTCGGTGTCGGCGATGAGGTCACCGCACGCCGCCACGATGGTAGCCGAGAAGATCACGTTCACCAGACGTGCTCGACGGTCATCGACGTCGACGCCCATCCGCTTGGCCACGACCACCTCGGTGACGTCGTGCCGGAACTCAAAGGCCGCCTGCTTCAACGTATCCGACGCGTTGATGACGCGAAGCATGAGCACGATGCGCTCGGTGGTCAACCGTCCGACCTGCCGGCTCGCGACGCGCGTCAGGACCGCCACGTGAGCTCGACGCATGGCCTCCAGGGGTCCGACCGAGGGGTCCACGGTCGCCAGTTCCTCGGCGACCACGTGGGCGTAATCGTCGAGGAGGGTGAGGAACACCGCGTCCTTGGTGGGGAAGTATCGGCTGAAGGTTCGCGGCGACACGTGCGCCGACGTAGCGATCTGATCGACGGTGGTCTGCTCGTAGCCCTGCTTGAGGCAGAGGTCCATGGCGGCGTCGATGAGCACGGCGCGCGTCCTGAGTTTCTTGCTTTCGCGCAGGCCCGGCGACGACCCATTCGACACATCGGCCACGAAGGGATGTTAACCCCCGTGCGCACGTGCGAACGGAAGCAGCGAACTCAGACCCGATAGCGGACGAACGCCGGCACCAGCAGCGCAGCGATCACGACGCCGACGACGACGAGGGCCCCACCACCCGCGGCTGCCACCGTCGTACCGATGACGGCAGCGGACGCCCCGTGGACGGCGTCGGCCAGCCGCGGCCCACCCGCGACGACGACGGTGAAGACGCCCTGCAGCCGACCGCGCACCTCGTCGGACGCCGCCTGCTGCAGGATCGTCGACCGAAAGGCCGACGACACCATGTCGGCCGCGCCACCAATTGCCAAGAAGGCCAACGCGACCCACAGCAAGGCGTTCGCGTGCCCACCCGCCAGACCGGCGGCCAGGCCGAAGCCGACCATCGCGAGTCCCCATACGACGATCGCGACCACCACCGCGAGACCCTGCCGCTGGACCCGCGGCAACCAGCCCGAGAACACCCCGCCCGCGACGGCGCCGAACGCGATGGCGGCAGAGAGATATGCCATCGCGCTGCCGCCCTCCACCGGGCCGCCGAAACTCTCGTGTGCCATCTGCGGAAAGAGCGCCCGCGGCATGCCGAAGATCATCGCGATCAGGTCGACGACGAAGGACATCAGCACCA
>NZ_JAEMTA010000026.1 GCF_016462545.1 Mycolicibacterium sp. | reverse complement strand
TCCCGCAGGCCCGACGCCCGGCCCTCGTCCCGGCGCACCCAAGCCTGCCGCCCGCGCGCCTCGCGTCGGCAACAACCCCTTCTCGACGCAGCAACCCGTCGAGCGTCCCGCACCGCGACCCCCGCAGGGTGCGGGCGCACCGCCCCGTCCGGGTGGTCCCCCTCGACCAGGTGGTGGACCGCGTCCCGGCGCCACCCCCGGCAACATGCCTCCGCGCCCGCCGGGCGCACGTCCAGGCGCAACCGGTCGTCCCGGTGGCCCGCGCCCGGGCCCGGGCGCACGTGGCCCCGGTGGCGGCGGTGGTCGTCCCGGTGGTCCTCCCGGTGCCGGTGGTGGCGGTAACTACCGCGGTGGCGGTGCCGGTGGCGCCGGAGCGCCCGGTGGCGCGCCCGCAGGTGGATTCCGCGGCCGTCCAGGCGGCGGTGGCGGCGGTGGCCGTCCCGGTCAGCGCGGTGGCGCTGCGGGTGCCTTCGGTCGTCCCGGTGGCGCCGTGCGGCGTGGTCGCAAGTCGAAGCGGGCGAAACGCGCCGAATACGAGAACATGCAGGCGCCGGTCGTCGGTGGCGTGCGGTTGCCGCACGGCAACGGCGAAACGATCCGATTGGCCCGCGGCGCCTCGTTGGTGGACTTCGCCGACAAGATCAACGCCAACCCGGCCGCATTGGTCCAGGCGCTGTTCAACCTCGGCGAGATGGTCACCGCTACCCAGTCGGTAGGTGACGAGACGCTGGAGTTGCTCGGCGGCGAGATGAACTACGTCGTGCAGGTCGTCTCCCCGGAGGACGAGGACCGCGAACTGCTCGAGTCGTTCGACCTCACCTACGGCGAGGACGAAGGCGGCGAGGACGATCTCGAGTTCCGCCCGCCGGTGGTCACCGTCATGGGTCACGTCGACCACGGCAAGACGCGCCTGCTGGACACGATCCGCCAGGCCAACGTCCGCGAGGGCGAAGCCGGTGGCATCACCCAGCACATCGGCGCCTACCAGGTCCTCACCGAACTGGACGGCAACGAGCGACTGGTCAGCTTCATCGACACCCCGGGCCACGAGGCGTTCACCGCCATGCGTGCCCGTGGCGCGAAGGCCACCGACATCGCCATCCTGGTCGTGGCCGCCGACGACGGCGTCATGCCGCAGACGGTGGAGGCCATCAACCACGCCCAGGCTGCTGACGTGCCGATCGTCGTGGCGGTCAACAAGATCGACAAGGAGGGCGCCGACCCGGCCAAGATCCGGGCACAGCTCACCGAATACAACCTGGTCGCCGAAGACTTCGGTGGCGACACCATGTTCGTCGACATCTCGGCCAAGCAGGGCACCAACATCGACCACCTGCTGGAAGCGGTGCTGTTGACCGCGGACGCCACGCTGGACCTGCGGGCCAACCCCGACATGGAGGCCCAGGGCGTGGCGATCGAAGCTCACCTGGACCGCGGTCGCGGTCCAGTGGCCACGGTCCTCATCCAGCGCGGCACGCTGCGCGTCGGCGACTCGATCGTGGCGGGCGATGCCTACGGCCGCGTCCGACGCATGATCGACGAGCACGGTCAGGACGTCGAAGAGGCGCTCCCGTCGCGTCCGGTTCAGGTCGTCGGCTTCACGTCGGTGCCCGGCGCCGGTGACAACCTCCTGGTCGTCGACGAAGACCGGATCGCCCGGCAGATCGCCGACCGGCGCAGCGCGCGCAAGCGCAACGCTCTGGCGGCGCGGACCCGCAAGCGCATCAGCCTGGACGATCTCGATGCTGCGCTCAAGGAGACCAGCCAGCTCAACCTGATCCTCAAGGGTGACAACTCCGGCACCGTCGAAGCGTTGGAGGAGGCCCTGCTGGGCATCGACATCGGCGACGAGGTCGAACTGCGAGTCATCGACCGCGGCGTCGGCGGCGTCACCGAGACCAACGTCAACCTGGCGTCGGCTTCGAACGCGATCATCATCGGGTTCAACGTTCGCGCCGAGGGCAAGGCCACCGAGCTGGCCAACCGCGAGGGTGTCGACATCCGGTACTACTCGGTGATCTACCAGGCCATCGACGAGATCCAGGCGGCTCTCAAGGGCATGCTCAAGCCGATCTACGAGGAGAAGGAGCTCGGCCGCGCCGAGATCCGGGCGATCTTCCGGTCGTCCAAGGTCGGCAACATCGCCGGCTGCCTCGTCACCTCGGGCATCATCCGACGCAATGCCAAGGCGCGCCTCATCCGCGACAACGTCGTGGTGGCCGAGACGGTCACGATCTCGTCGCTCAAGCGGGAGAAGGACGATGCCACCGAGGTGCGCGACGGCTACGAGTGTGGTCTGACGCTGACCTACAACGACATCAAGGAAGGCGACATCATCGAGGCGTACGAGCTCGTGGAAAAGGCTCGCGCCTGATGGCCCAAGAGCGCTTGCGCGAGGAGAATCGTGGTTGATGTCGGACGGGCGCGCAAGCTCTCCAAGCGCATCGGCACCATAGTCGCCTCGGCCATCGAGTTCGAGATCAAGGATCCGCCCCTGGCCTTCGTGACCATCACGGACACGAAGGTCACGGGCGACCTGCACGACGCGACGGTGTTCTACACGGTTCGCGGCGAGACGTTGCAGGACGAACCCGACTACGACGGTGCGGCCGCGGCGCTGGAGCGTGCCAAGGGCACGCTGCGCACCAGAGTGGGCGCGGGCACCGGAGTTCGGTTCACCCCGACGTTGACGTTCGTGCTCGACAAGCTGCCTGACACGGCGCGCGACATGGAGGACCTGTTGGCGAAGGCCAGGCAGGCCGACGCCGACCTCGCTCGGATTCGGGAGGGTGCCACTCCGGCAGGCGACCCAGACCCGTACCGTGTGGTTGGGGTGGAGGAAGCAGACGGGGGACCCGAGGCCAACACCGACGTTCCCGACGCTGAGGACACCTATGACCGCGATCGACCCGCAGACTGAGGTATCTCGGTCATCGATGCGCGTCGATGGTCGAGGGGCCGCTGAGCTGCTCGACGGCGCAGATTCCGTGAGCGTGGTCTGTCACGTCTATCCCGACGCGGATACCATCGGCGCCGGTTTGGCGCTGGCACTGGTGCTCGAACGGTTGGGCAAGCGGGTCGAGGTGGGTTTCGCCGCTCCGTCGCTGCTGCCCGAATCGCTTCAGTCGCTTCCCGGTGGCCATCTCCTGGTCGATCCCGACGCGATGCGCGACGACAGCGATCTGGTGGTCACCGTCGACATCCCCGGCATCAACCGGCTCGGTGCCCTTCGTGGGCTCGCCGACTCCGGTCACGAGGTGCTGGTGATCGATCACCACGCGTCCAACCAATTGTTCGGTACCGCCAATTACGTCGATCCGTCGGCTGATTCGACGACGATGCTCGTGGCAGAGCTACTGGACGCGTGGGGTGAGCCATTCGACCAACGCGTCGCGCACTGCCTCTACGCCGGTCTCACCACCGACACCGGATCGTTTCGGTGGGCTAGCGCGCGCGCCCATCGCCTGGCGGCCCGGCTCTTGGAACTCGGCGTCGACAACGCGTCGATCAGCCGGACGCTTCTGGACACCCACCCGTTCTCGTGGCTCCCGATGCTGTCGCGCGTGCTGTCGTCCGCGCAGCTGCTACCAGACGCGGTGAACGGGCGCGGCCTGGTGTATGCCGTTGTCGGACATCAGGAATGGTGTGATGCCAGGCCCGAGGAGGTCGAAAGCATCGTGGACATCGTGCGCACGACGGCCCAGGCCGAGGTCGCCGCGGTGTTCAAGGAGATCGAGCCGCAGCACTGGACGGTGTCGATGCGCTCCAAGTCGGAGGTCGACCTGGCTGCCGTCGCCAGTGGCTTCGGCGGGGGCGGACATCGACTCGCGGCTGGGTACTCGGCGACCGGTCCGGCGGACGAAGTCGTGAAGGCGCTGGAGACCGCGCTTGGTTGAGCCGCTCACCGGCGGATCGCCCACCGACGCATCGCTTCATGCGGACGGCACGGTGTGCATGGAGGGCACGCAGGTCGTTCCGGAGGGATTCGAGACGTGCTGTGAACGATTCTTGCATTCGACCACGGCCTGCTCGGTGGACGTCAGGTTCGAGTGGTGGGAGCGTCACGATGGGTGGTACGTCATCATCGCCGACGGCGGTCACAGCGGCCTGAAGATCAACTTTTGTCCCTTCTGCGGAAGCCGGCTGGCAGGCCACACGACGGTATGAGTTCCGCAGGGGAACAACAGGTTCCGGCGACCGGGCGGCGCATCGCGGGGCTGGCTCTGCCTGCGCTCGGAGTGCTCGCCGCCGAACCCGTCTATCTGTTGTTCGACCTCGCGGTCGTCGGGCGCCTTGGCGCGGTGGCGCTCGCTGGGCTGGCCATCGGGGGGCTGATTCTGTCGCTGGTGGCCTCGCAGCTGACGTTCCTGTCTTACGGGACGACGGCGCGGGCCGCACGATTCTTCGGGGCGGGCGATCGCGCGTCGGCCGTCCGCGAGGGGGTACAGGCCACCTGGCTCGCGCTGGGGCTGGGAACGGTCGTCGTCGTCGTGATCGAGATTGCGGCGGTTCCCGTCGTGAATGTGATCGCCGACGGAGGCGAGATCGCCGACATGGCACTGCCGTGGCTGCGGATCGCGATCTTCGGAGCACCCGCGATCCTCGTCTCGCTGGCGGGCAACGGATGGATGCGCGGCGTGCAGGACACCGTGCGGCCGCTGCGCTACGTCATTGCGGGCTTCGCGGTGTCCGCGGTGCTGTGCCCGACGCTGGTCTACGGCTGGCTGGGGATGCCTCACCTGGGGTTGACCGGGTCGGCGGTGGCCAACCTGGTCGGGCAGACTCTGGCGGGGCTGCTGTTCTGCCGGGCGCTGTTGGCCGAGGGGGTGGCGCTGCGGCTAGACGTCGCGGTGTTGCGCGCACAGGTGGTGATGGGCCGCGATCTGGTGGTACGGACCCTGGCGTTCCAGGTGTGCTTCGTGTCCGCCGCGGCCGTCGCAGCCCGGTTCGGTGCGGCCGCGGTCGCCGCGCACCAGGTCGTGCTGCAGCTGTGGAGTTTCCTTGCCCTGGTATTGGATTCATTGGCCATCGCGGCACAGTCCCTGGTCGGCGCAGCGCTCGGTGCGGGTCAGTTGGCGCATGCGAAGTCGGTCGCGTGGCGGGTGACGATCTTCTCGACCGTCGCGGCGGCGGTACTGGCTTCGGTCTTCGCCGTGGGAGCGTCGGTGTTCCCTCGACTGTTCACCTCGGACCGCTCCGTTCTCGACGCGATCGGCGTGCCGTGGTGGTTCCTGGTGGCCCAGTTGCCCATCGCGGGAGTCGTGTTCGCGCTCGACGGGGTGCTGCTCGGCGCCGGGGATGCGAAGTTCATGCGCAACGCGACCTTGGCGAGTGCTCTCGTCGGGTTCCTTCCGCTGATCTGGCTGTCGTTGATCTTCGGGTGGGGCCTGCTCGGTATCTGGTCGGGCCTGACCGCCTTCATGGTGCTCAGGCTCGTGTTCGTCGGATGGCGGGCGTTCTCGGGCCGATGGTTGGTGCCCGGCACGGCCTAGGTGGCGTCCGCTGTGCCGAGGTACTCAGTGCACCTGGGCGCGCCCGCGTTCGAATACTGCGGCCCGGCTAGCGGCGATGTCGTCTCCGGTCGCTACCTGCATCCACTGCCTCGCCGATGCGGCCTCGATCCACAGGCCGGCATCGGTCTGCTGTTGGTCGATGCGGTGGTAGGACGCGAGGAGTGCGCGCACCGCCTTCTGGTTGTTGCCGACGATCGAGGCCGCGACCCTGCGGGCTGTCGGTAAGAGTTCGTCGTGTGGGACCACCTCGGTGACGAGTCCGGCGCGCAACGCATCCTCGGCGGACAGATAGTCGCCGGTCAGGCTCATCCGCCTGGCCAGCCCGACGCCGACCTTCTGGGGCAGGCGCACGCTCAGTCCCCAGGTCGGCAGCAATCCGACCCGGGCATGGGTGTCGGCGAAGCGGGCGTGCTCGGAGGCGATCAGGATGTCGCAGTACAGCGCAAGCTCGAGACCGCCCGTGACCGCCGCTCCGTTGATTGCCCCGATGACCGGCTTGTCCATGGCCGGCCACTTCGGCGAGATGTCGGGGAGTTCGGTGGTGTCACCTAGCTCCTTGAGGTCGAGGCCGGCGCAGAACACCGGATCCGCGCCGGTGAGGATGACGACGTCCACGGCGTCATCGGCTTCCGCCTCGCGCAGCGCCGCATGGAACCGGGTGCGCAATGCGCTCGACAGCGCGTTGCGGGCCTGCGGCCGGTTCAGGGTCAGCGTGCGCACGCGGTCGGTGGTGTCGATCAGGAGGACGCTCTCAGCGTCGGTGCTCGCCATGCCATCACCGTATCGACCGGTCGTCCTATGGTGGACTGCATGTGCCGGAACATCACCGAGTTGCGGGGCCTCGAGCCCGCGGCGACCGCCGAGGAGATCGAGGCGGCATCGCGCCAGTACGTCCGCAAGGTCTGCGGCATCACCCGGCCGACCGCCGCCAACGCCGAGGCCTTCGAGGCCGCGGTCGCCGAGGTGACTGCAACCACCACCCGTCTGCTGAATGCGCTGCCGCCCCGACGGCAGCCGCCGAAGACCATTCCACCGCTGCGTCGTCCGGAGGTTCGGGCGAGGCTCGCGTCCCAGTGAGCGCACCCGCGCTCAAGGAATGGAGCGCCGCGGTGCATGCGATGCTCGACGGACGGCAGACGATACTCCTGCGCAAGGGTGGCATTCACGAGAAGCGGTTCGACGTCGCCGCGCGCGAGTTCGTCTTCTTCCCCACGGTGGCGCACGGACATGCCGAGCGTGTCCGGCCCGAGCACCGTGACCTGCTCCCCGCTGCCCGGCACGACAGCACCGACGATCGGATCGTCGTTCGGGCGGGCGCGAAAGTGGTTGCGGCCGTGGCCGTCAGTCGCCCCGGGGGCCTCGACGATCTGTTGGACACGCACATCTGGACGGCAGAGTCCGTACGCTCGGACCGGTTGGACTTCCGACCCAAGCACCTACTGACGGTGCTGGTCGTGCAGGCTCGTCCGCTGTCCGAACCGCTACGGCTGCCGAGACATCCGGACTACGCCGGCTGCAAGAGTTGGGTCGATCTGCCGGCCTCGGTTGACTTGCTCGACCCCGTGCACGACGACGCCGCCCTGGTGGCGATCACCGAAAGGGTGAGAGCGTCAGTCGGCTGACGGCGTCCGCGCATCGGCGGGTAGCAGCACTCGGGACAGCCCGCCCGCGCCGTGGTGGATGGCGTGGTGCGCCGGTTTCATCTCCGTGCCCGAGATCGGCGGCTCACCGGTGCCCAGGTTGCGCACGAAACGCGGATGCGAACCGCCCGCCACCATGACGCGCAGTCGGGACCCGGCGGGAAACCGGTGTGCGACGGCATCGAGTTCGAGTCGCACGACCCCGGAATCGGTTGTCAGCCTCACGAATCCCTCGCTGACGTTGGTCGACCGGCCCGTTCCATCGACCTCGCTGAGCCGGACGAACACGTCGTTGTCGGGGTTGTCGCAGGTGTGGAAGAGCTCGATCACGGGGGCGCCGATGACGACGAGATCGGTGGTGAGGGGCTCACCGGTGAAGTCGGCGACGTCGGGGCGCAGGGCGAGTCGGGTGTCGTCGCGATAGCCGCCCTCGGCTGACAGGAGCCGACCGCCGACGGTCGGCGTGGGATCTGCGGGATCGTAGGTGAACGTCGACGGGGTAGCCGAGCCATCCGGGGGTTCGGTCGAAAGTCCATGTGCGGGTAGCAGATACAGGACGTGTTCCGACATCTGCGGCGGCCACGTGGGAAGGTCGAGCCACGTGCCGTTGTTGACGAAGGTCCGTACCGGACTGCGAGGTGGAGTCGGCCTGCCTGCGAGGTGCTCGTCGAGCCACGACAGCGACTCCCGGACGACGATCGGAGCGCCCTTGGTCATCACCTCCGTGTGCGTCCACGGGCCGACCGTCAGGGCGGTGGTGACCCCGCGACCGCGCAGGTGCTGGAACTGAGTCAGGGTCTGCTCGAGGAAGAGATCCTGCCAGCCGCTGAAGAGCAGAACGGGGATGTCGACGCGATCGAGTGCCTCGGTCAACCGCATCGGCGCCCAAAAGGGATCGTCGCGGTCGGGGTGCTCCACCCACGATTCCCACCACGGGGCGCCCGCTCCGAGCATCGTCCGCCCGGACGCACCCATCGGTACCTCGCGCGCGGTACGCGCCACTCGGCGCCGGGACCGGCCCTGCGTCAAGGCGCCGAGCAGCCGACTCCCGTCCTCCTGGTGCGACATCATGTCGCTCCATCCGAGGAAGTCGTTGATGGTGAACGAGCCGGTGCCCCAGGAGGATTCGCTGAAATCGTGCGGTCCGACGCTGATGATCGCGGCGGCCATCTCCGGCGGTGGATCCATCAGTAGAGCCCACTGCGTGAAGCCGAGATAGGACAACCCGATGGTCGCGAACGATCCGGTGAACCACTCCTGCTCGCGCAGCCATGCCACCGTGTCGGCGCCGTCGGCCACCTCGTGGATCATCGGCGTGAACTCGCCTCCGGATCCGAACGTGCCGCGGACGCTCTGGATCACCACGTGGTACCCGCGGGCTGCGTAGACGGCGCCGAACAGCGTCGAGAAGGGGAAGGCGCGACCGTAGGGACAGCGCACCAAGAGGGTTCCCGCGGGCGCGGCGGTGTGCGGCGAGTAATGGTGGGCGATGAGGTCGACGCCGTCGCGCATCGGCACCCGCAGCCCGCGGATCACGGTGAAGTCCGTCGTCGGCGGAGGAAGCCTCAACAGCCGGCTGAGGGCATGGGAGGCAACGCGCTTGGCGGTCATTCGGGAGGCCACGCCCTGCACGTTACCCACCACGAGGGTGTCGCCTAGAACTTGTAGTACGGCACCAGCTGCTGAGCCCGCTGGAGGTTGGTCTGCATGCAGTCCACGTCGTCGGCGCTGTAGACCGGGGCATAGAACAGGGACTGCTGAAGTACGCCATAGCTGGTGTCGAAGGCGATCATGCAGCTGAACCAGAAGCGGTTGTTGCGGTCCGACGGCTTGAGGATCCAGTACTGCGCGGCGCGGTGGCCGGCGATGTCCAGCTCGACGGCGTCCGCCGGCAGGGTCTGTTCATAGGTTCGCCAGACGAACGCTTCGACCGCCATCTGATAGTTGCCAGCGTCGTAGTGGCACCGCAGGCCGTCCTCGTGCTCGGGTGGGGTGAAGCCCAGCCCGAGTCCGTTGATGACGTCGATCGGGATGTCCTCGCACGCGTCGAACGGGCGTGGATCGGTGGTTTCGATCACGGGCCATTTGATGCTGGTGGAGACGCCGGTCATGGGGGCCGACGTGGATCTCAGCTCGACGGAGCCGGCGTCGGGCACGGTGACGGGATTGGCCTGCCAGACGACGACCACGGCCGCGATCAGGGCACACATCGCCGAGAGAAGGCGCATCTTGCCCATCGTGGCGCCCCTCGTGCGTTCGTTGTCCATTGCGGGGAGTGTACAAGTGCCGACGTGCCGATCGAACGGAAAAGCAGAACATGTTCTAGTTGCCGGGCGAGCGTGCCGCCGCGGCGCAAGTAGGCTGATCGGTTGTGTCTCCGCTGTCACAGGACCGTCGCCATCCCACGCTCTGGGCGATCAGTGACCTTCACATCGGTCATACCGGCAACAAACCCGTCACCGAGTCGCTTCATCCGTCGTCGCCGGACGACTGGTTGATCGTGGCGGGTGACGTCGCCGAGCGGACCGACGAGATCCGTTGGTCGCTGGATCTGCTGCGCAAGCGGTTCGCCAAGGTGATCTGGGTGCCGGGCAACCACGAGCTCTGGACCACGGCGAAGGATCCGATGCAGATCTTCGGTCGATCCCGGTACGACTACCTGGTCAACATGTGCGATGAGATGGGCATCGTGACCCCCGAGCATCCCTTCCCGGTGTGGCACGACGAAGGCGGTCCGGCGACCATCGTGCCGATGTTCCTGCTCTACGACTACTCGTTCCTGCCCGAGGGGACCGCCACGAAGGCCGAGGGTCTTGCGGTCGCACGCGAGCGCAACGTGGTCGGCACCGACGAGTTCCTGTTGTCGGCCGAGCCGTACGCCACTCGCGATGCGTGGTGCCGCGACAGGGTCAAGCTGACGCGCGAGAGGCTCGAGGATCTGGACTGGCTGACGCCGCCGATCCTGGTCAATCACTTCCCGCTGGTGCGCGAACCCTGTGAGGCGATGTTCTACCCCGAGTTCGCGATGTGGTGTGGCACCACCGCGACGAAGGACTGGCACACCCGCTACAACGCGCTCTGCTCGGTCTACGGACATCTCCACATTCCGCGCACCACCTGGTATGACGGCGTGCGTTTCGAGGAGGTCTCGGTCGGCTATCCGCGGGAGTGGCGGCGCCGCAAGCCGTATCGGTGGATGCGCCAGATCCTGCCGGACCCGAAGTACCCGCCGGGATACCTCAACGAGTTCGGCGGCCACTTCGAGATCACCCCCGAGATGCGCGCGGGCGCGGAGAAGATGCAGGAGCGGGTCAGGAGCAGGCGAGGATGAGCGGCCGGCTTCTCTCGGGCGTCGTTCCCGACGTGGTGGCGTCGGCGGAGTTGTACGCCGACTCGGCCGATCTGGCGCCGCTGCCCGAGGAGGAACCGCTGATCGCCCGCTCGGTGGCCAAACGGCGCAACGAGTTCATCACCGTCCGCCACTGTGCGCGCCAGGCACTCGGTCAGCTTGGTGTCCCACCCGTCCCGATCCTCAAGGGAGACAAGGGCGAGCCGTGCTGGCCCGAAGGCGTCGTCGGCAGCCTCACGCACTGCGAGGGTTTCCGCGGCGCCGTGGTGGGCCACGCCGCGACCGTCCGCTCCGTCGGCATCGACGCCGAACCCCACGCCGTATTGCCCAAGGGCGTCCTCGACGCGATCAGCCTCCCGGAGGAACGTCGAGCGCTGGCATCCCGACTGGGTGGACCACACTGGGACCGAATTCTGTTCTGCGCCAAGGAGGCCACCTACAAGGCGTGGTTCCCGCTGACCCACCGGTGGTTGGGATTCGAGGACGCCCACATCACGTTCAGCGTCGACGGATCCGGCGTGGCAGGTGGCTTCGAGTCGCGGATCCTGATCGATCCGCAGGCCGAGTCGGGGCCGCCGCTGACCGTATTGACGGGCCGCTGGTCGGTGGACGAGGGCCTGGTGCTGACGGCGATCGTGCTGTGACGGTGCCCGCTGCCGGGTTGGTCATCGTCGACAAGGCCCCGGGGATGACGAGTCATGACGTGGTCGGCCGGTGCAGGCGGATCTTCGGCACCCGCAAGGTGGGTCACGCCGGCACACTCGATCCGATGGCCACCGGCGTGCTCGTGGTGGGCATCGAGCGCGCCACCAAGATCCTCGGTCTGCTGACGGCCACGGACAAGTCCTACGCCGCCACGATCCGCCTGGGCCAGACCACCACCACCGAGGACGCCGAGGGGGACGTGCTCGAAACGGTCTCGGCGGAGCACGTGACCGATGGCGACGTCGAACGGGTCGTCGCCACGCTGCGGGGCGAGATCGATCAGATCCCCTCGGCCGTCAGCGCCATCAAGGTGGACGGTCAGCGCTCCTACAAGCTGGTGCGCGAGGGCAAGACGGTCGAATTGGCCGCGCGCAGAGTGCGCATCGAGAGGTTCGACGTGATCGCCGTGCGTCGGTGTGCCGGCTTCGTCGACGTCGACGTCGAGGTCGACTGTTCGTCGGGCACCTACATTCGGGCACTCGCCCGCGACGTGGGATCGGCGCTCGGTGTCGGTGGGCACCTCACCGCACTGCGCCGCACCAGGGTCGGTCGGTACGGGCTGGGGGAGGCTCACACCCTCGACCAACTCGCCGACGGGCCGCGAGTGAGCTACTCCCTCGACGAGGCCTGTCTACTGGGCTTTCCGCGCCGCGACATCACCGATGAGGAGGCTGAATCAGCCTCCAATGGACGATCTTTGGCGGCCGCCGGTATCGCTGGCACCTACGCCGCGACGGCGCCCGACGGACGGGTCATCGCGCTGCTGACCGATGACGGCGCGCGGACGAAGTCAGTGGTGGTCATTCGGCCGTCGACGTTGTAGCCGGCACCGGCTTGCCGATCCGTCGGTAGTGGTCGAGCAACGCGACGACGATGATGTGCGGAAATGTCAATGCGAGAAGCACGGACACGCCGGTCATGACCACCCCGGTGTCGGATCTCAGGGCGAACAAGAACCCCAGGACGACGAGCGCACCGATGGTCGGCAAGGCGGCCGCCCGTGCGAATGCCCCGAGCTGGCGATGAATCGACTCGGCGGGGGCCAGCGCATCCATCAACCGACTGGTGTGACGCACGGCGTGCCACAGCCCGAAGTACACGCCGAACGCGGCGAACACCGGCACGATGAGGAACAGTGTGAGAACGGCGATCAACTCGACCGCCGCGAGCACTCGGCGACGGGCCACGAAGCGAACGACGGCAACTCCGCACCAGGCGAGCACCGCACCGGTGGCCCACTCGTCGGGAATCGAGGCCACCGCATCGACCAGGGTCGGTACGAGCGGACGCATCGCAGCCTGACCTTCGGCCGACCACAACGGCAGCACGACGACGACGGACCCGTGAGCGATCGTCGCCGACCATCCGTCGCGCCAGCGAGGCATCGGAGCGCCACTGCGGTCTGCTGCGTAAGTCGCTTCGGCCCAACCGAAGTGGAGTGCGGAAGCCAAGAGGAACAGTAGGAAGCTGAGGTCGGGCATGCGCAGCAACGCCAGCGCTGCGACCGCTGCGATCACGACGTAGCCGCCGACGACGCAGGCGAGGTGCCCCGTACTCTGCCAGCGCCGCGACGTCAGTCCAGGTACCAGATGGTCCATGGCGCCGTGGGGGATGCCCACGACGATGCCGACGGCGGCAACGGCCGGCGAGATCGCCTGCAGTCCAGATCGGTCCACCAGTGTCCAGCCGACGGCAACTGACACGACCGCCAGGCAGAGGACTGTCACCCGCCGGTCGAGAACCGACCACGACGGAGTGGAGGTGGCTCGGCCATCCGTCGTAGCAGTCATCTCGGCCGTGGATCGACGCCGACGGCGTTCTCGACTGACGGACTGACGGGCATGTCGCGACACTACACCGACCAATCGCGGCTAAGAAGAGTCCGATGCGTCCGGATCCCGTTGTTGCACAGTCGGTTAGCATTGCCTCACCGACATCGGCGATCCTGCGCGGAAATTGTTTCCGGCGTCATTATTGCGTAATAGTTATGCACGCTCGGCCGGGTGTAACGTCACCGATGTTGGGGTCGTCAGTCACCTTCGAGATCGCCAAGAGTACTCGGCGAGAACGATATTCGGGCAACAGTGGAGTTGGCCGCGACTGTCTCCCAACGTCGGCGGTAGGCATTCCCGCCCGCAGCCGACGTCTACCGATGAGCTCAACCGCTCTGCTGAAGCGCTCGTGGCTTTGGCGTTCAACATATTTCGCTCGCCTAAGAGAGAACCCGATGATTCCTGAGCAATTGACCGAAGGCCAGTTCAACACGGTCTACAACCTCCTATCGCTGGTGATTGCGGCCCAACTGTTCACCACGATCTATCTGCTCGTCGTGCAGCCGCGGGTCCTGCCCCGGTATCGGCAAGCGCTCGTGGTTGCCGCCACTGTCTGCGGTATCGCCGCCTATCACTACTTCCGGATCTTCGACTCGTTCCGCGAGGCGTTCGTCACGGATTCGCCAGGCGGTCGTGGGGTCTACACCCAGGCGACCGTGGCGTTCAACGAGGGCTACCGATACGTGGACTGGCTGCTGACCGTCCCGCTGTTGCTCTTGGAATTGGTGGTGGTACTGGCCTTGGCCAAGAAGCTGCAGGCCTCGCTGCTCTTGCGACTCGTCCCCGCCTCGGCGCTGATGATCGCCTTGGGCTACCCCGGCGAGATCAGTGGAGACAACCTGACCCGCAACGTCTTTGGTCTGCTGTCGACGATCCCGTTCCTCTACATCCTCTACGTGCTGTTCGTCGAGCTGACCCGATCGCTGGACCGCCAGCCGCCCGCGGTTCGTCAGACCGTGAGCCGGATGCGGATCCTGCTGTTCGCGACGTGGGGCGTGTACCCCATCGCCTACCTGCTGCCGCTGCTCGGTCTCAACGGTGCGGACGCGTGGGTCGGCAAGCAGGCCGGTTACTCGATCGCCGACATCTTGGCCAAGGCGCTCTACGGCCTGCTCGTCTATCGGATCGCACGGCTCAAGTCGTTCGCCGACGACCCGGCATTCGCCGAAGTGGAGGGGGCGAACGACCACGGTGTGGACCAGCGGATGGACGAGGATCCACCCAAGCCGGTAGCAGTCGGCCGCTAGGGTCCATCGATTCGGGTGGCCGCAGAGTTCTCAGGAGCTCTGCGGCCACTGCTGTCTGTGGCAGCTACACCACCCAGATCGCTTCTGCCGCAGGGTTTCCCAAGTCGACGGTGTTGTCGGGGCTCGAGGGGTCCTGCGGACTAGCCACGGCGACGGAGATCATGCCCGCGAAGTCGCGTCGGGCCAATACCCGGAGCTGCGAGTCCAGGCTGATGCCCACGCTGTCGAAGTACCGGAGCATCTCGGGATCGGCGTCGGAGATGCGCGCCACCGTGCCGGTCTCGCCGTCCTGACAGACCGACAGCTGCCGAGCATCGGGAGTGGGTACCCGGCCGTCCGCCGCGGGGATGGGATCGCCATGCGGATCGCGGGTCGGATATCCGAGCTTTGCGTCGATCCGGTCCAGCATCCGGTCGGATACGGCGTGCTCGAGAATCTCCGCCTCGTCGTGCACCTCGTCCCAGCCGTAGCCGAGTTCGCGTACCAGGAACGTCTCCATCAACCGGTGGCGACGCACCATGGCGAGCGCCGCGTGGCGACCGGCTTCGGTGAGCGTCACGGCGCCGTACTTCTCGTGGTCGACGAGGCCCTGGTCGGCGAGCTTGCGGATGGACTCCGATGCGGTGCTGGCGGACACGCCGATGCGTTCGGCCAGCATCTTGGTGCTGACCTTGTCCACGGACCACTCCTGCGCGGTCCAGATCACCTTCAGGTAGTCCTGGGCAACCGCGGACAAGTCGCGAGTGCTGTCGTCCGGGCTCATAACGTGGAAGTTTAGGCAATCCTCTGCCCAAGTGGGCATCTAGCGGCGCCAGTCGCCCCGGCGCGTCGTAGGCTTGCCGCGTGCAGCGCTGGCGGGGCCAAGACGAGATCCCCACCGACTGGGGCAGATGTGTCGTGACCATCGGTGTGTTCGACGGTGTCCACCGCGGACACGCCGAACTCATCAACCACGCGGTCAAGGCCGGCAGGTCGCGTGGCGTGCCGACCGTCCTGATGACGTTCGATCCCCATCCGATGGAAGTGGTCTTCCCGGGGAGTCACCCAGCACAACTGACCACTCTCACGCGGCGAGCCGAGCTCGTCGAGGAGATGGGCGTCGACGTCTTTCTCGTCATGCCCTTCACCTCGGACTTCATGAAGCTCCCGCCCGAGCGGTACATCCACGAACTCCTCGTCGAGCGACTGCACGTGGTCGAGGTCGTGGTCGGCGAGAACTTCACCTTTGGCAAGAAGGCGGGCGGCAACGTCGCCATGCTGCGCAAGGCCGGCGAGCGGTTCGGCTTCGCGGTCGAAAGCATGTCGCTGGTCTCGGAGAGTCACCGCGACGAGGGTGTCACGTTCTCGTCGACCTACATCCGGTCCTGCGTCGACGCCGGTGACGTGGTCGCGGCGACCGAGGCGCTGGGCAGGCCGCATCGCGTCGAGGGCGTGGTGGTGCGCGGCGACGGTCGTGGGAAGGGCTTGGGCTATCCCACCGCGAACGTTGCCCCACCGATGTACTCCGCCATCCCCGCCGACGGGGTGTACGCAGCGTGGTTCACCGTTCTCGGTCACGGGCCCGTGATGGGCACGGTCATCCCCGGTGAGCGCTACCAAGCTGCCGTGTCGGTCGGCACGAACCCCACGTTTTCGGGTCGTACCCGCACGGTCGAGGCGTTCGTCCTCGACACCCAAGCCGACCTGTACGGCCAGCACGTCGCCGTCGACTTCGTCGCGAGGGTTCGCGGACAGGAGAAGTTCGACTCGGTCGATGATCTGGTCGTGGCGATGAAGGGCGACACCGAGCGCGCTCGCGCGATCCTCTCGGCCCACTGACGATTCGGTTCACACGCTCAAGCGCTGTTAGACTCTGCGGCGACCCAGCGCGCGCTGCAGTTCGCGGCGGCCGCGCCTCAGTCGTCATTCGCGAACCCATGGATGGAGTAAATGCATGTCGCTCACCACTGAGCAGAAGAAGGAAATCCTCGGCCAGTACGGCCTCCACGAGACGGACACCGGTTCGCCGGAAGCCCAGATCGCCATGCTGACCAAGCGCATCTCCGATCTGACCGAGCACCTCAAGATGCACAAGCACGATCACCACTCGCGCCGTGGACTGCTGCTGCTCGTCGGTCGCCGTCGTCGCCTGCTCAAGTACATCGCCCAGGTCGACGTGGCGCGCTACCGCTCGCTCATCGAGCGCCTGGGTCTGCGCCGCTGACCCTGGTGAGACCGCAGCCCGCGTCATGCGTGGCGGTACTCGTGGGGGTCGCCTTGTCGGCGGCGTTGGTCGGGTGCTCCTCTGCCGCGGCCGCGGACATGCAGGCGGGGGACTGCCTCAAGGTCGGAGGTCCCCCGGACCGCCCGGAAAGCACCAAGGTGCAGTGCGGCAGTCCGGACTCCAACTTCAAGGTCGTCGATACCGTCGAGACCACCGACCAATGCCCGACCGACGCCGATTCCTACTACTCGATGCGCAGTTCCTTCAGCGGCACGGGGCCGACCATCTGCATGGACATCGACTGGGTGGTCGGCGGGTGCATGAGCATCGACCCGGAGAACGATCGCGATCCCATCCGGGTCAACTGCAACGACGCAGCGGCACCCAATCGGCAACGTGCGACCCAGATCATGCAGAAGGTCGCGAACGTCGATCAGTGCACCACCGGACTCGGCTACGCCTACGACGAACGTCAGTTCACCGTCTGTGTCGAGAATGTGTCGTAGCAGGTGGGGATGTGCCGGTGGGCAGGAGGGGAACGCCCCCGGTGTAACATGAACGTGTTTTGAGCCTGATCGGCTCGAACATGCGGTGCGGTTCGCGCACATCCGCGCGCACCGTTCCAGTGCGTCACTTCGAGAGCCCAACGTCACACGGGCGGTCTTCGGTAGTGGCGGCCGGAGCCCCTCGCAGGGGTGAATCCGGCTGCTTCGATCGACGGCCGTCGGGATTCTCCGGGTTCATGCGAATGACGTGCGAAAACAGCAAGAACACGAGAACCAAAGAGGCCTGACACACGTATGTCTGCAACTGAAATAGAAGACGGCGTCTTCGAATCGACCGCCGTGATCGACAACGGGAGCTTCGGCACCCGCACCATCCGCTTCGAGACCGGCCGGCTGGCCAAGCAGGCCGCCGGCGCCGTCGTCGCCTACCTCGACGACGAGACCATGCTTCTCTCGGCCACCACGGCCAGCAAGACCCCGAAGGACCACTTCGACTTCTTCCCGCTGACGATCGACGTCGAAGAACGCATGTATGCCGCGGGACGCATCCCCGGCTCGTTCTTCCGTCGTGAGGGTCGTCCGTCCACCGACGCGATCCTGACCTGCCGTCTGATCGACCGGCCGCTGCGCCCCACCTTCATCTCGGGTCTGCGCAACGAGATCCAGGTCGTCGTCACCATCTTGAGCCTGGATCCCAAGGATCTGTACGACGTGCTGGCCATCAACGCCGCCTCCGCGTCCACCCAGATCTCGGGCATCCCGTTCTCCGGCCCCGTCGGCGGCGTGCGCGTCGCCCTCATCGATGGCCAGTGGGTCGCGTTCCCCACCGTCGAGCAGCTCGAAGGCGCGGTGTTCGACATGGTCGTCGCCGGTCGCAAGACCGCTGACGACGTCGCCATCATGATGGTCGAGGCCGAAGCCACCGACAAGGTCATCGAACTCATCGCCGGCGGTGCGGGAGCGCCCACCGAGTCCGTCGTCGCCGAGGGCCTCGAGGCCGCCAAGCCGTTCATCGCCGCACTCTGCGACGCGCAGAAGGAGTTGGCCGACGCCGCTGCCAAGCCGGTTGCCGACTACCCGGTGTTCCCCGACTACCAGGACGACGTCTTCTACGCGGTGTCCTCGGTCGCCACCGACGAGCTCTCCAAGGCGCTGACCATCGCGGGCAAGGAAGAGCGCGACGACCGCACCAACGAGATCAAGGTCGAGGTGCTCGAGCGCCTGGGCGAGACCTACGCGGGTCGCGAGAAGGAGATCGGCGCGGCGTATCGCTCGCTGACCAAGAAGCTGGTTCGCCAGCGGATCCTCACCGACCACTTCCGCATCGACGGCCGCGGCATCACGGACATCCGCGCGCTGTCGGCCGAGGTCGCCGTCATCCCGCGGGCCCACGGCAGCGCCCTGTTCGAGCGTGGCGAGACCCAGATCATGGGTGTCACGACCCTGGACATGGTCAAGATGGCGCAGCAGATCGACTCGCTGGGGCCGGAGACGTCCAAGCGCTACATGCACCACTACAACTTCCCGCCGTACTCGACCGGTGAGACCGGTCGCGTCGGTTCCCCGAAGCGTCGCGAGATCGGCCACGGTGCGCTCGCGGAGCGTGCCCTGATGCCGGTGCTGCCGAGCGTCGAGGAGTTCCCGTACGCCATCCGTCAGGTGTCGGAGGCGCTGAGCTCGAACGGTTCGACGTCGATGGGTTCGGTGTGCGCATCGACGCTGTCGCTGCTCAACGCCGGCGTGCCGCTGAAGGCGCCCGTCGCGGGTATCGCGATGGGCCTGGTGTCCGACGACATCGAAGTTGAAGGTGGCGGCACGGAGCGTCGCTTCGTGACGCTGACCGACATCCTCGGTGCCGAGGATGCGTTCGGCGACATGGACTTCAAGTGCGCAGGCACGAAGGACTTCGTCACCGCGCTGCAGCTCGACACTAAGCTCGACGGGATTCCCTCCCAGGTGTTGGCTGGTGCGCTGGCACAGGCCAAGGACGCTCGCATCACGATTCTCGAGGTCATGGCCGAGGCCATCGACGAGCCCGACGAGATGAGCCCGTACGCACCGCGCATCACCACCATCAAGGTGCCGATCGACAAGATCGGCGAGGTCATCGGGCCCAAGGGCAAGATGATCAACTCGATCACCGAGCAGACCGGTGCGTCGATCTCCATCGAGGACGACGGCACGGTGTTCGTCGGCGCCTCCAACGGCGAAGCGGCGCAGGCGGCGATCGATCTGATCAACGCCATCGCGAACCCGCAGCTGCCCAAGATCGGTGAGCGGTTCCTCGGGACCGTGGTCAAGACCACTGACTTCGGAGCTTTCGTGTCGCTGCTGCCCGGTCGTGACGGCCTGGTGCACATCTCGAAGCTGGGCCGCGGCAAGCGCATCGCCAAGGTCGAGGACGTGGTGAAGGTCGGCGACAAGCTGCGCGTGGAGATCGCCGACATCGACAACCGCGGGAAGATCTCGCTGGTGCTGGTGGCTGAAGAGTCCGATGGCGATGCTGCGGACACCACCCCGGATGCCACCGACGTCTCGACGGATTCGGGTGCTGCGCCCGCCGATGCCGCGACAGCCAGCAACTAAGTTCGTCCGACGCAGCGCCCTACCCGGAGGGCTCCGCGTCGTCACGGAATTCGTTCCGTCGGTGCGTTCGGCATCGGTGGGAGTGTGGGTGGGCGTCGGGTCACGCGACGAAGGTCATAGCGTGGCCGGCGCCGCCCACTTCCTCGAGCATCTGCTGTTCAAGTCGACGCCGACGCGCTCCGCGGTGCAGATCGCGCAGGCGGTGGATGCCGTGGGCGGTGAACTGAATGCGTTCACTGCTCGCGAGCACACCTGCTACTACGCGCACGTGCTCGACACCGACCTCGAGTTGGCCGTCGATCTGGTGGCCGACGTCGTGCTGCGTGGTCGGTGTGCCGGTGACGACGTCGAGGTCGAGCGTGACGTCGTGCTCGAGGAGATCGCGATGCGTGACGACGACCCCGAGGACACCCTCGGGGACGTCTTCCTGTCGGCGATGTTCGGTGACCATCCGGTGGGGCGTCCGGTGATCGGCAGCGTCGAGTCGATCTCCACGATGTCGCGGGCCCAACTGCACTCGTTCCATCGGCGTCGATACACCCCTGAGCGCATGGTGGTCGCCGTGGCGGGCAACGTCGATCACGATCACGTCGTCGCGTTGGTCAAGGAACATTTCGGGCCGCGACTGGGCAAGGACGTCGAACCCGTCGCGCCGCGCAAGGGCAACGGTCGAGTGCCCGGCCGGCCCAGCCTGCAGGTGGTCGAACGCGATGGCGAGCAGACGCACATGTTTCTCGGCGTGCGGACCCCCGGGCGGTATTGGAACCACCGCTGGGCGCTGTCGGTGCTCAACAGTGCGCTCGGTGGGGGACTGAGTTCGCGCCTGTTCCAACAGATTCGGGAGACGCGGGGGTTGGCGTACTCGGTCTACTCCAGTGTCGACACGTTCTCCGATTCGGGTGCGCTGTCGGTATACGCGGCCTGCCTGCCGGAGCGGTTCGACGAGGTCGCAAAGGTCTCTTCGGACGTGTTGGCGGAGGTCGCGCGCGACGGGATCACCGAGGGCGAGTGCCGAATCGCCAAGGGCTCGTTGCGAGGTGGACTGGTGTTGGGTCTGGAGGACTCGGGTTCGCGCATGCACCGCATCGGGCGCAGCGAACTCAACTTCGGTGAGCACCGAACCATCGACGACACCTTGGCGCTCATCGATGCCGTCACGCTCGACGAGGTGAACGCCGTCGCCAAGCAGCTTCTGAACCGGCCGTATGGCGCTGCGATCCTCGGCCCGCATAGGTCGAAGAAGTCACTACCCCAAGCACTTCGGAGTATCGCTGGTTGATCAACGCGAACGTCACCGGAGTCGCAGGGAGTCGTCGCGCCGAAGGACGAAGAAATACGGTCGTGCCGACCCGCGAAGGTCCATCGCCCCGATCACCGTCTCGGATCCGGCCGTATCGTCCAGTAGACGGAAGACGTCGTTGATGGGCAGCTGGTCATAGATCATGGTGGCAGTGTCGACGTCGCGGTAACGCGTCGTGCGAAGGCGGGCCTTCGGGGTGCTGGTGCCGAGCGCCGGCTTGAGCTTGGCGATCGCACGGGAGAGGTTGCGGCTCTTGATTCCGGGGATCTTGGTGGCCAGGCCGAGTCCGCCGAAGGCCAGCGCGGGGTTGAGTGCCCACAGTGCCGCGCCGTCGGTGGTGGGGAACAGCAGGGGATGCACGGACTCGGCGTCGACGAATCGTTTACCCCACCAGCCACTGGCTGCGAGCAGGCCATCCAGCGGGTGCGCCGTCGGCAACTCTGCGCCGTGCCAGGTGCCGATCATGAAGTCCGGGTCGACGGCGGGGGCGGCGTCGAACACGGCCAGCGCTGCCGCCGCGGTCGTGGGTGCGTCCGGCAGAACATCGGTCAGGATCATGGATGCCACCATACTTGACGGGTGTCAAGTTCTGCCGTCGTTCGGCCGACGGCTATAGGTCCAGAATCAGATCGCCGTCCGGTTGGGCGGTGCACACCAGCACCGATCCCTGCGCCGGCTCCTCCAGGGGTGGCGGGTCGTAGACGGCGGTGCCGTCGAGTACGTCGGTCACGCACGTGTGGCATACACCGCTCCGACAGGAGTATCGGGTGGGCACGTCGCACGCCTCGGCCAGTTCGAGCAGGCTGCGGTACTCGGTGGACCACTTGACCGTCATGCCACTGCGCGCGAACGTAATTCGCGGTCCCGTCCCGGGCGGACCGCTCGGTTGATGCGGAGGTGGATGCGGGGCCGCGACGATGCCGGGGTTGATGGACGGCAACGTGCCGAACAACTCGGCGTGGATACGGCCGGGGGCGATTCCCGCCGCGGTAAGAGCCTCGCGCATCGTCGCCATGAATCCCTCGGGTCCGCACAGATACGCGTCGGTGTCCGCAGACAGGTTCAGTGCGGCGATCGCCGCGGAATCCGGCCGACCGCGGACGACGTCGACACCATCGGCGTCGGCCGCGCTGTAGAACACGTGACGATGGGCGTGGGGCAGTTCGGCGAGCAGGTCGTCCACCTCGGCGGCGAACGCATGGCTGTCGGCATTGCGCGTGGTGTGGATCCAGTGGACGTCGCGTCGACTGTGGGCCGTCGCCAGCGCATGCAGCATGGCGAGCACGGGGGTGATGCCGACGCCTGCGGAGATCAGAGCGACGGGCGTGCTGGCTTCGCCGAGGTAGAAGTCTCCGCGGGGTGCGGCGACGTCGAGGAGGGAACCTTCCCGAAGATTGGCGTGCAGCCAGGAGCTGACCTGGCCGTGGTCGTCGCGTTTGACGCTGATCCGATAGCCCGTGGCGGCCGGATCCGCCGACAGCGAGTAATTGCGCACGGGCGGTGGGTCGCCCGCGGCGGGGACCTTGAGGGTGAGGTACTGCCCGGGCAGCGGCGTCGGCAGTGCCCCGCCGTCGGTGGTGTCGAGACGAATCGACAGGACATCGGCACTCTCGGGTGTGGTCGACGTGACGCGGAGCCGACGGAACCCGCGCCACCCGGGCTCGACACCGACGGGCGGCGCGATGCGATCCGAGTCATCCAGCGCGGCAAGCATGTCGCGGAAGGACTGCTGCCAGCCGGGGCTGAGCGCCGGGACGTCGACGATCCTGCGCAACTGCTCCAGGTTCCGGCCGGGCAGATAGAGCAGTGCGTCCACGTCGGCAACGCTCAATTCGTGTGGCCCGCGTCGGGTCCGCACGATGGCGTCACCGGCACGAACGTAACCCTCGGTGATGACCCGGAGGTAGAAGCCCGGGCGATGATGGGAGACAAGGAGATTCGGCATGTCGGGCTCGTCGAGCCGCATGCCCACGCGGAAGCAGGTGACACGCGGCTGGGTGACTTCGAACTCGGCGTCACCGATACGGTAGCGGTCGCCAATGCAGACGTCGTGGTCGCTGAGACCCGAGATGGTGAAGTTCTCCCCGAACTGCCCGGGCCGAAGATCGTCGCGCCCGAGATGAGACTTCCAGTAGTCGTAGGACTCGACCTGGTAGACCATCACGGCGCGTTGCTCGCCCCCGTGGCCGCCCAGGTCGCCCTGGCCGTCGCCGTCGATGTTGAGCCGACGCGCCATCCTCGGGCCGTCGACCGGGCTCTTGTAGATCCCGGTGTGCACGGTGTTGCCGCGCCACTGCACGTCCTGAGGCATCCCCACGTTCAGCGAAACCAGTGTGCCCACGCTTCTCCCGTCTCGCGACTCCTCTTGGGATTGTTCAGGGGTGGGCCGTCTAGCTCAAGCCTCGACATGCACATCGCCCGGCCGACACGTGGTCAGCCGGGCGATGGGTGAAACGGGTTCGTCAGGCGAGCAGCGCCGCCGGGTCGGTGAAGGGCAGCCCGAGATCGGAGGCCACCTGCTCGGACACCAGGGCGCCCTCGTGGGTCGAAAGGCCCTTGGCCAGTGCGGGGTCGGCCTGGCACGCGGCCTGCCAGCCCTTGTCGGCGAGCTTGAGCACGTAGGGCATGGTGGCGTTGGTCAGCGCGAAGGTCGACGTCCGCGGCACCGCGCCCGGCATGTTGGCGACGCAGTAGAAGACGGTGTCGTGTACGGCGAAGGTGGGGTCGTCGTGCGTGGTGGGACGGGAGTCCTCGAAGCAGCCGCCCTGGTCGATGGCGATGTCCACCAGCACCGCACCCGACTTCATCTGTGCCACAGTCGAATTGGTGACCAACTTGGGGGCCTTGGCGCCCGGTACCAGCACCGCGCCGATGACCAGGTCGGCCTGCTTGACGGCCTCTTCGAGTTCCAGCCTCGACGAGTAACGGGTCTCGATGGCACCGCCATACTCGGCGTCGATCTTGCGCAGCGTGTTGACGTTGAGGTCGAACACGGTGACGTGGGCGCCCATGCCCCAGGCGACGGCAGCGGCGTTGTCGCCTGCCATGCCGCCGCCGATCACGACGACCTTGGCCGGGGCCACGCCGGGGACGCCACCCATCAGCACGCCGCGACCGCCCTGGGTGCGCATCAGGTGGTAAGCGCCGACCTGCGCGGACAGACGGCCCGCGACCTCGCTCATCGGAGCCAGCAGGGGCAGGGCGCCGTCGGCGGTCTGCACGGTCTCGTAGGCGATCGACGTGGTGCCCGACGCCATCAGTGCATCGGTGCATGGCCTCGACGCGGCGAGATGCAGGTAGGTGAAGAGCGTCTGTCCCTTGCGCATCCGGCCGTACTCGGCCTCGATGGGCTCCTTGACCTTGAGTAGTAGATCGGCGTCGGCCCAGACCGCGTCCGCGGTCTCGACCGTTTGCGCACCCGCGGCCTTGAAGTCGCGGTCGGAGATCGCCGAACCGTCGCCCGCACCGGCCTGAACGAGCACCTCGTGACCGCGCCGGGTCAACTCGGCGACACCGGCCGGGGTGATGGCCACCCGGTACTCGTTGTTCTTGATCTCGGTCGGGATTCCGACGCGCATGACCGCTCCTCAGTTCGTGTTTTGGTTGGCTAAATTGTGAAGAACATTCGGGCAGATCGCAACAACATCGAGAGAGATTCGCTAACATCGTGCAATGTCCGAACGATCTTCAAAGTTGGTCGCACCCAGCCTGGCGTCGCCGAAGAATGTTCGACCCGCTGACCTCGACGAGACCGACCGGCGCATTCTGACTGCACTCCACGGTGATGCCCGGATGTCGAACAGCGCACTGGCGGAGCTGGTCGGGATCGCGCCGTCGACCTGCCACGGCCGGGTACGACGCCTCCAGGACATCGGGGTCATTCGCGGTTTCTATGCCGATATCGATCCCGCGTCGATCGGCTTGTCGTTGCAGGCGATGATCTCGGTGAGCCTGCAATCGAACGCCCGCGGCAAGATCGGCACGTTCATCGAACACATCCGCACCCGCCCGCAGGTGATGGACGTCTACTTCCTCGCGGGCGCCGACGACTTCATCCTCCACGTGGCCGCCCGCGATACCGATGACCTTCGTTCGTTCGTGGTGGAGAACCTCAATGCCGACTCCGACGTGGCTGGTACCCAGACGTCACTGATCTTCGAGCATTTGCGCGGGGCGTCGCCGCTGTGACCGTCGATGACTTGTACGGCGTGCCGCCAGACGAGTTCCTGGCCGTCCGCAAGGAATTGGTGGCGGCGGCCAAGGCGCGCGGCGATGCCGAGGCCGCGAAGTCGATCGGCGCCGCGCGACGCCCGACGGCGGCGGCGTGGGTGGTGAACCTCCTGATGCGCCGTGACGGCTCCGCCAAGTCCCGCTTGAAAGATCTCGGCGAAGAGCTCCGTGCCGCGCACGCCGCGATGGACGGGCCGCGCATCCGCGAGCTGACCGGGGTGCAACGCAAGCTGATCGATGGTCTGGTCCGCGCGGGGCTGGCGGAAGCCGGATATGCCGAACCCTCCGCGGCGCTGCGCAACGACGTGACGGACACACTGCAGGCGGCGATCGCCGACCCCGACGTCGCGGCGCGGCTGGGCCGGTTGGAGAAGGCCGAGAGATGGTCGGGCTTCGGGGAGTTCGGCTCAGTCACGGCGGCGGGCCCGGTGCCGAAGGCTGCGCCCAAATCCAATCAGAAGGATGGGCCCGTCGATCAGGAGGCGGCCGCCGCCGCGCAGGAGCGCAGGTCTGCGGCGGTCGCCGAGGCAGCGAAGGCGAGGATGGCGCACGCCGAAGCCGTCGACGTGGTCGCCGAGCAGAGGGCGAAGCTGGCCAAGGCTCGTCGCCAGTACGAGAAGCTGCTCGAGTCGTTGGACGCGGCGGAGCGAGAAGCGAACGCGGCCGACGAACGCCTTGGCGCGGCCGAGGAGGCTGAGCGCGAGGCGACCGATCGGTTACACGATGCAGAACGTGACCTGGCAGGCCTCGACCCACCCGCCAATACGTCGAGATAGCGCTGACAGTCGAATCTCACGCAGAATTCGACTGCCAGCGCTATCTCGGTGGGGCGGTTCGATCCTTAGCGGTTGGCCGCCAACACCGACAACAGCTCATAGCCGACATGCGCCGCGGCGATCCCCGTGATCTCGGCGTGGTCGTAGGCGGGCGCAACCTCGACGATGTCAGCGCCGACGACGTTGAGTCCGACGAGTCCCCGCAGCGTGTTCAGAAGCTCGCGGGACGTCATGCCGCCGGCCTCCGGGGTGCCGGTGCCGGGCGCGTGCGAGGGATCGAGCACGTCGATGTCGACCGAGACGTACACGGGCCCACCGTCGAGGCGTGCCCGCATCCTGTCGACGATGCTCTTCACACCGTCGAATTCGTAGTCATCGGAACGGATCACCTGAAAGCCCAGCACGGCGTCGTCCTCCAGATCCTGCTTGCTGTACAGCGGACCACGAATGCCTATGTGCTGCGAGCGTTCCATGTCGATGAGGCCCTCCTCACTGGCCCGTCGAAACGGTGTGCCGTGCGTGTAGGGCGCGCCGAAGTAGGTGTCCCAGGTGTCGAGGTGGGCGTCGAAGTGCAGCACGGCGATGGGTCCGTGGTCGCGCGCCAGCGACCGCAGGATCGGCAGTGCGATGGTGTGGTCGCCACCGATGGTGAGGACCGTCGAGCCGTGCTTGCGTAGGTCGGTGATCGACGTGTCGATCGTGGCGATCGCGTCCTCGATGTCGAAGGGATTGACCGCGATGTCCCCGCAGTCGGCGACCTGCTGCGCGGAGAAGGGCGCCACGTCCAGCGCGGGGTTGTAGGGCCGCAACAACTTCGACGAGGCACGCACGTGGCCCGGGCCGAAGCGGGCGCCCGGCCGGTACGACACACCGCTGTCGAAGGGAATGCCCACGACGCAGACGTCGGCGTCGCCGACTTGGTCGATGCGGGGCAGCCGGGCGAACGTCGCCGGGTCGGTGTAGCGGGGAATGCGGCTGGCATCCGGCGGTCCAACGGGATTGGTGCTCAACGGTTCTCCTCCTCGGCGACCGTCGCGGCGATGTCCCGCGTGCTCGCGGGATCGGCGATGTCGGGACTGGCCGCGATGAATGCGAGCTCGCTCGACACGTCCAGCGATCTGGTGACCGCGATGTAGACCACGCCCGACACCAGAAGGCCCACGATGAAGGCGATGTCGACCTCGCCGAGTGCCTCGGCGGCCGGTCCGACGAAGAACGGCAGGTCGACGAAGGGAATCTCGGCCAGGACGCCGGCGGAGAAGGCGACCAGCCCACGCCACGACCACGCGCCGTAGATTCCCTTGGGGGTGAACAGATCTGCGATCGCGTAGTGACCGCGGCGGACGAAGAAGTAATCGGTCAGGTTGACGGCGGTCCACGGTGCCAGCAGATACAGCATGATCAGCAGCGTCGTGTTCAGCGCGGTCGTCGCGTTCGAGAGCAGCAGGCTCATGATCAGCCACGCCACCGCCAGCACGACGATGGTCACCACGCGCAGGTAGCGCGTCGGCTTCACCGACTTCAGTGAGTCCAGGCCCGTGACGACGGTCAGCATGCCGCTGTAGGCGTTCAGGCCCATCGTCGCGACCAGCACCAAGGTAGAGACGATCGCCAGCACGCTACCGAGGTAGTTGAAGGTGTCGTTGCCCGTCTGGTTGATGCCGGCCAGCGCGTCGCTCGCGCCGAGGTAGGTCGCCATCCACGCACCGAGGGGGATCAACCACGCGGGCGACGCCGAGGCGCCGAGGAACACGGACGCGATGATCGCCGACGGCTTGGTGGTCCGCGGCAGGTAGCGGCTGTAGTCGGAGACGTAGGGCGCATAGGTGATGTTGTAGGACGCCGCGACGCTGAACTGCACCAAGAACGCGACGAACGTGAAACCTCCTGGGGTGGAGACCGTTCCAGTGACGCCACCGAACAGGACGCCACAGGTCAGGACGATCCACAGCGGCAGCGAGATCCAGAACAACACCCGAAACGTCTTGTGCAGCAGATCGTGTCCGAAGATCGCGACGAGCGCCGCGACGACGGTGATGACGACCGCCACGATGACGGGATTCCAGCCGAAGATGGACTGCAGGCCGGACTTGATGATGACGACGTCCACGACGTTGAAGCCGACGAAGGTGAACAGGGTGCCGATCAGCGGCAGCAACACGCCGCGGTACCCGAATTGCGCCCTCGATTGGATCATCTGGGGGAGGCCGAGCACCGGACCCTGGGTCGCGTGGAAGGCCATGAAGAGCGTGCCGAACGCGATGCCTGCGATGCCTGCGACGATCGTCCACCACAGCGAAAGCCCAAGGCTCGGGCCGACGAAGCCCAGCGCCAAGGTGAAGGGTTGGAAGTTGCCGACGAACCAGAACGGGCCCTGGTGCGACACCTTGCCGTGGCGCTCGTCGTCGGGAACGTAGTCGATGGACCGGGTCTCGATCATCGAGCCGGTGCGGCCATCATTGGCCACGGGGGTGGGGGATGACATGGCGCTCCTGAGGCGGTTGGTGTGTTGCCTGTCACCATGCGCCGGTGTCCGATCAGCCACCATGGCCGAACTGTTCAATGTGTCCATTAAGATTGGGCGAAATGTACAACTGGGCTGGTGAGCCGTGATCACGGTCGGCGACATCGTCGCCGATTCATCGCTGAATCTGCAGGTCGTGGCCGGCGCGGAGGGCCTCGACCGCGAGGTCGGCTCCGCCCACGTGTCGGAGCTGACGTCCCCAGGTGACTGGTTGCGCGGCGGGGAACTGCTCATGACCGTGGGTCTGCTCGTGCCGATGAACCGATCCGCGTGCCACGCCTATCTCTCCGAATGCGCGGCCGCGGGGGTCGCGGCCGTCGCGCTCGGCCTCGGACACGGCCTGCCCTACCAGGAATGCCCCGACGCGCTGCGTGCCGCGGCCCAGGACGTCGGCGTCCCCCTGCTGATCGTGCCCGACGAGACGCCGTTCATCGCCGTCACCAAGTGGGTCTTCGAGACCATCGCCGCGCAGGAACGCGCAGACCTGCAGTCCGCGATGGAGATCAACCGTCGACTGACCGCGGTCGCGACGAGCGCTGCACCGCTACAAGCTCTGCTGTCGGCCTGGGCCGAGGCGAGCGACACCCCGTGCGTGGTCTGCGACAGCGGTGGACGGCTGATGGCGGCGACGCCTGGAACGGACGCCGCGGTGGTCGAGCAGGCCTGCCGGATCCCGTTTCACCCACGTACGGCGGGCGGGGGGTGGTCGATGGTCGGTGACTTCGAGGTGCATACCGTCGGGGCGGAGGTGCCGCTGGCCTACGTCGTACTGGGCGCCGACATGAACGTCACGTCGCGGAGTTCGTCGACCGTCCTGGTGTCGCTCGTCGCGTTGGACATCGAGCGACGCAACCTCTCCGATCAGCCTGAACGACGCCGCCGCGGCCAGGTCTTCGCCCAGTTGCTGCGGCCCGGAATGAAACCCGAACGCGCCCGACACCTCGCCGTCGGCGTCGGGTTGACGGGGGAGCACTACCAGGTGGCGGTGATCGCCTCCGAAGATGCAGAGGCGCTGGCGTTCCGATTGCACCTCGGGCTGGACGGCGCGCTCGTGCGGGTGCACGGTGCGACGGTGGAGATCGCCCACGGTGACCCGACGTCGTTGATCGAGGCCTTGGCCACTCACGCGGCTGGGCTGCCCGCGGGAATCGGCGCCGCTACCGCTCCGGAGACCCTGGCGGTCTCGGCGATGCAGGCCCGCTCGCTGCTCCCGATCAGCGAGCACCTCGGTCGCGTCGTCACCACGACCGAGGGCGAAACGGTGTCGCTGCTGCTTGCACTCGGCACGCCGGACGTGGTTCGGGGCTTCGCCGACGCGGTGCTGGCCCCGTTGGATCAGCTGGATCCGCGTGACCGGTTGGAACTGTTGCGCACCCTGGACCAATGGCTGCGCGCCAACGGCGCGTGGGATCCGGCGGCGCACCGACTTTCCCTGCACCGCAACACTGTTCGAAATCGAATCGACCGCATCGCCAGGTTGACGGGGAGGCGCCTCGACGATGGTGACGACCGAATGGAGCTGTGGTTGGCGCTCAAGGCCAGGGCGGCGCTGCCGGGGTAGTGGGCATCCTCACGGTACGTGCCGGGCGAAGTCTCGTAGCCAGGCGTACCACGCCGCCATGCCCTCGCCCGTGCGTGCACTCAGCGGTAGCACCAGGGCGCCGGGGTTGACCTGCCGAACGTGCTCGACGTAGGTGGCGACGTCGGCATCGAGGTGCGGTTCCAGATCGATCTTGTTGAGCAACACCACGTCCACCGAGCGGAACATCACCGGATACTTCAGCGGTTTGTCCTCTCCCTCGGTGATCGAGTAGACCATCACCTTCGCGTGCTCACCCACGTCGAATTCGGCCGGGCAGACCAGGTTTCCGACGTTCTCCACGATGACGAGATCCAGGGCGGTCAGGTCGAGTCCGGTCAGAGCGCGGTTCACCATCGGGGCATCGAGGTGGCATTCGCCGCCAAAACCGTTGCTGGTGTTCAGAAGTGAGACCTGCGCACCACGTCCCGCCAGTTTGGCGGCATCGAGGTCGGTGGCGATGTCACCCTCGATGACGCCGACGGCCACGTCGCCGCGAAGCTCGTCGAGCGTTGCGGCGAGGATCGTGGTCTTGCCCGATCCCGGCGAGCTCATGAGGTTCAGGGCACGGACGCCGTTGCTCTCGAACGCAGTGCGGTTGATGTCGGCTCGTACGTCGTTCTCGGCGAAGATCGACTCCAGCACGTCGATGCGCTGGGATCCGGTGTCATATCCGCCGTGGTCCCCGTGATCGTGGTCGTGGCTGTGCTCGGTGCCGTCGTCGTGACGGTGAAACCTACCCATGTGGAACACCTTTCGATGATTCGGCGACGTCCGATTCCAGGTCGACGGGGTCACCGACCTCGATGGACGTGACCATGAATTCCTCGCCGCGGATGACCTCCACGTCGGCGCTGCCGCACGTGGGACAGGCGACCGAGAAGCGTGACGCGATCTCCGACTCCGTCCCGCACGACCGGCACGCGACGGCCGCTGCGATTAGGTGCAGTTCGAGTTGCGCATCCTGCATGCCCGCGAAGTCCCGCACCAACGTCCAACAGAACGCCAGCGAGTCGGGCACGACCTGACGCAGCGCACCGACCTGAAGTCGCACGACGTCCACGCGTCTCCCGGCGGCGTGAGTCTTCACGACGCCGGCGATCGCTTGGCACAGCGACAACTCATGCACGGCGTGTCGCCGTCGGTCCGTGTTCGTCGTCGATGGTGCGCACACTATTCCTTGCCGACGCGCCGCGCGTGCGGAACCGTCATGAAGAAGTGATGACCAAAGTCCCTGGTCGATTGTCGGCGTCGCCGCCAGGATCCAGGTCTAGCCTGAAGTGACCAGGCCGTGTCTACAGCCCATTGACGCGACTGGTTGCAGTGCCCGGGAGGCCTATGAAGCGTGTTCGGCGTGCGTCCATCACGGCGGTGCGGTCGAGGCTCGACATCACGGGAGTCGTTCAAGGTGTCGGGTTCCGTCCTGCTGTCGCTCGCATCGCCGAGGCCCGCGGTGTCACCGGCTTCGTCCGCAACGACTCCGGTTCAGTCCATTGCGAATTCGAGGGTGCTGCCGACGCGGTGGACGAGGCCGTCGCCGAGCTGTGGGGTGCTCCGCCACCGCGGGCGCGAATCGACACGTTCCGCGTGACCGAGGTCGCCCCACTGGGCGATCTCGACTTCCGCATCGTCGAGAGCACGTCCACCGGCGCCACCCGCACCCTGGTACCGCCCGACATCGCGATGTGCGCCGACTGCCTGCGCGAGATGAACGACCCTGCAGATCGACGGTTCGGCCACCCATTCATCACGTGCACCAACTGTGGGCCGCGCTACACGGTGATCACCGATCTGCCGTACGACCGTCCGGCCACGACGATGGCGAACTTTCCGATGTGCGACCGGTGCGCCATCGAGTACCGCGATCCTTCGGACCGTCGCTTCCACGCGCAAACCATCGCGTGCCCCGACTGCGGGCCGGCGTTGACGTGGACGGGGCCCGGTGACGGCGCGGATCCGATCGCGGCCGCCGTAGCCGTCATCGAGGCGGGCGGCATCGCTGCGGTGAAGGGGATCGGCGGCTACCACCTGGCCTGCCGCGCGGACACCGACGCAGCGGTCGCCGAGTTGCGCCGCCGCAAGTCGCGACCCGCGAAGCCCTTCGCGGTGATGGTCCCGAATGTGTCTGCGGCCCGCCGGATCGCCGAGATCTCGGACGCCGCCGCGGCGCTGCTGACGTCCTCGGCGGCCCCGATCGTCCTGGTACCGGCCGTGCCGGGCGCGGTGTCGGGGCGCGTTGCCCCCGGCCTCCTCGATGTCGGCGTGATGCTGGCCTATTCGCCCGTCCATCATCTGCTGTTCGAACGTCTCGGCGCAGCACTCGTCATGACATCGGCGAACGCCGGCGGATCGCCGATCGTCTTCCGTGACGACGACCTCGACTGGATCGATGGACTGGCCGACGGTGTGCTCGCCCACGACCGCCCGATCCACGTGCCGTGCGAGGACTCGGTGCTGACCGTGGACGACCATGACGCGGCACTGCCGCTTCGGCGCTCGCGCGGGTACGCGCCACTGCCGGTGTCGGTGCCCGCTGCCGAGGACGACGTCCCGGTGATCTTGGCGACCGGCGGTGACCTCAAGACCACGTTCTGCCTGATGGCCTCCGACGGCTACGCACACATGTCGTCGCACCTCGGCGACATGGCGGACCCGCGGACCCAGTCCTGCTTCACCGGGGCGCTCGATCACCTGGCCCACATGACGGATCGTCGGCCGGCGCTGATCGCCTGCGACCTGCACCCCGGTTACGCGACCACCGGCTGGGCACAGCGCCGGGGTCAGCCGACGGTCCGGGTACAGCACCACCACGCGCACGCCGTCTCGCTGTTGGCCGAGCACGGACGCCTCGGTAGCCCGATGCTCGCGGTCGCCTACGACGGCACCGGATACGGCAGCGACGGAACCATCTGGGGCGGTGAGTTTCTGGCCGTCGTCGAGACGTCCCGGTTCGTCCGCGTCGGGCATCTCGCACCCTTCGCCCTCCCCGGCGGCGACGGTGCAGCGCGACAACCTGCGCGCATCGCGCTCGACCTGATGTCGAGGGCCGACGTCGGCTGGGACGCCGACCTCGCACCCGTCGCCCACGTCGGAACCGACGGTCGGCACGTTCTGGCTCAGCAGCTTCCGCGGGGCGTCGGCTGCGTGACGACGACCAGCATGGGTCGGCTGTTCGACGCGGTGTCCAGCCTGCTGGGCGTCTGCCAGGAGGTGACCTATGAAGGTCAGGCCGCCATCGAATTGGAGCAGCTCGCGCGAACGGGACGGCCGGGAATGGCGCCGATCGACTTCGACTGCTCCGACGGTCTCGTCGACCCGCGGCCCGTCATCGTCGGGTTGGTCGACGGCATTCGGGCCGGTGTCGCGACCGCCGAGTTGGCGGCTGCCTTCCACGACGCCGTCATCCGCGCCACGGTTCGGAACGCCGTCGCGTGCGCGCGGACCGCCGGGATCGCGACGATCGGCCTGACCGGCGGTGTCTTCGCCAACCGGCTCCTGCTGGAGGGCATTCGAAACGGACTGCAGGACCGCGGTTTCGACGTGCTCACCCATCGCGTCCTGCCGTGCAACGACGGCGGGCTGGCGCTGGGCCAGGCGGTCGTCGCGGCGGCACTGCAACGAACCTCGAGAGAAGGAAGTGGCCTATGTGCCTCGGAATCCCCGGCAAGATAACCACGATCTGGGACGAGTCGGGCACCAGAATGGCGACCGTCGACTTCGGCGGCACCACCAAGAAGGTCTGCCTGGCCTACCTGCCGGATCTCGAGGTCGGTGAATACACGATCGTGCACGCCGGTTTCGCCCTGAACCGGCTCGACGAGGAATCCGCCAACAACACCCTGAAGATGTTCGCCGAGCTCGGCATCCTCGAAGAGGAGCTCGCAGGCGTTCAGTCCTCGGGCGCCGACGACCGCCGGGCTCCGGCATGAAGTACCTCGACGAATTCCGTGATCCCGCCGCCGCCCGCGTCCTGGTCGACCAGATCAAACGCCGAGCCACGCGCACCTGGACGATCATGGAAGTCTGTGGTGGCCAGACGCATTCGATCATCCGCAACGGCATCGACCAGCTGCTGGGGGATGCCGTCGAATTCATCCACGGTCCCGGTTGCCCGGTCTGCGTGACGCCGTTGGAGATGATCGACAGGGCCCTGGAGATCGCGTCGCGCGACAACGTCATCTTCTGCTCGTTCGGCGACATGCTCCGCGTCCCCGGTAGTCGAGAGGACCTGTTCAGCGTGCGCGCTCGGGGTGGCGACGTCCGCATCGTGTACTCGCCGCTGGACGCCACCCAGATCGCCGCCGACAACCCCGACAAGGACGTCGTGTTCTTCGGAGTCGGGTTCGAGACCACCGCCCCGGCCAATGCCATGTCCGTGGTTCACGCGAAACGGTTGGGGCTGAAGAACTTCTACCTCCTGGTGTCGCACGTGCTGGTGCCGCCGGCGATGACCGCCATCCTGTCCTCGCCCACCAACCGCGTGCAGGGCTTCCTGGGTGCGGGGCACGTGTGCACCGTCATGGGGACCTCGGAGTACGGCCCGCTGGTCGAGAAGTTCGGCGTACCCATCGTGGTCTCGGGCTTCGAACCGCTCGACCTGCTCGAGGGAGTACGCCAACTCGTCGACCTACTCGAGGACGGCAAGGTCGAGCTGCGCAACGCCTACCCGCGGGCTGTCAACGAGGTGGGCAACGTCGTCGCCCAGGAAACGCTCGCCGACGTCTTCGTGGTCACCGACCGGCCCTGGCGCGGCATCGGCGTCATCCCCAAGTCGGGGTGGACTTTGTCATCCCGCTACGCCGAATTCGACGCGGAGAAGAAGTTCGGCGTCGGACACATGCAGGTGCAGGAGTCGGCCGAGTGTCACAGCGGCGAGGTGCTGCAGGGGCTGATGAAGCCCAACGAGTGTCCGGCGTTCGGTACGTCGTGCACGCCCCGCAGCCCGCTCGGCGCCACCATGGTGTCCAGTGAGGGTGCGTGTGCGGCGTACTACCAGTTCCGCAGGCTGGATCTCGCGCATGTCTGATCCTGTCGGCGGGCAGGAGCCGAGCGACCGGGGAATCGAGGTCGTGACGGCCATCGATCCGGCGGACTGGGTGTGTCCGCTGCCGCTGCGGGAGACCAAACGCATCGTCATGGGGCACGGCGGCGGCGGCATCCTGTCCGAGGAGCTCATCGAGAACCTGTTCCTGCCGGCGTTCGGTTCGGGGTCCGGACTCGCAGGGCCCTCGCGTGACTCGGCGGTGCTGACCGTGGCTGCCGGGCGGATTGCGGTCTCCACCGACTCCTATGTGGTTCAGCCGCTGTTCTTTCCCGGCGGCTGCATCGGGGATCTGGCCGTCAACGGCACCATCAACGACCTCGCGATGAGCGGGGCTCAGCCTCTCGGCCTCACGGCGGGGTTCATCCTCGAGGAGGGTCTGGAGTTGGAGTTGCTCGGCCGCATCGCGCAAGCGATGGGCAAGGCAGCCGACCACGCGGGTGTCGGCATCGTGACCGGCGATACCAAGGTGGTCGGACGGGGCAGCGCGGATCAGCTCTTCGTCAACACTGCGGGTGTCGGGGTGATTCCGGACGGCGTCGACATCGGACCCGACCGGGTGCGTCCCGGGGACGACGTCATCGTCTCGGGCAACGTCGGTGAGCACGGTGTCGCGATCATGAGTGTCCGCGAGGGAATCGACTTCGGTACGGTCGTGACCACCGACAGCGCGCCACTGCACGGACTGGTCGCCACGATGCTGTCGGCCAACGACGCAGGCGGTCGAATTCACGCCCTACGCGATCCCACCCGTGGTGGTCTGGTCGCATCCATCATCGAGATCGCCAGGGCAGCAGGCGTCGGGATCACCCTCGACGAGGCCGCCATCCCCGTGCCGGAGGCGGTCGCCTCGGCGTGCGGCTTTCTGGGATTGGATCCGCTTCAGGTGGCCAACGAGGGGAAGCTCATCGCATTCGTCGACCCCGCGGCCACCGAGGCGGTGCTCGCTGCGATGCGCGCACACCCCGAAGGTTCCGGTGCGACCGTCATCGGTCGGGCGGTCGTGGAGCATCCCGGGATGGCGGTGGGGCGGACGTCGTTCGGCACTACGCGTGTCATCGAACGCGAACTGGGCGAACAGCTTCCACGCATCTGCTAGCGACGCAGGGTCTGGGACGGTGACTCGCCCCACCGCTTGCGGTACTCGCCGCCGAAGCTGCCCAGGTGGTGAAAACCCCACCGTTCGGCGACGGCGGTCACGGTAACGCCATCGGCGGGGGTGGCATCCATGAGCTCTTCGTGGACCCGCTCCAGGCGGCGTTCGCGCACGTAGGTCATCGGTGTCATGCCGAGTTGCTCGTGGAATCCCTGCTGTACGGCGCGGACACTCATGTGCACCGCATCGGCCACCGAGTTCATGGTGATGTGTTCGGCCAGATGGTCGTCGAGGTAGTCGATCGCCGCCTGGACCACCGCGCCGCGCTTGTCCGCACGGCCGGGCGAGGTGAACTCGGCAAAGTAGTTGGAGGGCTGCAGGTGCAGGAGGCTGCTCATCACGAGATCCTCGACCGCGCCGATGCCCTGTCCGCGCGCGACCAACGAGCCGGCGTGGAACACCTCGGTGTGGATCAGTTGCACGGCGGCGTGCCAGCGCATCGCCGCCTCGCTGGTGAGGTCGAACTCGGGCTCGAATGCCAACGGGTGCTGCAGGCTCCGGCCGATCACCCGCGTGAGATAGGCGGCCATCGCCGGTTCCTCGATCCGGATGACCAGTTGTGGGGAGTCCAGATCGAGACGCATCGTCAGGGACGTGCCGGGGCTGCTCACCAGCGAGCAAATGCTGTTGGCTTCGAACGTCTTTCCGCGATGGCTGACGAGGGCGCTGCCGTTCATGGGCATGTGCACGGCGAAGTAGTCGCCGTGGTGCGGGATGTCGATCGTGGCGGGTACGTGTAGGTCGAAGTAGAGCATGCTGACGTTGCGCAATCGCACGCCGTGCATGCCCGCGGCGAATCCGTCCACACTGTCGTCCGCGACGCGGAGCGCCAAGGGAGACAACGCCCGACCGATCAGCTTGGTGGCTTCGCGGACGTCCTCGCTGTAGAACACCTCGTTGGTGGTCAGCGCCGGCGGTACGCCGCGCGACCGGACCTTGCGACGCACCGGATCGTCGGTGTGGGTGACGTCGATGAAGCCGAGTCGCCTCAGGCGGGACATGGCCCGGGTCCGCCGGACGGGGCACGCCTGAGCGCAGCCTCACCTAGGTGGTCGACGTCGTTCATGCCTACTCGGCTCAATCTCGCTGCGCACCAGCGCATTGAAGTGTGCGCAATCCTGACAGTATCTGCGTAATGGCGATAGGCGCAGCCACTTCGGAGAGCTAGCTTGTGAGCAGGGCCACATCCGATGCATGGAGGCGCAATGACAGCAAACGGTCAGGCTCTCGACGTGACACCTGCCGACCGGCTTCGCGAGAAGCTGGACGACCCGCGGGTGGCGGAATCGCTGAACTCGTTGCTCGAACACGCTGACCTGTTGGCGATCTTGGTCTCGGGGCTCGACGCGATGGTGCGGCGCAGCGACACGCTCAGTGACAATCTCACCTCGGCGATAGGTGAATTCAAGGGAGACGCCAAGGGGGCCGCCCCCTCGATCGAGTCGATGAAGGCCATGGCCGGGGGCTTCGCCCAGAGCCTGGGACCGCTCTTCTTCTCGCTCGTCGGTGCGGCGCCCGCGATCAACGAGCTACTGGCATCGCGGCTCACCGATCCGGAGGCGACCAAGGTGCTCGCAAAGCTGGGCGATGCCCTGGTCGAGGGCAAGGTGGCCGCCGATCAAGACCGCAACGTTCCAAAGGGTTTCTTCGGCATCCTTCGAGCGGCCAAGGATCCCGACGTCGGGCGCGGCGTGGGATTCCTGCTGCAGGTCGCCAAGGCGTTCGGCAGGGAACTCAGATGACTTTCGGCCCTGTGATTTCGAGTCGACTTCGACAAGGGTCCCGCTAACGGTGCACGAGGAGAGGAGTTCGCATGGCTTCGGTTCTGTGGTTTCAAGGAGGCGCGTGTAGTGGCAACACCATGTCGTTCCTCAACGCCGACGAACCCAACGTCGTCGACCTGATCGTCGACTTCGGACTGGACCTCATCTGGCACCCCTCGCTCGGCCTCGAGTTGGGCAAGAACGCGCAGAAGGTGTTCCACGACTGCGCGAGTGGCGAACGGCCACTCGACATCTTCGTGTTCGAGGGCACGGTGATGGAGGCCTATGACGGCCGCACCGACATGTTCGCCGACCGCCCGATGAAGGACTGGGTGACCGAACTCGCGGGTGCCGCGCAGATCGTCGTCGCGATCGGTGACTGTGCCTGTTGGGGCGGCATACCAGCAATGGAGCCGAACCCGTCCGGCTCGACCGGCCTGCAGTTCCACAAGCGCGGCAAGGGCGGTTTCCTCGGCGCCGATTTCAAGTCGAAGATGGGGCTACCCGTCATCAACATTCCCGGCTGTCCCGCGCACCCGGACTGGATCACCCAGATCCTCGTGGCGTTGGCCACGGGCCGCGCCGGCGACCTGACCCTCGACGAGCTGCACCGGCCCGAGACGTTCTTCAAGACCTTCACCCAAACCGGTTGCACCCGGGTGCAATTCTTCGAGTACAAGCAGTCCACGATGTCGTTCGGCGAGGGTACGCGCACCGGCTGCCTGTTCTACGAGTTCGGTTGCCGGGGCCCGATGACGCACTCGCCGTGCAACCGCATCCTGTGGAACCGGCAGTCGTCCAAGACCCGTGCCGGGATGCCCTGCCTCGGGTGCACCGAGCCCGAGTTTCCGCACTTCGATCTCGCCCCGGGAACGGTGTTCAAGACGCAGAAGGTCGCCGGGGTCATTCCGAAGGAAGTCCCGGAGGGCACTGACCACCTGACCTACATGGCGCACGCCGCGGCTGCCCGCATCGCCGCCCCGCAGTGGTCCAAGGAAGACATGTTCGTGGTCTAGCCGTGCCCAGACACCGCTTGCCGCACAACTCAACCCAGGCTCATCGGAAGGACCACACAATGACAGCACTCGACCTCTACGTCAGCCCCCTGGGGCGAGTCGAGGGAGATCTCGACGTCCGAGTCACCATCACCGATGGCATCGTCACCTCGGCGTGGACCGAGGCGGCGATGTTCCGCGGCTTCGAGATCATTTTGCGCGGCAAGGACCCTCAGGCCGGGCTGGTCGTGTGTCCGCGCATCTGCGGCATCTGCGGCGGTAGCCACCTGTACAAGTCCGCCTATGCGCTCGACACGGCGTGGGCCACGCACATGCCGCACAACGCCACCCTGGTGCGCAACATCTGTCAGGCCGCCGAGACGCTGCAGTCGATCCCACGCTATTTCTACGCGCTGTTCGCCATCGATCTGACCAACAAGAACTACGCGAAGTCGCCGATGTACGCCGAGGCGGTGCGCCGCTTCGCGCCCTACGTCGGGACCAGTTACCAACCGGGCGTTGTGCTTTCCGGAAAACCGGTAGAGGTGTACGCCATCTTCGGCGGGCAGTGGCCGCACTCCAGCTTCATGGTCCCAGGCGGCGTGATGTGCGCACCGACCCTGTCGGACGTGACGCGTTCCATTGCGATTCTCGAACATTGGAAGGACGCCTGGCTCGAGGGGCAGTGGCTGGGTTGCAGCGTCGACCGGTGGCTGGAGGTGAAGACCTGGGAGGACATGCTTGCCTGGGTCGACGAGAACGAGTCTCAGCACAACAGCGACTGCGGGTTCTTCATCCGCTACTGCCTCGACGTCGGCCTGGACAAGTACGGCCAGGGCGTCGGCAACTACTTCGCCACCGGCACGTACTTCGAACCGTCGCTGTATGAGAATCCGACCATCGACGGCCGCAATGCCGCGCTGATCGGTCGCTCGGGGATCTACTCGAAGGGCCAGTGGCACGAGTTCGACCAGGCCAAGGTTCGTGAGGACGTCACGCACTCGTTCTACGAGGGCAGCAAGCCACTGCACCCGTTCGACGGCGAGACCATTCCGATCGACCCGGAGGCCGGTCGCAAGCAGGGCAAGTACAGCTGGGCCAAATCGCCGCGCTACGACATCGGGGGCGGCCTCGGCAACGTTCCGCTGGAGGCGGGCCCACTGGCCAGGCGGATGGCGGCGGGTGGACCAAATCCGTTGTCGCATCAAGACTCCGATCCGCTCTTCCCCAACCTGTACGACTCGATCGGTCCGAGCGTGTTCGTCCGCCAGATGGCGCGCATGCACGAGGCGCCGAAGTACTACAAGTGGGCACGGCAGTGGCTCGACGAGCTCGATCTCAAGGAGAGCTTCTACACCAAGCCCACCGAACACGCCGAGGGCAAGGGCTTCGGCGCGACGGAGGCGGCCCGCGGGGCGCTGGCGGACTGGATCGTCATCGAGGACTCCAAGATCAAGAACTACCAGGTGGTCACGCCCACGGCATGGAACATCGGGCCGCGCGACGGCTCCGAGGTCCTCGGTCCCATCGAGCAGGCACTGGTGGGTTCGCCGATCGTCGACGCCGAAGACCCGGTCGAGTTGGGCCACGTGGCACGTAGTTTCGACTCGTGTCTGGTGTGCACGGTGCATGCCTATGACGGCAAGACCGGGAAAGAACTGTCCAAGTTCGTCATCAACGGAATGGTGTGACCCCTGCCTTGACTCCGCAGCCCACGCAGACGTCGTCCTCCGAGCCGGACCGGGTCGACCTCGAGCCGCCCGGCTGCAAGGTGCTGGTCGTCGGATGCGGGAACCTGCTGCGAGGGGATGACGGGGTCGGACCCGTACTGGTGCGCCATCTCTGGGAGCTCGGGGTGCCGGAGGGGGCCCAGATGGTCGACGGCGGCACCGCCGGGATGGACACCGCCTTCCGGATGCGGGGAGCCGAGCGCGTCGTCATCGTCGACGCGGCGGCCACGGGCTCCGACCCGGGCACCGTCTATCGCGTGCCGGGGGAGGAGTTCGCCGAACTGCCACCCCTGCAAGGGCTGCACACGCACTCGTTCCGGTGGGATCACGCCATCGCCTTCGCGCGTTGGGCCCTGGGTGATGCGTGTCCCAGCGACATCACGGTGTTCCTGATCGAGGCGGCCGGCGTCGAGTTCGGAGCCGAGTTGTCCGCGCCGGTGACGGCCGGGATGCACACCGTGATCGACGTCATCGAGCGCGACTTCCTGGCCCCGCTGCGGCCGGCGAAGGTCGCCGAGGTGACCGTCGAATTCACCGACGACGGCTACCTCCGGCTGGACGCTGCGCTGGCCGCAAGCAGGTTCGCCTCCGACGCCGTGGCGGCCGTGGTGCGCGACGACGACTTCCTGCTGATTCCGCTGCGCGGTCCCCGCAGTGGCGGCCTGCTGCTCAAGCAGCGCACGCCGGCTGGGGACCGAAGCGCGCTGATCCACGAGGTGCTCTACGGCCGGATCCCGGTCGGCGTGCGACCCGCCTTCTGGGACGACGAGCAGGGCGCTCTGCGGGTGCCCCTCGAGCCGATCACGTGATGATCGCCATGAGTTCCGCCGAGGAAGCGCACGCCGTCGACACCGTGGTGGTCGAGGAGCGCGGACAGTTCGCCGTCGACATCATCGTGGTCTTCGCCGACGGGGTCGTGCGCAAGCGAATCGGCACCCACCGCACCCGTCGTCGAGCCGAACTGGCGGCGAGTGTGATCAAACGCGCCGCCGAGCGAGATCTGAAGGGTCCACTGAACGGATGACGACCATGGGAGGACCGTGACCGAAACTGCGATCGCCGAGACCTCGGCGCATGTCGCCGTGCGTCCACAACCGTTGGGCGCCTTCGGGCTTCCGCTGGGATATCTGCTCGTTCCCGCCGGAGACGACACTGATGCGGCGCGCCGGTCGCTCCTTGCCGGCTGCCTGCCCGACGAGTGGCCCCCGCGTCTGACCGCACATCGCCACGCACTCGCCGGGGACCGCGCCGCCGCCCTGGCGGCGCTCGACGGAGACGATCCGGTCACCCGCTACAACCGCTTCGTGCTGAACTCCGACCTCGAGGACGCCGACGACCTGCGGACGGTGCTCGGCGAGTTCGCGCCGCTGGTCGACCTGGTGTCCTTCGCGCTCGGGCGAATCGATTCGCCGCCCGCGGTGGGCGACGCCGAGGGAGAGATGGCCGCCGTCCTGCTCGGGGCGACCGCCAGCCACGTCCTGGCCACCGACCCTGCCGCGGCGATCGTCCTCCTCGATTCGGCGGTCGATGCCGCTCGAGACGTGTCGAGGCCACTGGCGGGCAGCCTGCTGGGCGCGTCCGCGTCCATCTTGATCTCGACCGGCGATCCCGGGGAAGCGTACGAGCGGATCGAGAATGCGCTGCGACTCCTCGCCGACGCGAACGGCCTGCGCGTCGAGCGGGCCGAACTGCATCTGACCGCCGCCGGCCTGCTGCACGAGCAGACACACGACAACCCGGGACTCATCGTGCAGGCCATCCCGCATTACCACTCGGCGTTGCAGCTGGTGCAACGCGAGGATGCGCCGTTGCTCTGGGCGTCTGCCCATGCCAACCTCGCCACGGCGTACCTGACCATGCCGATGGTCGAGGCTTCCGGTCAGCTGCGGCTGGGTGTCGCGTCGCAGTCGTTGCGGTCGGCGTTGACCGTATACACCCGTGAGGACTACCCCGAGCAATGGGCGAGTGTCCAACTGAACCTTGCCAATTCGCTGGTCTACACGCCGTCCAAACATCAAGCCGACAACCTGGTCGAGGCCGTCGAACTGTACGAGGCGGTCCTCGAGGCACGCGACCGCAACGGCGATCCGCTGGGGCGAGCCCGCGTGCTGGCGAATCAGGGCAACGTGCTGGCGCATCTCGGTGCCTTCAGAGACGCCAAGGCCAAGCTATACGAGGCGCGTTCGCTGTTCGAGGAACTCGGCGACGACGAGTCGGTGCGCGCGGTGCGCGGTGTCCTCGACGAAGTCGCAAGACAGACCACGCTGAATAGGACCGAGACGCCATGACCGCGATTGCAGACCCCACGACGTCCCGTTCGGCCGGTGCGGACCCTGAGTTCGAGACACTGGCCAAGCGCGTCGACGACGCGATGCGGGCGTTGGCGGGCCTCGATCCGATGTCGCGCGCCATCGCCGAGGAGGTCAAGGCGTCCGTCGAGGCGATCCACCGGGCCGGTCTGGTGTCCATCGTGCGCCGATTGAAGACCGAAGAGGCCACGCGTGCAGCGTTGTTCGACCTCGTCGACGACCCGGTGGTACACCTTCTGCTGTCGCTGCACGAAATCGTACGGCCCGATCCGATGACGCTGGCGAATCGCGTCCTGACCGAGGTTCGTCCGCAGTTGCAAAGCCACGGTGGCGATGTCGCGCTGGTGCGCATCGACGATGGTACGGCGTTCGTCCGTCTGGAGGGGGCCTGCAACGGCTGCTCGATGTCGTCGGTCACGTTGCGGACCCTCGTCGAGAGCGCCTTGACGGCGGGCGTCCCCGGCGTGAGCGCCGTCGAGGTGTTGCCCAATGAACCGTCGCCGACGCTGATCTCGGTCGAGTCGTTGACCATGGGGCTGAACCCCACGGGCGAGGGCTGGGTGCGGGTCTGTCCGGCGGATGAGATCGCCGCGGGCGGCATCACGCCCAAGAGCCTGACGGCCGCCGACGGCGCGTACGCCGAGGTCATCATCGTCAACGTCGAGAACAAGCTGACCGTCTACCGCAACGAATGTGCGCACGAGGCACTGCCTTTGGACAATGCGATGCTCGACGTCTCGAACGGCACGCTGACGTGCCCATGGCACGGCTTCTGCTATGACGCGACGTCCGGTGAGTGCCTCACCGCCCCGGGTGCGCAGTTGGAGCAGCTGCCCCTGCGCGTCGACAAGGGCGACGTTTGGGTCAGAGTCACGACGTGAGTCGCTATACCGTCCGCATGAACGTCAGCGGTCGACCGGCCCGGGTGGACGTCGCGCCCGACGTGGACCTCAGCGGTGGTTGGGCCCCGGAACTCTGGCTGGGCGCGCCTGCGCCCGGCGGGTTGGCGCTGCCGCCGGCGAGCCCGACGATGGCCTGGATGTACTCGCCGCGCGGGGTGTTCCTCGGCGACCATCACGTGGTGGTCGCCGATTCCGGGAACCATCGGGTGTTGATCTGGCACGGTATGCCGACCGCCGACGAGCAACCCGCCGACGTCGTTCTCGGTCAGCCCGACGGCGTCACCGAAGGCCGGGCCGCCAACGGGCGCGGACCCGAACGCGGGATGAATCTGCCGACGGGAGTGCTCGTGCACGACGGTCGGCTGATCGTCGCCGACGCGTGGCATCACCGCATTCTGGTGTGGGACGACGTGCCGGTACTCGACGACACCCCGCCCGATCACGTTCTCGGACAACCCGATCCAAGCAGTGTGTTGCCGAACCAGGGCGGTGAGTGCTCGGCCTCGACGTTCTACTGGCCGTTCGGCATCGCCGTCGTCGGATCCCGGTTCTGGGTCGCCGACACCGGCAACCGTCGGGTGCTCGGCTGGGACGGCGGCATCCCGACCCGCGGCCGCCCCGCCGACATCGTGCTCGGGCAACCGGACGCTTCGCACCGCGAGGAGAACCGCGGCGGCGACGCGGGCCCGGCGAGCTTTCGTTGGCCGCACGACATCGCCGGTCGCGAGGATCTGCTCCTCATCGCCGATGCCGGTGACCACCGGGTGCTCGGGTGGTCACCACAGCCCGATGCCGATCGCCCCGCGGACGTCGTGATCGGCCAGTCGGACTTCACCACGTCCACGGAATGGCCGTATGGGCCGCACACCGGCGACCGGTTCCGCTTCCCCTACGCGATCGGCCTCGACGGCGACGGCAGCGGCGAGCGCCTCGCGATCGCCGACACCGCGAACAACCGGATCCTGCTGTGGGACGGCGTGCCCACCGATGGTCGCGCGGCCGATTACGTCTTGGCGCAGCCGGATCTGGGATCCAACGGCGAGAACAGGTGGACGTCGGTCCAGCGGGACACGCTGTGCTGGCCCTACGGCATCTCGCTGCGCGGCGATCGCCTGGCGGTCTCCGATTCCGGCAACAACCGGGTCGTGATCTGGCGGCGGGAGGGCCCATGAGGCCCAGGATCGTGCAGACGGATGCGCAGTCCGGCTTCTACTGGGCGACGCCGAACGGGGTGCCGACGTCGCTGCAGAAGTTGGTCGCCGACGACGAGGAACCCGACCGTCTGGTGGCCACGCATCTCGAGGCCATCGACGATTCCCTGATCATCGCGGCCGGACGGTTCGGCGAGATCCTCGGCGGTGGTCGGCGACCCGCCGCTGCGGAACGTGACGATCTTCTGGACCTGCATCGCGTGCTGGACCGACTCTGCTTCGACTATGCCGCGGCTCTCGAGGCCACCGGGATCGTCGCGGACCTTCGGGCGGGCAAGATCATCGGTACCGCCGTGCTGTTCTCGATTCTGGCCCGTGAGCCACTCGGGCTCCTGGGACCCGCACCGTTCGACGGGGAGCTCGACGATCCGGCGATCGGCGTCATCGGCGGGTTCGGCGAGATGCAGCAGGTCGATCCCGACAAGCCGTGGAAGGGCGGCCGCTGGGTCGTGAGAACCGAGACAGGACGACGTTTCCCGCTGACTCTGTCGATGCTGATGTTCGATAGCTCCGGGGTGAACAAGGAGGCGTCGCGCAAGGAGCACCTCGAGGCCATCAGATCGGTGCTCACCGCGGTCCGATCCGCGGGCGCCGACCCGATGGCCGTCACCTGCGCGCTCGACTGGCTGTTGTACGACTGGCTGATGGCTCACCGCGACGGCCCCGACAGCGCCGAGATCGTCTTCCCCAAGGGGTACGAGTCGGACGCGGGCGTGATCGTCGCGGCCGCGGCGGCGTCGGTGGCGGCCAGGGCGACCTTCGATCCCGGCCTGGTCTCCCTGGCGCGGTGACGGCTCGAGCGTGGATGCGACGGCGACGTAGGCTGCCACCATGCGAGTCGGAGTCTTGGGCGCCAAGGGCAAGGTCGGCGCGACGATCGTCGATGCCGTCGAATCGGCCGGCGACCTGACGTTCACGGCGGGCGTCGACGCCGGCGATCCGCTGTCCCTGTTCACCGATAGCGACACCGAGGTCGTCGTCGACTTCACCCATCCGAGCGTGGTCATGGACAACCTGGAGTTCCTGATCGACGCGGGCATCCACGCGGTCGTGGGGACCACGGGGTTCACCGACGACCGCTTCGCGCAGATCAGGACCTGGCTCGACGCCACGCCGAACGTCGCGGTCCTCGTCGCGCCCAACTTCGCGATCGGCGCGGTTCTCTCGATTGAGTTCGCCAAGCAGGCTGCGCGCTTCTTCGAGTCGGTGGAAGTCATCGAGTTGCACCATCCGTACAAGGCCGACGCCCCATCCGGGACCGCAGCGCGCACCGCCCGGTTGATCGCGGAGGCGCGCAAGGGCTTGCCGCCGAACCCCGACGCGACCAGCACCGGCATCGACGGAGCGCGGGGCGCGAACGTCGACGGCATCCCGGTGCACTCGATTCGGCTGGCGGGCCTGGTCGCTCATCAGGAGATCCTGTTCGGCACACAGGGGGAGACGCTGACCATCCGGCACGACAGCCTGGATCGCACCTCGTTCGTCCCCGGTGTGCTGCTCGGCGTCCGGGGCGTCGCTGCTCATCCCGGTCTCACGATCGGCATCGAGTCCCTCATGGGTTTGTGAAGCACGGGGACGCGGGTTCGCGCGCGCTGCGCATCCAGCTGCTGATCGGCTTCATGTGCGTGGCGATGGTCGTCTACTTCGTCCTGCTCGGTCGCGCCGGTGTCATCATGATCTCGTCGGGCCGCCCGGCCGCCATCGGCCTCGGGGTGGCAGTGTTCCTCCTGCCGGTGATCGGGCTGTGGGCCATGATCGCCACTCTCCGAGCGGGTTTCGCGCATCAGAGGCTCGCCCGACTGGCCCGTGAACAGGGCATGGAACTCGACGTCAGTGCGCTGCCGCGGCGGCCGTCCGGTCGCATCGAACGCGACGCCGCCGACCAACTGTTCGCGACGGTGCGTGCCGAGGTCGAGGAACACCCCGATGACTGGCGTCGCTGGTACCGGCTGGCCCGCGCCTACGACTACGCGGGCGACCGGGGCCGCGCCAGGGAGACCATGCGCAAGGCCGTCGAGATGCAGGGACGCTCGTGATCAGCACGACGTCGGTCGCGGCCGCAGGCCGTCGGCGAGTACTCGGCCCGCGTCGCGCAGCGCTCGGGACGCATCCGGCATGTTGGCACGCGGGTCCAATGCTGCGGCCACCACACCGGTGAGCAGGCTGATGGTCAGTTCCGGCGTGATGTCGTCGCGCAGATGCCCGGCGCGTTGGCCGTTGACGATGCCATCGCGAAGCGGGCGCAGCACTACGGCAACCTCTTTGCGCGTGCGGTCGTCGACCGGACGCAACTGACGCAGCGCGCGATAGCGATCTCCGATCGCGCCGAGCGCGTCGACGACAGCGGCGGCGACGTCCGGGTTGACGTGTGGATCGGGCCCCAACGTGGCTGCCAACGCGTCACGCGTCTCGGCGAGCGACCGGACGTAGAGCTCAGTGAGCAGGCGCTCGCGGGAACCGAGGTGGCGCCAGGCGGTTGCCCGGCCCACGCCTGCTGCGACGGCGATGTCGGCCATCGATGCCGCCGGGTCGTCGGCAAGCGCCTGGGCGGCGACCGCGAGTAGATCGCGACCGGATGGGGTCATGGTGGTGTCATTGCCGCCGGGGCGCTTGGCGAAACAATCTGTTTCACGGTGCGGTCGAGCGGGTAACTGTCGACCGTGCGGCTGATGAGGATGTTGGAGAGAGGTGGCGCTCGCATCGTCGCCTCGGATCCGTCGCACCAGCGTCTGCGCATGGCCGCCCGCGGAACGCTCGCCGTGGGAGGCGCAGTCGGTGCGGTGGCGCTGCTCGCCCGGCTGCTCGACCAGTCCGTGTTACCCGCGGCCCCCGGGGTGATCGTCGCGATGATCGGCACCATGGCCGTCAACGACGAGTCACTGCGCGGCAGAATGACCACGCTTGGCCTCGGCGTGCTCAGTGCTTTTGGTGGGGTCGCGCTCGGCAGCCTGCTGTTCGATGCGAACGGACTCAGCCACGTCGTCTTCGTCGCCGCAGCAGGTGTCGCGACCTACGCGCAACGCTACGGTCAGCGGGGAACGGCGCTGGGCATGCTCGGCTTCATGTCCTACTTCATGGCCATCTTCCTGCGCGTCCCCGCGGCGAGCCTGTGGTGGACGGCGCTTGCGATCGGCTGTGGCGCACTGACCGCTGCCCTCGTCAAGGAAGTCCTCGTGCCCGAGAGGCCGGTCGGCGACCTACGCCGCACGATTGACGCCTTCATCACCCGGGTCGGTCAGGTTCGCCGCGTGACCGAGATGGTGATTCGCGAGGGTGACGACGGTATCGACGGTAAGCGCCGAAATCGCCTGCGCCGAAGCATTCTTGGGCTGCGCGAGACGGAGCTGGCGATCGATACCCAACTCGGCCAGTCCGACGATGAGGCCTCGCTGCGCTTGCACGATCTCATTCTTCACGCGACGTTGGCGGCCGAGGCACTCGGTGAACGTGCTGTACACGGCGAAGGCGCTGCAGACTTGGCCGAGTCCGGTGACGAACTGTCCCAGATCGTCGTCGAGCTTCGCGAGGCTGGGCGGGCGGCGCGCCCCGACGACGGCGAAGGCGAGCCGGACTCCGCCGAGGACGACGGCGCCGACGACGGCAATGACGATGACGATGACGATGACGATGACGCGCAGCGTGATTGGCTGTCCCCGGACGGCCGCAAGGCCCTGCAGGCGACTGTCGCCACCGGCTTGGCCGTGCCAATCGGTCTGCTGGTCTCCACCCAGCGGTGGTACTGGGCAGCGATTGGCGCCTTCGTCGTCTTCACCCGTCCGGCGACCGCTGCCGAGAGCGTGGTGCGCGGATCCGAGCGGCTACTGGGGACCACGCTGGGTGCCGCCGCCGGCATGGCGTTGGGTAGCGCCGTCAGTGGTCAGGTCACCGCGCAACTCGTGCTGCTGGGCGTCGGCGTCTTCGTGTCGCTCTATCTGTTCGGCGTCTCCTACACCCTTGCCATGGCGGGGATCACCACGATCCTCGCGATCATCTACGACCTGATGGGCCAGTTCAGCGATCAGGTGCTGGAACTGCGCGTGGTGGAGACGGCGATCGGCGTCGCGCTCGGCGGGCTGGCGGCGATGCTCGTCTTCCCGACGAGCTCACGGGACAAGATCCAGGAGTCCGAGGAAGACCTTCTCGAGGCACTCCAGGAATTCGCCGACAAGCTCGCCGACCCGGACGCCGACCACTCGCCGCGGGCCCTGCGCGACGACGCCCGCGCCGTCGAGCAGAAGACTCACGACCTACGCCTGGCCGCCGAACCGCTCGCACGACCCTTCCCCGGGCTCGGCTCGGGCCGACGGCGTCACCGCGTAGTGATGCTCACCGCGTTGGGCCGCTCGGCGCGACAGCTGGCCCGGGAGTTCTCCGCAGATCCGGGCGCGGTCCGTGACGCCGTCGTCCGCGAGGACCTCGAGGCGCTGTCGCGCAGGCTGCAGGCAGTGCGCTCGGAGACTGACTCCCAGCGCGATCCGGTCCAGACGGCAGGCGCGGACGGGCCGATCGGACGGGAATTGCAGCGTATTGCGCGCGTGCTGGACAGTATGTGCGGGGAAGCGGTGGGAGCGACGCCTCTGGATACCCCCGGGGCGAAGGCGACCGACCGCACCTCGACGACCTGAGGAGGCTCAGCTGACGAAGACCCTGCTGATCGTCCACCACACGCCCTCCCCGCACACCCAGGAGATGTTCGAAGCGGTGCTGGCCGGTGCGACCGATACCGAGATCACGGGCGTGGAAGTGATTCGGCGACCGGCGCTTTCGGTTGCCCCGACCGACATGCTGGAGGCCGACGGCTACGTCCTCGGTACACCCGCCAACCTTGGCTACATGAGCGGTGCGCTAAAGCACGCCTTCGACGTCTGCTACTACCCGTGTCTGGATTCGACACGCGGCCGACCATTCGGCCTCTACCTGCACGGCAACGAGGGCACCGAGGGAGCCGCGCGCGCCGTGGACGGCATCACCGCTGGACTGGGTTGGGAAAAGGCCACCGGGCACGTGGTGGTCTCGGGCAAACCGGCGAAGGCCGACCTCGAGGCGTGCTGGAATTTGGGCGCGACGGTCGCCGCGACGCTCATGGACTGACGCGAGGCCACAGGGCACGCGGATGTGAGGATTCGTTGCGAACCGCTCGGCTACGGTCTAGTTCCGCAGGTGAATCGACGAAGGAGTCACGGATGGCTGGTATCGCCGACATCGCCCTGGCCGGAGCGCCCATCGCCGGCGGCGCGCTGCTCGGCGTGGTCGCGGGCAACCTGCGCGGCCCCGACATCCGCGCCGTGGTCAAACAGGACATGGAGTTGTTGGAGTTACTCCCACCGGAGCAGGTCGAACGCCGTGCCGAACTCCAACGCGTGATCGACATCCGTATCGACGACATGATCGCCGCCGTCGACAAGCAGCGATCGATGCTCGAGATCGCAGCGTCCTACCGAGGCAACTGGCGGGACATCGTCGTGTTCGTCTGCGCGATCCTGTTCACGATCATCTGGTGGAACACCGACCACACCCGCAGCAACTACTGGGTGATGTTCGTGGTGATGATCGCGGTCTCGGTTGCGGCAGGCATCTACGCCGGTCGCGGACTACTGCGCGCCATCCGCACCTACGCACGAGGTCTCCGCGCCGAACGCGGTCAGTAGTGGTAGGTGTCCGACGGAGCGGGGACGTGGTCGGGATCGTCGCCGAACTGCGATGAGTGGATCCCGTAGGCCTTGGCCAGGTCCAAGATCTTGGTGGCACGGGCGATGCGGGGCAGGTCTGAGCCGTTGCGGATCTCGCCGCCGTCGCGCTGGAACTCGGCGAAGAACTCCTTGGCCCAACTGATTTCGTCCTGCGAAGGGGAGAGTCCCTCGTTCACCGACGGGCACTGGTCGGGCGTGAGGCAGATCTTGCCCGTCATGCCGAACTCGACCGAGACGGCGCTGGCCTCGATGAGCTTCAGCGCACTCGAACCGATGGTCGGTCCGTCGATGGCGCTCGGCAGGTGGGCTGCCTTGGCCGCGATCGTGAAGCGTGACCGCGCGTAGGCCAGCGTTGCCGGGTTGTCGCCGAAACCGGTGTCGCGGCGGAAGTCGCCGATGCCGAAAGCCAACCGGAACGTGCCCTTGGTCGCGGCGATCTCGGTGATGCGTTCCAGGCCGCGGGCGGTCTCGACGAGCGCGACGATCGGCACGTCGGGCAGACGCTTCGCGGTCTCGATGACGTGGTCGACCGACTCGACCATCGCGAGCATCACCCCGCCGACCGACGTGCGGGCCAACATGTCGAGATCGTCGGCCCACCAGCGGGTGCCGAAGCCGTTGATCCTGACCCAGTCGTCGTTGCCCTGGTCGAGCCACCGGCGCACGTTGTCGCGGGCTTCGTCCTTGTCCTTGGGAGCTACCGCGTCCTCGATGTCGAGTACGACGATGTCGGCGCGGGAGCGTGCAGCGGGGACGAACCGGTCGTACTGAGCGCCGTTGACCAGGAGCCAGCTTCTGGCGAGGACCGGGTCGATGCGAAATCCGGGGTCTGCGGGGTCCTGAAGATCCGGTTCGTTGCCGGTGGCCTGGTCATACACCGGTCAATCGTCGCCTACCGGGTAAGGGGCAGGCAAAACGGGTCTGCCCCAAGGCGCTCAGCCGAGTTGCTCGCCAAAGACTCTCTCCATCGCGTCCCAGTGCCGTTGCGCGGCGGCCGGATCGTAGGGCGCGTTGTCGGGCACCGCGAAACCGTGTGCGGCGGCATAGAACTCGATCGTGTGCTCGACGCCAGCCGCGGTCAGTGCCTTGTCGAGGGTATCGGCCTGCTCGGCGGTGAACGACGCGTCGCCCTCGGCTCCGCCGACATACACCGCGGCGCGGATCTCGCCGGCCAGCAGGTGCGGGCTCCCGGGATCGTCGGAGGCCAGGCCGCCGCCGTGGAATGACATCGCCGCTGCCACCCGCTCGGGTACCCGGCCCGCGACCACCAGGGAGGTGCGCCCGCCCATGCAGTAGCCGGTGGTGCCGAACGCCGTGCCGCTGACCTCGGGGCGCGACGCCAGGTAGTCGAAGAATGCGACGGCGTCGCTTGCCATGATGTCCGGGGTGACCTTGGAGATCATGCCGAACAGCCGCTTGCGCTCACCGTCGTCGCCGAACACCGTCGCCATGTCGAAGGGCGCCCAGTTCCCGTCGCGGTAGTACACGTCGGGCACGAGCACGGCATATCCGTAGCCGGCCAACGTGGCGGCCATCTCGTCGAACGTGGCGCGCACGCCGCCCGCGTCCGGATACATCACGACGCCGGGCCAGGGGCCGTTGCCCTCGGGGGTGGCGAGCGTGACGGGACAGGTTCCGTCGGGGGTGGCGATGGTGTCGGTGATCGTCGGCATGGCCTCCGTTCTACTCCTGCGCGCTGGACACATCGCGTTGAGACTGCGTTGCTGGCGAGAACCTGCGAAGAGCTGGCGCCGTCAGTGCCGTCTCAACTCGCGGGCCTGGCGCACTCTGTGCACTATCTGGGCCCGACGGTGTTCGGCGACGACCCGCACGATGATCCACCCGATCGAGTTGAGGTACTCCAGACGGATGATGTCCCTCGTGTAGACGGAACGGTCGGTGTGGTGCTTGCCGTCGTACTCGACGGCGACCATGAGGTCCGGCCAACCCATGTCGAGGTAGTAGCGCGGATGGCCGTCAGGTCCGGCGACCGGTATCTGGGTCTGGGGTCTGGGAAGCCCCGCGTCCACGAGGATCAGCCGCAACCTGGTCTCCTGCGGCGATTCGGCGCCCGCGTCGACGAGATCGAGGGCGCGGTCCATCTGCCTCAGACCTTTGACGTGTGGATGCCGTAGCGCCAGCGAGCGCACGTCGTCGACCTCGAGGTGGGTGGCGCGGGCCAGCGCGTCCAGTCTGGCGACCGCCTGAGCTACCGGTCCGCGCCGCGCCAGGTCGAACGCCGTTCGTTCGGCGGAGGTGATCGCCATGGCTTCGTGGCTTACGACCTCCCGATCCAGCAGTGTCGTTGCGGGTCACGACACCGTCGGGAGACCGATGGTTGGCCCAGTTCAGTTCGATGGGCACGTCGCGGTCGACCCACCTGGCGCCAAGCATCGCCGAGGCGGCCAGGCCCGTGACGACGCCTTCGCGGCCGGACCACAGCCACGCCGCGATGGTTCTGTCCTCGAGGGTGAGGACAGCTCGTTTCGCGGCGTACACGTCGGGCAGCACGCGACGGTAGGACGTCCGGAGCTCGTGGCGGGTGAGTGCACCGCACGCCAGCGCCTCGCTCCCCACGAAGACCCTCTCCACGAGCCGCAGACTGGCATGACGCACGGGGTCGACGGGCGATTCATCCACAGGCGTTGAGACTGCGCTGGCGGCGCGGATGTGCGAGGAGCTCGCGCCCGGAGCGCCGTCTCAACGGTGGACGGTCGGCGTCGTAAGCTGACCGAGTGCCGCCTCCGACCGATCTCCCGGGTCGCTCCGCTCCTGCCCTCCGAACCCCGTACGAGGATCTGCTGCGCCTGGTGCTCGAGACGGGTACGCCCAAGGCCGATCGCACCGGTACCGGCACCCGCAGCCTGTTCGGCCACCAGCTGCGCTACGACCTCGCCGCGGGGTTCCCGCTGATCACCACCAAGAAGGTCCATCTCAAATCGGTGGTCTACGAGCTGCTGTGGTTCCTGCGCGGCGACTCCAATGTGCGCTGGCTGCAGGAGCATGGCGTCACGATCTGGGACGAATGGGCAAGCGAGACAGGTGAACTCGGGCCCGTCTACGGTGTGCAGTGGCGGTCTTGGCCGACGCCGTCGGGTGAGCACGTCGACCAGATCACCGCGTCACTCGAGTTGCTCAAGCGTGATCCCGACTCGCGGCGCAACATCGTCTCCGCGTGGAACGTCGGCGAGATCCCGCAGATGGCCTTGCCGCCATGTCACGCGTTCTTCCAGTTCTACGTCGCCGACGGCAAGCTGTCCTGCCAGCTGTACCAGCGCAGCGCGGACCTGTTCCTCGGTTTGCCGTTCAACATCGCCAGCTACGCCTTGCTGACTCACATGATGGCGGCACAGGCTGGCCTTGGCGTCGGTGAATTCGTCTGGACCGGCGGCGACTGCCACATCTACGACAACCACGTCGACCAGGTCCGGTTGCAGCTGAGCCGCGACCCGCGCGCTTACCCGGAACTCGTTCTTGCAGAACGTGATTCGATCTTTGACTACACCTACGACGACGTGGCGATCGTGAACTATGATCCGCACCCGGGGATCAAGGCTCCCGTCGCGGTATGACCGTAGGACTCATCTGGGCCCAGTCGACGTCGGGGATCATCGGGCGCGACAACGGGATCCCGTGGCGGCTGCCGGAGGATCAGGCCCGGTTCAAGGAGCTCACCCTGGGCCACACCGTGGTCATGGGTCGGCTCACCTGGGAATCGCTGCCCGCCAAGGTGCGCCCACTGCCCGGCCGCCGAAATGTCGTCGTCACCAGGCAAGCTGACTACGTGGCCGCGGGAGCGACGGTGGTGGGCAGCCTCGAGGAGGGGTTGGCCGACGAGGAGACGTGGGTGATCGGTGGCGCGCAGATCTACGCGCTAGCGCTGCCGATGGCCACCCGATGCGAGGTCACCGAGGTGGACGTGACGTTGCCCCGGGAGGGCGACGACGCGCTCGCACCGCTGCTCGACGAGTCCTGGAGCGCTGCCGTGGGCGACTGGCTGATCAATGCCGCCGGTATCCGTTACCGATTCCTGAGCTACCGACGGCCGTGATCCTCACCGCCGACCAGGCGCGACGGGTCGCCGTCGCCGCCCAGGGCTTCGCCGAGCCGAAACCTTCCGGCCCGGTGACGCGCGCACACCTGCGTCGGCTGGTCTCCCGGATCCAGGTCCTGCAACTCGACTCCGTGTCGGTCGCGGTGCGGGCGCACTACGCGCCGATCTTCAGTCGCCTCGGACCGTACGACCGCGGCGTCCTCGAGAAGGCGGCGTGGAGTCACTCGGCGAAGTCTCCGCGACTGCTCGTCGAATACTGGGCGCACGAGGCGGCGCTGATGGCGGTCGACGACTGGCCGCTGCTGCGGTGGCGGATGCACGAGTATGCCGACGGCCGGTGGGGCAAGGAGATCGTCCGCAAGAACCGACAGCTGGCCGAGGACGTGGTGGCCGCGGTTGGAGAACTGGGTCCGTCGACGGCTGGGCAGATCGAGGCGCACCTGGAGTCCGAGCCCCGCGGTCGCAAGGGTCCGTGGTGGGACCGCAGCGACACCAAGTGGGTTGCGGAGGCGCTGTTCGCCTCCGGCGTGCTGACGACGGCGACGCGAGTTGGCTTCGCCAGACACTACGACCTGACCGAGAACGTCCTTCCGCCCGAGGTGCTGGCCAGAGAGATCGACGACGACGAGGCCGTCCGCGAACTGGTGCTGCGGGCCTCGACGGCGTTGGGCGTGGCCACCGAGACCGACATTCGCGACTACTTTCGCCTGGGTGCCAGGCAGGCCAAGCCGGCCATCGCGGAGTTGGTGGCCTCCGGTGAGCTCGTCGTAGTCGAGGTTGAGGGCTGGGCGGTGCCTGCATATCTGCGGGCAGGGCAGGTGGTGCCGCGCGTCGATCGCGGCACCGCGCTGCTGTGTCCGTTCGACCCGTTGATCTTCTTCCGGCCACGCGTGGAACGGCTGTTCGACTTCCACTACCGCATCGAGATCTACACCCCGGAACCCAAGCGGCAGTTCGGCTACTACGTCTGGCCGTTCCTGCTCGACGGACACCTGGTCGGGCGGGTGGACCTGAAGGCGCTGCGGGCCAGCGACGCGCTGCACGTGGTGGGCGCGTTCACCGAGCCCGGGCAGGACGCCGGTCGTGTTGCGACGGCATTGGCCGCCGAATTACATACGATGGCAACGTGGTTGGGGCTGTCCGAGGTGACAGTGGGGGAGCGCGGCGACCTGGTGGGGGCACTTGCCCGGCAGTTGCGACACCGTCGGTGAGCGGTGAGACGTCTGACACGTCCCAATGCGGCGAGTATTCAGACTGTACTTGACAGTACATTTGTGTCGCGTAAGGGTGGGATCGAGCCACGCGCCAGCACGGCGCGGCGCTGACGACGAGTGCATAGGAGCACCGGCATGGACGTATTGCGCACCCCAGACGAGCGATTCGACGATCTGCCCGACTTCCCCTTCGCTCCCCGCTATGTCGAGGTCGACGATGGCGAAGGCGGGAAGTTGCGCATGCACTACGTCGACGAGGGCCCGTCGGACGCTCCGGTGGTGCTGTTGTTGCACGGGGAGCCGTCGTGGAGCTTCCTGTATCGAAAGATGATCCCGGTATTCGTCGATGCCGGCCTCAGGGCGGTGGCGATCGATCTCGTCGGGTTCGGCCGCAGCGACAAGCCGACGCGACGTGAGGATTACACCTATGCCGCCCACACCGATTGGACGTGGACGGCCATCGAGGCCATCGGCCTGAGTGACGTCACCCTGGTGTGTCAAGACTGGGGTGGACTCATCGGTTTGCGTCTGGTGGCCGAGCAACCGGACAGGTTCGCCAGGGTGGTCGCTGCCAACACGATGCTGCCGACCGGTGATCACCATCCCGGGAAGGCGTTCCTGGCCTGGCAGAAGTTCAGTCAGGAAGTACCGGTCTTTCCTGCCGGGCAGATCGTCAATGGCGCGACCGTGTCGACGTTGGCCCCCGAGGTCATCGCCGCGTACGACGCGCCCTTTCCCGACGACCGTTACCTGGCCGGTGCCCGCCAGTTCCCGATGCTGGTGCCGATCAGTCCCGATGATCCAGCGGCTCCCCGAAATCGCACGGCATGGGAGGCCCTAGGTCGATTCGACCGCCCCTTCCTCTGTGCGTTCTCGGACTCGGATCCGATCACCGGCGCGGCCGAACCCGTACTCCGCGGCCATGTGCGCGGCGCCGCGGGCCAGGACCACGTGACGATCGCCGACGGGGGTCACTTCCTGCAGGAGGACAAGGGCCGCGAGCTCGCCGAAGCGGTGGTGACGTTCGTGGTTGAGACGCCGCGATAGCGACGCGTCAGCTCAGCGGAATGTCGTTGTCGCCCTTTGATTCCTGATACCGATCCGACAGCGCGGTGTACCGCGCCCTGATCCGCGCGGTCTGCGCCCGCAGTTCGGAACGCAGCGGCTCGTCCTCGGCCTCCACGAGTTCTGGGATCGAGTACGCGGTCCAGAAGGCGTTGCTGCGCCGATACCCGCCTGGCTCCAACCCGAACAGTTCCTTGAGGATCACCAGGTCGTGGGGAATCGCGAAGCTGTCCCGCGAATCCTCGTGGCTGTAGAAGTAGTAGTAGTTGTCGAAGCCCGCCCAGGTGATCGCAGACATGCACAACGTGCAGGGCTCGTGGGTGGTCAGGAACAGCAGCTCGCTCGTCGGCGGCCGGTCGGCAAGCGCGTAGAACTCGTTCAGCGTGTTCATCTCGCCGTGCAGCAACGGATTGTCGGTCTCGTCATTGGTGCCCGCAATGACGAGCGACAGATCGTTCTTTCGCAGCACTGCCGCGCCGAACACCTTGTTGCCCGCACCGACACCCCGTTCGGTGAGCGGCAGGATGTCGTCGTCGATGACGTCCAGCAGGCGCGCGGCGATGGTCATGGCCAACCCTAACGGCTCACGCCTCGCTGTGCGCCTCCTCGGCGAGCTCGGGTACGCCCCTGCCGCGAAACACGTTGATGGCGAACACCACTGAGCCGATCACCAGCCAGATCAGCCCGCCGATCTTGGCCAGAGAATCGGCGTTGAACAGCACGTAGCCGATGATCAGGAAGCCCAGCGTCGGCACCACCAGGTGCAGCAGGTAGTTCTTCGACTTCTGGCGCACCACGTAGTACCAGACCACCGAGACGTGCAGCAGGCAGAAGCCGAACAGCGCACCGAAGTTGACCAGCGAGGAGATCAGGCCGATCTGGCCCACGAAGAAGAGCACGAGGATGACGCTGAGCGCGCTGACCACGAGGATGGCGGAGATCGGCACCTTGCGCGCACTGATCGTGGACAGGAACTTCGGCAGCTGACCGTCGCGGCTCATCGAGAAGAGCAACCGACTGGTGGCGGCCTGGGCGGCCATCGCGTTCGCGAAGCCCACCGCCATCACGTTGACGGCGAAGAACGCGTTCATCCAGCCGGTGTTCGACGCCGCCTCGACGAGGGTGAAGAAGGCGTTGCCCACCTCGTCGTCGCTGAAGGCCTCCCGGCCACCGGCGAGCAGGCTGGCCAGCCAGGTCTGGGTGATGAACAGGAACGCCACCACGAACAGTGCGATGATCATCGCCCGACCCGCCGGGTTCTTTCGGCCCGTCGACTCCTCGGCGAGTGTCGAGATGCCGTCGAAGCCAAGGAAGCTCAGAACTGCGATCGACAGGGCGCTGGCGATCAGGGGTGCGGTGACCGTGCTCGAGTCCCAGAGGGGCAGGGTGCTCCATCCGACGTTCGGCAGGCTCTGGCCGTTGATGGCCCGCACCGCGATGACGACGAAGATCACCACGAACACGAGTTCGATCGCGAGGAACACCCGGTTGGCGATCTTGAGCGACCCGATGCCCGCCAGGTTGATCAGCGTGTTGACCACGACGAAGACGATCGCCCACAGCCATCGGGGTGTTCCGGGGAACAGCCCGACCATCGACTCGGCGGCGAACACGTAGAGCAGGGTCGGGACCAGTAGGTAGTCCAGCAGGATCGCCCACCCGGCGAAGAAGCCGAGGCCGGGATGGATTCCGCGACCGACGTAGGAGAAGACCGACCCGGCAAGCGGAAATGACTTGGCCATCTGCGCATAGGCGAGCGCGGTGAACACCATGGCCACCAGGCCGATGAGGTACACCAGTGGCACCATGCCCGACGCACTGTTGTAGACCGTGCCGAAGATGGCCCACGGGGCGATCGGCACCATGAAGACCAGGCCGTACACCAGCAGGTCCACCGTGGAAACCGAACGGTTGAGTTCCTGTGTGTAGCCGAATGATTCGAGGCTGCGCTGGGCGCCTGCGGGGTTCGTCTCGGAGTTGACCATGGAAGTGTCCTATCGATCGTGTGCGGCGAGGAAGGAGGCGACGACGGCGCGGAACTCCGACGGCTGTTCCAGATGGGTGCAGTGGCTGGCGCCGGGAAAGACATGGCTGCCGACGTCGGGGATCTGCTCGACGAATGGCTGCCAGGTGGCGGGGGTGGCTTCGTCGAACTCGCCCGCGATGACCAGCGTCGGCGCCGCGATCTGGGGCAGGCGGTCGACGATCGTCCACTCACCGAGGGTGCCGATGACGTGAAATTCGTTGGGGCCGTTCATGGTGTGGTAGACGGTCGGCTCGGCCTCCATCTGCTTCTCGCTGTCGACGAAGTCAGCGGGCATCGGCTCGACTCGGCAGACGTGGCGGCGGTAGAACTCCATCGTCGCGGCGAGGTACTCGGGGTCCGACACCGTCCCCGCGGCCTCGTGGCGCGTCAACGCGTCCTGCGTCTCGCGCGGTAGGAGATCGCGCAATTCGTTGGCGGCCGCGACCCACAGCGCCATCGAGGCGGGGGAGTTGCAGATCGACAGGGACACCAACCCCTCGGGCCGACGGACCGCGATCTCGGCCCCGAGCATGCCACCCCAGGACTGACCGAGCAGGTGGTATCGATCGATTCCCAATTCGCCTCGGACCGCATGAAACTCGTCGACGAACAGGCCCGGCTCCCAGAATTCTCGGGGAGCATCGGGCAGATGGGTGCTACGGCCGCAGCCGATCTGGTCGTAGTGCACGACCACCCTGCCGGTCTCGTCGGCGAGCTCGGCGATGTTGCGCACGTAGTCGTGGGCCATCCCCGGGCCGCCGTGCAAGACGAAGAGCGGCAGGGCGTCGGGCGTCGGTGTCTCGGGAGTGGTGATCTGGACCCACGTCTCGTAGTCCCGGAAGGGAACCGTGCGGATGTCAACGGGCATGGCGCTCAGCATGAACCCTGAAAGGTCTCACAGCAAGACCATTGCGGACGAATTAACATCCTCGTATCTAGCGGAGGGGGTTGCGTCGGTGACCGATCGCCTGTCCGTGCCCGCACCGGGCCTGCTCGCCCAACAGTTGGCGATGCCGTCGCGGGTCGACGAGATCACCGACCGGCTTGTCACGGCCATCGCCATCGGTGAGTACCTCCCGGGGGCGCGGTTGCCGGTCGAACGCGACCTCGCCGCCGCGCTGGGCGTCGGACGCATGACCGTTCGCGCCGCACTCGCGAGGCTGGTCGAGCGCGGGCTGCTCGAGACACGTCGCGGACGCGGTGGCGGGTCCTATGTCGTCGAGCAGTGGCCCGAGTCCTCCACCGACGCGGTCCGTCGCACCCTGTCGATGCGGCTGGGCGAACTCAAGGATCGGTGCGACGCCATCGCCCGCCTACACGGGGCGGTGTGTCGGGCCGCCGCAGACGCCAGAACTACCGCTGACGTCGCCGAACTGCGCGCGGCGCTCGAGGACTACCGGAGCGCCGAGACGGGCCTGGCGGCGCAGCAGGCCGACAGCCGGCTGCACCTGGCGATCATGGACGCCGCCCACAATGACGTGCTCAAGCAGGTGCTCGTCGACCTCGAGGCGTCGGTGAGCATCGGCGCGCCCGCCCATCTCTGGGGTGAGCCCACCACCATGCGCGAGATGGAGTTGAGGTCGCTACACGAACACGAGGAACTGATCGATGCGATCGCCGATGGTCGCGCCGACGATGCGGACGCGGTGGCCCGGGCCCACGTCGGGATCGACTTCGAGCTGATCTCCACCGCGATGCGCCGCGCGGGCCTGCTGGCCGAGTGAGCCCGGTGCTCGTGAACGACGGGGCCGAGCGGGTAATCTCAACCGCGTGAGCACCAGTGGATTCGATGTCAGCGCACGTCTGGGCACCGTGCTGACTGCCATGGTGACGCCGTTCGGCCCGGACGGCTCGGTGGATCTGGCCGTCGCCAAGAAGCTCGCAAAGCACCTGGTGGACTCCGGTTGCGACGGCCTGGTGGTGTCGGGCACCACCGGTGAATCTCCGACGACCACCGATGACGAGAAGCTCGCCCTGCTCGGCGCGGTGCTCGAGGCCGTCGGCGACCGCGCCAGGATCATCGCCGGGGCCGGCACCTACGACACGGCGCACAGCGTGCGACTCGCCAAGGCGTGTGAGGCCGAGGGCGCCCACGGCCTGCTGGTCGTGACGCCCTACTACTCGCGGCCTCCGCAGGCGGGGTTGATCGCCCACTTCACCACCGTTGCCGACGCAACCGGCCTGCCGAACGTCCTCTATGACATCCCGCCGCGCTCAGTGGTCCCGATCGACTGGGACACGATCCGTGCGATCGCGCCCCATCCGAACATCGTCGCCATCAAGGACGCCAAGGGCGATCTGCACGGAGGCGCGATGATCATGGCCGAGACCGGGTTGGCCTACTACTCGGGCGACGACTCGCTGAACCTGCCGTGGCTGGCGATGGGCGCCACTGGATTCATCAGCGTCTGGGGTCACCTCGCGGCAAGTCAGTTGCGAGACATGTTGTCGGCGTTCACCTCCGGTGATCTCGCCACCGCACGCAAGGGCCACGTCGCCCTGGGGTCGCTCAACGACGCGCAGAACCGGTTGGGCGGTGTCACGATGGCGAAGGCGGGACTCAAGTTGCTGGGGTTCGACACCGGTGACCCACGGCTGCCCCAGATTCCGGCGACGGCCGCGCAGTTGGACGACTTGGGAGCAGACATGCGGGCAGCCGGCGTACTCCGATGACGACGCCCACCGAGCTGGTACCCCCGGGCCCACTCGCCCCTGGCGGCCTGCGCGTCACGGCACTCGGCGGCATCAGCGAAATCGGCCGCAACATGACGGTTCTCGAGCACCTCGGCCGCCTGCTGGTGATCGACTGCGGAGTTCTGTTCCCCGGGCACGACGAACCGGGCGTCGACCTCATCCTGCCCGACCTGCGTCACATCGAGGACCGCCTCGACGACATCGAGGCGCTGGTGATCACCCACGCCCACGAGGACCACATCGGCGCGATTCCGCATCTGCTCAAGCTGCGTCCCGACATCCCCGTCGTGGGCTCGAAGTTCACCCTCGCCCTGATCGCAGCGAAGTGTCGTGAGCACCGCATCAAGCCGGTGTTCATCGAGGTCGCCGAGAAGCAGAGCAGCAAGCACGGCGTCTTCGAGTGCGAGTACTTCGCCGTCAACCACTCGATCCCCGACGCCCTGGCCATCGCCGTCTACACCGGCGCAGGCACGCTCCTGCACACCGGTGACATCAAGCTCGACCAGCTGCCGCTCGACGGTCGGCCGACCGACCTGCCGGGCATGTCACGCCTCGGCGACGCGGGTGTGGATCTCTTCCTCTGCGATTCGACGAACGCCGAGATTCCCGGCGTCGGACCGTCGGAGAGCGAGATCGGCCCCAACATGCACCGGCTGATCCGTGGCGCGGAGGGCCGCGTCATCGTCGCCTGTTTCGCCTCGAACGTCGCACGCGTGCAACAGATCGTCGACGCCTCGGTGGCGCTCGGCCGCAAGGTGTCCTTCGTCGGTCGGTCGATGGTGCGCAACATGGGCATCGCCAAGGACCTCGGCTTCCTCACCGTCGACACCGACGACGTGATCGACATCGCGGCCGCCGAATTGCTGCCCGCCGACCGCGTCACCCTGGTGACCACCGGCACCCAGGGCGAGACCATGGCGGCGCTCTCGCGGATGTCGCGCGGCGAACACCGCAGCATCACGTTGACCCGCGGGGACCTCATCATCATGTCCTCGTCGCAGATCCCGGGCAACGAGGAGGCCATCTTCGGTGTCCTGGACTCGCTGGCCAAGATTGGCGTCCGTGTCGTTACCAACGGCCAAGTGCGCATTCATGTTTCGGGCCACGCCTACGCGGGTGAACTGCTGTTCCTCTACAACGGCGTCCGACCGCGCAACGTCATGCCGGTGCACGGCACGTGGCGCCATCTGCGGGCCAACGCCGCACTGGCGGTGAAGTCCGGAGTGCCCGAAGAGAACATCGTGCTGGCCGAGAACGGCGTCAGCGTCGACCTCGTCGCGGGTCGGGCGTCGATCTCCGGGGCGGTGCCGGTCGGCAAGATGTTCGTCGACGGTCTGGTCACCGGTGATGTCGGCGATGCCACCCTGGGCGAAAGGCTCACGCTGTCATCGGGTTTCATCGCCGTCACCATCGTGCTCGCGCGCGGCACGGGCAAGATCGCGGCACCGGTCCACCTGCAGTCGCGAGGCTTCTCCGAGGACCCGAAGGCGCTCGAGCCGGTCACGCGACTCGTCGAGGAGACATTGCAGGCGTTGGCCAAGGAGAAGGTCACCGATCCCACTCGAATCGCCCAGGCGGCACGACGCACCATCGGTAAGTGGGTGGGGGAGAAGTACCGCCGCCAGCCGATGATCGTGCCGACGGTGCTCGAGGTCGACTGAGTCGTCGGCTCAGCGCTTGTTCACATAGCCGTCGTCGACCGGCAGGGCCACGCCCGTGATGTGCTTGCCCGCGTCGGACACCAGCCACGCCACGGTGTCGGCGATGACCTCCGGTTCGACGGTCTCCATGTTCGCTGCGCTCGCCATGTCCAGACCCTCGGCGTTGCCACCCGTCATGTCGGCGAGCCACTTCCGGGTGAACTCGTTGTCGATCATGGGGGTCCTGACACCCGCGGGATGGATCGAGTTGACCCGAATGCCCTGTGGTGACAGCAGGTTCGCGTACGACCGCATCAGCCCGACCACGCCGTGCTTGGCCGCGGCGTAGCCCACGGAGCCGGCGAACGGAGACGCCAGGCCCACCAACCCCATCACCGAACTGATGAGCACGATCGCTCCGCCGTTGCCCGCCTTGACCATTGGTGACATGGCGACGTCGACGGTGTGGTGAACACCCGTCAGGTTGACGTCGATGACGTCATGCCAGGCGTTCTCACCGGCCATCGGCGCGATGCCGGCGTTGGCGATGACAATGTCCAGGCGCCCGCCCAATTCGTCGACGCCGGCTCTCAACGCGGTCTTCAGCGCTGCGCGGTCCCGAACGTCGGCGTGGGTCGCCACGATGCGGGCGCCGGTGTCCTCGACGAGCTTGACCGTGGCGGCCAGATCGTCGGGGGTGGCCATGGGGTAGGGGACCGAGGCGATCTGATCGCACAGGTCGACGGCGATGATGTCGGCACCGTCGGACGCCAGCCGGACCGCATGCGCACGACCCTGGCCACGCGCCGCGCCGGTGATGAAGGCGACTCGACCCGCGAGCGGGCCCTCGGAGGTCGGCACCTTAGGGCCGGAGCTGACCCTTGGCGGGATCGCCCGCCACGATCGGCTGCAGCACCTTGATGTCCGGCGCGCCGTCGAGGTGTTCGCCGATGGCGCCGAACAGCGTGGCGATCGCGGGGGCGGCGCCGTGCGTCGCCAGCGCCTCCTGATCGGCCCACTGCTCCACGAAGACGAACGTGCCGTCGGCCTCGTGCAGGGAGTAGAGCTCACACCCCGGCTCCTCGTGGACGGCCTCGATCGCGTCGGTGCACGCCTGTCGCACGGCGTCGACGGATTCGGATTTGGCGGTCATGGTGGCGACGACGACGACGGGCATGCAAGGACTCCTCGGTGAGTGTGGGTTTGGCGTGGCTCACACTACTTAGCACCAACCATGCCCGGTGGGCACATGGTTAGCGGATTGTTACCTGTGTGGCTGATGGTGAAATTGGGGTTGATGCGACTAGTCTGAGCTCCATGGCCAGTAAGACCGCCGCGCGTTCGGGAGCTCGTTCTAGCAGCTCAAAGCCCCGAGCGCGCTCGACGCGCCCCGCCGCCCCCCGGCGTAAGCCCGCGCCACGACGCAATCCCTCTCCCGTCGCCGCCGCGGGCTCCGCGATCGGCAGGGGAGCCCGTGCCAGCTGGCTGATGGTCGCCAAGGGCGCGGGTTCCACCGCGCGGTCGGTTGGTCGGGCCCGCGATCTCGAGCCGGGCCACCGGCGCGACGGCATCGCACTCGCGCTTCTCGGCTTCTCGGTGGTGCTCGCCGCAAGTTCGTGGTTCGACGCGGCACGACCCGTCGGCGGCTGGATCGACTCGGTCGTCCGCGCCGTCATCGGATCGGCCGTCGTGTTGCTTCCCCTTTTGCTCGTCGCGTCGGCCGTTCTGCTGATGCGCACCGAGCCGCATCCCGAGGCCCGCCCCCGGCTCGTTCTCGGCACCGCGATGATCGGCCTGCCGGTGCTCGGCCTGTGGCACCTCTGGTCGGGCGCTCCCACGGATCCCTCCGACCGCCAACGGGTTGCGGGGTTCGTCGGCTTCGTGATCGGCGGGCCGCTCTCCGACGGCCTGACGCCCTGGATCGCCACGCCGCTGTTGATCATCGGCGTGCTGTTCGGGGTGCTGCTCGTCACCGGCACCACGATTCGCGAGGTCCCCGGGGTCGTTCAGTCCATGTTCATGGGCGCCTACCGCGGTGATACCTACGACGACGAGTACGACGAGGACGCCGACTACGACGACTACCCGGCCGAGCGAGCGGACGACTTCTCCGACGGGTACTACGACGACCCGGCGTCGGCCCGCGCCGACGAGGCGCAATGGCCGGGAGCGCCGGCGTCCCGTGCGGCAGGCACCCCGATGGAGAACTACCCGCTGGACGAGCCACTCGTCGACGAGACGCCGACCGTGCCCGAGCCCAAGGCGCGTGCGAAGCGCGAGAAGAAGCCGAAGGCCGAGAACAAGACCGACACCCTGGTCCTCGATCGCGTCGTCGAGGGACCGTACGTGCTGCCGTCGCTGGACCTCTTGGTCGCGGGTGACCCGCCCAAGCTGCGCAGCGCCGCCAACGACAAGATGGTGGAGGTCATTCAGTCCGTTCTGCAACAGTTCAAGGTCGACGCCGCCGTCACGGGATGCACCCGCGGCCCGACCGTGACCCGGTACGAGGTCGAGCTCGGCCCCGGCGTCAAGGTCGAGAAGATCACCGCGCTGCAAAAGAACATCGCCTACGCCGTCGCCACGGAGAGCGTCCGCATGCTGGCGCCCATCCCGGGCAAGTCGGCCGTCGGCATCGAGGTGCCCAACACCGATCGCGAGATGGTGCGGTTGGCCGACGTGCTCACCGACCCGTCCACGCGGCGCGACCACCACCCGCTGGTGATCGGCCTCGGCAAGGACATCGAGGGCGAGATGATCTCCGCCAACCTGGCCAAGATGCCGCACCTGCTGGTCGCAGGCTCGACGGGCTCCGGCAAGTCCAGCTTCGTCAACTCGATGCTGGTGTCGATCCTCGCGCGCGCCACCCCCGACGAGGTCAGGATGATCCTGATCGACCCGAAGATGGTGGAGCTGACGCCCTACGAGGGCATCCCGCACCTGATCACGCCCATCGTCACGCAGCCCAAGAAGGCCGCGGCCGCACTGGCCTGGCTGGTCGAGGAGATGGAGCAGCGCTACCAGGACATGCAGGCCAACCGGGTGCGGCACATCGACGTGTTCAACGAGAAGGTGCGCTCCGGGGAAATCACCGCGCCATTGGGCAGCGAGCGCGTCTACAAGCCGTATCCCTACATCCTGGCCATCGTCGACGAGCTCGCCGACCTGATGATGACCGCACCGCGCGACGTCGAGGACGCGATCGTCCGCATCACGCAGAAGGCGCGCGCCGCAGGCATCCACCTGGTGCTTGCCACGCAGCGGCCGTCGGTCGACGTCGTCACGGGTCTGATCAAGACCAACGTGCCGTCGCGGTTGGCCTTCGCCACCTCGTCGCTGACCGACAGCCGGGTCATCCTGGACCAGCCGGGTGCCGAGAAGCTGATCGGCATGGGCGACGGTCTGTTCCTGCCGATGGGCGCGAACAAGCCGATCCGCCTGCAGGGCGCCTACATCTCCGATGAGGAGATCCAAGCGGTGGTCGAGGCCACCAAGGAGCAGGCTGAACCCGAGTACTTCGAGGGCGTGACGAAGGCCAAGCCGTCCGGTGAGCGTACGGACGTCGATCCCGACATCGGTGACGACATGGACGTCTTCCTGCAGGCCGTCGAGTTGGTGGTGTCGTCGCAGTTCGGATCGACGTCGATGCTGCAGCGCAAGCTGCGGGTGGGCTTCGCGAAGGCGGGCCGGCTGATGGACCTGATGGAGACGCGCAGCATCGTCGGACCCAGCGAGGGCTCGAAGGCCCGCGAGGTGCTGGTCAAGCCCGACGAGTTGGCCGGGACGCTGATGCTGATCCGCGGCGGTGCCGATGCGAACGGTGCCGACGCCGACGACGAGTAGCCCGCCGAACACGAGCGTCGAGATAGCGCTGGCAGGCGAAAATGCGAGTAGATGCGACTGCCAGCGCTATCTCAATGGCTTCGGCGGCGCCTACAGGGTCAGCAGCATTCGCGTGTTGCCGAGGATGTTGGGCTTGACGTAGGACAGGTCGAGGAATTCCGCCACGCCTATGTCGTACGAGCGTCGCATCTCGTCGTAGACCTCGGCGGTGACGGGTGTGCCCTCGATCTCCTGGAACCCGTGGCCGCCGAAGAATTCGGTTTCGAAGGTGAGTACGAAGATCCGCTTCAGGTGTAGCTCCCGCGCCACGTTCAACAGGCGGGTCACGATGGCGTGTCCCACGCCGCGGCCCCGCATGCGTGGGTGCGCGGCGACGGTGCGCACTTCGCCGAGATCGGACCACAGCACGTGCAGCGCCCCGCAGCCGACCAATTCACCGTCGAGTTCGGCGACCCAGAACTCCTGAACGGCTTCATACAGCGTGACGAGGTTCTTCTCGAGCAGGATCTTGCCCGCGTAAACGTCGACCAGCGACTTGATCTGAGGGACGTCCGAAGTGCGGGCGCGCCGGACCACCAGATCGTCGGTTTGGGGTGCTCCGGTCACAGCAGTGAGGGTATCGGTTCGGGCAACGGATATTCTGATCCACGTGCCGGGCCAGTCTGACGTCGATCCGCTGGTTCCGCGGGTCAGTGTCGTCAATGTCGCGAACCTGCTTACCGGGCTTCGCATCGTCTTGGTGCCCGTGTTCCTCGTCGCCTTGTTCGTCGGCGACGGTCACGAGACTTATTGGCGAGTAGTCGCTTTCATCGTCTTTGCGGCTGCGGTCATCACCGATCGCTTCGACGGGGCCATCGCACGGAGCTACGGCATGGTCACCGAATTCGGCAAGCTCGCCGATCCGATCGCCGACAAGGCGCTGATCGGGGCGGCGCTGGTGGGTCTGTCCATCCTCGGCGATCTGCCGTGGTGGGTGACCGTGGTGATCCTCGTCCGCGAGATCGGCGTCACCGTGTTGCGCTTCGCGGTCCTGCGTGGCGGCGTCATCCCCGCGAGCCGCGGCGGCAAGCTGAAGACTCTGGTCCAGGCGGTGGCGATCGGCTTGTTCGTCCTGCCACTGGACGGTCTGTGGCTGACGGGCGCGTGGGTGCTGATGTGGGCGGCGATCGTCCTGACCGTGGTCACGGGCGCCGACTACGTGGTGTCGGCGGTGCGCGGCGCCCGTACGTGACCGGCGACATTCATCGGTCTGGGACGGTCCGGGAACCAAATCGGCAGCTGTAGGCGTTCTGCATGTTAGTGAAACCGAACGGACCCTTGAATAGATTCTTGACCACGTCTTTCGTTGTGAGGAGACCGCGATGACGACTTTGCTTCGCGAAGTGATCGGCGACGTGCTGCGTCAGGCCCGGCTCTCGCAAGGGCGGACATTGCGCGAAGTGTCCGACCACGCCCGCGTCAGCCTCGGCTACCTCTCCGAGGTCGAGCGCGGCCGCAAGGAAGCCTCCAGTGAGCTGCTGAGCGCCATCTGCGGTGCTCTGGAGGTTCCGCTGTCACGCGTCCTGACCGATGCAGGCGAAACCATGGAACGGCGCGAGCAGGACGTACCGCGACCCGTCGCCACGGCCAGTGCGGCAAACATCGACCTCTCCACGAGAGTGGTCATCCCACAGGCCGTCTCGATGGCGGTGGCCTGAGTCCGTCCGGCCTGCCCAGCCGACCTCGGAAACCCAATCGGGGGTGTGGCGATATGCGCGCAACCGATAAGTTGGCGGATAGCGAAAGCACACGTCCTAGGAAGTCCATTCCCAGGACAGTCACACTGGCCCTACTGCAACACGAAGGCGGACCTCACTGATGGCCAATCCGTTCAGCAAGGCGTGGAAGTACCTGATGGCGCTGTTCAGCTCCAAGGTCGACGAATACGCCGATCCGAAGGTGCAGATTCAGCAGGCCATCGAGGAAGCCCAGCGTCAGCACCAGGGGCTGACGCAGCAGGCGGCCTCGGTGATCGGCAATCAGCGTCAGCTGGAGATGCGGCTGAACCGTCAGCTCGCCGACATCGAGAAGTTGCAGGTCAACGTCCGTCAGGCCTTGACGCTGGCCGACCAGGCCACCTCCGCGGGAGACGCGGCCAAGGCCACCGAGTACACCAATGCCGCCGAGGCGTTCGCGGCGCAACTCGTCACCGCCGAACAGAGCGTCGAGGATCTCAAGACGTTGCACGATCAGGCTCTGCAAGCCGCCGGGCAGGCCAAGAAGGCTGTCGAGCAGAACGCCATGGTGTTGCAGCAGAAGATCGCCGAGCGCAGCAAGCTGCTCAGCCAGCTCGAGCAGGCCAAGATGCAGGAGCAGGTCAGCGCGTCGCTTCGGTCGATGAGTGAGATCGCCGCGCCCGGTAGCACCCCCAGCCTCGACGAGGTCAGGGACAAGATCGAACGGCGTTACGCGAACGCGATGGGCTCGGCCGAACTCGCTCAGAATTCGGTCCAGGGTCGCATGATGGAGATTCAGCAGGCCAGCGTCCAGATGGCCGGGCACTCCCGTCTCGAGCAGATCCGCGCCTCGATGCGCGGGGATGCGTTGCCCGCTGGTGACGCCACCGGGGCACCCGCCGCACCGGCGGTCAACCCGCCTGCTGCGGCACCGGAAAACCCACTCCCGCAGTAGCTTTCGAGAAGACAGGTAGTAGGAGCATGGCAGCGGACCCTCGGACGGGACGACAGGAGGCGTGGCGCACGCTCGTGCAGCGCGGCGTCGACACCGCGGCCGAGTTCTCGGACGTGGTGGCCCAGCGTCTCGGCGCCGCCGCGGATCCGCGCGCCAAGCTGCTCCGCAAGCGCAAGTGGGCGCTGCGGGCCGCGCTGTTCTTCACCTTCTCCACTGGACTGTGGATCGCCGTGACCGGAGTCCTGGCGTCGTGGGACGTCATACCGGCCTGGGTGCTGCCGATCCCCGGCGCCATCGCCGTCGGGGCGGCCTTCCTGGCGACGCTGTCCTTCCTGCGCTACCGGTGGCTCAAGCGTGAACCGCTGCCGGCGGAACGCCGGGTGCGGAGGCTGCCGCCGTGGGGGTCGGAAGCTCGCCAGCCGATCGCTGCGCTGGCGTCCGCCGAACGCGGGCTGTTCTCCCTGCTGGGCGTGATGGAGCGTGGCCGGATGCTGCCCGCCGACGAACTGCGCGACGTCGTCGCCGCCGCGAACCAGACCGCCACCACCCTGAGGGCGACGGCCAACGAGGTCGTCTCGATGGAGAAGGCGGCGACGGCCGCGCCTCAGTCACGCACCCACCTGGCACCCACCATTCGGGCCTTCACGGTTCAACTCGACACCGGTGTGCGGCAGTACGGCGAAATGGTCGAGGCTGCTGCGCAATTGGTTTCGGCCGCCAACTCCGGATCGATGTCGAGCTCGCCCATGTCGGCACAGCGCTACCGCAACGAACTGGGCGACGCGACGGACCGATTGGCCGGCTGGGCGCAGGCCCTCGGCGAACTCGGCCACCTTCGCGGCGCCTGACGCTAGACGTCGTGGCTGCTGGGTGGACCTGAGCGGGGTCCGTACTTCTCGATGTAGGCGTCGTGAATGTGAGAATCACGCTGTCTCGCGCGGTAGTCGACGAGCCCGGGATCCAGCCCGTGCTTGCGCAACATGTGACGCCGCCACACCTTGTTCAGGGCATGCGAGAAGAACACGAACGGGATCAGAATCGGCAGCGTCGTCGACAGGTGCAGATACAGCGACATGGGGACGATCCAGAACGGCGTGAGGATCAACACCGCGGGGATGAAGACCCGCACCATCATTCGCACGGTGGCGCCCGGCCCGGCGAGGTCGTCGGCTACCCACTGCAGCATCGTGGACGGCAGCCGCCTGCCGTAGCAGTACCCGATGTACTGCAGCAGGTTCGGCGTGGTGCGCGCGGTGGGTTCCGACATCAGAACCTGGGACGCAACGACGGAACGGCGATCCCGACGATTCCGCGCACCGTGGCCTTCACCATGTCGAACACGTCGAAGTAGTCGCGCCACAGCGTGATTCGGCCATCGTGGACCTCGAAGACGCCGCAGACCCAGAACTGCAGACGCAGCGGTCCGAAAACCATGGCGTCGGAGCGTTCGTTGATGACGGTGGTGCCCTCGCCCACATTGCGGTGGAACGTCACGTCGAAGCCCATCCGGCCCTCCATCGCCCGCATCATCTTCATGACGCGGGCTCGGCCCCGAATCGTCGGCAATCCCACGTTCTGGTAGACGAGGTCGTCGGCCAGCAGTGCGTCGGCCGTGGCGAAGTCCTGGTCTCTCAGCGCGAAGAGGAACGCCTCGACCGTATGCGTGTTGGTGGTGCTCGCGACGGCTGATGTCTGGTCGGTCATGGCCTCACAGTAGTTGTCGCAGGCTGTGGCAGGGTATGGCGGATGCGCGTCGCGGTAGTGGCAGGCCCCGACCCGGGGCACGCCTTCCCCGCGATCGCGCTGTGCCTGAAGTTCCTGGCCGCCGGTGACGAACCGACGCTGCTGACCGGGGCGGAATGGCTGACGACCGCCCGCGAGGCAGGCATCGACGCCGTTCTGCTCGAGGGTCTGGACCCGGTGGAGGGCGACGACGACGCCGACTCGGGTGCGAAGATCCACCGGCGTGGCGCGCGGATGGCGCTGTCGAACGCACCGCGGTTGGGTGATCTGGCGCTCGATCTGGTGGTGTCCGACGTCATCACCACCTGCGGTGGCATGGCCGCCGAACTGCTGGGTGTGCCATGGGTCGAGCTCAACCCGCATCCGCTGTACCGGCCCTCGAGGGGACTGCCGCCGCTGGGCAGCGGATTGGCGCCGGGTGTCGGCGTCCGAGGAAGACTGCGCGACGGCGTGCTGCGTGCGCTGACGGCCCGTTCAGTGCGGGCAGGTGACCGGCAGCGTTCGGCGGCGCGGGTGGACATCGGCCTGCCCGCGGCCGATCCCGGGCCACGTCGTCGCCTGATCGCGACCTTGCCTGCGCTGGAGGTATCCCGACCCGATTGGCCGTCGGAGGCCGTCCTGGTCGGTCCGTTGCACTTCGAGCCGACGGCGACGGTACTCGAGGTCCCCGAGGGGACCGGGCCCGTGGTCGTCGTCGCCCCGTCGACTGCCACGACCGGGACGCAGGGGCTGGCCGAACTGGCACTCGAGTCGTTGGTGCCGGGGGAGACGCTGCCGGAGGGGTCGCGGGTGGTGGTGTCGCGGCTCGAGGGGGCTGCGGGAGAGCTGCCGCCGTGGGCCGCCGTCGGCTTGGGGCGGCAGGACGAACTGCTGACGAAGGCGGATCTGGTGATCTGCGGCGGCGGGCACGGGATGGTGTCCAAGACGCTGCTCGCGGGTGTGCCGATGGTGGTGGTGCCTGGCGGCGGCGATCAGTGGGAGATCGCCAATCGTGTTGTGCGACAGGGAAGCGCGGTGTTGATCCGCCCACTCACGGGCGATGCCCTGACCGCTGCGGTCGGCGAGGTGCTGGGATGTCTGCGATATCGGGAGCGAGCCCGGGTCGCGGGCGCGAGTATCGACGACGTGAGCGATCCGGTACGGGTGTGCCACGACGCGCTGGCCCGGCCTCGGTAAGTTGGTGGGCGTGCGGCTGACGGAATTCCACGAACTCGTCGACGGGCAGTTCGGCCGGGTGCGGGGCGCTTCCCTGCTCGTGGACCACGTGCTGAGCGGTGTCGGTGGGCGCACCGCGGCCGAGGCGATCGAGGCGGGCATCGATCCACGTGACGTGTGGCGGGCCCTGTGCGCGGACTTCGACGTGCCGCGCGACCAGTGGTGAGGCACCGGCCGGCACTCAGTTGACGCGCTCACCGGCGTGTTGACTTGAATCGAACAGGTGTTCGTCTACTGTGGGCGATGTTCGGCGGTAAACACCGGTCAGACCGACTTGTCGGTACCTACCTCTACCGTCACCGTCAACTGATCGAAACTCGATCAACCGGACACCCACGAGGACGGAGACCACACCATGGCGCAAGCCCCTGATCGCGAGAAGGCCCTCGAGCTAGCTCTCGCCCAGATCGAGAAGAGTCACGGCAAGGGGTCGGTGATGCGACTCGGCGAAGAAGTGCGTCAACCGATTTCGGTCATCCCGACCGGATCGATCGCGCTCGACGTCGCGCTGGGCATCGGTGGCCTGCCCCGAGGCCGTGTCGTGGAGATCTACGGCCCGGAATCCTCGGGTAAGACCACGGTCGCACTGCACGCGGTGGCCAACGCCCAGGCGGCCGGCGGCATCGCGGCCTTCATCGATGCCGAGCATGCGCTGGATCCCGACTACGCCAAGAAGCTCGGGGTGGACACCGACTCGCTGCTGGTGTCGCAGCCCGACACCGGTGAGCAGGCACTCGAGATCGCCGACATGCTGATCCGGTCCGGCGCGCTGGACATCCTGGTCATCGACTCGGTGGCCGCTCTGGTGCCTCGCGCCGAGATCGAGGGCGAGATGGGTGACAGCCACGTCGGTCTGCAGGCTCGTCTGATGAGCCAGGCACTGCGCAAGATCACCGGCGCTCTCAGCAACTCGAACACCACCGCAATCTTCATCAACCAGCTTCGCGAGAAGATCGGCGTGATGTTCGGATCGCCCGAAACCACTACTGGCGGTAAGGCATTGAAGTTCTACGCCTCGGTCCGCCTCGACGTGCGGCGCATCGAGACGCTGAAGGACGGCACTGACGCGGTCGGTAACCGGACGCGATGCAAGATCGTCAAGAACAAGATGGCACCGCCCTTCAAGCAGGCCGAGTTCGACATCCTCTACGGCAAGGGCATCTCCAAGGAGGGCT
>NZ_JAEMTA010000081.1 GCF_016462545.1 Mycolicibacterium sp. | reverse complement strand
CAGGCCGAGATCAACTACAAGTTCGACACGCTGCTGGCGGCTGCCGACGACGTCCTGCTGTTCAAGTACATCATCAAGAACACGGCATGGAAGAACGGCAAGACCGTCACCTTCATGCCCAAGCCGCTCTTCGGTGACAACGGCTCCGGCATGCACGCTCACCAGTCGCTGTGGAAGGACGGCAAGCCGCTGTTCCACGACGAGTCGGGCTACGCGGGGCTGTCCGATCTGGCCCGCCACTACATCGGCGGCATCCTGCACCACGCGCCGTCACTGTTGGCGTTCACCAACCCGACGGTCAACTCCTACAAGCGTTTGGTGCCGGGCTACGAGGCGCCGATCAACCTGGTGTACAGCCAGCGCAACCGCTCGGCCTGCGTGCGCATCCCGATCACGGGCAACAACCCGAAGGCCAAGCGCCTCGAGTTCCGCTGCCCCGACAGCTCGGGTAACCCGTACCTCGCGTTCGCGGCAATGCTGATGGCAGGCATCGACGGCATCAAGAAGAAGATCGAGCCGTTGGCCCCCGTCGACAAGGACCTCTACGAGCTGCCCCCGGACGAGGCCGCCAACATCCCGCAGGCGCCGACGTCACTGTCGGCGGTGATCGACCGCCTCGAGGAGGATCACGAATACCTCACCGAGGGTGGTGTTTTCACCGAGGATCTGATCGACACCTGGATCTCCTACAAGCGGGAGAACGAGATCATGCCCATCCAGATCCGGCCGCATCCGTACGAGTTCGCGCTCTACTACGACGTGTAAGTCACGCGTGACGAAGGGGCCGGGCGGAGTCGACTCCGCCCGGCCCTTTCGTGTGGACTGCCCCAACCTGGAGGCGATCCGACTATGCGGACTACGGTCCGAATAGTAGGGTGACGGCATGACGACGAAGCTAGACGCCAGACTCACCCCGCAAGCCCCCGCCGTGCTGAGCCTCTTTCGCGTGGTCTTCGGCCTGCTGTTCCTGTGCCACGCCACTTCTCACCTCTTCGGCTGGCCGCTGGCGGCGCAGCAGGCACCGGTCGGCACGTGGCCGTTCTGGTACGCCGGCGTGCTCGAGCTGGTGACCGCCATCCTGATTACCGTCGGATTGTTCACCCGCATCGCGGCATTCGTCGCCTCGGGCGTGATGGCCTTCGCGTTCTTCACCCAGCATCTGCCGACGGGAATCATCCCGATGACCAACGGCGGCGAGCTCGCCGTGCTCTACTGCTTCGCGTTCTTCCTGCTGATCTTCACCGGCGGCGGGGTGTACGCCATCGATTCTCGTCGGCGCAACGGATCTGTGGCCACCACGCGCGCGTCCGGGTCCCGCCTCGGCTTTGGCCGGTCCCGGCGTTAGTCGGACGTTCTTCGGAGTCCGTCTGAGCAGCTCAGCCTCAGACGCATTCCAGTAGTGCGCCCTCGGCCTCTCCGACCGCACCTATGGTCGCATAGACGTGCACCCGACCGTCAACCTGATCCGTTGCCCCGCAAACGATCCCGCACTTACCTGCATCGACGCGCCGCGCTATCGCCGGCGAACGATCCAACAGTGCCAGCCCCGTCTCGACGACGTGGGCGGTGGTGATGGCTTGGAGAGAATCGGCCGCCGATCCTCGTCGAAGGATTGACGACATCGCGTGCTCGACCATCGCGCGGGCGGCGCCGTCCGGCATTTCCGCGTCGTGCCAGGCCCGCATCGTTGCGCTCATGGCCGTGCAACCGTGGTGCCCCAGAACCACGATCAAGGGAATCTCCAACGTGTCGACGGCATACTCCATCGTGCCGAGCACACCGGTGTCGATGACATGGCCCCAGGTACTGACGTCCATCAGTGAACCCCAACTTTGGCCGAACACCATCTCGCTCGGCATCGCGGCGTCCGCACAACGGAACACCGCGGCCACGGGACGGTCGGATATCAGTTCACCCCGGCTGGAACGGACTGGCACGAAGAACAACTCGTTACCTGTCCGAAGTCGATGCCATGCAGCGGAATGGTTGGACATTTCGGTGATCCTCTCGATGCGGTGAGTTGGGTCAACTGAAGTACTCGGGGCGGCTTACGTAGGTCTCCGTAACGAACATCACCCCCGGCGAGGCGTCGAGCAGCGGACGGAGACCAGCGAGCAGCGGCTCGACCTTCGACTCCGGCACCACGGTGATGAGAAGCTCCAGCGTCGCCTGCTGGTTGAACAACAGCCGGCCCTGGTGGTATCCGTGGTGACCGAGTCCCGACACCCCCGACACACTCGTGTAACCGGTGGCTCCGATGCTCTGGATCAGCTCACGGACTGCCGGCCCATCACTGCCGGCGACCACCACCTCGATCTTCGTCATCTTGGTCAGTGCAGACGTTGTCATCGAACGGTCTCCTCATCGGGAATGGTTGCGGTGGATTGAGATTCGAACCATGGGTGCCATCCGGCGTTGCTCCAGCGCTGCCAGGATCCGCCGGAGTGGGCGCGGGCGGCGAGGCCGACCCAGTCGTTTCCGAACAGGTGCGCCAAGATCGAGTTCCGCGCGATCACGGTGTCGATGCGCTCCAGCGGAGCCTGGATCACCGCCAGCAGGCGCAGCGGTTCGTGTCGAAGCCGGTCGCCCTCCGCGATCGACTGCCATGGCAGCCCGAGCCGTAGATCGCCACTGTGACCTGCCATCACACCGATCGTTCCGACGACGTTGTGGATGGTCTTCGTGCCGGCTCCGAACACTTCCGGTGCAATCGTGGAGAAGTGGTATTGGCAGTTGATCCATTGCGCGACCACCAGTGGTGCGGTGAGGATCGTCTCCAGCGCGGTTCCGTCGGGGTCGACGTCGGCATCGTAGGAGTGCAGGAATACCCGGCGCTGCAGGTCGGTGCCCCGGGATATCTCGCGCGGCGCAACGACGAAGGCGGCGTTGCCCGCCAGTCCCCACTCCGGGTACACCTGAGCCCAGTCGACGCTCCTCGCCGCGACGTGGCGCGCCGCCCGGCGCAGCGACCGCACCCGCCTCGCCCCGGGCAGTACCTCGCAGCGTTCGGCGGCCAATGCCGCTCCGGCTGAGGCCAGGTCGGTGTCCAGTCGACGCACGTCGTCTAGATGACTGACCGGAATCAGGTGGGAATCCAGGATGCTCACCCGGTCGGTCGCGGTGTCATGTTGGGCAGCAAGGAAATACGTGCACTCGGGAATGTCGATGCCGAGCTGGCGAAGCTCCTCGCGCACCTCGGCTTGGTTGAGGATCGCCGCAGCGGTGCGAGCATTCGGCCCGCCTGCCTGCCCACCGCAGGCGCCGCAGTCCAGCGCCGCCTGGTACGGGTTGTTCTCGGTCATGCTGCCGTGGCCGCAGAGCACGACGAGCCGGCCGAACCCACCAACCAGACCCATGGTCGTGAGTGCCACCTGGGCGAACAGCGTGCGCTCGGCCAGTGGCATGGTCTCGATGTCCAGCATCGCCGGGGCCTGCGGCGCCACCAGGGCGCGCAGCCGCCGCCGAATGCTTGCACTGATCGCGGGGGTGAACGTCTTGGCCGCCGACAGCGGTGCGGCGGCCCATCCGGCTGCCTCGGCGAGCGCAAACGGCGCCGCGGCGGACTCCTTGGCGGCGTGGAATGCCGACTCCGCGCCGGCCAGACTTCGCGCGCCGGCCAACTGACGAGCCGCTTCCCGTCCGGCCTGGGGCGCCGGGGTCTCGCGAACGAGATGATTGGGCGAGATCAGCACGGGGCACAGATCATTGGCCTCCCCGCCGAGCAGATCGGTGAACCGGATGGCAACGGCGAAGAAGCCGGCGAACCCGAAGGTCTGGTAACCACCAACCGATTCGAGATGGCGGCGAAGGCCTTCGGAGCGGGTGTCGATGCAACACACCACTTGGGTATGGGCAGGCCCTGGATCAGGAGCCGGGCCGGGACTCAACTCGGCGAGCAGACCGTCGCGGTAGTGACCCTCGAAGGCGTTCTGCCATATCATTTCTCGAGCCGGTACCGGCAGCACGGTGAGCACCCGGGCGGCGACCGCCACCTCGGTCTCGCTCACCTGCTCCAGTGCCCAGACATCGATCAGCCGCCTGGCCCGCTCGCGCGCCGAAGGGATCCGGGGGGCGGTCTGGTGGATACGGAGCTGCCCACGATGAGCGCGCAGCAGTAACGACTCGTACGTCAGACGGACCGCGAGGTACTCGAGCAGGTCGATGCCCCTTCCCCGACTGGCGCACCAATGCACGTGCGCAGCCCATCCGGGCAACCTCGTAAGGTGCGCCTGCAGATAGGTCATGCGGGCGTCGTGGTCGATGCCGAGCTCAGACAATGCCGCCAGCGCGGCGTCGTCAGCTCGATGGGCGACGGCTCGCAATTCGGCTCGCTGCGCACGGGTCAGCGACGGGTCGCTCGGCGACAGAGCCCGCCAGGCCGAGTAGAACCCTTTTTCGCGACCGGGCATGGGCCACGCGGCTGCACCGAAGAACGCCGAACACCACTTGGCCGTCTGGTCGTCGACGTTGGCGGCGACGACGGGGGCTACCTCCTCGCAACGAGTTTGATAGCGGCGCAAGGGTTCAGGCGCGGGACTACCATGCAGCAGGTCACCACGCACCAACTCCACGGGCGTGAATTCGCGCTCACCAAGGCGCACTGTCGGCCTGCCGAGCAGATTCGGGTAGCGGCGAATCAACGCCTCGTCGAGGTCAGCGTCGGTGATCCGGCCGTCTCGATGCAACTCGCGGAAGGTCGTCTCTGGCAGCGTGCCGCGGGCACCGTACAGGTCACCCGAGCGCCGGATCGCCTGTTCGAACGGCGTGGACTCCAGTCCTGCCAGCGGATTGACCGCGATGAAGGTCGCCAGTGGATGGTGGGTCGGCAATACCCTTGCTGCCAAGGTTATGTCGCTGCGCAGCTGTGCCCGACGGGTCTCGAGGCCGGCGTCTAGGGCGTTGGTCATGAGCGTGCTCCTGTCAGACGGTTGGGCAAAGCGGTGGGAATGTGGCCGGCATTCAGCACCCGGGCGTAGATGGCTCGGTGCAATCGACCCGGCGTCCATCTCAGGGCTGCAACGCATCCCAGCAAGCCCACGGCGGCGGCGGTGACCAGCCAGGCCGTCTCGGTGACCGGTTCCGTCGCCGGCAGGGCTGGCGCCAAGTATCTGCTCACCGAGGTGATGAGCACCAGGTACGCGAGGGATACCGGCATCAGGACTGCGCCCGCCATCAGCGTGGCGCCGACTCCCGGCCGGTAACTCAGCCAAGCCCAGGTCGCGGCCGCACCGGTCACCCCGGCAAAGATCAACAGCGCATGCTCGGCGGCGTGGTCACCGGCAGGCAACGGCATCACCAGAACCGCCGCGGAGAGCGTCAACACGGGCAGGGCTGCCGCGAGGATCGCGTTGACCACTTCTACCCGGCGTGCCGCCGGACGGACGGGAGGCCGCGAGGCCGACCGGCGGTGGTGTGCGATGGCCGATCCCGAGGACAGGAACAGCGTGGCCTTGTAGAAGCCGTGGGCGACGAGATGGAACACCGCTGCGGCCCATAGTCCGAGCCCGCAGGTGAGGATCATGAAGCCCATCTGCGACATCGTCGAATGCGCAAGTGCCCCTTTGACATCCGGCTTGGCCAGCATGATGATCGCGCCGTAGACCATCGTCGCGGCGCCGGCGAAGATCGTCAGTCCACGCGCCAGGTCACCGGTCACCAGCAGGCTGAGCCGGATCAACAGGATGCCTCCGGCATTGACGGCACCGGCGTGCAACAGGGCCGAGACCGGAGTCGGCGCAGCGAGCGTCGCAGGTAGCCAGCGGTGGAATGGAATCTGGGCCGATCGCGACAATGCCGCCGCGACGATGAGGCACGCCACCGCCGGTGGTATCGGCCCGGGGAGAGCAGCCGGGTCGATGGCGCGCAGGTCGGTGGCGCCCCACCGGATGGTGGCCAGTATGACGGCGAGCCACAAGGCCAGGTCACCGACGAGGAAGGCGGTGGCGGTCCGCCGCACCCCGTCTCGTGCCGCGGGCAGATGCCAGTAGGTGCCCAACAGCAGGCACAGGGCGACTCCGGCGGCGGTCCAAGCAAGCGCGAGACCGATCAACGTCGTCGCGACCATCAACCCGGCGGACGACGCGGTGAGCAGACTGGACCCCGAGGTGAACCACGCAGCGCGGAAATCCCCCGCGAGGTAGCGCACCGCAAAGGCCTGGACGATGGCGCTCACCCCAAACACCAGCAGCAGCAGGATTGCGGCAAGCCTGTCGACAGATACCGCGACACCGCCAATGGTCGCCGAGACGCTGACACCGGAGCCGACCCGAACGGCGAAGACTACCGCGCCGACGAACCCGAGGGCTGCCACCAATGCGCCGAGCTCGCCCATCATCCGCGGCCTACGAGTCCCCACCATCAGGGCCGTCAGCGCGATCACCACTGGAGAGACCAGCATCGCCACCAGCATCGCCGTCAACATGCGACACAGATTACGTGTTTTCTATTACGTATGTCAAACTTCCTGAATCATGTGTCGTATAGATTTGCTGATGTCCACCGCGTGGTGCGTATCCGGTCACCGCAAGCCCGAACTACACTTCCGGTATGGGCGAATGGACGTTTCTGACCAACCACGCCCATACGCTGCTGTGCATCGCGCGGGATCCGGGGATTCGACTGCGCGACGTGGCCGAGCGGGTAGGCGTCACCGAACGCGCAGCGCAGCGCATCGTCAGCGACCTGGTGGAGGCCGGATATCTGGATCGGCTCCGAGAAGGCCGGCGCAACTACTACCGAATAAGGGACGACCGGCCACTGCGTCATCCGGTGGAACGCGGTCATCGAATCGGCGAGATCTTGGCGGTGCTCCATGACCACGGGGGAGCCGACGGGGCGGCCTGACGGTGGCCCCTATCGCGGTTGCGTCATCGCCGTCGGAACCAGGCACGGCAAGGCCGAGCAGATGGCAGACGCGTTCTCCGAGACGCTCGGTGCCCGCTTACTGACACCGCCCGACCTGGACACCGATCAGTTCGGCACGTTCTCCGGCGAGATCCCCCGCAACCTCCCGGCACTCGCGGCGGCCCGCGCAAAAGCCGAACTAACAATTGACGTTTCGGGTCTGAGATACGGCCTGGCCAGCGAGGCCAGCTACGGTCCGTTGGCGGCGACAGGCCTGCCCGGGCACGAAGAACTCCTGATCTTCCTTGATGATTCGCGCAGCATCGAAGTCGTCGAGGGGTACCGGACGACGCAGATTCCAGTCGCCGGGCATCGCGCCACCAGCGTCGACGACCTACCTGGCCGTCTCACCGACGGCTTGCCGGGCCAGGCGCTCATCGTTCGGCCGGCGCGGGGCGGAGCGCCGACCGACATAGTCAAGGGCATCACGCACCGCCACCAGTTGCGCAGCGCGGTTGCCGGGGCGGCGCACCGCTCGACCGACGGTCTTGCCCTCGTGGAACCCGATCTGCGCGCCCACCACAATCCGGGGCGTCGACTGATCCTGACCCAGCTGGCCGCCACGTTGGCGCGACGGCTCGCCACCAGCTGCCCTGCCTGCGACGCACCAGGTTTCGGCCGCACCCATACTCAATCCGGACTGCCGTGTGGAACGTGCGGGACGCCCACCAGTCTGGCCGAGGCCGAGATGCACGAATGCCCGGCGTGTGCCCACCAAAGGCTCATCCCCAGCACCGCTGTGTCCGCTGACGCGATGTGGTGTCCGCGATGCAACCCGTGACGGGCCTCAGCGGTCCAGGCTCAGCTCCCTGCGGAAGCGCTTCATGCCATCGATCTTCTCCGCGAGAGACGCGTCGGGTCCGCCGTAGAACATCCACGGCATGGTCAGGATTGCCGTGATGCCTCCCTCCTCCGCGCGCTGGTAGTCGGCAATGCTGAACGCATCCGTCAACGGAGTCAAGACGGTGAAACCATCCATGGTCAAGCCCATGTGGGCCCGGATCTCTCGAATCCGCGCAAGGCTGGCGAGGGCCCGATCGGTGGTGATGAGGTCGCCGATCCAGCCGTCGTTGCGGGCGGCCCGCTTCAATGCGATCTCGGACAAACCGCCGACGTAGATCGGAATGGCCGGTGGCGTCGGCTGCATCTCCAAGCGCGGGGTCTGATAGAAGTCGCCTGCGAATTCGGTCCAGCCAGGTTGCCACAGCTGTTGCATCAGCTCGAGCATCTCGTCGGTGCGCTTACCGCGGCGGTCGAAGCGCTGGCCCATCAGGGTGAACTCTTCCTCGCACCAGCCGACCCCGATCCCGAGTTCGAGTCGGCCGTCCGCCAAGTAGGCAGCGGTACCAATGGACTTCGCTGCCGAATACGGTTCGCGCATGCCGGGGATGTAGACGGTGGTGACGAACTTCAGTCGCGTGGTGACCTGCGCCATCGCACCGATCAACACCCACGGATCCGGCCAGTCGGTGAACGGCTCCCAGCGTCGCTTGCCGTCCTTGGTGTAGGGGTACGGGGTGGCCAACGTCTCGAGGTTCACCACGTGGTCGGCGATGGCGATCCCGTCGTATCCGAGATCCTCTGCGGCCCTGGCCACTTCGATCGCTTCCCTGGTGTCGAGGAAGGCGGTGCTGACATAGAACTTCATCACGCCTCCCGCGCCCACGCGGGCCGGATGAACACGCCGTCGGCCTCCACACTCCACCCGTCGGCGTCACCGAGATATCCACGTGCGTAGGTCTTGATGCCCTCAGTCCTTTCGACGAATGCCTCCGCACGGAGTGGCCCCAGTGGCGTGCCACGCAGATAGCGAAGGGTGATGGTGCCGGTGAACAGGGGTTTGGTCAGACCGTCGCTGGCCACCTCACCGAGAATGTGATCCAGGACGAGCGCACAGATTCCGCCGTGCACCAGGCCCGGTGGCCCCTCATAGGCCACGCCGAGTTCGAACTCGGCCCAGCACCGACTGTCGTCCTGATGGTGGATGTCCATCGGTGGTGCGATCGCATTGCGAAGTCCAACAGCAGGGTTGGCCCACGCCAGTGGTCGCCCGGTAGCCGCGTGCCGCAGCGTCGAGGTCACGTTTCGCTGCGCGCCGCGCAACGTCGCGGTGACGGCCTCGATGGCGGCCTGCGCCTCGCGAACCGTCGCTTCGTCGACGTCGGTGCGAATGCCCGCATCGATCAGCTCACGCATCGCCCGGGTCAACGGTTCGTGGACCGCACGCTGCCGGTCATACTCGTCGGCGGTGATGACGTCGAACGGGAAGTCCGTCACTCGCCGAAGATCCTGCGTACCACGGTCTTTGCCCGACGGGTCACCCGAAGGTAGTTGTCGAGGAACTCGCCACCGTCGGCGCCGTCCCAACCAGCGGCCACGGCCACCGCATTGAGTTGGCGCCCGGGACCCGGCAGTTGGTCGGTCGGCTTGCCCCGCACCAGCACCAGCGCGTTGCGCGCCCGCGTTGCCGTCAGCCAGGCCTGCCTCAGGAGGTCGACATCCCCCTCGGCGATGAGCTCGGCCGCCCCGATGGCGTTGAGCGCCTCCAGTGTCGACGTGCTGTGCAGGGCCGGAATCTCGTGCGCGTGACGCAGCTGGAGCAGCTGCACCGTCCACTCGACGTCGGCCAGACCGCCTCGCCCCAACTTGGTGTGGGTGTTCGGATCGGCGCCGCGCGGCAGCCGCTCGGCGTCGATGCGAGCCTTGACGCGCCGAATCTCACGTACCGCTTCGGCGGATACGCCGCCGGCGGGATAGCGGGTCTTGTCGACCATCAGTAGGAACCGCAGACCGAGATCCTCGTCACCCGCGACCCGGTGAGCTCGCAGCAGCGCCTGCACCTCCCACGTCTGCGCGAACCGTGCGTAATAGGCCTCGTACGAGGCGAGCGTGCGCACCAGCGGCCCGCTGCGTCCCTCCGGCCGCAGGTTGGTGTCCACCTCGAGCGGTGGATCCGCGCTCGGCGTGCCGAGCAGCGCACGCACCTGCTCGGCAATGGTGACCGACCACTTCACGGCCACGGATTCCTCTGCGCCACCGGCGGGTTCGCACACGAACATGACGTCGGCATCGGAACCGTAGCTCAGTTCCCCGCCGCCGAGCCTGCCCATGCCGATCACCGCGATCCGCGCCGGCGGACCGCCTGCGGGCGCGTTGGCTCGGATCACCACCTCCAGCGCGGCCTGCAGGACGGCCACCCATACCGAGGTGAGCGCCGTGCAGACTTCGGTGACCTCGAGCATCCCGAGGAGATCGGCGGACGCGACGCGTGCCAGCTCACGCCGCCGCAGTGTCCGCGCGGCGGCGATCGCCCGCAGCGGCTCCTCGTGTCGGCCTGCGGCCGCGATCAGTGCGCGCGACAGCCCGGCCGGCTCCACCTCGAGCAGCTTCGGTCCGGCAGGGCCGTCGGCGTATTGCCGGATCACCTCGGGCGCACGCATCAACAGTTCGGGGACGAAGGCCGACGTGCCGAGCACGTGCATCAACCGCTTGGCCACGGCACCCTCGTCGCGCAGGGAGGCGAGGTACCAGCGCTCGTCGGCGAGCTCGTCGCTGATACGGCGATAGGCCAACAACCCCGCATCGGGATCGGGGGTGTCGGAGAGCCAGTCGAGCAGTGTTGGCAGCAACACCTGCTGCACCCGACCGCGTCGACCGCTGCTGGTCGTCAGCGCGGCCAGGTGGGTCAGTGCGCTCTGCGGCCCCTCGTAACCCAGTGCGGCGAGCTGACGTTCGGCCGCCTCGGCCGACATGCTGGTGGAGAACTCGACGGCAGGACCTTCGACCGATTCCAGCAGCGGTTGGTAGAAGAGCTTGGCGTGGAGACGTGACACCCGACGGCTTTGGCGCTTGAGCTCCTCCCGCAGCACGCCGAGAGCATCGTGCTGACCATCGGGCCGCATATGGGCTGCCCGAGCCAGCCACCGCATGGCCTCCTCGTCATCGGCCTCGGGCAGCATGTGGGTGCGCTTGAGCCGCTGCAACTGCAGCCGATGTTCGAGCAGACGCAGGAACTCGTACGACGCAGTCATGTTCGCGGCATCGTCGCGCCCCACGTAGCCGCCGGCACCCAACGCGGCAAGCGCGTCGACCGTCGATGCGACGTGCAGCGATTCGTCGTTGCGGCCGTGCACCAACTGCAGGAGTTGAACCGCGAACTCGACGTCGCGCAGGCCGCCCGTGCCGAGCTTGAGCTCGCGGCCCCGTACCCCCGCGGGCACCAGTTCCTCCACGCGACGGCGCATCGCCTGCACCTCGCCGACGAAATCCTCGCGCTCGCAAGCCGTCCAGACCATCGGCCGCAGCGCTTCCATGTACTGCGCGCCGAGTTCGGCATCGCCCACCGCGGGCCTGGCCTTCAGCAGCGCCTGAAACTCCCAGGTCTTGGCCCACCGCTCGTAGTACGCCACATGGGATTCCAGCGTGCGTACCAGTTGGCCGCTCTTGCCCTCCGGCCGAAGTGCGGCGTCGACCTCGAAGAAGGCGTCCCCGGCGAGGCGCATCATCTCGCCTGCCACCCGCGTGGTGATCGCGTCCGCCCGTTCGCCGACGAAGATGACGTCGACGTCGCTGACGTAGTTGAGCTCGCGTGCGCCACACTTGCCCATGGCGATCACCGCAAGCCTCGACGGCGGCGGCCCCTCCTTGCAGACGGTCCTGGTGGCGACGATCAATGCGGCGCCCAGTGCGGCGTCGGCGAGGTCGGCCAGATGCGCACCGACCGTCGGGAACGGCACGACCGGCTCGTTCTCAACCGTCGAGGCTAGATCCAGGCCCGCCAGCACCAACAGCCGGTCTCGGTAGTGCACGCGCAATTCGTTTGCGTCCGAAGACTTCTCGGCCAGCTCGACGAAGCCGTCTCGGAGTTGCGCCGCGGACGGCAGTGCGACCCTGCCCGCGAGCAGGTGCCATGACTGCGGCTGCGCGACGAGGTGGTCACCGAGCGCCAGCGACGAGCCGAGAACGCCGAAGAGCCTGCCCCGGAGCCCGCGGTCCTTGACCAGGGCGCGGTTCAATTCGTCCCAGTCCTGCTCGAGTGCATCGGCGAGTCGCACCATGGTGCGCAATGCGGTGTCGGCGTCGGGCGCCCTCGACAGCGACCACAGCAACTCCACGTGGTCGTCGGTAGTCCAGCCAAGCCGGTTCAGATCGGTGCGTGCGGGCGGTTCGACCAACCCCAGCCTGCCGACGCCGGGCAGCGTCGGTCGCTGCGTCGAGGGTTTGGCCATCCCATCACGGTAACGCAGCCGTCAGCGCCCCAGACGCTCCCCGGGTCGCGTCGCGCACCCGTCTACAACGACAGGTAAGTCTTCAGCTCGTAGGGCGTGACGTTGCTGCGGTAGTTCTCCCATTCGGCGCGCTTGTTGCGCAAGAAGAAGTCGAAGACGTGCTCTCCCAGAGCTTCGGCGACCAGCTCGGAATCCTCCATCTCGGTGAGCGCCATTCCGAGGCTGCCCGGCAGCTCCTTGTAGCCCATCGCGCGACGTTCCTCGGGCGTCAGATTCCACACGTTGTCCTCGGCCTGCGGCCCGAGGACGTAGTTCTTCTCGACGCCGCGCAGTCCGGCCGCGAGGAGGACGGCGAAGGCCAGGTAGGGATTGCAGGCCGAGTCGGGGCTGCGCACCTCGACGCGGCGCGACGACGCCTTGCGCGGCGTGTACATCGGCACCCGCACCAACGCGGAACGGTTCGCCGCTCCCCAGGAGGCCGCGGTCGGCGCCTCGCCACCGTGCACCAATCGCTTGTAGGAGTTCACCCACTGATTGGTGACGGCGCTGATCTCGCTGGCGTGCTCGAGGATTCCGGCAATGAACGACTTGCCGACGGCGGACAGCTGCAGTGCGTCGTCGGGGGTGTGGAACGCGTTGGTGTCACCCTCGAACAAGCTCATGTGGGTGTGCATCGCCGAGCCCGGATACTCGCTGAACGGCTTGGGCATGAACGACGCCCGCACACCCTCCTTGAGGGCGACCTCCTTGACGATGTAGCGGAACGTCATCACGTTGTCGGCCATCGACAGGGCGTCGGCGTAGCGAAGGTCGATCTCCTGCTGACCGGGGGCACCCTCGTGGTGACTGAACTCCACCGAGATGCCCATCGACTCCAGCGCATCGATCGCGTGGCGGCGGAAGTTGGGGGCCGAGTCGTGCACGGCCTGATCGAAGTACCCGCCGTTGTCGGCGGGCACGGGCTCGGAGCCATCGTAGGGACCGGGCTCCAGGAGGAAGAACTCGATCTCCGGGTGGATGTAGCAGGAGAATCCGAGATCGCTCGCCTTGGCCAGCTGCCTGCGCAGCACGTGGCGCGAGTCTGCCCACGACGGTGATCCGTCGGGCATCGTGATGTCGCAGAACATCCGGGCGGAGTGGTGCTTGCCCCCGCTCGTGGTCCAGGGCAACACCTGGAAGGTGGACGGATCCGGACGGGCGACGGTGTCTGATTCCGAGACCCGGGCAAAGCCCTCGATCGACGAGCCGTCGAAGCCGATGCCCTCGTCGAATGCGCCCTCTAATTCTGCGGGCGCGATCGCCACGGACTTGAGGTATCCGAGCACGTCGGTGAACCACAACCGGACGAAGCGGATGTCACGCTCCTCGAGCGTCCGGAGCACGAATTCCTTCTGCCGATCCATGTGCGAAGCCTAGGCACCGGCTGTTAATTCCGTGTTACGTGCCTGCTGCTAGCACTGCAGGTTTGGCGGCGGCGGGGTCGAATCGACGAGGAAGGCCGCGACGGCGGAATCGACGCAGGCGTCGCCGTTGAAGACCACCGTGTGCTGCGTGCCGTCGAACGTGATAAGCGAGGCATCCATTTCGCGGGCCAGATCGACGCCCGCTTCGTACGGGGTGGCGGGATCGTGCGTCGTCGACACGACGACGACCTTGCCCGCCCCTGGCGACGTCGCACCCTGCGGCGTCGAGGTCGCAGGCACCGGCCACATCGCGCAGGCGTCTCGGGGAGCCAATCCCGTGAACTCGCCGTAGGCCATGAACGGCGCCGCCGCCCGCGCCTGACGATCGGCTTCGGCCCACACCGCCGGATCAGTCGGGTAGGGCGAGTCCACGCACCGGATCGCGGTGAATGCGTCCTGCTGATTCGAGTAGTGCCCGCTCGCGTCGCGCTCCTGGTAGTCGTCGGCCAACAACAACAGGTCGCCGGCGTCGGTACCGCGTTGCAGCCCCAACAAGCCGCTGGTGAGGAATTTCCAGTAGCGCTGCGTGTAGAGCGCGTTGACGGTTCCGGTGATCGCGTCCTGGTAGCTCAGTCCCCGAGGGTCCGACGTTCGGCCGGGTTGTGCGACCAACGGGTTCACCAACTGGTGATAGCGCGCGACGAACTGCGTCGGGTCCTGTCCCAGCGGGCAGTCGACCGATCGCGCGCAGTCCGCGGCGTAGTCGTCGAACGCGGTCTGGAAACCGGCCAGCTGACGGATGTTCTCCGCGACGGGATCCGAACTCGGGTCGACGGCCCCGTCGAGCACCATCGAGCGCACGCGGTCGCCGTACAGCTCGGCGTACCTGGCCCCGAGTTCGGTTCCGTACGAGTAGCCGAGGTAGTTGATCTGGTTCTCCCCCAACGCAGCGCGGACCACGTCCATGTCGCGCGCGGTGGAGGCCGTGCCCACGTCCGCCAGGAACTCCCGGCCGGTGCGTTCGATGCAGTTCTGCGCGATCTGCTGGTACAGCTGCTCGATGTGGGCGACGCCCGCGGGGCTGTAGTCGGTCATCGGTTCGCGGCGGTAGGCGTCGAACTCGGCGTCGCTGCGGCAGCGCACCTGGGGCGTGGAGTGCCCGACGCCGCGAGGATCGAAGCCGACCAGATCGAAGCGGCGGCCGATGTCGCTGTCGGCGAGGCTGCCCGCCATCGCGGCGACGGTGTCGACGGCCGACGCGCCGGGACCGCCGGGGTTGACCATCAGCGCGCCGATCCGGTCGCCGGTGGCCGGTACCCGGATGACGGCCAAACGTGCCTGTGGCCCAGCGGGATTCGCGTAGTCGACGGGGACGTCGACCGTCCCGCACTGCGCAGTGGGCACCGCGTTGGCCGAACCGAGGAAGTCGGCGCAGCTACCCCAGATCGGTGGCTGCCCGTATGACAGCGTGGCCTGACCCTCGGGTGAGGCCCACGCCGTCGGGCCGACGAAGGTGCCCGTCACGAGGATTGCGAGCAGTGCCGCGATCAGCCTCCCCACCAACCACATGGGAGGAATGGTTGCACGCTAACGGCTTCGGTGGACGAGCGGGGCGCGAGCAGAGACCCCTCGGCAACCGGACGGTGATGCGACGGTGACCTAACGTCAGCAGCGGGCGCCCGCCGGTGGCACCGCCACGTCGATCAGGTACTTCGCGGCGATCTCGTCGACGCAGGCATCGCCCTGGAAGACCACCGTGTGCTGGGTGCCGTCGAAGGTCAGCAACGATCCGCCGAGTTGCTTGGCGAGGTCGACGCCGGCCTGATACGGCGTGGCGGGATCGTTCGTCGTCGAGACCACCAGCACGGGCGGCAGGCCCGCGACCCGGATCTGGTGCGGCTTGGACGTCGCGGGAACCGGCCAGAACGCACACGTTCCCAGAGGGGCGTTCCCGGTGAACTGCCCATAGCTCATGAACGGCGCGACCTCGCGGGCCCGGCGGTCCTCGTCGATGACCGTCTTGCGATCGGTGATGGGTGGCTCGTCGACGCAGTTGACCGCCACGCGCACATCGGTGGAGTTGTTGTAATGACCCTGCTCGTCGCGGCCCATGTAGAGGTCGGCAAGAGCCAGCATGGTGTCACCGGAGCCGTTCTTCAGCTCCGACAGGCCCTGTGTGAGGTGGCGCCACAGGTTCGGCGAGTACAGCGGGAGGATGGTGCCGACGACGGCGTCGCTGTAGCTCAGTCCGCGCGGATCCTTGGTCTTGGCCGGATTCTTGACGAGCGGTTCGACCAGATTCAGGTAGATCTCGACGGCTTTTGTCGGGTCGGTGCCCAGCGGGCAGTTCGGCCCCTTGGCGCAGTCCGCGGCGTAGTCGTCGAACGCCTTCTGGAAGGCCGCCGCCTGTCGGATGTCGGCCTCGACCGGGTCGGCGTTCGGGTCGACGGCGCCGTCGAGGATCATGGCGCGGACGTTCTGCGGATAGGCCTCCGCGTATGCCGACCCGATGCGGGTGCCGTAGGAGTAGCCGAGGTAAGTCAGCTTCTGGTCACCGAGCGCGGCCCGCATGGAGTCGAGATCCTTTATGACGCTTGCGGTTCCGACGTTGGCGAGGAATTCGTCGCCCATCTTCTCGACGCATCGCGCAACGAAGTCCTTCGTCTGCGACTCGATGTGGGCAACACCTTCGGGCGTGTAGTCGACCTCGGGGTCGGCCCTGAGCTTGTCGTTGTCGGCATCGGAGTTGCACCACACCGCGGGCGTCGAGGCGCCCACGCCCCTGGGATCGAAGCCGACGAGGTCGAACCGCTGTCGAACCGATTCGGGCATGGCACCCACCAGCGAGGCGGCCGCCTGGACACCGGACTCCCCCGGCCCACCCGGGTTGATGATGAGGGAGCCGATCTTGTTCCCGGTGGCCTTGAACCTGATCATGGCGATTCGCGCGACAGCGCCGTCGGGCTTGCTGTAATCGACCGGCACCGAAAGCATTCCGCACTGGGCACCCGCGGGGATGCGAACGTCAGACGACGCGAGATCACACTGCGACCAGTCGACCGGTGTCCCGGGCCTCGGGGTGGCGATGACACCGCGCCCGTCGACCAATCGACTGCAGCCCGCCACCAACAGCACCACCAAGGCGGCCGCGAGGACCCCGCGTCTGAGCTTCATGGCTGTCCATGCTGCCATGACGCTCCGTCGGCGCAGTTGAGGGCACTACCCGCGCGACTGGTGCGTAGCCCCGACCAACTCCTCGAGCGCCACCGTGAAGTCGTCTGCCATGTCCCACAGGTCGGGCAGCAACTCGGGGCACGAGATCAGCCCGACGTCGAGCGTGCCGTCGAGCGACATGACGGTGATGTTCAAACCGGAGCCGTGGAAGATCGGTCCGAGCGGATACATCGCCTTGACCCGTGCCCCCAAGAAGTACAGCGGTATCTGCGGGCCTGGCACATTCGATACGACGAGATTGTGCACGGGAAGCGCACTGGTGAGCCGACTGGACGCGTAGACGCGCATGGCGACGCCGAACACCGCGGGTGCGGCGAACTGTGACCAGTCCTGCAGGAGCGTCGCGCCGATCGCCGCACTGTGTTGTTTGGCAACGGAATTCGCGTCGGCGATGGCCTTGAGTCGCTCCGCTGGATCCTCGATGTCGGTCTGCAGGCTGGAGAACATGCCCGACACCTGGTTGCGGCCCGGCCGATCGGACTTGTCGTGCACCGACACCGGGACCATGGCGACCAGCGAACTGTCGGGCAGTTCGTCCCGGTCGACGAGGTAGCGCCGCAGCACTCCCGCCACCAGCGCCATGACGACGTCGTTCACCTTGACGCCGAAGTTATCCTTGACCGTCTTGACGTCCTTGAGGTCCAGCTGTGCGAACGCGACGTTGCGGTGACCGGTGACGGTGTCGTTGAAGCGTGTCTTCGGCGCGGCGAACGGGGCCGCCATGGTCAGCCCACTGCGCGCCCGCTTCACGGTGTCCACCACCGTCGCGAGCGTCGAGGGCAGCACGTTCGCGAGCTTGAGCGGGCGGGTCGCGTACTTGATGGCCCCGCCGACGGCGATCTCGAGATCGGATCCGCCGCCGACTCCCGCGACCGGATCTGGCGCCGGGGCGTCCGCCTCGGTGGTGCACAACTGCGACATCAGGTTCGCCCCGGTGACTCCGTCCACGCCTGCGTGGTGCACCTTCGTCATGACTGCGAGCCTGCCGCCGTCGTACGCGTCGGTGCCCGCGACGTTCTCGATGATCCACATCTCCCACAGTGGTCGACTGCGGTCGAGGGTCAACGACGCGATGTGCCCGCAGATCTCCCCGAGCTCGACCCGACCGCCGGGAGACGGGAGACCGATGCGGTGAAGGTGTCGATCGACGTCGAAGTCCTCGTCCTCCACCCACACCGGATGGTCGAGGTTGAACCGGTTGTCCCCGAGCTTCTCCCGAAACTCCGGCATCGCCTTGATGCGAAGGCTCAGGGCGTCGCGCAATCGATCGAAGGTGTAGCCGCCCGGAATGGTCGAGGTGTCGATCTCCAGGATCGAGCAGACGTGCAGCGGCTGCGCCTGGGTCTCGAGGTAGAGGAAGCTGGCATCGAGTCCGCTGAGCCTTTGCATGCCGCCGATCGTAGGCCCGGCAGTTGCCCGAGATGTGAGGAACTGCACTTCACCAAATGTTCATCTGAGACGGCCGGGGTGGCACACTTTGTGGTGTCGCACGACCCGGGGACCCGGATGGGCCTCGAGGAACGAACAGACGCGAATGGGGACAATGATGTCTGAGCAGACTGTTTACGGTGCTGCCACCGCTACGGATGCCGCCAAGCCACGGTTGAAGGTCCGCACCCATCACCTGCAGAAGTGGAAGTCCGAGGGCCACAAGTGGTCCATGTTGACCGCCTACGACTACTCGACGGCGCGCATCTTCGACGACGCCGAGATCCCCGTGTTGCTGGTAGGTGATTCCGCCGCCAACGTGGTGTACGGCTACGACACGACGGTGCCGGTGACGGCCGACGAATTGATCCCGCTGGTGCGAGGCGTGGTGCGCGGCGCACCGCATGCACTGGTGGTGGCCGACCTACCGTTCGGCAGCTACGAGGGCGGCGGCGCCCAGGCTCTTGCGACGGCCACTCGTTTCATGAAGGAGACGGGCGCTGCAGCGGTCAAGCTCGAGGGCGGCGAGCGCGTCGCCGAGCAAATCGCGACGCTGACCCAGGCGGGCATTCCGGTGGTGGCCCACATCGGCTTCACCCCGCAGAGCGTCAACGGACTGGGCGGCTTCCGCGTTCAGGGCCGGGGCGACGCTGCCGAGCAGACCATCCACGATGCGATCGCCGTCGCCGAGGCCGGCGCGATCGCCGTCGTGCTGGAGATGGTGCCCGCGGAGTTGGCGACGCAGATCACCGGCAAGCTGACCATTCCAACGGTCGGCATCGGCGCCGGACCCAACTGCGACGCGCAGGTCCTCGTCTGGCAGGACATGGCGGGCATGACCGCGGGCCGCACCGCCAAGTTCGTCAAGCGCTTCGGCGACGTCGGCGGTGAATTGCGCCGCGCGGCAACGCAGTACGCGGCCGAGGTGGCGACGGGAGCGTTCCCCGCCGAGGAGCACTCCTTCTAGCGACCGCTCAGGGGAACTCGGGCTTGCGCTTGCCGAGGAAGGCCGCGATGCCCTCCTTGCCGTCGGGCGAGGACGCACTGGCCTTGATCAGCCTGGCCTCGTACTCCATCTGCTCCTCGTAGCCCGCGCCATAGGTCGTGAGCAACAGCTTCTTCACGGCGGCGTGGGAATGCCTTGCGCCAGAGGCGACTCGGGCGGCCAGCTCGTCGAGCGCGGCGGGTAGGTCGGCGTCGGGAACGACAGTGGTGACAAGTCCCCACTGCAGCGCCTCGGCAGCCGTCAGGACTCGGTTGGTGATCATCAGCTCCTGGGTCCTGCGCAGCCCCACCAGTCGCGGCAGCAGATAGGACGAGCTGCCGTCGGGGCTCAGCCCGACCTTCGTGTACGCCATCGTGAACGACGCGGACTCGGCGGCCAGAACCAGGTCGCCGGACACTCCGAGAGAAAAGCCGGCGCCCGCCGCGACACCGTTGACGGCGGTGATCAGAATCGCGTCCATCCGCGCGAACGTCGACATCGCCCGGTGCAGGTCGTCGGCGATGCCCTTGACGAACGTACCGGGGTTGGGCGCGGCGGACATGGCCTTCAGATCGCCACCCGCGCTGAAGAACTTGCCCGCTCCGGTCAGGGTGACGACCTTCGTCGCGTCGGTGTCGCACAGCGCCGCGGCCGCTGCGAGTTCGCGAAGCAGCGTGTCGTTCAACCCGTTCGCGGCATCGGGCCGATCGAGAACGATGTTGGTGATCGGTCCGGACTGCGCAAACGTCAGCGTTTGGAAATCGGTCATGGCGCGACGTTATCCCAATCGTCTGTAACGCTCGGAGTGCACGTCGGCATCCGTTCACTTCGATGTGGCAACCTGTTCACACATTCGAGCGAACGAGTCCCCGCCAAACTGAAGGTGAAGATGCCAGCCGACAAGCGCAAACCGTCCCGCTACACGGAGGTCGAGCGCAAGTTCGCGGTCGTCGAGGGCACCGTCTCCCCGTCGTTCGACGGGTTGTCGTCGGTCGCCGAGGTGAGACGGTCACCCGTGCAGCACCTCGATGCCGTGTACTTCGACACCCCCGAGCAGAACCTCGCCGCCCGACGAATCACGTTGCGCCGCCGCACCGGCGGACCCGATGCCGGCTGGCACCTCAAGCTTCCGGCCGGCGCGGACGCCAGGACGGAGGTGCGCACCCCGCTCGACGACTCGGGAGCGCCAGACGACACGGTGCCCGAGGAACTGCGCGACGTGGTGCTCGCGATCGTGCGGGACCGCCCGTTGAGCCCCGTGGCGCGGATCTCGACCAGCCGCACCGTCGACGTCCTGTACGGATCCGACGGCGAGGCTCTCGCCGAGTTCTGCGATGACACCGTGCTGGCGTCTGCCGAGAGTGACGGGGAACCGCAGGAATGGCGGGAGTGGGAACTCGAACTCGTCGAGGGTTCCGACGGCGACTCCGCACTTCTCGACCGGCTCGCCAACCGGCTCTTCGACGCGGGCGCGGAACCCGCCGGGCACGGCTCCAAGCTGGCGAAGGTGCTGCGCACACCGGCGGCGGCGGCGACACCTCGGGCAGATGACCCGGTGTACCGCGCGGTCGCGGAGCAGATCGAGGAACTCGTGGTGTGGGACAGGGCCGTCCGGGCCGACGCCTGGGATTCGGTGCATCAGATGCGCGTGGTGACCCGCAAGATCCGAAGCCTTCTCCGTGGGTCGGAGGAGTCGTTCGGGATCGCCGACGACTCACCGATCCTGGCGGAGCTCAAACAATTGGCCGCCATCCTCGGAGTGGCGCGCGATGCCGAGGTCCTCGCCGAGAAGTACGAGAACGCCCTCGCGGAGTTGCCCGCCGAACTGATCAGGGGTCCGGTGCGGGAACGACTGGTCGAGGGCGGCAAGCGTCGCTATCACGCGGGCTGGAAGCGGGCGCTGGTCGCGATGAGGTCGGAGCGCTACTTCCGCCTGCTCGACGGTTTGGAGGCGTTGATCGCCGCTGAGCCGCAGTCCGCCGCCGGTGGCACCGAACCCGAACAGGTGACCGTCGCCGCAGCGTACAAGCGGGTCCGCAAGGCCGCGAAGAAGGCGGAGATCGCCGCCGCCGACGAGACCGTCTCCCCCACCGAGGCGGACGAGGCGCTGCATGCGATTCGCAAGCGCGCCAAACAACTTCGCTACACGGCGGCCGCGCTCGGCGAGGCGGGGGTGGCCGAGAAGGCCAAGTCGATCCAGTCGTTGCTCGGCGACCACCAGGACAGTGTCGTCAGTCGCACGCACCTGGTGCAGGAGTCCATCGCCGCCCACGTCGCGGGCGAGGACACCTTCACCTACGGAGTGCTGCACGAGCGCGAAGCGGGGATCGCCCTGCGCTCCGAGCAGCAACTCGGAAGGGTGCTCAAGGAGCTCAAGAAGTCGGTGCGCGCTGCCGGGTAGCCGGCGGGCGGGGCGGACGAGTTGGCCTGTAAGCCGGATTCTGTTCCGCACCGCCATGACTGGCGGTGCGGCGGCGACCATCCATCTGGACACACCGTCGCCGGGTGCCTCGAGCGGCCTACCCGCAGGCTCGGGCGAGCAGCCCTCGAACGTCTGCGCAGCCGCAACCAGGTTGCGACCTTCTTGGCCTTGCTTCGGGTGGGGTTTGCCTAGCCACTCCGGTCACCCGGAGTGCTGGTGCGCTCTTACCGCACCGTTTCACCCTTACCGCCCCATCACCCGAAGGCTCAGGGGTGGCGGTCTGTTCTCTGTGGCACTGTCCCGCGAGTCACCTCGGATTGCCGTTGGCAATCACCCTGCTCTGTGAAGTCCGG
>NZ_JAEMTA010000025.1 GCF_016462545.1 Mycolicibacterium sp. | reverse complement strand
TCTTGTCCACCGAGAGTGGTTCGCAGTCCTGAAACGCCGAGGACAGCTGCTCGTCGAGTGCGCGAAGGGCGTCGGGGTCGATGACGTTGGCGGAGCGCGTCACCATCGCCCGCACCAGCGGATAGGAGATCAGCCCGGCCGAGAACAGGCCGGCGACCGTCGGGAACCGTTCGCGCAGGGCGATCCCGACGAGCAGCATGCCCGAGGCCGCACCGGAGGTGATCCGCGCTGCGGCCCCGATGTGCGCGGTCACCGCCGACCAGTTGTCCAGGCACCATTGGTCGCGTTCGGCGGATCCGTCGGCGGCGTGCACGGCGGCGAGCATGTCGACCATCGCGGCAACGCGCCGGGCGCAGGAGGCGGATTCGACCCGGGTCCACCCGTCCAGCCCAGCGGCGCCGGATGCGCCTGTCGCCGAAGCCACCAACTGATCGAACATGCATTCGAATCTACGCCGCAGGCCAACGGGGAACACCACGTCAAGCGTAGGTTGTGGATGAAACACGAACTGTGCACAACCCGGCCACCTCGGGCCGAAAACGTCAGTGCCGCATGCTAAGCGATGAAGCGCGCCCGCACTTCGGGTGCGGGCAGCGCGCAGGAGTCCACCCTGCCGAACACCCGGTAGCGGATGGCCGCGAAGCGGTCGTACGCCCAATCGCGAGCGGGCGCAGGGATCACGCCAGCGACGGTGCCGAGGGCCTGCCATGGGCCGCCGAGATACCGCGCCACCCGGAGCGCCGCATCCGAACGCACCGACACCGTCTCGTCGGCGCCGTCGGGGTTCTCGACGTACACGACGGAGTCCACCCCGAACAGCTCTGGATGGCGCTCGAGAACCGCGGTACCAAAGTCGCTATCGAGTGCAGCGAACCGCAACGTGCGACGCCGATCCACCCGCAACACGAACTGCACGGCGCCGTCACAGAATCCGCAGGTGCCGTCGTAGAGGAGGACGGCCGAGTTGCTGGTCACCCCTCCGGTCTACACCGTCGTCAGGCTGCGTGCGATGACGAGTCGCTGAATCTGGTTGGTGCCCTCGAAGATCTGGGTGATCTTGGCCTCACGCATGTAGCGCTCGACGCGGTAGTCGCGGGTGTAGCCAGCGCCGCCGAAGACTTGGACGGCGTCGGTGGTGACCTTCATCGCAGCGTCGGTGCACACCATCTTGGCGATGCTGGCCTGCGACGAGTACGGCCGCCCCTGATCGCGACGCCGGGCGGCATCGAGGTACGTCGCCCTGGCGCTGCCGACGGCGGCGGCCATGTCGGCCAGCAGGAAGCCCAATCCCTGGTGGTCGATGATCTTGCGGCCGAAGGTCGTTCGCTCGTTGGCGTACCGGCAGGCGTCGTCCAACGCGGCCTGGGCGATGCCGGTCGCCACCGCGGCGATGCCCAACCGGCCCGCGTCGAGCGCGCTGAACGCGATCTGCAGGCCCTGGCCCTCCGCCCCGATCCGACGGTCGGCGTCGATCGCCGCATTGTCGTAGAACGCGGACGTCGTCGGGATGGCCGCCAGCCCCATCTTCTCCTCGGGCTTGCCGAACGTCAGCCCCGGGAGGTCGCCCGGAACCAGGAAGCACGAGATGCCCTTACTGCCTTCGCCGGTGCGCGCGAACAGCGTGTAGAAGTCGGCGACGCCGCCGTGGGTGATCCACGACTTCGACCCGTTGAGCACATAGCCGCCGTCCGCGGGCGCCGCTGCGCAGCGAAGGGCCGCGGCATCCGACCCGGCCTGCGGTTCGGACAGGCTGTAGGCACCGATCCGGTTGCCCGACAACATGTCTGGCAGCCAGCGTTGCTTCTGGTCGTCGGTGCCGAACATCAGGAGTGGGTGCGACGACAGGCTGTGCACGCTGACGGCGACCGCGACGGCCGCCCATCGTGCGGCGATCTCCTCGAGGACCTGAAGGTAGACCTCGTAGGGCTGACCGCCACCGCCCCATTCCTCCGGCTGCGGAAGGCTCAGCAGTCCTGCCTCCCCCAGTTGGGCGAACACCCCGTCGGGATAGGTCTCGTGACGTTCGTGCTCGTCGACGATCGGGTCGAGGATCTTGTCGACGACGTCGCGGGTCAGCGCGATGAGCTCGGCGGCATCGTCGGAGGGCAGCAGGCGGTCTACGGGCACGGCAGTGCACCTTCCGGAAACAGTACTGCGAGGGGACCCGCAGTATCATAAGAAATAGTACTGCAACTCCCTCCGCAGTACTATCAGGGCATGGTGGACGTGGTCGACGAGGATTTCGGCACGCGCCGTCGGACCAGGTTGTTCGATGATCTGCTGGGGCTGTTCCTGGCAGAGGGTTTCAGTCATCTCACCCTCGACGACATCGCTTCGCGGCTGCGGTGTTCGAAGTCGACGTTGTACACCCTGGCGGCGAGCAAGGATGAGCTCGTGGGACGAGTGACGGTCCACTTCTTCAAACGCGCCACCAACGCCGTCGAAGCAGCCTTGGCGCGGACCGAAAATCCTGGCGAACGGGTCTCGGCGTACCTCACCGCCGTCGGCGATGCACTGGCCGTCGCCTCGGAGGCGTTCATGGCCGACCTGTCTGCCTTCGCCCCTGCGCGCGAGGTCTACGAGGCCAATACCCGCGCCGCCGCGGGGCGGGTCCGCCAGCTGATCGAGGAGGGCGTCGGCGACGGGGCGTACCGCGAGGTGCATGCGTCGTTCGCCGCCGATCTCGTCGCGACGACGATGGTTCGCATCCAGCAGCGCAGCGTTCGCACGTCGACGGGTCTGAGCGACGCCGAAGCCTACGCCGAGTTGGCCACGCTGCTCACCTTCGGCCTGCGGGTCTAGAGCGCGGCGTTGATGGCGTCCACGCGGTCCTTGGCGTCGCCGAAGAGCATCTGGGTGTTCTCCCGGAAGAACAGCGGGTTCTGCACGCCGGCGTAGCCGGAGGCCATGGACCGTTTGAAGACGATGACGTTGTCGGCGTTCCACACGGTGAGCACCGGCATGCCGGCGATGGGGCTGCTGGGATCGTCGGCCGCCGCCGGGTTGACGGTGTCGTTGGCGCCGATGACCAGGACGACCGACGTGCCGTCGAAGTCGTCGTTGATCTCGTCCATCTCGAGCACGATGTCGTAGGGCACCTTGGCTTCGGCCAGCAGCACGTTCATGTGACCGGGCAGCCGGCCTGCCACGGGGTGGATGCCGAAGCGCACGTTGACGCCGCGGTCGCGCAGTTTGCGGGTCAGTTCGGCGACGCCGTACTGGGCTTGGGCGACGGCCATGCCGTAACCGGGCGTGATGATCACCGAGGTGGCCGAGTTGAGCAGTTCGGCGGCGCCCTCGGCGGTGATCTCGCGGTGCTCGCCGTAGTCCTTGTCGTCGGCGGGTCCCGCCTCGATCCCGAAGCCGCCCGCGATGACCGAGATGAACGACCGGTTCATCGCCTTGCACATGATGTAGGACAGGTACGCACCGGAGGAGCCGACGAGTGCACCGGTCACGATGAGCAGGTCGTTGGACAGCAGGAAGCCCGACGCCGCGGCGGCCCAGCCCGAGTAGCTGTTGAGCATCGACACCACCACGGGCATGTCGCCGCCGCCGATCGAGGCGACGAGGTGCCAGCCGAGCAGCAGGGCCAGCGCGGTGACGGCGATGAGCAGCCACAGCGCGGGGGAGATGACGAACCACACCGTGAGGGCGACGAACAGCACCAGCGCACCGACGTTGAGGACGTTCTTGCCGGGCAGCATCAACGGCGTGGACTTGATGCGCGCCGAGAGCTTGAGGTTGGCCACGATCGACCCGGTGAACGTGACGGCGCCGATGAACACCCCGATGAAGACCTCGGCGGAGTGGATGCCGAGCAGGCCCTGACCGTCCAGCGCGGCGGCCTCGGCACCGGCGAGGTCACCTTCGACGTGCAGGTAGCCGTTCCAGCCGACCAGCACCGCGGCCAGACCGACGAACGAATGCAGCAGCGCGATCAGTTCGGGCATCCCGGTCATCTCGACCACACGGGCGCGCCACAGGCCGATTGCGGCGCCGATCGCCATCGCGCCGACCAGCAGGGCCAGGCCCAGCGGCTCGATGTGACGGGACACCGCCAACGCGATGGTGGCGATCAACGCCACCGCCATCCCGGCCATGCCGAAGGTGTTGCCGGAGCGCGACGTCTCGTGCTTGGACAACCCGGCCAAGGCCAGGATGAACAGCAGGGCCGCAACGACGTATGCGGCAGTGGCAGTGGTCTCTAGGGTGAACATTCGATCCGTCCGAAGTCTGTGGGAGTGGGGCGGGCGTCAGCTGCGCGAGAACATCGCGAGCATGCGGCGCGTAACCGCGAAGCCACCGAAGACATTGATGCTGGCGAGCAGGATGGCGAGGGCCGCGAGTGCAGTGATCACGGGGTCGCCGTGGCCGATCTGCAGCAGCGCGCCGACGACGATGATGCCCGAGATCGCATTGGTCACCGACATCAGCGGGGTGTGCAGTGCGTGGTGCACGTGCCCGATCACGTAGTAGCCGATCACGATGGCCAGCGCGAAGACCGTCAGGTGTACCTGCAGCGCGGTCGGCGACAGGGCGATGAGCGCGAACAACACCGCGGCGGCGGCGAACGTGATGCCGAGTCGGCGACCCGCCGTCATGGGTTCCTTGACCGGCTTCGGCGCGACCGGTGCCGCAGCGGCGGCGGCAGGCGCTGCGGACACCTGCACCGGTGGCGGGGGCCAGGTGGTCTCGCCATCGCGCACCACGGTCACCGACCGCTGCACCACGTCCTGGAAATCCAGTGTGAGGGCCCCGTCCTTCTCCGGCGTGAGCAGCTTGAGCAAATTCACCAGGTTGGTGCCGTACAGCTGGGAGGCCGTCGCGGGCAGTCGTCCGGCGAGATCGGTGTAGCCGATGATCGTCACGCCGTTGTCGGTGACGATCGCCTGATCCTTGACGGTGCCCTCGACGTTGCCGCCGTTGGCCGCCGCCATGTCGACGATGACGCTGCCCGACTTCATCGAGGCGACCATCTCCGCGGTGATGATGCGGGGCGCGGGCCGACCGGGGATCAGCGCGGTGGTGATGATGATGTCGACGTCCTTGGTCTGCTCGGCGTACAGCGCCGCCTCGCGGACCTTGTAGTCGTCACCCATCTCCTTGGCGTAGCCGGTGGCCGACACCTCGGCCGCGGCCGGATCGACGTAGAGGTACTCCCCGCCGAGGGACTTGACCTGATCGGCCACCTCGGGGCGCGGGTCGGTGGCCCGCACGATGGCGCCCATGCTGCCCGCGGCGCCGATGGCGGCCAGCCCGGCCACGCCGGCGCCGACGACGAGGACCTTGGCAGGCGGCACCTTGCCGGCCGCGGTCACCTGGCCGGTGAAGAACCGGCCGAAGGCGTGAGCGGACTCGACGACGGCCCGGTAGCCGGCGATGTTGGCCATCGATGACAGCACGTCCAGCGACTGCGCCCGCGAGATGCGCGGGACCGCGTCCATTGCCAGAACCGTGATCGGGCGGGCGGCCAGCTTCTCCACCAACTCCGGGTTGAGGGCGGGCGAGATCAGGCTGACCAGAGTCGCGTGGTCCTGCAACGAGGCGATCTCACCGTCCGACGGAGCATTGACCTTGAGTACGACCTCGCCCGCCCACGGATCGCCGACACTGGCGCCTGCCTCGACGTAGGCGGCATCGGAGAAGCTAGAGGCATCGCCGGCTCCGGACTCGACGACGACGGAGTAGCCCAGTTTGATGAGTTGGCCGACGGTCTGCGGCGTGGCTGCGACGCGCGTCTCACCCGCGTGAGACTCGCGCGGTATCCCGATGATCATGCGAAGAGTCTCCCATTTGCTCTGCAGCGGCACGGAACGCAGGGCGTGGCTAGAGCCAGTCGCGGCGTTTGAAGCCGACGTAGAGCACGGCCACCATGAGGACGATCACGGCGCTGCTGACGATGAAGCCGGCAACGGTGCTGAAACCCGGATACTGGACGTTCTGGCCGAAGAAGCCGGTGACGGCGGTCGGGACGGCGATGATGGCGGCCCAGCTGGTGAGTTTCTTCATCACGGTGTTCAGCCGAGCATCCTGTAACGACAGATTGGTCTCGAAGACCGTGGTGACCATGTCGCGCAATGACTCCGTCCACTCCGACGCGCGAAGCACGTGGTCGTAGAGGTCGTCGTAGAGCGGATCGAGTTCGGGGGCGGTCTTGGAGTCGATGCGGCGGCTCTTGATGGCACTGACCACCTCGCGCATCGGCAGCACCACGCGGCGCAGCTCAACCAGGTCCTTGCGATACCGGAAGGTGCGCCGCTGCAGCCCGCGGCGGGGGCCGTCGTCATCGAACAGCTCGTCCTCCAGCGACTCGATGTCGTCATCGAGGGCCTGGACTGCGTCGAAGTGCCCATCGACCACCACGTCCAACAGGCCGTGCACCAACGCACCGACGCCGTACTGCTGGCCGCCGAGCTCGTCGAAGCGCCGCGACACCTCGTCGATGCCGAAGTTGGGATCACCGCCCTCGGCGGGAGGCAGTCGCACGGTGATCAGCCCGCGCGGCAGAACGAACGCCGAGATGCGGTGCTTGGCCAGCGTCGAGGACGTGTCGTCGCCCGGTGGTGGCGTCAGGGTTTCCACGGCGTAGACGGTGAAGAACGTGTGTGAGCGGTAGACGGTGGCCTTGGTGCGCTCCTTGGGGGCCGTGGCGTCCTCGACCGCCCAGAGGTTGAGCCCGAGCTCGTCGGCGAGGGCGGCCAAAGCGTCGTGATCGGGGTCGTAGATGTCGGCCCACACCAGGGTGTCGTCATCGGCCAGGCAGTCGGAGATGGCCGAGAACGTGAAACCGTCCACGGGCTGGCCCGACCGCCACACCCGTCCATGCACCTCGGTCATGCCGCCATCATCCCGCAGGCGGTCATCTCGATTGGGCACCGATAGTGCATCGAGATTCGCTGGCCTGATGCCACCACGCGTCATTGGCCTCACGATTGCGACCAGTGATGCCCATGCCGACCGTGAGGAGTGCTGCTGCCGTGAGTGTGGTGGTTGAACGAGGACTCGCGCGGTGTCCACGATGCGTGGCCGTCGCCGACTACACCTTCGTGGAGTCGGGACCGAACTCCCTGCGCTACGAGGTGCGCTGCGCGCGGTGTGGCGAGGACTACTGCGAGGTCCACACCGCAGTCGCACCGGACTTCAGCTCGGCCGTCGAGGCCTTGGCAATCCCGCTGCCCGCGATCTTCGCACCGGCGGCCGCCTCGAAACTGGACCGTGCGCGGGCCTGGCTCGAGGCGGCCCGAACCGAACTGTTCCGAGGCGTCGGCCGGGTGTCGTCGCGAATTGGATTGCTGCGGAGTGCCTTTCGGCGCTGAACGCCGCCCCTAAGAGTCGACGAAGGCCCCTCCCCGGATACCAGGGAGGGGCCTTCTTCGTGGTGGTCCTAGAGCTGGCCGCGCAACTCTCGCAGCGTCTTCTCCAAGATGCGTGACACGTGCATCTGGGACACGCCGATCTGCTCGGCGATCTGACTCTGCGTCATCGATTCGAAGAAGCGGAGGTACAGCACGGTGCGTTCACGCTCGGGCAGCGCTGCGAGCAGCGGCCGGACCGTCTCCTGGTCGGTGATCCGGTCGAACTCGAAGTCGATGGAACCCACGGTGTCGGAGACCATCCGCGGTGCCGAGTCGCCGCTCGAGACGGGCGCGTCGATCGAGTGCACCCGGTAGGCCTCCGCCGCCAGCATGCTGTCGACGATGTCCTCACGACTCATGTCGAGATGCGTGGCGAGTTGCCCCGCGGTGGGGGCCCGGCCGAGCAGTTGCGTCAACTCGGTCGTCGCCCTCGTGATGTTGCCGTGTCGGTCCTTGAGGCGGCGCGGGACGTGCATCGACCAACCGTGATCGCGGAAGTGCCGCCGCACCTCGCCCATCATGGTCGGCACGGCGAAGGCGACGAAGTGCGAGCCCTTGGCGGGGTCGAACCGGTTGACCGCCTTCACCAGACCGAGCCGGGCGACCTGGGTGAGGTCTTCGATGTCCTCGCCGCGACCGCCGTAGTGCCTGGCGATGCGATCGGCCAGCGCGAGGCAACGGTTGAAGATGGCTTCGCGTTGACGGGCGACCTCGGCGGACTCGTCGACGGTGCCGTGTAGCGCGTGAAACATCTCCATGACGTCGGCGTACTCGTCGACGTCGTGAGACGGGCGTTCACGGGGTGCGTGGCGGGCCAGCTGAGCTGGGCGTTCCATCTGCATGGTCATGAGAGGTCTCCCTCCATGCCGAGGGTGTTCGAGAAGTCGTAGGTGCAGCAATGAGTCGTCATTGTTGGACCCCCTAACAGGCGTCCACAGGGTGCAGCGAGGGGCGGAGAGGGAATCTCAGCGCAACGCCATACCCGATCCGTCGAGGACGGACCCGGCAATTTGCCGTGGCCACGCGGGAGAATGTGGGCGCTACCAACCGCAGGTGTCTCAACGAATGCGGCGCTACCCAGATGAATCGCGGGGCGTGATGCCCGCTTTGCACTAAACGGGAATGTCCAGATGGACGAGTCCCACCCTACGCCCTTCTGAACGATCTGTGCAGTAGGGAACTAAAACTCGCGCTGATCTCAGCCGTTCCACAGGAACGGGGAGACGGGTAAAAACAGCTGGTGACTGCGACACCGCCTGCTGACACCTGCTGTCGCTGAACGCATTTCCGTCCAGCCCAGCTCGAGAAAGCCGCAGGAACCGTGTCCGTATTCGTCGATATCGTGCCCGAAGAGTCGCATGTCGATTCTCCGGTGCAACGCTCTGGCACCAATAAGTGGCGTGGCCGACTGACCCGCGCTGCGCTGCCCCTGCTGTCAGTCGTGGTCTTTGGTGCCGCGTGGCAGCTCGCAGCGGCCAGCGGCATCTGGAATCAGACCTTCGTCCCCTACCCAAGCACGGTGTGGAAGGCCTTCATCGACGTCTCCACCACCCATGACGGAACGCGCGGCTACGCCGGCTACGTGCTGTGGGAGCACCTCTACATGACGTTGCGGCGAGTCTTCGCCGGCGTCGTCGTCGGCGTCGGGCTGGGTGTCGCGCTGGGTCTGGTCATGGGATCGGTCGGTTGGGTGCGCAGCGTCCTGGAGCCGTGGCTCACATTCCTCCGCGCGTTGCCCCCGCTGGCATATTTCTTCCTTCTCGTCATCTGGCTGGGCATCGACGAGGCGCCCAAGGTGACGCTGCTCGCGTTGGCGGCACTCCCGCCCGCCGCGGTCGCCACCACGGCGGCCGTCGTCGCCGCACCCGTGGGCCTGACGGAGGCCGCGCGCGCTCTCGGCGCGACGCGTCTTCAGGTGATCCGTGACGTGGTGGTGCCGTCGGCGCTGCCCGAGACGTTCACCGGAATCCGGCTCGCGGTCGGCATGGCCTACTCGTCGGTGGTCGCCGCCGAACTGTTCAACGGCATCCCTGGAATCGGCGGCCTGGTCAAGGACGCAAGCAACTACAACAACACCCCCGTCGTTCTCGTCGGAATCTTCGCCATCGGATTCTCGGGCCTGATCATCGACGGTCTACTTCGCACGGCCGAGCGGCGTAGCGCCCCTTGGATTGGAAAGGTCTAGAAAAATATGAGACTCAAGGCTCTTCTCGCCGCGGTGGTCGTCGGGGCACTCGCGCTGGCCGGCTGCTCGGTGGACAACTCGGGGCAGGATTCCGCCAAGCCGACCATTCGCATTGGCTACCAGACCTTTCCGAGCGGCGACCTGATCGTCAAGAACAACAAATGGCTCGAAGAGGCACTGCCCGACTACAACATCAAGTGGATCAAGTTCGACTCCGGCGCCGACATCAACACGGCGTTCATCGCCAAGGAACTCGACTTCGGGGCACTGGGCTCGAGTCCGGTCGCGCGCGGTCTCTCCGCGCCGCTGAACATCCCGTACAAGGTCGCGTTCGTGCTCGACGTGGCGGGTGACAACGAGGCACTCGTGGCTCGCAACGGTAGTGGCGTCAACTCGATCGCCGATCTGAGGGGCAAGCGCGTCGGCACGCCGTTCGCGTCCACCGCGCACTACAGCCTCTTGGCCGCCTTGGCCCAGAACAACCTGTCTCCCAGCGACGTTCAGCTCGTCGACCTGCAGCCGCAGGCGATTCTGGCGGCATGGGAACGCGGCGACATCGATGCCGCCTACACCTGGCTGCCGACGCTGGACGACCTGCGCAAGACCGGCAAGGATCTGATCACCAGCCGCCAGTTGGCCAAGGACGGCAAGCCCACGTTGGACCTCGGGGCCGTCGCCGACGACTTCGCGTCCGCGCATCCCGAGATCGTCGACACCTGGCGTCAGCAGGAGGCCCGCGCGCTCACCACTATCTCCGGCGATCCGGAGGCCGCGGCCAAGGCCATTGCGGCCGAGATCGGCTTGACGCCGGAAGTGGTTGCGGGACAGCTGAAGCAGGGCATCTACCTCACGCCGGCGGAGCTCACCTCGCCCGAATGGCTCGGCACGGACGGTGCTCCGGGCAAGATCGCCAACAACCTGGAGAGCGCGTCGCAGTTCCTCGCCGCGCAGAAGCAAATTCCCGCCGCCGCTCCGCTGAAGACCTTCCAGGACGCGATCTACACCAAGGGGCTGCCCGATGCCCTCAAGCAATGACATTCGCGGTGGGGTTCGGATCGAGAACCTCGCACACCGCTATGGGAACGTAACTGCCCTCGGCCCAGTCGATCTCGACGTCGAGCCCGGTGCCTTCCTGGTTCTGGTCGGAGCGTCGGGATGCGGAAAGAGCACCCTGCTGCGGTTGATCGCCGGCTTCGAGGAGCCGACCGCGGGCCGCGTGAAGGTGTCCGGCGATGCGCCTACCCCGGGCGTCACCGCGGGTGTGGTGTTCCAGCAGCCGCGGCTGTTTCCGTGGCGCACCGTCGGCGGAAACGTCGACCTGGCTCTCAAATATGCCCAGGTGCCCAAGGATCGGCGGGCCGAGCGTCGTGACCAACTGCTCAACCGGGTCGGACTCGAGGGCACGGCCGACCGCAAGATCTGGGAGATCAGCGGCGGCCAGCAGCAGCGCGTGGCGATCGCCAGGGCGTTGGCCGCCGATACCCCGCTGTTCCTGCTCGACGAGCCGTTCGCCGCGCTCGACGCGCTCACCAGGGAACGCCTGCAGGAAGACGTCCGCCAGGTGAGTGCCGAGACCGGCCGCACGACGGTGTTCGTCACGCACAGTGCCGACGAGGCGGCGTTCCTGGGTTCGCGCATCGTGGTGCTGACCCGCAGGCCCGGCCAGATCGCGCTCGACCTACCGGTCGACCTGCCACGCACGGGCGTCGATCCCGACGAGCTGAGGCGTTCGCCGGAATACACCCGGCTGCGTGCGGAGGTGGGTCGGGCCGTCAAGGCGGCGGCTGCCTAGGACCCTACGATGGCAAGCCAAGACTGCCGCGACGCCGAGGGGCGTCGCGGCAGTCTCGTGTTGTCGACTAGACCGGTGGGTAGGCCGGCGGTGGGTACACGCCGCGCAATCCCCAGGGGACGAAGTTGAAGAAGTATTCGATCTCGTCGCTGGCGTCGTAGTCCGGATTCGGATCCATCTTTACCTCCAAGCGAGAAGACTGATTTCTCGAAGTCTAGCCCGCGCTACCCCTCGCCGAACAGTCAAACTCGTGGTTTGCCTAAACTGGACCAACCAGTTGATTGGCACCCGGGTGAGCCCCCGGCCTACATATAGTGAGACGCCATGTCCAGCGAAACTCCGCCGAATGGCCTGACCCGCCGTGAGGAACTGCTTGCCGTCGCCACCAAGCTGTTCGCGGCGCGGGGCTACCACGGCACCAGGATGGACGACGTCGCCGACGCGGTGGGTCTCAACAAGGCCACGGTGTACCACTACTACGCGAGCAAATCGCTGATCCTCTTCGACATCTGCAAGAGCGCCGCCGACTTCACCATGGAGGCATTGCACGACGACCCGTCGGCCTCGGCTCGCGAGATGATCTACCACTTCACCCACCGCCTCCTGGTCGGCATTGCGAGCGACGTCGAGCGTGGGGCCGTGTACTTCCAGGAGGCGCCCTACATCACCGAGTGGTTCACCGAAGAACAGGTGGCCTACATCCGCAAGGCCGAGAGCACGGTCTACGAGCACGTCCGCGACGTGATCGACCGCGGCATCGCCAGCGGCGAGTTCTACGACTGTGACTCGCACGTGCTGGCCCTCGGATACATCGGCATGACGCTGGGTTCCTACCGCTGGCTACGACCGCAGGGACGCCGTACCGCGCAGGAGATCGCCGTCGAGTTCAGCACGGCGTTGCTCCGCGGCTTGATCCGTGACGACGCCGTCCGGACCGACGAACCACTCGGCATCGACCTCGCGGAGACGACGTGAAATCCACCCTGCTGTCGCGACGCGACCTCGACTTCCTGCTGTACGAGTGGCTCCGCGTCGACGAGCTGACCAAGCGCCAGCGCTTCGCCGAGCACTCCCGCGACACGTTCGACGGTGTGCTGGACCTCAGCGAGGAACTCGCCGAGAAGTACTTCGCCACGCACAACAAGAAGAGTGACGCCAACGAGCCAACGTTCGACGGGCACCACGTCACCGTGATACCCGAGGTCAGGGAGGCGCTCCAGGCGTTTGCTCAGGCCGACCTGATCGGCGCCAGCATGGACGAGGCGCTCGGCGGCGCCCAGCTGCCGGTCTGCGTGGCCCAAGCGGCGTTCGCCTACGTCTCGGCGGCGAACGTCAGCACGTCCGGCTATCTGATGCTGACGATCGCCAACGCCAACCTCATCGCGAAGTTCGGCAGCGAGCAGCAGATCGAGGCGTTCGTGGCACCGATGCTGGCCGGCCGCTTCACCGGCACGATGGCACTGTCCGAGACCCAGGCGGGGTCGTCGCTGGCCGACATCCTGACCCGGGCCGAGCCGCGCGACGACGGCACCTACCGGCTGTTCGGCTCGAAGATGTGGATCTCCGGAGCTGAACACGAACTGACCGACAACATCGTCAACCTGGTACTCGCGAAGATCCCCGGCGGACCTGCCGGTACCAAGGGCATCTCGCTGTTCATCGTGCCCAAGTACCTCGTCGAAGCCGACGGTTCGATCGGGGAGCGCAACGACGTCACTCTCGCCGGGCTGAATCACAAGATGGGCCAACGCGGTATCAGCAACACGGTGCTGAACTTCGGCGAAGGCGTCCACACGCCGGGCGGCGAGGGTGGGGCGGTCGGTTATCTCGTCGGCGAGCCGCACCGCGGGCTGATGTACATGTTCCACATGATGAACGAGGCGCGCCTCGCGGTCGGAATGGGCGCGGTGTCGCTGGGCTACACGGGCTATCTGAAGTCCGTCGAATACGCGCGTGAACGCCCGCAGGGCAGGCTGGTCAAGGATCCGTCCACGCCGCAGGTGCCGATCGTCGAGCACGCCGACGTGAAGCGAATGCTGTTGGCGCAGAAGTCCTATGTCGAAGGCGGCCTCGCCCTCGGCCTGTACTGCACGAAGCTCATCGACCTTCAGCGCACCGCGGAGTCGGACGAGGAAGCCGAGCACGTAGCGGATCTGCTCGACATCCTGGTCCCGGTCGCCAAGAGCTGGCCGTCGCAGTGGTGCCTCGAGGCGAACAATCTGGCCATTCAGGTGCACGGCGGCTACGGCTACACCCGCGAATACGACGTCGAACAGCACTACCGCGACAACCGCCTGAACCCGATCCACGAAGGCACCCACGGCATTCAGAGCCTGGATCTGTTGGGCCGCAAGGTGACTCAGCGCGGCGGTGCGAGTGTCGCCGAGCTGGGCAGGGCCATCACGGCGACCATCGAGCAGGCCGTTGCGGCAGGCGGAGAGGCCGCCGACCTCGCCGCCCAGCTCAACGCGTCCTGGCAGCGGGTGGTCGAGGTCACGGGAGCGATGTTCGCCTCAGGTGACGTCGACGCGACGCTGGCCAACAGCGCCATCTACCTCGAGGCGTTCGGACACGTCGTCATGGCGTGGATCTGGCTGGAGCAGTTCGTCGTGGCCGAAAGCGCAGACGGAAACGTCGCCAGCGATTTCTACGACGGCAAGCGCCAGGCGGCCAGATATTTCTTCCGCTATGAACTCCCCAGGACCGCACCGCAACTCGACCTCCTGGCGGCGCTCGATCGCACCACGCTGGAGATGCGCGACTCCTGGTTCTAAGCGGGGAACTCGATGAGTTGGCGGACGGCACGCCCGTCGGCGAGTTCGTCCATGCCCTCGTTGATCTCGTCGAGCCCGATCGACGAGGACACCAGGGCTTCGATCGGAAGCCGGCCCTCGCGCCACAGTGAGACGAAGCGCGGGATGTCCCTGGTCGGAACGGCGGATCCCAGATAGCTGCCGATCAATGATCGACCTTCGGCGACGAAACCCAACGGCGACAAGCTGATTCGGGCATCCGGGTGGGGGAGCCCGACGGTGACGGTGCGGCCACCGGGCGCGGTGAGTCCGATGGCGGTCTCCAGGGCAGCGGGATGACCGGCCGCCTCGATGACGATCCGCGCCTTGAGCTCGCCGGCCTCCTCGGGCGTGACGACCGTGTGCGCGCCGAGTTCCGTGGCCCGCGCCAGCTTGTCGGGCAGTTGGTCGACGGCGATGACCTCGACGTCGTCGTGCGCCAGCGCCGTGAGCAGTGCCGCCATCCCCACGCCGCCCATGCCGACGATCGCGACGGTGTCGCCGGCCCGCGGCCGCCCGGCATTGAGCACCGCGCCGCCACCCGTGAGCACCGCGCAGCCCAACAGCGATGCCACCACCGGAGACACGTCGTGGTCCACGGGAACGACGGAGCGTCGGTCGACGACGGCGTGCGTGGCGAACGCCGAGACGCCGAGGTGGTGCAGCACCGGGTCGCCGTTGGCCGTCAGCCGGGTGCCACCCCCCAGCAGGACGCCCGCACCGTTGGCGGCGCTGCCAGGGAGGCACGGTGCGAGCCCGTCCGTGTCGCACGCCGGGCACTCATCGCACCGCGGGAGGAACGTCATCACGACGCGCTGCCCGACGGTGACGTCGTCCACCCCGGCGCCCACCCGTTCGACGATGCCTGCCGCTTCGTGGCCCAGCAGCATCGGCACCGGCCGCACGCGGGACCCGTTGACCACGGACAGATCGGAGTGGCACAGACCCGCCGCCTCGATGCGGACCAGCAGCTCTGAGTCACCGGGCGGCGCCAGTTCCAGATCGGTGATGGTCAACGGCCTGGACTCTGCATACGGGCGTGGTGCCCCGATCCGGTCGAGGACGGCTCCGCGAATCTTCACGCCCACCAGCTTGCCAGTGAAAGACTTGCCCGGTGAACGAGCGGGAGCTGACCTCGGCCGACTTCCCGGTGCAGTGGCCGGTGCTGACGCGGTGGACGGACAACGACATGTTCGGCCACCTCAACAACGCGGTGTACTACGAGCTGTTCGACACCGCGATCAACGCCTGGATCGGCGCGGGCGCAGCCGTCGACCCGCTGACCGCGCCCTGGCTCGGGGTCGTCGCCGAGTCGGGTTGCCGCTACTTCGCGGAGTTGGCGTTCCCCGAGCCCCTGGTGGTAGGTCTCTCGGTGACCCGACTCGGCAACAGCAGCGTGACCTATCGGCTTGCGGTGTTCCAGCCTGGTGAGGCAGCACCCGTCGCGGCCGTCGGGCACTGGGTGCACGTGTACGTCGATCGGACGACGCGAAGGCCCACCGCCATCCCCGACTCCATCCGGTCGCTGCTCGCGACGGCTCAGGTCGAGGACTAGCGACCGTCCAGCCATTCGGCGATGGCGTTGACGGCGTCGCGGAAGAAGATTCGGTAGGGACGATCGGCGACGTAGCCGATGTGCGGCGTGGCGAGCACGTTCGGCATCGTGCGGAGTGGGTGGCCGTCGGGCAGCGGTTCGGTGTCGAACACGTCGAGGGCGGCCCCGGCGATGGAACCCGAGCGCAGCGCGTCGATGAGCGCGACTTCGTCGACGATCGGTCCGCGTGACGTATTGACAAGCAGCGCAGTCGATTTCATCGCCTCCAGCTCGCCGGCTCCGACGATACCGCGGGATCGCTCGCTGAGCTTGAGGTGGATCGACAACACGTCGGCCGAGGCGAAGAACTCCGCGCGCGGAAGGTAGCGGACGCCTGCTTCCTGCGCGGCGTTGGCAGTCAAGTTCGTACTCCAGGCCACCACGTCCATGCCGAAGGCCGCACCGATGCGCGCCACCCGAGCGCCGATGCGGCCCAGGCCGAGGACGCCGAGGATGCGGCGGTCGAGTTCGCGTCCGACCGTGGTCTGCCAGCCGTCGTCGGCGACCGAACGGCTTTCGGCGACGAGATGGCGGGCTGCGCCGAGGATCAGGGCCCAGGTCAGCTCGACGGTCGAGGCGACCGAACCCCCGGTGTGCGCGACGTGAATGCCCGCCTCGGCAGCGGCCGCCATGTCGATCGACGCGTTGAACGGCCCGGTCGAGGCGATCATCCGCAGCCGCGGCAACCGTTCGATCACATTGCGTGACAGCGGTGTTCGCTCACGCATCACCATCACCACGTCAAAGGAGGCAAGGCGCTCGACGAGCTCGTCGTCATCGGCGACGTGGTCGTTGAAGACGGTGACGTCGGCTCGGGCCGTGACCGGCGTCCAGTCCACCGTGCTCAGTGCCACGCTCTGGTAGTCGTCGAGGATCGCGATCTGAATGCGGGTGCTCATCGGGTTCCATCGTGACAGGCTCGAGCCGATAAACTGCGCCGATGCCACTCGTGAGCAAGACCGTCGAGGTCGAATCCGCCGCCGAAGCGATCATGGGAATCGTCGCGGACTTCGAGTCCTACCCGCAGTGGAACGAGGAGATCAAGGGCTGCTGGGTGTTGGCCCGCTATGACGACGGCCGACCGAGTCAGCTGCGTCTCGATACGTCGATCAACGGCATGGAGGGCACCTATATCCAGGCCGTGTACTACCCGGGCGAGAACCAGATCCAGACCGTCATGCAGCAGGGTGACCTCTTCTCCAAGCAGGAGCAGCGATTCGCCGTCGTCGCGATGGGCCCGACGAGCCTGCTCACCGTCGACCTCGACGTCGAGATCTCGGTGCCGGTGCCCGCGATGATGGTGAAGAAGGTCGTCAACGACGCCCTCGACCACCTGGCCGACAACTTGAAGAAGCGCGCCGAGAGTCTCGCCGGTGGGTAGGAGCGAAGCGACCCGGGAAGGTAGTCGGGTCTAGGTCCAGAGGCCCAGTTCGTCGAGTCGGGCCGTGAGCCGTCGGGCCCCGTCGGTGAACTGAACATCCGTGAGCCGGACCACCGTCTCCACGTCGCGACGGCGCAGCGCCGCGATCAGCTCGCGTCGGTTCACCACCGTATGGTGGCCCCATTCCGCGTCATTGGCGTAGATCTCAGGCGGCAGGTACCTGGCTGCGTGCAGCAGGAACCAGGACAGCTTGATGCGTCCCGACGCCCGATTGAAGGCCCGGTGGAAGGCGAACTCGGCGGCAGCCACCTCGGCGGTGTCCTGCCGCTCGATGGCCGCGGCCACCTCCTCCGCGAGTTGCTCCAGTTCATCGATACCGGCGTCGGTGATGCGCTCGGCCGCGGAGCGGGCCAGTTGACCCGCGATCACCGCCTGCAGCCAGAAGATGTCCTCGATGTCGCCGCGGGTGAACGCGGACACCACATGCCCACGATGCGGTTCGAGCTGGACCATGCCCTCGCCGCGCAGGGTCCGCAGCGCCTCGCGGACGGGGGTGATGCTGACGCCGAGTTCGGCCGCGGTGTCGTCGAGGCGGATGTAGGTGCCGGGACGCAGCGAACCGGACATGATGCGTAGCCGCAGATGGCCGGCCACCTCGTCGGACAGCTGTTCGCGACGGGCCTTCGGACGCGCCGCGGTCGGTGCGTTCACCACTCGCGATCTTCCATGGAGCCCCCGCTGTCGATGCCGCTGGCGTGGGGTTGTCCTCGCGCCGCCGAGGCCATAGTGTGACCGAGGCAACACTATGTTTGATCAAATATCAACGCCGCGCAACCTGCGCAGAGTGAACATCGGGGAGCAGCAGACGTTGACCGCCACGCCAGCCGCCTCTGGGCATTCCGTCGAGCAGCCGTATCTGGCTCGCAGGCAGAACTGGACCAACCAGCTCGCCCGGCATGCGCTGATGCAGCCCGACGAGACAGCGCTGCGGTTCCTCGGCCAGTCGACCACGTGGGGTGAGCTCGACCGCCGGGTCACGGCCCTCGCGGGTGCACTGAGCCGCCGCGGGGTCGGATTCGGCGACCGGGTGCTGATCCTGATGCTCAACCGCACCGAGTTCATCGAATCGGTGCTGGCGGCCAACCTCCTCGGCGCGATCGCGGTGCCGGTGAACTTCCGCATGACGCCGCCAGAGATCGCGTTCCTGGTCAGCGACTGCGAGGCGCGCGTCGTCCTGACCGAGCCGGTGCTCGCCGCGGTTGCGACGGCGGTGCGCGACCTCGATCCGCTGCTGGCCGACGTGATCGTCGCCGGCGGGACCACCGAGGAGGGATTGGTCGGGTACGACGATCTGCTCGCCGAGGAGGGCGCCCCACCGGCGCCGGTGGACATCCCCGACGATTCGCCCGCGCTGATCATGTACACCTCGGGAACGACGGGCCGGCCCAAGGGCGCGGTGCTCACCCACGTCAATCTCTCCGGCCAGGCGATGACCCACCTCTTCACCAGCGGCGCGGACCTCAACAATGACGTCGGCTTCATCGGCGTCCCGCTCTTCCACATCGCGGGCATCGGCAACACCATCACCGGTCTGTTGCTGGGCAGGCCGACGGTGATCTACCCCCTCGGCGCCTTCGACCCCGGTGTCCTCCTCGACGTCCTCGAGAGCGAAGGCGTCACGGGCATCTTCCTGGTGCCGTCGCAATGGCAGGTGGTGTGCGCTGCCCAGCGAGCACGGCCGCGCCAACTGAAGCTGCGAGTGCTGTCGTGGGGCGCCGCCCCGGCGTCCGATACCCTCCTGCGTGACATGGCCGAAACCTTCCCGGGGACCCAGATTCTCGCCGCGTTCGGCCAGACGGAGATGTCGCCCGTCACCTGCATGCTGCTGGGCGACGACGCCGTCAGGAAGCTCGGATCCGTCGGCAAGGTCATCCCGACCGTCGCTGCTCGCGTGGTCGACGAGGACATGAACGACGTGCCGAGAGGCCAGGTGGGCGAGATCGTGTACCGCGCTCCGACGTTGATGGCGGGCTACTGGAACAACCCCGAGGCCACCGCCGAGTCATTTGCCGGGGGCTGGTTTCACTCGGGGGACCTCGTTCGCCAGGACGACGAGGGTTACGTCTGGGTCGTCGACCGCAAGAAGGACATGATCATCTCCGGTGGCGAGAACATCTACTGCGCCGAGGTCGAGAACGTCCTCGCCGCGCACCCGTCGATCGGTGAGGCCGCCGTCATCGGCCGCCCCCACCCCACATGGGGCGAGGTTCCGGTGGCCATCGTGGCGTTGGGCGCGGCGTCTCCGTCCGGCCTGACGCTCGAAGAACTCGACGAATTCCTCACCGAACGGCTCGCCAGATACAAGCATCCGAAGGCGCTGGAAGTGGTGGACACTTTGCCCCGGAACCCCGCGGGGAAGGTCCTCAAGACCGAACTGAGGACGCGGTTCGGTTCGTCCGATTTGTTTGACGCTGGCGAAAGTTCTTCTGCGTCAACGCTTTCAGCGACTTCGACGGAGGGCTGACCTGCGATGACCAGCTTGCCGACGGGCGGGATGACAATCCTGCGGATGCGGTGCACCGCGCCGTTGCCATCGGGTACTCTCCTGTGGTCCGTCTTACTACTACCGAGTAGGGAGACAGTGATCACACACACGAAGCTCGGGCAAGGAGGAGGCGTGCGACAGGTTCTGCCGTGGCGCCGCAGTGGGCGCGGCTTCGTCGGGCGAGAGATCGTGAGATCCGGTCGGTGACCGCGCAGACTCCGGGAATCTTCGACTACGTCCGTGATCAGGTGCGGCCGGGACTGATCGCAGTCGGTGGCTTCGTGAAGATGTGCGTGCTCACGGGCAAGGCGCTGTTCCGCAGGCCGTTCCAGACGCGGGAGTTCATCCTGCAGGGCTGGTTCCTGATGCGGGTGGCGTTCCTGCCGACCATCGCCGTCGCCATCCCGCTGACGGTGCTGATCATCTTCACGCTGAACATCCTGCTCGCCGAGTTCGGTGCCGCCGACATCTCCGGCGCGGGCGCGGCACTGGGCGCGGTCACCCAGTTGGGCCCGCTGGTAACCGTGCTCGTGGTTGCCGGCGCCGGGTCCACGGCCATTTGCGCCGACATCGGAGCCCGGACCATCCGCGAGGAGATCGACGCCCTGGAGGTGCTGGGCATCGACCCGATCCACCGCCTGGTGGTGCCCCGCGTGATCGCTTCGACGTTCGTGGCGTTCCTGCTCAACGGCGCCGTGATCACCATCGGCCTGGTCGGTGGCTTCGTCTTCGGCGTCTACATCCAGAACATCTCCGCAGGCGCCTACGTCTCGACGCTGACCCTGGTCACCGGCCTTCCCGAGGTGCTGATCTCGGTGATCAAGGCGCTGATCTTCGGGATGATCGCCGGGCTGGTCGGCTGCTACCGCGGGCTGACGGTCTCCGGCGGCGCCAAGGGCGTCGGTACCGCTGTCAACGAGACGCTGGTGCTCTGCGTCATCGCGCTGTTCGCGGTGAACGTCATCATGACCACCATCGGCGTTCGATTCGGAACGGGGCGCTGACATGTCGACCACTGCAGTACTGAGGTCGCGCTTTCCGCGCGCCATCGCCGGCAGCGAGCGCCTCGCCAGCTCACCGGCGCGGTTCCTCGACAGCATCGGCCACATCGCGTGGTTCATCGTCACCGCGGTCGGCTCGATCGGCCACGCCTTCCGGTACTACCGCAAGGAGATGCTGCGCCTGGTCGCCGAGATCGGCATGGGCACCGGCGCCATGGCCGTCATCGGCGGCACCGTCGCCATCGTCGGCTTCGTCACCCTCTCCGGCGGCTCGCTGATCGCGATCCAGGGCTTCGCCTCTCTCGGCAACATCGGCGTCGAGGCCTTCACCGGATTCTTCGCCGCCCTGGTCAACGTGCGCATCGCCGCACCGGTGGTCGCGGGTCAGGCGCTGGCCGCCACTGTCGGGGCCGGCGCGACCGCCGAACTGGGCGCCATGCGCATCAGTGAGGAGATCGACGCCCTGGAGGTCATGGGCATCAAGTCGATCTCCTACCTGGTGTCGACGCGGCTGGTCGCCGGCTTCGTCGTCATCATCCCGCTGTACGCGATGGCGATCATCATGAGCTTCCTCTCGGCTCGGGTGACCACGACGCTGTTCTACGGGCAGTCGACGGGCACCTACGAGCACTACTTCCGCACCTTCCTGCGACCCGACGACGTGGCGTGGTCCTTCGTGCAGGCGATCATCATCTCGATCATCGTGATGCTGAATCACTGCTACTACGGCTTCTACGCCAGCGGCGGTCCGGTCGGCGTCGGCGAAGCCGTCGGCCGCTCGATGCGGGCCTCCCTGATCGCAATCGTCCTGGTCGTCCTATTCGCTTCGTTGGCGCTCTACGGCACCAACGCCAACTTCAACCTGACGGTGTAGCCGATGACCGCACCAGGGCAGATGCAACTACCCGTCAACCAGCCGCGGACGCCTCCGTACAAGGTGGCCGGACTCGTCCTCTTCCTCGTCGCCGCCGTCGTCGTGGCACTCGTCTGGACGCAGTTCCGCGGTGGCTTCGCCGACCCGGAGAAGCTGACGCTGATCTCGTCGCGATCGGGTCTGTCGATGGATCCGGGGTCGAAGGTCACGTTCAACGGCGTGGAGATCGGGCGGGTCGCCGACGTCTCGGCGATCAACCAGAACGGTGAGCCCAAGGCCAAGGTCACCCTCAACGTCGATCGTCAGTTCACGAACCTCATCCCGTCGAACGTGGACGCTCAGATCAAGGCGACCACGGTGTTCGGCAACAAGTACATCTCGTTCTCCTCGCCGGCGAAGCCGTCGCCCGAGCGCGTCAGCCCGTCGACGCCGATCCAGGTCTCCGGGGTGACCACCGAGTTCAACACGCTCTTCGAGACGGTCGTGTCGGTGACGCAGAAGGTCGACCCCATCAAGCTGAATCAGACCCTGACCGCGGCCGCGCAGGCACTCGACGGCCTGGGCAACCGGTTCGGGCAGTCCATCGAGAACGGCAATACGATCCTGGCCGACCTGAATCCGCAGATGCCGCGCATCCGCCGGGACGTCAACGGCATCGCCGACCTCGCCGACGTGTTCTCCAACGCCGGGCAGGACTTCTGGGACGGCTTGAACAACGCGGTCACCACCGCCAAGACCCTCAACGAGGAGCAGGGCAACATCGATCAGGCCCTGATGGCGTCGGTGGGCTTCGGCAACACCGGTGGCGAGGTCTTCGAGAAGGCCGGCCCCTACCTGGTGCGCGGAGCCGCCGATCTGGTCCCGACCAGCGCGCTGCTCGACGAGTACAGCCCGGAGCTGTTCTGCATGATCCGCAACTACCACGACGTCGAGCCGAAGATCGCCTCGTCCCTCGGTGGAAATGGCTACTCCCTGAACACGCATTCCGAGATCCTGGGTGCGGGTAACCCGTACGTGTACCCGGACAACCTGCCGCGGGTGAATGCCCGCGGTGGCCCGGAGGGCAGGCCGGGATGCTGGCAGCCCGTGACCCGCGACCTGTGGCCGATGCCGTACCTGGTGATGGACACCGGCGCCAGCATCGCTCCCTACAACCACATTGGCCTCGGTCAGCCCATCGCCATTGAGTACGTCTGGGGACGCCAAATTGGGGAGAACACGATCAACCCATGAGAATCACCGGTACAGCGATCAAGCTCGGCGCACTCTCGCTGGTGCTGCTGATGTTCACCGCGGTCATCGTCGTGGTGTTCGGTCAGTTGCGGTTCGACCGCACCACGGGCTACACGGCGATCTTCAAGAACGCCAGCGGCCTGCGGGCCGGACAGTTCGTCCGCGCCTCGGGCGTTGAGGTCGGCAAGGTCTCCGAGGTCAACCTCATCAACGGCGGCAACGAGGTCGAGGTCAACTTCGCCGTCGACCGCTCGTTGCAACTGTTCCAGGGGACGACGGCGTCGATCCGCTACCTGAACCTCATCGGTGACCGCTACCTGGAGCTCAAGCGCGGCGACGACAACACGAAGCTTCCCGCCGGCGGCACCATTCCGGACAGCCGCACCGAACCCGCGCTCGACCTCGATGCGCTCATCGGCGGGTTCCGGCCGCTGTTCCGCGCCCTCGATCCCGACAAGGTCAACAACATCGCCCAGTCGATCATCACGATCTTCCAGGGCCAGGGCGGCACCATCAACGACATCCTCGACCAGACCGCGTCGCTCACGTCGGCGCTCGCCGACCGCGACCAGGCCATCGGTGAGGTCATCAAGAACCTGAACACCGTCCTCGCCACGACGGTCAAGCACCAGCAGCAGTTCGACGACACGGTCAAGAACTTCGAGACGCTCGTCACCGGACTGAAGAACCGGGCCGATCCGATCGCGGCGTCGGTCGCCGACATCAGCGACGCGGCAGGATCGGTCGCCGACCTGCTCGGCGAGAACCGCCCGCTACTGCAGAAGACGGTCACCAACCTCGAGATCCTGCAGCAACCGCTCGTCGACCAGAAGGACCAGTTGAACGACACGCTGATCAAGATTCCCGCCGCCCTGAAGATCATCGGGCGCGCGGGCGGCATCTACGGCGACTTCTTCAACTTCTACGCCTGCGACGTCACGCTCAAGTTGAACGGTCTGCAGCCGGGTGGTCCGGTCCGCACGGTCAAGGTCTGGTCTCAGCCATCGGGTAGGTGCACACCGCAATGAGGAGTATCGAAGGCGACAACCGGATCCGAAACGGACTGGTAGGCATCATCATCCTGGTGCTCGTCATTGGCGTTGGCCAGAGCTTCGCCAGTGTGCCGATGATCTTTGCCCAGCCGAAGTACTACGCCCAGTTCAGCGATACCGGCGGACTGAACTCCGGTGACAAGGTGCGCATCGCCGGCGTCGACGTAGGCCAGGTTCAGTCGCTGGCGATCGACGGTGACAAGGTGCTCATCGGGTACACGCTCGACGGGACGAAGATCGGCACGGAGAGCCGCGCCAACATCCGCACCGACACCATCCTCGGCCGCAAGAACCTCGAGATCGAACCCAAGGGTTCGACGGCGCTGGGGGCCAACGGCGTGCTGCCACTCGGCCAGACCACCACGCCGTACCAGATCTACGACGCGTTCTTCGACGTCACCAAGGCGGCGTCCGGCTGGGACACCCAGTCCGTCAAGAAGTCGCTGAACGTGTTGTCGGAGACCATCGATCAGACCTACCCGCACCTGAGCGCGGCGCTGGACGGTGTCGCGAAGTTCTCCGACACCATCGGCAAGCGCGACGAGGACATCAAGCAACTGCTGGTCAACGCCAACAAGATCGCCGGCGTGCTCGGTAGTCGCAGCGGCCAGATCAACGACCTGTTGGTCAACGCCAAGACTCTCCTGGCGGCCATCAACGAGCGGTCGTACGCGGTGAGCCAGTTGCTCGAGCGAGTCGGCCAGTTCTCCACGCAGGTAAGGGGTTTCATCGATGACAACCCGAACCTGAACAAGGTCTTGAACCAGCTGAAGACCATCAGCGACGTGCTGGTCGCCAGGAAGTTCGACCTGGCCGACACGCTCACGTCGCTCAGCAAGTTCACCGCGGCACTGGCCGAAGCCCTCGCCTCGGGCCCGTTCTTCAAGGTCATGCTGGTCAACCTGCTGCCCTACTGGATTCTGCAGCCGTGGGTGGACGCCGCCTTCAAGAAGCGTGGCGTCAGTCCGGAGGAGTTCTGGGGCAACGCCGGGCTTCCGTCGTTCCGGTACCCGGATCCCAACGGTCAGCGTCAGGCCAACGGTGCGCCGCCGCCTGCTCCGACGCCGCTGGAGGGAACGCCGGAGCACCCCGGTCCCGCCGTGATCGCCGGCTCGCCGTGCTCGTACGCACCGGGGCCGGGCAACTTCCCCACGCCGGGCAACCCGCTGCCGTGCGCGAGTGCCGAGAACGGACCGTTCGGACCGAACCCGTACGGCGCCAACACGTATGGACCGCCGGACGTGCTCGGCGCCCCCGCGAACCCCGGTGCGCCGCCGCCGGCTCCCGGTGTGCCCAGCGCCGCGTTCCCCGGTGAGTTCTCGCCGCCCGTGCAGGGCGTTCCCGCTGCTCCGTTCGCGCCGGGTCCGCCCGGGGCCAGGACGGTTCCGGCCACACCCGGTCCGTCCGATCCGTACATCGCCCCGGGATCCCTGCAGGGTGACGGCACCTCGCCGCCACCGCCCGCACTGGTCGGCCCGATCCCGCCGCCGGGACCCGGTCCGCAGGTGGGGGGCGCGGGCGAACCGCTGCCCGGCAATCCGCCGTTCCTTCCGCCCGGATCACAAGGTTAGGGGGCTACAGAGATGTCGACGATCTTCAACGTCCGAAACATGAAGTTGCCCGCGCTGACCAAGACCTCCGTGATCGTCGTCTCGCTCATCGTGATCGCGGCCCTGCTCGCCGGGTTCTTCGGCTGGCAGCTGTATCAGAAGCTGACCACCAACACGGTGGTGGCCGAATTCCCGCAGACCCTGGCGCTGTATCCCGGCGACAAGGTCGAGATCATGGGTGTGCAGGTCGGCAAGATCGAGAAGATCGAACCCGATGGCGACAAGATGCGGGTGACCTTCAACTACCAGTCGAAGTACAAGGTCCCGGCGAATGCCACGGCATCGATCCTGAACCCGAGCCTGGTCGCGTCGCGCACCATCCAGCTGGCACCGCCCTACACCGGCGGCCCGGTCATGGAAAGCGGCGCCCTCATCCCTCAGGACCGCACCCAGGTGCCGGTCGAGTACGACGAACTGCGCGACTCGATCAATCGCATCCTGACCGACCTGGGTCCCACGAAGGAACAGCCCAAGGGCCCCTTCGGTGACGTCATCGAATCGTTCTCCGATGGTCTCGCCGGCAAGGGCGAGCAGATCAACAAGACGCTGAACAGCCTGTCCGAGGCGTTGACCACGCTGAACTCCGGTCGCGGTGACTTCTTCGGCGTGGTGAAGAGCCTCGCGCTCTTCGTCAACGCGCTCTACAAGAGTGATCAGCAGTTCGTGGCGCTGAACGACAACCTGGCGCAGTTCACCAACTCCTTCACCAACACCGACCGTGAAGTGGCGACTGCCGTGCAGGATCTGAACCAGCTGCTGACCACGACCCGCGGCTTCCTCGACCAGAACGCGACCGTCCTGACGCAGGACGTGAACAACCTGGCCGACGTGACGAACGCCATCCTGCAGCCGGAGCCACGCAAGGGCCTCGAGACAGGCCTGCACGCCTACCCGAACCTCGCGGCGAACATCGTCAACATCGCCTCGCCGAACGCGGGCGGCATCGTCGGTCTGCCGACGATCAACAACTACGCCAACCCGATGCAGTTCCTGTGCAGCGCGATCCAGGCGGGCAGCCGACTGGGTTACCAGGATTCGGCGGAACTCTGTGCCCAGTACCTGGCGCCGATCCTGGACGCCACCAAGTTCAACTACCCGCCGTTCGGCCTGAACCAGTTCAACACGGCCATGACGCTGCCCAAGCAGATCGCGTACTCCGAGCCGCGGCTACAACCGCCGCCGGGGTACAAGGACACGACCGTGCCCGGCGTCTTCTCGCGGGACACGCTGTTCTCCCACGGCAACCACGAGCCGGGCTGGACGGTGGCCCCCGGCATGCAGGGCGTCGAGGTGCAGCCGTTCACGCAGAACATGCTGACTCCGGAATCGCTGTCGGAGCTCATGGGTGGACCGGACATCGTCGCACCGCCTGCGCCGTACGCGTTCGGAGTGAACGACGGCAGGCTCCCCGGGCCGCCGAACGCCTACGGCGAGAACAGTCCGCTCCCGCCGCCGTGGTACCCGCAGCCGGGTCCGCCCCCGGCACCGGCCCCCGGCGTGCTCCCGGGCGATCCGCTGGGCGCGATCACGCCCGCGGCCGGACCCGCCCCCGCCGCCGCACCCGCGCCGGCCGGACCACCGCTGCCAGCTGAAGCAGGAGCCGGCTAATGCGCACGCGAATGAAGTTGAGGACCGTCGTCAAGCGCGGTGGAGCACTGCTCGCCGCGGGCTTGATCCTGACGTCGTGCGGCTGGAAGGGCATCGCCAACGTTCCGGTGCCCGGTGGCGCCGGGACCGGTGCCGACAGCATGACGATCTACGTGCAGATGCCGGACACGTTGGCGCTCAACGTGAACAGCCGCGTCCGCGTCGCCGACGTGTTCGTCGGCAGCGTGCGGGCGATCGAGTTGAAGAACTGGGTTGCCACGTTGACGTTGGACGTCGAACCGGGCCTGAAACTGCCCGCCGACACCAGGGCCGCGATCGGGCAGACATCGCTGCTCGGTTCTCAGCACGTCGAACTGAACCCGCCCGCGGACTCGTCGGGCCCGCTGCTGAAGAGCGGCGACACCATTCCGCTCGACCACGCGAGCGCGTTCCCCACGACGGAGCGGACGCTGGCCAGCATCGGCACCATCCTCACTGGCGGCGGCATCCCGAACCTCGAGGTCATCCAGACCGAGGTGGCCAACATCCTCACCGGCCGCGGGGATCAGATCCGCGAGTTCCTGGGCCGCCTGGATACGTTCACCGCCTCGCTCAACGACCAGCGCCAGGACATCACCCGGGCGATCGATTCGACGAACCGGCTCCTGGCCATCGTGGCGCAGCGCAACGACACCCTGGATCGCGTCCTCACCGAGTTCCCGCCGCTGATCAAGCACTTCGCGGATACCAGGGACCTGTTCGCCGACGCGGTGAGCGCACTCGGTCGCGTCAGCAAGGCCACCAATGATGCGCTGTCGCAGGCGAATCCGGACATCACGGCCAACCTGAAGAACCTGCAGCGGCCGCTCGTCCAGCTGGGCAAGGCGTCCCCGTACCTCCTCGGTGCGCTGAAGGTGATCGGAACGGCGCCGTTCAGCATCGAGAACGTGCCGAAGGCGATCCGCGGCGACTTCATCAACGTGTCCCTCAACGTCGACCTGACGTTGTCCGCGATCGACAATGGCTTCCTGAGCGGGACCGGTGTGTCCGGCATGCTTCGGGCCCTGGAACAGTCGTGGGGCCGCGATCCGAGCACGATGATCCCGGACGTGCGGTTCACCCCGAATCCGCACAATGCACCGGGCGGACCGCTGGTCGAGAGAGGTGAGTGAGCGATGCTGACCCGCTTCGTCAAGATTCAGCTGGTGATCTTCTCGATTCTGACGATCATCGCGTTGGTGGTCCTCGGCTGGTACTACCTGCGTCTGCCCAGTGTGGCGGGCATCGGGCAGTACGAGCTGAAGGCCCAGTTGCCCCGGTCGGGTGGCCTCTACTCGACGGCCAACGTGACGTACCTCGGTACGCAGATCGGCAAGGTCACCGACGTCAAGCCCACCGAGACCGGCGTGGTTGCCACGATGAGCATCGACAGCAACTACAAGATCCCGGCCGATGCCACGGCAAACGTGCACTCCGTCTCGGCGATCGGCGAGCAGTACCTCGACCTGGTGTCGACCTCGGCCAAGCCGGGTCAGTACCTGGCTGCGGGCTCGACGATTCTGAACGGCACGGTGCCCAGCGAGGTCGGCCCCGCCCTGGACGCCGCCAACAAGGGTCTCGCGGTGCTTCCGAAGGAGAAGATCGACTCGCTGTTGACGGAGACGTCGCAGGCGGTCGGCGGACTCGGCCCTGCGCTGCAGCGACTGGTGGATTCGACGACGGCCATCGCGAGCGACTTCAAGGACAACCTGGGGCCGGTCAACGACATCATCACCAACTCGACGCCGATCCTGGACAGCCAGGTCCAGTCGGGTGACGCGATCTCGCAGTGGGCCCGGAATCTGAACACGATCACGTCGCAGACCGCCGAACAGGACCAGGCGTTGCGCAGCGGGCTCCAGCAGGCCGCACCGACGGCCGATCAGCTCAATGCGGTCTTCGGTGACGTGCGGGAGGCCCTTCCGCAGACCCTGGCGAACCTCGCGATCGTCAACGATCTGCTCAAGCGCTACCACAAGGGTCTCGAGCAGGCGCTGGTGATCCTGCCCCAGGGCGCGACCATCGCTCAGGCGGGCACCATCTTCGAGGGCGAAGGTCTGTTGCACTTCGGCCTGTCGATCAACCAGCCGCCACCCTGCCTCACGGGCTTCCTGCCCGCGTCGGAATGGCGGTCCCCTGCCGACACCAGCACCAAGCCACTGCCCGACGGGTTGTACTGCAAGATCCCGAAGGACTTCCAGGGCAACGTCGTTCGTGGTGCCCGCAACTATCCGTGTGCGGACGTGCCTGGCAAGCGCGCGGCCACCCCGGAGGAGTGCCGCAGCAACACGCCGTACGAGCCGATGGGCACCAACCCGTGGTACGGGGATCCCAACCAGATCCTCACCTGCCCTGCCGCGGGCGCGCGCTGCGACCAACCGGTCAAGCCCGGTTACGTGGTGCCGGCACCGACGATCAACAACGGCTTGAACCCCTTGCCTGCCGATCAGTTGCCGCCGCCGCCGTCTCCGATGAGTGACCCGTTGACGGCCCCTGGCCAGGGCACTGTCGCCTGCAGTGGCCAGCAGCCCAACCCGTGCATCTACACTCCGGCAGCAGGCCCTACGGCGGTCTACACCCCGTCCAACGGGCAGGTCGTCGGACCCGACGGAGTCCAGTACTCCGTCACCAACTCAAGTGATCCAGGAGAAAACGGATGGAAGGAGATGCTGGCGCCAGCCGGCTGAACCCCCCCGGAGACATCCCTCGAGAACCCGACTCGTCGGACCAGTCCGACGCTCAATCCGAACAATCAGTAGACGATCTGCCCACCGAGGTGCCGGCGGAGGCCGACGTGGTCCGCCGCTCCGAGCGGTTCGGTCGAGGTTGGCTCGTCGCCATCTGCCTCGCGTTGCTCGTCCTGACCGCGGGTGTGGCAGTGGGCGGTTACCTCGCGCTCAAGTCGCACGATCAGAGTGAGGCGATCGCCCGTGAGGATGCGATCGCACTGCAGCGCGCCAAGGACTGTGTGGAGGCCACGCAGGCGCCCAACATCGCCGCCATGACGGCCAGCCAGACCAAGGTCATCGAGTGCGCCACGGGCGACTTCGGTGTCCAGGCCAACCTGTTCGCCAGCATGCTGGTCGAGGCCTACCAGGCTGCGAACGTCTCGGTCCAGGTGGCGGACATGCGCGGCGCCGTCGAGAAGCACAACGACGACGGTTCGGTGGACATCCTGGTGGCGGTGCGGGTGAAGGTGACCAACTCTCAGGCCGCCGACCAGGAGCAGGGCTACCGGCTTCGGGTGAACATGGCCCCCGCCGACGGCACCTACAAGATCAACCGACTGGACCAGGTCACCTCGTGACGGCATTGCTCGACGAAGACACCGACCTGGCGACGTCCGAGGACGCTGCACCCCGCCTCGCCTCGTGGCAGGCGCGGGCCGGCGCGATCGCAGTGGACGTCCTACCCGGGGTAGCGGTGATCGCCACCATGGCGGTCCTGGCCTACACGACCGCCGCCGGCGGCTGGTTGTGGTGGGTGTTCATGGGCATCCTGGCGGTGGCGCTGTTGGCGACGTTCGTCAATCGGTGGCTGCTGCCTTCGGTCACGGGATGGACGGTGGGGCGCGCGGTCACCGGGATCCGGGTCACGACCGCGAACGGTGAGTCCGCGGGCAGCCTCAGGTTGCTGGCGCGCGACCTGGCGCATCTCCTGGACACCGCTGCGCTGTTCGTCGGCTGGCTGTGGCCGCTGTGGGACAAGCGGAACCGGACGTTCGCGGACCTGTTGGTGCGCACCGAAGTTCGCGTGGTCGATCCGATCGATGCGCCCCGGCGCAACGTCCGGCGGATCGCCGGCGGTGTGCTGATCGCCGCTGCCGTGGTGAGTGCGGCGGGTGGCGGGCTGGGCTATCTGCAGGTGTATCGGCAGGACCGCGCCCTCGAACAGGCGAGAACCGAGATCGCCGAACAGGGCCCCAGGATCGTCGAGCAGCTGCTGAGCTACGGCACCAAGAGCGTCGCCGACGACTTCGCGCGAGCACAGGCGCTGGCCACCGACGGTTACCGCCCGCAGCTGATTCAGCAGCAGCAGGCCGTGCAGAAGTCCGGGGTCACCGACAACGAATACTGGGCGGTCAGCAGCGCAGTGCTGTCCGCGACCACCGATCGCGCGGCCGTGCTGCTGGCGCTGCAAGGTCAACGCGGATCGGACCCGAACAGCCTGAAGTTCATCACCGCAACCGTGCGCGCGGACTTCGAGAAGTCGAACGGCCGCTGGCAGGTCGCGGTGCTCACCGTGCTGAAGAAGCCGCTGACGGGTCAGAACGGTGCGCCGCAGACACAGCCGCAGCCACCGCAGCCCCCGCCGCCACCTCAGCCCAGGGGAGCCGGCCGATGAGCCCACGTCGCAAGGTCGACGAGAAGGAGCGGGACTTCTTCGCCGTGGACGCCGCCGGCCCGAAGGCTCCGCTGCGGTGGGGCCTCCCGGTCACCGCCCTGCTGTCCTTCGTGCTCGCGGCCGCCGCGATCGCGGGCAGTGTGTTCATCCTCGTGGGTCACGTGAGCTTCACCAAGACCGAGGACCGGGACGCCGCCGCACTCTTCTACGTGCGTGGCTTCATGACGGAGTACACGTCGCTGGATCCGTTCCACGCCAACGACTATGCGGATCGGATCCTCGCGCAGGGCACGGGCGACTTCTCGAAGTCGTTCAAGGAGAAGCTGAACGACATCGTGATACAGGTCGCGCGGGCCGAGCCAACCACCGGCGTCGTCCAGGAGGCCGGAGTTCAGCGGTGGAATGACAACGGCAGCGCCGACATCCTGGTGGCGACCAACGTCAAGTCCACGGGTCCCGACGGCAAGACGCCCATAGAGAGCGGAACCCGTTGGGTGGTAACGACTATCGAGGAAGGGCAGCAGTGGAAGATCAGCCAGCTGATTCAAGTGATCTGACCGCCGACGCCGATACTGCCTCCGTCCCGCAGGGGAAGGCGGCGCGCAATCGCCACCGGCTGCCGCGGCAAAAGGCGCAGCAGACCGACTCGGCGAACGAGGCCCCGGCCGACACGGCGGAGCCCGCCGAGGTCGAGGAGCCCGCAGCCGACACCGCGGCGACCGATACGGAGGAGGCGACCGTCGCCGAACCCGTGACCGAGTCGAGGGGCCGCCGCAGGTCGTGGCGGCGGGACAAGGCGGTCCCCGCGGCCGTGGGCGACGTGGCCGAGAAGGACCCCGACGCCGAAGCGGACGAGCCCGACGTCGTCCTCGTCCCGCATCGGACGGCGGGGCGAGGATTGAAGATCGTCGCGATCGCCGCGAGCGTGGCGTTCATCGCCGCAGCCGCGTTCGCAGGCGCCACCATCCAGCCCTACCTGGCCGACCGTGCGGCGGTGCACACGAAGTTCGTGATCGCCGAGACCGCGGCGAGCGCGATCACCACCCTGTGGACGTACACCCCGGACGACATGGACAAGCTGCCCGACCGCTCCGCCAGGTACCTCGGTGGTGATTTCGCCGCCGACTACAAGCGCTACATCGACGCGATCGTCGCGCCCAACAAGCAGGCCCAGGTCACCAACAACACGCAGGTGCTCGGCGCGGCGGTGGAGTCACTCACGCCCACCGAGGCCACGGCGATCGTCTACACCAACTCGGTGGCGACCAGTCCCGTGACCAAGGGCATTCCATCCCTGCGTTACCTGTCCTATCGCCTGACGATGAAGCCGCAGGACAACCGTTGGTTGATCACCCAGATGGTCGCCGTGACGAAGCTCGATCTGACTCCGCGGCTCTAGTCCGGCCGGCCACTAACCTGACGTCATGCCCACAGTTCTCGTCACCGGTGCCTCCCGTGGAATCGGACGGTCGATCACCGAATATCTGGCCCAACGTGGTTGGGACGTCGTCGCGGGCGTCCGTACGCCCGATGATGCTGCGGCCGTCGCTGCCGCCGATACCCGCCGCATCACGCCCGTGATTCTCGACGTGACCGACGACGGCCACATCGCCGACCTGGCCCGGTCACTGCCCGCCCGCCTGGACGGAATCGTCAACAACGCCGGCATCGCCGTCAACGGACCGATGGAGGCGGTGACCACGGCTGATTGGCGAAAGCAGTTGGAGGTCAATGTCATTGGCCAACTAGCCGTGACCAGGGCCGTACTGCCGAAGCTCCGCGAATCCACGGGCCGGGTGGTCTTCATGTCCAGTGTGAACGGCCGGATGTCGATGCCGATGCTCGGCGCCTACAGCGCCTCGAAGTACGCCCTCGAGGCCGCAGCGGACGCCATGCGGATGGAACTGCGGCCGTGGCGCATTCCGGTGGTCATCATCGAGCCGGCGCAGACGGACACCGACATGTGGCGCTCGGCGGGCGAAGTCGTTCTGGAGACGGAGGCGGCGATGGAACCGCACCACCGGGCGCTGTACGCCAAGCACCTGGCAGGGATGAAGAAGCTGATCCCCATCGCTCAGCGCATGGCGGTTCCGACGGACGAGGTGTCCGCCGTAGTGGAGAGGGCGCTGACGACTCGTCGGCCCCGCGCCCGGTACGTCGTCGGCTTCGGTCCGAAGGCGCAGGTGCGGTTGATGACGAATCTGCCGACCGCGGTCAGGGACCTCACGTTGCGTAAGGTGACCGGCCAGCCGTAGGACCTCGGACGGTGGGCGCCTACGTCACGCGAAAATGAGGACTTCGAGGACGTCGAATCGACGTCGGCGGCGATTTTCAGCGCACTCGCAACTGATTCACAGATCTTGATCTGGCAGGTCAACGGCACGACCCCGGGTCGTATCGAGCCGCGCTGGCAAAAAGTGCACCGAGTGCCACGAGCACTCCGCGTCTACATAGCCGACCTTAGTTGCCAGGACCGTCATTAATTTGCACTGGCGTCAATCCGTGAACGTACAGATAAGGCGCACTTTCGGCCTGAGGGCGAATGTGCGAGCCCTGCCTAAGAAACGACTCAGCAATGTTGGTATTGCCGCATGCGTAAGTGTTAACGTGCTGTGACATAGCTCACGGGTGGGTCGAAAGGACAGGTCAGATGGCAGGTACGCACCGCATCAGAAGGCGGCGTCGGATGGGCGTGGCGTTGGTCAGCGCCGCCACAGCGACGGCCACGGCCCTGACTGTCGGTGTCGAACCGCCTCCGGCGCCCGTGAAGCGCGTGACGGCCGCGGACGTCGACCTCGCTGCCGCCATTAGGTTGCTACCGAACCACGATCAGGTCCCCGACGTCACGGGTGGACTGGGTACCGCGATCTACGACGGCAATCAGGCACTCGCTGACACGATCATCAAAGCCGTCGTCAACGGCATCAATCTCTCGGCGCTCGCCCAAGCCGCGGGAGTCGACCCGCAAAGCCTCATCACCGGCCTGCTCGCCAACCTGCCGGCGAACCTGCTCCCCGGTATTCTCGCCAGCCTCTCCCTCGACGTTCCCGTGCTCGGTCCCGTCCTTGGCCAGTTGACCGGGGGCGATCTCACGCTCCTGACGAGCGTTCTCAACCTGCTCGGCGTGGACGAAGTCACCGACGGCACGCTGACCGGCGTGCTGGCGCTGCTCGGACTGAACCTCTCCGATCCGCTCAACCTGTCCGGTTTGGCCGTCCCCGGTCTCAACGTCATCACCGCGGGCCCCACCTTCGCCGCACTCAAGACGCTCGGCCTGGACCTCGGCTGGGTGCCGTCGCTGCCCAACTCGGTCGCCAACGAGATCAACGGAACCCCGTACGCGCGACTCGGCGTGGACGGCGTCTTGGACCTGTTGCTCGGGAAGCTACGGCAGAGCAGCCTCCCTGGCGCGTCCCTGCTCATCGCCCCCCTGGCCAACCTGATCGCCAGCATCACCGATCCGCTGACCAGCCAACTGCCCGACGTCATCGACGTCCGGGTCACCCCCACGGTCGGCATCGGATTCGGTGCGTTCGCCGCGGCGGAAGCGTACCGAAAGGTATTGGCGGAGCTGGCTTCTCAGCCCGGAGGCTCGGCATACGTCGGAACCGATCCGCTTCTCGGCAGCCTGACGATCCTGCCGCTGGTGCTGCTCAACAATCCGGCGCGACCGGACGGTGGCGCACTGGCGCGCTTCGGTCCCCTTGCCTCGTTGTTCGGCATCGACACGGTCAACCCGAAGACGCAGGCGACCAGCAACGGCGCCGGCATTCCGGTTCTCGGCACCGGGGTCACGCTGGGTGCGGCGAACGTGTTGCCGATCCTGATCGATGCGACCTACGAGTACCAGCCGCTGTCGGACCTGGCCTCCTGGCCGAACGCGGTCACCCTCGTCAACAACCTTGCGGCCGGCTTGTCGCCGACGTACCTGCTCCGCGGGCTGAACCTGGATCTCGACGGGCTCGGGCAGCAGATCCTCGGACAGGTGGGCGACCTGGTGGACGAGTCGGTGCTCAAAGGTAATCCGTTGGCGCTCAACGTCTATCTGACCTTGCACTCGGCTACGTTGCCGCTGCTGGAACCGCTGTACCTGGCATCGGACTTCCTGAACATCGTCGGCCTCGCCCCGCTGGCGCAGATTCCGATGCGCATCGCCAATGCGCTCGCACCGGCGCTGCGCATCCTCACCGACGTGGGGTACTCCAACGTCGTGCGGAATCCCGACGGCACGTACACCAGGGACTTCTCCCAGGCCGGTACCGAGACGCCGTTCCTGTCGTTTCCCAACCTCGACCCCGGCCTGGTGCTCAGCGACACCATCAACGCGCTCATCGGGGGCATCCAGAAGGAACTCGGGCCCAACCCCACGCCGAATACGCCGAACGTGCTCGCCAACCTGCTCAATGCCCTGCTCAGTGGCAATCCGCTTGGCGGCCTGGCCGGCCTGACGACGCCGCTCGCGGCGAGCACGCCCGTGGCTACGCCCTCGGCCACCTCGGCGACCGCCATTCCTTCGACCAGCGCCCGCCTGCTGAGCGTCGCCTCGGTCGAGCCCAGCCCTGTTGCCGCTGCGGATGAATCGAAGGATGCCGTCGCGGCGAAGGACTCGACGGTCGAGAAGTCCGCACCGGGGGAGGCGACGACCAGTGCATCGGAGGATAAGGCGACGCCCGCCGCGACCGATGAGACCCCAACTACCGACGGTGACAAGACCTCTGCTGCTGGCGAGCAGGCCCCCGCGGCCGCTGCCACTGACGTCGCGCCCGCCAAGCCGACCACCGGGCCGAAGCATGCCAAGCCGGACGTCGACACGGGATCCGCACAGGACGACTCCACTCCCGATGCGGGCGTCTCGAAGCCGCCGAAGCACGCCAAGCCGACGACCAACGAGGTTCGCGACACCGCCAATGACTTTTCGCCCAAGGGCGACAAGTCTGCGGACAAGCCAGCCAAGACGGGCGGTGCCGATGCCCCGAGCGCGGCGTCATCGGACGCCGGCTCGGCGTCGCAGGGGTCGACGGCGGACAAGGCCGCCTGAGGTCAGTTGAAGGCGAGCCAGCTCGGCAGGGCGCGCTCCCGGGCGTCGCACAGTACGGCCATGGTGTCGCACGAGCCCTTCGGTACGCCCGCGCCCGCCCACATGCCACCGGTGTCGCGACGCAGCACTATCGCCGAGGAGCCTCCGCCATCGAGCAAGATGGCGGTGTCGCTGCCAAGTCCGCGGAACAGGTCCTGGATCTGGTCGGGCGTGTAACTGCCCCCCTGGAACACGTACATCTCGTCACGGTCGCGGGCATACGCGATCGCAGTACGGGCGGCGCGCGGTCCGCCGTCGTTCATCTGGCCGGTGGCGCCCGGCGCGAGCAGCCCCAGACCGCTGACTGCGACGAACCGGGTGCCCTTGTCCGACAGGTCCTTGATGACGGGGGTGGCCGCGTCGTAGTCGTCGGGCGAACGTGGTGAGACGACGAACGGCGCGCCGCCGACGGGCAGGATCATCGTCGACAACGCAGTCCAGACCTCATCGCCGCCCGACAGCGCTTGCTTGCCCGCATAGGCGAGGGTGCCGGTCACCACGGCGTTCGCCGGGCCGCCGCCGCGGGTGTTGTCGAAGTACGCGCCGAGAGGTGAGCTGCATCCAGTCGTCTTCCAGGACCCGCCCTGCTGTCCGCGCACGTCGAAGAAGTTGGCGTTGATGGCTATCGTTGGCTTGCCCAGCGCCTGCCAGGCCTGGATGGGGGTGAACGTCTCGGAGGCCTGAAGCAGGCCCTCGCTGGTGCGGGCGCCCGGCGTGGACTCGCAGCAGGCCTGATAACCGCGGTGCGAGTCGACCAAGAGGCGCGGCGTGAGCCGCTGGGACGCGGACTTGATGATCATCAGATGACCGCCGCTGCCCATCTCGTACCAGCTGCCGCCGGCATTGAGCATCGGCGCCGGGTTGTTGCCGCCGAAGTTGTAGACGAGATAAGAGCCGCGGGTGTTGGCGATCGCGCCTGCGAGCAGCTCGCGACCGTCCGCCGCACGCGCCTTGGGGGCGGTGAACATCGTCGCCAGGACAGCGCCGAGCGCCAACGCCGTCGCCGAGGCGACGAACCGTCGGAGGTTCGCTGCGGAAACCGGCACGGGTGGCCCCAATCGGTACATGTTGCGGGCATGGCGACAACGTCCCTGCAATCACAGCCGACTCACCGCTAACTTTGGTAACAGCACAGCGACGGTTTCGCAACGACGGAATTCTTCCGTCGCGGTTTGCCGAGTCGGCGGTAGCAACGGAAAACCCCAGCGTGGAGTCCCTCGTCACGTCACGAGTGAGCCACTGCGGGGTGGGGTAAGCGCTTCCCATGCCAACTGTCTCGCGGACCTTCTCCGTCACCCCCACCCCCGACCGGGTCATCGACTACCTCAAGGACTTCTCCAACGCCGAGGAATGGGATCCGGGCACCCAATCGTGCACGCGGGAGGGCAGCGGGCCGATCGAGGTCGGGACCACCTGGCACAACGTCTCCAAGATCGTCGGCGTGACCGCGGAGCTGACCTACACGCTCAACAAGCTGAGCAACCGGACGTTGGTCTTCGTCGGCCAGAACGACTCGTCGACGTCGATCGACACCATCACGGTGGACGCCTCCGGCTCTGGTTCCGTGATCACCTATCAGGCCGATCTCGAGATGAAGGGTGCGGCCAAGCTCCTCAGCCCGGCAATGAAGCTCGTCTTCGAGAAGCTCGCAGGAGACACCGAGAAGAAGTTGACGTCGGTCCTCAACGCCCTCTGATGGAGCCGCTCACCGCCCCGGCGGTGCCACTCGATAGATGGCGTCCGCTGCGTCGTCGGTGACGTACACGGCGCCGTCCGGGCCAACGACCGCGGCGACGGGCCTGCCCCAGCGCGACCCGTCGTCAGCCTGGAAGCCGCCGACGAACGTCTGCTGATCGCCCAGAGTGCCGTTGCGCCAAGGGAAGAACGACACCTCGGGGGCGCGTGGTGGCTGACGGTTCCACGAGCCGTGGACTCCAACCAGCGCGCCGCGCGAGTAGGGCTCGGGCAGAGCGCCATCGACGAAGGCCATGCCCAGCGGCGCGGAATGCGCGCCCATGCTCTGTTCGATGGGTGCCAGGGCGGCGCAGTCCATCCTCGAGCCGTCGGCGTTGGTCTGGACGTCCCGGATCAAGGCCAGGTTCGCGGGACCGCCGTCGGGATTGCAGTAGGGCCAACCCAGTTCGCGTCCAGGAGTCAAATTTGCGACGGACTCCGGCGGATGGTCGTTGACGTAGTCCGGCACCACCTGGCCGTAGGACGAGCCCTGGTCCGGCACCTCGACGTTGTCGCGATTGTTCACCGCCGTCCACAGCGCGCCGTCCGGGGCGATGGCCAAGCCGGTGCCGTTGCGCACTCCGGTCGCGAAGGGTGCGAATGGTCCGCCGCCGGGTGGAACCCGCATCACGGTCGCCCGCTGAGGGGTGGCGGAGCGGTCCTCGGCGGAGATGTTGCCGGTCGATCCAATCGAAAAGTACACGGCCCCATCGGGTCCGACGGCGACACTCTTCAAGGCATGCGAGTAGGCACCGCCGAGTTCGGGGCTGCGGGCATCGGGGAGATTCGCCGCGATGGTGCGCGGACGGACGGCCTTCCCGTCGGTGTAGTCGAAGGCGTCGATCTGATCGCTCTCGGCGATGTAGAGCGTGGAACCGGCGAAGGCCAGTCCGTGGGGTTGGTCCATGCCAGCTTCGAGCAGTTGCAGCTGCGGTCCGAGGCCCGACGGTTGCACCCGGATCACCTGTCCCACACTGGGAATGGAGACCAGCAGCGCGCCATCGGGTGCCCATACCGCAAGGCGCGGCTTGGGCACCCGCGCCCATACGGACATCGTCCACCCGTTGGGCACCAACGCCTTTCGGGGTTCATCGAAGGGTGCGGCGGCCAAGTCAGTCGGCACCTGAACCGTCACCTCGGTGAGACCCGCGGCGGCGGGTGAGGTGGCAGAGGAGGCCGAGGGTTCCGCTGCCGGCGGGGGACTCGACGAGCACCCCGCCAGGAGCAGGACGCCGATCAGCCCGAGGGCCGTGGCGGTATGACGTCGCCTACGCGGCGGCCAGGCTCGCATGCATCTCCCACACCAGAATCTCGGCGGGCTCGGTTGCGGTGATCCGCTGACCGCCCGATGCCGTGAAGCGCACGGCGTCGCCTTCGTGCAGTGGACCCGCGCCTTCCAGCACGACCTCGCCCCGAGGTATGAAAAGGTGCAGGTACGGCGCCTGCGGCAACTCGACGGTGTCGCCGGGTTGCAGCCGCGCGCCGCGTAGTGCGGCATATTTGTTACTGATGCCGATCGCGGCCTCATCCGCGTGTTCGGGCATCCCCGATGCGATGGTCACGAGCTTGCCGCGCATCAGTTCATCGTCGATCTCGAGTTGCTGATACCCCGGCGTGATGCCTGCCTCGTCGGGCACCACCCACATCTGAACGAAGTGCACGGGCTCGGAGTGTGAGGCGTCGCCCGTCAACGTCCAGGAGTCGTTCTTCTCCGAGTGCAGGATTCCGCGGCCTGCGGACATCCGTTGTGCCAGTCCGGGATAGATGACACCGGAGTGGCCCGTCGAATCCTGGTGCACCAGCGACCCCCGCAGCACCCAGGTGATGATCTCCATGTCGCGGTGGGGGTGGGTGTCGAAACCCTTACCGGGCTTCACTTTGTCGTCGTTGTTGACGAGCAGCAGTCCGTGGTGGGTGTTGGCGGGATCGTAGTTGCCGCCGAACGAGAACGAGTGCTTGGAGTCGAGCCAGGAAATCTTGGTGGCGGCGCGGTCCTGCGCGCGTCGGATGTCGACGGTGTCGCTGGGGGTCATGGGAGAGCTCCTCGGGAGATGGTTGCCAGCCTAGGTGGCTGGCACTGGACACGACAACTTAGATGATGTGTCATATATTCCATGTGGCTCTCCACCGAACAGCAGCGAGTGTGGCGCAACTACCTGGAGATGGGGGCGGCGCTGCAGGTCGAGATGAACCGCCAGCTGCAACGCGACTGCGGGCTGTCGCTGGCCGATTACGACGTGCTCGTCGCCCTCGAGGAACGTGACGTCTGCCGCGTGCACGAACTCGGCGAGCGGCTGGCCTGGGAACAGAGTCGGCTGTCCCACCAGCTGAGGCGGATGCGGACCCGCGGCCTCGTCGCACGGCGCGGGGCTGACGACGACCGCCGCGGCGCCACCGTCGAGCTGACCGACGCCGGCCGGACAGCGCTGGAGGCGGCTGCTGCCGGTCACGTCGCGCTGGTCCGCGAGGTGGTGTTCGCGGGGATGCGATCAGGCGATCTCGCCGCATTGGATCGATGGACGTCGTCGGTCTTGGAGAGGCTGCGAGGGCGCCGAAACCCGTCGGCTTAATCTATTCGTCGTGGACATCAACGGAGCTAGTGCAATCGTCACGGGCGGCGCATCGGGAATCGGCGCGGCCTCTGCCCGCCAGTTGGCAGCCAAGGGAGCGCGCGTCGTCGTGGCGGACCTTCAGGCCGACCGCGGCCAGGAACTCGCCCACGAGATCGGCGGCGTGTTCGTCAGCGTCGACGTGACCAACACCGAACAGATCGAGGACGCGGTCAACACGGCCGCCGACCTCGGCCCGCTGCGTGCCCTGGTGAACTCGGCAGGCATCGGCTGGGCCCAGCGCACCATCGGCCGCGATGGCGAGTTCGCGTCGGCGCACAACCTCGACGCCTACAAGAAGGTGCTCGCCATCAACCTGGTTGGCACCTTCGACTGCATCCGACTGGCCGCCACCGCGATGAGCCGCAACGAGTTCACCGACACCGGTGAACGCGGTGCCATCGTCAACATGACGAGCGTCGCGGCATTCGACGGCCAGATCGGCCAGGCCGCCTACTCGTCGTCCAAGGGCGGCGTCGTCGGACTGACCCTGCCGGTCGCCCGCGACCTGTCCGCTGCGGGCATCCGCGTGAACACCGTGGCGCCGGGACTCATCGATACGCCGATCTACGGCGAGGGCGAAGGTTCCGAGGCGTTCAAGGCCAAGCTCGGCGAGTCCGTGCTGTTCCCGCATCGCCTCGGCAAGCCCGAGGAGCTGGCGTCGATGGTGATCGAGCTGATCACCAACTCGTACATGAACGCCGAGGTCGTGCGCGTCGACGGTGGCATCCGGATGCCCCCCAAGTAGGTTCTGCCGCCGAGTGGCCAGTTATCACACGCTTTTCGGGAGATTGCGTGTGATAACTGGCCACTCGCGCCTGTGGATGAATTGAGCGCGCGGAGACCGGATCGTCGCATCGTGGGACGGTGACGACGCCGTTCCTAGGAACCGAGGCACTGGCTCGCGGTGACGTGAGCCGTCGCGCGCTGGCCAGTCGATACGACCGCGTCTACCGAGACGTCTACGTGCCGATGGGCGTCGAAATGACAGCCGCCGATCGCGCGGTGGCAGCGTGGCTGTGGTCGGGGCGGCAGTCGACGTTGATGGGGCTATCCGCCGCGGCCGTGTACGGCTCGAAATGGGTGGACCCGACGCAACCGGCAGAGTTGCATCGCCGAAACGGCAAGCCCGTCGCGGGCATCCTGATCCACCGCGACGAGTTGTCGACCGACGAGGTGCAGTCCGTAGCGGGAATCTCGGTGTCGACCCCTGCGCGCACGGTGTTCGACCTGGGTCGCCGCCGAGGACGCACGCTGGCGGTGGTCAGGGTGGACGCATTGGCCCATGCGACTGGCGTGCCGGCATCGTCCGTCGAACTGCTGAGTCGACGGCACGCCGGCGTGCGCGGCATGCGTCAGTTGCGCGACGTGGTCGAGCTGATGGACGGCGGCGCCGAATCGCCACAGGAGACCCGGACACGACTGCTACTCGTCGATGCGGGACTACCGCGGCCTCGAACGCAGATCGTGGTCGATGACTGGCGCATCGACATGGGCTGGGAAGAGTTCAAGGTCGGTGTCGAGTACGACGGCGTTCAACACTGGACTGACCCGCGACAGCACGAGCGTGACATCGACCGTCTTGCGGAATTACTGGAGCGAGGGTGGCTCATCATTCGGGTGAGCGCCGACATGCTGCGCTACCACCGTGACGTGATCATCAACAGAACCTGTGCCGCCCTTCACCAGGCGGGTGCCGAATGGCCAGTTATCGCACGGTATTTGGGCGACCGCGTGGCATAAGTGGCCACTCGGCGCCTAAAGGGTGGGGGCCAACCCGAACTTCGCGAACAGCCCGTTCCCGATGGCGTGGAATGCCACCACGTGCGCGATGCCGCTGGGCTGAACGGACAGCACGTGCAGCTGGAATTCCTCGTGTCGACCCGTGTCGCGGTTCAGCATGTAGAGCGCGGCGGCCGGCTGGCCGTTGGCGGTGGTGGCGATGAAGCGCATGTCACCGGCACCCTCGGCCGGGCAGTGCACCTTGGACAGCATGACGATGTCGGTAGGTCCTTGGTACCAGCCATCGAACGGCGGCATCTCGAAGATCGCGTCGTCGGTGAAGAGGGTGACGAGCGTGTCCATGTCGTAGGTCTCGAACGCGCTGATGTACTTCGCCAGCAGGTCCTGAGCCTCTGGTGACTCCGGCGTCGAGAGGTCGTCGTTCTGGGTGGGGTGAACCTCGTCGAGCTGCGCGCGGGCTCGCTGCAGCAGGCTGTTGACCGCCGCGGTGGAGGCGCCGATCGCCTCGCCGACCTCCGCTGCCTTCCACTGCAGCACCTCGCGCAACACCAGAACGGCTCGCTGTCGTGGCGACAGGTGCTGTAGCGCCGCGATGAACGCCAAGCGCACGGAGTCGCGGGACTCCACGATCACCGACGGGTCGGACGGATGCTCCCGCGGCGAATCCGGCAGCGGCTCGAGCCAGGGGATCTCGTGGTGTTCGGCGATGTCGGCCGCCGGGTCGGAGCTCGGCGCGCCGAGACCGGCGGGTAGCGGACGACGAGACCGTCCGTCGAGAGCCGTCAGACAGGTATTGGTCGCAATGCGGTACAGCCAGGTCCGAATGGACGACCGGCCCTCGAAGCGCTCGTAGGACTTCCAGGCGCGAAGGTAGGTCTCCTGGACCAGGTCCTCGGCGTCGTGAATCGAACCGGTCATGCGATAGCAGTGCGCCATGAGTTCCCGCCGGTACCGCTGGGCGTCGGCGAGGAAGGCGTCCTTGGAGTCGAACCTTTCGGCGAGCACGCTCACCCGAGTCACCCTACCGAGATGCTGTGACAGGCGACACCGTCGCTGATTCGGCCGTTCAGCCCGGCCCGCTAGTCTCCCCTGATGGCGACAACCCGCAGCGAACGCAGCTTCGACGGTGTCGGCGGGGTCCGCATCGTCTACGACGTCTGGACGCCCGACACGGAACCCACCGGCGTGGTGATCCTGTGCCACGGCTATGCCGAGCACGCCCGCCGCTACGACCACGTCGCGCAGCGCTTCGGCGAGGGCGGACTGCTCACCTACGCCATCGACCTGCGCGGACACGGCCGCTCGGGTGGAAAGCGCGTCTACCTCAAGGACATCTCCGAGTACACCGCCGACTTCCACCACCTGGTCGGCATTGCGACCGCGGCGCACCCAGAACTCACGCGTGTCGTCCTCGGCCACAGCATGGGCGGTGGTGTGGTGTTCACCTATGGCGTCGAGCACCCCGACGACTACGCCGCGATGGTGCTGTCCGGGCCTGCGGTCTACGCCCAGGACGCGGTGTCGCCGGTGAAGACCGCCGTCGCCAACGTCCTTGGCAGCATCCTGCCCGGGCTGCCCGTCGAGGCTCTCCCCGCCGATGCGGTGTCGAGGGATCCCCAGGTGGTGGCCGCCTACGAAGCGGACCCGCTGGTGCACCACGGCAAGCTGCCCGCGGGCATCGGCAAGGCCTTGATCGGTGTCGGCTCGACGATGCCGCAGCGCGCCGCGTCCCTGACGGCGCCGCTGCTCGTCGTGCACGGCGGTCATGACAAGTTGATCCCCGTCGCAGGCAGCCAGCGGCTGGTGGAGTGCGTCGGCTCGACCGACGTCAACCTGAAGGTCTATCCCGAGCTGTATCACGAAGTGTTCAACGAGCCCGAGCGCGCAGTGGTGCTCGACGACGTGGTGTCGTGGATCGAGGTTCACCTGTGAGGGCGATCGGCCGCCTGCTCGTCGTCCTGGTGACCGCGGCGCTGCTGGCCGCGGGTTGCTCGGCAGGCAAGGAGGCTGCGGCCCCCGCGCACCAGGGCTGGGTCGACGACGAGGTCACCTTCACCGCGGACGGCCTGACCATCTACGGCACCTATCGCCACGACGAGAGCGCGCCCGCGGGTCCGGCGGCACTGCTGATCTCGGAGAGCGGCAACACCGACCGCAACGGGGACAACGCGGTAGCGGGTCCGGTCGGCAACATGCGGCAGCTGGCGGAATACCTGTCGGACAAGGGGATCGCCACCCTGCGCTACGACAAGGTCGGCACCGGCAAGACGGGGCTCGGGCCGTATGCGCTGCGACCCACCGAGGTCGGCAGCGCCGTCTACGACCTGGGGGCCAAGGCCGCGATCCGCCATCTCGCGGGCCAGCCGGGCACCGACAAGGCGCGCCTCTCGGTCTATGCCATCGGCGAAGGCACCGTGCATGCCATGTCACTGGCCAACGACACCGCGCCCGACGCGCCGAAGATCCACTCACTTGGCCTCTTTCAGCCCCTCGCGGGCCGCTACCTCGACATCATCACCGGGCGCGTGCAGTCCGGGTTGGCCGCCGACGTCAAGGCGGGCGCCAAGAATCAACAGCAGGCCGACGAGGTCCAGAAGGCATGGAACGCCGCCGTCGTGGAGGCGCGTACCAAGGGCACCGCGCCCGCAAAGTTGCCCGAGGGGCTCGGCGCCATCCTCAACGCCTCCAACGTCAAGGCGGTCGTGGAGGCCGACGCGATCGACCCACTGAAGTCGGCGTCCGCCCTGCCCGCGGGCATGCCGGTGCTGGCCACCTGCTCGGACGCCGACAGCCAGGCGACGTGCCCCTCCGATCAACCGCTCTTCGACGCGCTCGCCCACACCGCGCTCACCGTCGTCCGACTCGCGGGCGTCAGCCACGTGCTGCGTGACGACCCGACGGACAACGTCGGCAACTACGCCAAGCAGGATCCGTTGTCGCCGCAGCTGGTGACCGCGCTGGACGGCTTCGTCGACAAGTAGTGACTAGACTCGGTCCCATGACGAGAACCGTGGTCGCGAAAGCCTATGGTGGGCCCGAAGTCCTTGCGCTGCAAGACATCACGCTGCCGAGCCTCAGTGCGGGGCAGGTGTTCGTCGACGTTCGGGCGGCGGGTGCCAACCCCATCGACTACAAGCTGTACAGCGGCCAGATGGGTGCCGATCCGGCCAAGCTGCCGATGCCGGTGGGCATGGAAGTGGCGGGCGTCGTCTCCGAGATCACGCCCGGAGCGGCCGGGTACACCGGGGCACTGACAGTCGGGGACGAGGTCATCGTCACCAACGTCAGCGGTGGCTACTCCGACCGGGTGATCGCCCAGGCCTCCGACGTGGGACACAAGCCCGCATCGCTGACCTTCGAGCAAGCCGCGGGACTGCTCCTCGTCGGCGGCACCGCGTGGCACCTGTTGACGAACACTCGGGTGGGGAGCGGTGACACCGTGCTGATCCACGGCGCCAGCGGTGGGGTGGGCCTGATGGCGGTGCAACTCGCGGTGGCGCGGGGCGCGAAGGTGATCGCCACCGCCAGCCCCGCGCGGCACGATCAGCTGCGCGGATACGGTGCCGAACCCGTCGCGTACGGCGACGGACTCGCTGACCGGGTGCGCGCGATCGGCCCCGTCGACGCCGCCCTGGACCTGGTCGGCACCGACGAGGCCCTGGACACCTCGGTCGAACTCGTCACCGACCGCAGTCGCATCGCCACGATCGCCGGCTTCGCCAAGGCCCCTGACCTCGGTGTCGCGGTCCTGACCGAGGCCGACGGTGGACAGGCGATTCGAGACGCCTCCCGCGCGCCGATCATCGACCTCGCCGCGTCCGGCGACCTCGAGGTGACCGTCGACAGGGTGTTCCCGCTCGCCGAGGCGGCCGAGGCGCACCGCTATCTACAGACCGGGCACGCCCGCGGAAAAGTCGTACTGGTTCCCTAGGTTGGGCGCATGAGGAACAGCAAGAAGCGGAGCGGGATCGCGCATGAGTGACGACAAGATGCTGGCGCGCATCGCAGCCCTCCTGCGCCAAGCCGAGAACACCGACAACCCCCACGAAGCCGAAGCATTCATGTCGGCTGCGCAACGCCTCGCGACCACCACGTCGATCGACCTCGCCGTGGCCAGGGCACACTCGTCGACGCGAAGCGCGGCGCAGGTGCCCGTACAGCGCACCATCACCATCGGGGAAGCGGGCAGCAAGGGCCTGCGCACCTACGTCCAACTCTTCGTCGCGATCGCGTTGGCCAACGACGTGAAGTGCGACGTCGCCTCCAACTCGACGTTCGTCTACGCCTACGGGTTCGGCGAGGACATCGACGCCACGCACGCGCTGTACGCCAGCCTGGTGGTGCAGATGGTGAAGGCGTCCGACACGTACATCGCCACCGGAGCGCACCGGCCCACCCCGACGATCACTGCACGCCTGAACTTCCACCTGGCGTTCGGCGCGCGCATCGGGCAGCGGCTGGCGGAGGCCCGCGAGGAGGCCAGGTACGCGGCCACCACCGGGCGTGATCAGCAGCCGGGTACCGCAATCGCATTGCGCAACAAGGACATCGAACTGAAGAGCTTCTATCGGGAAGCATCCAAGGCGCGGGGCACGTGGCGCGCCACCAGCGCCTCGGCGGGTTACTCGTCGGATGCCCGCCGCGCCGGTGACAGGGCGGGTCGACGGGCTCGGCTAGGGCCGAGCACCGAGCTCGCGGGGGCGCGAAGACCCTTGGACCGGTAGGTGCCTCGCGACACCCAGCGTGCCAAGGTCTACGCCGCGGAGCAGCTGGTGCGGACGCTCTTCGACCGCGCCGATGAGCGGGGCAACCGGGCCGTCGACTTCTTCGGAGCCCAGCTGACCCTGCCGCCCGAGGCTCGGTTCGGTTCGGTGGATGCCGTGCGCCGCTACGTGGCAGAGGTGATGAAGCTGCCGTCCGTGCGTACGCGATGGCCGCGCGCCGACCCGCTCACCGTGCGCGCCCGTCGCGGCGCTACCGCGGCGCACTGGGAGTTCGACGGCACCGTCGCGACCGTCGCCGTGCCCGATCGGCACACCACGTGGGCGCTTCGCGAGCTGGTGGTGCTGCACGAGATCGCCCACCACCTCAGTCGGGCGGAACCGCCACACGGTCCGCAGTTCGTCGTCACGTTCTGCGAGCTGGCCGAGGCGGTGATGGGTCCCGAGGTCGGCCACGTGCTGCGGGTGATCTATGCGAAGGAGGGCGTCAGGTGAGTGGCGCTACCGTGGACGCCGTGAGTGAGCCAGATCCGCAGGCCCTGGACGCACTGTTCGGCGAGTTGCTGCACACCGAGGACGCCGCGCTGACCGCCGCCCGGGAGACGGCCGACGTCGCGGGCATGCCGAGAATCGAGGTCTCCGCCCAGCACGCCAAGCTGCTCTCGATTCTGGCGAGGATCACGCGCGCCACCAGGGTTCTCGAGATCGGCACCTTGGCCGGCTACAGCACGATCGCCCTGGCCCGCGGCGTCGGACCCGCCGGACGGGTCGTCACGCTCGAATATGAGCCCGAGCATGCCGAGGTGGCCCTCGCAAACCTGAGGACGGCCGGGGTCGAGGATCGCGTCGAGATCATCGTCGGTACCGCGTTGGAGACGCTTCCGCATCTCGCCGAGCGCGGCGAACGCTTCGACATGTTCTTCATCGACGCGGACAAGGAGAACAACTCCGCGTACGTGCGGTGGGCCGTCGGCCTCGCCGCTCCCGGTGCCCTGGTGGTGATCGACAACATCGCCCGCTCCGGGCGCGTCCTCGACCCGGCGCCCGACGACCATCAGGCCCGCGCCGTCAAGGACATGTTCGCGATGATGGGTAGCCACCCACGGTTGGACACCGCCGCGATCCAGACCGTGGGCACCAAGGGGTGGGACGGTTTTGCGATTGCGGTCGTGCTCGACGAGGAGAGTCATGCCTGACGTCACCTATCCCGCACCGGCGGGTCCGCTGCCCGGCTATCTCGCGGTTCCAGAGGGGCCGGGTCCCTGGCCGGGCGTCGTCGTGATCCACGACGCGCTGGGTCTGTCGGCCGACATCAAGCGCATCACCGACCGCCTGGCCGCCGCCGGATACCTGGCACTGGCTCCCGCCCTGTTCCGTCGCGGCTTCCGCCCGCGATGCGTGGTGAGCACGCTGCGCGCCTTGTCGTCCGGTGGCGGAGTCGCCATCGACGACATCGTCGCCGCGCAGGAGCATCTGGCCGCCGACGCACGCTGCACGGGCAAGGTGGGGGCGGTGGGGTTCTGCATGGGCGGCGGGTTCTGTCTGTTGCTCGCCCCGCGCGGGGTCTTCGACGCCGTCGCGCCGAATTATGGTGTCCTGAACAATGACTCGGACTATCTGCCGCTGCGACGGGCGTGCCCGACGGTCGCCAGCTACGGTGGCAAGGACCGCATGCTGCCGGGCGCGGCGGCCAAGGTCGAGGCCGCCTTGTCCGAGGGCGAAGTGGCGCGCGACGTGAAGGAGTACCCCGGCGTCGGCCACTCGTTCATGAACGACTTCCGGCTGCCGGCGCCGCTCCGGTTGATCGAGAACGTCGCAGGACTCGCCTATTCCGAACCGGAGGCGGAGGATGCGTGGCGTCGCATTCTGACGTTCTTCGGCCAACACCTCGCGTGACGGGTCCGGTCGCGTAGCGTCGGCCGGGTGCAGCCTCGGAAGAGGACACACGGCCTCGCTCCCGTGACCATCCTGGTCGCGCTCGTCTTCGTGGCCGCGGCGGCCTTGCGCGGATATCTGCCCGGAGCGGAACCCGTCCGGCGTGCCCCCGCGGCCGACGATCCGGTCGCGACCGTCGTCGTCGTGGGTCTGCTCGTCGCGGCCATCGCCGTCGTGTCCGTCGCGGTGATCACGAGGCTGCGCAATCCGACCGCCGCCCCGGCGCGGGCGGCCGAGAGGCCGGACTGGCTCCGCGGCGACCGCGGCCGTCCGACGTGGCGGATCGCGCTGATCGGATTCGGTCTCGTGCTCGGCTGGCTGGTGCTCTCCATGCTCCTCGGTCGACTTGGCGACGGACCGCAGGCCGACACGGGCGGACCGACCGCCAACCCCGACGCCGCCGAACCGGCGACGAACGCCACCGCTCCCGCCGCGACGTTGCCTGCCGAGCCTGGTACGGCCTCCACCATGCTCGGATACTTCTACGGGGCCACGATCGTCTTCCTCGTCGTCATCGTGGTGGGGACGTTGATCGCGGCCCGGGGTCGACGTCGTCCCCCGGCCTGGAATCCGGCCGCGGACGCCCCGCGGGACGCCGACTCCGATACCGGATCCGAATCACTGGCCCGCGCAGCAGAAGTCGGACTCGCCGAGGTCGGTGACCTCAGTCGCGAGCCGCGCAAGGCGATCATTGCGTGCTACGCCGCCATGGAGAGGCAACTGTCGCTCCTGCCCGACGCCGCTCCACGCGACTTCGACACCGCATCAGAGGTGTTGGCCCGCGCAGTCGAGCACCACGCCCTCGCTCCGGACAGCGCAACGCAGCTGGTGGACCTCTTCGAGGAAGCACGGTTCAGCCCGCACGTGATGAACGAGGGGCACCGTGATGCGGCGGTCGCCGTCCTGACCCACGTGCTCGACGAGCTTCGGAGCCATGCGTGAAGAAGCTCGCGGCCGTGGCCATCGTGGTGGTGCTCGGCGCCCAGCTGATGGCGTTGTCGCATCCCGATCGGCACGTCGTGCTCTGGACCGGTGCCGGTGCCGCCGTCATCGTCCTCCTCGTGGTGCGCTGGTACCTGGTGCGCAATGCCGTTGCCACGATCGATGATTCGCGCGCCCGCGACCCGGCCGAGTCGTTGCGTCGATGGCGGTCGAAGACCGAGATCCTGATCGCCCGCGCCGACTCCACCCGCTCGGACTGGGACAAGTATCTGCGGCCCATGCTCGCGCGGCAATTCGAGCTCGCCACGGGCCAGCGAAAGGGTAAGGACCCGAGGGTGTTTCACGCCACCGCGATTGCGCTGTTCGGTGAACAGTTGTGGCAGTGGGTGGATCCGGACAACGTGGTGCGAACTGGGGGCGAGCAGCAGTCGGGTCCAGGTCGCGCGGTCCTCGACGACGTCCTACGACGACTGGAGCGAATATGACCCTGTCGGTCACCACGACCGCTGCCCACTGCGAGGCGGTGCTCGACGAAGTGCAACGCGCCGTAGTGGGCCGACGCCCGGCGTTGACCCTCATCCTCACCGCCCTGCTCGCGCGCGGGCACGTCCTCATCGAGGACCTCCCGGGTCTGGGCAAGACGCTGATCGCGCGCTGCTTCGCCGCAGCGCTGGGGTGCGAGTTCAAGCGCGTGCAGTTCACTCCGGACCTGCTACCCGCGGACCTGCTCGGCTCGACCATCTACGACATGCAGTCGGGCCGGTTCGAGTTCCGGCCGGGGCCGATCTTCGCCAATCTGCTTCTGGCCGACGAGATCAACCGCACGCCGCCGAAGACGCAGGCCGCCCTGTTGGAGGCCATGGCCGAACGCCAGGTGAGCATCGACGGTGTCACCCATCAGCTGCCCGAACCGTTCATCGTCCTGGCCACCGACAACCCCATCGAATACGAGGGCACCTACCCGTTGCCCGAGGCGCAGCTCGACCGGTTCACGATCAGACTGGAATTGCGGTACCTCACCGAACGGGACGAGGCGTCGATGCTTCGGCGGCGTCTCGACCGGGGGTCGGCGGAACCCGTCGTGGAACGCGTCGTCGATCCGGATCGGCTCATCGCGATGCGGGAATCGGTCGAGCAGGTCACCGTGCACGAGGACGTCCTTCAGTACGTGGTGTCGCTGGCCGTGGCGAGCCGTCAACATCCGCAGGTGGCGGTGGGTGCGAGTCCGCGCGCCGAGTTGGACCTCGTCCAGCTGGCCCGTGCCAGAGCACTTCTGCTGGGCCGCGACTACGTGATCCCCGAGGACGTCAAGGCACTCGCGGTGCCCGCGCTGGCGCACCGCATCAGTCTGCGCCCCGAGATGTGGGTCCGTCAGGTGCGGACCGCCGACGTGGTGGAGGAGCTGCTGCGGCGGCTCCCGGTGCCGCGGGCGCGGGGTGCGACGTGAGCGACGTCCGGACCACCGACGTCGAGTTGCGTTGGCGGGCTTCATCGCTGGCGCTGGCGCTGGCGACGTGTGCCGCGGTGGCGTTGGCGGTCGCACTGATCGGTGCCCGTTGGCAACCCGTCGTGTTCGCCGCACCGTTGCTCGGTGCGCTGGTCTCCCTGCGCTGGCAGCGTCCGCCGCCCGCCGTTCGGGTCCACGCCGAACCGGGCCTGCTGCGCTGCTTCGAAACCGAGCAGGTCCGGTTGGCGTTGTGGGCGACGACCGACGACGGGGCGCCGGTCGAACTGTCCGTGTCCACCGCCGAGGGCGCGGCGCTCGAGGTGACGAACGCGCCGTCGGGACGAGTCGAGCTCGTCCTGTCCGCCGAGCGGTGGGGCCGGTATCCGATCGCGGTGCGAGTCGACGTCTCTGCGCGGGGTGGACTGCTCGCCGGGCGGGCCGCTCTCGGATCGCCCGTGGTGGCCGAGGTCTTCGTATTTCCCGTCGCACCAGCACAATCCACCGCGCTGCCGCGCACCGAGCTGCTCGACCGCCTCGGCACGCACATGACGCGACACGTCGGCAGGGGCGTCGAGTACGGCGGTATCCGCGCCTACGTGCCCGGTGATCAACTGCGCACCGTCAACTGGCCCGTCAGTGCCCGCCGGGGAAGTCTGCACGTCACCGAACGGCTCAGCGAACGGGCGGCCGACGTGGTCGTGCTCGTGGACACCTACGATCAGCCGCCGGGCCCCGCCACCAGGGCCACCGAGCGGACGGTGCGCGGAGCGGTTCAGGTGGTGCAGACCGCGTTGCGCAACGGGGACCGGGCCGGTGTCGTCGCACTCGGCGGGCTGCCACGCTGGTTGGGTGCCGACATCGGTCGACGCCAGTTCTACCGCGTGCTCGACACCGTTCTGGGTGCCGGCGACGGGCATGAAACCACCACCGGCACACTGGCTCCCCGCGCCGCGCTGCCCCCGGGGGCCGTGGTCGTCGCGTTCTCGACGCTCCTCGATACCGATTTCGCACTGGCGCTGATCGACCTGTGCCGGCGAGGGCACGTCGTGGTGGCGGTCGACGTGCTCGACGGTGCGCCGTTCGACGACGTGGACGACCCGCTGATCTCCCGGATGTGGGCGATGCAGCGGTCGTTCATGTACCGCGACATGCGCACGATCGGCGTCGACATCGTGGCGTGGTCCGCCGAGGGGAATCTCGACCAGGTGATGGGGCTGGTGCCGCGGCGTCGTCGGGCCGTGGCGAGGAGGTGACGCGATGCGCGCACTGTCCCTAGCGTTCGGGTTGCTGATGGTGGCCGCGACCACCCTGCAGGGCGGCGGGCCGGCCCTCGTCGCATCGGTCGCGGCACTGGTGTCGGTGGTTCTGGGAACCTTCTGGCGGGTGGCCGCGACGTTCGCGGTAGTGGCTGCGGCCGTGGCCCTGGCACTGGCCGATCCGTCGCCGGTGCTCGCCGGGATCGCGGGCCTGGCGGCGACCGCCTACCTCGTGCTGCGTCACGCCAGGGTAGGCGACGTGGCGCTGACGACACCGACGGTGCTTGGCGCACTTGGTCTCTCCGCGGTCGCCGTGCTGGGTGCCACCATTCCCGTGGCACTGCCGTGGGTACCGCTGATGGCGCCGCTTGCCGTGGTGGTGATCTACGTGGCCGTCATCGCGCCACTGGTCAGTTGAAGATCGGCCCACCGCCGCCATTGCACGTGGTGTCCTGAGGGGGGCAGTCGGGTTCGACCTTCACCGGCGGCGGGACCCTGGTGGGCATGGTCGGCCTCGTCTTCGTCGGCGGCTCGCTCGAGGGCTGGGGGTCTTGGTCCTGGGGTGGTGGCTGCTCGTCGGTGCTCTCGGGGTCCGACTGTCGTGTCGTCGGTTTCGGTCGGGTGGTGACCGGTTGCGAGGTGGTCGTCGTCGACTCGCGCGTCGTCGGCCGGACGGTGGACGGGGCGGGCGCGTCGTAGGTGGTCTCGGGAATCGGGGCGGGCACGACGGTGAAGGTGGTGGTGGTGATCAACACCGGTGGTGGCAGCGTCGTCGGGGTGGTGCTCGGCGCAAGGCGCTTCGCGGCCGACGGGGTGGTGGTGGGCGCGGTGATCGTGGACGTCGGCGTCAGCGGTTCGCGGGAGTCCGCGGGGACCACCTGGAATGCGGCCGGTGCGGCGAGGACGGCAGCGCCGCCGATGCCGACGAGCACCAGCGCCGCGCCGATTCCGGCACGCACCGGCCTGCCCCTGACCATGGAGGCCGCCTGCCCCGCTCCGGAGGGGCTTGGCGGTGGCGCCAGATCGTCGACGTCGAGGTTCCTGGGTGGCCACCACGAGGTGTCGTCCTCGGGCCCGGCGGAGGTGGAGCCCGTCGGCGGCAGGTCGACCATCGCGTTGTCGAGGGTGCGTTCGCGCAGCCACACGGGTGCGGGGACGAGTACCGGCGCGGCGCCGAGCAGCGCGGCCGGGTTGACCATCCTGGCGCGCACTTCCTCACAGATCGCGCAGCCGTCGACGTGCCGGGCCACTCGCTTGCGTAGCAGGACGGTGAACTCGTCGTCGCCCTGTTCGATGATGGCGGCCAGTTCGGGACAACGCTCCGGGTCGGCCTTGACGTGCTTGCACAGCAGCAGCGCACCCAACGAGCGCGCGATCGTGTCACGCATCCGCTCGACGAGGGTGTTGGCATTGCGGGGCGTGACACCGAGCGCGTCCGCGAGCTCGGGACCGTCGAGTCCCTGACGGTAGGCCAGCTCGAGGACCACGCGGTCGCGGTCGCTGAGTCCGCCGCTGGCCTCCCTGATGAGCTCGGCCAGCTCGCTGCCGGCCACCTGGGTGACCAGATCTGCTTCGCCGCTGGGCATGTCGGGTATTTCCTCGCTGAGCTGTTCGCGCTTGCGATCACGGATCCGGGAGAACGCCTCGGAGCGGGCGATCGCGTAAAGCCACGACCGCAACCGGTCGGGCTCACGCAGTTGGACCAATTTCGTTGCCGCCGTGACGAATACGTCCTGGACACAGTCCGCGGCGGCGTCCCGGTCTCGCAGCATGCCGACGCAGAAGTCGTACAGTCGGTCGGCGTAGCGGTCGTAGATCTCGGCGAACGCCACGCGGTCGCCCGCCGCCGCGGCTCGGGCGAGCGTGGCATCGTCGGCCCCGCTCGTGGATGATCGCAGGCCACTGGTCATGGGCTCACCCCCAGATCGCTCATGGTCGTCCCCCTGATCTTGAATTGCAACGGCGGAGTGCCGTTCCTCGGTCGACGGACTACCGGCTGCTGCGGACCGGCGGCGTGACCGGGGACTGCGCGAGACGGAAGTAGCCGTAGATGGGCTGATGCGTCGTGCCGAGCAACTTGCTGGACGCGTCGTAGACCTTGCAGATCTGGTCGAGGTCCCAGCCCTGCTTCTGAGTGGTGAACACGCCGCGCACCGCGCCGGTGGCATAGGCACCGGGGTTGGTCTCGCAGGAGTGCTGGAACGTGTCGGCGTTGACGGGTGCGCCCATTGCCAGGGCGCCGACGGCGACGGCGCCTGCTCCGAGGGCGACGGTGGTGAGGCGGCGAATGGTGGTGAGGCTGGTGTTCATGGTGGCTCCCTGTGTGTCGGTCGCGGCCGTGTGCCGCGTTCACAGGTAGGAGCAACGGGCCGCGCCGGTTCCCTCACTTTTTTCGGAAGACGTTTTCGGGTGCTCGGCTAAGGTGACCCACGATGACGGGTGTCAAGTCTGATCGACCCAGCTGGATCGGCCGGCTGTTGACCTTCGAGCGACACGACGGCGACGTGTTCATGGCGCCGCAGCCGCCCGCCGGGCCCAGTAGTCGGCTCTTCGGCGGACTGATCGCCGCGCAGGCGCTGGCTGCCGCGGGCGCGACCGTCGAGCCGGACAAGCATCCGCAATCGCTGCACCTCTACTTCGTGCGGGGCGGGCAGTACGGCGTCGACGTCGAGATGCATGTCGTCCGGACGCGCGACGGGCGATCGTTCGACACCCGTCAGGTCACCGCGGTGCAGAACGGCAAGACGATCCTCGAGATGACGGCATCGTTTCACCGACCCGAAGACGGTGCGGACTGGCATCCGGAGCCGTCCTCGTCCCTCGCGTTCGACGACGCGGTCCCGAAACATCCCGACCTGGGGTTCACGGGCAGATTCGACATCCGCTCGATGCCGGGCGACGATTCGCCATTCGTGTTGCCGCCCTTTTGGATTCGGACCAGAGACCGCATCGAGGACGGTCCGTTGGTCCAGGCCTGCACGTTGACCTTCATGTCCGACTTCGGGCCCGTCCCCGTCGCGCGGCCGCCGGACGCCCCGCGGGGCTACGACGTCGGCTACGCGGCGAGCCTGGACCACGCGGTGTGGTTCCACCGCCCCTTCGTCCCGCACGACTGGCACCGCTACGACGTCAGGTCGCTCAACAACAGCGATTCCCGCGGGCTGGTCGTCGGGTCGATGTACGACCGCTCCGGCGCATTGGTGGCGAGCACGACCCAGGAGGCGCTGTGGCGCTTCTGAGTCAGCCGGTCGGTCGGGCTGGAACACTGTGACGTGTGAGCACTCCCAGCACGCCTAGCGCGCCCGCAGCTCCACCGAGCTGCTACCGGCACCCCGGCCGCGGCACCTACGTCAGCTGCACCCGCTGCCAGCGGTACATCTGCCCAGACTGCATGCGATCGGCAGCGGTCGGTCATCAGTGCGTCGAATGCGTCGGCGAGGGCGCCAAGTCGGTGCCGCGGGTCAGGTCGACGGTGGGCGGCACGCCGTACGTCACCTACGTTCTGATCGCCGCGAATGTGCTGATGTTCATCCTGCAGAAGGCGGTGCCCGGCGTCTACGAGCAGTTGGTGCTGTGGCCGGTGGGGATCGCCGGTCGAGGGGAGTGGTACCGCCTCGCGACGTCGGCCTTCCTGCACGCCGACCTGATGCACATCCTGTTCAACATGTGGGCGCTGTGGGTGATCGGCCCGGCGCTGGAGCGATGGTTGGGACGGACCCGCTTCATCGCGCTCTACGCACTCGGTGGGCTGGGCGGATCGGTGCTGGTCTATCTGCTCACGCCCATCAACGTGCCCACGCTGGGCGCCTCCGGGGCGATCTTCGCGCTCTTCGGCGCCACCTTCACCCTGGCCCGACGACTCAACTTCGACGTGCGCTGGATCGTCGGGCTGATCGTGATCAACCTGGTCATCACGTTCGTCGTGCCCTCGATCAGCTGGCAGGGCCACGTCGGTGGCCTACTGACGGGAGCGGCGCTGGGCGGGGTGTTCGCCTATGCGCCGCGAGCGAATCGCGTACTGATCGAGACGGGGTTCGCGCTCACGCTGCTGGCTCTGTTCGTGGCACTGGTGTGGTGGCGGACGTCGAGCATCCTGTCCGCCTTCGGCTAGGGCGTGCCGCCGCAGCGATTCTTGAGGTCCAGCAACGGTTGCCGGATGCCGGTGATGTCGTTCTTCGTGTCCGGGTGTTGGTTCAGGTAGTCCTTCATCTGCTTGGACACCTGATCCTTGGGCAGCCCTTCGAGGCTGGTGACGAAGTAGTTGTAGTCCGGATGCGCGAACAGGTAGGCCGACGTGGACGCGTCGACGCCCGCCTTGACACCCTCGAGGTCCGCCGCGGAGCAGTTGGGCGGGTTCAGCGCGGGGTCCTCGTTCGCGAAGGCGGACGGCAGATTGCCGAGCAGGGTCGCGCCGAGCAGCCCTCCTGCGAGGATGGCCCCGCTCGTGAGGCGACGCGCGAGACGTCCGGACGAGGCCGGGGCGGGTGATCCAGAAACTGACATGGACGTGCTCCTTCGGTGTGTGAGACGAGCTTGCCGTGACGGACGCCGCACCGCATGTCATACGGGTCAATTCACAGGCTATTGACGCAACGTTCACAGCCGCCGCAGTGCCCGCTCCCATGTCTCGGTGCCTCGTCGATCGCGGAACACCTTGATAACAACCCGATTACGCCGCGCGTGGCCGGTGGGGCGCAAAGCGATCGCGCGGTTAGCTTGCGAATGACCGGATGCACGAGAGATGGGATTCAGCCGTGTTGGCGACGATCAGAGGTCGGGTTCGACGCGGATGGGCGCGACGGGTCGCCGTCTGCGCGGTCGTCGTCGCGACGATGCCGGGGCTGCTGGCGGCGGCCGGCCTGACGCCGACGGCCGCGGCCTATTCGCGTGCAGGCCTGCCCGTCGAGGGGCTGCAGGTGCCGTCGGCGGCGATGGGCCGAAACATCCTGGTCCAGTTCCAGGGTGGTGGACCACACGCGGTCTACCTGCTGGACGGGCTGCGGGCGCAGGATGACTTCAGCGGCTGGGACATCAACACCCCCGTATTCGAGTGGTTCCACCAGTCGGGGCTCTCGCTGGTGATGCCCGTCGGCGGACAGTCCAGCTTCTACAGCGACTGGTATCAGCCTGCGAAGGGAAGCAATGGCACGTCCACCTACAAGTGGGAGACCTTCCTGACCCAGGAACTGCCCGCGTACCTGGCGGCCAACAAGGGCATCGCGCCGACCGGCAACGCCGTGGTGGGGCTGTCGATGTCGGGTGGCGCCGCGTTGAACCTGGCCGCGTTCTACCCGACGCAGTTCATCTTCGCGGCCTCGTTGTCTGGATTCCTCAACCCGTCGCAGGGCTTGTGGCCGACCATGATCGGCTTCGCCATGAAGGACGCGGGCGGATACAACGCCACCGACATGTGGGGCGTTTCCAGTGACCCCGCCTGGCGGCGCAACGACCCGATGGTGAACCTGCCCACGCTGGTGGCGAACAACACCGCCATCTGGATCTACTGCGGCAACGGCCAGACGTCCGATCTGGACGTGCCCGGTGACTTCGGCGTCCAGTACAGCGCGCAGTTCCTCGAGAACATCACCATCAACACCAACAAGGAATTCCAGAAGCAGTACCTCGCCCTCGGTGGGCACAACGCGGTCTTCAACTTCCCGAACGACGGCACCCACAGCTGGGGCTACTGGGGTTCGCAGTTGCAGGCGATGAAGCCCGATCTGATCAGAGTGCTGGGCGCCACGCCGACGGTCTGAGCAGTTTTCGGTTGCCGAAGCCAGGAACGGGTAGAAACGGGCATGGCAAAAGTCGACGTGTCGGTGACCTCGAGGCTCTCTCCCGAGAAGGCGTGGGCAATGGCCTCGGACCTCGAGCGGTTCGACGAGTGGTTGACCATCTTCGGTGGCTGGCGCAGCCCGGTGCCCGACGTCATCGAAAAGGGCACCGAGGTCTCGTCGCTGATCAAGGTCAAGGGGTTCCGCAACACCATCCACTGGGAGGTGACGAACTACGAGGAGCCGAGTCGCATCGAAATGTGTGGGAAGGGATTCGGCGGAGTGCAGATCGCGCTGCTCACCGACATCGTCGACAACCAGCCCGGCACCACCTTCCACCTCGTCGCCGACCTCAGCGGCGCCGTGCTCAACGGACCCATCGGCAGCCTGGTGGCGCGGGTCATCAAGGGCGACGTGAAGCGCTCGGTGGAGAACCTCGCCAAGCTGGGTTGACGGCGCCGCGGACGTGGACCGCCTCAGGCGTCGAGGAACGTGACGTTGGCGTCGAGCGGACTGCGCGGTACGTCGAGTGAGTTGGCGGGGAAGTCCGGATCGGGATAGCCGATGGACATGCCACACAGGATCCGCATGTCCTCGTCGATGCCGAGCTGCTCGCGGATGACGTCCGGATAGCCTGCGATCGATACCTGGACGCAGCTGCCGACGCCTCGTGCGGTCAGCGCCAACATGAACGTCTGAAGGAACATGCCGACCCCGAGGGCGTCGACGTCATCGAGGTCGCGGTGCATGCAGACGACGGCTCCGATCGGTGCGCGAAAGAACTCCCAGTTCCGAAGTACTGCAATTCTTCTCGCTTCGGGGTCGTGACGCGGCACTCCCATCGAGCCGTAGAGGATCGCACCGAGGTCGCGTCGGAAGTGGGCGAACTCCGCCGGTAGGGCGGGGACCTTCGGGTCGCCCTTCGCCGCCTCCTCGAGGAGGGCTTCGACCAGTCGGTCGCGGGCCGGGCCGGAGGTGAACACCACGCGCCACGGCTGGATGTTCGAGTTCGAGGGCGCGCGCACGGCCAGCTCGAGGGCTTCGAGCACCAGCTCCCGTGGCACGGGCTGGTCCCGCAGGAACAGCCGCGTCGACCTACGATGGAGGATGGCGTCTTCGAGATCGTACATCGTTGTCTCCCTTCACTTCTCCCGAATTTTCAGGACGGTCTTGCCTGGCCGCCGGTGTGGCTGCGACCGGCTCTCGAAGGCCGCGCGACCGTCCGCCAGCGCGAAGGTCTCGGCGATTGCGACGTGCAGCCGGTCGTCGTCGACGTACTGTGCCAGCCGGATCAGTTGATCACGATCGGGGACGACGATGAAGAACGTCGCCTGAACCTCGGCTGCCTCGGCCAGGCCCGCCGGAGGTGGCGCCGACAGCGTCACCAGCCTGCCGCCGGGTCGCAGGACGTCGAACGACCGGCTCAGCGTCTCGCCACCGACGGTATCCACGACCACGTCGAACACCCGGCCCGATGCCGCGAAATCCTCTGTACGGGTGTCGATTACGTGTCGGGCACCAAGGCGGCGAACCAGGTCATGGGTGTCACTGCGCACCGTCGTGGTGACCTCGGCGCCGAGGATGGCGGCCAGTTCGACGGTGAGTGCGCCGACGCCACCCGCTCCACCGTGCACCAGAATCCGTTCACCGGGTGCCACCTTGGCGTGATCGACGAGGGCCTGCCACGCCGTCAACCCGGCCAGCGGCAAGGCCGCCGACACGACGTGCGACACCGACGCCGGACGCGGGGCCAGATCTGCGACGGGCACGCTGACGTATTCGGCCGCGGCTCCGTCCCGGTCGAACTGGATGAGGCCGTACACCTCGTCGCCCACCGCGACATCGGTGACCCCGGCGGCAACGGCGGATACGACGCCGGAGACCTCGTGTGACGGGATGATCGGTGTCCGGTCGACGCCGTCGCGCAGCCAGGTCTCCTCCCACGTCAGCTCGTCGAAGGTGATGGCTGCCGCATGCACGGCGATCAGCACCTCTCCGCTGGCGGGCACCGGGATCGGCGCCCGCTCGACGGTCAGCACCTCGGGTCCGCCGCGGTGGTGCGCCCGAAGGGCGGTCATGTCGGTCATGGCGCTCAGAAGCCCTTGGCCGTGAACCAGTCCAGCGCGACGTCGGCGACATCGCGCCAGCCGTGGTCCATCGTCAACGAGTGACCGCGGCCCGCGAATTCGTGGAACTCGGTGTCCGACTTGCCCTTCGCGTACATCCCGAACACCTCCCTGGTGACCTTCAACGGCACGGTGTGATCCTCGGTGCCCGACGTCAACAGCAGTGGGCCGCGGTCGACGAGGTGTGTGTCGACCTTGGCGGGCGAGTGCTTCGAGAAATTCGCCGCTGCGTCCTCGAACAGTGGCAGCCCGGGTCCGGGGATCGTCCATCGGGCGTGCAGTTCGTTGGACTCGTCCTCGGTGAGCATGTTGCCGAACGCGTAATGGAACTGCTTGGCGTTCAACGACACCGTGCGATGCCGGTTGGCCGGGTTGCTCAGCACGGGGAACGCCGAACGCAGCTGTGCCAGCGGGAGCGACTTCACGCCCTTGATGGGTGCCGGGTCGATCGCCACGGCGGCTGCGACGAGACCCTTCGCCAGGAGCTCCTGCGCGATCAGCCCGCCGAAGGAGTGCCCGACGACGATGGGCTTCGTCTTGTGCCGGCCCTCTGCCGAGCCGATCACCGACGCGTAGTGGTCGAGGATCGTCGCGATCCCGACGTCGTTCAGTGCGTCGGCGTTCTCGCGGGTGGAGGCGACGGTGTCGCCATCGCCGGGCCAGCCGGGCGCCGAGACGTCGTAGCCGCGGTCGGCGAAGAGGTCCAGCCACGGTTGCCACGCAGCGGAGTGGATCCACAGGCCGTGGATGAAGATGACGGGGTTGGGCTTCGTGCTCATTTTCAGTTCCCTTCGTGGGGTTAGGTGGTGGGGACGTAGCCGCCGTCGATGCGGACGTCGGCGCCGGTGGTGTTGCCGGAGCGGCTGCTGGCCAGGAAGACGGCCAGGTCGGCGACTTCCTGGGGCGTGGTGAAGCGACCCGTCGGCGCGCCCGCGGACACCTGGGCGACCACGTCGTCGGCCGAGGCTCCGCTAGCGGCGGCGAACTTGGCGGCGACGCCGTCACCCGCCAACCACAGGTCGGTGGACACGGGGCCGGGGCTGATCGTGTTGATGCGAATACCCTTGGGGCCGAACTCCTTCGACAGGCTCTTCGAGTAGTTGGCCAGTGCCGCCTTGGTGGCGCTGTAGTCGACGATGTTCCATTCGGGCTGCGTCGCGTTGACCGAGCCGATCATCACGATGGAGCCGCCACCGCGTGCCAGCATCTGTGGCACGGCCTCGCGGGTGGTCCGTACGGCCGAGAGGAAGTTCAGCGACAGCGCGGCGTCCCACTCCTCGTCGGTGACCGAGAGGATGCCGTCGAAGCGTGTGGCGACGGCTCCGGCATTGTTGACCAGGATGTCGACGCCGCCACGCTCGGCGGCCGCGGCGATCAGTGCACGCGGGCCCTCCGGGGTGGCGAGGTCGGCGGCGATGAAGGTGGCCGAGCCGGCCGCCTCGAGTGCCTGGAGTTCTGGTGAGTTGTGCCGGGCGCCTGCGATGACGAAGGCTCCGGCGGCGGCGAACGCCTGGCTGACGGCCAGACCGATGCCCTTGCTGGCGCCGGTGACGACGACGACCTTGTTGGTGAGGTTCATGTCCATGCCCCATACCTTGCGCCTGACGTCGCGCCCCCAACATCAGTCATATGACTGCATCCATGCCGTACAACAATGAGGTGCGCGCAGGGATGGGACTCGTCGGCCGTGGGGAGGAGCTGGCGGAGCTGGCCCGCGTGCTCGACGGTGCCGGGCTCGGTGCGCTCGCGGTGCTCGGTGAGGCCGGTGTCGGCAAGACCGCACTGACCGGTGAACTCTGCAGCCAGGCCAGTTCCGACGGGTGGCGGGTGCTCAGGACCATCGGGGTGGAGGCGGAGACGTCGTTCACCCTCGGCGGGCTCAACCAGCTGGTGATCGGGCTGCGCGATGCGTTGACCCGCCTCGATGACCGCGCCCGTGACGTCCTTGACCCCGTCCTCGGTGCCGACCCCGTGCAGCCGCCGTCGATCATCCCGTTGGCGTTGGCGGTGCTCGATCTGTTGAGCGCGGCCGCGGTGGTGCAACCGGTGCTGCTCGTCGTCGACGACGTGCACTGGTTCGACGAGGTGAGCGCAACGGTGTTGAGCGCCGTGGGTCGACGGGTATCGGACCCCGGGGTGCGGATCGTCGCCACCCATCGTCCGCATTCGGGTACGGCGTTCTCGACCGCAGGGTGGGCTGAGTTGGTGCTCGCACCGCTGGCGCCCGCCGATGCCGCCCTGCTCGTCGACCGGCTGCAGCTGCCGTTGAATCCGGTGACGAGGCAGGCAATCCTCGAGTCCGCGGCCGGTAATCCGCTCGCGCTGGAGGAACTGCCGCGCAACGCCGATCAGATGGGCGAGTGGACTTCCGAGACGTCCGGATTGCCGTTGACCGAGCGCCTGGTGACCGTCTTCGGCGGACGGTTGCGCCAACTCGACGCGCGCGTGCGCACCGAACTGCTGCGTGCGGCCCTCGATGGCGCCAGGGCGAATGCGTCGACCGACTCCGGCCCACGCTATGTGATGGTCGACGTCGATGCCGCCGTCGATCAGGATCTGTTGATGGTGGATTCGCTGGGGGACATCGTCTTTCGGCATCCACTGATTCGCGCGGCGGTGATCCACCAGGCCGGCGCCGGCGAACGACGCGATGCGCACGCCCACCTCGCGGGCCTCTACGACGACGTGCTGGTCCGTCGGGCCACCCATCTGAGCGCGGCGTCGGCGAGCCCTGATCAGTCGGTGGCCGACCTCCTCGACGAGGCGGCACGACTCTCGGTCAGGCGCGGTGGGGCGGCCGTCGCCGTGGATTGGTTGCGGCGTGCGGCCGAGCTGTGCACCGAACCGGGACGGCGCGACGCTATGCGGGCGGAGGCCGCGTTCATCGCCGCCCAGGCGAGTCGGTTCGACGACGCCCAGGCGTTGGTCGATGAGACGGAGTCGGTGTCCTCCGTGCTCACCGGTGCGTACCTCGCCCTGTACCGCGACGGCGAGGTGGTGGGAACGCATCGCCGCATCCTGGTGGCGCTCAAGGACGCCGACACGCTCGACGATGCCACGGTGTCACGGTTGGTCAAGCTGCTGTTGGCCATCACGCAGTACGCCGCCAATCCGGCGTCGTGGCAGCAGACCGACGACGCGGTGGACCGGGTCGTCGACCGGATCGACTCTGCTGCACTGCTTTACCGCGATGCATGGGGCGACCTCGCGCGTCGCGGCCACTCCGTTCGGGCCAGGCTGGCCGAGTATTGCGACACCCTGGCCACGCTCGAGCCGTGGGAGGTGATGCGGCTCGGGGTCACCGCCTATTACGTCGACGGGCTCGCCGACTTCCGAGCCGCCCTGACCCGTCTGTTCGAGCGCGAACGCGATCGTGGTGCCGTCACCAACGCGATGACGATGCTGCACCTGTTGCTGCTCGACCAGATCGCCTCGGGCCGTTGGGAGGCGGCGCAGCAGTCGGCACGGCTGGGGCTGGAGCTGACCTCGACACACCACAACGAACTGTTCCGCCAGCAGTTCGTCGCCTACGACGGGCTGCGGGCAGCGAGTGAGGGCGACGTCGAGACGGCACGACGGTGCGCCGCAGAGGTCACGGGGTGGGCGGGGCCACGGCGGATCGGCCTGTTGCTCGGGTTCGCCAGGCGCATCGCCGTCCTCGTCGCGTTGGCCGAGGCCGACTACGAGTCGGCCTATGCGGCGGCGTTGGGAATCGGGCCCGCAGGCGAGTTCCCGCCCTATGCGCACCAGGCCGTCGACGGCATCTTCGATCTCGTCGAGGCGGCCGTCTACGCCGGACATCCCGACGCGGCCCGGGCGCACGTCGACGCGGCGGTACGCCTGCAGCTGGCCGCGAACTCACCGCGACTGGAGGCGCTGATCATCGCGGGCCGGGCGATGACGGCGAACGACGTCGACGCGCGCCCGCTGTACGAGTCGGCGTTGGCGCACTCGGCCTTGGCGGAGTTTCCCTTCGAAAAACACAGGATTCGACTTGCCTTCGGCATGTGGTTGCGGCGCCGTCGACATCACGCCGACGCACGCGGAGCCCTGCACCTTGCGGCAGATGGCTTCGACGCGCTGGGCGCGGCGCCGTGGGCGGATCGTGCGCGGACCGAGTTGCGGGCGGCGGGCGCGACGGTCAAGCGGTCCGGCGGTGACACCGTCACCCTCAGTGCCCAGGAGTGTCGGATCGCGGAGCTGGCGGCCGCGGGGCACTCCAACAAGCAGATCGCCGCGCAGCTGTACCTGTCGCCGCGGACCGTCGGCGCGCACCTCTACCGCATCTTTCCGAAGCTCGGCGTGACGAGCCGCGCTGCACTCGGTCAAGCACTGCGAGACTTGGCCGCGGACTGAACCGCTCGCTGCTGCGATGATGACCCGATGGGCGCGAAGGGAGCGGCGAGGCCGACGAAGGCCGACGTGGCGCGCCTCGCCAAGGTGTCCCCTGCGACGGTCACCTACGTGCTCAACGATGTCGCCGGCCAGACGATCTCGGCGCAGACCAAGGCGGCGGTGCACGCCGCGGCCAAGGAGCTCGGCTACCGGCCCAATCTGGCGGCTCGCAATCTTGCGGTCGGCGGAAGTGGCGTCGTCCTCTACGTCGTGCCGCGGATCTCGCTCGGTGATCTGCTGATCGAGGTCGGGAGTCGCCTCACCACTGCACTGGCCCGCCATGGCGTGGTGCTGTCACTGCAGTTCGAGACCGAGGATGGAAGCAACGTCGTCGATGCGATCGCCGACCTCAACCCGATCGCGGTGACGAGCGTCTTCCCGCTGAGCGGCCCCGCGCTGGAGGCCGTGACCGACGCCGGGATTCCGCAGATCCATCTCGGTAGCACTCAGTTGCATGCGATGGGCAGACTGCACGACACGATCGGCGAGATGCGGGTCGACCACCTGGTCTCGAAGGGGCACCGCCGGTTGGCGTTCGCCTTCTCCGACATCGAACGGGTACGCCCGTTGGGCGAGTACTGGCTGGAGGGTCTGCGCGTCGCCGCGGCCGCGCGCGGCCTGCCGGAACTCGAGATCGGCACCGTTGCCACCGATGGCACGGACGCCGCGGACGTCGTTCGTGGCTGGGTGGCCCGCGGGGTCACCGGGATCTGCGCCGAGAGCGACGAGACGGCGATGGTGGTTCTGCACGGCGTGCGCGAGGCCGGACTGCGCTGCCCCGCGGATCTCGCCGTGATGGGCGTCGATGCCCGTGCGCTCGGCGCCGTCAGCGGACCGCCGCTGACGTCGGTGGCCTTCGACGCCGCGACGATCGTCGACGTCTCCACGGCGGCGATGCTGACGGAGCTGGGATATCCGCCGGTACGCGAGCCGAGTAGCGACAACGTCGCGCGGTTGATTCAGCGCGCGTCGACCTGATTCCGATCCTTGTCGGGCGGTCGCTCAGCCGTGTAACTTACGCGTGTAAGCAACTCAGAGAGGCGGGCGACGTGTCTGATTCGGCGACCGTGGATGTCGGTGAGGTCTACTTCGACCCGTACAGCGTCGAGATCAACGCCGACCCGTACCCGACGTTCCGACGTCTCCGCGAGGAAGCGCCGCTCTACTACAACCCCCAGCACGACTTCTACGCGCTGAGCCGCTACGCCGACGTCAACAAGGCGATCGTCGACCACGGCACCTTCAGCTCGGCACGCGGCGCCATCATCGAGTTGATCAAGGCGAACATCCCCATCCCGTCCGGCGTGCTGATCTTCGAGGACCCGCCGATCCACGACATCCACCGCAAGCTGCTGTCGCGCATGTTCACCCCGCGCAAGATCGCGCTGCTGGAGTCCAGGATCCGGGACTACTGCGCCCAGAGCCTCGATCCCGTCGTCGGCACGGGGAAGTTCGACTTCGTCACCGACCTCGGTGCGCAGATGCCGATGAAGACCATCAGCGCCCTGATCGGCATCCCCGAGGCGGACCAGGAAGCGGTGCGCGACCACGTCACCGGTCAGATGCGCACCGAGGCCGGCAAACCGATGAAGGCCGCCGAAGAGGGCCTGGTGACCGGTGACATCTTCGCCGACTACATCGACTGGCGCGTCGACAATCCGTCCGACGACATCATGACGGAGTTGCTCAACGTCGAGTTCGTCGACGAGACCGGCACCACCCGCAAGCTCACCCGGGAAGAACTCCTGACCTACCTCAATGTCGTCGCCGGCGCGGGCAACGACACCACCACGCGTCTGATCGGTTGGGCCGGAAAGGTTCTCGCCGAGCACCCCGACCAGCGACGCCAGCTCGTCGAGGATCCGACCCTGATCCCCAGGGCCGTCGAGGAACTCGTCCGCTACGAACCGCCCGCCCCGCACGTCGCGCGCTACGTCACCCGAGATGTCGAGTACTACGGCCGGACCGTGCCGGAGGGCGCCGTGATGATGATGCTGATCGGTGCGGCCAACCGAGATCACCGCCAGTTCGGGCCGGACGGCGAAGCATTCGACGTCACCCGCGAACCTCGCGCGCACCTCGGCTTCAGCGTCGGCGCCCACTTCTGCCTCGGGTCGTCACTGGCGCGCCTCGAGGGCCGCGTCGCGCTGGAGGAGATCCTGAAGCGCTTCCCCGAGTGGGAGATCGACATGGCCGCTGCGGAGTTCTGCCCGACCTCGACGATCCGCGGCTGGGACACGATGCCTGCGACCGTCGCCTGAGCGCCGAACTGGTGTGACCGGGGGATCGATGACACGCGTCTCGCGACCGAGGTCACGTTGTGAACTGCGCCACCTCCGCTAACCTGGTGCCAGGCGATCACCCAGGCGTCCAATAGGGGAGCGGGATATGGCAATTCGAGTACTGCCCTACGTCACCATCGAGGTCGACGACCGCCTCCGCCGCCGGGCGCGGCACGTCACCGATCGGTGGCGGATCAACGTTCGGTCATACCTCCTCAGCGCCGCCGACGACGTCGACACGGCGGGCGACAAGGTGCGCAATCTCTGCGACATCGCCGTCAACCGGGTCGACGACGTGGTGGCCAGGGTGAGCGATCGAATCGATCCCGCCGCACGTCAGGACGCTGAGAACGACGTTCGAGTCGAGGCGCGCTGACGACACCTCTACGGTGGTAATGGCGGGGGATCGCAGATCACCGATGAAGGGTGTCGAGGACGTTGTTGGGCCACGGACTGGTCGTCCTCTTCGCGCTGTGTTCGGCCGTCTGCATGGCCGTGGGAATCGTGGTGCGCCAGCGCGCCACCATGGACCTGCCCGCTGACCAAAGTGTGAGCACGCGGATGTTCATGACGCTGCTGCGGCGACCGCTCTGGTGGGCGGGCACCGGCGTGGCCGTCGCCGGCTATGCGTTCCAGGCGCTCGCCCTGGTGAAGGGTTCGCTGATCGTCGTCCAACCACTTCTGGTGTCGGCGTTGCTATTTGCTCTGCCGCTCAGTGCCCGGCTCGCGGGCCGTCGCGTCACGCGTCGCGAGTGGCTGTGGGCAGCTCTGCTGACAGTCGCCTTGGCCTTCTTCGTGCTGCTCGCCCGCCCGGGCCCGCCGGATCGACCCGCGACTCTGCTGGTGACGGCGATCGTCTCGCTCGTCTGCGCCGCGGTCATCGTCGGATGCATCGTGGTTGCCAGGCGGCTGGAGGGAGCGCGTCGGGCCGTGCTGTTCGCCGTCGGTGTCGGTGTGCTGTTCGGCGCGGTCGCAGTCGTCACGAAGTACGTCATGCATCTGCTCGACGAACGCGGTCCCCTCGGACTACTCGCCACGCCTGCGCCGTACGCGCTCGTCGTTCTCGGCATCATCGCGACGCTGCTACAGCAGTCCGCGTTCCACGCGGGTGCACTTCAGACGTCGGTGCCGGCGATGCTCGTTCTCGAACCGATCGTCGCCGTGGGCCTCGGCGCACTCCTCCTGGGCGAGGAGCTCGACGTCGACGGCTTCGAGCTGGTGGCGCTGGCGCTCGCGGTGGGCGCGATGACGGCCGCCACCTTCTCCCTCGGGCGCGGCGAGGGAGCCTACGCGGCCGAACTCGAGATGGAGGCCGCCCGCGCCGCGGCCTGACGTCCGCAGCGGGTGGGTCAGCTGCGCGTCGAGGTGTAGTACGTGACGCCGTTCATGGTCTGGCGCTCGTCGTCGGCCTCGGGGATCGCGTCGAACCCATTGCTTGCCAGGAGTTCTGCCATCGGCGTGCCGACCGATGCCCAGCCCCGCTCGTCGAGGTACTGGCCCACGTCGTGACGCTCGCCTTCGAAGGTCAGGTCGGTGAAGTCGAGATCGAAGCCGTGCTCGCGCCACTTGGTGGTGGCCTCCCGCATCCGCTCGCGCGCCTCGTCCCGGTCGAGGTCGGCGGTGTTCGGCACGGCCTCGCTGCCCAGCCGGCTGCCCGGCGCGCTGAGTGAGGTGACGGCGTCGAGAAGGCGGTCCTGCGCCTCGGGCGGTAGGTAGCCGTACAGGCCCTCGGCGATCCACGCCGAAGGCTTGGCGGTGTCGAAGCCCGCGGCCTTCAGTGCGGTCGGCCAGTCTTCGCGCAGATCGATGGCGACGGTGCGCAGGTCGGCCTTCGGTTCGGCGCCCAGAGCCGACAGCGTGGTGGTCTTGAACTCGATCACGGCCGGTTGGTCGATCTCGAACACGGTCATGTCCGAGGGCCAGTCGAGCCGGTAGGCGCGGGCGTCGAGGCCCGATGCCAGGATCACGGCCTGACGGATGCCCGCGGCGGCGGCGTCGGCGAAGAACCCGTCGAAGTAGCGGGTGCGGGCGGCCATGGCGGCAGGCATCTGGGCCAAGCCCCACGTCGTGCCGTCGGCGTCGACGTCTGCGGAGGTCAGTTCGCCGGTCGCCCAGCGAGTGAGGAAGTCCACACCGACGGCTCGTACGAGCGGCTCGGCGAACGGATCGTCGATGACGCCCTCGCCGGTCGCAATCGCCCTCGCGGCCGCCACCATGGTCGCCGTGGTCCCCACGCTGGTGGCCAGGTCCCAGGTGTCGTCGTTGGTGCGTGTCATTTCTCGCCTCTCCGTAGTTTTACTTAGCCACCTTAACAAACTGCCCTGGGAGTGGCCTTGCTCACAGGAAACTGCCAGGTCAGACATTTGGGGCATATCTTTAGTTTTGCTAACGTTGTGGGGATTGGTGCGGCAATGACGCCCACCCGATAAGCCTCCATCTTGATGCAACTAGGGGATTCCCATGTCGATCGATTCTCGCGAAGCGCGCCTCGAGCGCCGCATCGCCGACCTGTACTCCGACGACGCTCAGTTCGCCGCCGCAAAGCCCGACGAAGCCGTGAGCGCCGCTGCGTCGGCTGCCGAACGGCTACCTGAGGTGGTCCGGACCGTCCTGCAGGGATACGCCGATCGCCCCGCGCTCGGCCACCGCGCCGTCGAATTCGTCACCGAGGCGGGCCGTACGACGGCCAAGCTGTTGCCCCAGTTCGACACCGTCAGCTACGGCCAACTCTGGGAGCGGGTGCAGGCACTCGGTGCCGCGCTGCGCGCCGAACCCGTCCAGCCCGGCGACCGCATCGCCATCCTCGGCTTCACCAGCGTCGACTACACGGTCGTCGACATCGTGACGACCCAGCTCGGAGCCGTCTCCGTACCGCTGCAGACCAGCGCGCCGCAGGCGCAGCTACAACCGATCATCGCGGAGACCGAGCCCGTCGTGATCGCCTCCAGCATCGACTACGTCGACGACGCCGTCGAGCTGATCCGCGCTGCCGAACGGCGACCCACCCGTGTCGTCGTCTTCGACTACCGGCCCGAGGTCGACGACCAACGCGAAGCCTTCGACACCGCCAAGGCACGCCTGCAGGACCTCGACGTGGCCGTCGAGAACATGACCGACGTGCTCGCCCGCGGTCGCGATCTCGGCGCGCCGCAGCCCGTCGTCGCCGACGGTGACGATCCGCTCTCGCTGCTCGTGTACACCTCCGGCAGCACCGGCGCCCCCAAGGGCGCGATGTACCCCGAGTCCAAGGTCGCGAACATGTGGCGCACGGCCGCCAACACCCACTGGGACGACAACCAGGGCGTCCTGCCCGCCATCGCGCTGGCCTTCCTGCCCATGAGCCACGTGATGGGCCGTGGCGTTCTGTACGGGACCCTGGCCAGTGGCGGCACCGTCTACTTCGCCGCCCGCAGCGACCTGTCCACCTTCCTCGAGGACCTGGCGCTGACCAGGCCCACGCAGATGAACTTCGTGCCCCGCATCTGGGACATGCTCTACCAGGAGTACGCCAGCGAGGTCGACCGCCGCGGCGGTGACGAGGAGCAGGTCACGATCGACCTGCGCCAGAGTCTGCTCGGCGGCCGCTTCGTCAGCGCCCTCACGGGCTCTGCCCCCATCTCGCCCGAACTGAAGTCGTGGGTCGAGTCGTTCCTCGACATGCACCTGTTGGAGGGCTACGGGTCGACAGAGGCCGGCGCCGTGTTCGTCGACGGCCTCATCCGTCGTCCGCCGGTGATCGACTACAAGCTGGTCGACGTTCCCGAGCTGGGTTACTACGGCACCGACCGGCCCCATCCCCGCGGCGAGCTGCTGGTCAAGTCCGAGCAGCTGTTCCCCGGTTACTACAAGCGCCCCGAAGTCACCGCCGAGGTGTTCGACGCCGACGGTTACTACAAGACCGGTGACATCGTCGCCGACCTCGGCCCCGATCAGGTGAAGTACCTGGACCGCCGCAACAACGTGTTGAAGTTGTCGCAAGGCGAGTTCGTCACGGTCTCCAAGCTCGAGGCGGCGTTCACCGACAGCCCGCTGGTGCGTCAGATCTACATCTACGGCAACAGTGCTCGCCCGTACCTGCTCGCCGTGGTGGTTCCGAGCGAGGACGCCCAAAACCGTTATGAGGGAGCCGAACTGAAGTCGGCCATCAACGCGTCGCTCAAGGAAGCAGCGCGGACGGCCGGCCTGCAGTCGTTCGAGGTGCCCAGGGACTTCATCGTCGAGACGACGCCGTTCACCGTGGAGAACGGTCTGCTGACCGGCATCCGCAAGCTGGCCTGGCCGAAGCTGAAGGAGCACTACGGCGCCGATCTCGAGCAGCTGTACGTCGACATGTCCGACGGCCAGGCCGGCGAGCTGCGCGCGCTGCGTCAGAGTGGCGCCGACCGGCCCGTGCTCGAGACGGTCAGCCGCGCAGCCAGCGCACTTCTCGGTGCGGCCGCCTCCGACGTGCAGCCCGACGCCCAGTTCACCGATCTCGGTGGAGACTCGTTGTCGGCGTTGACCTTTGCCAATCTGCTGCACGAGATCTTCGAGGTCGACGTCCCCGTCGGCGTGATCGTCAGCCCGGCCAGTGACCTCGCCGCCATCGCCGCCTACATCGAGACCCAGCGGGCCGGTGGAGCCAAGCGGCCCACCTATGACGCCGTGCACGGCCGCGAGGCCACCGAGGTCCACGCCCGCGACCTGACCCTAAACAAGTTCCTGGACTCGGATACGTTGCACGCCGCCGCATCGTTGCCCGGCGCCACCTCTGAGGTGCGCACCGTACTGCTCACGGGTGCAACGGGATTCCTCGGGCGCTACCTGGCGCTGGAGTGGCTCGAGCGCATGGACCTGGTCGACGGCAAGGTCATCTGCATCGTCCGCGCAAAGGACGACGATGCCGCTCGGGCCCGCCTCGATGCGACGTTCGACAGCGGAGATCCCAAGCTGCTCGCGCACTATCGCGAGTTGGCCGCCGAACACCTCGAGGTGTTCGCGGGCGACAAGGGTGAGGCCAACCTCGGCCTGTCCGATGCCACGTGGCAGCGACTGGCCGATACCGTCGACCTCATCGTCGATCCGGCCGCGCTGGTCAACCACGTGCTGCCCTACAGCCAGCTGTTCGGGCCCAATGTGCTCGGCACCGCTGAGCTCATCCGCATCGCGCTCACCACGAAGATCAAGCCGTTCGTGTACGTGTCGACGATCGCCGTCGGTGCAGGCATCAATCCCGCCGACAACACCGAGGATGCCGACGTTCGCGTGGTCAGCGCTACCCGCACGGTCGACGACAGCTACGCCAACGGTTACGGCAACAGCAAGTGGGGCGGCGAGGTGCTCCTGCGCGAGGCTCACGAGCAGTTCGGATTGCCCGTCTCGGTGTTCCGCTGCGACATGATCCTGGCCGACACCACCTACGCCGGACAGCTCAACCTGCCCGACATGTTCACCAGGATGATGCTGAGCCTCGTCGCGACCGGCGTTGCGCCGCAGTCGTTCTACGAGCTCGACGGCTCCGGTCGGCGCCAGCGCGCGCACTACGACGGCCTGCCCGTCGAGTTCATCTCCGAGGCCATCTCGACGCTCGGCGTGCATGTCCAGTCCGGCTTCGAGACGTACCACGTGATGAATCCGTACGACGACGGCATCGGCATGGACGAGTTCGTGGACTGGCTCATCGACGCGGGCTATGCGATCCGTCGCGTCGACGACTACGGCGACTGGCTGGAGCGATTCTCCACCACGCTGCGGGCACTGCCGGAGAAGCAGCGCAACGCATCGCTGCTTCCGCTGTTGCACAACTACCAGACGCCGGACCATCCGTTCAACGGGTCGATTGCCCCGACCGACCGCTTCCGGGCGGCGGTGCAGGAAGCGAAGATCGGTCCTGACAAGGACATTCCGCACATCTCGGCTCCGGTGATCGTCAAGTACGTCACCGACCTGGAACTGCTCGGCCTGCTGTAGATCTCGTTGAGATAGCGCTCACGGCGCAATAGTGCGAGAGCACGTGACCGTGGGCGCTATCTCATTGGTGGGACGGACCGTTGCCGAAGCCGATCAGGCTGCGCACCAGGGGGAGGGTCGCCGTCGTCGCGAAACCCGGCGCGGCCGCGCACACCGCAGGCACCGCGTTGAGCACCTGCATTCCCGTCGCGACGTTCGCCGAGTTCACGTGCTCCAACATCGACGCGTCGCGTTCGAAGCTCGCCAGCGACAGGAAGTGCGCTCGCATCGACGGATCGCCCTCGATGGTCAACGTCCAGCCGTGCTGGGGTTTCGGCCAGTGCGCCGGGTACTCGTTGCCGACGGTCCACAACGTCTCGATCTCGACCAGGGGCGCGCCGTTGCGGCGTCCCACCCAGTTCCACCGCTGACCCGACGTGGTGCCGGCGCGCAGTAGGTGATCGAAGATCTGGTGGTCGTGTTCGGCGGCCACGGCCTCGACGCTGGACGTCACCTCGTCGATGCCCGCATGCAACGCATCGGCCAACAACCAGACCTGCTCGGTGAAGATCGAACTGTTGAAGGCGAGGAAGTCGTTTGCCGTGACGCTGATCTCGTCGACCGGTTGGCCAAAGCGCATGTTGTCGAAGGTGATCGCGGTGCTGTCGTACACCGACCAGTCGGCCCGCTCCTGAAGCTTGATCGTATCGATGGTGCGGCTCATCCCCGACAGCGCCAGCGGCAAGGCGCCCGACAGGTTGCCGGGGTTCAGGCCACAGCCGTGCACGCTGGTGCCACCCTGGAGGCAGGCGGCCAGCACACGGTCACGATCCCTCAGACGAATACGGTTGGGGTGGAACAGGAATGCCGGGGTGACGACGTTCTTTCCGCTCGCGAGAATGGCGCACACCTCGCTGATGGACGTCAGTCGCGGCGTGTACACGACGCAATCCGCGTCGAGGGCCAGCACCCGCTCGACGTCGGTCGTGGCGAGTACGCCGACGGGTTCGCGACCGATCAGGGTGCCGGCGTCGACGCCGTCCTTGTCGTCGGAATACACCTTGACACCGACCAATTCGAGTCCCGAGCGGGCGTCGAGGATCGTTGCCAGGACTTCCTTGCCGACCGCGCCCGTGCCCCACTGAATGATGCGATGAGTCATGTCCTCACAGTCGCACGTCGACGGCAGGCGCGTCCGCGGATCGGCGTCGGCACCCTCACGCGTGCCAGGACGACCATCGGGTCACGGCCACGCTGATGACCGGCCCGTCGAGTGCGACCCGTTCGTACTGGGGATACTCGTGCCGTAGCGCTGCGTAGCCGATCGCCATCTGTTCGCCGCCTTCGTGAACGGTGGCCAGGCCGTCCGCGCGGACCCACCACAACTGCGTCCAGTCGGCGTCGTAGTGCTCCACCAGCAGGCTCACCCGGGGATTGGCAGCGATGTTCGACAGCCGCCGGAGCTCATGAGTGGACTTCCGCTTGGCGTCGACGGCGGTGTAGACCGTCGCCTCCTCGTCGAGGACCCGCACCGCGAAGACCACCGGCACCACGTGCGGCGCACCGTCCGCGCCGACCGTGGCGAGTATCGCGACGGGTGACGCCGCAAAGGAGTCGATCGCGGTCAACGCGAGGGCTTCTGCGGACTCACGCTCAGCGGCAAGCGGGTGACGTTGATTTCGGGTTTTCTCGTCGGCGTCGGCTGGGGGCGCACGATCACCGGTGCGCGCTGGATCTCCGAGGCTGACGGCGGCGGCGGTGGTGGCGGG
>NZ_JAEMTA010000116.1 GCF_016462545.1 Mycolicibacterium sp. | reverse complement strand
CGGGCAGGAACTGTCCGCCCATCATGGCCGCGGGGCGGATCGTGCTGGGCACCGCCGGCGCCAAATCAATCAACCCGGTGAGGGCTTCGGTCAGGGTCTGCTCTCGCAGCGGCTTGCAGAACGCCGACGGAAAGACACCGTCCAGGCGTGGTGCGTGATCGGCGGCGATGTCCTCCGCGGCCGGAGGGGCGGGCGCTTCGGAGCCTGCGTCGGCCTCGGACTGTTCGGAGTCCTCTGCGGCGACCGCGTCCTCGGCCTCGGCAACGCTTGGCGTGGCGGGCTTGTCGTCGGGTTCGTCGGGCGGCGGCGGCGGTGATGGTGGTGGCGTCTCGGGACGCGCGTCGAGGGTGTCCTGGTGCGTGACGACGTAGATGACCACGCCGGTGGACGGTGGATTCAGGGCGGCGAGGCAGTCGTCGGTGCCGCAGAGGCAGGCCAGGCGGTCGGCGCCGTGGGTCAGGGCGTGGAACGCATCCGCGCGGCGTTGGTCCTTCGTCCGCGGATCGGCCAGGCACACGGTGTCGGCCAGCGCGTCCAACCGCAGGTCCAGGGCGTGGGCGTCGGTGGCGAACAGTGTCGAGAACAGGGTGGCCAACCCGCTGCCGTCCTCGATGGTGATGTCCACCCGGCGATCCCGGGCCTGGGCTTCACGGCGACGCAACGCCAGCGGATCGACGTCGGCGATGATCGCGTCGATGGTCTTCTCGGTCTTGTCCACCGAGAGCGGTTCGCAGTCCTGAAACGCCGAGGACAGCTGCTCGTCCAATGCGCGAAGAGCGTCGGGGTCGATGACGTTGGCGGAGCGCGTCACCATCGCCCGCACCACCGGATAGGAGATCAGCCCAGCTGAGAACAGCGCGGCGACCTTCGGGAACCGTTCGCGCAGGGCGATCCCGACGAGCAGCATGCCCGAGGCCGCACCGGAAGTGATCCGCGCTGCGGCACCGATGTGCGCGGTCACCGCCGACCAGTTGTCCAGGCACCATTGATCGCGTTCGGCGGATCCGTCGGCGGCGTGCACGACGGCGAGCATGTCGACCATCGCGGCAACCCGCCGGGCGCAGGAGGCGGATTCGACCCGGGTCCACCCGTCCAGCCCAGCGGCGCCGGATGCGCCTGTCGCCGAAGCCACCAACTGATCGAACATGCTTCGAATCTACGTACGGCCTCCGACGAAAACTGTTCCCGGAAACCCCACCTGTGGATGAATACGCAACTGTGCACAACCCGGCCACCAGCGGCCGAAAACGTCAGCCCCACATGCTATTCGGTCGACTAGCCGCGGGCAGCCACCACGAGCACCTCGGTGGGCAGCACACCGACGGCGACTCGCTGCCCCGGCGCGAACTCCCTGGCCTGCGAGCTACTCAGCTGCGCGTGAACCACCGCGCCGTCCGCCAGTTCGACGTACACGCGCGAGATCGGCCCGAGGAAGGCCACGGACCGGACGCTCGCCGCACCCGCGTCGTCCGCAGTGACCGTCACGGACTCCGGTCGCACCATCGCCATGCCCGACCCCGAGGTGATCGATCCCGCCAGCGTCGGCAGCTCCGCACCGAAGACGTTGGCCCGACCGTCCGAAACCTGAGCGGGCACTTGGTTGTTCAGGCCGACGAACTCCGCGACGAAGGGCGTCGCGGGATTGGCGTAGACCTCCGCAGGCGGAGCGAGTTGCTCGAGGCGACCCTTGCTCATCACGCCCACCCGATCCGCGACGGCGAGCGCCTCCTCCTGGTCATGGGTGACGAACAGCGTCGTCGTCCCGACCTCGAGTTGCACCCGTCGGATCTCGTCGCGCAGCTGGGTGCGGACCTTGGCGTCGAGCGCGGAGAGCGGTTCGTCGAGCAGTAGTACCCGCGGGCGGATCGCCAAGGCCCGGGCCAGGGCGACGCGCTGCTGTTGACCGCCCGACATCTCGGAGGCGTACTTGTGCGCGTGCTCGGAAAGCCCTACGAGGTCCAGCATCTCAGCGGCCCGCGTGCCCCGCTCCGCCTTCGCACTGCCGCGCATCTTCAACCCGAACTGGACGTTCTCCGACGCGGTCAGATGCGGAAACAGGCTGTACGCCTGGAACACCATGCCCATGTCGCGCTTGTTGGCGGGCACGTTGGTCAGGTCGCGCCCGTCGACGGTCACCGTTCCCGAGGTCGCCTGATCGAGGCCGGCGAGGATCCGCAGCGCCGTAGTCTTCCCGCATCCCGACGGACCGAGCAACGCGATGAACTCGCCGGGTTCCATCTTCAGGTTGAGGCCGTCGAGCGCCTTGACCGTGCCATAGGTCCGGGTCAGATCGGTCAGTTCGACACTGACCCCGGACCTCGTCTGCGGGCCGCTCATGCGTGACGCCTCCGTCGGGTAACGAGTGAAAGGATAAGCAGCAGAACGAAACCGAACAGCAACGTCGCCAAGGATGCCGCTACCGAAGTGGGCCCGTCCGTCTTGCCGAGGGCCACGATCTGGATGGGCAACGTCTGGTAGCCGGAGAGGGAGGCGATGGTGTACTCGCCGAGGACCACGGCCACCGAGATGAACGCCGCCGACAGGACGCCCGACCAGATGTTGGGCACGACGACGCGTGCGATGGTGGTGGTCCACCCGGCGCCCAGCGAACGAGCGGCCTCCGACAGCGTCTCGAGATCGATTGCGGATAAGGCCGCGTCGATCGAGCGATACGCGAACGGCAACACCACGACCACATAGACGAACGTCAGCGTCAGCGCGGACTCACCGAAGAAGTAGGTCACCCACAGGTAGACATTCTTCAGCCCGACGACGACCACCAATGCGGGAATCGTCAACGGCAACAAGCACAGGAACTCGACGGCCCCCTTGGCCCACGGCGTCCGCAGTCGCACCCAGATCATCGTCGGCACCAAAATCAGCAGCATCACCACGACGGTCAGCACCGCGAGCAACAGCGAGGTGACGATCGACTGGTACAACGCATCGTCGGTGACGAGGTTGGTCCAGGCCTGCATCGTCCGGCCACCTTTGAGCAGGTTGCGGGTAGAGAAGTCGGCCATGGCGTACAGCGGGAAGAGGAAGAACAAGCCGAACGCCACCCACAGCGCACCCCTGAACACCCGCGTCATCGCAGCCACCGTGACGTGCGCCGGACCAGCAGACTGTAGGCGCCCATCACCAGCGCCACGACGACGATCATCTCCAGTGCCAGGGCATACGCGAAGCCGGACTGTCCCAGCACCACCTCGCTGGTGAGCGCCGAGCGGATCAGCAGTGGCACGATCGGGCTGCCCTGGCTGACCAGCGCCGCGGCCGTCGCGTAGGCCGCAAAGGCGTTGGCGAACAGGAGGAGTACGGCACCGAGGAACGCGGGCGTGAGTAGCGGCACGGCTACCTGGCGCCAGTACTGCCACGTCGACGCACCCAGACTGACGGCCGCCTCGCGCCACTGCTCGCGCAAGCCCTCGAGCGCGGGCAGGAAGACGATGACCATCAGCGGGATCTGAAAGTAGGTGTACACCAGTACGAGTCCCGGCAATCCGTACAGCCAACCCGACCCGGCAAGGTTCCAGCCCAGGTACTCCTGCACCCACAGCGTGAGTACGCCATTGAGCCCGATCGTAGCTAGGAACGCGAAAGCCAGTGCGACCCCGCCGAACTGGGCCAACACGCTGCACAGCGAGATCACGCCGCGTCGGATCATGGACGTCGCGGGCCTGGTCACGATGAGCCAGGCCAGCAGTGCCCCGAACACCGCGCCGAGCAGCGCGGTACTCCCCGACAGGAACACACTCCTGCCGAGCGCGGTGAGCGCGGTGTCGGAGAACAACGCAGCCAACCGTGCGAGCGAGAACCGGCCATCCTCGATCACGGCGCTGGCGACGACGGTGACCGTCGGCACGATCAGGAAGATCCCCACCACCGCGAAGAACGGCAGCAGCGGCAGTCCTTCGCGAAGGCGGCGCAGGATGCTCAGCCGATCGCCTTCGCCCAGTTGGCCTCCAGATACTTCTTGGCGGCATCGCTCTGCTGCTCCGAGACGTAGGTCGCGGCACCGTCGACGGGCGGCAGCTGACGGTAGGCGGTCAGGTCGATGGTGCCCGCAGTGACCATGCTGTCGGCTCGCACCGGACGCGCGCTGCCCTGCAGGAAGAGGTTCTGACCCTCATCGCTGTAGAGGAACTCCTGCCACAGCCGGGCCGCCGCCGGATGGGGCGCGTCCTTGTTGATGGCCTGGTAGTAGTAGCCCGCCAGCGCGGCATTCGGCGGAATGACCACCTTCCACGACGGCAGCTTCTTTGTCTCCGCGACGTTGAGGTAGTCCCAGTCGACGACCACGGGCGTCTGACCAGACTCGATGGTCGCCGGCGTCGGATCGACGGGCAGGAAGTTGCCTGCCTGCTTGAGTTTCTGGAAGAAGTTGACCCCGGGGGCGATGTCGTCGGGTGAGCCACCCTGACTCAGCGCCACCATCATGACGCCGGAAAACGCTGCGCCCGCCTGGGTTGGGTCGCCGTTGAGCGCGACCTTGCCCTTGAAGTCGGGACCGAGGAGGTCGTTGACGCCCTTGATCTCCGGCACCTTGGCCGAGTCGTAGCCGATCGACATGTAGCCGCCGTAGTCGTTGACCCAGGCGCCGTCGGACGCCTTCATCTCCGCGGAGATCTCGTCGAATTTCTGAACCTTGTACGGCGCGAACATCGCAGTGTTCGCGAGCGCGACGGCCTGCCCGAGATCGAAGACGTCCGGCGCGGTGGACTTGCCCTTCTGTTGCGTGGCGGCGTTGATCTCGTCCTGGCTGGCGGCGTCGGGCTGGGCCGAGTTGACCTTGATGCCGTACTTGTCGCCGAATGCCTTGATGATGGCGCCGTAGTTGGCCCAGTCCGGCGGCAGCGCGATGACGTTGAGCTCGCCTTCCTTCTTGGCGGCGTCGATCAATCCCGCCAGGTTGTCCCCGCCGAAGTCCGATGCCGACGTGGCCTCGTTCGCGTTGACCCCCGATGAGGTCTTCTCGCCCTGGTCCTTCGACTCGGGCGGTGCGCAGGCGACGAGGCCGCCCGCCACGAGAACGACGAGAACGCTGGCGAGCCGACTCTTCTTCATGGGCGAACCTTCTTATGAGCGGACTGCGTGACGGTAGCGCTGAGGTAGCCGCGCATGGTCGCAATGGTGAACTAACCGACCTCGCAGGGGACCTTACCGGTGGCACAGCACCTCGGCAGGTATTCGAGGAGGACACCTCGCGTTCGTCGACTCGGTATGCCATTTCGGCATCCGGGCGCACATATCCGCAGGTACGCGCCTAGCATCATGGGGTGGCTGACAGCGAGGCCTCGGGGAAAGCCAGGTTGGACGATCCTGTCGACGATCTCGTCGACACGGATCCGCCGGCCGTTGGGCCGCCCGATGACGACGAGGTGCCGGTTGCCGCGGAGTGGATCGAACCCCCGCCGCCCACCGCGTCGGAAGCGCAGGCCTTCGACGCGTTCAACGCCAGCACCTGGAACTTCACACCCGCTCCGACGCCGTGGTACCGAACGGGCCCGACGCTGGCCGTGACGATCGCGGTGTCCGTTGCAGTGGTCGCACTCGTCGTCTCGGTCGTCCTGCTGGCGTTCCGCGGCTCGCGGGACGACGCCACGGTCCCCAGCAGCGACCCCCCGACGGCCGAGTCGACGCCAACGACGACCCCAACGACCACCAGTGACGCCCCGTTGCCGCC
>NZ_JAEMTA010000115.1 GCF_016462545.1 Mycolicibacterium sp. | reverse complement strand
CGACCGGAATTCGTGGTCGATGAAGTGTATTGACTGTGAGTCACCCATCCCGGCGGCAACGTGATGTCATATCGCACCGATGTGGGGTAGTTCCGCGAGGACACCGCAAGCTGCGACGGGCGCAAAAGCTCTGCCGTTGCGTCTCAACAGCCGAGCTGTTGTTCGTCATCACTCGCTGTCGATCGGTGAACTACAGGAATGTGGCGCCGAGGCTTCGTGCCTGGGCCAAAGCGTTGTCCTCGTCGGCCTGATAGGTGGGGCTGTAGATGGTGGGTTGGAGTCGGATGTCGGCGACGTCGGTGACGCCAATCAGGTTGAGCCAGTCGCGAAAGTAGGTGGATTGAAAGTCATTGCCGAAGGCGGGTCCGCGGGTAGGTGCGAAGGTGCCGCTGGTGTACACGACGACTGCCTTCTTCCGGTGGATCAGCCCGATGTATCCGTCGTCGTCGATGGTGAATGTCCAGCCCGGTTGGCTGATGATGTCGATCCACTGTTTGAGTACGTACGGGATGCCGTTGTTCCACATGGGGATGTTGAACAGGTATAGATCGGCAGCGACGAAGCGTTCGAATACCGTGCGGGCTGAGGCCCACTCGGCGGCTTGTTCGTCGGTCAGTGGTTGATCGTGGATGCGGGCGAGCTTGGCTTCGGCGGCGTGTCTGCCGAACGCGGGCAGGGTGCCGTCGAAGAGGTCGACAGTGTCGATGACCGTGTCGGGGTGGTGGTGTCGGTAGGTGGCGATGACTTCGTCGGCGATGCGAAGTGAGTCGCTGTGGGTTCCGCGGGGTGACGCCGAGACGTGCAACAGGGTCGTCATGTGCTCACCCGAAGTTCAGTTCGTTGACGTCAATGGATACCAAGACAGGATCTGGAATCTTCTGCAGCCGATCGTCGTAACCGTAGATGCGCCTGACGGTGGGGACGGCGATGCCGTCGATGGTTTGGTAGTTGGTCGGATAGTTCGCGCCGGTGGCGCCGTCGAGGATGTCGACGGTGTAGCTGTGGCGGAACAGTAGACCGTCGTCGTGATAGTGGAAGTACTGGATCGAAGTATGACTGCCGACGCTGTCGGGGAAGCTGACTTTCAGAGTTCGATAGCTCCGCCCGCCTTCGACGAAGGGTTCGACTTCGTCGACGCCGAATCCGGGATAGGTGAACAGGAATGGGGCGGTCAGGTAGGTCCACCACGCCTCGCTGGCGAAGTAGGCCGCGTCGAGTGCGGTCCAGGGCGTGTCGTATGCCAACTTCGCCATCTCGGCTTTGGGATCGTCGACGGTGTGCAGCGTCTGACCGTTGGTCGATCGCAGCTGGAGATGTCCATCGGCGAGCAGCGTGTGGGTGTCGGGGCCGTCGACGGGGTTCAGGGTGACCCGTTCGGTGTGCAGGTCGAGCGCGACTGTGACGTCGTCGAAGACGCCGGCGACACCCTTGAAGCCCCAGATCGCGCCTCCGATGGCGAAACGACCTCGCACACTGCTCAGTTCGTTCCAGTGTTGGAGGCCGCCGTGGGCATCGATGGCCAACGCCAGGAGATCGGACTCGAGAGGTTTGGTCATGCGTTCTGGACGTGGTCGACGGCTTTGCGAATGAACGTCGCTGCGGCCACGGGTTGGGCGATGAAGGCTGTGTGCGAGCCGCTTATCGTCTCGGTGGTCGCGCCGATCCGCTGGGCCATGAAGCGTTCGGTGTCGGGATTGATGGCGTTGTCGTGCGCAGACACCAGATACCACGAAGGGATGGTCTTCCAGGCTGCACCGGTGCATGTTTCGCCGAGAGTCGCTGCCGCAATGGGCCTTTGGGTGGCGGCAAGGACGGTGGCGACGTCGACGGGAACGTCCGCGCAGAACGTCTCACGGAACCCGTCGACGGAGATGAACAGGTCGGGTCCTTCGGCGGCCCCGGCGCCGGCCGGGTAGTTGCTCGGGCGTGCGGTGCTGGCGAGCAGTGGTTCGACGTAGGGAGCTTGCACGCTGCCCGCGCTCTCGCCTTCGTCGAGGGCGAACGCTGCCAGGTAGACCAATGCCTTGACGTTGTCCAGGCCGGTGGCGGCCTGGGTGATCACCGCTCCGCCGTAGGAGTGGCCCACGAGCACGACGGGGCCGTCGATGGCCGCGACGAATGCTCGGACCGCGTCGGCATCGAATGTCAGTCCCCGCAGGGGATTCGGTGGAGCGACGCTAGTGATGCCAGCGGCGTGGAGCTCCAGGATGACGCCTGCGTATCCCGAGGCGTCGGCGAATGCGCCGTGGACCAGGACGACGGTGGGTGCTTCGTTGGTCATGGTTTCCTCAAGGAAGGGGGCCTGAAAACGTGCAGCCGGCTGGGGTCTAGGCCGGAAGATCAATGATTCGTGTCGGCGAACCAAGGTGCTGCGAGGCGCATGAGGCAACGGCCTTCGCGCTGCTCGCAGGAACCTCACAGATGTAAAGCAAACATTTCTGCTTTAACGGACGCTAGGGCATCACGGTCGTGGGCGCAAGGGTGACTGCGCAGGATGCCGGCCGGTGAAGGCGAGTAGTCGGGCGAAGGCCGATGCGTCGAGGTCGATGGGGACGGGGTCGTCGAAACCCACGTTGCGCCGACTCTGAGGAGTGATGGTGCGCTGCGCCAGCTGCAGCAGATCCTCGGCCAAGTCATCGGGCACGGTGATCTGTGATGCGACCGCGGTGGCGAAATCCCATCCGTGGACGGTGAATTCGAGGGCAATGACGCGTAGCAGGTCTACGGCGGGCAGGGTGCGCCCGGCGAAAGACACGTCGCCGCCGGTGCCGCGGCACTCCCAGCCCGTCAGGGTGGCCGCGCTGGCGGCGCCGATGCGGTCCGCCAGTGCGGTGGCTGGGGGTATGGGGACGGCGACGTCGGCGGCCGCACTGATTCGGATGATGCTGTCGATCAGGTGTTCACCGAGCGCGGCGACGTCGAAGTCGCGGCAAGGGGTTCGTGCCGTCTCGTGGTTCTCGCCGAGGAGATCGGTCACGCTGAGCAGCACCTGCTGCGCAGTAGTGACGGTGGACAGTGCAGTCATGTGCATTTCCAAAGGGGGGTCGTTTGCGGTTGCCACAATGCACGATGCAGCCTGTGCGTGGCGCCGCGGAGGCGGTGGCCCTAGCGGTCGAAGAGCTTGTCGGTGAGCGCTGTGGCGTAGTCGTCGGTGAGGCTGGCCGGGATGAAGATTATGCGGTACATCACCGGGGCCAGGACACCGTCGACGACGTCCTGGACGGTAACCGGCGCTTTGGGTCCGGCGCGGTCGACCAGGCGAGCGACCTCGTCGAGTAGCCCTCGCAGGCAGTCTGATTCGCGATCGCCGGCTGCCGCCGAACCGGCGCGTAACAGGGCCGCGTTGGCTGGTTTGCGGTAGTGCGTGAGGACTTCGGTGGCCCAGGCGGCGACATCGGAACGTAGCTCGCCAGTGTCGGGCAGGGGGCGGGTTGGGTCGAGTTGGTAGGTGGCGATGTCGTTGATCATCGTGGCTGCGTCCGGCCACCGACGATAGATCGTCGTGGCGTTGACGCCGGCACGGTCAGCCACCATCGGAATCGATACTCTGTCGCGGCCCTTTTCGGCGATCAGTTCTTCGACCGCTGAGCGGATCGCGTTGGTGACCGCCGCCGTCCGCCCGCCAGGTCGTTTGGCCGGGGCACGCGTGCTCATGAACCGAGGGTAAACGAGAGAGCCGCGTCCGCCTCGATCACCGCTCACACCGGCTCCAGCACGTAAACCGGCACCTCCCGCTCGGCAGCCCGACGGTAGCCTGCGAACTTCGGGAACGTTTCGTAAGCCCGGGTCCACCACAACTCCAGCTCGTCGCCGAGTACACGCCGCGCGCGCAACGCACGAGTAGTCGGTCCGTCCTGCACTCGAACCTCAGGGTTGGCAGCAATGTTGAACGCCCACAGTGGATCCCGGGCAGCCCCGCCGTTGGAGGCGATGACGGCATAGCTGCCCTCGTGTTCGATCCGCATCAGTGGCGACTTGCGCAATAGCCCCGACTTCTGACCGATGTGGGTGAGGATGATTATCGGCCGGCCTTCCAGAGTGTTGCCCTCGGAGCCGTCGGTGGCCTCGTATAGCGCGACCTGGGCACGCTCACGATCCAGCGGACTCGGTTCATAACGGGGTTGATCAGGCATGGGACCCTCCACGGTCTGTCGATGGTTACACCGACCCTAACGCAAATATCATTGCATTTAGTCCGGGTCATGTTCAGGGTTGGGTCGAAGCCGGTTCTTCACCTTAACGCGGAAATAATTGCGTTAAGGCTTTGCGACGGATACCGTCGGGCTGGTGACACAGACCACCGCCCAGCCGCTGCTCACGCCCTACCTCATGGGTGGCCTGCCGCTGGCCAACCGGATCGTAATGGCGCCGCTGACACGCTGCCGGGCCACCAACCCCGGTCTCGTCCCGACCGATCTGCATACGCGGTACTACGCCCAACGGGCCTCGGCCGGACTCATCATCACCGAAGGCATCTGGATCAGCCCCGAAGCGGTGGGGTGGCATGACGTGCCAGGGCTGTTCACCGACGACCAGGTCCGGGGCTGGACCGCGGTCACCGATGCGGTTCACGAACGCGGCGGGGTCATCTTTGCTCAACTATGGCATGCCGGTTCGGCTTCTCACCCCGACTTCTTCGCCGGACGCCCGCCGCTAGCACCCTCCGCGATCGATCCCGGGTTGCGCTCCCCCACTGCCGCGGGAAGCAAACCCACCATCGTCCCGCGCGCCATGACACAAGCCGACATCGCCACCACCATCGAGGATTTCGCGACCGCCACCGTCCACGCGCTGCGCGCGGGGTTCGACGGCGTCCAACTGCAAGCCGGCTATAACTACCTGATCAGCCAGTTCCTGAACCCCGCTACCAACCATCGAGACGATCACTACGGCGGCAGCACCGCGAACCGGGCGAGGTTCTTGTTCGACGTCCTCGAGGCGATCGCCGCTCGTACGGACCTGAGCCGCGTCGGCATCAAAGCCGGACCATCTTGGGCCGAATCCGGCCAATTCCATTCCACCGCAGAAACACTCGACACCGCCGACTATGTCGCCGACCGACTCAACGATTACCCGATCTCTCACTGGATGCTCATGGGCGCCATGGCCGACCTCACTTGCACACCCCTGCACCTACTTCAAGGCGATGCGATGTTCCACCACTTCCGACCCCAGTTCCACGGGACGTTGATGAGCAACGTCGGCATGACCCAAGAACGGGGTAACCACCTACTCGCCCAGAACACCGCAGACCTCATCGCCTATGGCCAACCTTTCATCGCCAATCCCGATCTGCCCCAGCGCTTTGCCGCACACGCCGAGCTGGCGGGCCCCGATCACGCAACCTTCTACACCGCTGGCGCTCATGGCTACACCGACTACCCGACCCTGGCCGGCAACGTCGACTAGGAACCTAACGGGGGTGTGGGGAGTCCCTTTCACGGCCTGAGTGCCCACACCGGCCATCAGAACGTCGGCTTCGCAAGTGTTCTTAAACCGCGCTGCGCCCGGCTTGGGGACTCAGCGGCGACACTCCACACCATTCGACCGACTGTTCCTGGGCGGAGCGGGCAGCCACCCGGGAGGCGGCGTGTCCGCTCTGCCGGGGAGGTACTCCGCGGCTCGCGTCAACCGCTGCCTAGCGAAGAGAGCACGCCCGCAGCGCTGACGTCTTGACTAATTGGGATGCCGCGGTCAACTCGTTGGCTAGGCAGAGCGTTCCCAAAACCATTCCCAAACGGCATGAAAACGGCCCCCGGAGAGATCTCCGAGGGCCGTTCCTACTAGTAGCGGGGACAGGATTCGAACCTGCGACCTCTGGGTTATGAGCCCAGCGAGCTACCGAGCTGCTCCACCCCG
>NZ_JAEMTA010000080.1 GCF_016462545.1 Mycolicibacterium sp. | reverse complement strand
CCTTCTCCGGCTTGTCGGCGACGACGGCCTCGGTGGTGAGGAACAGCGCCGCGATCGAGGCTGCGTTCTGCAGCGCGGAACGCGTCACCTTGACCGGGTCGGCGACGCCGGCCTTGAGCAGGTCCTCGTACACGTTGGTCGCGGCGTTGAGGCCGTGACCCGCGGGCAGGTTGGAGACCTTCTCGGCGACGACACCAGGCTCGAGACCACCGTTGAAGGCGATCTGCTTCAGCGGAGCCGACAGCGCCACGCGGACGATGTTGGCGCCGGTTGCCTCGTCACCCTCGAGCTTGAGCTCGTCGAGCGACGGGGCCGCCTGCAGCAGAGCCACGCCGCCACCGGCGACGATGCCCTCTTCGACAGCGGCCTTGGCGTTGCGGACCGCGTCTTCGATGCGGTGCTTGCGCTCCTTGAGCTCCACCTCGGTGGCAGCTCCGGCCTTGATCACCGCAACACCGCCGGCCAGCTTGGCCAGGCGCTCCTGCAGCTTCTCGCGGTCGTAGTCGGAGTCGCTGTTCTCGATCTCGGCACGGATCTGCGAGACCCGTCCCGCGATGGCGTCGGCATCGCCTGCGCCACCGACGAGGGTGGTCTCGTCCTTGGTGATGACGACCTTGTCGGCCTTGCCCAGCAGCGCGACGTCGGCGGTCTCCAGGGACAGTCCGACCTCTTCGCTGATGACCTGACCACCGGTGAGGATGGCGATGTCCTGCAGCATGGCCTTGCGACGGTCACCGAAGCCGGGCGCCTTGACGGCGACGGACTTGAAGGTGCCACGGATCTTGTTGACCACCAGGGTGGAGAGGGCTTCGCCCTCGACGTCCTCGGCGATGATCAGCAGCGGCTTGCCGGACTGAATGATCTTCTCCAGCAGGGGCAGCAGATCCTTGACGGTCGACACCTTGGAGCTGACCAGGAGGATGTAGGGCTCCTCGAGGACCGCTTCCTGACGCTCGGCGTCGGTCACGAAGTAACCCGAGATGTAGCCCTTGTCGAAGCGCATGCCCTCGGTGAGCTCGAGCTGCAGTCCGAAGGTGTTGGACTCCTCGACGGTGATGACACCCTCGTTGCCGACCTTGTCCATGGCCTCGGCGATCAGATCACCGATGGACTGGTCACCGGCGGAGATGCCGGCGGTAGCAGCGATCTGCTCCTTGGTCTCGATGGCCTTGGCCTGAGCCAACAGCGTCTCGGTGACCTTTTCCACGGCCTTTTCGATGCCGCGCTTCAGACCGAGCGGGTTGGCGCCGGCCGCCACGTTGCGCAGACCCTCGCGCACGAGCGCCTGAGCCAACACGGTGGCGGTGGTGGTGCCGTCACCGGCGACGTCGTCAGTCTTCTTGGCGACTTCCTTGACCAGCTCTGCGCCGATCTTCTCGTACGGGTCCTCCAGCTCGATCTCCTTGGCGATGGAAACACCATCGTTGGTGATCGTGGGGGCGCCCCACTTCTTCTCCAGGACGACGTTGCGGCCCTTGGGGCCGAGCGTCACCTTTACTGCGTCGGCGAGGGCGTTGAGGCCCCGCTCGAGGCCGCGGCGGGCCTCTTCGTCATACGCAATTGTCTTAGCCATTGCGAAGTGTTCCTCCGGATTAGGGATGGCACGATTCGTGGTCGGGCTCAGTGCCCGCGACGGACGACTGGAGTGTGCGACCGCTGTTGCGGCCCCAGTCTCACCGTCCCGACCTAGCACTCACCGATCGCGAGTGCCAACCTAGTTTTAGCACTCGACCATGGCGAGTGCAAGGTCGAAGCAGCCCTCTACCGCGGCCGAAGCCCGTCCAGCACGATGCCGACGACCCGATCGGCGACCCCGGGGTTGTACCCCTGCATCGCCTGGGCGCCGACGATCAAGGCCTTCGCCTCGGGGACGGTGACGTCCGGTCGCGCCGTGCCCGCCCGCTGCGCGGCGCTGAGCAGATCTCCGAGCAGGCCAAGAAACTCGGCCTCCGCCTCGGGAGCGACGACGTCGACGTCGATGCCATAGCCGGCCATCGCCTGGACGAGGCTCATGTCGGTGGCACCCTGCTTCACCATCGCCGTGACGAAGGAATGCAGCGCCTCGCCGGGCTCGCTGGAATCCAGCAGTGCACGGCCGGAGGTCACCATCTGCTCGAGGCGGTCCCGCACCACCGCGCCGAACAGCGCTTCCTTCGTCGGGAAGTGCCGGTACACCGTGCCTGCGCCGACACCGGCCCGGCGGGCAATCTCGTCGATCGGAACGGACAGCCCCTCGGCTGCCATCGTCTCGTAGGCGACGGCCAGGACGCGGGCGCGGTTTCGCGCCGCATCGGCCCGCAGGGGCCGCTCTGGTTGAGCCACGTCACACCTCCTAGCTAAACGGGGCGACCGTTCCGTATAGTCGAATCAAACGGGGCGCACGCTCCGTTTGACATCCTAACGAGGAGTTCCCATGAGCACGTGGACCACCGCCGACATTGGAGATCAGACCGGCCGGACGGCCATCGTGACCGGCGCCAACACGGGGCTCGGCTACGAGACCGCCGCGTCGCTCGCTGCCGCTGGCGCCCACGTCGTGCTCGCCGTACGCAACCTGGACAAGGGCAAGGAGGCGGTCTCGCGCATCACGGCCGCCACGCCAAGCGCTGACGTCACCCTGCAGCAGCTCGACCTCGGCTCGCTGGAGTCGGTCCGCTCGGCCGCCGCCGATCTGCGCTCGACCTACGACCGCATCGACCTGCTGATCAACAACGCCGGGCTGATGTACCCGCCGAAGGGCAACACCGCCGACGGCTTCGAATTGCAGTTCGGCACCAACCATCTCGGCCACTTCGCCCTCACCGGGTTGCTGATCGACCGCCTGCTGCCCGTGCCAGGGTCGCGCGTCGTGACGGTCAGCAGCATCGGCCACCGATTGAACGCCGCCATTCACTTCGACGACCTGAACTGGGAGCGCAGCTACAACCGGGTGGCCGCCTACGGTCAATCAAAGCTCGCCAATCTGTTGTTCACCTACGAACTGCAGCGCCGGCTGGCCTCGCACGGCACCACGATCGCGGTGGCCGCACATCCCGGCGGTTCCGACACCGACCTGATGCGGCACCTGCCCAGCGCCATGAAGTTCGCCATGCCGGTCTTGCGCCCGCTCTTCCAGCCCGCCGCGATGGGCGCCCTGCCCACGCTGCGCGCGGCAGTCGATCCCGGCGTCCTCGGCGCCGAGTACTACGGACCCGACGGACCAGGTGGGGTGCGGGGCTACCCGAAGCTGGTGCCCTCGAGCGACCAGTCCCACGACGTCGACCTGCAGCAGCGCCTGTGGTCGGTGTCCGAAGAGCTGACGGGGGTCTCCTACCCGAACTGATGCGGCAGACTGGCCCCGTGTCACTGATCGTGCCGCCGTATCCGCCCGCCCGGTACACCAAGGCCGAGCCGGAGGTTTCCGCGTCAGTACGCCGCGGCGACCAACCGCCCGACTACGACTCGTCTGGCTTGGTCCGCTACCACTACCTGGCCGACCAGAAGAAGACCGACGGCGATTACGGGCTCTACCGCGTCGACATCTCCCCGCGGGGCGGCGGCCCGGGGCCACACTTCCACCGGGCCATGTCCGAGGCCTTCTTCGTTCTCTCGGGGCACATGAGACTCCACGACGGTCGCGACTGGATCGACGGCCACCAGAACGACTTCCTCTTCGTGCCACCCGGCGGGATTCACGGTTTCCGCAACGAGTCCGACGAGGCCGCGTCGATCCTGATCCTGTTCGCGCCGGGCGCTCCGCGAGAGCACTACTTCGAGGGGCTGGCCCAGCTCGGCGAGCTCACCGACGAGGAGCGTCGGGACTGGTTCATCGCGAACGACAACTTCTTCGTGTGAGTCGACGCGGCTACTGCAGCGCCTGGCCCGCCAGCGGAACGAACTGCCACCCGGCCGCCAGCATCGCCGGGAGCGCCATGGCGACTCCGGGACCCGTCCCCGACCGGGGGTGGTTCATGTGGGCCAGCACGATCGAACCCGGTGCCGCCCGCGAGATTGCGGCACCCACCGCGGCCGCCGGGGCCGTCGCGCCGTTGTCGGCGTTGACCGAGAAGCCGACCGGCGTCAGGCCAAGGTCATGAACGATCTGGACGGCGACGTCGTCGTAGTGCGCGGTGCCCGTGCGGAAGAAGGTTGGCGCCCGCCCGATCAGAGAGCTGAGCCGGGCCTGTTCGGTCCACACCTCGTCGACCGCCTCGGCCGCCGACGTGGTTCCCGCGATGCCGTACGCAGACCGCCCGGTCACCGACAGCGGGACGTGGCGAGTGCCGTGGTTACCGATGTCGAATAGCGGGTTCGCGGCGAGCTGCTCCGTGCGCCCTGGGTTCGCGTCGATCCACTTCGAGCAGACGAAGAGTGTGGCGGGGACGCCATTGCGCTCGAGGGTGTCGAGCAGGGCGTCGTCACAGGCGTGGTCGCACGCGTCGAGGGTCAACGCGAGCTGGCGCCCCGACGGGTTGAACGACGTCACGATCCCCGGCAGCGACATGCCCCACTGAGTGGGTCGGCGCGCCCCGTCGAGCGTCGCGACCGCACCGGGGTCGATGCCGGCTGCGGCGGACGCCGCGGGCATCCGAACCCCAGCGGAGAGCGCCGCAGCAGTGCCCGCCAGAGCCGTGACGAACATCCTGCGAGTGAGCATGGGCGCACGGTAAGTGCACAGCCTGAGCCTTGAATGCGAGCCAGTTGGCAAATCCCTGGGTTGCCCCCGCGCGTGTCGCGAGGCGACACGTTTGCCTGCCCGTGTGACACGCCCAGCGGAAGTGCGATCACGTAACCCCTTGCCCTAGACTGCCCCTCGACCAGATAAGGAGTCTTCGGGTGCGGGCTTACACAGCGCCCAGCACCCAGGCTTTGCGGGGCTGGCAGCGTCGGGCGATGGTGAAGTACTTGACCGCCGCTCCTCGGGATTTCCTCGCTGTCGCGACCCCGGGCTCCGGCAAGACCACGTTCGCGCTACGCATCGCAGGCGAGCTGCTGGCCGACGGCACCGTCGAGCGCGTGACCATCGTCGTGCCCACCGAGCACCTCAAGATTCAGTGGGCACGCGCCGCCGCAGCAATCGGGATCGACCTCGACCCCAAGTTCAGCAACTCGTCGGCGCAGAACTCCGACGAGTACCACGGCGTCGTCATCACCTACGCCCAGGTGGCCAGCCATCCGGGCCGTCACCGGGTGCGCACCGAGAATCGCAAGACGCTGGTGGTGTTCGACGAGATCCATCACGGCGGTGACGCCAAGAGTTGGGGTGACGCCGTCCGCGAGGCGTTCAGCGACGCGACGCGACGCCTCGCGCTGACCGGCACGCCGTTCCGCAGCGACGACAGCGCCATCCCGTTCGTCACCTACGAGCGCGGTCCCGACGGCCTGCAGCGCTCGCAGGCCGACCACGTCTACGGCTACGCCGATGCGCTCGCCGACGGCGTCGTGCGCCCCGTGGTGTTCCTGGCCTACTCGGGTGAGTCCCGCTGGCGCGACAGCGCGGGCGAGGAACACGCCGCCCGCCTGGGTGAACCGCTCAATGCCGAGCAGACCGCCCGCGCCTGGCGCACCGCGCTGAACCCTGCCGGCGAGTGGATGCCCGCGGTGATCGCCGCCGCCGACAAGCGACTGCAGCAGAAGCGCCAGCACGTCCCGGACGCCGGCGGCATGATCATCGCCTCCGACCAGACGGCGGCACGGGCGTACGCCAAGCTGCTGACCACCATCACGGGCGAGGTCCCGACGGTGGTGCTGTCCGACGACCCGGGCTCCTCGGACCGGATCACGACGTTCTCCCAGGGCACCAGCCGCTGGATGGTCGCGGTGCGCATGGTGTCCGAGGGTGTCGACGTGCCGCGTCTGGCGGTCGGCGTCTACGCGACGAGTGCGTCCACGCCGCTGTTCTTCGCGCAGGCCATCGGCCGGTATGTGCGATCGCGCCGCGCCGGTGAGACGGCGAGCATCTTCCTTCCGTCGGTGCCCAACCTGCTCCAGTTGGCCAGCGAGATGGAGGCGCAGCGCAATCACGTACTCGGCAAGCCGCACCGCGAGTCGCAGGGCGAGTGGGACGAGGATGCCGCTGCAGACGCCGCGAAGGAGAAGTCCGAGCGCGACGAGATGGACAACGGCTTCGAGATGCTCGGGGCCGACGCCGAATTGGACCAGGTGATCTTCGACGGCTCGTCGTTCGGTACGGCCACCCCCGCCGGCAGTGACGAGGAGGCCGACTACCTCGGCATCCCGGGCCTGCTCGACTCGACCCAGATGCGAGATCTGTTGCGGCGCAGGCAGGAAGAGCAGCTGGACAAGCGCACGGCAGCGGGCGGAACGATCCCGGTGCGCGGCACCACACACGGCCAGCTTCGTGACCTGCGCAAGGAACTCAACGCCCTGGTGACACTGGCCCACCACCGAACCGGCAAGTCCCACGGCGCAATTCACAACGAACTGCGCCGCATCTGCGGTGGCCCGGTGGTCGCAGCGGCGAACTCCGACCAGCTCACCGCCCGCATCGAAGCCGTTCGCGCCCTGCGCGCCTAGGACTGGGCCGACCTACAGGCCCAGCAACTCGGGAAGGTCTGCGACCGAATCGATGACGTGATTGGGTTGCATCGCGAATTCATCTGCGGCCCAACGGTTCAATGTGTCCTGGCTGAACTTTCCGGTGCGCACCAGGACGCCGGTCATCCCCACCACCTGGCCCGCCAGCACGTCGTTGTTGAGGTCGTCGCCGACGACGTACATCTCTTCGGTCTCGACGCCGAGCCTGCCCGCCGCGGCGAGAAAGCCCTCCGGTGCCGGCTTGCCGACGGCCGTGGCCTTGCGGCCGGAGGTCTGCTCCATGCCGATGAGGTACATGCCGGTGTCGATGCGCAGCCCGTCCGCGGTGTTCCACGCCGTGCTTCGGTGCATCGCCACCACCGGAACGCCGTGGGCCATCCAGTCGTAGACCCGGCTCAGCGTGACGTGGTCGTACTCCGGTCCGGCGCCGCCGAGCAGGACGACGTCGGGAGTATCGGGGTGCGAACCGATCACGTCGTGCGCGTAGACGATGTCGATGCCCGGCATGTCCTCGGCGATCTGGCCGCTGTTGACCAGGAAGCACCTGGCGTCGGGATAGCGGTCGCGTACGTAGTCGGCCGTCAGCACGGCGGCCGTGATGACCTCGTCGGAGGTGACCTCCATCCCGGCCGCGGTCAGCAGCTGGGCGATCTGGACCCGGGTCTTGGTCGTGGTGTTGGTGAGGTAGGTCCGGGCGATCTGATTGTCCGCCAGCACCCGCAAGGTCTCTGCGGCACCCGGGATGGGCTCCCAGGACGTCACCAGGACACCATCGATGTCGAACAGGACTCCACCGATAGCCATGGTGCCGAGGTTAAACGGCAGAGTCTTCAGCGCAACTCGGACCCGGCCGAGAGTGCGCCCAGTCATTGCCGAGCACCCACGGCGACGCGGTGGCCGCCACCGACCAGGCCATCTCGGCGGGCACGTCGAGCACCCGGTACCCCTTCACCCCGGCGGCGGTGGCGGCGATCAACGTCGCCACCCCGGCGCGCCGCTGAAACCAGCTCTGGCGCACCGTCCAGCCGATGATCCCGGCCGTGGCGATGCAGTCCCGGCGCCGCTCGATGCTGCCGGCCCGCGCGACCAGCCAGCCGTCGCCGACGAGATGGCCGAGCGCACGGGACCGGTCGGCGGCCAGGAGCGCCGCGGCGGCGGTCACCACGACCCACACGGCCCACCCCCAGCGCGGCACCGGGACGACGAAGGCCGCCCCCGCCATGGCGACACCGAGTAGCACGGGGACCGCCAGTGCCCTGCTCCAACGCCTGCGCGTGGCGACGACACCGTGGCCCCGCAGGGCACCGCCGACCACGTCGGGCCGACCGATCAGCTCGGTCAGCACTCTCTGAGCCGTCGACACCGGACAGGGCGGCAGCAGCAGCGAAGCCTCTCCCGACCCGTCGACGCCGGTCATCACCGCATCGAGGCGCGCGCCTCCGAACAGCCGCACCACGAGGGGTTCGCGAACGGTGCCGCCGCGCAGGCGCCGCATGTCGAACGTGTGCTCGCGCTTGCGGAGCAGACCGTGGTCGAGATGCAGAACCCCGGCCCCGCCGTCGTCGCGTCGCGAGAGCACCAGGTTGCCGAACGTCACGAGAGATCGCGCCACCGACAGCAGCACCGAGAGCACCAGCACGGCGAGTGCGGCCACCGCAACGGTGAGGACGACGCCGAATCGCTCCGCGGCGTCCAGTCCCTCCCTGGCCAACTCCGAATCCTCAAGCGTGGCAACGACACCCGTTTGGTACACCAGCCCGATTGCCGCGACGATCATCGCCAGCCCGGTGAAGCTCAACGGGCTGTAGCGCAACCAGGACGGCTGCCATCTGGCGATGACGCGGTCCTGCGGCGCTTCCTCGCGGCCGGCCACCAACGAGTCGGACAACAGGATGGCACGCAGTCGCGGCACCTCGTCGGAGCGGACCGCATCGAGGGCGAACTCGGCGTCCCCCTTGACTTCCTGGCTCGTTCCGACCTTGACGACGGTCAGGCCGAGCAACCGGTGCAGGAGCCGCGCGTCGGTGGACACCGATCTAATCCTGTTGCGCGGCAACGACAGCACGGTGCGCTGGAGGACGCCTTCGCGGCGTTGGATCTGCTCGCCGTCGATGCGGTAGCTGGTGGTGAACCACCGTGCAATGCCGAGCGCGACGAGCAGCGCAGGCACGGCGATCGACCAGACGTTGTTGCCGGTCGCCGAGCCGAGCACCACCGACCCGATCAGCAGCGGCAGTTGTCGCAGCAACTCGTGCACGGGATGGACGAGCAGCATCCGCGGGCTGAGCCTGCGCCACTGGGCCGTCGGCGCCGTCACGTCGCGTCCAGGTCACCGATCGCGGCCACGTCGGTCAGTCGGGCGACGATCCGATCGGCGACGTCGGAGTCCAGCGCGACGATCCGCACGGCTCCCGCCGACGAAGCGGTCGTCACGGTGACGTCGGCCAGCCCGAACAGCCGCTCGAGGGGTCCGCGATGAGTGTCGACGGTCTGGACCCGCGAGATCGGCGCGATGCGGCGCTCTTGCACCAACCAGCCGGTCCTGGTGTAGACCGCGGGCGTCGCCGATTCCAGGGACACGTCCCAGCGGTGCACCCGATAGCGCCACAGCGGCGCGATCACCACGAAGATCACGACGCCGACGACGGTCGCGGCGGCCGCGGCGGCATGCAGCCAGGTCGCCCGCGCGTCGAGGACGAACCACACCACCTGCGCCGTTGTCAGCACGGCCCACGGGATGGCGGCCGCGATCGCCCACACCAACGGAGCCTTGCGGCTCGGCGGGTTCGCGGGGTCGACGAGTGTCACCATCACCTTGAGTATCGTCGTGCCCATGAGCTCCAATACCAAGTGGACGGCTGCCGACGTACCGGATCAGAGCGGCCGCGTCGCGATCGTCACGGGGTCCAACACGGGTCTGGGGTACGACACCGCCAGGGTCCTCGCCGAGCGTGGGGCACACGTCGTGCTCGCGGTGCGCGACCTCGACAAGGGCAAGGCCGCCGCGGCCCGACTCGTCGGCAGAGTGCCCCGCGCGGACGTCACGGTGCACCGACTCGACGTGGGCTCACTGAAGTCCGTCCGCACCGCAGCCGAGGAACTCAAGACCGCGTATCCGCGCATCGATCTGTTGATCAACAACGCCGGCGTGATGTACCCGCCGAAGCAGCTCACCGAGGATGGTTTCGAGCTTCAGTTCGGCACCAATCACCTTGGGGCGTTTGCACTCACGGGCCTGCTGCTGGAGAACCTGTTGCCCGTCGAGGGATCGCGCGTGGTCGCCGTGGCGAGCATCGCGCACACCATCCAGGCCGCCATCCACTTCGACGATCTGCAGTGGGAGCGAAAGTACAACCGGGTCGCCGCCTACGGGCAGTCGAAGCTGTCGAACCTGCTGTTCACCTACGAGCTCAACCGCCGGCTCGGCGGGCAGGAGCGCAGCGACTCGGGGAGTGGCCTCGCCGGGAAGGACGAGTCCACCATCGCCGTGGCCGCCCACCCCGGCATCTCCAACACCGAACTCATGCGGCACGTGCCCGGTTCGGGGCTGCCCGGCTTCAGCGCGCTCGCCGGTCTGGTCACCAACAGTCCGGAGATGGGTGCGCTGGCCACGCTGCGGGCGGCCACCGACCCGCGTGTCCGAGGCGCTCAGTACTACGGCCCGGACGGTTTCCGCGAGCTGCGCGGGCATCCGAAGCTGGTCGAGTCGAGCAGGCAGTCGCACGATCAGGACCTGCAGGGCCGCCTGTGGACGGTCTCCGAGGAGCTCACGGGCGTCACCTTCCCGGTATGAGATCCGTCGAGGAACACCAGCGCGTCGTCGCGGCCCTGATCGCGGCGCGCGAGCCGATCACCGTTGCGATCGGGGACGCCCTCGGCCTCGTCCTGGCCGACGACATCGTGGCGCCGCTGTCGCTGCCGGGGTTCGACAACTCGGCGATGGACGGCTACGCCGTGGTCGCCGAGGACATCGCGACGGCGTCCGACGCCCATCCGGTGACGCTCCCGGTCGCCGAGGACATCTTCGCCGGCCGGACCGACGCGCTGGTGCTTCAGCCCGGCACCACACACCGGATCATGACGGGTGCGCCACTGCCCGCGGGCGCGACGGCAGTCGTGCCGGTCGAGGCCACCGACGGCGCGACCGACACCGTGTCGATCCGGTCCAGCGTCACGCCGGGGCAACACGTCCGACGCGCCGGTGAGGACGTCACCGCGGGCACGACGGTGCTGCAGGCCGGCCAGGTGCTGACGCCCGCGGCTCTCGGACTGGTCGCGGCCCTCGGCCTCGGCGAGGTGAAAGTCATTCCCCGGCAACGTGTTCTGGTGATGTCGACGGGATCCGAGCTGGTTGCTCCTGGCACGCCGCTGCAGCCCGGTCAGATCTACGAGTCCAACGCCGTGATGCTCGCGGCCGCGGTGCGTGATGCCGGCGCCGAGGTCGTGACGTCCTCGATGACGGAGGACGATGTCGACACCTTCCGGGCGGAGTTGCGAACCCACACGCACACCGCCGACCTGATCATCACCACCGGTGGCGTCAGCGCGGGTGCGTACGAGGTGGTCAAGGACTCCCTGGCCGACGAGGTGGAGTTCGTCAAGGTCGCGATGCAGCCGGGTATGCCGCAGGGCGCCGGGGTCGTCTGGGAGACGCCGATCATCACGCTGCCGGGCAATCCCGTCAGTGCCCTGGTGTCGTTCGAGGTCTTCATCCGGTCGCCCCTGCGGGCGGCGATGGGACTCCCGCGGCCCGACCGGCCCCGCCTGACCGCCGCGCTCCTGGAGGACCTGACGTCGCCGCCCGGACGACGCCAGTTCCGCCGCGGCGTACTCGACGCCGACGGAACCTCGGTCACCAGTTACGGACCGCCTGCGTCGCACCACCTCCGGTGGCTCGCCTCGGCCAACTGCCTGCTGGAAATCGACGAGGACGTTGCCGCCGTGGCGGCCGGTTCCCAGGTTCGGGTATGGGACCTGACCTGAGCGACGCCACCCCCACGTAGGATCGACACCCCATGGCCAGACCCGCGCGCCCCGCCGATGCCGCCCACGAGTCCGAGATCTCGCGATTCGTTTCGCTCGTCCGTTCCACCGTCCCCCCCGTTCATCCCGCCGGCCTGCCGTTCATCGCAGGCGGTCTCGGGCTCGCCGCAGCCGGCCGCAAGCACGGTTGGCTTCGCAACACCGGTCTGACCGCCGCGGGTGCCTGCGCGCTGTTCTTCCGGCATCCGCCGCGGGTGCCACCGACCCGACCGGGTGTGGTCGTCGCACCCGCCGACGGCCAGGTCACACTGATCGAACGGGTCAACCCGCCCGCCGCACTGAACATGCCCGACGTCCCCATGACGCGGGTCAGCATCTTCCTCTCGGTGTTCGACGCCCACGTGCAGCGCGCTCCCGTCGCCGGCGAAATCGTCGCCATCAAGTACCGCCCCGGCCAGTTCGTCTCCGCCGAACGCGACGAGGCCAGCGAGGTCAACGAGTGCAACAGCGTGTGGTTCCGCACCGCGGAGGGCGTGGACGTGGCCGCGGTTCAAATCGCCGGCCTGGTTGCCCGCCGCATCGTGTGCACGGCGCACATCGGGGACAAGGTCGCGCTCGGTGACACGTACGGCCTGATCCGCTTCGGCTCGCGCCTGGACACGTATCTGCCGGAGGACTCCCGGGTGCTCGTCGAGATCGGCCAGCGCGCGGTCGCGGGTGAGACAGTGCTCGCGGAGCTGGCGTGAGCCGCGCCGAAGGCCAACCCGCCCGCGGGCTTCGCATCCTGCCCAGTGCGACGACGGTCCTCGCGGTCTGCGCGGGCCTCACCTCCATCAAGTTCGCCCTCGACGAGAAGCCGTGGATCTCGCTGGCGCTGATCGGCGCCGCCGCCATCCTCGACGGCATCGACGGTGGCATCGCCCGCGCGCTCAACGCGCAGTCCCGCATGGGCGCCGAGATCGACTCGTTGGCCGACGCGGTGAACTTCGGCGTGGCGCCCGCCCTGGTCATCTACGTCACGCTGCTACCCGACTCGCAGTTCGGCTGGATCTTCGTCCTGCTGTACGCGGTCTGCGTCGTGCTGCGGTTGGCCCGCTTCAACGCGCTGCTCGACGATGACACCCGTCCCGCCTACACCCGTGAGTTCTTCACGGGAATGCCCGCGCCATGCGGTGCCATCGGGGCGGTCGGCCCGCTGGTCGCCTTTCTCCAGTTCGGTCCCGGCTGGTGGACCTCGCACTGGTTCGTGTGCGTCTGGCTTGCCATCAACGCGGCACTCCTGGTCAGCCGGGTACCGACGCTGGCGTTGAAGGCGATCTCGGTGCCCGAGAAGGCCGCTCCCCTACTGCTGATCCTGGTGGCCGCCGCCGCCGCGGGCCTGCTGCTGTTCCCATACGTCCTGATGCTGATCTTCATCGTCGGGTACGTGCTCGTCATTCCCTTCACGGTCCGCAGCCAGCGGTGGGTGGCGGCGCGCCCCGAGGCGTGGGACGCGAAACCGCAACAGCGTCGGGCGGTTCGACGCGCGGCTCGGCGCGCGGCGCCCAATCGCCGGTCGGTGGCCCGCCTCGGGCTGCGCAGACCCGGCCCCCGGGCCTAGCCGTGACCGATCCCGGTCGGCTTCGGCTCACGGCGCGGCTCAACACCGCGGCCATGGATTCCCGTCGCGGGGTGGTACGGCTGCATCCCGAGGCGCTGGCCGCGCTCGGCATCCGAGAGTGGGATGCCGTGTCGCTGACCGGTTCACGGACCACCTCGGCGGTCGTGGGAGTGGCCAATCCCGACACACCGGCGGGCACCGCCCTCCTCGATGACGTCACCCTGTCCAACGCGGGCCTTCGCGAGGACACCACGGTGCTGGTCGCACCCGTCACGGTGTATGGGGCCCGGTCGGTCACGGTGAGCGGTTCCCGACTGGCCATGCAGTCGATCTCGTCGGCCACGCTGCGGCTGGCCCTGCTGGGCAAGGTGATGACGGTCGGCGACACCGTGTCGCTGCTGCCGCGCGACCTCGGCCCGGGCACGTCGACGTCCGAGGCCTCGGCTGCGCTGACGTCCTCGGTCGGCATCACCTGGACGTCGGAGCTGCTGACGGTGACGGGGGTGGATCCCACCGGTCCGGTGAGCGTGCAACCGAATTCGCTCGTCGCCTGGGGCGACGGCACGGCGCTCGTCACCGAGTCCGCCACCGCCGCCCACACCGTCACCGAGCCTCGTCTGAAACCCGGTGCGACGCCGGTCTCGGTCGACGACCTCCGCGGCGCCCACACCCAGGCCGGTCGCCTGGCCGAGTGGCTGAAGCTCGCCCTCGACGAACCCCAGCTTCTCGAAACCCTGGGCGCGAAGGCGAATCTCGGCGTCCTGGTCTCCGGACCCGCCGGTGTCGGGAAGGCCACGCTGGTGCGCGCAGTGTGCGCCAAGCGCCGACTCGTCGAGCTCGACGGTCCCGAGGTCGGCGCCCTGCGGGCCGAGGACCGACTCGCGAGCGTGCAGTCCGCCACCGCCGCCGTGCGTGACGGGGGTGGCGTTCTGCTCATCACGGACGTCGATGCACTGCTACCCGCGACCGCCGAGCCCGTCGCAACCATGATCCTGGCCGAACTGCGGGCCGCGGTGGCAACCCCCGGCGTGGCCTTCGTCGCGACGTCCGCGGTGCCCGACGGCGTAGACGCCAGGCTGCGGGCGCCCGACCTGTGCGATCGGGAGCTCGGCCTGAGCCTGCCGGACGGCGCGACCCGCAAGGCATTGCTGGAGGTACTCCTGCGCGGCGTACCCGCCAAGGAGTTGGCACTCGACGAGATTGGCGATCGCACACCGGGTTTCGTCGTAGCCGATCTGGCTGCCTTGGTGCGGGAGGCTGCGTTGCGGGCCGCTGCCCGCGCCAGTTCGGACGGTCAGGCGCCGGCAGTGAACCAGGACGATCTCACCGGCGCACTGTCGGTGATCCGCCCGCTGTCGCGATCGGCCACCGAGGAGGTCGCGGTGGGGTCGGTGACCCTCGACGACGTCGGCGACATGGTCGAGACCAAACAGGCTCTCACCGAGGCGGTCCTCTGGCCGCTTCGGCACCCCGAGACCTTCGAACGACTGGGCGTGGAACCGCCGCGCGGAGTGCTGCTCTACGGACCACCCGGATGTGGCAAGACGTTCGTCGTGCGGGCGCTCGCCAGCAGCGGCAGACTCTCGGTGCACGCGGTCAAGGGTGCCGAGCTGATGGACAAGTGGGTCGGGGCGTCGGAGAAGGCAGTGCGCGAATTATTCCGTCGGGCACGCGATTCCGCACCGTCGCTGGTCTTCCTCGACGAGGTCGACGCCCTTGCGCCGCGACGCGGACAGAGCTCGGACTCGGGTGTCACCGACCGCGTGGTGGCCGCACTGCTCACCGAACTCGACGGCATCAACCCCCTGCGCGACGTGGTCGTCCTTGCGGCCACCAACCGGCCCGACCTGATCGACCCGGCGTTGTTGCGGCCCGGCCGGCTGGAGAAGCTGGTCTTCGTCGAACCGCCGGATGCCGACGCGCGGCGGGAGATCCTGCGCACCGCCGGGAAGTCGATCCCCCTGAGCGCCGACGTGAACCTCGACCAGCTCGCCGACCAGCTCGACGGTTACAGTGCCGCCGATTGCGTTGCGCTGCTGCGCGAGTCCGCGCTGACGGCGATGCGTCGTTCCATTGACACGGCCGACGTCACCGCCGAGGACGTCGAGAAGGCCCGCCTGACCGTCCGCCCGTCGCTCGATCCAGCGCAGGTCGACTCCCTGCGTGCATTCGCCGAGAATCGCTGACGCTCAGGTTCTCTCGGCGATGTCAGCCAGTCGCGTCAGAGAGGACGACAGGGCGTCCACGCCGGTGGCCCTGGCGCGGGCGAAGCGCTTCTCGTCGGTCAGTCGGGACCAGTCGTAGGTGTGCGTCACGCGGGTGTGACCGTCATCGAGGGGCGATAGCTCCCACCGCCAGAGATGACCGGGCGGGGGCGACCCCGGCTCCGACGGACGCCAGGCGATCAGTCTGCCCTCCTCGAACTCCACGACGTGGTTCTCCCGAACCCCGCCCTGGCTGATCGACGTTCGGAAGACGTCTCCGACGCCGTGAACGCGCTGCCCGGTGGCCGCCTCGGCGAGGTTGTCGTTGCCATCCCAGCGCGGCTGCTCGGCCGGATCGGCGATCAGCTCGAAGATGCGTTCGGCGGGTGCCGCGACGTCGAGGCTGGCGCTGACCACTTCGTCGTCGTTTCCCATACCGCCATTCAACCGCGACGGATCCTCACCCGCGTAGCACGGACCTCGGCGAGCCTCGCACGCAACGCCGAGTACGGCGGACCCGTCGTCCACGTAAACTGAGCCGAGACATAGCCCTAGACGGCTGACACCCCGAACGATGCTCATCGTCGAACGACCGGAGTGCCATGCTCGCCATCCTTTACGCTCACGCGGTCGCCGCCCTCGTGGCGCCGGTCCTCGTGCGCCGTTGGGGACGGCGGGCGTTCTACCTTCTCGCCGTCGTGCCGCTCGGCTCGCTGCCGTGGGTGGCGCTGAACTGGCCACGGCTGGATGTCGCCGCCAGCGCGGCTCCGGGTAGGGGCGAGCAGACCGTCCACCTCGACTGGGTGCCCGAGCTGTCCATGGACATCACGTTCCGCTTCGACGCGTTGGCGGCGATCATGAGCGTGCTCGTCCTCGCAGTCGGCGCACTGGTCCTCTTCTACTGCGCCGAGTACTTCCACCATCACGACGGCCACACCGAGCGCAGACTTCCCAGCTTCGCCGCCGAACTCGTGGCGTTCTCCGGTGCCATGTTCGGACTCGTCATCAGTGACAACATGCTGATGCTGTATCTGTTCTGGGAGCTGACGACCGTGTTGTCGTTCCTGCTCGTCGGGCACTACGCCGAACGCGCCACCAGCAGGCGCGCCGCCACCCAGGCGCTGCTCGTCACCACCGCGGGCGGGTTGGCAATGCTGGTTGGCATCGTGGTCCTCGGGACGATGTCGGGGACCTACCGGCTGTCCGAACTCGTCGCCGCCCCGCCGTCGGGCACGGCCGCGGCGGTCGGTGTCGTCCTGATCCTGATCGGCGCACTGTCGAAGTCCGCGATCGTGCCGATGCACTTCTGGCTGCCCGGCGCGATGGCCGCCCCGACCCCGGTCAGCGCCTACCTGCACGCGGCCGCGATGGTCAAGGCCGGGGTCTACCTCATCGCGCGTCTGACGCCCGGCTTCGCCGACTCCCCCGGGTGGCGCCCCATCATCGTCACCCTCGGCCTGGCCACCATGCTGCTCGCGGGGTGGCGCGCGGTGCGCGAATACGACCTGAAGCTGATCCTGGCGTTCGGCACGGTCAGCCAACTCGGGCTGATCACCCTGATGGTCGGTGCGGGTGGCGGCGACATGATGCTCGCCGGGCTCGCGATGCTGTGCGCGCACGCGATGTTCAAGGCTGCCCTGTTCATGGTCGTCGGCATCATCGATCACGCCACCGGAACGCGGGACATCCGGCGGCTCGCCTGGCTCGGAGATCAGCAGCGCCCACTGCTCGTCGTCGCCATCGGCGCCACCGCCAGCATGGCCGCCCTGCCGCCGTTCCTGGGCTTCGTCGCCAAGGAAGCCGACCTGACGACGGTGGCCGAGAGCGCGTCGCTCGGCGCGTCGGCGCCCTACGTCCTGGCCGGGGTCGCGTTCGGTTCGGTGTTCACCACCATCTACAGCCTGCGGTTCATCTACGGCGCCTTCGCCCGCAAGGGCCGAGCCGAACCGAGCCAGCGGGTGGCCGAAATGCACCGGCCGACAACCACCTTCCTCGCCGCGCCGGCGGTCCTTGCGGCCGCCGGGCTGGTGTTCGGCATCTGGCCCGCGGGGCTGGACCACGTCCTCGACGAGTACGCCGACACCGTGCCCGGCGGGGCCGACTACCACCTCGCGCTGTGGCACGGCGTCAATCTGCCGCTGCTGCTGTCGGTCCTGGTGCTCGCCGCAGGCACCGCCGCCTTCTTCGCGAGGAACCGGCTTCGGCGCGCCCGCGTCGGCTACCTGCCGCTGGGCAATGCCGATCGCATCTACGACGCGGTGATCCGGGGCACCGACGTCTTCGCGGTCCGCCTCACCGCCCTCACCCAGCGCGGGTCCATTCCCGCGACCCAGGCCGTCATCCTCTCCACGCTGGTGCTGCTTCCGACCGCAATGCTGGTGCTCGGCGCGCGGAATCGCCCGGAGTTGAAGCTGTGGGACTCCCCTCTGCAGGCGGTGGTCGGCCTCATCATCCTGGCCGCGGCGCTCAGCGCGACGATGCTGCGCAACAGGCTCGCCGCCGTCCTGCTCGTCGGCGTCACCGGATACGGCTGCGGCGCGATCTTCGTCTTCCACGGCGCACCAGATCTCGCCCTCACCCAGTTCCTGGTGGAGACGTTGACGCTGGTGATCTTCGTCCTCGTCCTTCGCACGCTGCCGGCGGAGGCCAACCAGGCCAACATCAACCGCCACCGACTGCCACGAATTGCCTTGTCCCTGGCCGTCGGCATCAGCGTCACCACGCTCGCCGCCTTCGCGATGGCCGCGCGAACCACCACGCCGATCGCCGCCCTCTTGCCCGACGCCGCCTACTACCGCGGCCAGGGCGCCAACACGGTCAACGTGCTGTTGGTCGACATCCGCGCCTGGGACACCATGGGCGAGATCTCGGTGCTACTGGTGGCGGCGACGGGCGTGGCGTCAATGGTGTTCCGCAACAGGCGCTTCGGCTCGGCTCCGCGGGTCGCGGACGCCGGGCAGCCGGACATCGGCCGTATCCCCGTGCTGGCGACGAGCCCGGCCGTCGGCGACATCACCTGGCTGCGCGGCAGCGAACTCCGCGACCCCCGATACCGCTCGCTGGTCCTCGAGGTCGCGACGCGGATCATCTTCCCGCTCATCATGGTGCTGTCGTTCTACTTCTTCTTCGCGGGCCACAACACGCCCGGTGGCGGCTTCGCGGGAGGACTGACCGCGGGCCTTGCCCTGGTGCTGCGCTACCTGGCCGGTGGCCGCTACGAACTCGGGGAGGCACTGCCCATCGACGCAGGCAAGCTGTTGGGCGCGGGCCTGCTCCTGTCGGCGGGGACGGCCGTTACGTCCCTCCTGCTGGGGGCTCCCGTATTGTCTTCTGCCGTCATCGAATTGGACGTTCCCGTGCTGGGGCACATCAAGCTCGTCACCGCGTTGTTCTTCGATCTGGGCGTGTATCTGATCGTCGTCGGCCTGGTGCTCGACGTACTGCGCAGCCTCGGGGCACGCGTCGACGTCGAAATGGCCCAGCAGGCTCAGGGGGCCCGACGATGACCTCCTACCTCGTTCCCCTCATCCTCGTCGGCGGCCTGATCAGCGCCGGGGTATACCTGCTGCTCGAACGCAATCTCACTCGAATGTTGTTGGGGCTGTTGCTGGTCGGTAACGGCGTCAACCTGCTGATCCTGACCGCCGGCGGACCGTCGGGAAATCCGCCCGTCCGTGGGCGGACCAGCGACGGTGCGACGACCACCGCCGACCCCTTGGCGCAGGGCATGATCCTGACCGCGATCGTCATCACGATGGGCATCGCCGCCTTCGTACTCGCCCTGACCTACCGCTCGTACCGGTTGTCGCGGGCCGAGGAGGTCGGGAACGATCCCGAGGACACCCGAGTCTCGGAGCTCTCGGAGAAGTCGGCGGGTGCGATCGACGAAGACCTCGTCACGCACGACCCGAAGCGCGACACCGACGAGCCCGACGAACTGGACGCACTGCCGGGGCACGAGGGGTCCCGATGAGCCTCTCGACGGTCCTGACACCACTACCCGTGCTGATCCCGACGCTGGCCGCGGCCGCGACGTTGTTCGCCGGTCGCCGACCGCGGCTGCAACGCGCCATCGCCGTGCTGGCCCTCGTCGCCGTGGTGGCGGTGTGCGCGGCCCTGGTGCACCTCGCCGACCGGATGGGCACCATCGCCGTCCACGTCGGCGGGTGGGGTCAGTCCGTGCCCGGCATGGGACCGCTCGGCATCACGCTGGTGGTGGACCGGCTCTCGTCCATGATGCTGCTGGTGTCGGCGATCGTGTTGCTGGCGGTGGTCTTCTACGCGATCGGGCAGGGCATCCGAGACGGCGACGAGCGCCAACCGGTGTCGATCTTCCTACCCACCTATCTGGTGCTGTCCGCGGGCGTCTGCACCGCCTTCCTGGCGGGCGATCTGTTCAACCTGTTCGTCGGCTTCGAGGTGCTGCTGTCGGCCAGCTTCGTGCTGTTGACCATCGGCGCGAGCACCGACAGGGTGCGCGCGGGCATCGCCTACGTGATGGTGTCGATGGTGTCGTCGCTGGTCTTCCTGATCGGGCTCGCCATGATCTACGCGGCGACGGGCACGCTGAACATGGCCGAGGTCGCGGTGCGGCTCGACGACGTCCCGTCGGGAACCCGGTCCGCGATGTTCGCGGTCCTGCTGGTCGCGTTCGGCATCAAGGCCGCGGTGTTTCCGCTGTCGACCTGGTTGCCCGACTCGTATCCCACCGCGCCTGCGCCCGTCACTGCGGTCTTCGCCGGCCTGCTGACGAAGGTCGGCGTGTACGCGATCATCCGGGCGCACTCGCTGCTGTTCCCCGGCGGCGCGCTCGACAACGTGCTGCTGGTGGCGGCCTTGGTGACCATGCTCGTCGGCGTCTTCGGCGCGATAGCGCAGAGCGATATCAAGCGATTGCTGTCGTTCACTTTGGTCAGTCACATCGGCTACATGGTGTTCGGCATCGCCCTGGGCAGCGAGCTCGGCATGTCCGGCGCCATCTACTACGTGGCTCACCACATCGTCGTGCAGACGACGCTGTTCCTCGTCGTCGGCCTCATCGAACGTCAAGCGGGAGCGTCGACCCTGCAGCGTCTCGGCGGATTGGCCGCAGCCAGCCCACTTCTGGCCCTGGTGTTCTTCGTGCCCGCGCTCAATCTCGGCGGCATTCCTCCGTTCTCGGGCTTCATCGGGAAGGTCGCGCTGTTGGAAGCAGGTGTGCAGGAGGCCTCGGTGTTGGCGTGGATCCTGGTGGGAGGCAGCGTCGTCACCAGCCTGCTGACGCTGTACGTGATGGCCAGGGTGTGGACGAAGGCGTTCTGGCGGGCCAGGGCCGACGCGCCCGAGGGTGAGCTCGCCGATGCGTCGCCGTCCTCACTGATCGACGATTCCGAGGAAGACGTCGCCTATGCCGATCGCGACGACGTCGGCCGGATGCCCGTGGGCATGTTGATCCCGACCGGTGCGCTCATTGCGGTGGGGCTGGCCCTGACCATCTTCGCCGGGCCGATCTTCGCCTTCAGCGAGCGCGCGGCGGCCGAGGTCCTCGACAGGGGTCAGTACATCTCGGCGGTGCTCACGCCATGAGAAGACTCGTCCTGCGAGCCTGGGTGCTGTGCTGGTTGACCTTGGTATGGATGTTGTTGTGGGGCAACGTATCCGCCGCCAACGTCCTGAGCGGGCTGGCCGTGGCACTGGTGATCACGCTGCTGCTTCCGCTGCCGCCGGTGCCCATCGAGGGCAAGTTGCATCCGCTGTCCCTGCTGCGGCTGGTCGTACTGATCGGCTACTACCTGGTGCTGTCGTCGGCGCAGGTGGCCTGGCTGGCGATCAAGCCGGGTCCGCCACCGCAGAGCGCCGTGTTGCGGGCGCATCTGGCGATCAAGTCCGATCTGGTGCTGGCCCTGACGGTCAACGTGCTCAACCTCATTCCGGGAGGGATCGTGCTGGAGATCGATCAGACGCGCCGCATGATCTACGTGCACGTCATCGACGCGGGCTCCGAAGCCTCCGTTCGACGCTTCTACCGCCAGGTCGCCGACGTGGAGCGCCTGATGGTTGCGTCGTTCGAGCGGGACGCCGACTGGCGTCCGTCGGCCGAGAGGGAGGGCTCCGACTCGTGAATACCGTGTGGACGATCTCGGCGGTCATGCTCACCGCGGCTGCGGGCGTCACGATGTTCCGGCTGCTCGCGGGTCCGGGAACCCTGGACCGACTGGTCGCACTGGACACCTTCGTCGCCGTGACGATGTGCGCGATCGGCACGTGGGCCGCGTTCAGCCTCGACACCACCGTGACCTACAGCTTGACCGCCCTGGCGTTGATCAGCTTCGTGGGCTCCGTCAGCGTGGCGCGTTTCCGCGTGCGCGATACCGATCGCTCCGACGAGGGGCGCCCATGACCGCGGACGGCGTCCTCGACGTCCTCGCCGCGGTCCTGGTGCTCAGCGGCTCCGCGTTGGCGCTCACCGCGGCGATCGGCATCGTGCGGTTCCCCGACACCCTGTCGCGAATGCACTCTGCGTCCAAGCCGCAGACGCTCGGGCTGCTGCTGGTGCTCGCGGGTGCGTCGATCCGGCTGCGTGGGCACCCGGACGTCGGCATGTTGATCCTGGCCGGGATCTTCACGCTCATCACCGCACCGGTGGTGGCCAATCGCGTCGGCCAGCTCGCCTACCGAGAACAGAGCTTCCGCGACGATCTTTTGACGAAGGACGAAATGGCGGAGTACGACGACAACTGACGGCCCGTTTCCATCCTTGGACGGTCGGGTTATCCACAGTCTGGGTTTCATCCACAACTTGGGCTTGACGTGGTGTTTCCGTCGGTCCGGCCGCGTAGATTCGAATGCATGTTCGACTCATTGGTGGCTTCGGCGACAGGCGCATCCGGCGCCGCTGGGCTGGACGGGTGGACCCGGGTCGAATCCGCCTCCTGCGCCCGGCGGGTTGCCGCGATGGTCGACATGCTCGCCGTCGTGCACGCCGCCGACGGATCCGCCGAACGCGACCAATGGTGCCTGGACAACTGGTCGGCGGTGACCGCGCACATCGGGGCCGCAGCGCGGATCACCTCCGGTGCGGCCTCGGGCATGCTGCTCGTCGGGATCGCCCTGCGCGAACGGTTCCCGAAGGTCGCCGCCCTGTTCGCGGCCGGGCTGATCTCCTATCCGCTGGTGCGGGCGATGGTGACGCGCTCCGCCAACGTCATCGACCCCGACGCCCTTCGCGCACTCGACGAGCAGCTGTCCTCGGCGTTTCAGGACTGCGAACCACTCTCGGTGGACAAGACCGAGAAGACCATCGACGCGATCATCGCCGAGGTCGATCCGCTGGCGTTGCGCCGCCGCGAAGCCCAGGCCCGGGATCGCCGGGTGGACATCACCATCGAGGACGGCAGCGGGTTGGCCACCCTGTTCTCGACACTGTTCGCCACCGACGCCCACGCCCTGGACCTGCG
>NZ_JAEMTA010000079.1 GCF_016462545.1 Mycolicibacterium sp. | reverse complement strand
CCGGACTCCTCCTCGTTCCAGCCGGCGCCGATGCCGAGTTCGAGGCGGCCGCCCGAGATGACGTCCAACGCCGACGCCATGTTGGCCAGCACGGCCGGATGCCGGTAGTGGATGCCGGTGACCAGCACGCCGACCCGCAGCCGCTTCGTGGCCTGCGCCAGCGCCGTCAGCGTGATCCAACCCTCGAGGCACGGGCCGGACGAGTCGGAGAAGATCGGATAGAAGTGGTCGAACGTCCAGCCGGACTCGAAGACGTCGATGTCGTCGGCGGTCTGCCAGATCGGCAGCATCTCGGCCCAGGTGGTGTTCTGCGGTGATGTCTTGAAGGCGAATCGCACTCAATCGAGCCTAGACCCGGAAGCTGGAGGTTGCCTCGATGAGTTCTCGCGCCGCGCCGGGTCCGTATCCACATGATTGACATGACATCGGCGTGTGCCCGGACGTCTGACCTGTTGGCAGGCGTCACCGACGACCAGCTCGACGACCCCACCCCCTGCGAGAAACTGACCCTGCGTGAACTGATCGCCCATGCCGGTGGGCTCGGGGTGGCCTTCGCGGCCGCCGCCCGCAAGGACTTCGGCGAGCTGACCGACAGTCCGCCCGCAGACGGGGGCTATCAGCTGGACGACGACTGGCGCAGTCAGTACCCACGCAACCTGGCTCTGCTCGCGAAGGCCTGGCGTGACCCTGGCGCGTGGGACGGTATGACCCGGGTCGGCGGCGCCGATCTTCCCGGAGAGGTGTGCGGACTGGTCGGGCTCACGGAGGTCGTCGTGCACGGGTGGGACATCGCCGTCGCGACGGGCCAGGAGTTCGAGGTGCACGACGACGTCGCCGACGCGGTGCTGGCGCACCTGGCGAGCTTCGCCGCCGATGGACCAGTGGAAGGGCTCTTCGGCCCCGCGGTCGAAATCGGTTCTGACGCAGCGGCTTTCGAGCGGACTCTCGCCTACAGCGGTCGTGACCCCGGATGGGCGAGGGGCTAGCTCGGCGCCACCAACGACATCAATTCGGTTCCGTCGTCGGATAATTGGACGAGGGTGGTGTCCATTCGCCAGACGCTTCGAAACGAGCCGAGGGGAGACTCGATCGACCAGAGAACGTCGCACGTGGCGAGGTCTACCGCCTTCGTGACGAGCCCGACGTTCGGATTGCCGGATTCGAAGATTGCGACCTTCCCGTCGGTGGCAACGTAATTGGACAGGGTGACCTTGCAGGCCCTGCCCTTGGCGCCTGTAGCGAGATCGTATTGCTGCGGATCGTGGTCGAACGACGGACCGCCGGCGATCAGCGTGGCTCCGATGAGGAGCGCGGTGTCACCGGGCCGGAATCGCGAGATGTCAGCTAGCTTGTGGCCGGCGGGGCTGAAGACGATCGATTCGGGAGCCGACGCGACGATGGGGATGTCCATGGACGACGTGGAGAGGAAGTCCGACACGTTGGCGCGGCCCAGCTTCTTGCCGGCATCATCGAAGAACTCGACGCCGTCTGTAATCGAATTACCACCAGGTTCAACGACTTCCACCGCAAAACCACCCGGGTAGGTGACGGCTGACATGGGCTGCAGGCCAGCGTCGAGTTCTGGGGAGATGACCTTGCCGTCGACGAGCGAGAAGATGCTAGTCTGGTCGCCACCCGCGTCTTGGGTGGCGAGAGTCTGGGGCGCGACGTTGGTCGCTCGCGACCGCCTCGTCTTGACCTGGCCCTTGCCCGGAACGAACCACGTGGTCTCAGCGTGCGGGCCAATCCCGAATACGCCCTGCCCAGTCGTCTCGGCCACCGCGTAGGACTCGGCTTGCGTGACGTGAAGGGCACCTGACGATGTTCGGAGATCAGTCGGGCCCGAGTACGACACCGTCCCGGAGCGAGCGTCCAGGACCCAGGCAGTTCCGCCCTGGTCGCCGTCGCGAAGGCACAGCACGGCGTCGGGCCCGTTGAGGAAGCACTTGGGTGAAAACGTTGCGGCATCGAGCCGCACCGGAGCGAAGAGGCGGCCGCCCGTATGCGCGTCGATTCCGACCAGCCACCACTGGCTGCCCGCCGCATCGGGAGTTCTCGCGAGCAGGAACCCACGAGGCCCCAGATTGCCGACGAGGGGCTGTGACCAAATGACATCGGCACTCGAGGCGAACGCGCTTCCGGCTGGCAGACCGACGTCGCCGATGCGCGCCGTCCACCCGGGGACGGGCCGGACGTCCATGCGGGAGGCCAGGAACGTTTGAGGTGGCGGCTGCCAGTCCGAATCCCTCGTCTCGCTCACGACTTCGCCGCCGGTGCGCTTCCAGTAGACGGCGACGACCGTGGCCGCAACGACGATGCCCACCAGTCCCACGATCGCCACGAGGAGCGGCACGGGGATACGTCGTCGCGGTTCAGGTTCAGGGGGTGAAGCAGGAGGCGGTGAATGAGGTGGTGGCGCGTAATTCCAAGTCACGTCAGTGGTCGTCCTGATAACGCGTCGCGAAGATGTGCGCCTTCTCGGCCAAGACGTCGCTGGGCGACGGCAGACCCAGTTCCCGCTCCAGAAGGCCGCGCGTCGCAGCGGGATCGTGCCCGAGCTGCTGCATGAACGCGGCGGTGAATGAATGTTGGGCGGCGAGCGCTTGCTTGCGTGCAAGGGTCGCGATGACGACGATCTCTTCGGCCAGGTGGGCCTCGCTCCAGCTTGTAACGGCCCGCGCAAGATCAACCGTCATGATTCTTCCGTTCAGAAGAGCTGTCGCGGAGACCGTGTCTGCGGGATTGGACACCGTCACGAGAAGGGTCTCGACCTCGCCGTCGATCACTTCGTCGGAATCGGAGTACTGGGGGACGACTCCGTTGTCGACTTCGCAGTCGTCGTCGTTCCACGCCGCCCCAAATTTCGAGGTGTGATCAGACACCGGCCAACCTTTGATGGCAGTGTGATTCACACATTGAAGACTTCTCCGATGGAGCGACCTTCTCGATAGTCGACGTTGTCGTAATTAACTGCTGCGGTGTCGAGTTTCTGCTTGAACTCGGTTGACACCGTAGACATGGTGTCGCCCGCGTCCCTTCGTGCTGTCTCTGTTTCGGCCATCGCTTGGCTGGTGGCGTAACAAATCAGCCCGTGAGTCTCTCGTATCTTGGCGGCGATGTCGGCAGTCTCACGATTGGCGCCGGTGATCTTGTTGGCGGCCGTTTCCTGGAAGTTGCCCAGCTCGGTCAAGTGGCCGGTGACGACCGTGAGGTTCGATTCCAGATCAGACATCTACGTCCTCAATCGTTGGTCTTGATGGTCACGGATGTGGGGTCGCCGGCGCGTCATACGGCGTAGCAGGGGGCCCGGAAGGCGGCGGTGTCGTCGGTTTCACGGGGGTGTATTTCGTGTCGGGATGAAGACGGGTCGGTAGGTTGCCTAGTTGATCCTGCTCCGGTGTGGCGAATCGTCCTTCGCCGGAGGAGTCCTTCTTGGCCGCCTCGTACGTCTCGGCCGCCGTTCCGATCTGTCGCGAGTTCTCCAACGAGTTGTTCGCGAGGATCAGCATGGTCGTGTTCGTGGTGCCGAGCGCTGCGGCAGCGGCGGCGGAATCTGCGGCAAGCTTGGCCATGTTGAGACCTGGGACGAGCAGCATCCACGAGGTCGCCAACCCGTAGTCGTAGAGACCTTGCGACGTCGTGTCGAGGGTCTCGCGCGTTCGAACGACTTGCCCTGCCTCCGTGTCGAGAACACGGCCCACTTCGGCGTCGGCGACAGACATGTCCGACACGATTCTTCGGTGGGCTTTGCTCAACTCGTCGTACCTGTTTGCCGCGGTGCCGTCCCACGCATCCAGATTCACCTCAGCATTAATCAAGGTCTCCACCGTCTCCAAGAACTTCACCGCCGAAGCGCTGTATCCCGCGCCGTCACGCGGATCACCCGACCCGGTGAGTTTCTTTTCGCCCTCGATCACCAACTGGGCAGCAGAGAGGATGGGAGAGTCGGCCAACTTGCCAAAAGAGCCCAGGTATTTGGCGGGGACACGCCCGATTTCGATGCCGAGAGCGCCCGCACCCTCGATCACGTCATTCGCGTCACCGATGAGCTTGCGACCATCGGTGAGAACACCATGAATATCGCCAGTGACGACATCGCCGAGTAGTGCCGGCACGTCTTCAATTCCGCTTCTGATGCCGTTGCCGAGATTGAACAGCTTGTCCAGAACGCTCACGCCAAAGCTACCTCCCCGTTGAATTCACCCTAACAATTCACCAGCTACCCCCATTTCACTTTCTTTCGACGACGGGCCCGTTGCCCGTGTGCATTGGGCGTCGCCCGTTCGGGGCACACTGGAGCCATGGACCCAGTCACCGCACTGCGCCAAATCGCCTTCTACAAGGACCGCGCCCGGGAGGATTCGCGCCGAGTGATGGCCTACCGCAACGCGGCGGACACCGTCGAGCGACTCGACGATGCGCAGCGCGAGAAGCACGGTAGGGCCAACAGTTGGCAGTCCCTGCCCGGTGTGGGGCCGAAGACGGCGAAGGTGATCGCGCAGGCATGGGCAGGCCGCGAGCCGGACACCCTCGCCGAGTTACGGGCCGCTGCAGTGGATCTCGGTGGGGGAGCCATTCGGGCGGCACTCAAGGGGGACCTGCACCTGCACTCCAACTGGTCGGACGGCTCGGCTCCGATCTCGGAGATGATGGCCACCGCGCAGGCGTTGGGTCACGAGTACTGCGCGCTGACCGACCACTCGCCACGGCTGACCGTGGCCAACGGTCTGTCCCCGGATCGGCTGCGCGAACAGCTCGACGTCATCGACGAATTGCGAGAAACGTTCGCGCCCATGCGAATACTGACCGGCATCGAGGTCGACATCCTCGACGACGGAAGCCTTGACCAGCAGGACGACCTGCTCGAGCGGCTGGACATCGTCGTCGCCAGCGTGCACTCCAAGCTCAAGATGGACTCCGCGGCGATGACGCGCCGGATGGTGCGCGCGGTGTCGGGTGGTCAGGCCAACGTGCTGGGCCACTGCACCGGCAGGCTCGTCGAGGGCAACAGGGGCACCAGGCCGGAGTCCGCGTTCGACGCCGAGAAGGTGTTCACCGCGTGCCGGGACCACGGCACCGCCGTCGAGATCAACTCGCGACCGGAGCGACGGGATCCACCGACGCGCCTGTTGGCGATGGCGCTGGAGATCGGCTGCGACTTCTCCATCGACACCGACGCTCACGCACCGGGGCAGTTGGACTTCCTCGGTTACGGCGCGCAACGCGCCCTCGACAACGGGGTCCCCGTCGAGCGCATCGTCAACACCTGGCCGGTGGACACGCTGCTCGCCTGGACGAAGGCCTAGTCGGGAAGCATCGGCATCTCCAGGCCGGGGTCGCGGCCGAGGAGGACGCCCCGCATGACCGAGCCGTTCCCGAAGCGTTGCCGCACCTCGTCCATCGCCGAGTCGATGGCCAGTCGGTCTGCCGCGGAACCGGCGGGTCTGCGATCCTCGACGGAGGCATCGAAGGGCAACTCCAGCTGCTGGGCGCCGTCACGGTCGATGTTCGACACCGCGAAACCCACCAGCGTGAGTCCGCGCTCGGCGATCAGTGGCGCCGCTTCTGCCACCAAAGTCCTTGCTGCGGAAAGGATGTCATCGGTCGACGCCGTGGCCCGGGGCAACGTGTGTGAGCGGGTGACCCGGCTGAAGTCGTTGAAGCGCAGGCGCAGCACGACGGTCCGCCCGGTGTTGTCGGAGCGGCGCATCCGGCGGGTGATGCGGTCCACCAGATTCACCAAGACGGCATCGATCTCGCTGTGCGACATGCTGTTTCCCGCGCGGCCCAATGCGCGCTGAGCCCCCACTGAACGACGTCGTACCCCGGTGACGACCCGGCGTCGGTCGATGTTGTGCGACAGCGCGTACAGCTGATGGCCCATGCCGCCGCCGACGATCGATCCGAGCATCGACTCGCTGAGTTCGGCGACCTCGGCCACCGTGTGAATGCCGTGCGCGTGCAGTTTGTCGGCCGTCTTGGCGCCCACGCCCCAGAGTCGACGCACCGGCAGGGGGTGCAGGAACGCCAACTCGCGATCGGGCGGGACCAGCAGCAGCCCGTCGGGCTTGCCCTCCTGGCTGGCGACCTTGGCGAGGAACTTGGTGCGTGCGATACCGACGGTGATGGGGAGGCCCACCTGTTCGCGGACCTGCTGGCGCAGTTGGGCCGCGATCTGCACCGGGGTGCCCGACACGCGCCCCAGCCCGCTGACGTCGAGGAACGCCTCGTCGACCGACAGCGGCTCGACCAGCGGTGTGGTGTCGTGGAACACCTCGAACACTGCGGCGCTGGCCTCCGAGTAGGCCGACATGCGCGGCGGTACGACGACGGCGTGCGGACACAGCTGCAGAGCCTGACGGCCGCCCATGGCGGTGCGCACCCCGTACGCCTTGGCCTCGTAGCTCGCCGCGAGCACGACCCCGCCGCCGACGATCACCGGGCGACCGCGCAGCGACGGGTCGTCGCGTTGTTCGACGGATGAATAGAACGAGTCGAGGTCGGCGTGCAGGATGGCGGCTTCGTCCTCCCGGCGCACCGACACGAACACATGTTCGCACGGGTGTCCGACGAACACCACGGGGCTCGTGCGCTACTGACCGTCGCCGTAGATGCTGGTCAGCCAGATGTGGGCCAGCGTATCGACGATGCGGTCCCTGGCGACGGCCCCGTCCTCGGCCACGAGCGTCGCGGTCATCGTGCGTTCGTTCATCAGGTTCAACGACGTGGCGAGATCGCGGGCGGGAAGCGTGACGGGAGCCGCGCCGCGGGCCCGTTCGGCCTCGATCAGTGCAGCGGTCTGGTCGATCCACTTCTGCATGAAGGCCGACCAGACGGCACGGAAGTCGGCACTGGTGGCCAGCGCCTCGGTGCCCGCGCGCGCGACGACGCTGTGGGAGCCGAATGCCGTGAAGAACGTGCTGATGCCTTCGCGGAAGGCGCGGCGAGGATCGGCGGGCAACGTCTCCATCGCGCCCTTGAAACCCATGTCGGCGCGCTGGATGAGTGGATCGACCAGCGCCAGCAACACCGCGTCCTTGGAGGGGAAGTAGAAGTAGAAGGTCGGTCGCGACAGGCCGGCGCCCTTGGCCAGGTCGTCGACGGAGATGTCGGCGAACTTCTTGTCCGCCAGGAGCCTTTCGGCCGTGGCGAGGATGGCCGCCTCGCGGTCATCGCCCGACGGGCGCGTCGAACGACGTCCCCGTCCGGATCGGGCGGTGCTGGCGGCGGTCATGCCCGTTACTTTACTGCATGTCGAATTTTTCAACACACCGTTGACCTATTCGACACCCTGTTGATAACGTGTCGCCATGACTGAACACCTCGACGTACTGATCGTCGGCGCCGGCATCTCCGGCATCAGCGCGGCCTGGCACCTGCAGGACCGTTCGCCGTCGAAGACCTACGCAATCCTCGAACGCCGCGAGAACATGGGCGGCACCTGGGACCTGTTCAAATACCCCGGCATTCGCTCCGACTCCGACATGTTCACCCTCGGATTTCGCTTCAAGCCGTGGACGTCGGCCAAGTCGATCGCCGACGGCCCGTCGATTCTGAAGTACATCAAGGAAGCGGCCGCCGAGAACGGCATCGACGAGAAGATTCGCTACCAACACCGCGTGACCGGGGCCGACTGGTCCGACGCCGACAACCGCTGGACGGTGACCGTCGACACCGGTGCCGAAGAGGTCACGATGACCTGCTCGTTCCTCTTCGCCACCACCGGTTACTACAACTACGACGAGGGCTATTCGCCGACCTTCCCGGGTAGCGACGACTTCGCGGGCACCATCGTGCACCCGCAGCACTGGCCGGAGGACCTGAACTACGCAGGTAAGAAGGTCGTCGTGATCGGCAGCGGCGCCACCGCGATCACGCTGATCCCCGCACTCGTCAACGGTGGAGCGGGGCACGTCACCATGCTTCAGCGCTCCCCGTCGTACGTCGGGTCACTGCCCGACGTGGACCCGATCGCGGCGCAGGCCAACAAGTACCTGCCCGAGAGCGTCGCCCACACCGTCAATCGCTGGAAGGCGATCATCTTCAGCACGGCGCAGTATCAGCTCGCCCGCAAGTTCCCGAAGTACATGCGCAAGACGCTGCTGACGATGGCCCAGCGCCGGCTGCCCGAAGGCTATGACGTCGAGAAGCACTTCGGCCCGCGCTACAACCCGTGGGATCAGCGGCTCTGCCTCGCGCCCAACGGCGACCTGTTCAAGACCATCCGCAAGGGCAACGCCGACGTGGTGACCGACACCATCGACACGTTCGTTCCCGAGGGCGTCAAGCTGAGCTCGGGCGAGGTCCTCGATGCCGACATCATCGTCACCGCAACGGGTCTCAACATGCAGCTGCTCGGTGGAATCGTTCCCACGCTGAACGGTCAGTCGATCGACCTGACCCAGCTGATGACCTACAAGGGCCTGATGTTCTCCGGCATCCCGAACTTCGCCATCACCTTCGGCTACACGAACGCGTCGTGGACGTTGAAGGCCGACCTGGTGTCCGAATTCGTCTGCCGCGTCCTGAACTACATGGACGCCAACGGATTCGACAGGGTCGAACCCGAGCACCCGGGCGCGAGCGTGGAGGAGCTGCCCTTCATGGACTTCGCTCCGGGGTACTTCCTGCGTGCCGTCGATCAGCTGCCGAAGTCGGGCTCACGGGCGCCGTGGCGACTCAAGCAGAACTACTTCCTGGATCTCCGCCTGATCCGCCAGGGCAAGGTCGACGAGGAATCGCTGCACTTCACCAAGCACCGTGCGGCCGTAAAGGTCTAGTAGGCGCGAACGAACGCAAAAGTGCCCGAAACGCCTTGGTTTCGGGCACTTTTGCGTCTGCTCACGGTCAGGAGCTGACGACCACGATCCCGTCGTCGTCGCAATAGGCGACCTCGCCGGGGGCGAAGGTCACACCGCCGAAGGTCACTTCGACGTCGCGGTGACCTTCGCCGGTCTTGGTGCCCTTGCGCGGGTTGGTGCCGAGTGCCTTGATCCCAATGTCCATCGTGCGCAGCGCCGCTGCGTCACGCACCGCGCCGTGCACGATCAACCCCGCCCAGCCGTTCTCGACGGCAAGTCCCGCGATGATGTCGCCGACGAGTGCCGTGTGCAGCGAGCCGTCCCCGTCGATCACCAGCACGCCACCGTGTCCTAGTTCGGACAGCATGGACTTCAGCAGCGCGTTGTCCTGAAAGCAGCGGACCGTGGTGATGGGCCCTGCGAACATCGTCCTGGCACCGTAATTCCGTAGTTGGAGATCACAACTGCGGACGTCCGGATAGATGTCGTCGACGAGGTCGGCGGTAGCGCGCGGTTCTATGGTCACCGCTCGATGCTAACGAGGAAGGTGCGGAGCCTGAACCGTCAGTCGTCTTCGGATCCGCGGCGGATGAGCCACACCACCAGAATCGCCAGCACGCCCGCGGCCACGGCGGCCGCCATCGGTAGCCGGGAGGGTTCCGGTCCGGGTAGAGGAATCGGCGTCGGCGCACTGGCGATGGTCGACTTCGCCTGTGCTGCAACTTCTTTCACGGCGGAAGTCTGCGGTCGATCGCCGTTGGTGGCGGCGGCCGGTGTCGGCACCGCGGCGATGGGCGGCGGCGTAGGCGGAGCCTTCTGTGCGGGCGCCTTCTTGGCCGGTGCGGCCTTCTTCACAGCGGCCTTCTTCGCCGGCGCCTTCTTGGCGGGCGCCTTCTTGACGGCCTTGGCGGGTGTCTTCTTGGCCGGCGGTGACCCTGCCGGACCAGGACCCGCGCCCGGCGGCTGATCGTTGGGCGTATCGCCCGGTCGATCCGGCTCGTCGGCCATGATGGCTGCTCCTTTGCAGTGTCTGGATGCGAGGTCGCGTCCATCATGCCATTTGGCGGTTGCCCCTAACCGGTGACCGCCAACGCGGCCGCCAGCGTCAGGGCAATCGCCATGATCGCCAACTCGATCCGGGATCTGACGCGCGACACCTGGGACGTGACGCGGTGCGTCCGTGCGGCGGGTAACCACACCGAACGATTCCGCGCCGCCAGTCCGATCAGAAGCAGCGTCACGATCACCTTCGCCGCCAGTACGCGTCCATACCCGGTGTCGTACAGATCCGTCGGCGAACTCAACGTCACGACCGCGCCCACCACGCCGAAGACCAGGAGCACGACGACGCACGCCAGCGAGACTTGCGAGAACCGCGGCAGCACCCTGGCCCACTGGCCACGGTGGGTCACCGTCAGCACCAAAGCGGCCAGCGAACCGCACCACAATGCTGCGGCCAGCGCGTGCACCGCGACCGCCACACCCCCGAGCGTGGTGTCGGAGAGGTGCCCGACCAGGCTGCGGCCCACGACACCGATTGCCGCCGCCCCGGCGGCGACGACACCCGGGGCCGCCGGCGGATGGGCGCTACCGGGCGCGACCAGCGCGACGGCGCACACCACCGCGGCCGCAGCCAGGCACACCAGCCCAGCCCGGCCGACCGTGGTATCGACGGCGAACACCACGGTCGTCCGTACCCCCACCCGACCGGCCGACGATCCCGCGGCCTCCGCCGCACCGACGAACAGCCGGACGAGCTCGGAGACCACCCACACCGCGGATACCGCGATCAGCGGGCGGGCCGCCCGATCGGCCACCTGGACGCGGTACCGCTCGGCGTCGAACGCGGGGATGACGACGAGACCCAGGGCGATGACGGCGGCCCCGTCCGTGACCGCCCGAACGACGCTCGTCACCGGCGAATTCTGCGGATGGGCCAGGCCCCAGGCGAGGGCCGCGGCGGCCCCGACGCACAGGGCGCCGAGGACCGCCGCGCGTACCCGGTTCATCCGCGCCGCCGCACCGCCACCCACGCCCCGACGGCCACGATCGCCGCGGCCAGCGCCACGAACGGCCAGACGGGGAGGCCGTCCGACCGATCCGCGGACTGCGCGACCTTCGGGCCGGGCGTGCCGGTTCCCGCCACGGTCAGGTCGAACGACCACGCTCCGTTGACGACGTGGCCGTCGGCCGAGGTGACCCGGTAGTTGACGGTGTAGGTACCCGTCGGACCCAGCGGCCGCAACGCCACGCTGGCGACGGCACCCGTGATCTCCGCAGCCCCCGTCGACCACAGGTTGCCGTCTGGACCGACGACGGTCATGGCCGCGAAGTCCGTCTGCAACTGTTCGTTGAACGTGGCGCTGGCGCGAGCGGGTCCCGTGCCCACGGAGCTGTCCGGCGCGGGATCGGCGGCGACCCGGAGCGCGTGCGCGGACGCGGACCCTGCGCCTACGAGCGCCAACACCGAGAGCATCGCACCGGCCAGGACGACGGCCGCGAACCGGGCGATCACGTCCGTCGGCGTCCCGTGAAGGCCGCGACGGCGCCCACTGCGGCGAGCACCAGCGCGCCGCCTGCCAACCAGCGCGCGGTGTCGTCGGGGGCGGCGGCCACTGGGGGAGCGACGGCCGCCGGATCCCCGGGGCCTGCCGCGGGGTGCGCAGCGTGCTCGTCGGAATCCGCCCCCGTCGCGCCCGTCAGGTTCAACACGGGAACGGGGTGTTCGGGCTCGTCGCCGTTGGCCAGCGGCGGCTGATCCCACCGCACGACGGTCCCATCGGAGTACGTCTGCGTGGCAGGCAGGGTGATCGACGGCTGGTTGGGCAGCGTCACCGAGACGTTGAACAGGGCGAATTGATCGGGTGCGATGCCGACCGATGGGGCTGCCGTCCAGGTGACCGAACGGACGGTGCCCGCCGCGGCGTCACGGTCCAGCTTCGCCGTCCACCCCGGCATGACCTCCGTGCGCGCTGAAGCCACATTGGGCAGAGCAACGCTGAATTGGGTTGTCAGGGCTCCCTTTTCGGACTCGCCCGGAACCTGAAAGGTCAGCACGGACGTGCTACCGGGGGCCGCACCCTCGGCATCGACGTGAACGTGGGCCCACGCCGGGCCTGCGCCCGACAGCAGTGCGATGGACATGGCGGTGCCGGTGGCGGCAGTGGTGATGAGGGCGCGTGAGTACGCGCCGTGGATCGATCTCATATGGGGTTGTTGCCTTCTGTGTCGTGGGTCGTCTGGTCGTCTGGTCAGCGGGCGAGGCTGACCGGCGGACCGCGATGTGACAACGACGCCGACAAGAGGTGCATGGACTGCAGTGGCTGGTCTGCACTGCGGACGAGGATCGTCGTCGGCGCACCGACGGGCGGGTACGCGTGCCGCGACCCGGCGGTGAGCACGCGTGAGACGGCGATGCAGAGGCGCTCCCCCGCGGCGATGAGGGCGGCGCCGACGGCGACAGCGGTGAGATGGGCGGCGACCATCAGGCGGAACGGCGCACCAGCCGCAGGCGAGTGCGAATGGCCTGCGGCACCGAGGAGGGCGTGGCCGAGCAACTGCCCGACCGCGAGGACGGCCACCAGGACCTTGACGTCTGCAGTCGCCCGGGTGGTCGCCACCAGCGCACCGAGGGTGGCCGAGAACAGCGCGAGCAAGGACGTCGACGAACTCGACGGCAAGGCACCGCCTGCCGCCCCGTGTGCCGAAATGGCCAGTGCCGCGGTCAATGCCCCGGCGGCGACCCCGCGCACGCGTGTCGCGTGCACGCTCCTGCGACGGGGCCCGGCGTTGATCAGACCACTCCCAGCCGTGCCATCAGATCGGCTTCGACCCCGTCCAGCTGCTCGCTGATCGCGGCGTGCGCGGCCTTGCGGCGCGCGGTCGGCATGTTCTCTGCGGCCGTCACCGCCGCGGACAGGTCGCGGAGGCGGTCGGTCACGGCCGTGACGAACTGCTTGGTCTCGGCGTCCTTGGGCTTCTTGGCTGCTACCTGCGTCAGCGTGTGCTCGGCGCCGGCGATCCGAGCGGACAGCGATCCGCCCGTTCCGGAGAACTGGCCAAGCTGGCTCAGCGGCACACCCAGTCGATCGGCGCGACGTTCGTCGACATAGCCACGGGCGGCGATGGCGGCCCGGTACGCGATCGGCACCACGACGGGAGCCAACATCCGCGAGATCATCAGTGCCCGGCGAATTCGCGACGGCGACAGCAGCTTTCCCTCGCGAACAGCCTTGAGCTGCGTCTCGGCAACCTTGAGAGCCGCCTTGTCGCTGTCCTTCTGCGCTCGCAGGCCGGCCTTGATCGCCTTGGTTTGGCGCCTGGCGTCGGCCTTGATGCGGCGGGCCTCATTCTTCGCGGACAGCCGCGCCTCCAGCTTGGCCTTGGCCTTGATGGCCTTGGCTTCCGCACGCCGAGTGGCTCGGCTCTTGCGCCGTGTGAACAGGCCCATCCCGGCTGCCTCCCGGACATCTCTTCGTGATCTGGCGATCGTGGCTGCGCTGGTGCGACCAACCCTAATGCCGGTGGGCTCGGGGTCCTGTTCCGACCCCGGTCGACGCGAAGCGTTTCCACACTCCAGCAAACAGTAGAGCGCACTCGTGCAAGAATTGCGAAGTATCGGTGAAGGGCACTGTCGGTGCCACCGGAGCATCCCTTCGGCGTCGTGAGAGGTGTGGGCACGTGGTTGCACGTATGCGCATCGCCGCGGCAGCGTGTGTGGTGATGTCAGGCCTGTTCGTGGGTAGTGTCGGCGCCGCCATGGCGTTTGCCGATCCCGGCACCGATCAGGGTGGGGAAACCGGCGGTACGCCGACCGACCCGACGGCTGGCGGCGCCGCCGCCCCGTCGACGGAACAGGCGCCGCCCGGCGAAACCGCCGTCGAACCGGTACCGGCCGCCACACCCACCGTGACGGCTCCCAAGCCCACCTCCCAGGTCGGCGACGGCCGGAACGGATTGCCGTCCGACGACGGCGCCAGCCCGGACGCTCGGCCCTCCAGCAAACTTTCCTCGCCCGCTGCCGGGGTGCCGTCGCAAACGACACCGACGGCTACTGGCGAATCGACGCCACCGAAGTCGGCGGGTGCCACGGCGACTGCGGTCAAGACGACCACCGAGACGACCACCCCAGGCCCCGCCCCCACGCTCGACCAACCGCCCACCGAGAATGTGCCACCGACCGAGGACGACGAACATCAGGGCTGGCATTGGCCGTGGTGCTGGCCGACACTGCCCAGTCCGCCACCCGGCACCGGCACCCCGGCCAGTGGTGGCAATGGGGGCGGTGGCGGTGTCAGCGTCGGGAAGCCCCCGATCGGAGTCGGCATCCCCGAGCCGCCGCCGCTGATGCAGCTGCCTGCCCCCGTCATTCCCAAGGTGGTTCCGCCGACGCTGCCGGTCATCTCCGTCGACCCGGTGGTCGACGTCATCAGCGGATTGGCTACGGCCGCAGCCGAATTGCCCTTTGTGCCGCTCACCCTTCCCGTCATCGTGCCGCCGCTCGGCGCGGGCGCGGCGGGCGCAGGCGGCGGCGGTGGATCAGGCAGCTCGGGCGGCGGGCCGCGGCCCATGTCGCCGCCGGCGCCCAAGACCTCGGGCGGCCCGCAGAACAAGAGTCAGCCGCCCGGAGCGCAGAGTCCGCCGGCGTTCAGTGCAGGCAACCGCCCGGTGCCGGCCTCGTACCGCGCCGGATACGGCGAGTACCTGCGTTCGGCCGGAGTCGGACAGATGGCGGCGGTCGCCGTACCGGGTGTCACGGGCATCCTCGTGCTGACCGGCGCCGGTGGTGTGGTCGGGTATCGGCAGGCCCGCGCCGGACACGCCGTCCGGGCCAACGGCACGGCACGGTTCATGGGTTGATCGGAACGGTCGCTTCAGCAGGGAAGGACGGGGATAGTGGACCCAACGAGAGGGGGTTTGTATGCCAGCCAGCCGTCGTGTCACACGCGCCGTCAGTGAGGTGCTCGATCTCGCACCTCGACGCGGTGAAGTGTCGCTCGCGCGCCTCGTGGACGCCGTCGCGGAGAACCGTGGCAGACCGATCGAGCTCAAGATGGCAGACCTGCCGTCGGGAGTGTGCGGTCAATGGCGGCAGTACGCCGACCGCGACGTCTTCCTGATTCAGCAGGGACTGCCCGCGGGTGACCGGACCCTGGCACACGAACTTGGCCACCTGGTGCTCGGCCACGAGGGCATCTCCGTGGTGGAGGCGGCCCGAGACCTGACCGAGTTCGCGAGCTCCGATCTGATCGGCTACATGCTCAACCAGCGGACCGGCTGCATGGGCCCGAGTGGTGAGGACCTCGAGCAGGAGGCCGAGGACTTCGCCGCCCTGCTCATCTATCGGCTGGGACGTCTACCGTCTGATCGCGCGTCCATCGTGCAGGTACGTCTCGGAGAGGCGTTTGGTTGATCGTCTGGGTGATCGCCGGTCTCCTGGGACTGGCAACTGGCCTGCGCATCGGCTGGGCACTCGTCAACAAGCAGTCTCTCGTCAGCGCGGCGATGATCCTGGCGCTCGGCAGCCTCGGATTGGTCGCCGCCCTCAACTGGGAACCCCTGACACTGCTGATCGACACGCTCGTCCGCTGGCCCAACGTGTCGACGGTGATGAGCCAGGTGGCACTGATTGCGTGCGCGGCGGGCAGCTGCGTGATGATCACGTCGGCGGCATCCGAACGCACGCCGACGACGATCCGCCGCATCGCGATGATCCAGTACGGGGTGGCCGCCCTGATCGCGCTGCTGACGCTCGTTGCGTTCTTCACCTCGCCCCAGCAGCCGGAGATGGCGCCGCAGGAGTATCTCCGACAGAACCTGGGGTCGGGTGCGATGACGCTGTCCTGGCTCCTGCCGCTGCTCTACGTGATGCTCGCGCTGACTTTGGTGGCGTGGGCGGGGGTGCGCCACTCCAACCGCACGCGTCGAGGTCGTGCCCTCTTCGTGTTCACCACCGGCGTCGTACTCATCGTCCTGGCCACGGCGTTCTTCCTGCTGAGGGCCGTCGGAGCCACGCGCTTCATCGGCGTCGGCGCCGCGGCGACCCTGCTGGGCTGCGCGATGCTCGTCGTGGCCAGTGGGTCGCTGTTGCCGAGCGTCGAGGACTGGTTCGGTGCCAGGCGTGAGCTGCGGATCATCCAACCGTTGCTAGATGAGCTGAGCCGCCGGCATCCCAACGTGGGGATCGGGGTTCGCCCCCGCGGGCCACTGCTGTTCCGGGTGGCCGAGCAGATGTCGCTGATCTCGGATGCGTTGTATCTGGAAGCCACGCGCGCGCTCGGAGGCCGGGACGCCCTGGAGTCGGAGGACATCGACGACCGCGAGTCTCCGGATGTACCGCCAGAGGAACAGTCTCTGCGCATCGCCGAGTGGATACACGCAGGTCGGACCGAAGATGGCGACGCGCCACACGCCAAGTTTCCCGGACCACATTGGCTACGCCAGCCGCCGTCGTATTCAGATCGCGAGTGGATCCTGGCCATCGCGGATCAGTACCGGATGCTCGAGGACAGAGTCAGCGTCCCTGCGTCCTGACTGACACGCTTCGCCGATTCGCGGGGCACCGCCGCGCGGGCGGCGGGGCGCCCACCCGGCTAATCGTCCAGGTGTTCTTGGCGACGGAGCTCGTCGACCTTCTGGACCAGGTCTTGCTGCGCCTCGGGCGACAGGCCGACGGTGCGCGCCGCAATGCGACGGATGCCCTCGTCGCGCATGCTGGCCAGCCAGGTCAGTTCCTTGTCGAGCTTCTCGTAGTACTCGTCATCGGTGAAGTAGGCGGGCTTGATGCGGAAGAAGTTGGCAAGCGCGGCCATGGTGGCGACCGAGGGGTTCGTGCGGTTGCCTGAACGCAGCTGCGAGAGGTACGGCGCCGACATCGTGATGCCCTCTGACTTGAGCGCGGCAATGACCTCAGCAGAGGTGTGCGGGCCGCGTCCCGGGGGGTAGACGGTGTCGAACAGGCGGTTCAGCCTGGCGGAAAAAGTCATGCTCATCGATCTGTCCTCCACTTAGCGTTACGAGCGGTCATCGTTGGCGGCGTATTTGCTGATCATCGTAGCGAGAGTTCTGCTGACAACCAAGTGCAAACCACCGAAAAGTCCGTCATACCCCACGCTACAACCCCTCGCTGCAGTCTCTAGCAGCAATTATCGCCAGCGTGGACGTCGCCGAAGTGCAGCGCCGCTAAGCGAATAATAACGCTGGAGTTGTTTTGCCCTGCTTCTCGGGCGTGTGGTCGGTGATCTCAACGGCCTCGGGTGGGGCTCCCGGCAATCTGTCATCGATCCCCGCGCGACGACATCGTTAATTTGCTCAGTAACTGAACGGTCTACCCGACCGGTAGCTGTCGATGCGGCTTTCGCGCACGTCAATGAGCGGCCGAGGCGGCTCGAGTTTGCCGTGTCGGTTGTTCGGCTGACAGTAGCCAATGGGTAGATCACTGGATTCGAACGACGAATCGAGTGTTCGCAGCGCATTTTCGCCGTGAGTGCGGGCGTGTCACGACGCCCGCGGCGGACTCATGTCTCTACGTGGTCGGTTCGGAGTCTCGGTGGTGAGCGGCGCCCGAAGCGATCCTCATGCCGCCAGCAGCATGGCCAGCACCGCGGTATCGGGATGAGTGATGGGATCGACGCCCACACGGCTCACCATCGAGGTGATGGTGCCGTCGGACTCCGCCTCCACCCAGGCGGCGCGATGATCGAGTCCGAGGTGGGGTAGGCCGGGGAGCAGAACGCATCCCGATGCCGCCCCTGCGCACTCCGGCAGCGACGGCATCGTCTCCGACGGCGGGTGCAGCATCAACAATGCGGGGGGCTGCCTGAGTGCGAAGTGGCCCGGTGCGATCGCCGAGTCGCCGACCACCGTGCCCTCGGCGATGACCAGCCCGACCGTGCCGGGGGCGGGCTCGTCGGGCAGTTCCTCGCGGACGCCGAAGATCGTCGTCGTCGAGAGCAACCCCGGAAGCGAGGCGACCCGCACCGCGACGATCAACAGCTGGGCCCATTCCTTCGTCGAGTCAGGCCAGCGGCCCGAGACGACGAAGCCCTTGAGGGATCCAGCCGAGTGGAAAGGAGCGACTTCGATGGCTCCGTGGGATCCGTTGTCCACAATCTGCTCCGATCGGTGCGCCTTGCTGCCGCCCGACACGGCTGTGGGTCGATCTCGACAGGATGCGGTAGGCACCGGTTAGCACGCAAGAGGACACGACTGCCAGTAATGCGACCGACATGAAGGGGTGCGAGCCCCCCGGCTGTCCCGAGACCGTCCACACCACTCGATAGGAGCCCGCGGCCGGCACCCACCCGAAGCGTCGCGAATCGACGACACCGGGCGCCCGAGGGTTGTCCGAGCATGCCTCGAACGCCGCATCGTCACCGGTGCCGCGCACCCCGCCGACGCGCTTGACGAGCCAGCGCGTGGGCACCGTCGGATCGGGGAACACCCGCACCTGTCCGCGTCGAGGGGGGCCGAGGCGCAGCGCCAGGAGCCCGTCGCCCGGCTGCAGCGCGGGCCGCATCGAATCCTCGACGACCGTGAACCGCCGCAGCAGCGACCCTCGCGAAGGATGGTTGCCTGCCATGGCCAAAGGGTAAGTTAGGCACATGCTTCTTCGACTCTTCGCCAATGCAACTCCCGCCCACGCCCACTGCGACCTGTACTGCGGTGTCTACGATCCGGCCCAGGCCAAGATCGAGGCGCTCTCGTGCCTGAAGACGCTCAAGAAATTCCACGACTCGGACGACGACCACTTCAAGACGCGCGCCATCATCATCAAGGAGCAGCGCGCCGAGGAGGTCAAGCATCACCTCATGGTGCTGTGGGCGGACTTCTTCACGAAGGATCACTTCGAGCAGTTCCCCAACTTGCATCAGCTGTTCTGGGACGGTGTGCACGGCGCGGGTGATGTCAAGAAGTCGACCGACGTCGCCGTCGCCGAGAAGCTGCTGAAGACGATCGACGAGATCTCCGACATCTTCTGGCAGACCGAGAAGGCCAAGGACATGGGCGTGTATCCGCCCGCCTGATCCGGGCAGATCTACCGCGGGGGCCGGCCGTGCGCATCAGCGCCGGGCCGGCCTTCGTCGTCTGGGGGTGAGCTCAGGTGAGGACGATGAGGGCGAGGACGCCGAGCAGGACCAGTGCTATCACGCCCGCTCGCAAGCACGCCATCGCGTGGCTATGCGTGTAGGCGTTGGACGAGGTGTTCCATTCCGACGGAGGTAGTGCCCCGGGACCCAGCGGATGCGATGCCATCAACAGCTCCTGACCTGCGCGATCAAACCTAGTCCCCCGGTGAGATGTGTCACAACCAAAGCGATGCCCGCGATCATAGCTCGTCGTGGAGCGGCGAGAAAAATCAGCCGCGCGCGACACTTCGCGCGCCGGCCGGGCCGAGTATCGACGCCTCGAATCGTTAGCTTGACGACGCTTTTCGCTCGACGCCTCGAAGCCTGTTGATCACTTGGCTCTGGGGTACAGCGTTATCCCCAGTCAATTTCAGCCGATCGACAGATTCACCGGCTCAGGGGCTTACCCGCAGCTAGCAGCCTGTGCATGAACCTGTGGAAACTGTGCATAGGCGACCGCTTGCTGAGGCGGGCGTGCCAGCATGGAGATGACGTTCCATTCGACGCGATGACGAGCGAGGTGGCCAAGCAGTGAGTGACGACCAGGTCGGGGAAGCCCAGATCGCCGACGTTCCCGTGACGTTCGATCAGTCGGTGGTTCTGCTCGACGTCCGCGAGGACGACGAGTGGCAGCGCGGCCACGCCGAGGGTGCGCAACACATCCCCATGGGCGACGTTCCGGCCCGCATCGGCGAGATCGACGCCGATGCCACGCTGTTCGTGGTGTGTCACGCAGGCGGCCGATCGCAGCGGGTGGCGCAGTACCTGGCCCGCAACGGCTACGAACCAATCAACGTGGCGGGCGGCATGCTGGCGTGGGCGGGAGCCGGTCGTCCGGTCGTCACCGACGACGGCTCCGCGGGCACGGTCTGACGGACCGTAGGCTGGTCCCGTGATCCAGGTCTGTTCACGGTGCGGCACGCGCTGGAACGTGCGCGACCGTCAGCGTGTCTGGTGCCCTCGTTGTCAGGGTTCGCTGTTGGCGCCGTCTGCCGAACCGGAACCGCAGTGGTCTGCCCCCTCATCCGCCGGTGGGCAACCCGGAGGTGGCGGCGGCACACCGCGACGTCTGCCCTCCGGTTATCGCTGGATTGCGGTGCGGCCGGGGGCGGCGCCGCCACCGCGCCGCCCGCGTCGGCCACTCGGGCCGACGCCCAGGTATACGGTCATCCCACGTTGGGGCCTGCAGGACCACTTCGAGTCCGTCCTGCCCGCAGAGCAGGTCGAACCGCCGAAGACGTCGACGCGGATGGTGCAGGCCACGCTGCTGACGGCGATGGTCGCACTGATCTTTGCCGTGGTGGTTCACATCGCCAACTACGCACTCCTGCTCTACAACCGCTCGACGCTGCTCAATCCGATCGTCGCGGGTGTGGCGACCTGGGCCGGGGTCGCGGCCAGCGTGCTGGTGTTCTTCGCGTTGATTGCCACGACGGTGGTGCTGGCCAACTGGCTGATCGCCCGGCGGGCCGTCGCCTTCGCACGGCACGAGCTGCCCGATCCGCGACCGGTGTGGCAGCTGTGGCTGGGCTGTCTGCTGCCGGTGGTGAATCTCTTCTGGGCGCCGGTCTTCGTCATCGAGCTGGCCAGGGTGGAAGCCCGCCTGACGTGGCTCCGCACGCCGATCGTCGTGTGGTGGTGTGCGTGGTGGGCGAGTTTCCTGGTGTCGACGTTCGCGTTCGCGACGAGCTTCACCCGCGACGCACAGGGCATCGCCAACAACACCGTCGCGATCACGATCGCCTACCTGACGGCGCTCGCTGCGCTGCTGCTGACGGCGAAGATGTACCGCGGCTTCGAACATCAAGCCGTCGACCGACCGGTCAAGCGGTGGGTCATGGTCACCGCGGAACCACAGAGCCACGGCACACCGGCCGGGGATTCCGAACCGAAGGACGCCGAACCGAAGGACGCCGAGCCCGAATCGGCACCTCGAGTTGAGTCCGACCGGGACGAACCGGCAGCATAGGTCCATGACTTCGGCCGACGGAGCACTCGGCGGCCACCCGTTCGTGGTGGCGCATCGTGGGGCATCGGCAGACCGCCCCGAACATACGATCGCCGCCTACGAGCTGGCATTGCGCGAGGGCGCCGACGGGGTCGAGTGCGACGTGCGTCTGACCCGCGACGGTCATCTGGTGTGCGTGCACGACCGGCGGATAGACCGGACGTCGACGGGCACCGGCCTGGTGAGCGAGATGACCCTCGCCGAGTTGCGTGAATTCGATTACGGCGCTTGGCATTCGAGCTGGCGGCCGGATGGCGGCCACGGTGACACCGGCCTGCTCACCCTCGACGACCTGATTTCGTTGGTCCTCGACTGGCACCGGCCGGTCAAGATCTTCATCGAGACCAAGCATCCCGTCCGCTATGGCGCGCTGGTGGAGAGCAAGGTGCTCGCCCTGCTGCACAGATACGGCATCGCCTCGCCGGCGTCGGCCGATCTGTCCCGCGCGGTCGTCATCTCGTTCTCGGCGGCCGCGGTGTGGCGGATTCGCCGGGCGGCGCCCATGCTGCCGACGGTGCTGCTCGGTGACACGTCGCGTTATCTGGGCGGCAGCGCGGCGACCACCGTCGGTGCCACCGCGGTGGGGCCGTCGATCGCCACGCTGCGCGAGCACCCCGAACTGGTCGACCGCGCGGCCGCGCACGGCAGGGCCCTGTACTGCTGGACGGTCGATCACTACGAGGACGTCCGCTACTGCCGCGACGTCGGCGTGGCCTGGGTCGCCACCAATCATCCGGGCCGCACCAAGGACTGGCTGCAGAACGGGTTGACGGAAGCCGGGCTCGACCAGCCGGACGCCTAGCCGTTGCCCGCGTCCAGCACGTCCTGAGGCACCGCGGAATCGGTGCCCAGCGCCTGGAAGAGTCGTGTCGCCGCGTCGGTGTTCCACACGACCACCGATCCCGAGTCGCTGCCGGTGAACTCGCCGATCGGGACCGTGGTGGTGGTCACCGTTCCGTGCAGCGCCCACGCCAGCCTGGCCAGATCCCACACGTGCGCGCCGTCGTCGACGGTGATGGCGCCCGAAGCCGCGTGCGCCATCGGATACCAGCGCAGCGGGTTCAGAAGGACACCTGGGCTGGCGGCCCGATGCATCAGCGTCGCCATGAACTGCCGCTGGTTGGTCATGCGATCGAGGTCGGCGCGCGGCGTCGCCCGCGACCGGACGTAGCCCAGTGCGGTCCGACCGTCCAACTCCTGGCAGCCGGCGGGGAGATCGATGCCCGCCAGCGGATCGCTGATCGGCTCCGCCGGGCACATGGTGACGCCACCGACGGCGTCGACCATGACGGCGAATCCATCGAAGCCGATCTCCGCGTAGTGATCGAGTCGCAGACCCGTCGCCTGCTCGACGGTCTGCGCCAGCAGGGGCGCGCCCCCGAGGGCGAACGCGGCGTTGACCTTGTCCTCGCCGTAGCCGGGAATCGGGAGGTAGGAATCGCGCGGGATGGACACCATCGTCGGTGCCACGTTGGAACCCAGCCCCGGGACGTGCACCAGCAGGATCGTGTCCGTGCGCCCGTTGCCGAGATCGCCTCCGGTGGCGAGCTCGGCCTGCTGCTCGGGGGTGAGGCCCTGGCGGCTGTCCGAGCCGACCAACAGCCATGTGGTCCCGCTGCCCGCAGGCGGCCGGTCGGGCAGAGCGGTCAGCGCCGGGATGCGGTGCAGGGACGTGTCGACCCATGCCCCGGTCCCGACGATCGCCAACACGGCGACGAGCAGCAGGCTGAGCAGGATCCGGCCCCAGCGCCGTCTCTTCTTCGGCTTCGGTGTGCGGGCCTTCGGCTCTGGCGGGCGCGGAGTCGGCGGCGGGGGGCGATTCGCGGGCGGCGG
>NZ_JAEMTA010000078.1 GCF_016462545.1 Mycolicibacterium sp. | reverse complement strand
GGACGGACGAACCTCTGGTCTACCAGTTGTCACACCAGTGGCACGGCTGGATAGCTACGTTCGGACAGGATAACCGCTGAAAGCATCTAAGCGGGAAACCTCTTCCAAGACCAGGTTTCTCACCCATCAAGTGGGATAAGGCCCCCCGCAGACCACGGGATCGATAGACCAGACCTAGAAGCCTAGTAATAGGTGCAGGGAACTGGCACTAACCGGCCGAAAACTTACACACACCCAAAGAGAAAGCCTTTTGGCTGGGAATCGTGTAACACCACAACTGACCTCGCAACCACACCACGTCCACGAATCGGACAGACCACACCCCACCACCAAATAACACCCCCCCAAAAAGGGGCTGTTACCGGTGACCACCACGAGGGGCTGAAAATAAAATAGAGTTACGGCGGCAACAGCGGCAGGGAAACGCCCGGACCCATCCCGAACCCGGAAGCTAAGCCTACCAGCGCCAATGATACTGCCCATACGGGCGGAAAAGTAGGACACCGCCGAACACCCTTTAAGAATCACCCCCCACGATTGCGTGGGGGGTGATTCTCTTTTAGCGACTTTTGTTATTGAAGCCATTTGCTTCTGCCATTCGTCGCGCGTCATGGAATGTCGCCGTATCCTTTGCGGGACGGCGAGTTGAACAGGGAAGGCACACGTGGCCCAGGACACGCAACGCGGGGGGAACGAGCGACGGCCTCCACGTACGCCCGGCGCCGGTGCGCCGCGACGCGGCTCTGCCGATCCGCGACGCGGCTCTGCCTCCGGCGATCGCCGTGGCGCTCCACGCTCGTCGGGACCAGACCGCGCTCGACCCAGCCAGCCTCGCGGCGAGGATCCCCGTTCGGACAAGAATGCCCCCCCGATCCCCGCCGACGTCGAGGCCAAGCAGTTGGCACCGGACGTCCGCGGTGAACTGATGACTCTCGACAAGGCGACCGCCGACTACGTTGCAAAGCACCTGGTGGCCGCGGGTGACCTCATCGATCAGGACCCCGAGCTCGCGCTGAAGCACGCTCAGGCGGCTCGTACCCGGTCGGGCCGGATCGCCGCCGTGCGTGAGGCCGTCGGCATAGCGGCGTACTACTGCGGAGACTGGGCGCAGGCGCTCTCGGAGTTGCGTGCCGCCCGTCGGATGGGCAGCAAGTCGCCCCTGCTGCCGCTCATCGCGGACTGTGAGCGTGGTGTCGGCCGTCCCCAGCGGGCGATCGACCTGTCCCGGACCCCGGAGGCAGAGGAACTCACCGGCGACGATGCCGATGAACTGCGCATCGTCGTCGCGGGAGCGCGATCCGATCTCGGGCAACACGAACAGGCACTCGCAGCCCTCTCCACGCCGGCGCTCGATCCGGAACGAACCGGCCTGACCGCGACCCGGCTGTTCTATGCCTATGCCGATACGCTGCTGGCGCTCGGCCGCACTGACGAAGCGCTCCAGTGGTTCATCAATACCGAGGCGGCGGACATCGACGGCGTCACCGACGCCGATGAACGAATCGCGGAGCTCAGCTGACGTGACAACCCTTGCACAGGAACACGACTGCCTGCTGCTCGACCTCGACGGCACCGTCTTTCGGGGGCAGCAGCCGACCGAGGGCTCCGTCGAGACCCTGGCGACCATCGAAGCTCGCACGTTGTTCGTCACCAACAATGCGTCGCGCGGACCCGACGAGGTCGCGCAGAACCTCGTCGCGATGGGATTCGCCGCGAAGGCCGACGACGTCGTCACCAGCGCTCAGAGTGCGGTGCGTCTACTGGCAGCTCAAATAGGTTCGGGCGCAACCGTTCTGGTGATCGGCACCGAGGCGCTCGCGGACGAGGTTCGCAAGGTGGGGCTGCAGCCCGTGCGTAAATTCGCGGACAAGCCCGCGGCAGTCGTGCAGGGTCACTCGCCTCACACGGGATGGGCCGACCTCGCCGAAGCCGCCCTGTCCATTCGCGACGGCGCCCTCTGGGTGGCGGCGAACGTGGACCGGACCCTGCCATCCGAGCTCGGCTTGTTGCCGGGCAACGGATCCATGGTGGCCGCCCTCGAAACCGCTACCGACCAGCGACCACAGGTGGCGGGCAAGCCACAGCCGCCGTTGCTGCTCGATGCGCTGGCTCGTGGTGACTTCGAGCGTCCGTTGGTGGTGGGAGACCGACTGGATACCGACATCGCCGGCGCCAACGCCACCGGTCTGCCGAGCCTCCTGGTGCTCACCGGCGTCAGTACTGCTGCGGACATGGTCTATGCCTCGGCCGCCGAGCGCCCCACCTACCTGGCCGAGGACCTGCGGTCGCTCTACGCCGACGGTGACGCGCTTCGCGTCGGACCACATCCAGCCTGGCGTGTCGAGATCGGGCCGCAGGACGCCACCGTTCACCACACCGGCGACGACGCAGGGGATCCGCTGAGCGTCGTGCGTGCCGTGGCGAGCACCGTGTGGGGGTCGAGCCTGGACGGGATTCGATTCGCCATCCGCGGCGGTGACGATACGGCGCGTGGGGCGCTGGAACGCTGGTCGCTGGTGAGCACCGGCGATCCGCTAGCGTGAACGTCGAGATGACGACCGACCCCGATCAGATCCGTGCCCGGGTTGCGGCACTGCTCGCAGAGCTGCCCGACCAATACGCCGAGGACTCCGCCCACGTCGACGTGGAGTTCATCGCGGCTCGGCTGGAAGAGGCACACGACCTGCTGGTCCGGGCCCTGGAATCAGTCGAGAGGTAAGCACACGTGACTCGGCGCGCTCGCGTTGATGCCGAGCTGGTCCGGCGTGGTCTGGCGCGGTCCCGTCAGCAGGCGGCGGAGTTGATAGACGCCGGTCGGGTCAGCATCGACGGCATGCCGGCGGCCAAGCCCGCGACAGCCGTCACGGTCGACGCGAAGCTCACCGTGACCGGAACCGACGAACGCAGCTGGGTGTCGCGCGGCGCCCACAAGCTCATCGGAGCCTTGGATGCATTCGAGGTGTCGGTCGAGGATCGCCGCTGCCTGGACGCGGGCGCATCGACGGGTGGCTTCACAGAGGTGTTGCTGGATCGCGGTGCCAGGGAGGTCGTCGCGGCCGACGTCGGTTACGGGCAGCTCGCCTGGTCGCTGAGGTCGGACTCCCGAGTCATCGTCATGGAGCGCACCAACGTTCGCGCGCTGACCGCCGAGGCCATCGGCGGACCGGTCGACCTCGTGGTCGCCGACCTGTCGTTCATCTCGTTGGCGACCGTGTTGCCCGCGCTCGTGTCCTGCGCGTCGGCGGGCGCGGATATCGTTCCCATGGTGAAACCACAGTTCGAAGTGGGCAAGGATCGCGTCGGACCGGGTGGTGTCGTCTCGGACCCCGCGGTCAGGGCCGACGCGGTGCTCTCGGTCGCGCGCAGGGCTGCCGAACTCCATTGGCAGACCGTCGATGTCACGTCGAGCCCACTGCCTGGACCGTCGGGGAACGTGGAGTTCTTCCTACGTCTCCGCGCGCAGACCGACCGTCCCCTCCTCGGCGAATCGCTGGAGGGTGCCGTGCGTCGCGCCATCGAAGAAGGGCCACAATGACCGGCGATCGTCAGATTCTGCTCGTCGTACACACCGGTCGCGACGAAGCCACCGAAACCGCCCGGCGGGTGGAGAAGGTGCTCAGCGCGAACGGCATCGGGCTCCGCGTGCTCGCTGCCGAGCAGGTCGACCACGAGCCCTACTATCTAAGCTCCGAGGAGATCAGCGCTCTCGGCAGCGACATCCAGGTCGTCGACGCCGACGAGCGCGCCGCCGAGGGCTGCGAGTTGGTCCTGGTGCTCGGTGGGGACGGCACGTTCCTGCGGGCCGCGGAGTTGGCGCGCAACGTCGAGATACCGGTGCTCGGCGTCAACCTCGGCCGGATCGGCTTCCTGGCCGAGGCCGAGGCCAGTGCCATCGACACCGTGCTGGATCAGGTGGTCAACCGCAACTACCGCGTCGAGAAGCGCATGACGCTGGACATCGTCGTACGCGTCGACGGCCAGATCACACAGCGCGGGTGGGCTCTCAACGAAGCCAGCTTGGAGAAGGGTCCTCGCCTCGGCGTGCTCGGCGTCGTGCTGGAGGTCGACGGTCGTCCTGTCTCGGCCTTCGGGTGCGACGGTGTCCTGGTCTCCACGCCGACGGGTTCGACGGCCTACGCGTTCTCGGCGGGCGGCCCCATCCTCTGGCCCGACCTCGAGTCGATCCTCGTCGTACCCAACAATGCCCATGCTCTCTTCGCGCGGCCGATGGTCACCAGCCCAGACGCCTCGATAGCCATCGAGGTCGAGTCGAGCGGCTATGACGCCATGGTGTTCTGCGACGGCCGTCGCGAGATGGTGGTTCCTGCCGGAGGGCGCCTCGAAGTGACTCGCTGCGGTACGTCGCTCAAGTGGATCCGACTGGACAGCGCACCCTTCACCGACAGATTGGTACGCAAGTTCCAACTGCCGGTCACCGGCTGGCGGGGGAATAGTGCTCGCTGAGATCCGCATCCAGGAGCTTGGCGCGATCAGGGCTGCCACCGCCGAGTTCGACCGTGGGCTCACCGTCTTGACGGGTGAGACCGGCGCAGGCAAGACGATGGTCGTGACCGGTCTGCACCTGCTCGGCGGTGCCCGCGCGGACGCCAGCCGGGTCAGGTCCGGCTCGGAACGCGCGGTCGTCGAGGGCCGGTTCACCACCACCGAACTCGGCGGAACGGTGGCTGGCCGCATCGACGAGATCCTGGATTCCTCGGGTGCGGACCGCGACGACGACGGCAGCGTCATCGCCGCGCGTTCGGTCAGCCGTGACGGTCCATCGCGCGCCTACCTCGGCGGGCGCAGCGTGCCGGCCAAGTCTCTGAGTACCTTCACCACCGAACTCCTTGCGCTGCATGGTCAGAACGACCAGCTGCGGTTGATGCGAGCCGACGAGCAACGTGCAGCTCTCGACCGGTTCGCCGACGTCGACGCCCCGTTGGCCCGGTACCGCGGGCTGCGCGAGGACTGGCTGACACAGCGGCGAGACCTGGCCGATCGTCGGCAGCGGGCGCGCGAACTGGCATTGGAGGCCGACCGGTTGCAGTTCGGGCTCGGTGAGATCGACGCCGTTGCTCCGCAGCTCGGTGAGGATGACGCGCTGGTGGCCGACATTCGCAGACTGTCCGAATTGGACGCCCTGCGAGATGCCGCACAGCTCGCGCGAGACGCCCTCTCCGGTGAGCCGGATGAGTCTGGGATGGGCGCGGTGTCGGCGGTCGATTCCATTGGCCAGGCCAGGGTGGCGTTGCAGGCAACCGACGACTCGACCTTGCGGGCGTTGGGGGATCGGCTGGTCGAGGCGCTGGCCATCGCGAGTGACGTGGCGGGGGAGCTGGGAGGCTATCTCGCCGAGTTACCCAGCGATGCAAGTACTTTGGAAGGGAAGCTGGCTCGCCAGGGCGAGCTGCGCAACCTGACCCGCAAGTACGCAGCCGACGTGGACGGCGTGCTGGCGTGGGCCGAGGACGCGCGTTCGCGGTTGGCGCTGCTCGACGTCTCCGAGGAGACTCTCACCGCCCTGGCTAAACGAGTCGACGACCTGGAGGTCAAGGTCGTCGCCGCGGCGGCCGAGGTCACCAAGGTGCGCAGCAAGGCCGCCAAGGCAATGTCCAAGGCGGTGACCGCGGAATTGGCCGGCTTGGCGATGTCGGGCGCGGGCTTCACGATCGGGGTGGGTCCGCTGGTGGCAAGGACCGACGATCCGGCGCCGCTCACGCTGACGTCCGGCGAGCTCGTGCACGCCGGGCACGACGGCGTCGACGCCGTCGAATTCGGTTTCACCCCGCACTCAGGGTCCGATGTGCTGCCACTGGCCAAGAGTGCGTCCGGCGGCGAGCTGTCCCGCGTGATGCTGGCCCTAGAGGTGGTGTTGGCCGCGTCGGCGGAGGGCACCACCATGGTGTTCGACGAGGTCGACGCGGGTGTCGGCGGCCGTGCGGCCGTTCAGATCGGGCGCAGGCTGGCGCGATTGGCGCGCACGCATCAGGTCATCGTCGTGACCCACCTGCCGCAGGTTGCCGCATATGCCGACGTGCACCTCGTCGTCGACAGCACGACCGGCAAGGGCAAGTCGAGTGAAGTGCGTCGGCTGGACGAGGACGCCAGGGTCGGGGAGCTGGCGCGGATGCTCGCGGGTCTCGGCGAGTCGGACAGCGGTCGCGCCCACGCACGCGAATTGCTGGAGTCGGCGCAGCGGGAATCCGAGACCCAACCGTCAGCCTGATCGTGTTGCGGATGTGACAGAACGTAACTTCTGAGGCTGGTGTTACGGCGCGCCTCCACCTCAACTTGAGGGTTCGCCGACAGAATCCCCCCATGAAGATGTCAGCGCTGCTCTCGCGTAATGCCGGCTCCCGACCCGGTGTATCCGGTACGGCCCGCGTCGACCGTGACATCGACCGACTGCTCCGACGCGTGGGCCCCGGCGACGTCGTCGTCATGGATGCCCTCGACCTCGACCGCATCACCGCCGACGCGTTGGTCGACGCCAACATCGCCGCGGTCGTCAACGCGTCCCCGTCGATCTCGGGTCGCTACCCGAATCTCGGACCCGAGGTGCTGGTCGCCAATGGCGTCGTGCTGATCGACGAGGCGGGCCCCGAGGTCTTCAAGAAGATCAAGGACGGCGCGAAGGTACGGCTGCACAACGGCGGTGTCTACTCCGGTGATCGCCGCATCGCCCTCGGCACCGAACGTACCGACGAAGAGATCCATGACCTGATGCACGAGGCGAAGAGCGGTCTGGTCGCGCATCTGGAAGCGTTCGCGGGCAACACCATTGAGTTCATTCGCAGTGAGAGTCCGCTGCTGATCGACGGCATGGGCATCCCGGACATCGATATCGACCTACACCGCAGGCACGTCGTCATCGTCGCCGACGAAGCCGACGCCGCCGAGGATCTGAAGGCCCTCAAGCCGTTCATCAAGGAGTACCAGCCGGTGCTGGTGGGCGTTGGCGCAGGCGCGGACGTGTTGCGCAAGGCGGGTCACCGGCCCGCCCTGATAGTCGGCGATCCCGAGGAGATGAGTGTCGAGGTGCTGCGCTCCGGCGCCCAGGTGGTCCTGCCGGCGGATGCCGACGGACACGCCAAGGGCCTCGAGCGCATCCAAGATCTCGGCGTGGGCGCGATGACGTTCCCGGCGGCAGGCTCGGCCGCGGACCTGGCCATGCTCCTGTGCGATCACCACGGCGCCTCCCTGATCGTCACCGCGGGCCACAACGCGAGCATCGAGGAGTTCTTCGACCGATCGCGTCAGCAGAGCAACCCGTCGACGTTCCTGACCCGCCTCAAGGTCGGCGAGAAACTGGTCGACGCCAAGGCCGTCGCAACGCTGTACCGCAGTCGGGTGTCGGGCGGCGCGATCGCCCTGCTGGTGCTCGCCATGCTGGTCGCCGTGATCGCTGCACTGTGGGTATCGCGGGCGGACGCCGTCGTCATCGAGTGGGTGACCCAGTACTGGAACCAGTTCTCCCTCTGGGTGCAGGGCCTCGTCACCTGACCCGTCGCTAGTCACTTCTCGGGAGGGTTTCGTGATTTCCCTACGTTCGCATGCGATCTCGTTGGCAGCCGTCTTCCTCGCCTTGGCGATTGGAGTGGCGTTGGGATCGGGCCTGCTGTCGAACACTCTGCTGGCGGGTCTCAAGGACGACAAGACCCAGATGCAGAACCAGATCAACGGTCTCACCGATGAGAAGAATCTTCTCAACGAAAAACTGAGTGCTGCAGGTGAATTCGACGCCCAGATGTCACCACGGATCTTACGTGACGCATTGAAGGGCAAGTCCGTCGTGGTGTTCCGGACGCCGGACGCCGTCGACGACGACGTGGAGGCAACGTCGCGGCTGATCGGCGAAGCCGGTGGCGTGGTGACGGGCACCATCGCACTGACGCAGGAGTTCGTGGCCGCCAACTCGTCGGAGAAGCTTCTGTCCGTGGTCAATTCGCCGATAGTGCCCGCTGGTCGACAGCTCAGTACCACGTCGGTGGATCAGGGATCCCAAGCGGGTGATCTCCTCGGCATCGCCCTGTTGGCCGGCAAGAATCCGGCCGCTCCAGCGGTAGACGATGCACAACGCGACACCGTGCTGGCCGCACTGCGCGACACCGGCTTCGTGACCTACGGTCCCGACCGGATCGGTGCGGCCGATTCCGCGCTCATCGTCACCGGCGGCGGGCTGGCCGACGACGCAGGCAATCAGGGCGCCACCGTGGCTCGCTTCGCGGCGGGTCTGGCCCCGCACGGTGCGGGCACGCTGATCGCGGGGCGCGACGGCTCGGCCACCGGGACCGGTGCTGTCGCAGTCGTCAGGGCCGACAACGGCCTCGCCGCAACGGTGGGCACGGTCGACGACGTCGACAGCCAATCGGGTCGCCTCACGTCCGTGCTGGCGCTGCAGGACATGACGAGCGGCGGCCGCCCCGGGCAGTACGGCATCGGTCGCGGAGCCTCGTCGGTCACCATCGCGCAGTAGCTTCGCTAGCGGCAACCCCCGATTGCTTCGCTCCTGCCCGCCGGCAACCGGCGCGTCAGTCACGACTTGTCGGAGTCGGTGTTAGGGTGAGTTTCCGTGGGTCGGCAGGCCCCAAGCCATTCGCCACGGAGGTCTCCCTTGCCATCTTTACGCCGGCACCCGCAGACCACGACGAAGCATCTCTTCGTCAGTGGTGGCGTTGCGTCCTCTCTGGGCAAGGGCCTCACCGCCAGTAGCCTCGGCCAACTTCTCACCGCGCGTGGCCTGCAGGTCACGATGCAGAAGCTGGATCCCTACCTCAACGTGGATCCGGGCACCATGAACCCGTTCCAACACGGTGAGGTGTTCGTCACCGAGGACGGTGCCGAGACCGACCTCGACGTCGGCCACTACGAACGCTTCCTGGATCGCAATCTGTCGGGATCGGCGAATGTGACCACCGGGCAGGTCTATTCGACGGTGATCGCCAAGGAGCGGCGTGGCGAGTATCTCGGCGACACCGTCCAGGTCATCCCGCACATCACCGACGAGATCAAGCGCCGCATCCTGGCCATGGCCGAACCAGACGACAAGGGCCGCCGACCCGACGTGGTCATCACCGAAATCGGTGGCACCGTCGGCGACATCGAGTCGCTGCCGTTCCTCGAGGCGGCTCGGCAGGTGCGGCACGAGGTGGGCCGCGAGAACGTCTTCTTCCTGCACGTGTCGCTGGTGCCGTACCTCGCACCGTCTGGCGAGTTGAAGACCAAGCCCACGCAGCACTCGGTGGCGGCGTTACGCAGCATCGGTATCAGTCCGGACGCGCTGATCCTGCGCTGCGACCGCGACGTCCCGGAGCCGCTGAAGAACAAGATCGCGCTGATGTGCGACGTAGACGTCGACGGCGTGATCTCCACTCCCGATGCCCCGTCGATCTACGACATCCCGAAGGTGCTGCACCGCGAGGAACTCGACGCCTACGTGGTGCGGCGGCTCAACCTGCCGTTCCGCGACGTCGATTGGACCGAGTGGGACGACCTGCTGCGTCGGGTGCACGAGCCTCAGGAGACGGTGCGAATTGCCCTGGTGGGCAAGTACATCGACCTCTCCGACGCGTACCTGTCCGTGGCAGAGGCGCTGCGGGCCGGCGGATTCCGGCATCACGCCAAAGTCGAGATCCGCTGGGTCGCCTCCGACGACTGCGAAACCGATTCCAGGGCGGCCATGGCCCTCAACGACGTCCATGGTGTGCTGATCCCCGGTGGCTTCGGCATCCGGGGCATCGAGGGCAAGCTCGGAGCCATCAAGTACGCACGTACGCATGGCATCCCAGTGCTGGGGCTGTGCCTGGGTCTGCAGTGCATCGTCATCGAGGCGGCCCGTTCGGTCGGCATCGAGGACGCCAACTCCGCGGAGTTCGATCCCGACACCCCCGATCCGGTGATCTCGACGATGGCCGATCAGCAGGACATCGTCGCGGGCGAGGCCGACCTCGGCGGCACCATGCGCCTTGGCGCCTATCCCGCGGTGCTGGAAGAGAATTCGTTGGTGGCCCAGGCCTATCAGTCGACGAAGGTGTCCGAGCGACACCGCCACCGCTACGAGGTCAACAACTCCTACCGCGACCGCATCGCCGAGAGCGGGCTGCGATTCTCGGGTACGTCGCCAGACGGTCACCTGGTGGAGTTCGTCGAATACGACGCGGCGGTGCACCCCTTCCTGGTGGGCACGCAGGCCCACCCCGAGCTGAAGAGCAGGCCCACCCGGCCGCACCCGTTGTTCGTCGCGTTCGTCGGGGCGGCCCTGGACTACAAGGCCGCCGAACGTCTGCCGGTCGAGCTCGCCACCCAACGGGCCAATGGGGCCGAGCTGCCAGAGCCCGCGCGCCGTGGCTGACCACGACTTCGCCACGCTCGCCAGCGAAACGATCTACGTCGGCAACATCTTCGCGTTGCGCGCTGACGACGTGAGCATGCCGGGCGGCCGGACCGCGCGGCGCGAAGTCGTCGAACACTACGGTGCGGTCGGCATCGTGGCGATCGACGACGACGAGAACGTCGCGCTGATCTACCAATACCGCCATCCGGTGGGGCGGCGTCTGTGGGAGTTGCCCGCCGGACTGTTGGACATGGGTGGTGAACCGCCGCACCTGAGCGCTGCCCGTGAACTCGAAGAGGAAGCGGGACTCACGGCTCGCGACTGGGGTGTCCTCGTCGACGTGATCTCCGCGGCCGGGTTCAGCGACGAATGCGTCCGGATCTATCTTGCGACGGGGCTCACCGACGTCGGCCGACCAGAGGCGCACGACGAAGAGGCCGATCTGACACTCCGGTGGTTCCCGCTCGCCGAGGCCGCCGACATGGTGCTCAACGGTGAGATCGTGAATTCCCTTGCCGTAGCTGGCATCCTGGCTGCACGAAGCATCGACCGCGACGCTCGGGCGTTGCGGCCGATCGACGCGCCCTGGCCCGACAGGCCCACCAGGTTCGCTGCGCGACGGGCCGACGAGTGACCACGGCCGTCCGGAATCTCGACGACCAACTGCAGGGGTACCTCGACCACCTGACGATCGAACGCGGCGTGGCGGCCAACACCCTCAGTTCCTACCGCCGGGATCTGCGCCGCTACGTCGGGCACCTCGCTGCGCGTGGGATCGATGACGTCGACAAGGTCGCTGAGCAGGACGTCAGCGACTTCCTGGTGTCACTGCGCCTCGGCGACGAGGATCAGGGCACCGCGCCGCTGTCCGCGGTCTCCGCCGCGCGCACCCTCATCGCGGTACGTGGATTTCATCGCTTCGCCGACGCGGAGGGCCTTGCGACCCTCGACGTCGCCCGCGCCGTCAAGCCGCCGACCCCGACCCGTCGGCTACCCAAGAGCATCAGCCCCGACGACGTCGTCGCGCTGTTGGAGGGCGCGGGAGGCGACAGTGAGACTGACGGCCCACTGACACTGCGCAACCGGGCGCTGCTCGAAGTGCTGTACTCGACCGGGGCTCGGATCTCCGAGGCCGTCGGTCTCGACGTCGACGACGTGGACACCCAGTCCCGGTCGGTGCTGCTGCGCGGCAAGGGCGGCAAACAGCGGCTGGTGCCAATCGGTAGGCCCGCGATCAGTGCACTGGACGCGTACTTCGTCCGCGGTCGCCCGGACCTGGCGCGGCGCGGCAAGGGGATCCCGGGAATCTTCCTCAACTCGCGCGGAGGCCGGCTCTCCCGGCAGAGCGCGTGGCAGGTGCTGCAGGACGCCGCCGAGCGGGCAGGTATCTCGGCGTCGGTGTCCCCGCACACACTGCGGCATTCGTTCGCCACGCACCTGCTCGAAGGTGGCGCCGACGTCCGCGTCGTACAGGAACTGCTTGGACACGCGTCGGTGACCACCACGCAGATCTACACGCTGGTCACCGTGTCGGCGCTGCGCGAGGTGTGGGCCGGCGCGCATCCGCGGGCACGCTAACCGTGACTGCCCCGGAGAACCAGGTCGTGATCATCGGCGCCGGGTCTGCGGGCCTCGCCGCAGCACTGTGTCTCAGCGACCTGTCGGTGAAGTCGGTGGTGCTGGACCGTGGGGAGCAGGTCGGGGCGTCGTGGCGATCGCGGTATGACCGGTTGCGACTGAATACCGGCCGTCAATACTCGCATCTTCCAAAACGGCCCTATGCGAAGGGAACTCCGCTGTTCCCGACTCGCGATCAGGTCGTGACGCACCTCGAGGAACACAGCGGCGAGCGGGGTATCGAGCTACGTCTCGGCACGCCCGTGGAGCGGGTGGTGCGGCGCAAGCCCAGCGGGTGGGGCGTCCTCACCCCGGACGGCATCATCGGCACCGCGCACGTCGTAGTGGCGACCGGTTATGCGCACACCCCGTTTCTCCCGGACTGGCCCGGGATGGCGTCGTTCGCGGGCGAGGTGCTGCACTCCTCGGCGTATCGGAACCCGACACCGTTTGCGGGTAAGCGCGTACTGGTCGTCGGCGCCGGCTCGTCAGGCATGGAGATCGCCCACGACGTCGCAACCGGGGGCGCCGCCAAGGTGTGGCTGTCGGTGCGCACGCCACCCAACGTGATGCCGCGAAACGGGCCTGCGGGTCGGTCGAACGACGTCGTGTCGCGGCCGTTGTTCCATCTGCCGCCTCGGTTGGCGGACGCGATCTCGCGTCGGGCCCGGCTGTCGGCGTTCGGAGACCTCGCGGATTTCGGCCTGCCGATTCCGGAGGAGGGTCCGTTCAGTCGGGCGCATCGTCTGGGCATCGCGCCGACGCTCGTCGATCGCGAGGTCATCGACGCCGTACGAGACGGCTCGATCGAGGTGGTGGCCGCGCTGACCTCCTTCGACGGCGGTGTCGCGGTGCTCGTTGACCGCACACGACTGGAGGCCGACGTGGTGATCGCCGCGACGGGGTACCGCCGCGGGCTCGAACCGCTGGTGGGCCAACTCGGGGTGTTGAGCGACGCGGGCGTCCCCACGGCGGGCGGGGACGTGCCCGCGGAGCCAGGGCTGTGGTTCCTGGGGCTGTGGTCGCGGCCTTCGCTGATCGGCTACACGTCGATACAGGCGGAGAGGATGGCCGCGCGGATCGCCCGGGCGATCGCCGAGGCCAGCCGACCCAAGAAGAACAGGCTGTTCTAGGGGCCTAGGTAGTCGGACTCCAGGACCAGGTCCGGCAGCAGGGACTGGTACTCGACGTGGGTGGCGTGTTCGACCGTGGTGAACAGGCTGCCCTGCTGTTCACGCATGTAGGCGCGGTACTTGGGCGCACCGGGTATGCGGACGTTGTCGGCCACCACGATCGAGCCGGTGTGCAACCAGCCGCGCTCGATGATGGCGAGCAGATCGGCGAGGTAGGCGCTCTTGTCGTGATCGATGAACAACAGGTCGAGAGTTCCTGCGGCGAAGCCACTTTCGGCAAGTGCGTCGAGTGTCGATCCGCCATCACCCAGCGTGCCCACGACGCAGGTGATCCGGTTACCGACACCGGCGTGCGCCCAGATGCGGCGGGCGATCGCGGCGTTGGCGGCGGAGAACTCGACGCTGAACACCTGGGCAGCGGGGGCGGCGCGGGCGATGCGCAGGGCGCCGTAGCCGCAGTAGGTACCGAGTTCGAGGGCGAGGGCGGGGCTTGCACGTTGCACGGCCGCGTCGAGTAGGGCGCCCTTCTCGTCGCCGACGTTCATCAGCATCGACTTCTCACGGGCGAACTCGTCGATGGTGGCCAACACGCTGTCGACGTCGCCCCGACGTGCGTTGGCCTCGACGTATCTCGCGGTGGCTTCCTCGCGTCCGTCACCGATCTGACCGGTCTTTCCGAAGCCGGGCATGGCGAATGCCATCCGCACCATCGACCAGCGAAGGAACGGCAGACGCTGCTTCCAGCCCATGCCCGTCAGCTTAGAGGCGGGCGGATTCGCGTAGTTCCCCACTCTCGCCTCGCGGGTCTGGCGTCCGCGGCGTTTCACCGGAGTTAAACTCCAAGCGATGTTCGACAAGCCCGAAGGTTGCCTGACCGGCGGCGGTCCCGAGTGACCGACGACGCTGGTACTGCCGACGGCTCCGGTATCTCAGACGCGGCAGGCCACACGGGTCGTCCACCCCGGGTGATCCCGGATCCGAAGCCCAAGAGCGTGCACGGCCCGGCCAAGGTCATCGCGATGTGCAACCAGAAGGGCGGGGTCGGCAAGACGACGTCGACCATCAATCTGGGCGCCAGCCTCGCCGAGTACGGACGACGGGTGCTGCTGGTCGACCTCGATCCGCAGGGGGCGCTGTCGGCCGGGCTCGGCGTGCCGCACTACGAGCTCGACCACACCGTGCACAACCTGCTGATCGAACCCCGGGTGTCGGTCGACGAGGTGCTGATCAAGACCCGCGTCAAGGGCATGGACCTGGTGCCGAGCAACATCGACCTGTCGGCAGCGGAGATTCAGCTGGTCAACGAGGTCGGCCGCGAGCACTCCCTGTCCCGAGCCCTGCATCCGGTGTTGGATCGCTATGACTACGTGTTGATCGACTGCCAGCCTTCGCTGGGTCTGCTGACCGTCAACGGGCTGGCCTGCGCGGACAGTGTGATCATTCCCACCGAGTGCGAGTACTTCTCGCTGCGCGGCCTGGCGCTGCTGACCGACACCGTGGCCAAGGTGAAGGACCGTCTCAATCCGAAATTGGACATCGGCGGCATCCTCATCACGCGCTTCGATCCGCGCACCGTCAATTCGCGCGAGGTGATGGCCCGCGTGCTCCAACAGTTCGGCGATCTGGTGTTCGACACCGTCATCACCCGTACCGTGCGCTTTCCCGAGACCAGCGTCGCCGGCGAGCCGATCACCTCATGGGCGCCGAAATCCGGTGGTGCGCTGGCATATCGGTCACTCGCGCGTGAGGTCATCGACCGGTTCGGCGCGTGAGCTCGCCGGCACCGGAGGCATCGCCGCAGACTGGTTTCCAGGTTCGGCTGAGTAACTTCGAAGGCCCGTTCGACCTGCTGCTGCAGCTGATCTTTGCCCATCGGATGGACGTGACCGAGGTCGCACTGCACCAGGTGACCGACGACTTCATCGCCTACACCAGGGACATCGGTCGACAACTGGAGCTCGACGAGACCACCGCATTCCTCGTGATTGCCGCCACGCTGTTGGACCTCAAGGCGGCTCGACTTCTGCCCGCGGGCGAGGTGCACGACGAAGAAGATCTCGCGCTGCTCGAGGTTCGCGATCTGTTGTTCGCGCGACTGCTGCAGTACCGCGCCTTCAAGCACGTGGCGGTCATGTTCGCCGAACTCGAAGCCGCCGCGCTGCGCAGCTACCCGCGCGCGGTATCGCTCGAGGAGCAGTTCTCCGACCTATTGCCCGAGGTCATGCTGGGTGTGGACGCCGACAGTTTCGCCCAGATCGCCGCCGCGGCGTTCACCCCGCGACCCGTGCCCACCGTGGGCACGGATCATCTGCACGTGCAGGGCGTGTCCGTGCCCGAGCAGGCTCGACTGTTGCTGGGCATGCTCTGCGAGCGCGGCGTCGGCACGTGGGCGTCGTTCTCTGAGCTCGTCTCGGACTGTGGGGCGACGATCGAGATCGTAGGTCGCTTCATGGCGCTGCTCGAATTGTTCCGCGCCAACGCGGTAACATTCGACCAGCCAGAACCGCTTGGTGTGCTGCAGGTTTCGTGGACCGGGGATCGCCCGACCAGCGAGTACCTGGCCACCGCGGTGGAAGAGTGAGAAACACGCAATGACTGACGAGCATCCCGAGCCAACCCCTGCCCTCGATCTGGGCGTGGACGCGGGCTCCGATCTCGGTATCGACGTCGCGCATCAGCCCGAGATCGAGGACGCCGAGCTCGGTGCGATCCTGGAATCGCTACTGCTGGTCGTGGACACCCCCGTGACCGTCGATGCACTGGCCGCGGCGGTGGATCAGCCCGCCTACCGGGTGGCGGCGAAGCTGCACGTGATGGCCGACGACTTCGCCGCGCGCAGCAGCGGCATCGATCTTCGCGAGGCGGGCGGCGGTTGGCGGATGTACACCAGGGCGCGCTACGCGCCGTACGTCGAGCGGCTGCTGCTCGACGGGACCCGGTCGAAGCTCACCAGGGCTGCGCTGGAGACGCTCGCAGTGGTGGCATACCGGCAGCCGGTGAGCAGGGTCCGGGTGAGCGCAGTGCGTGGCGTCAACTGCGATGCGGTCATGCGCACCCTGCTGGCTCGCGGGCTCATCACCGAGTCGGGCGTCGATTCTGATACGGGCGCAACGACTTTCGCGACGACGGAGCTGTTCCTGGAGCGGTTGGGATTGTCCACGCTGACCGACCTGCCCGACATCGCGCCGCTGCTGCCGGACGTGGACAACATTGACGACATCACCGAATCCCTCGGTGACGAGCCGCGATTCGTGAAACTCGGCGTCGTGCCGAACAACCAACCGCTGGCCTTCGACGTGGATAAGGACTGACATGGCCGACGAAGATGAAGGCACCCGACTGCAGAAGGTGCTGTCGCAGGCGGGAGTGGCGTCCCGCCGCGTCGCCGAACGGATGATCCGGGACGGCCGGGTCGAGGTCGACGGCCACATCGTGACCGAGATGGGCACCCGCGTCGACCCAGAGAACTCCGAGATCCGGGTCGACGGCGTGAAGATCCGGGTCGACGACACGATGGTGTATCTCGCGATCAACAAAGAGCGCGGAATGCATTCGACGATGTCCGACGATCAGGGCCGGCCGTGTGTCGGCGATCTGGTCGAGTATCGGGTTCGCGGTCACAAGAAGCTCTTTCACGTCGGGCGTCTCGACGCCGACACCGAGGGACTGTTGATCCTCACCAACGATGGCGAACTGGCCCACCGTCTGATGCATCCGTCCTACGAGGTGCCCAAGACGTACTTGGCGACGGTCGTCGGATCGGTGCCACGCGGGCTTGGTAAGAAGCTCAAGGCGGGTATCGAGCTCGACGACGGCCCCATTCACGTCGACGACTTCGCGATGGTCGACTCGGTCCCAGGAAAGTCATTGGTGACGGTCACGCTCCACGAGGGCCGCAAGCGAATCGTGCGGCGCATGCTTGCCGCGGTGGGCTTTCCGGTCACGGACCTGGTTCGGACGGACATCGGCACGGTGTCGCTGGGAGAACAGAAGCCGGGCAGCATACGAGTACTGACCAGCAAAGAGGTCGGCGAACTGTACAAGGCGGTGGGAATGTGAGCGGACCGTTGATGATTGCCGTCGACGGACCGGCGGGCACCGGAAAGTCCTCGGTATCAAGGGGTTTGGCGCGGGCTCTGGGTGCGCGCTACCTCAATACCGGTGCGATGTACCGGATCGTGACGTTGGCGGTCTTGCGCGCGGGAGTCGATCCCGACGATGTCGCCGCCGTGGCCGAGTTGGCCGTGAAGGTTGACCTGGCCGTCGGCTTCGATCCCGACGAGGACCTGTACTTCCTTGGGGGAGAAGATGTCTCGCTGGAAATTCGGGGCGAGGCGGTCACCAAGGCCGTCTCGGCGGTATCGGCCGTGCCGGAGGTGCGGACCCGGCTGGTGGAGCGGCAGCGCGAACTCGCCGATGGCCCGGTGGCCGTGGTCGTCGAGGGGCGCGACATCGGCACCGTCGTGCTGCCCGACGCGGACGTGAAGGTCTTCCTGACGGCGTCGGCCGAGGAGCGGGCCCGGCGGCGCAACGATCAGAACGTCGAGTCCGGCCTCGCCGACGACTACGACGCGGTACTGGCCGACGTGAAGCGGCGCGACCACCTCGATTCCACGCGGGCGGTGTCACCGCTGCGTGCTGCCGATGACGCGGTCGTCGTCGACAGCAGTGACATGTCCCAATCCGAGACTGTGGCGCGCCTTCTCGATCTCGTCGAACAACGGGCCGGAGCCTCCAGATGAGCGACAACGACGGCCCGCTCGAGTCCGATGGCACCTGGGTCGACGAGGGCGACTGGGAGCTGCCGCCCGAGGGCATCGAGATCGGTGACCTCGAGGCGGACTTCGCACCGCCGCCGGTCGTCGCGGTGGTGGGCCGACCGAACGTCGGCAAGTCCACCCTGGTGAACAGGATCCTGGGTCGCCGCGAAGCCGTCGTGCAGGACGTCCCCGGCGTGACCCGCGACCGTGTGTCCTACGACGCGAACTGGCTGGGCCGCAGGTTCATGGTCCAGGACACCGGCGGCTGGGAGCCCGACGCCAAGGGTCTGCAGCAGTTGGTGGCCGAGCAGGCGACCGTCGCGATGCGCACGGCCGACGCGATCATCCTGGTGGTCGACGCGGTCACCGGCGCCACCAGCGCTGACGAAGCTGCCGCCAAGAGGCTGCAGCGCGCAGGCAAGCCGGTATTCCTGGCGGCCAACAAGGTCGACAACGAGAAGATGGAGTCCGAGGCTGCGCTGTTGTGGTCGCTAGGCCTGGGACAGCCGCATTCGATCAGCGCGATCCACGGTCGCGGGGTGGCAGACCTGCTCGACGCAGTGCTCGAGGTGCTGCCCGAGGTCTCCGAGATGGGTTCGACCACCGGCGGCCCGCGACGCGTGGCGTTGGTGGGCAAGCCGAACGTCGGCAAGAGCTCGCTGATCAACCGCCTCGCCGACGAAGAGCGGTCGGTGGTTCACGACGTCGCCGGTACGACGGTGGATCCCGTCGACTCCCTGATCGAGCTGGACGGCAAGCTGTGGCGCTTCGTGGACACCGCGGGCCTGCGTCGCAAGGTGGGGCAGGCCAGCGGTCACGAGTTCTATGCCTCGGTGCGCACGCACGGCGCGATCGACGCGGCCGAGGTGGTCATAGTCCTGATCGATTCGTCGCAGCCGCTGACCGAGCAGGACCAGCGGGTGCTCTCGATGGTGATCGAGGCGGGCCGGGCGGTCGTGCTGGCGTTCAACAAGTGGGACCTGATGGACGAGGATCGGCGCTTCCTGCTGGACCGCGAGATCGATCTCTCACTCGAGCAGGTGCAGTGGGCGCAGCGGGTGAACATCTCGGCCAAGACGGGTCGCGCGGTGCAGAAGCTGGTGCCCGCCTTGGAGGGGGCACTCGCGTCGTGGGACAAGCGCATCTCGACGGGCCAGTTGAATACGTTCTTGAAGGAGATCGTGGCCGCGACGCCGCCTCCGGTGCGCGGCGGCAAGCAACCCAAGATTCTGTTCGCGACCCAGGCGACCGCACGACCGCCGACCTTCGTGCTGTTCACCTCCGGGTTCCTGGAGGCGGGGTATCGACGGTTCATCGAGCGCAAGTTGCGGGAGAAGTTCGGGTTCGACGGCAGCCCCATCAAGATCAACGTCCGTGTGCGGGAGAAGCGGGGCGCGCCCAAGAAGCGCTGAGCATGGTCGTCGCTGCGGCGCCCTCCGCACGGCTGACGGACTGTCGAAGGCGGACCGATAGGGTCGCGTGGTGTCCGTCGTCCACATGATTCTGATCGCCTTGGCCGGTGTGGGGGCGGGGGCGATCAACGCAGTCGTCGGCTCCGGCACCCTCATCACGTTCCCGACGCTGGTGGCGCTCGGCTACCCGCCGGTCACGGCCACCATGTCGAACGCGGTGGGCCTGGTCGCCGGTGGCATCTCCGGAACATGGGGCTATCGGCGCGAACTCAAGGGTCAGTGGGACCGGCTCAAGTGGCAGATCCCGGCCTCCCTGCTGGGGGCCGTGGTCGGCGCCTGGCTGCTGCTGCACCTGCCCGAGAAGGTGTTCATCTCGGTGGTGCCGGTCCTCTTGATCGGCGCCCTGCTGCTCGTCGTGTTCGGGCCGCGGATCCAAGCCTGGGCACGGGGCAGGTCGTCGGACGACGCCGAACCGGTATCGACCAAACGGATGGTCCTGGTGGTCTTGGGAACCTTCGCGGTCGGCATCTACGGCGGCTATTTCACTGCAGCACAGGGCATTCTGCTGATCGGCGTGATGGGTGCGCTGCTGCCGGAGTCGATGCAGCGGATGAACGCCGCGAAGAACCTACTGTCGCTGCTGGTGAACGTGGTCGCCGCGGCGGCGTACACGTTGGTGGCGTTCGACCGGATCAGCTGGCTGGCAGCGGGTCTCATCGCCGTCGGTTCGCTGCTCGGCGGGTTCCTCGGCGCTCACTACGGGCGGCGGCTGTCGCCGAATGCGCTGCGACTGGTGATCGTGGTGGTGGGGTTGATCGGCCTCTACCGGCTGCTGGCCATCTAGAGGTCTGAGCTCTCCCGCCAGAGGTCGATGCCCGAATCCGAGGCGTAGCGATCGATCTCGGCGAGTTCGTCCGCGGTGAAGTCGAGGTGATCCAGGGCACCGAGATTCTCGTCCAGTTGAGCGACGCTGGAGGCACCGATGAGAGTGGAGGCGACGGCGGGGTCGCGCAGCACCCAGGCCAGTGCGAGCTGGGCCAAGGACTGGCCGCGACTCCGGGCGATCTCAGCGAGCCCGCGAAGTCGTTCGCGTACCTCGTCGGTCACGAGGTCGTCATCGAAGGTCGGACGCGCCGTTGCGCGAGCGATGTCAGCAGCGGGGCGCTCCAGGTAGCGGTCGGTCAGCAAGCCCTGCGCCAGTGCGGTGAACGCGATCGCTCCCATCCCGGCCTTGGTGAGCTCCACCGTGAGCCCACCTTCGATCCATCGGTTCAGCAGTGAGTACGACGGTTGGTGAATCACCAGCGGAGTGCCAAGCCGCTGTGCGATGGCGGAGGCCTCGGCGGTCTTGGCCGCCGAATACGAGGAGATGCCGACGTAGCGCGCCTTGCCCGCACGCACGGCTGTGTCGAGTGCGCCGATCGTCTCCTCGAGTGGCGTCACCGGATCGATGCGGTGGGAGTAGAAGATGTCGACGTAGTCGAGTCCGAGGCGTTCGAGCGATTCGTCGAGACTCGCAAGCAGATAGGTGCGTCCGCCGAGTTGGCCGTAGGGCCCCGGCCACATGTCCCAGCCCGCCTTGGAGGAAATGATGAGCTCGTGGCGATACGGCTTGAAGTCGCGGCGCAGCATCCGGCCGAAGTTCTCCTCGGCAGATCCGTACGGAGGTCCGTAGTTGTTGGCCAAGTCGAAATGAGTGATCCCGCGGTCGAACGCGTGGCGCAGCACTTCTCGCTGGACGTCGAATGGCCGGTTGTCGCCGAAGTTGTACCAGAGCCCAAGCGAGATCGCCGGTAGGAGAAGGCCGGATGATCCGACGCGCCGATAGGGCATCGAGTCATAGCGATCCCGGGCGGCCACCCACGGATCATGAGTGAAGGGAACGTCGGTGATCGCGAGTTCGTCGGCCATGGGATCGATCGTAGGCCGATGCGTCAGAACTCCTGACGGTCGGCCTCTTGCTCCAGCACGGCGTCGAGGTCCTTGAGGCGGTCCATGTTGGCGACGACGCGTTGGGTCCGGTTGTTCTTGGCCAACATGTCTCGGTTGTGGTGGACGAAATTCCAGTAGCCGGCCGTGAACGGGCACGCGTCGTCGCCGAGGCGCTTCTTCGGGTCGTACGCACAGCCTCCGCAGTGGTCGCTCATCTTGTTGATGTATGCGCCGCCGGACGCGTACGGCTTCGTAGCGAGCAAGCCGCCGTCGGCGTGCTGACTCATCCCGATGACGTTGGTCGGCATGACCCACCGGAACCCGTCGACGTAGGCGGTGGCGAACCACTCGGTGAGATCGTCGGGCTTGTAGCCGCGCTGGAGGGCGTGGTTGCCGAGCACCATCAGCCGCTGAATGTGGTGATTCCAGCCGCGGTCGCGGACACCCCCGATCGCATCGCGCAGACACGCGGCCGTGATGGACTCCGCGTCGAGATCGGTCCACCAACTCGGCAGTGCCGCATGGGCTCCCAACGCATTGTTGTGGGTGTAGGTGGGGCCGAAATGCCAGTAGAGATGCCACATGTATTCGCGCCAGCCGAGGATCTGCCGGACGAAGCCCTCGACGGCGGCCAGGGGAGCCTCGTCGCGGCGGTAGGCCTGTTCCGCGGCCTCGACGGCGTCGAGTGGATGCAGCACGCCGAGGTTGAGGGGGACCGACAGCAGGGAGTGCGACATGGCCCAGTCCTCGCCCATGATGGCGTCCTCGTAGCGGCCGAACTGCGGGAGGCGGTGCTCGATGAAGCGGTTGAGGGCACGGCGGGCCTCAGTGGGGGTGACGGCGAACAGTCGGGGTCCATCGACCCCGACCGTGTCGAGGTTCATGTCATCGAGGTCGCGGCGCACCTGCTCGTCGACGTCGTCCTCCCGGGGTTGGTAGGGCTTCGGCAGGCCGAGCGTCGTCTGCTTCTTGGGCGGGGACTCGCGGTTGTCCTCGTCGTAGTTCCATCTGTTGCCGACGGGCTCGCGGCCATCCATGAGGACATCGAAACGACGGCGTTGATCGCGGTAGAAGTCCTCCATGCGGAATCGCTGGCGGTTACCCGCCCAGTGCTGGAAGTCCTTGCGGGACAGGGCGAACGTGGGCGTGGGGAGTACCTCGGTCACCAGACCCTGCTTGAGCATGCGGTGGACGAACTTCTCCGCGGCATGCGAAGTGGGTTCGTGGACGAGGACGGGGCGGCCGAACTGTTCGAGGGCGTCGGTGTAGGTGTCGGCCCGGAGCAGGGTGGACCGCTCGCCGAGGTCTTCGTTGGCATGGCGGAGCGCGGAGAGCACGAGGTGAAGCTTCTGGCGGTGATAGCGGCGTTTGCGCAACGCCGAGGTGGCCTCGACGAGCAGTACCTCGCGATGTGCGTGCTCGCCGCCGTGGACTGCGGGTCCGAGTTGATCTGCGAAGAGCCACAGAGGAGTGTCGTCGCGCGTGGAGTCGGTCATTGCCGTCGAGCCTACGAGCATGCGCTGACACCCGGGATGGCGATTGGGATCCGGCGATGACGCTGCGGTAGGCTCACCTGCGCTGCCGGCTGTTACGGCAGCGCCGCGGGCTGTGGCGCAGCTTGGTAGCGCACTTGACTGGGGGTCAAGTGGTCGCAGGT
>NZ_JAEMTA010000024.1 GCF_016462545.1 Mycolicibacterium sp. | reverse complement strand
ACCTACTTTCCGAAAGAGGACACAACCCCGTGCTTCCCCCGAACTGAATATCGATTGTCAGAGGAGACGACCCATGACTCCCGCCAACGCCCGTGAAGCGCGACTCCAGTACCGCTTCGACAAGTTGACCTCTGGCGACGCGCAACTCATCAGCGCCCAGCCCAACCCCGAGATCACCGCCGAACTCCACGCCACCGGCGTTCTGCTCGCCGACGCCATCCGCACCGTCATGGCCGGTTACGCTGCCCGCCCCGCCCTGGGCCAGCGCGCTGTCGAGTTCGTGCAGGACGCCAGCGGCCGCACCGTCGCCGAGTACCAACCGCGCTTCGACACCCTCACCTACGGCGAGACGTGGACCCGCGTGAGGGCTCTCGCCGACGCCCTGGCAGACAATCCCGTGCGGCGCGGCGACCGCGTCGCCACCCTGGGCTTCACCAGCGCCGACTACGCCATCGTCGACATGGCCCTGTCCCTCACCGGCGCCGTCGCGGTTCCCCTGCAGACCAGCGCGCCCGTCGCCCAGCTGCACCCGATCCTCGTCGAAACCGAGCCCGTCGCAATCCTTTCCAGCGTCGATCACCTCCCCGACGCCGTCGAACTCGCGCTCACCGCCCATACGCCGCAACGCCTGGTCGTGTTCGACTACCACCCCCAGATCGACGACCACCGCGAAGCGTTCGAATCCGCCGTTGCCACGCTGAACGAGAAGGCCATCCCGGTCGAATCACTCGACGACGTCATCGCCTCCGGTGCCCGGCACGCCGCCGGCCCGGACGTTCCCCGCGGCAGTGACGACGACCTGCGCCTGTTGATCTATACCTCCGGCAGCACCGGCACCCCCAAGGGCGCGATGTACACCGACCGCCTGATGGCCAACTGCTGGCGCGGATGGTTCGCCCCCGAGTGGGACACCGAGGGCAAGATGCCCGCCATCAGCCTCAACTTCATGCCCATCAGCCACGTCATGGGCCGGGTCATCCTCTACTCGACCCTCGGCGTCGGCGGCACCGCCTACTTCGCCGCGAAGAGCGACTTGTCCACCCTGCTCGACGACCTAGCCCTGGTCCGGCCCACCAAGCTCGACCTGGTGCCCCGCATCTGGGAGATGCTGTTCCAGGAGATCCAGAGCGAGGTCGACCGTCGCGTCACCGACGGCGCTGACCGCGACGACGTCGAGCGCGAGGTCATGGCCGAGCAGCGCGTGAAGATGCTTGGCGGACGGCAGTTCTCGGCGATGACGGGTTCGGCGCCCATCTCCCCCGAGCTGCGCGCCTGGGCCGAGGACTTCCTCGACATCCACCTCATCAACGGCTACGGCTCCACCGAGGACGGCGTCGTCCTGGTCGACGACACCCTGCGCCGTCCACCGGTGCTCGACTACAAGCTGGTCGACGTGCCCGAACTCGGCTACTTCGCCACCGACCGGCCATACCCACGCGGCGAATTGTTCATCAAGTCAACCGATCTCATCCCCGGCTATTACAAGCGGCCCGAGATCACCGCCGAACTCTTCGACGCCGACGGCTGGTACCACACCGGTGACGTGATGGCCGAGATCGGACCCGATCAGCTGACCTACGTCGACCGCCGCAACAACGTCCTCAAGCTCTCGCAGGGCGAGTTCGTCACCGTCTCCAAGCTCGAGGCGGCCTACGGCGGACACCCGTCGATCCGGCAAATCTTCGTCTACGGCAACAGCGCCCGCTCCTACGTGCTCGCCGTCATCGTCCCCACCGATGACGCACTCGCATCCGTCGGTGGCGACCCCGCCGCGGTCAAGCCGCTGCTGAGCGAGGCCTTGCAGACCGTCGCCCGGGAAAGTGGCCTGCAGTCCTATGAGATCCCCCGTGACTTCCTCGTCGAGACGCGGTCGTTCACGTTGGAGAACGGACTGCTCACCGGCATCCGCAAGCTCGCCCGCCCGCAGCTGAAGGAGTTCTACGGCCCCGAGCTCGAGCAGCTGTACGTGGACCTGGTCGACGGGCAGGCCGACGTGCTGCGCGAACTCCGGGCCGACGGCGCCAACAGGCCCGTCCTGGAAACCGTCGGCCGCGCGGCCAGCGCACTGCTCGGCGCCGCGTCGAGCGACGTCGCCCCCGACTCGCAGTTCACCGATCTCGGTGGAGACTCGTTGTCGGCGTTGACCTTTGCCAACCTGCTGCACGACATCTTCGAGGTGGACGTGCCGGTCGGCGTGATCGTCAGCCCGGCCTCCGACCTGGCGGCCATCGCCGCCTACGTCGAGGCGCAGCGCAGCGGCGGTTCGAAGCGGCCGACGTATGACGCCGTGCACGGCCGGGACGCCATCGAGGTGCACGCCCGCGACCTGAGCCTCGACAAGTTCCTCGACGAGGCCACCCTGGCCGCGGCACCGTCGCTACCTGGGCCCGCCCGCGAGGTGCGCACGGTGCTGCTGACCGGCGCCACGGGTTTCCTCGGCCGTTACCTGGCCTTGGAGTGGCTGGAACGGATGAACCTGGTCGACGGCAAGGTCATCGCCCTGGTCCGTGCCAAGGACGACGACGCGGCCCGCGCCCGCCTGGACGCCACCTTCGACAGCGGGGATCCGAAGCTGTTGACGCACTACCGCGAGCTGGCGGCCGAGCATCTCGAGGTGCTCGCCGGTGACAAGGGTGAGGCCAATCTCGGCCTGGAGCAGGCGGATTGGCAGCGACTTGCCGACACCGTCGACCTCATCGTCGACCCGGCCGCGCTGGTGAACCACGTGCTGCCCTACAGCCAGCTGTTCGGGCCCAACGCCGTCGGCACCGCCGAACTCATCCGCATCGCGCTGACCACCCGCATCAAGCCGTTCGTCTACGTCTCGACGATCGGCGTGGGCGACGGCATCACGCCGGGCACGTTCGTCGAGGAAACCGACATCCGCCGGATGAGCGCCACCCGCAAGGTCGACGACTCCTATGCCAATGGCTATGGCAACAGCAAGTGGGCCGGCGAGGTGCTGCTCCGCGAGGCACACGACCTGGCGGGTCTGCCGGTGTCGGTGTTCCGCTGCGACATGATCATGGCGGACACCACCTACGCCGGACAGCTCAACGTGCCGGACATGTTCACCCGCATGATGCTCTCGCTGGTGGCCACGGGCATCGCGCCCAGTTCGTTCTACGAGCTGGACGAGGGCGACAGCCAGCAGCGGTCCCACTTCGACGGTCTGCCAGTCGAATTCATCGCCGAGGCGATCTCCACCCTGGGCGCGAACGTGACCGAGGGCTACGAGACCTACCACGTGATGAACCCCTACGACGATGCGATCAGCATGGACACCTTCGTCGACTGGCTGGTCGAGGCCGGCTACCCGATCGCCCGGGTGCCGGAATACGCGAGCTGGTTGGCGCGCTTCGAGACGTCGTTGCGGTCACTGCCGGAGAAGCAACGGGCGGCCTCCCTGCTGCCGCTGCTGCACAACTACCAGCAGCCGCAACAGCCCATCAACGGCTCCCTCGCACCGGCGGATCACTTCCGGGCGGCGGTGCAGGAGGCCAAGATCGGGCCGGACAAGGACATCCCGCACATCTCCGCGCCGGAGATCGTCAAGTACGTCACCGATCTGGAGTTGCTCGGCCTTCTCTGACCGATGTGCAGTGCCCACCTCTGAGCGAATCCGTTTGGGGGTGGGCACTTCGCATGGTTCGGACAGACTCGATTCAGCTGCTGGGTATGCCACATTGCATTGCAGCTACGGGAGGAGCTCGGCATCAACCAGCACCCTGCAAGGATTCCCGTAGATGTTATTTGGTGGCAGGCAATGCCACGCGCTGACGCTTCCGGCCCGTCTTACGCACCTCGCCTGACACTCGACCGGGGCCCATAACGCGAAAAACGCCAAACCCGTTGGCCTCCAGATCAAACCAATCCGACGGCCTGGGCCAAGAAATAGAGCGGGATGAAGAACACCGCCGCCGCTGGGGCTGAGATGCAACCGATCATCATCCCCTGGCCGATCTCGCTCAGCCTCCCTTGCCTGGACTTCAGAAATGCCGACAGGGCGAGATCAAGCAGCACGATGGGAATGAGAAACACCACGAGGAAGACCCACGGTAGAAGCACCCACGTGACGAACTCGATGATCAGAATGTTCACCAGCGCAGCGGCGAACCCGAGAGGGCCGTAGCGCCGAGCAATGGGAGCCGCCGCCCCCTGAGCGCCTACCACCCGACGATCCAGAAGCCATAGGCGGTCGCACCGACCACCGCCACGACGAACGACCCAACGATGCTAATGGCCATGCCCTGGGCACGGAACGATCCCCGCGTGTACAGCACACCGCTGATCGCGACTGAAAGAAGCAACGTAGTGGTTGCGCCAATTGCGTACTGGCCGAACCCATGCGGGCTCCACGCGTACTTTCCGACCCACCAGGCGATGCCGACGATGGCTCCCAAAACCAGTTGAACCGTGAACGGCGAAGTCCACGTGGCGGTGCGCCACACACGGTCGTCCAAGTCGCGAAGCTGCTTCATCGTTGTCATTTGAACGGGGCCTTGGTCTCTCGTCAGACTTGGGTGCCTTGGCGGGGCATCTGCGATCTCGTGGGCAATGGCGTTCCGCTGTCGCTTGGAGTCACAGTGACTCCGCGAGCCTTCCCCCTGCTTCGCAGTCACTTTCGTCATATGCGGCAGCGCCGACCAGCAGGTCGGCGGCGAAATCCTGCACGCGTTGGGCCTGATGACTCCGCACGCTGTTGACGACAGCACTCATCGCGGCGACACCAGCATGGCTCGGCTGAGCTCCGATGCCCGAAACATCGTCGCCGCGCTCACCTAGATTGGCAGCGATGGCTGCGCTGCGGCCAGCTCCCTGCCTCAACCCCGCTGTGTCAACTGACAACGGCATCTCGCCCACCCCCATGTCTCTCTCCACCATTTTGCCGCACGGCGAGTGGGGGACTACGCACGTGTCACGGCGAATGCGATCTCCCTTTGCCGGGCTTTGTAACTCCAGTGCGTGACGACGGGTCTCGGTGCGACTGAGCGGGCCTTGCGCCTGCCAGTTCCTCGCTGGTCAAGACGTGGCATCCTGACTCATGCCCACGATCGAGGCCGCCCAGCCCCCGCAACTCGTGATGGGACTACTGAACCCGACACTCCGCACCGCGCTTCGCATCCCGAGCATCGGCGCGTCGCTCAAGGACTTCATGCTCATCGAGTTCACCGGCCGTAAGTCGGGCCGACGGTTCTCCTTGCCCATCAGCCCACACCACCTCGACGGGACTCTCTACGGCATGGCCGAGGCCGGGTGGAAACACAACTTCGCCGACGGCGCTCCCGCCGAGGTCTGGTACGCAGGTCGTAAGACGGCGATGTGGGGCCAGCTCGTGACCGATACGGCGACCGTCGCCGACATCGCCCACCGCGTGGCAACCGGCTACGGGCCGAGGAAGGCGCAGCGCGCCATGGGCCTGACGTTCACCGGTTCGGCGGTGCCCTCGCTCGACGAGTTCGCCGAGTGGGTCGGGCGGCTGAACATCGCCGCCATCAAGCTGACCCCGCGAGGCTGACCGTCAAAACCATTCTCCCCGTTGTTTTTTCCTGCCGCGATGCCCATTCGCCGCAACGTCGTCGACGCAAGCCCTAACGAGAACAGCCGCCTCGCATCACTGCGAGGCGGCTGTCATCGTTTGTTGACGGTCTACAGCGGGATCCAGATTCCGAAGAAGTAGAAGCCCCAGCCGTTGAAGCCCCGGTCGAAGATCGGCGTCTCGTTGTAGCCGAAATAGTTGATCGGCCCGTAGTTCCAGTACCCGCCGGGAGGCGGCAGTGGCCGGTCCCAGCCAGCACGCGGCGGCGCTCCCCAGCCCCACGGCGCCGGTCCGCCACCCCAGGGCGCATCGCGGAAGCCACTGAAGGCATCCGGAGGACGCGGCCCCCAATCGCGGCCGTCAGGTCCCCGATTGTCACCGGGGCCACCCGGCCCGCGGTCGTCCCCGGGACCGCCAGATCCACGGAAGTCGCCCGGCCCACCCGGACCACGGTCGTCGCCCGGGCCGCCAGGCCCACGGAAGTCAGGCCCACCCGGACCGCCTGGGCCTTGGTCACCACCCGGGCCACCGGGCCCACGGAAATCGCCTGGCCCACCTGGTCCGCCTGGGCCTTGGTCGCCACGCCCCTGGTCACCACCGGGTCCACGGGGTGCCTGCGGGCCGCCACCGGGACCACCCTGGCCACCACCTGGGCCCCCCGGCCCGGGTCCGCCTGCGCAGAACGGAGGCTGGCACGCGCCGCCACCGCCACCGCCACCACCAGGTGCCGCGAGCGCGACACCCGCACTTCCGCTGATCAACGCCAGCCCGATCCCGCCCGCGAAGGTCACTCCCGCGACGGCTTTCTTCAGGTTCATCGTCAATAGCTCCTTAGTCCGGAGCGAATGCTCCGGGTCAAACCCGACACAGTGAAATTACATAGCTGATCTATGATTCATTCCTGCGCAGGCTATGCGTCAGCTGTGCGACGCCGGGAACTCCCCCGATGGGGAATGCCCACCCCCGTGTTGATCGTCGCTCGGAGAGCGGCATTCGTTACCGGCACATCGATCGCCTACCGCGGCGATCGAACCAAAGCGGCTGCAACAGAATCATTTTGGCGTACTAGATGAAGGAGTGTCGAAGCGGCGGGTTTACCTGGCAAACCCCCGGGTACGCCCACCACATGAATACTCGACACCTTCCACGACTCCTGGGCGCAGCCGTCGTCTCCGCCGGAGCGGCCCTGAGCGTCACCGCGGCCCCGTCCGCGTCGGCCGCACCCTGCTCTGACGTGGCGCTCGTCTTCGCCCGCGGCACCGGCGAGGCCCCCGGCGTCGGTGGCGTCGGCCAGTCCTATGTCGACGCTCTGCGCGCCCAGTTGGGCACGCGGACTCTCGACGTCTACCCGGTGAACTACGCGGCCAGCGGCGACTTCGAGAACCGCGAGGCCTTCGCCAGCACGGTCATCGACGGCGTCCGCGACGCCGGGGCACATGTGCAGTCCACCGCAGAGAACTGCCCCAACACCAAGATCGTGCTCGGCGGCTACTCGCAGGGCGCGATCGTCGCGGGATACGTCACCGCCAACCAGGTGCCGGCCGGCGTGCCAGCATCCGCGGCGCCCGCACCGTTGCCGGCCAGCGTCTCCGACAAGGTCGCCGCAGTCACCCTGTTCGGTACGCCCTCGGCCGAGTTCCTCAAGACGTACGACGCACCCGAGCTGAACATCGGACCGAACTACTCCGCCAAGACGCTCGAGTTGTGCGCGCAGGGCGACGCCATCTGCGACGGCACCCCTGGCGGACAACCCGGCTTCGCGCACATCTCCTATGGCTTCAACGGCATGACCGGCGAGGCGGCCACCTACGCGGTGGACCGCATCGCGCCGGCTCCCAACAACGGCTAGCGGCGCGGCGGCGGGCCGGGGGGCCGCAGCCGCGTGGTCGGCGGATCCGAGGGGTGCGGCGGACGTGGCCTCGGCGGTTGTGCCCGGGGAGGCATGGGCGCCGGGGGCCGCCTCTGGATCGCTGGCCGCCGCGCGGGCCGCATCCGCATCGCCTGGGTCGCGTCCTCGGTCCAATCCCGTTGCACCAGAACGTCTTGCGTGATGCGATCCATCGCCTCCCTGACCTGGCTGCGGTCCGACTGGACCTGCAGACCGTAGGACTGGGTTAGCCCGCTGGTGAGCCACTCCAACGTGTCCGCCCGCACCAACTCGACCTGACGCGCCCCAGCCGGTGTGAGCCAGAACTGGTCCTTGGTGCGTTCCGCGAAGCCGGTGACGGCCAACCGGTCGAACGCTGGCTCGAGGATCTCCCGCGGCACCCGGACGTGTTCGGCGATGTCGCTGAGCCGAGCCTGCCCGGCGGCCTGCCCGAAGCGGTACACCTGCAGCAGGGCCCACAACCGGCTGATGTCGAGCTTGCTCCCCGGACGCTCCGCGATGGCGCGCAACTGCATGCCGGACCCCTGCTTGATCAATCGGCCGACGGCGTTCTCCAGCAGCTGATCCGGCGAGTCGGTCGTCGGCATCGCGAAACCCTCGCCCATGTCGGCGGCGATGCTGACGTCGTTGCTGCGCAACGGAACCTGCTTGAGCATCAACGCCAGGACGAACCCGACCACCGCGACCGGGGCGGCGTAGAGGAACACCTGATCCAGAGCATCGGCGTAGGCGGACGCGATCGGGGCGGCCATCTCCGGCGACAACGCGTGCAGCGCGTCGGGCGACTGCGCGGCGGCGGGCGGCGCCCCACTGCTGGCCACGGCAGAAGCCAGTGGGTCGGACAGGAAGTTGTTGAACAGCGAGCCGAACACCGCCGCACCGAACGAGCTGCCGATGGTCCGGAAGAACGTGACACCCGAGGTCGCCACGCCGAGATCGGCGAAGTCGACGGTGTTCTGCACGATCAGCACGAGCACCTGCATGCACATGCCGATGCCCGCGCCCAGCACGACCAGATACAGCGACTGCTCCAGCGTCGAGGTGTCCGGACCCATCGTCGACAGCAGGACGAACCCCACCGCCATCGTCGCCGTGCCCAGCACCGGGAAGAGCTTGTACTTGCCCGTGCGGCCGACGATGACACCGCTGCCCATCGACATCGCGAGCAGGCCGACCACCATCGGCAGGGTGTGCAGACCCGAGGTGGTGGCCGAGACGCCGTCGACGAACTGCATGAACGTGGGCAGGAACGTCAACGCGCCGAGCATCGCGAAGCCGACGACGAACGACAGCGCGCAGCACACCGCGAAGACCGGTTCGCGGAACAGTCGCATCGGCAGAATCGGTTCCTCGGCACGCAATTCGACCGCGACGAAGGCGCCGATGGCCACCAATGAGCCGACGAACAGGCCGATGATCATCGGCGAGCCCCACGCATACGTGCTGCCACCCCAGCTGGTTGCCAGGGTAAGGCCGGTGGCGCCGAGACCGACCAGCACGATGCCGGCGTAGTCGATGACCGGACGCGCCTTGCGGCCCAGGTTCGGGATGGCGATGACGGCGACGACGAGCACGACGACGGCCACGGGAACGTTGATCCAGAACGCCCAGCGCCAGCTCAGGTGGTCGGTGAAGAAGCCACCGAGCAGTGGGCCGATCACCGTCGTGACACCGAAGACCGCACCGAGCGCGCCCTGGTACTTACCGCGTTCGCGCAGCGGGATGACCTCGCCGATGACCGCGGTCGCGGTGACCATGATGGCGCCGCCACCGATGCCCTGCAGCGCGCGGGCTGCCACCAGCATCGGCAGTGACCCCGCCAGCCCACACAGCACCGAACCGGCCATGAAGAACAGCACCGCGGCGATGAAGACGGGCTTGCGGCCGAACAGGTCGCCCAGCTTGCCGACGATCGCCGTCACGACGGTCGACGCCAGCAGATAGCTCGTCACCACCCACGCCTGATGGCCTGCGCCACCGAGGTCGGCCACCACGGTTGGCAGTGCCGTCGCCACGATGGTCTGGTCCAATGCGGCCAGCAGCATCCCCAGCAGCACGGCCGTGAAGATCAGATTGCGTTTGGGGGCCGCGACCTCCGTATCAGGGGTCTGCGGCGGGCCGGTCATCGTTGCCGTCATACCTCGTCCTCGCTCGATGTCTTGCACAACCAAAGCGGTATAGCCACTGCGCGGGCGAGCTACGCCTGCGCCGGGGTCTCATTCGGGTTACGCGCGCAATCGGTGGGCACTGCGCGCCTGCGTGGGTAACATCCGCTCCGTGACGCAAACCTCGAAACCAGCGTCAGCGTTGCGTGTCGTCAAGAAGGAGCGAACCCGGACGGCGCTGGTCAACGCCGCAGTGGATCTGTGTCTGAGGCGGGGTTACGACAACACCACCATCGACGACATCGCACGTGCGGCCGACGTGTCTCCGCGCACGCTCGCCCGCTACTTCACGACCAAGGATGCGGTGTTCGTCGCCGTCCTCGACGATCTCGCCGAGGCGGTCGCCGCCGAACTGACGGCCTTGCCCCCGGAGATCGGTCCACTGCAGGCCATGCGCACGGCACTCGGGACGATCCTCACGCGCGCAGGCCGCTCGCAGTTCTCCTCGGGAGAACGCATCGTGCGCACCATCAGGGTGGTCACCGAATGCGCGGCGTTGCAGCGGGCGGCCGTCGAATACCGCGGCCCACAGGTCCTGGCGGCCATGGCGCACCGCATGAACGTCGATATCGACGACCGCCGATTGGAGCTGGCGATGACGCTGATCAGCGTCACCGTCGTGCACGCGTGGAGCACCCTGGACACTTCCGCTGCGCCACTGAATCCCCAGCGCATCAAGGAGCAGATCGACCGAACGTTCGACGAATTCGCTTCCTTTGCAGCGGATCTCGAACCCGCCGCGGGCTAGACCCTCGGGTAGGCCGCCGCGGCGAGGTCGAGGATCTCGCTGCGGTCCGCGGCGAGCAGGAACCCCGCCGCGATCGTGGCGTCGAGCGACGCGGTGAACCGGGTCAGGTAGTCCGACGGTCCGCCGGGGTAGAGCCGCTCCAGCGTGGCGGCCTCGAAGTACTCACCGGTACCGAACAGCATCGCCATCAGGTCGTCGGCCGCACCGAGGCCCGACGTGCGCGCGACGGGGACATCGACCCACGGCGTGCGCACCCCACCCGTCGCGAGGCCGTGGCCGTCGAGCACCAGCTCCGGCGGATCGGTGGCGGTGAGGTCCATCGGTGGCGCGCTCGGCGGCGCCGCACCCGTGCGCACCCAGCCCACCAGCTCGGCGAGCGCCGCCTGCAGGACGTAGTGGTGCTGCGGCCCGAAGTTGATGAAGTGCGGCAACTCCTGACCCATCAGCGACGAGGTCGGGGCGTAGCCGGCGACCAGGTCGGCCAGCGGCGCCGTTCCGGAGTCGATGAAGCCGACCGTGATCGTGTAGTTGTCGGCATGCGCCGTGCCGGGAATTTCCCACGCGCGCAACAGATCCGAATCAGGTTGTCGCGCAGCGTAGTAGCCTGCCCGCACGCCACCGACGAGATCGGTCTCGGTGATCACCGTCATCACCGGCACGCGCAGCTCCCGGACGAACGGCACCGCCTCCGGCTCGGCCGCACCGATGTCGTCGAAGATCGACGACCCGTCCAGCGGCGCGGCGGGACCGAAGCGGGAATGGACGAGGAAGCCGTCGTACACCCGAACGAGCGGATCGACGACGTTGACGTAGGTGGTGAGGAACAGCGCCGACTGCGATTCGCCCACTGCGACAACCGCTTCCGGAGTCACGTCGAGAAGATCGTCGCGCACTAGGCGGCCGACCTGAGTGAACACGTCGTAGGCGTACGCGTCACCGGGATGGTGCAGCGAGCCGTAGCGCCCGGCGTCCAGAGTCTTCAGCGACATGTCCAGACCCAGGCCCATGCTGGCGCCGCCCTCGACGCCCACCCGTTGCGCGGACACGGCGACGTACGCGTGCCCGGCGCGCACCAGCTCGCGATGCGCCATGAACCACACCGCAGGCGCGTCGATGCCGCCGCTGACGTTCAGCCATTCGACGATGACCGTGCCGCTGAAGCGATCCGGGTCGGAAGGCGTGAGGACCACGACGCGGGTGGTGAACTCGGCGCTCTCCGCCGATTCGGTGTAGCTCGTCGCCGTCCCGGAGACGAAGAACTCTGCCAAGCGATAGCCGAGAGTCGCGACGTCATAGGCGCCCAACAGCAGATTCGGCGTGCCCGCAACGGGTTCGACATTCATGGTGCCGACTCTAGGGCGTGTTCCGGCGTCGACCGCAGACATCGGCTGCACAATGACGTCCATGATCGCTCGGAGCGCACTGATCATCGCCGTGATCGCCGCCGCGTCGGCGTGCGGTAACCCGAGCACCCCTGGCGCGTCCTCGGAGACCGTCACCACACCACCGACGACGTCGGTCACCGCCACGCCATCGGCCTGCGACGAGCTCGGCGGCAAGGTCGGACCCGACCAGGTCTGCACCGTCCATACTGAGAAGTCCGGCTACACGATCGACATGAGCTTCCCGGTCACCTATCCCGACCAGAAGGCGCTGGCGGGCGTCCTGGTGAAGCAGCGGGACCAGTTCGTCAAGGCGGTCGAGGAACCGCCCGTGCGCGACGTGCCGAAGGCCCTCGACGTCACGGCGACTACGTACCGCTCGGCGACCCCTGCCACCGAGAGCGTGGTCCTCGAGGAGTACGTCAACGTCGGCGGCGCCCACCCCGAGACCTACTACGACGCCCTCACCTACGACCTGGCGACGAAGACGCCCGTCACCTTCGCGACGTTATTCAAGCCCAGCAGTGATCCGGTCGCCGTGCTGGACCCGCTCGTGAAGGCGCAGTGGCAGAAGCTCCTGGACGGCGAGCCCGTGCAGGACAATTCGATCGGCGCGGACATGTACGCCAACTTCGCCCTCACCGACGACGCGGTGATCTTCTTCATCGGCCAAGGCTTGTGGGAGTACGAAGCCGTCGGCCCGCAGCAGTTCTCGATCCCTCGCAGTCAGCTCGCGTCGATCCTGGCCTGACGGCTAGCTCATCACGCTCTCGGCACGCAGTCGCCGCGTCCCCATACCCGCGCGATACTGCCGCGGCGTCATCCCGAACCATCGGCGGCAGGACCGGTTCAAGGCGCTCTGCTCCGTGTAGCCAAGAAGGCCGGCCACCTGCCCGAGAGGCAGATCGAGTTCGGCGAGGAAGCGGTCCGCGTGCGCGCGACGTTCCCGTTCGATGACCTGCTGGCACGACGTGCCCTCCTCCGCGAGGCGGCGCTGCAACGTCCGTGGATGCATCGCGAGCTCGCCGGCGATCACGTCGACGGTGCACTGGCCCGTCGGAAGCAGATTGCCCGCCAGATCCGCCACCCGCTGCGACAGCGCGGCGGTCGGCGGCAGGTAGCGGGAGTCGAGGTACTTCCTCGCGATGCGTCTGGTGGTGGCGTCCGCACCCTCGATGGGAGTCGCGGCGAGCTCCGCGGAAAGCTCGAAGCCACACCATATTTGGCCGAATCGCACCGGACACCCCAGGATCTCCTGATAGGCCGCGTCGGCACCCAGCTGCGCGTGCCGGAAGGACACCGCGGTGGGCACGGCCGCCGGGCCGCCCAACGTGTGAATGATGCGCACGGCGACACCCATGCCGACCTCGTAACCCTGCGCCAACTCCGGCAGCCCACATTCGATCGCCTCGAAGGTGAACGCCACATCGGGACCCACAGACCACGGCGCCCGCGCCAGCCTGAGCGCGGGCGAGTGCACGTACAGGTAGCGCGCGATCGCATCCGCGGCGTCGAGCACGGTGCGCGCATTGCGCGCGATCACCGCGATGGGGCCTAGGACGTCCAACCCACGCCACTTCGACAGGCGCAGACCGAATTCCGGGCAGTTCAACTCCTCGGCGCTGGCCGCCAGCATGTGGACGTACGCGTCGAAGCCGATGAACGCGCCCTCCTGCTCGTCGGCGCCGCGCGGAATGTCGAACCTCGTCAGGAACTGGTTCGGGTCGCCCCCGAGTTCGTGCACCAGCTCGCGGTATCCCCACAGCGCCGTCGCGCGGATGAGACTGCCCATGCTGGCCACCCCTTGTCGGGAAATGTCAAAAGTATGTCGCAGTCTGTCAAGACGCGCTAGGACCCCAACGGCCATTCTTTAAGTGGAACTCCTGCAACGCCGCAGGGAAGCCCAAGGAAGGCCATGAACGCACCCCGCCCCGATGTCCCGTCCGAAATCGGACCCGCACGTCGAATGACGCCCGCGGCACGCGCTCGCCTGTTCTGGCCCTATATCCAGGACCCTCCGACCGTCGCTTCCCCGGCCATCTGAACTAGCGCTTCTGCTCAGTCGACCTCGTCCTGAGCCGCACCTCAACACGTCGAGTGCCGTCACGGCGGCGCCCTCATTCATTCCTCCCCGGTTACGCGCCTGGGAAAACGCAGGAGCAACGATGAACGATCAACCACGAAAGCGCCGCTCGCACCGCAGATGGACGGCCGAACACGAGGCTGCCGTCCTGTCTCTGGCCGACGCAGCGCAGCAGTTCCGCGACGCCGACACCCCAATCTCGCGCGAGCGACTCGAATCGGCGGTGCACGCCGCCCGCGACGCCGGAGTCGGATGGACGAAGATCGGCGACACCCTCGGAATCGCCAGCGGCAACGCCTATCAGCGATACCGCAAGCGTCACGGATCATCAGACGGCGCGCACCGGTGCGACGCGGGCGGCACCCACTGAGTCGCGCTACCGAAGAAATCGACCCCTACCGCTCGACGACCCCGCCGATGAACTCCTTGCAGGTCTCACGCATCGTCGCCAGCGGCATACTCGACGATTCGAGCAACACCTGAACCGCCAAACCGTCGAGCATCCCGATGAGCATGTTCGCAAACAGGACCGGATCCCCGGCACGGGCCGAACCCTCGTTCTGCGCCGCACCGATCACCCCGGCCACGACGTCGCGCCACTGACCATAGAGTCGGTCGTTGATCTCCTGCAGGACGGGGTCCCGACTGCCCTCGGCCCAGAGCGCGAGCCACACCTTCCACGCGCGTACGGAGAGTTCGTCACTGGGTAGGTAGGACTCGACGAGGTCGTGCAGGATCGCCAGGCTCTCCTTGCCCGAGCCGAGCAACTCGTGCCGCCGCGCCAAGGAGTCGGTCAGGTTGAACTCGAACGCCGCGGTGATGACGTCCTTCTTCGTCTCGAAGTAGTAGTGAATCGTCCCCGAGCTCACGCCAGCCTGCTTCGCGACGTCGGACAATCGAAGGGCTGGAACGCCTACCGAGGCGATCGCCGAGCACGCCGCGGCAAGGATCTGAGGTCGCCGCTCGGCTTCCACGCTGGGACGCGGCATCGTGGCCCTTCGGTCGGCTGGTGCTGCTGGCGCTCCGATCGTACAAGTTGGATAACTGAGGAGTCGATCAACTTCGCCCCGGCATCATTCCAGGTTGCGTGAGATCACCAGCTTCATGATGTCGGAGGTGCCCTCCTCGATCTCCTCCAGCTTGGCGTCGCGCATCCACTGCTCCACCGGGTACTCGCGTGAATAGCCCCATCCCCCAAGCGTTTGCACTGCAGCATGGGTGACGAACATCGCCGTCTCCGACGCCGTCAGCTTCGCCATCGCCGCGATCCCGCGCGCCGGTGCACCGCTGTCGATGATGCGGGCCGCGTGCAGCACCAGCAGGCGCGCCGCCTCGATGCGGGTGGCCATGTCGGCCAGCCGGAACGCCACTGCCTGGTGCTCGATGATCGGAACGCCGAACTGTTTGCGTGTCTTCGCATACTCCAGCGCGTACTCGTAGGCCGCGCGGGCCGCACCGACCGCGGCCGCACCGAGCACGACCCGCGAGATGTCGAACGTACCCATCAGGCCGTAGAACCCCTGACCTTCGTCGCCGAGGCGGTCCTCCTCGGGCACCAGCACGTCGTCCAGGAAGATCTCCCGGCACACGATCGCGCGCTGACCCATCTTCTTCATCGGCGCCCCGAAACTCAGCCCCGCGGTGTCCTTGTCGAGCAGGAACGCTGAGATCCCCGCGGAACGCTGGGTCGGATCGGTCTTGGCGAATACCACGTAGAACTGGGCGGTGCCGGCGTTGGAGATCCACGCCTTCTGACCGTTGATGCGGTAACCGCCGTCGATCCGGGTGGCGGTCGTGACGATCGACGCTGCGTCCGAACCTGATTCGGGCTCGGTGGTGGCCAGCGACGTCATCACCGACTTCGGCCCCGTGAGCGGAGTCAGCCACCGCTTCTTCTGCTCCTCGGTGCCCAGCACCATGATCGGATCGGAGAAGAAACCGTTGGAGCACACCAGGTTGCCGATTCCGGGATCACCCCAGCACAGTTCCTCCTGCACCAGGCACTGCGTGAACACGTCGGTGAAACCTCCGCCGCCGTACTCCTCGGGAATCATGAAGTCGGTGATGCCGACCGCCGCCGCCTTGGCGAAGATGTCCACCGGGGTGACGACGTCGGCTTCGTCGACCTCGCGGCCGCGGGGCCGGATCTCCTTGGTTGCGAAATCGCGGCACAGTTCCACGATCTGGCGTTGCTCGTCGGTCAACGGCCAGGCCGGTACGTGGGTCGTCGGGTTGGCTGCGATGGCCATGTCGGTCTCCTTCGGTCGGGTGAAACTGATTGGTATGCAGCGTGTCTAGCTGCGAGTGGCTGAATTGGTGTAGATGGACTTGCCGAGCCACTGGCCGCCATCGACGACCAGCACCTCTCCGGTGACGTACCCGGCGCGGTCACCGAGCAGGAACGCCGCGGACTCGGCGATCTCCGCCGGCGCGGCAAACCGGCCGGCGGGGACGCTGGCCAGGACGTGTCGCCGAGCCTGCGGTTCGCCCCAGAGCGCCGCGCCGGCGCCCTCGGTCTCGGTGGGCCCCGGGGCGAGGCAGTTCACCCGGACGCCCCTGGCACCCCACTCGACGGCCAGTGTGCGGGCCATCGCGACGACGCCGCCCTTTGCCGCGGCGCTGTGCACCGTTCCGGGGTGACCGTGCCAGGCATAGGTTGCGATCACGTTGACGATGGCTCCGCTGCGTTGGGCCAACATGTGTCGCGCGACGGCGTGGGTGCAGTAGTACGTGCCGTTGAGGACGATGTCAGTGACGGCCTTCCAGCCACCGGGCGACAAGTCCTCCGACGGGACGACGAAGTTACCCGCCGCGTTGTTCACCAGCGCGTCGATCCGGCCGTGAGTCTCGACGATGGCATCGACCGCCGCGGCGACGGCGGCATGGTCGCGTACGTCGCAGACCACCGCCTCGGCCCGCCCGCCCGCGTCGGTGATGCGTCGGACCGTCTCGCCGAGGGCGTCTCTGCGCCGGCCCAACACCGCGACGGTGCCGCCCGCACAGGCCCACCGTTCTGCGATGGCCCGACCGATACCCGAACCCCCGCCGGTGACGAGTGCCACCCGGCCGACGAACTCGGTCGACAGGTCCAGCGTGTACTGAGCGGTCATATTGCGCTGTCTCCCATGATGAGTCCGTCGACGGCAAGCACACCCTCGGCGGTGACGCGCACTGGGTTGAGCTCGATCTCGGCGATGTCCGAGCGTTGCGCGATGAGATGCGACACCGCCACGACCAGATCTGCGAGGGCATCCGCGTCGACGGGCGGGCGACCCCGCCACCCGTGCAGCAACGGTGCGCAGCGCAGGCCGTCGAGCATCGACGCCGCCGTACCGCGTGATACCGGGGCACACTCCAGTCGGATGTCCTGGTGAATCTCCGTTTCGGTGCCCCCTGCCCCGACGACCACCATCGCCCCGAGCTGCGCATCCCGACGCGCGGCGACGAGAATCTCGACGGCGTCGGCCCGGGTGTCCTGCTGCTCCACCACATAATCGCCTTCGCCAAGGCGGGACCGCATGTCGTCAAAGGCGACCGAAAGCTGTTCCGCATTCCGCAGATTCGTGCGAACGCCGCCGACCTCGCTCTTGTGTTCCAGCCAGCCGGCCTTGAGCACGAACGGCGCGTCCAAGCAACGTGCCGCGTGCGCTACCTCGGCTGCGGTGCGCACCTGCACACCGCGCGGAAAGGCGACACCCGCTTCTGCGAGGACGGCCCGGGCGGCCCAGTATCCGGGTGCCACCGGCGCGGTCGACGACACGACACCCGAGGCAGCCGGCCGCAACTCCGTTGCCGCATGGCCGATCGCGGAGAGCGCCCGCATCACGGACTCGATCCGGTCGAAGGTCGGAACCCCATGCCGTCCCAACGTTTTCGCCGTCAAGGAGTCCGGCGCCATGGTGTGGACGAGCACCGGCACACCGGTGGCGCTCACCACGGTGCCGAGTCGTTCGGCGATCGCTGCCTCGGCGTCGGCGAGTGACGGCGTGTCCAGGCCGTAGCACCCGAAGTACCCCGTCATCACCACCGCGTCCACCTCGCCGTCCGCGATGACGTGTTCGACGAAGCCGGCGTAGTTCTGCAGATCCTGCTCGCCCGCACCGGCCAGGTCGACCGGATTGCTGCAGGCGGCACCTGCGGGCAGCATGGCCGTGAGCTCCTCGGTGAGCGCGGCCGGAAACGGCGGAACCGTCAGTCCCGCAGCGCTCGCCACGTCCGCGGCGATGGCGCTCTGCCCTCCGCTGTCACCGACGATCGCCACGCGGTGGCCCCGTGGCATCGGCGCCGCGAGCAGGGTGCGCGCGACGTCGACGACGTCACCCGGGGTGTCGACTCTGATCACGCCCGCCGCCCGGCACGCGGCGTCCACGACGTCGAGCGACGACGTCAAGGACCCGGTGTGCGTGCGGGCCAACCGCGAACTGGCCGCGCTGGCCCCGACCGTGAGCAGCACCGTCGGCTTGCCCGAAGCTCGCAACGCGCTGAGGGTGGCGAAGAGTGACTCGCCATCGGCGAAGCCCTCCAGGTACAGCGCGACGACCCGGGTGGCGTCGTGCCCCGCCAGATCAGCGAGCAGTTCCGTTGCGGTGACGTCGGATTGGTTGCCGACGGATACGAACCGGGATACTCCGAGGCCGTGTCTGCGCCCGACGGCGGCCAGTTCGGAGCCGAGTTGCCCACTCTGCGAGACGATCGCCAGCGGCCCGGGCGTCGGGCTGCCCCACATCAGTTGCAACTCGGTGGTGGCGTCGTAGATACCAAGGCTGTTGGTGCCGATCAGTCGACCGCCGCGGGCGGTGATCCGGCGCGCCAGGGCGGCGTCGTCGCAGACCCCCGCGGTGATCCCGAGAAATCCGCGGACGCCACGGTCGAGTGCCTCGTCGACGACGGTGTCGACGTGGCCGGCGGGTACGCACAGTGCGACGAGGTCGGGAACGTCCTGCAGTGCAGAGATACTCGTCGCGCACGGGTGTCCGAGCACGGAGGCGGATCGGCTGTTGACGAACGAGACGTGACGGCGATGCGAGCCCTTCAGTGCACCGGAGGCCAACCAGTAGCCCCATTTCGCGGGATCCGCGGAGGCGCCGACGACGGCCACCGACGCCGGATCGCTGAAGACGGCGAGACCCGTCGTCGGCCGGGTGAGGTGCGCCGTCATGACCGCAGCGCCGTCGTGATCTCGGCGGCGGCACGGTACCCGGAGGCAATCGCGCCGTCGATGTAGCCGTTCCAGACGCTCGAGGTCTCCGTGCCCGCCCAGTGAATGGGCCCGCAGGCGGTGCGCCAGCCGATGGCGCCGTGCTCCAGCCAGACTCCCGGCGCCGGATTGGCGGCGTATCCGCCGTGCGCCCACGCATCGGCGGGCCAGTTCTTCTCGTGGTACTGCAACGGGTTTCCCGCTCGCTCACCGAATATCTTGGTCAGCGTGGCCAGGACCTCGGCGCGTCGCAGCTCCGGGGCAAGCGCCGCCCATCTGTGTTGGCGGTCTGCGTAGACGAACGACACCAGGACACCGAGGCTGCCGTCGTCGGGCGAGTTGTCGAACACCACGCCCACCGCGTTGTCGCCGTAGGCGGTGGCCTCGCCGGAGTAGCCGTCGGCCCGCCAGAACGGAGTGTCGTAGACGGTGTGAATCTTGGCGACGTCGCCCATCGGGCTGCGTTCCATCCACCGGTTGCGCGCCTGGGGCAGCGCTGGGGTGAACCGAATGCGAACGGCCGCACCGGGAGATGCGGCGACCACGACCCGGTCGGCCAGCACCGGACCACGGTCGGTGTCGATGCGGACGCCACCGTCCTCGAGCGTCTCGACGTGTCTCACCGGGGTGTCCAGCACGACGCGGTCGCCGAGGTACTTCGCCATGGCCAGCGCGACCGACTGGGCGCCCATGCCGAAGCGTCGCTCCTGGGCGCAGCCCTCGGTCTCCATCAGCTGGTCGAACCCGCCGGCCGATGCCACGTAGAACAGCAGATGGAACAGCGAGATGTCGCGGGGTTCCACCGTCCACACGCCCTGCACGGCGAGCGCGAGGCGCACGCGCGCGTCCTCGTCGGCGACGGTGCGATCGAGATAGGACTGCACCGTCTCGGAGTCCCACTCCGACAGGCGGGCGGTGGCAGTGGGATCGTTCAGGTCGATCGTCGCGGCCAACTCGTCGATGACCTCGGCGGCGGCCACGTACGCGTCGACCCCGGGAGCGTCCTCCGGTCCTGCGCCGCGGAAGCGACGGCTGACCCCGTCGGACCACAGTTCGAGGTGATCACCCGTGTTGTACGTCGGAAAGGTGGCGCAACCGAAGCGCTCCGCGGCTGCCAGCAACCGAGCCTGGGTGGGGCCCACCCACTGGCCGCCGTGGTCGATCACCAGGTCACCGCGGGGGCCTTCGGCCCGCTCTGACAGGACGCGGCCACCAACGCGGTCGGCGCCCTCGAGCACCAGCACGTCGGTGCCGTCGTCGACGAGCGCCACGGCCGCTGACAAGCCGGAATAGCCTGCGCCGACGACCACCACGGTCGCCTTCGACGGCAGCGGTAGCGATGCGTGGGAAGAGGCGGAGCCGTTGTTCATGGGCTCGACTTTATATTAATTGGCCCGCCAGTCAAGTATTTTGGGTGACCTCACCCACGGGCTTGACAGATCGTGACCGGGACCACAAAGTAAATAAACTGGTCCGCCAATCAAGATTGAGGAGACGCATGGACGACGTCACGTTCGACCGAGAACTCCAGAACCGAATCCGCCTGATCGAGAGCCCCGACGGGCCATCGCTCACCGTGCCCGACCTGCCGCTCAAGGACGTCCTGCTACTCGTGATGACATTGGCCGTCGTGATCGGCGCACTGATGTGGTGGGCCTACTGATGACCCATCTCCTACGCCGTGGCAGGGCCGCGAAGGCCACGACCGCCGAGCAGGTCTTCGACGCGACCCTTACCGAACTACCCCTGCTCCCCCAGGAACGGATTTGGGGGTTCTGGCAGCACTCCTGGGTCAACATCGGCCTCGCAGTAGCGACCTGGGCCTTCCTGCAGGGTGCGGCCGTCGCCTACTACGTCGGCGTCGTCCAAGCCATCGCCTCGATCGTGATCGGGTACGGCATCAGCGTGCTACTGGTGGCCCTGGCGCCGTGCATGCCGTCGGTGAAGTACGGGATCGAACAGTTCGTCGGGCTGCGCAGCGCCTTCGGGGAGAACGGAGCGCGCCTGGTGATGGTCAGCGTCTCCACGGTGCTGGCCGCGGCCTGGTCCGCGGTTCTTGCCATCATGTTCGGACACGGGCTGGTGACCGTCGCCAATCAGCTTCTCGGCATCGAACTGTCCGAATCAGGCACCGCGGCAAGCCTTCTCGCGCTGGTCGCGATCATCGTGTCATGCCTGATCCTGGCCCGCGGACCGGTCTCGGTCGAAGCGGTCTGCCGGATCATCGCACCGATGCTGGTCGTCATCCTGGTGGGGATCATCGTCATCGTGTTCACGCACAACACCTGGTCGGAACTCGCTGCACTACAACCGCTCGGCGGGGCCAGCGATGACAAGCACTTGAGCTTTCTGCTGGCCATCGAGCTGAACATCGCAGGCGGGTTCGCCTGGTGGCCGAACATGGGCAACCTGGCACGGCTGAGCCGTAGCTCACGGGCCGGCTTCTGGCCGAACTGGATGGGTATCTTCGGGGCCTCGGTGGTGGCGGCGATCGTCGGCGCGCTGGCCGCGCTGTCCCTGCAGATCGACGACCCGACCCAGTGGATGATCCCGCTCGCCGGTGCCGGTATCGGCGTCGTGGCGTTGGTGATCATCTGCCTGGCCAACGTCACGGCCATCCTGTCCCAGGGCTACGCATCGATGGTGGCACTCAAGGGTGGCGGCGGCAGGGTGTTCCGCACCGCGGCGTGGCCGTGGTTGATCGCGGTCATCCTCGGTCCGGCCGCCATCCTGGTGTTCTTCCCGGCTGCCGTGTACGACAACTACGGACGCTTTTTGTCCTGGGGCGCAATCGTTCTGGCGCCGCTGTGCGCCGTTCAGATCGTCGACTACTACGTGCTGCGCGGGCGAGAGCTGCACATCCGTGAGCTGTTCCTGCCGGTAGACCAGTCCAGGTACGGCTATTGGAAGGGCGTGAACGGCGCTGCATTCGCATCGGTCGCGGCCGGTGCGGTCACGTATTCGCTTCTGCTGAACCCGGTTTCATACGAGCCGAGTGCCCTGTTCCGCTACACGACGGCCTCGATCCCGGCTTTCGTCGTCGCAGGATCGGTGCACTACCTGTTGACGCGACTGGTGGTGCAACCCCTCGGCATGGGCGGCTATCGGAGGCACGCGACGTCAGTCGCTACTGCCCCGGTTCGTGGAAACGCCCGATGATCGGGATGCGCTCGATGATGCGGTCACGCAGGCGCGGCTTCTGAGGCGGTGGCACGTAGACCGGTGCCGGCGCCTGATACACCGGCGGTGCCGCGACGGGCGGTGGTGCGTACACCGGCGCGGGCGCCGGGGGCGCCTTGGCGACCATCGTCTTCGCCAGGGCGCGACTGGCGTTCGGGAACGCGACGAGCGGCTGAGCGGCTGGCCGCGGCACACTCCGAGGAGTGGATTCCGCTGCGGCACTGACGTTCTCGGGTGACGCGGCTGGATGTTCCGCCAGATTGAGTCCCAGCGCGATCGACGACGAGACCACGAGCGTCACGACCGCCGCCGCGAGTACGGCGGCCAGCACACCGACCCGCGGCGACGGGCGGCGCACCAGTCCACCGATCTCGGGGCCTGACATGTCCAGGGTCCGGGCGGCGGCGAGCGCCGCACCGCGGGCCAGCGCCAGGTCGGCCTCGCTGGCGGAGAAGACGGGCGCGTCGGCAATGGCCTCGAACGAGGACACGATCACGTCGACCTCGTCGGAGCCGATCACGAAGATCGCCTCGACGTGGCGGCCATCGAGAACGGTGATGACGCTGCTGGTCAGCTCGAGCGCGTCGGCACGGTCCGGTGGCCGATCGACGTGCTCGACCGTCACCTCCCCGCCGTCGACCAACGCGACGAACGCCGAGTCCGGCTCGACGATGCACACGGCCACGGCGTCGTATTCGGTGATGGCGACGATGCCGCTCGCCAGGGCTGCCACGGCAGCGGCATCCGAGATGGACGCGACATTGCGATGGCCGCGTGCCGCCAGGGCGTTCACGACGGCCGCCGCGGCGGGGTCCGCCTCCCTGGTGCTGGTGACGCCCACGACGCGGATCCGCGATTCGTCGACGACGTCGGGGTTGAGCACCGCGTGGAGCAGCAGGTCGGCGTCGAGTGAGTCGATGTCGGGGATGACGAGCTCGCCTCGGTCGACCGGCTCGCCCTCGCCCGTCGTTCCCTCGACCAGCACCCAGCGGACTGCGGCCGTGGTCAGCGACAGGCCGAGCACGAGGTCCATCGATACGCCCCCGATCAGTTGCGTGCTGGTGTGACGTTACCGCGGCTGGTGGGGTTCACAGCGGAGTTGGTTCGGCCCCGTCGGCTAGCGGTGACCCTGGTGGTGGTGATGCACGGAGGTGCCGGGCTGCGGGGTGTTGCTCTGGTGGGGGAAGGCGTCGCGGTGCACCGGGCTGCTGACCGAGGGGCCGTTGTTGGTGATCGAGGTGTCGGCCTGGCTGGCGCCGGCGGTACCGAGCGCGATCAAGGCGGGGGCGGCGAGCAGGGCGGCGGTGGCGGCGATGCGGCGGGCAATGGTGGTCATGTGAATCTCCCTGTGTGAGTGACGCTTTGGCTCTCTGAGCCGGTATTTCCCGGCGATGAGACAACTATGTCGCACTCAGGGGTCGAGGTCTGTCCACCGACCAGCGATTGGAGTGGATGACGCGGACGTCCCCCGATCAGGGGACATCGCGGCCACCCGCTCGGTACCCGTCGCGCCGATGTCGCGCATTGCCGCGTCAACACGAGATGACGTCTGACGAACAGGCATTTATCAAAGATCCGAGGTGGACCTCCCGTTGGCAGTTTCCCGCCACCGACTCGCCGCCGACGAGATCCTGGCTACCGACTCGCCGAGTTGATCACGGACTCGTCGATCATGCCCTTCTCGACGCCCCACATGGTGGCGATGGTCCGGTATTCACCGGTCTTCATCAGATGCTGCAGTGCCAGGCGCAGCGACTCCGCGAGCGCCGAACCCTTGGCCACCGGCCAGCCGTACGGCTGCGGATCGGTGACGTCGCCCGCCTCCTCCAGTGCGCCTCCACTGGTCTTCACCGCGAAGCCGGTCACCGGGGAGTCGGCCGCCATCGCGTCGACCTCACCGGCGATCAGCGCCTTCGTCAGATCGTCCTGGCGGACGTAGACCCGCTTGTCGATCGGGGTGTTCCCGGCGGCGACGCACGCGTCGCTCAAACGCGGGATCTCCTGCGTCTCCTGTATCGCGCCATAGGCCACGCCGACCCGTAACCCGCACGCGTTCTTGGGATTCACCGACGACCCGGGCCGCTGCGCCCACAGCGTGCCCGCCTCGAAGTAGGTGACGAAGTCGACCGCGGCCTCCCTCTCAGCGTTATCGGTGAACGACGACATCCCGACGTTGAAGTCCTCCGCCCGAACCGACGGGATGATCGCCTCGAACGCGGTCTCGCGGTATTCGGGCCGCAGCCCCAGCGTCCGTGCGATTGCGTTCATCAAATCGACGTCGAAGCCCACGATGTCACCGTTGGCGTCCTTGAACTCGTTGGGGGCGTAGGGAACATTGACACCGATCACCAACGTGCCCGTCGCCCGGACGTCCGCGGGCACCGTCGCCGCGATCGACGCCATCGCACCGGGCAGCACCGACGGATCCGCTGGCGCCGTGCTGCTCGCCACGCCCGCCTGCCGGGTACCGCTCGTATCGGGCGTGCCGGTCAGCTGCCACACCCCGAAGGTGCCCAGCGCCGCCACGACGACCACCGCCGCGGTGACCGTCAGCACGCGACGCGACGGCCGCCCGCGTCGACCCGTCGGCACCCGCCGGGCCGAATGCCGACCGGACCGGCCCGCGCCACGCACCGGCGCATTCAGCGCGCGGCGGGCGGCCTCCGCGAGGTCGGCGCCCGTCTGAAAGCGCTGTCCCGGTTTCTTGGCCAGCCCCTTGGCGATGACGTCGTCGAACGCTGCCAGCGCCGGGTCGAATGCCGACGGTCGCGGCGGCGCCGACACCATGTGCCCGGCGATCTGCTGCTCGAGGCTGTCCGCGGGATACGGCCGCGATCCCGTCAGCCCCTCGTACAGCACGCACGTCAATGCGTAGACGTCGGACCGCGGATCGCTCTGCCCGCCGTCGAAGCGCTCGGGCGCCATGTACGCGAGCGTGCCGAGCGTGCTGCCCGCCGTCGTCATCCCCTTCTCGCCCGCGGTGCGCGCGAGACCGAAGTCGATCAGATACACGAACTCTCGCTCGGTGATCAAGATGTTCGACGGCTTGACGTCGCGATGGATCAGGCCCGCCCGATGCGCGGCGTCCAGCGCCATCGCGACCTGCTCGACCACCTTCACCGAAAGTTCCGGGCCGATCGGCCGCTCACCCTCGGCGAGGATGTCGCCGAGCGTCTTGCCCTCGATCAACCGCATGTCGAGATACAGCCGGCCGTCGATCTCGCCGTAGCCGTGAATGGGCACCACGTGCGGATCGCTCAGGCTGGCCGCGGCCTGCGACTCGCGACGGAACCGCTGCTGGAAGACGGTGTCCTGGGCCAGATGGGGCGGCAGAACCTTCAGCGCGACCACGCGATCGGTCTTGGTGTCGTACGCCCGGTAGACCTCGCCCATGCCGCCACGGCCCAGCAGCTCCTGCAGCTGATAGTGCCCGAATGGCGTCGCATCCACCGTGAACTCCTCGGCAACGGCCAACCCCGCGTGGCTGTGTCGATCGAAGCTACCTCACGACCAGGCGCAACGTCTCGAGTCGACCGGTACTGATTAGCCGAAGAAGCGTCGTTTCGACGTCTTCTTCTCGTCGCCGTCGACGCCGTTCCACGCCCCGGAGTCGTAGAAGTAGGTCTCCTTGGCGCCGACGCGAACGACGTCGAGCGTGCCGTCGCCGTTCTTGACGTAGGAGTCGCCGGATCTCAGGTACTCGTCGCTTCCCCCGTTGGGAAGCGCCACCGTGACAGTCATGACGCGCCGACCGGGGTCAGCGCACCCTCTGAGCGGGAATGGCGGCCAGCGCCGCCAGGACCTCGACGGCGACCTTGCCCGCGGCCTTGTCATCGAGTTTGGAGTGGGAGGAGATGGTCGTCTTGACGAGCTCTAGACGATTCTCATAGGGCGAACGGATCTTCGTGGACGAAGCCATCGTGATGTCCTTTGCAGTCGAGCATGTTCGCTCGGAACCGAGCTGCTCGATACCCTCACGCTACGCCTATGCGGCTCAACGGGGATCGGTACGGATGTGCGGGTACTCCGCCGCACGGTCCTGAAACTCCAGGATGTCGGGGTTGACGATGGTGCCCTCGCGGATCTCGATCGCCCGGTGCACCGTCTCGTCGTCGTCCCACTCGTCGGGACCACCGAGAATCGTTGGAAGATAGGGAATCAGCGCCTCGCTGATCTCCCAGGTGGCCGCGTTCCACAGGTACGACGGGCTGTGATCGACGGCGTAGTACGTCATGTTGTTCCCGACGACGAACGTCGGCTTCTCGAACGACGTCGGCACCGCCCAGCTGAAACCCATTGCCTCGTCACAGGATACGTCGATGAACAGACTTCCGGGCCGGAAGGTCTCGAGGTCACCCTCGTCGAGGAAGACCAGCGGCGCATTGGGGTCCTGCAGCACGCAATTGACGACGACGTCGTGCTCGGCGAGAAATCCGGCCAGCGGCACCCGGCCGTCGTCGGTGAGCGCGAAGCTCGACCCGTCCTCCTCGGATTCGAACTGGATGATCTCCGCGGAGTGGATCGGCGACGCGACCTCGGCGACGTTGCGGTTGGTCAGGATGTCGATGTGGCTGACGCCGACCGCGTTCAGAGCGGTCACCGCACCACGGGCGGTCGCCCCGAAGCCGATCACCGCCGCCCGCAGCCGCCGTCCGTAGGTTCCCGTCGAGCCGATGATCTCCAGGGCGTGAAACACCGAGCAGTACCCGGCCATCTCATTGTTCTTGTGGAACACGTGCAGCTTGAAGGAGCCGTCCTTGCGCCACAGGTTCATGGCCTCGAAGGCGATCAAGGTCAGACGGCGGTCGATCGCCTGTTGCGTCAGCTCGGCGTCCTGCACGCAGTGCGGCCAACCCCACAGCACCTGGCCGTCGCGCAACTCAGCGAGGTCGTCGGCGTCGGGCTTGGCCAGCAGGATGATGTCGCACTCCGCGATCAGCTCTTCCCGTGAACGCATCCCGGCCACCGAACGCGCCAGCTTCTTGTCCGAGATCCCGAAGTGCTCGCCGTACCCGCGTTCGAGGTAGATGCGGCTCAGGACGTCCTTGTCGATGCGGTCCAGATGCTCCGGATGGATGGGCAGCCGGAACTCGTTCTCCTTGTGCGTGACGGCGATGATGCCGAGGCTGAGTGCACTCATGTGGCCGGCCCTCCCAAGACATGGTTGATGCCCAGGTCACCGATGCCGACCGGGCACCACAAACCTACGCGCCGGGACCCGATGGCTGGCGCACGGGTGCAACCCCTGTTCGGAGCACCGATCGAGCGCACCAAAATTGATCTTGGCGAACCGATTTCGATGCCGTGTCAACGAAATTGACACATCGCCGATATCCGCGTTCACTGGTGGTCTACGAGAAGCCGAGGCACGAAGTTGGTCGTCATCGAAATCGAGAGCACCCTGCCCGCCACCGGGACCATGGTTCCGTTGCCGTGACCAATTCGATCGTGCTGAGCGTCGTCGCCGTCTTCGTCGCCCTCACCCTCGTCGGCGTGGTGGTGTTCTTCAAGCGCAAGTTCCGAGCCGAGCAGCGCCTGCTCGGCGGACCGAGCCTGCGTCGTGAGATCGCCGAGGACGCCCTCTTCGACCAACTCGACGGCGAGATGACAGACCCTACCGAGGCGAAAACGCAAGCGGCACACCTCGACAGCGAGATCGCCGCCTTCCGCAGCCGGGGCCGACGCGCCCAGTCGGCCGACTCGCGCGAGACCGCGGACATGCGCGAGCAGCTCAAGGATCACGGCAGCCTCACCGACTGACCCGGGCTCAGCGGATCGACACCAGCTGGTCGATCGAGTCGAACGGCAGCTCGCCGTCGACGATGGCCATCACGTTCATCGAGTTCAACACGATCGCGCCCTCGTGGTTCGCCAGGAACGCGGTGTCCGACGCGTCGCGCCCGGTGGCGATGCGCACCAGGCTCTGCCGCGGCGCCAACAGCGTCGCGTCCACGACGCGCCACTGCCCGTCGACGAAGGCCTCGGCGACCGCGTGGAAGTCCATCGGGGAGAGCCCCGGCGCGTACACCGCAACCAATCGGGCGGGCACGTTGACCGCGCGCAGCATCGCCACCACCAGGTGGGCGAAGTCGCGGCAGACACCCGCTCCGGCGAGCATGGTGTCGACGGCGCCGTCGATCGGATCACTGGAGCCCGGCACGTAGTTGAGTCGCCCGCCCACCCATGCGGCGACGTGCTCCAACAGTGTCGTCGAGTCGGCGTACTCCCCGAATTCCGTTGCGGCGAAACCATAGAACTTGTCGGCCTCGGCGTAACGGCTGGGCCGTAGATACACCGACAGGTCGTAGTCGGTGACCGGGGCGGGGTCCGTCTGGCCGACGACGGTGGCCGAATAGGCGACCTGCAGATTGCCGCCCGCGGCCCAGAACTTGTGGATCCGGTTGCCGTGCGCACCGCTGATCTCGACGGGGTGCACGGGGGTGCCGTCGAGGGTGAACGTCAACGATTCGTAGACCTCGGCGTTCGGATGCGGCGCGATCGCGATCTGAAATTCGAGTGTCGTCGGCGCGGTGATGTCGACGTCGAGCTGGCAGCCCACGTCGCGTTTGAAGCGCGGCGTCATTCCGGCACGGTGGCGAGGCGCTGAGCGTTCTGCAACGTCGAGAGGACGGCCAGCGTGGACGCCGCGCCCTGATTGCGGTCGACCACGTCGGCGTGCAATCCGTCGAACCCGCCGCCGGTCACCGAATCCCACATTGGCTGCCCGGCGTCGTTGGCGCCCTCGAACCAGGCCACGGCGGCGCGGATGCCGTCGGGCCACGTCGGGCTGGCATCGACTCCGGAGGCCCTGGCGCAGGCATCCGACAGTGCGGCCACCTCGACCGGCTGACGATCGAACGCCCGCGGGTCGGCGAGCAGCGACGCCAGCGACTCGAGGCCCTGCTGACACAGCGCCGGTCGATCGAGCGCGGTTCCGGCGGCGATCATGGCCTCGGCCATCACGGCGTCGGCATCGGTCACGGCATCGGGCAGGCTGTCCGCGTAGGAGGTGAGCAGCTTGCGGGCGATGGCGTGGTCGGGTTCGACGGACAGGATCTCCGCCGCACCGAGCGCCGCATACGCCATGGCACGCGGAAACGGTGAGCGCACTTGGGCGGCACGCTCGAATTGGATCACCGACACCCGGCGGACCAAGCCCACGCTGCTGTGCGCGGCGGCGGTGCCCAGAGCCCACAGGCAGCGGCCCCACCACTCCTCCAGGGTCGGCTGGTCGGTCCAATTGCCTTTGGCGTCCATGTGATTTCGGCAGGTGCCGGCATAGGACTGCGCGTCGTTGAGGAAGCGCACGGCCAGACCCGCCAGGCCGTTGATCACGCCGCCGGGATCGGGCTGGCGGGTGGCCACGACGAGGAGACGGGACATGTCCTCGGTGGTGTAGCCGCCGCCGCGCTCGGGTTCGGCGAGCAGGGCGTGCTCGAAGGTGCCCCGCCGATCGGAGATGTGCAGCAGATGATCGAAGACGGGAAGGGGTGCGGTGGTCATACGAGTGCCGTTCGTTCGACGAGGAGACGCTGCGCGAGCGTCATGAATGCGGTCGCGGCGACGGGCCAGCCCAGCGACGGGGCCAAACGCCGTGCCTCCGCGGCCATGTCGCCCGTCATGCGCGGATCGGTCAGCATGCGGCGCAGCGCGAAGGTCAACGCGTCGGGATCGTCGTGGCTGACCACGACGCCGGCCCCGCTGCCGAGGAGTTCGACGGCGTGTGGGAAGGCGGTCGCGACCACGGGCCTGCCCGCTGCCAACGCATCGACCAACACTCCGGAGTTGGCTTGGTCGGTGGAGTCGTACGGGAGCACGACCGCGGCCGAGGTCTGGATCAACGCCGACAGCGACGCGGTGCTGCGGTAGATCGAGTCGAAGCTCACCGCCGTGGCGACACCGGTGCTGCGGGCGCGTTCGATGCAGGCCTCGCGGTAGGCCTCGCCCTCGGCGGCCAGCACCCGCGGACGCGTGGCGCCTGCGACCAGGTACCGCGGCTGCCCGCGCAGATCCTTCAGCGAGCTCATCGCGTCGATGACCCGTTCGACGCCCTTGCCGGGACCCATCAGGCCCCACGTCAGCAACGTCGGCCTGCCGCCACGCTTCAGGGGAACGACGGTCGGCAGCGTGGCGCCGCGCCCGATCGTGACGACCTTGTGGCGGTCGACGGAGTACTCGGCGTGCAGACGCTCGTTGGCGGCCTCGGACATCACGACGACGCGGCCGGCCTTGGCGGCCAGCGTCTCCATCAGGGAACGCTGCCGTGCCGTCGGGTGCTTGAGGACTTCGTGGGCGACGACGATGGTCGGGACGCGCAGCGCGGCGATCACGTCGAGGACGTCGGACCCCTCGGTACCGCCGTACACGTCGTAGGCGTGCTGAATGACGGCGACGTCGCGCTCGTTGAGCAGGTCCGCGCACGCGGCGACGGACTCGGCCGAGCCGCCGACCAATTCGCCCACGACGGCCGCGCTCGAGGACTCCGCGCCGTCGGCGATGCGGACGACGCTGACGTCGGAGCCCTTCGCGGACAAGCCGTCGGCCAATCCTGCGCTGTAAGTTGCGAGGCCGCACGGCGTCGGCGGAAAGCTGGTGAGCATGCCGATGCTCGGGGGTGAATGCCGAAGCGGCACACCATGACCGAGGAACGACGGAAAACGAGATGGAGCGTTCAAGGTGGTCCCGACTGGCGGATGTCACCGAAGTGCCCGGCGTGAGCGGCTGCTCGTAGAGAACAGCGGCGGACAGCTGCCCAATTTCGGACCGGTTGGGTTCCCAACACCCCTGACGTTACCACCCCAACACCCCCCCAGGACGCCTGAGCCGGACCATTCGCACTGCTAGACGCGTTGCGAAGGGCTTTTCAGAGCGCCCCGTTTCGGGCGTGTGCGCGACGGACCGCCTCATCGACGACGACCGTCGCGACGTCGGCGAGTTTGCGGTGTTCACCCTGGCTCATCGCCTGCAACTGGGCGAAGGCGTCCTCCGCGCTACGGCCCGTGCGGGCGCGGATGATGCCGATGGCCTGATCGATCACCGGGCGCGACGAGAGCGCGTTGCGCAACTGTGCGTTCAGCGCGAGGGCCTCCGCGAGCACCTGCGCGTTGTGCACCGCAGCGGCGGCCGGCCTCGCGAACAGCTCTCCAAGTTCTTCGGCGTGCTCATCGAAGGCGTCCTTCGCATAGGCGTACACGCTGATGGCCCCGACCACCCGGTCGGCCACCGACAGCGGCAGGGCGAGCGCGCTGTGCACGCCCATCCTGCCGACGCGCGGACCGAACTTCGGCCACATCTTCTCCCCACCCAGGGAGCCGGACCGCACCGCGCGCCGATCGCGCACCGCCGTGACCCCGGGCCCCTCGCCGAGAGTGACGTACTGGACCTCGTCGATCGCGGTGACGAACGGTGCGCTCGCCGCGCGTTCGGCCAGCGTGGCGTCCGTCGAGTCCACCCGCAGCAACGTGACCGCGGCGCCGTCGGCACCGGGAATTGCACGGCACGTGAAAACGGCCACCTGCGCGAGCAATTCGGGCAGCCCGAGACTGCCTGCGAGCAGACCCGCCAGAGCGTCGATGCCCGCCCGCAAGTCCGCGACGTCCGCGTCTTCTGCGGAGACTTCCGCCATGCCCGTACCTACCAGCCGTGTAGTGCCGCGAATCGCTGCGAGACGTCTGCCAGCCTATGCCCAGGGCCACCGCGCCACCGCATCGATGACGTGGTGGTTCGAATTCGTTGGCGCAGAATGATTCCCGCGACGAGGAACGCCGGTGGGCACCCTGCGCGCGTATGGTCGAGGAATCGGGACCACTCAGGCCCCCAATGCAAAGGGCCGGCGATGTCTGACAAGTCCCCACGATCGAACATGTCCAAGAAGGCCGGTAAGTCGCTCAAGGAGAAACGCGCCGACAAGCGCACCAAGGCGGACACCACGTCGGCTACCGAGGACGCCATTCGCAAGAAGCGGTGACGTCGCGGTGGCCTCTCGCCGATTACTTTCGTCGAATTCACCTCCCCCGTCATTTATCAATTGACGGGTCGGTTGCCGACAGCTAACGTTCGTCCCAGGGTTGGGACAGGTTCGTCAGCTATGGGGGAATTGAACAATGGGGCGCTGGAAGATCTTCACGACGGCGGGGATTGCCGCAAGCATCGACGACGGGTGCTCGGTCTGCGACCATCCGTTCGGTCACCTGGCGCACGCCTGCATCAGCTCGATTGGCCCGACGGCCGCACCGGTCAGCCTGCCGGTGCGCCTACCCGAAGCAGTCGTCGCCTGACATCGGGACTGAATCAGCCTCAGCGGTAATAGATCTCGCCACCGGTCGGGTATCCCCCGCCGAACGTCGTGAGATGGACGTGGTCGAAGTGACCCGCTCCCGAGTTCTGCGGACCACTCGGCGTGTAATAGACGCCGCGCCAGATCGCATCCTGCAACCCGAACCGGGCGGCGTTCTCGAGGGCGTACGCGACGATCCGGTTGCCCAGTGCGATGCCCGAGGGTGAGCTGGGATCGGGAATCATGACGTCCAGCGCCAAGCCGTCGGGATGCCAGCGCAGCGCGTCGGGTCGGACGCCACCGATGCTGTGGATCTCGGGGAACACCACGCCGATGCTGCGGGCCAGGAAGATCGTCTTGACCTGAAGCCCACGCTCCGGGGCGACACTCATCGGCAGGATGCGGTAGTTCTCGATGACGCGCCACCGCGACGCGGCCTCCGGTGACACCGCCGCACGCTGGGCGGCTCCGGCGAAGGCGAACATCGCCGAGCCCGACGACCGCGGCGAGTAGCCGGTGTCCGTGGCGGCGACGACCTCCAGGCGGTAGGGCGACGAGGTCTCGACGACCGGCTTCGCTTCCTGCGTGGCGACCAGCGGCTGGGGGCCGGCACCCGCCACGGCGAGCACGGCGAACGAGGCGATGACCCCGGCCAGAAGGACCGGCGGTTTACGCCTCGCCTTGGCCAATTGATGCCTGCCCACGAGAGCACTTTACGAGCACACAGCACCTAAACAGCAATCTTTCCGAGATCCAATCGTGATCTGTTAACAGCCGGCCAGATCCGTGGACTGTCGAATTCGCACCGACGAGGCCGCTGAACTGCGCAAATGTATTCATCGCCAATGTCAGAATCGCCGTCGAGCAATTTCCAAGACAAGTAGGGAACACTCGGACGAATGCACGATGGGTACGACGACTACGGCGAGGAGCCGTCGTGGCCGGTCGCCGTCGTCGTCGGGATGCTGGCATTCGTCGTCGGATTCGTCGCCCGGGTTCGCGACTGCCTCGTCAGGCCGTTCCGTCGCCACGAGGACCCGCCCGGAGAGCGGTCGGGGCCGGGCGACCGGAAAGCCTGACGGGCGGGTCAGGCAGGTGCGGGATTCGACCCTGTGCAGGGGGGTGGCGTCGAAGTGACCATCGTCCCGGGTTCCTCGCCAGAGCAACCCCGGTGGGCCCTAAGATGGCGCCGTGGAAGACGGCCGCGGCGAAGCTTCTGACACGGCCGTTCTCGAAGCTCGCGACCTCCACAAGTCGTTTGGCCGCGCTGCCGCGGCGACGCCCATCCTCAATGGCATTGATCTGCAGATATTTCCGGGCGAGTTCGTGGCACTCGTCGGGCCGTCGGGTTCGGGGAAGTCGACGTTGTTGAGCATTCTCGGTCTGCTGGAGCCTCCGACGAGCGGCGACGTTCTGCTCAATCAAAAAAGTGTGAGCAAGCTGTCCCGCCGGGAGCTGGCAGGCGTCCGCAGCAGCACGATCGGCTACGTATTCCAGTCGTTCAATCTCCTGGCCGGGTTGTCTGCGGTCGAGAACGTCATGCTTCCCGGGCTGCTGGCAGGTGAGTCCGGTCGGGTGCACTACGACCGGGCGATCGGACTGCTGGACCAATTCGGAGTCGCCTCGCGCGCCAAGCGCGTACCCGCGGAGATGTCCGGCGGTGAGCAGCAGCGGGTCGCGATCGCGCGAGCGTTGTTCAGGACGCCGGATCTGATACTCGCCGATGAACCCACCGGCAATCTCGATACCGAGAACGGGCGCAAGGTCATCGAGGCGCTGGAGACCCTCAATGCATCGGGCCAGACGATCATCCTGGTGACCCACGATCAGTCGATCGCCGGCGACGCCCCTCGACTCATTTCGCTTCTCGACGGCCGTGTAGAAAGTGACAGCGGTCCGGTACGGCCAACGACCTCACCCTGGCAATGGCGCAGTCGCGCATAGCCGCGACGCTGAGCGTCGTGCGGATCATCAATCTCCGCGCCATCCGCCGCCACACCCTGCGGGCGCTGCTGGCCGCGCTGTCGCTCGGCGGCGGAGTGGCCGTCGTCGTCGCCGTGCTCATCGAATCCACCAGCGTGAGCACAGCTGTCGACGACGTCGGTTACCGCATTGCCGGCCCAGCACCGCTGCGCATCGTCGGCGCCGCGACGCGGGGCGGCATCGATCCGTCCACGATCGACGCCGCCCGACAGGTGCCGGGTGTGGCGGCGACGGTACCGGTGATTCGCGCCGTGACCGTGCTCCGCAGCGGTGGCCACGACACGTTCGTATTGGCGCTGGGAATCGATTGCTCAGCGCAATGGATCATCGACCCGAAGGTGTGCCGACCCGGCCAGCGGGAGCCCCCGGTGATGGCCGCGTCGGCAACTCTGGTCGCATCATTGGGCCCGACCACCAAACTCGCGACCGACGTCGGGGATATGTCGATCCCTGCGCTGCAACCGATCTCAGATCTGGACACCGTCAACAGTGGACGGGTGGTCGTGTTGCCGCTGAGCATCGCCAAGGCGCAGTTCGCCCGAGCCAACAATGTCGACATCGTCTATGTACAACTGGCCGACAACGCCAGCCCATCGGAGGTCAGATCCCAACTCGCCGACCGGCTGGGCCCCGGCCTGCGGGTGCTGACCCGCGAGGAGCCCGCCCGTGGCTTCGACGTCAACACCGTGCTCCTGCCCCTGCTGGGGATCTTCGCTCTCGTCGCGGTGGGGGTCGGCGTCATCCTGATCGCTCAGATCACGCGCATGTCGGTCGAGGAACGTCGCCGCGAAATCGCGATCGCCGCTGCCCTCGGCGCATCGCCGCTCACGGCCGTCAGCGGCTTTCTGTTCGAGGCGGCCCTGCTCGGAGTACTCGGATCCGTCATCGGCATTGCGCTCGGCATCGTGATCGCGCGGCCCGTGGTCGCCGCTGCCAGTGAGCTGACCCAACAGTTCCTCGGGGTCAACGTTCCAGTCGTGATCACGTCCGGCGTCCTCGCGATCGGGCTGGTCACCGGGGTGCTGCTGGCGGTGCTCGCCGCCATCCTCCCCAGTCTGTCGGCATCCAAAACCGCGATAGCGACCGAACTCTCGGGCCGAGCCGCCCAAGACAGCGCCAAGCCAGGAGGCATCTGGCCGAAGGCGCTCGGGCTGGTCGTCCTTGGTTTCGGCGGAGTTGGCGCCGCGACACTGGCCACCGCATCCGGGGGTCTGCAGCCCTGGCAGGCCATCGTCACCGACGCTGCGGTCGTCGTTGCCGTGGTCGGATTGCTATCGGCTGCAGCGTATCTGAGTGCGCAGGCGATCACGTCGGTCAAGACCCGCCCGCACCGGACGCACAGCGCAACGCTCACCGTTGCCCTTAGCGGGCTGCGCGCCAATGGATCGCGGACCACCGCCATCGCAGGCGCCGTCGCGGTGCCGGTTGCGGTCGCCGTCCTGCTCTCCGGCTTCCTCGTGGCCATCAATCGCGGCGTCGCCGACGTGGCGCGAGCACAGGCAACCGATCGTCTGGTCCTGACCACGACGCAGTTCACCGATTTCGGGTCGATGGATGCCAAGTTCTCCCCGGACACCATGGCCAAGCTGGCGAACGTGCCGGGGGTGGACAGGGTCGAACGACTGGCGGAGATCGAGACCACCCTGCCGAACGGTTCCCTGGCATTCGTGCGGGCCGAGGATCGGCCGACCTTTCCATTCCCGGTGCTCGCCGGCCAACCCCCGCAGCAGAGCGTTGACACGAATCAATTGATCGTCGGCGGTATTCTGGCCCGCCAGAACGGTATTCGCGTCGGTGACACGCTGCTCCTCGGCAGCGGGCCGCAAGCCGCGAAAATAGTAGTCGGCACGATTCTGGCGACCCCCGAGGTGGGTGGCCGCAGGATACAAATGTCCTACCGGCTCGCCGAGCAGATCTTCGGCCCTCAGCCCGCGGGTTTGGTGTTCCTCACACCGGCGGCCGGATCGTCGGTGCAGAAACTTGGCGCAGAGATCGGCTCCCGTGGGTTCAATCAGCCGGTCACGACCGCCGACGCTGCCGGGTACGAGAAGGCCGTCGCCAGCGGCGAGGCCCGATTCCTCGCGCCGCTGAACACCTTGAAGTACGGACTCCTCGCCATCGCCTTCATCTCGGTGTCCTCCACGCTGCTGCTGACCGGTATGCGCCGCCGACGCGAAATCGCCCTCATCCAGGCGCTGGGCGCCACCAGGGGCAAGGTCTTCGCCGTGACGACGGTTGAGGCCATCATCGCCAGCGCAGTGGGCGCCACATTGAGTGCGGCATTGTCCGTTGCGATCCTCGAAGCGGTTCGCCGAGCGGCAATCGTGAACGTGGGTTCGGACAGCCCGTTGGTATTCCCACTGTCAGAGGCACTCCTGTACGCCGCGTTCGCCATCACGGCGGCGATCCTCGCGGCGCTCATCCCCGCGTGGAGAAGCACCCAGACGGCGCCATCGACTGCGCTGCGCGACGAGTGACCCGCGAACGTCAGAAGCGATAGGTCGCGCAGCCGACCTGGATGCCTGAGCCCACGCTCACGATCAACCCGATGTCGCCGGGCTTTACCTGCTGGTGGCGCAGGGCATGGTCCAACGCATACGGCACCGACGAGGTGAACAGGTCGGCATCGGCGGTGACTTCGACCAAACGATCTCTCGGAATGTCGATGCGCCGGGCCATTTCGGTGAGGTCCGCCGCGCCCAGATGGGGCGGGAACACCGCCGCGATGTCGTCCGGCGTCAACCCCTCCAACCTCAGCAGTTCCTCGACGGCTGCGGGGATCGCGTCGAGGTAGTGCGTCGTCAGCTTCGGCTCACGGTCGATCTGCAGCCAGCTGTGCCCGTCCTCGTGTCGGATGTAGGTAGCCAGCGCCTCGGCGTTCTCGGGACGGTGATGGAAGACGAACCGGCCGAAACCCGCTGTGCCATCGGTGCTCCCGAGAAGCAACGCCGACCCCGTCTCGTTGAGGCCGTACGGCGGGTGGTCGCCCCCCGGGGTGTTGTTCTCGACTTCGGAGGCCATGACCATCGCGTGCTCGGCCTTACCGGCACCGATCATGTGGATGGCGACATGGCACGCGTTGAGGAATCCGACGGCGCCGTTGAGCACGTCGAAGGCAAAGGTCTTGGGGTCATCCGGCGTCTCGATGTCGTCATTGATCCCCAATTCGCCGGCCACGAGTGCGGCGATGGCCGGTTCGCAGACGAACTCGTCCCGGTAGATCCCGGCGTGGATCATCAGACCGATCGCTGACTTGTCCAGGCCGCTGGTGGCAAGGCACGCCGCGGCGGCTTGCACCGCGAGGTCGACCGCACGGGGTGGACCGGACTGCTCCGCGGCGGCGAGACCGACGCCCTTGATCGCGACGCGGGGCACCGCCGGCGGTGGCGCGGAGCGCGCCCCGACCGGGCGCCTGGCACTGTGCTGCGGATCCGGGCCCCTGCGCAGTCGGTCGGGCAGGTCGTCGAACGTGTAGAGCGCGGCGCCGACGGTCGCACCGGAGCCGCTGATGCCGAAGACCACGTTGTCGCCGGATTTGATCCGGTTGCCGCGGATGTGATCGGCCAGTGCCACGAAATGTGTGGTGCTGGCCGTGTTTCCGCGCTCCGCCAAGTTGGAGATGACGTTGCCCGGGTGCGCGGCGGTGTAGCCGAACATGCGGTTCACCGCGATGACCGCGTCGTTCAGTGACGCCTCGGAGGTCTGGTGCATCAGGATGTGGTCGCAATGCTCGGGCCGCCAGCCGTGCCGCAACATGGTGGAGCCCACGTAGGGCACCGAACGCTTGACCGCCGCAGCGGTCGCGGCGATGGAGTCGACCAGCATGATGGCGCCGCCGTGCGCCCCGCTGCTCGCCTTGCCGATGCAGAGGTTGCTGTACCTGCTCAGCGTGGCCATGTCGAGATCGTGAAAACCCACCCGATCTCCTTGACCCCGTTCGAGTATCACCGCGGCACCCGCGTCGCCGACGGTCAAGCAGGCCAGCCGCGAATCCATCGGCCCTTCGATTTCCTGCTGCGCCGTGGCGGTGATGTGCGTGATGTACTCGCCGCTCACGACCATGGCCCGCTGGACCAGTCCCGTCCGCAGGAACGCATCGGCCACGGTGATTCCGGTGAACATGCCCGCGCACGCATTGGTCAGGTCGAACGCAAGCGCGTTCGTCAGACCGCACTGATCCCGCAGCCGCGCTGCAGTACTGGGCTCGAAGGTGAATTTGTTGGCCGGTCCGTCGTACCGGGAGATGTTGCAGGAGATGATCAGATCGATCTCCTCGGCTCCGTAACTCGACCGGGCCAGGCAGTCGATCGCCGCATTCCTGGCAAGGTCGATCGAGAACTCGCCGTCCCCGGCCACCCGCCGATTCTTGATACCGGTCAAGCGTTCCAACGGAATCCCGATCGGATTGACGCACCCCGCCAGGACCGTGTCGGTCGACACCATCGCGGCGGGCAGGTAGGTGCCGATGCTCTCCATCACCGTGTTGCCCGGCTGCTGGCCGCCCGGGTGGGCGGACACCGCGGGACCGGGCGCGGCAGCGACGAGGTCGTTGGCTGCGATGACCTGAGCGCCATCGAGGTGGGTGGCCGCAGCAGCAAGCCCCGGGGCGTCCTCGTGCACGGCCTGGCCGTATTCGGCGGCCAGCTCGGCGATGGTGCCGAACAGGAACACCGACTCCGGCCGCAGCGGCAGGTCAGCGGCGTTCGCACGCAACGAGATCTGCAGGCTCTGAGTCGAGCTGCCTCCGAGCGCGAAGAAGTCGTCGTGGACACCGACCCGGTCGACCTCGAGCACCTCGCGCCAGATCTCGGCGAGGATCTGCTCGGCACGCGTCCGTGGCGCCACGAAGACCGCATCCTGCACCGGCGAGGCGTCGACCGCCGACGCCAACGCGCGACGATCGACCTTTCCGCCCGACGTGCGCGGCAGGGCCGCCGCGGCGATGAAGACGGCGGGCACCATCGCCGCGGGAAGCCAATCGAGCAGGAACCGGCGCAGCTCGGCGGTGCTCGGGGCGGGTTCGGTCACCCCCACGAAGTGCGCTACCAACAGGGTGTTGCCGCGGCCGTCGGTTCCGGTGACCACTGCGCTCTCCCGGACACCCGGGTGTGCGTCCAGTGCCGCCTCGACCTCGCTCGGCTCGATCCGCACGCCGTGGATCTCCACCTGGTCATCGAGGCGTCCGAGATACTCGATGGTGCCGCCCGGCAGGTACCGCGCGAGATCGCCTGTGCGGTAGAGCATTTGGCCAGAATCGGCGGTGAACGGGTTGGCGATGAATCGGGCGGCGGTCGCGTCCGGCTGGTTGAGGTATCCGCGACCGACATTGGCTCCACCGATCAACACCTCGCCCGGCACCCCGACCGGCACCGGTTGCAGCTGCGCGTCGACGATGTGGATGGTGACGTTGGCGATGGGTCGACCGATCGGAACGGGAGGGCCGGAGGTCGCCCGCTCGCAGTGGAAGGCGGTGGTGGTGATCGCGGCCTCGGCGGGGCCGTACTCGTTCCACAGGTCGGCATCCAACGTGGCCCAGAACCGTTGGACCACTTCGTATGGGAGCACCTCGCCACCGCACGACACCCGACGCAGCGCCGCGCAATCTGCGATGGCCGGCTCGGCCAACATGGCGCGCAGAATCGACGGCACGACATGGACCACCTGCGTGATGGACTGCTCGGCGATGGTGCGGACCAGATAGCCGACGTCCTTGTGGCCCTCGGGTCGCGCGATGACGAGCCGAGCCCCGAGGACCAGCGGCAGGAAGATCTCCGCCAGCGAGGCATCGAAGGTCACCGGCGTGTGGTGCAGCACCCTGTCGTCACTGCTCACCCGGTAGGTGTCGGCCATCCACAGCAGATAGTTGCGCAGTCCGCCGTGAGTATTGACCGCCCCCTTCGGCGCGCCGGTGGAGCCGGAGGTGTGCACGACGTACGCGGGGCTGGACGCCGTGACATCGGTGACCGATGGGACGGCGAACGGGACTGCGCCGCGGGCCGTCGGGGCCCCCTGCTCGTCGAGGCTCAGCCGATGACCGTCGAACCCGTGCAGGTGCGGTAGATGACGCTGATGGGTCAGGCAGACTCCGACTCCGGGCGCACCGGCCAGGACCGAGGCGATCCGATTGGTCGGTTGCGCCGGATCGATCGGCATGAAGGCGCCACCGGCTTTGAGCACGCCGAGCAAGGCCACGACGAGATCGTCGCAGCGGTCCAGCAGTACCGCGACGATGCTGCCCGCTCCAACACCCAGACCCTGCAGCCGAAGCGCCAGGTCTTCGGCCCGTCGGTCGAGCTCGGCATACGTCATCTCGCGATACGTCGTGTCGTCCACGTCGAATGAGACCGCGATGGCATCCGGGGTGCGTCGAGCCGCCGCGGCCACCATGTCGTGAATGCACTCGGGAGCGTCGTAGGCGACCGCGGTGTCATTCCACCCGGCCAGCTCGCGGCGCTCGGCATCGGTCAGCAACGGCAGCTCCGACATGCGGGTGTCCGGGTCGGCGACGATGCCGCGCAGCAGCGTCACGAAGTGCCGGGCCACGCCTTCGATGGTCGCGTCGTCGAAGAGGTCGGTGCTGTACTGCAAGACGCAGGTGAACTCACCGTCAGCATCGCCCACCTGCAGCATCAGATCGACGGGCGCTCCGCCCTGGCCGATGTGCACCGTCGTCAGGTTCAGCCCCGCCGACCCAGTCTCACTGCCAGGGCCGTCCTGAAAGCGGCGCGGCTGTTCCCAGGCGAACGACACCTGGGACAGCGGAGCATGGCTGAGGTCACGTGCTGGGCGGAGCCGCTCGACGAGCAGCGCGAAGGGGTAGTCCTGGTGCGCGACTGCGCCAAGAACCGTGTCCTTGATCCTGCTCAGCAAGGACGTGAACGTCGGGTCGCCGTGCACGTCGGCGCGTAGCACCACGGGGTTGGCGACGTAGCCGACCAGCCCCTCGAGCTCCGGACGGTCCCGGCATCCGAACGGTGAACCGATGAGTAGGTCGTCCTGGCCGCTGTACCGGTGCAGCAGTGCGGCGAAGGCAGCCAGGAAGGTTGCATAGGGGGTCGCACCCGAGCGCCGACCCACCTCGCGCAGCGCCGCGCCGAGCCCGGTCTCGAGCGTGAAGCGGTACACGGCTCCGCGATAGGTCTGCGCGGCCGGACGAGGGCGATCCAGCGGTAGCGCGATGTTGGGGATGTCACCGGCCAGCTGGTGGCGCCAGTAGTCCCACAGGCGGTCGGCCTCGGCGCCGTCGAGCATGCGCAGTTGCCAGTCGACGTAGTCGACGTAGCGCTGCGGACACAGCGGCGGCGCCGGCGAGCCGTGCTCGGCCGCGTAGAGCAGGCGCAGCTCGTCGAGCATGACGTCGATCGACCAGAAGTCGACGGCGATGTGGTGAACGGCCAGAACCAGGACGTGCTCGTCGGAACTGCGAGCCGCCCCGGCGGCGACAGAAGGCGTGCGCCGCAACAGCGACAGCCGGAACACCGGGCCGGTCTGAAGATTGAAGGGGCGATTGGACTCTCGGCGCAGCCAGCCCAGCAACTCGGCCTCGTCGGGTCCCAGCTCGTGGCGGGCGATGCCCACCGGCCACTTGGGGTGGACCAGTTGAACCGGTTCGTCGTCGCGCACCGCATAGGTGGTGCGCAGGATCGCGTGCCGATCGACGAGCGCCTGGGCGGCGCGTTCCAGTGCGGGCAGATCCAGGTCACCGGTGATCCGCCCGGCGTAGGTGATGGTGTACGCCGGGCTGGCCGGTGCCAGGTTGTGCAGGAACCAGAGGGACCGTTGGCCGTAGGACAGGGGGTGTGCCTCAGCCGCCGCCTGGGCCTGCTCCACGAGCAGGCGGGAGAGCAGGGCCCGCTTCTCCTGCGCGGACAGACCGGAGATGTCGATCGGGTCATCCATCGCTATCTACCTCCCTCGTGGCCAGGAGCTCGCGAAGCAGCACGTCGACGTCTGCGTCCGACGCCTCCGGCACCTTGGCGAGCAGGTCGATCCATCGAGCCGAATCGTCCGGCGCCGGCATGTCGGGAGGTGGCGTCGGGCGGACGGGGACTTGGACGGGATCTCCGACCTGGCCGGGGGTCGGGCCGGGGTCCGCGAGGCGCGCGTCCAGCCGCCCGGCGAGTGTCGCGATGGTGGGTCCGTCGAGCAATTCGATGACGGGCACGGCAACGCCGAGATCACGTTCGATCTGTGTCCGCAGTTCCATCGCGATCAGAGAGTCGGCACCGAGGTTGTTCAGGGGCGAATCGACGGCGAGCCGCTCCGGCGCCAAGCCGAGCTTGGACGCCGCTTGATCGCGGAGGTAGGACTCGAGCAGCTGCCTGCGCTGCTCCGGAGCCGCCCGGCGCACCTCGTCGCCCAGTGCGGCTTCCGACTCTCGCTCGTCGACTGACGTCGAATCATTGTGCGCCGCAACCAGATCCGCGAGCAGGGTCGACGCACCCTCGGGCAAGCCCGGGCGCCACCGCGCCCAGTCGACGTCGAGCACGGCCGCTTGGGTGGCATCACCCTGCATCAGTTGCGCCAACGCCGCGACACCATCGGGCACCGACATGGACTCGATGCCATGCCGAGTGAGATGGCGCACCTGCTCGGGCCGGTTGACCAGACCCACCTCGGCCCACGGTCCCCAGTTGATGCTGAGCGCCGACCGACCCTCGGCCCGCCGATGCCACGCCAACGCATCGAGGAACGAGTTCGCCGCGGCGTAGTGCGCCTGACCCGGCGAACCCAGCACCGCGGCGGCCGACGAGAACAGCACGAAGAAGTCCAGGTCGAGGTCCCGGGTGAGCGAATGCAGATTCCAGGCGCCGTCGACCTTCGGCGCCATGACGTCCCGCAGCCGGCGCTGGTCGAGGTGGGCTACGGCGCCGTCGTCGAGCACTCCCGCCGCGTGCACCACCCCGCGCAGCGGCGGCATGGACAGGCGGATCGACTCGATCACCGAGGCCACGTGATCAGCGTCGGAAACGTCCCCGCGCGCCACCACGACGTGCGCCCCTGCCGTGCGCAGCGCGTCGAGCGTCTGCTGCGCGGAGGTCGAGGGTGCAGAGCGTCCCATCAGCACCAGGTGCCGAGCGCCCTGCTCCACCAGCCAGGTGGCGACCGCACGGCCAAGCCCGCCGAGGCCGCCGGTGACCAGATAGGTTGCGTCGGAGTCGAATTCGACGGGAAGGTCTGCTGCGTGCACCGCAGGCACTGCACCGGTCTGGAGCGACCCTCCGGCCTCCAAAGAGATGACGACCTTGCCGATCTGTTTGCCCTGGGCCAGGCAACGGACGGCGGCGGCGGTGTCGGCGACGGGGAACGTACGTACCGGCGGCGGGGCCCACAAGCCCTGCGCAACGCCCGTCGCGACCTTGCGCAACAGGTCGCCGACGTAGTCGGGGCGATCGAGGACCAGTGCCGCCAGATCGACGACCATGTACGACGCGTTGTGTCGCAGCTGCCACAGTCGCAGCGAACCGTGCCCGTAGATGTCGCGCTTGCCGATCTCCACGAAGCGGCCGGACGGCCGCAGGACCGTCAGACCCTTGGCGATCGCCTCGCCCGTCAACGAGTTGAGCACGACGTCGACGCCCTTGCCCCCGGTGGCGGCCAACACCTCGTCGGCGAACGCGAGCGACCGGGAATCGAAGACGTGCTCGACACCGAGCGCGTGCAGATGCTCCCGTTTCTCCGCGGTACCGGCCGTCGCGTAGACGGTCGCACCGAGCCAGCGGGCGACCTGCACCGCGGCCAGCCCGACGCCACCGGCGCCGGAGTGGATGAGGACGTGCTCCCCACGGCGTAGCCGCGCCTGTTCATGCAGGCTGTAGTAGGCCGTCAGGTAGGCGATCGGCAGGGCGGCCGCGGCCTCGAAGGTCAGCTGCTCGGGTTTGGCGGCTACCAGGGCGGCAGGGGTCGTGACGAACGAGCCGACCCCGTCCATGGCCAAGGCGAGGACGGCGTCGCCCACCTGGAGCCCGGCGTCGCCTGCTACGCGATCACCGATCGCCGTGATGATGCCCGCGCATTCGATCCCCACCCGCACCGGCCCGTCGAGCTGGCCGGGATACACCCCGAGCGCGCGCATCGCGTCGATGAAGTTCAATCCGACGGCGTGCACGCGAATCTCGACCTCGTCGGATCCCGGTGCCGGCCGGGCAGCGGCGACGGCTCGAACGTCGTCGATGACGCCGGCCTGCGGATACTCCATCCGGAACGCCACCTCGGCACCTGGCGTGGGCCGCCGTGCTGCGGCTGGAGCGTTCTTCCGCGGGGCCAACCGCGCGACGTAGCGCGACGTACCCCGCACGGCAACGTCGGCTTCGCTGCCGTCCGCCCACAACTCCCGCGCCAGGGCCGAGACCTCGTTGGGTCCCGGCAGTGCCGGCAGGTCGATCCGTGCGCAGCGCAGCTCGGGGTGCTCGAGGGCGATGCTCCGGCCCATCCCCCACAGCGGGGCGGCCGCGACGCTCACCGACACTCCGGTTTCGATGTCGTCGTCGACCACCTGCGCACCGCTGGTCACCAGCCAGAGGCGCGGTGGATCCGACAGGCCGGCCAGCGTCAGTGCCTGCGTCAGATGCAGCACGCTCGTGGTGCCCGCGATCCGAGCAGCATCCAGCCACTCGCTCGACGTTTTACCCGGTTCCGCGGATGCAGCCGCCAGCAGACTCCACAGGTGCACGACCCCATGGCACGGCCGCCGGTCCAACCCGAGCGCCTCGTCGACGAGCCGCCGGAAGTGTTGCGGCTGAGCGGGATCGAGGCGATAGGCGTCAGGTCCCAGTCGCTCGAACTCGGCGCCCGGCTCGACCATCACGCAGCTTCCGGAATGCCGCTCGAGGTGATCTCGCAGCATGTGCGACGTCGCGCTCCCGTCGCTGAAGACCAACCAGGTGCCGCGCGGCGCGGGTGCTTCCGGAGGAGCCTGCGACGCGAGCTGCCACTGCAGTTCGAACACCTTGTCCCGCAACTCATCCGTCGTTGCCCCGCGGTCCACTGGGACTCTTCGTAGCCGCAGCCCGCGGGCCGACATCGCCACCTGCCCGTCATCGGTGAGCAGGAACACGTCGCCGTCGATGGTGTCCGGCTCGGGATCCGACGTCGGGCGCAGTATCGCGTGGCACCACGCTCCACCGGCGGACGTCTCGTACGTGCGGAGCTCGGTCACCCCCACGGGCAGATAGGTGTCGCGTACCCGGCCGGTGGTCCGCAGCGTCGCGGCCAGCGCCTGAAAGGAGGCGTCCAGCATCCGGCCGTCCGCGAAGTCGTGGCCGTCCACACCAAGCGAGGCCAGGCGGGCGACCGCCTCACCATCGCGACGCCAGATCTGTTCCACGGCAGCAAAGCCCGGCCCGTACTGCAGGCCGTGCTCGGCCAGCCGATGGTAGAACGACGGCCCCGTGATGACGTCGGGGCAGGAGGCCGCGATGACCTCGGGCGGCTGCGGTTCACCGCCGGCTCGACCTGCCTCGTCGGCCTCTTCGAGGGCGACGGCGCCACTGGCCAGCAGTGACCACCCGGGCGACGCTGCGCTCTCAGGATCGCCGACCTCGAGGCCGAAGCACTCGAATTGCACTGCGCCCCAAGCGCCTTCGTGCAGGACGACTTGAACGGTGCGTCGCCGAGCATCAGCGAGCAGCAGCGACTGCCGGAAGTCGACGTCGCGTAGCACCCGCTTCGCGGGCCCGTAGGTCGCGGCGGCGGCAGACAGCACCAACTCGAGCAGGATCGCCCCGGGCACGACGACCACGCCCTGCACCCGGTGGTCGTTCAGCACCGGCATCAGTTCGGTGCCGAGCTCGATCTCGCAGAACGCCGTCCCGTCCACTGCGGAGTGCAGCGGCACACGCCACGACAGCTGGTCGATGCTCACCGATGCCGGGGCGCTGCTCGCGGGGCTGGCTTCGACGGCGTCGGTGGCGTCGGTCCAGAAATGGCGGCGCTGCCAGGGATAGGTCGGGGCCGCCACGCATCGGCCACCCCACGGATACAACTGCTCCCAGGCCACGGATTGGCCGTGGGCGTACAGGGACCCGAGCGATGCGAGTGGGGTCGCGCGCCCGCCGTCGTCACGTCGCATCGACGGCAGCACGGTGCAGTCCCGGCCCGTGTCCTCGGCGTCCTCACGCACCGCGCTCAGCAGGATCGGATGCGGGCTGACCTCGAGGAACACATCATGACCCGTGTCGAGCAGCCGCCGGGTCGCCCCCGAGAAGTTCACCGACGAGCAGAGGTTCTCCACCCAGTACGCGGCGTCGAGTGGGCCGCTGACCACGTCTCCGGTCACCGTGGAGTACATGGGTATCGACGCCGCCGTCGGCGCCAGGTCGGCGAGCGCAGCCGCCAGGTCCGAGCGCAACGCCGCCATCTGAGGACCGTGGGAGGCGACGTCGACCTTGATCCACCGGCAGAAGCGGGAGCGCTGCTCCAGCACCCTGACGAGGTCGGCCAACACCTCGGGATCACCGGACAGCACCATCGAGCGATGGCTGTTGGCCGCTGCGATCGCGACCTCGTGCTCGTGCCCGGAGACCAGGTTGCGCGCCTCCTCCAGCGTGAGCTCGGCGACCACCATGGCTCCGCGGGCAACCGGCCGCCGCAGCAGGCGGGACCGCGCGCAGATCACCTGAGCCGCGTCGGCCAAGGTGAGCGCGCCCGAGACGTACGCCGCTGACACCTCACCCAGGCTGTGCCCGATCACGGCCTCGGGCTCGATCCCCCATGACCGCCACAGAGCGGCCTGCGCGACCTGAACCGCGAAGATCGCGGGCTGCACGAGGCCGATGTCGCCCAGCCAGGAGTCGTTGTCCTCGGCGAGGAGCTCGGCGACGACGGAGCCGTCGAGGTGCGGGCGGAGGGCCTCGTCGCACATGGCCAGCGCGTCCCGGAACACGGGCTCCTGCGCATACAGCTGTTGGCCCATGCCGCACCACTGCGAGCCCTGACCGGAGAAGACGAAGACCGGACCGTGCCGCCGACCCGGGCGACGGTGTCCGGCCGAGAGCCCGGGATGGGCAACGCCACTTCGGTAGGCGGACAGTGCATCCGACATCGCCGCGGTCGAGTCGCCGATCACGGCCAGCCGATGGTCGTGGTGGCCGCGGCGCGCACCGGCGGTGTAACAGAGGTCGGCCAGCGGCGTACGACCGTTCAATGCCAGCTCGTAGCGGGCCGCCAATTCGCGCAGCGCCTCGGGCGAGCGGGCAGACAGCGGCAACAGCTCGACACGCAGTGCTGCGGTGTCGTCTACCGGTGCGGTCGCCCGCGCCTGTGGGGCCTCAGCCATGACGACGTGTGCGTTCGCGCCACCGAACCCGAACGAGCTGACCCCCGCCAGTGCCCGGCCTCCGTTCTCGGGCCACGCGGTCAGGGTCTGCGCGACGCGCAACTTCAGTCGGTCGAACGGGATGTTCGGGTTGGGCTCGGTGAAGTTCAGGCTCGGCGGGATCATCCGGTGCCGCATGGCCAACGCCACCTTGATCAGTCCGGCGACCCCCGCCGCGGCCTCCAGGTGGCCGATGTTGGTCTTGACCGAGCCGATCGCACACGTGCTGTCGCTCGCGCGGCCCTCGGCCAGGACCGTGCCGAGCGCCTTCGCTTCGATCGCATCACCCAGCGACGTACCGGTGCCGTGCGCTTCGACGTACTGAACCAGGCCGGGGGACAACTCTGCCCTTCGGTAGGCCTCGGTCAGCACGGCTTCTTGTGACTGCGGACTGGGCGCCATCAACCCGTTGGTGCGGCCGTCCTGATTGGTCGCGCTGCCGCGAATCACGGAATAGATCGGATCCCCGTCGGCCAGCGCCTGATTCAGCGGTTTGAGGACGACGATTCCGGCGCCCTCGCCCCGTACGTAGCCGTCCGCCTTCGCGTCGAACGTCTTGCACCGACCGTCGGCGGCCATCACCCCGGCCTTGTCGAAGTTGACCGACACCTTCGGTGACAGGATGACGTTGACGCCGCCCGCGAGCGCGAGCGTGCAGTCGCCGTCGCTCAGACTGCGGCAGGCCAGGTGGATGGCGACCAGCGACGAGGAGCAGGCGGTGTCGATCGCCATGCTCGGTCCACGGAAGTCGTGAACGTAGGACAGGCGGTTCGCCGCGATGCTCACCGCGCTCCCGGTCCCGGTGTAGGCGTCGACGTTGGCCAGCTCGCCGAACTGGAGCAGCCCGTACTCGTTGGTGGAGATGCCGACGAACACGCCGGTGCGGCTGCCCTCGAGCGCTTCGGGCACCTGCCCGGCGTCTTCCATCGCCTCCCACGCGACCTCCAGGAGAAGACGCTGCTGGGGATCCATGCGGGCCGATTCGCGCGGCGAGATGGAGAAGAACTCGGCGTCGAACTGGTCGACCTGGTCGAGGAACCCCGCCCGTCGGGTGGCCGGGTTGTCCACGCGCGCACCAGAAAAGGCCTGCGCACCCCAGCGGTCCGCCGGTACCTCGGTCACGGCGTCGGCGCCCTCGGAGAGCAGCCGCCAGAAGGCCTCGGGACCGTCGGCGCCCGGAAACCGGCAGCCGATGCCGATGATCGCGGTCGGTTCCTGCACGCCATTGGTGCGGGCGGCTCGCGGGGCGGCGGCGGCGACGCGCGGTGCGTCAGCGGTGTCGTCCCCGGCCAGGTGTCTCGACGCCAACTCGATCGTCGGGTACTCGTACGCGAGTGTCGGAGAGAGTTCGCGGCCGAGCCAGGCTGCCAGGGCGGAGGTCAGCCGGATGGCATGAATCGAGTCGAGCCCGTAGTGGGCGAACGGTTCCGTCACGTCGATCTCCGTGGGAACCAGGTCGAGCTCGCGCGACAGCTGCGCGACGAACCACTCCGAGATCTCCTCCGCGCGCCGCCCGCCAGGACCCGGGTCACCGGCAGATACGTTGGCGGGCTGGGCTTCTGAGGTTGGCGCGCGCCACTGCGCGAACACCTGGAGTTCGTCGTCGAGGAAGGCGTCGCGGCATTTGTTGCGCCTGATCTTGCCGCTCGACGTCGTCGGGATGCCCAACAGGTCGACCAGAACGACGGCGTCGGGCCGGATGTGGTGATGTTCGGTGACCGACGTGCGGATCGCGGCGATGACGGCGCTGACGTCGTCCTCACCGATCAGACCGCGGTCTACCTCCTGCACGACGACGAGTCGTTCGTCTGACCCCGTGTCCGGCGTGACCGAGAAGCATGCTCCGCGGCCACGCAGCAGCCCGGGATGACTGTCCTGAACGTGCGCCTCGATGTCCTCGGGGTAGTAGTTCCGCCCGCGGATGATGATGAGGTCCTTCAGCCGACCCGTGACGAACAGCTCGCCGTCGAGTTGGAACCCGAGGTCCCCCGTCCGCAGGAACGGTCCGCGTCCGTCGACCAGGAACGCCTGAAACGTTTGCTCCGTCTCCTCGGGCCTGCCCCAGTAGCCCGCTGCGACGCCGCCTCCGGCGAGCCAGATCTCGCCGACCTGGCCGGCTGGGCACGTCTCTCGCGCCGCCGGATCCGTGATGACGATCTCCTGGCCGTTGTGCGTCCGACCGCAGCCGACGAACGGGGTCGCCGCGGGGTGCTCGGGGTCGACGTCGATGACGCTGTGCTCGCGCATCGCGACGCCGTCGACGTGGCGCACCACCGGCACGGCGGATTCCGACCCGCCGGCGACCAGCAGCGTCGCCTCGGCAAGCCCGTACACCGGGTGGAATGCCTCCGGCCGAAAACCGGCGCAGGCAAACGCCTCGGCAAATCGATCCATGGTGGCTGCACGCACCGGCTCGGCGCCACACAACGCCGACCGCCAGTTCGAGAGATCCAGCGCCGCCCGCTCCTCCGGGGTGCTGTGCTCGATGCAGAGTTCGTAGGCGAAGTTCGGCGCGGTGGTCGTCGTGGCGCGGTGTCGGGACATGGCTTCCAGCCACCGCATCGGGCGTTCGATGAAGGCCTCGGGTGGCATGAAGTACGAACTACCGCCCAGGTAAAGGGTTTCGAGGACACCACCGATGAGGCCCATGTCGTGATGCAGCGGCAGCCAGAACACGCCGGAGTCGTCGCCGCACGCCTGGGCGATGGTCTCCAGGTTGTGCAGCAGGTTCGCGTGGGTGACCATCACGCCCTTCGGCGTGTTCGTCGACCCCGAGGTGTACTGCAGCAGCGCGATCGTGCTCGGGTCGATGTCAGGCGCGACCCACTGCGCGGCGGTGTCGTCGCTGACCTCGTCCACCGCACACCAGCGCAGGGAATTCCCGTCGGTCAAGCCGTCGACTGCAGACTTCAGCTCCGATTGGGATGCGGCCGTGGCGAGGACGAAGCCCGCGTCGACGTCCTCGAGAATGGACGCGACCCGCCCGATCACCCGGTTGCGTACCGGCGGATGCACCGGAATCGCAGCGGCTCCGGCATAGATGCACCCGAAGAATGCCGCGACGAAGTCCACGCCCGAGGGGCACAGGACCACCACGCGTTCGCCCGCCACGCCCTCTCGCTGCAAGGTGGCCGCGATGGCCCGCGCCTTGACGTCGAGTTCGAGGTAGGTCAGCTGGCTGTGTCGTTCACCATCGGGGAGGAAGCGGCAGTAGTCGAACGCCAGCTTGTCCGGATGCAGCTGCGCTCGGTGCCGCGCAACATCCAGCAGGGTCTTGGCTGAAATCGCCGCGCTCTCAGACATGTGCCGTCAACACGCCCCTAACTGCCCGAGCATCTCGTCGAACAGATGCTGAAATGCAAGGAATCCCCGTCTTCGCTGCCCCATCAACCGTCTGGGGTCTGGTCACTTTATCCCCACCTCAGCGGCGGCGCGTGAGCAAAGTGTGACGCGACGAGTGATCAGCGCCATATTCGTCGTGCCAGCGCCCCGGAGGCAACGCGTGTAGGCGGCTCAGTGGCGTGCCGTCAGCACGACGGGGGCCCCGCCCGCAGGGACCGGCAGTGGGTGCGTACGGCTCGACCGTCCACCGACGTGACCGGGCACGGCGCCGAGTCGGCGGTGCTCGAACAGGGTCCGCAACAGCACCCGCGCCTCGAACAGCGCGAACTCGGCCCCCAGGCAGTAATGAGAACCGCCGCCGAAGGGCACCCAGCTGTGGGCCTTGGGCCGCGCGCCGACGAAGCGTTCGGGCCGAAAGGCCAGCGGGTCTGGATAGAGGTCGGCGCGCTCGTGCAGGGCCATGATTCCGATCAGGACGTACGCACCCTGCGGGATGAGCAGACCATTGAGGTCGAATTCCCGCAGCGCGCGGCGGCCGGTGAACGGCAGTGCGGGCCGTAGCCGCAACGTCTCGGCAATGACCGCCTCGAGGTAGTCGTCCTCGCCGCGGTCCAGGCTCTCATCGAGCGCAGCGAGCGTTTCCGGCTGGGAGACGACCAGGTCGGCCAGCCAGCCGAGGGTGACCGTGGTGGCGGCGTAGCCGGCCAGCATCAGCCCGCGCATCGAGCGCGCGAGAAACAAGTCACCACGCGGCTGTTCGTCGGCCGCGTCGATGTCCAGGTACATGGTCAGGCAGTCGTCTGTTCGCGAACCGGTGCGGCGCCGCTCGGCGATCTCCTCGAGCACGATCGCGTCGACGGCGGCGGCCGTCTTCGCCAACCGCGGGACCGCCGTCCACTTGCCGCTCAACAAGGTCGTCGCCACACCAACACCGAGGAACGACGCGCTCTCGCTGACCGCGTTGTAGGCCTTCATCGCGTGTTCCAGGCGCCGCATCCGATCCGGCTCGGAGACGCCGAAGATCACGGTCATCATCACGTCGAGGGCGAGCTGTCCGCCGATCTGGCTGAAGCTGACCGGCGAGCCGAGCGGCCACTCCGGGAGTCGTCGCAGCACGATGTCGACCATTGCGCGCTCGTAGGACTTGAGCGCTTTGCCGTGCAGCGGCGGCGCAACCTTGCGGCGCTCCTTGAGGTGCTCGTCCCCCTCACGGAAGATGTAGGCGTCGCTGCCGAACAGCGGCTCGTGCGGGGTGAACCGGCGCAGCATCTCGCCGAAGGAAAGCGCACCGTCGCGGTTGGAGAACACCGCCTTGGCGTCGTCGGGGTCCGAGGTGAGTACCACCGTCGGCCCCACCGGAAAGTCGATCAGGACACGGTCGCCCATTCCCCAGAGCGGGGACCGTGGTCGCCCCGGACGGGCGAAGCGGCCGCGGTCACGGGCGAAGTCCCGGATGCCCACTCTCGGCAGGGAAGCCAGGGTGCGCAGCGGATGCTCTGGCGCGTTGGGGGATACCGGTTCGCTACCGCTGCTGGCGGTCATCGCCTGCCTCCATGTTCAAAAGCCGGGCCAATGGGCTCAGTGCCAACGGCACGAAACCGTCGTTGCCCTGCGACCGTACCCGTAGCCGTGGGTGGTCAGAGCAGTGAGGCAGTGCGACATCTGCAGTCGTCGGAGACGAGCTGAACCGTCCGGGGATCCATGCGGGAACGCCGTCGGTCCCTACGATTGTCGCCATGCCCGTGCCCGCTCCCAGCCCCGACGCGCGCGCCGTCGTCACCGGCGCCTCGCAGAACATCGGGGCGGCTTTGGCCACCGGGCTCGCCGCGCGGGGGCATCATCTGATCATCACCGCCAGGCGCGAGGAGGTGCTGGCGGAACTGGCCACGGCGTTGACCGACCGCTACGGAGTGACCGTCGAGGTGCGGGCCGCGGACCTGGCGGACCCCACATCCCGCGGCGAGTTGTGCGATGAGCTCGCCAACCGCAACGTGTCGGTCCTGTGCGCCAATGCCGGCACGTCGACGTTCGGTCCGGTCGCCAACCTCGACGCCCAGGGGCAGCGGGATCAGGTGCAGCTGAACGTGCTTGGGGTCCACGACCTGGTGTTGGCCGTGCTCGGCGGGATGGTGCAGCGGCGCGCGGGCGGGATCCTGATCTCGGGCTCCGTGGCAGGTAACTCGCCCATCCCGAACAACGCCACCTACGCAGCATCGAAGGCGTTCGTCAACACGTTCGGCGAGTCATTGCGCGGCGAGGTCACGAGCTTGGGCATCAACGTGACCGTGTTGGCTCCCGGACCGGTGCGCATCGATCTGCCTGCCGAAGAGTTGATGCCAGACTTCCTGTTCATCTCGCCCGAATACACGGCGAGGGCCGCGTTGAATGGCTTGGTGCGCAACAAGATGCGCGTGGTTCCCGGTCTGACGTCGAAAGTGATGTCGGTGGCGAGCGGCTACGCGCCGCGGTCGATCGTCACGCCGATCGTCGGTGCGGCGTACCGGAAACTCGGCGGTGACTAGCAGAGCTTCACGCGCCTCGGCACACTCCGTGACGCCTTCTGTACCCGCAACGCAGTCAGGCCCCCTCGAAAGGGGGCCTGACCGTGGTGTGGCAGGTACAGGATTCGAACCTGTGTAGGCGTTAGCCGACGGATTTACAGTCCGCTCCCATTGGCCGCTCGGGCAACCTGCCGGGATACTCCGCGCCAATCCCGACCCGGGTTTGGTGCGAGTAGCAGGGTACAACGAGGATGGGCCCAAGACGAAAACGCACCAAGGGAAGGAAGGAGCGAGTCCATGGCAGATTCCAGCTTCGACGTCGTCAGCAAGGTCGATCGCCAGGAGGTCGACAACGCCCTCAACCAGGCCGCCAAGGAGTTGTCCACCCGCTTCGACTTCCGCGGCACCGACACCACCATCGAGTGGCAGGGCGAGGAGGGCATCATCCTGGTCTCCTCCACCGAGGAGCGGGTCAAGGCCGCCGTCGACGTCTTCAAGGAGAAGTTGATCCGACGCGACATCTCCATGAAGGCCTTCGATGCCGGCGATCCGCAGCCGTCGGGCAAGACCTACAAGGTGATCGGCAGCATCAAGCAGGGCATCAGCAGCGAGGACGCCAAGAAGGTCACCAAGCTGATCCGCGACGAGGGCCCCAAGGGCGTCAAGGCGCAGATCCAGGGCGATGAGATCCGCGTCAGCTCCAAGAAGCGCGACGACCTGCAGGCCGTCCAGTCGCTGTTGCGCGGCGCCGACCTCGAGATCGCGGTGCAGTTCGTCAACTACCGCTAGTCGAGCGGGAACTTCGTCCAGTCGAAGCCGCCGTCGCTCGCGTGGTCGTCCACGTTGCGGCACTCCCCCGACAACTCGACGTTGGCCCAGCCGTCGGCAGGACCGGGTGCCATCACGCCCACGACGCCCTGGGTGTGGATGACGCGGCCGTACGTCACGTAGCCCGGCGGTGGACCGTCCGTCCAGCCGTTGGCGGCCATGGTGGCCGCGATCCGGTCGAAGTAGGCGTCGGTCTTCTCTCCGGCCGGGAGCGTGAAGTTCAGCCGGACGACGCCCTTGTACGGCGCGTCGCCCTGGTCGTTGCACGAGCTGAACGAGAACGCCGCATAGGCATCCTGCAGCTTGGCCAGCCGGGTGATCTGCTTGGCCGGGTCGACGACCTGGCTGCGGGACTGCTCGGTGGACAGCGGATCGGCCGGGCGCTCCGCGTTGGGGCCGTGGCGTTGCATCATCGAGCAGCCTCCTAGGGCAAGCGTCATGGCGACGACGCCGGCGACTGTCCGCCAGCCGGGCCGCCTAGTCGTTGGGGCGATATGAGTGGTCAGTGGTGACAGAGCTCCCTGGTCGGTCGGCCTCGTCGTCGATGATCGCCGGTGAGCCCGGGATGTCGGTGTCGAGGTGCGGTATCGGCACCGTGCCGACGAACGGTATGTCGACGTGGTCCGGCGTCGAGATCCGAGGCTGATGGCGGCCCTCGGCGAGTGGCCCGGCGTCGTCGAGGCGGTCGGCGTTGCCGCTGGCGATGTCGACCATGGCCCGAAGGGACTCGCTGCCGCTGTCGTAGTAATGCGAGTGGTCGCTGACGTTCAGCTCATCCGAGCCCGCGACCTCGGCGTGGAATCGCACCGAACCGTACGCGTCCCCCGCGGGGTCGGTGCCCAGCCCGGCCAGCGGACCGAACGGCGAACCGAGCTCCTGGTTCAGCAGGTTGGTCGCAACCGCACCCGGTGTGCCGAACCAGCTGACGGGATCGGTCGACGCCGCACCGACGTACACGCGGCCGCCGTCGAGGTGGAAGTCGGCCGCACTCGTCGCGAGATCCGTTCCGGGAGAACCGATCAGCACCGCATCGTTGGCCCTCATGTCACCGCCTGCGAACGCGTCGGCCACCGTCGTCGACCCGTAGGAATGACCGATCACCGTGACGTGCGACGTACCGAGGTGCGTCGCGGACAGCCCGTTGACGTCGGCCGCCAGCAGGTCGCCGCCCTCGCGCGCCAACCACGGCGTGGCGATGCGCGGGTCGGTGAAGCTGTCCGGGGCGTCGTACCCCATCCACGAGATGACCGCCGTCTGCTCGTCGGGGTTGCCGAGCCGCGACTGCTCGTAGAGGTGGATGCCGTCGTCGTGGCCGTCGGAGAGCCAGCCGTCGCGCAGGCTGCTGCCGGTGCCGGGCACGACGACCGCGGTGTTCTGCGCGGTGTCGGGGTTGCCGATCGCCACCGCCGCTCTGCCCTGCCCGCCGTCGGCCAAAGGCTGGTAGGCCCACAGCATCACCGGCCGGACGTTGGGATCGCCCGCGTCGCCGCCGCGTTGATGGTCTAGTCCACGCTTCGCCTGCACCGCATTGGTGTATCGGGTGGCGTCGACCGTGGCGAGCCCGAACCTGACCGGATCGTGCACGACGTCATCGGTGGAGACGCCGTTGCGCCGAGCAACGTCGCTGACCCGAGCGAGGTCGTCGGTCATCACCGCCTGGTTGACCTGGTCGCGTACGCCCGCCGGAATCCCGTTGAGATTGCCCAACTCTGGGGGATGCGCCGCGATCAGCCGCTGCCGCTGCTCCGGACTCAACGACGTCCACCACGCATTGACGTCCCCGGCTGGGGTGCCCGGCGCAGGGATGTCCGCCGAGGCGGGTGACGCTCCGGGTGCGCTCGGCGGGACGGTGCCGGTGGCCGCACGGATGGCGGCCGCGGTCTGCTGGTCGATGGTGTCGAAGAGCTCCAACAGCCGACGGATGATCGCCGTGAAGGGGGCCGCCATGATCGCGAGGTGCGCCGGGAACCAGGGCGGTGGCGTCGCGGTCCCGTCGTCGGTCACCTGCCAGCCGACCGCCCGCAGCCCGTCGACGACGGTGAGTACCGCGTCGCGCGCCGACGACAGCTGGCTGCCGCCGGAGCGCAGCGCCGCCTGGACGGCCTGCAGCCGCCCGCGCAGGGCAGTCTGCTCGCGCAGGTTGGCCTCTCCCCTGGCGATCGCCGCGCTCGAAGCCTGCCCCTGCCACGACGCCTCGAGCTCGTCGAGCGCGCGGCGCTGTTCGGCGAGCACCGCGTCGAGCTGAATGATCTTGGTGCCGAGCTGATCCGAGGCAGCCGTCAGTGCATCCGGGTTCGACGACTCGACCGCCGACACCGACACGGACACGGGGCCCCCTCAGCGTGTGCTGTTCCCATTATCCATCGCACCCCGTGCTCGCCGGACACCAAATAGCAACGAGCCCGGAGACGTCAGACGTCTCCGGGCTCGTTGGTGTTCAGGCTGAGGGTGTTACGGGGCGGTGCCACCGTTCTGGATGGCACTGGCGAACTGTCCCGGAGCCGCTGCGAGCGCGCCCGCGATGGTCTGCGGCGCGGTCACGATCTGCTCGAGGCCACCGCCGGCGCCAAAGAACTGGCCTGGAGCGCCGGTGAGGCCGCACGTGTTCTGCGGAGAGTTCGGCGGGCAGTTGACGCCAGCGATGTTCGGAATGGTTGCCGCGCCCGCAGCGAACTGGTTCGGGAGGTCGGTCACAGCATCCCCGAACTGAGTCGGAGCCCCGACGAGACCACAGGTGTTCGAGGGCGAGTCAGTCGGGCAATTTTGCCCAGCCAGCTGGCTGGGAGCCTGCGCCACGTTAGTCACGATCGTGCAAGGAATCGAGGTAAAACTCGGCGCACACGCCGCCGAGGCGGGGGCCGCCACGCCCGCGAAGACACCGGCGAAGAGGCCGGCAGCGGCGATCACCACAGCCGCAAAGAACTTTGAAATCACGAATTCTCCTATGTATGAGCAGCAGGCGCGTGTGCGATGCCCCATAGCATAGCCCCCTGTGCGCTTTACCAGCGATCGAATAATAGCCAGGTAAATGGCCCCTCCGCCACCCCTAGAGCAAAGTGATTGACGGAACCGCCGATTGATCTTGACCGTTCAGGGTGTTCGCCCGACGCAACTGAATCCACCTCCCCAATCCGCCACCGGCCATACCCTGATCGCCATGGCACCAGCGCAACGCGAACCGAACGTCGTCGTCCTCGGTGGAGGCTCCTGGGGAACCACGGTGTCGTCCATCTGCGCTAGGCGCGGGCCGACGCTGCAATGGGTGCGCTCGCAGGAGACCGCCGACGACATCAATGACAACCACCGCAACTCGCGTTACCTCGGCGACGACGTCGAACTCGCGCACTCGCTGCGGGCCACCACCGACTTCTCCGAGGCTGCCGAATGCGCCGACGTCATCGTGATGGGCGTGCCGTCTCACGGTTTCCGCGGCGTACTGACCGAACTGGCCAAGGAACTGCGGCCGTGGGTCCCCGTCGTGTCACTGGTGAAGGGCCTCGAACAGGGCACCAACATGCGGATGTCGCAAATCGTCGACGAGGTGCTGCCGGGTCACCCCGCCGGAATCCTGGCCGGACCGAACATCGCCCGCGAGGTCGCCGACGGCTATGCGGCCGCGGCCGTACTCGCCATGCCCGACCAGCATTTGGCCGCGAACCTCGGAGACCTGTTCCGCACCAAGCGCTTTCGCACGTACACCACCGATGACGTCGTCGGCGTCGAGATGGCGGGTGCGCTGAAGAACGTGTACGCCATCGCCGTCGGGATGGGCTACGCGCTGGGCATCGGCGAGAACACCCGTGCCCTCGTCATGGCCCGCGCGGTCAACGAGATGTCCAAGCTCGGCGAGGCCATGGGCGGCAAGCGGGAGACGTTCGCCGGGCTGGCCGGCATGGGCGACCTGATCGTCACCTGCACCAGCCAACGCAGCCGCAACCGCCACGTCGGCGAGGAGCTGGGTTCCGGCAAGACCATCGAGGAGATCATCGCCTCGATGAATCAGGTCGCCGAGGGCGTCAAGGCCGCCAGCGTCATCATGGAGTTCGCCGAGAAGTACGGACTGAACATGCCGATCGCCCGCGAGGTGGACGGCGTCATCAACCACGGCTCCACGGTCGAGGACGCCTACCGCGGCCTGGCCGCCGAGAAGCCGGGGCACGAGGTGCACGGCTCGGGGTTCTAACGATCCCTCAGTTGGCGTACGGGTTCGACGGCTGCGGCCGGTCGATCAGGGGATTGTTCGGGTCGACGGCGTAGCTGCCCGCCGGGCTGATGACGAAGCCGCCGCCGTCGTAGTTGTTGGTGCACGCCGTGACGGTGCCGTCTGTGCCACACGTGACGTTGCGGAAGCTGATCTTGGTGCCGGGTTCCAGCCGCTTCGGCAACGTCTCGAACACGTACAGCGGTCGGTCGGCGTTGGTGAAGCCGGCCGGGCCGACCTGCCCGCCGGTGACCACGTTGGCGCCGTTGGGGGCGGCCGGGATGGGGCCGCTGCACCCGTAGTTGCCGTTCCCGCGACTGATGACGCAGGCGATGTCGCCCGGCACGGCGAACCCGTAGACGGAGCCGTCTTGCAGCAGGTATTCCGACGGCCTGACGGTGGCGTATGCCTGCACGTTGGGCGCGGGAGGCGGGGGCGGCGGCCCTGGCTCCGGATCGGCGGCGGCCACTGCGGGCACGCCGATCACGGCTGCCCCCGCAGCCACCAGGCCGATCAGAAGTCTGCTCAGCACGCGACCAGCGTAGAGCGGGTTTCCCATGGGCGCGCGATTACTTCGCGAAGCGGTGGTCACACGGGGTTCATCGATCGTCGACCGCAGAACGTTAGCCCCGCCGAGCGTGCGTAAAGTGCCACGACCTCTCGGCGCGTCGCGCACCAACACGCACGCTCGCGCGAGGAGAACGCGAGAAGAGCGCGAGAAGGAAAGGATCAGTATTGGCCCGGGCCGCGGCCCGCCATCTGCTCGAGCCGCGCGATGCGTTCCTCCATGGGCGGGTGCGTCGAGAACAACTTGCCGATCTTCTCTCCGGCCCGAAACGGGTTGGCGATCATCAGGTGCGCCTGATCGGCCAGCTGTGTCTCGGGTGGCAGCGGCGCCAGCTCGACGCCCCGGCTGATCTTGCGGAGCGCGCTGGCCAACGCCAGCGGGTCACCGGTCAACTCGGCGCCGGACTGGTCGGCCTGGAACTCCCGCGACCTCGACACCGCCAGCTTGATGACGGTCGCCGCGATGGGACCCAGCAGCGAAACCAGAAGAATGGCAAAGGGATTGGTGCCGCCCTCGCGGTTACCGCCGAACATGCTCGCGAAGAAGGCCAGGTTGGCGAGCGCGGTGATGACCGACGCCATGGCGCCCGCCACGCAGGAGATTAGGATGTCGCGGTTGTAGACGTGCGACAGTTCGTGGCCGAGGACCGCGCGCAACTCGCGCTCATCGAGGATGTCGAGAATGCCGGTGGTGCAGCACACCGCCGCGTTGCGCGGATTGCGTCCCGTCGCGAACGCGTTGGGCGCCGCGGTGTCACTGATGAACAGCCGCGGCATCGGCTGATGAGCCGTGGTGGCCAACTCGCGCACGATCCGGTACATCGCCGGGGCCTGCACTTCGGTGACCGGCTGGGCGTGCATCGCCTTCAGTGCCAGCTTGTCGCTGTTGAAGTAGACCCAGACGTTCATGCCGACCGCGAACAACACGGCAAGGAACATGATCGACCTGCCGAACAGCGCGCCCATGAACACGATCAACGCGGAGAAGACGACCAGCAACAGGAACGTCTTGAACCGGTTCGCGTGTGGGTGCCAGGTCATGGCGGCGTCCTCCTCCTTGGGCCGAGTACGTGAAGTACTTCGCTGACCCAACGCTCGGGAGGCCCCCTACGGTTCCACTCAGCCGTGCCGGTTGATGGTGTAGTCAACCAGGTTGGCCAGCGCTACGCGGCCCGGCACGTCCGGCAATTGGGCCAGCTCATCGCGTGCCTGGGCCGCGTACTGAGCGACGGTCGCCTTGGCTTCGGCGATCCCGCGTGACGAACGCAACAGTGCCAGTGCCTCGGCGACCTCGTCGTCGTTCTCGATGGGCCCGGCCAGCAGTTCGCGCAGCCGCGCGGCCTCGGGCCCGCTCTCACGCAGGGCGTAGAGCACGGGCAGCGTGTGCACGCCCTCGCGGAGATCGGTGCCGGGCAGCTTGCCCGACTCGTCGGGATCGCTGTCGATGTCGATGATGTCGTCGGAGATCTGGAACGCCGTGCCGACGATGCCGCCGAGCCGGCCGAGCCGCTGGATCTGTTCGTCGTCGGCCCCGGAGAATGTGGCGCCGAAGGTGCCGGAGGCCGCGATGAGGCAGGCCGTCTTCTCGTAGACGACCTTGAGGTAGTGCTCGACGGAGTCGGCGCCCTCGACCACCCCGCGGGTCTCGCGCATCTGACCGGTGACCAGCTGGGCGAAGGTGTCGGCGATGACGCGCACGGCGTCGGGGCCCAACCTGGACACCAGCCGCGACGCGGTGGCGAAGAGGTAGTCCCCGGCCAGAATCGCGATCTTGTTGCCCCAGCGGGCGTTGGCGCTGTCCGCCCCGCGCCGTACTTGAGCCTCGTCCATCACGTCGTCGTGATACAGCGTCGCGAGGTGGACCGACTCGATGACGGCACCGGCGACGGTGACCTGCCACGCGTCGGGCTCGGGGCCCAGCTGCGCCGACAGCACGGTGAACAGCGGCCGGAACCGCTTGCCACCCGCCTGAAAGAGGTGCTGCACGGCTTCGGCCATCAACTCGTCGGCCTTGCCCAGCTCTGTGGCCATGAGGTCCTCGATGCGCGCCACTCCGTCGCGGACACTCGCCGCAAAAGTTGCGTCACCGAAGTCCACGCCCGCGACCACGGTCGCTGGTGTCTTCATTGCTACAACATACTGGGAGGCGTGGACCGCAAAAGTGACGTGGTGGTGATCGGTGCCGGACCGGCAGGTTCCGCTGCCGCTGCCTGGGCCGTCCGCAAGGGCCGCGACGTGCTGGTCATCGACGCGCAGGAGTTCCCGAGGGACAAGGCATGTGGCGACGGTCTCACCCCGCGCGCGGTCACGGAGCTGGAGCTACTCGGCCTGGGACCCTGGTTGGACGGCAAGGTCCGCAACCGGGGGCTGCGCATGTCGGGCTTCGGCGCCGACGTGGAGATCGAATGGCCGGGCCCGTCGTTTTCGGCGACCGGCAGCGCCGTCCCGCGGACCGAACTCGACGAGCGCATCCGCTGCGTCGCCGTCGACGACGGGGCCAAGATGATGCTGGGTGTCAAAGCCGTTGGGGTGACGCATGATTCATCTGGTCGCGTGACGTCGGTGACCCTCGACGACGGTAGCGCGATCGGATGTGAGGAGCTGATCGTCGCCGACGGCGCCCGGTCGACCCTCGGCCGCGCGCTCGGTCGCGAGTGGCACAAGGAGACCGTGTACGGAGTGGCCATCCGCGCCTACCTCGCCAGCCCGCGCAGCAGCGAACCGTGGATCACGTCGCACCTGGAACTCCGCTCCCCCGCCGGCGAGGTGCTGCCCGGATACGGGTGGATCTTCCCGCTCGGCAACGGTGAGGTGAACATCGGCGTCGGCGCCCTCGCCACGTCCAAGCGGCCCGCCGACACCGCCCTTCGCCCGCTCCTGGCGCACTACGCCAACCTGCGGCGCGACGAATGGGGCTTCACCGGCGAACCCCGCGCTGCGCTGTCGGCCCTGCTGCCGATGGGCGGTGCGGTATCAGGTGTCGCCGGACCCAACTGGATGCTGATCGGCGATGCCGCGGCGTGCGTCAACCCGCTGAACGGCGAAGGCATCGACTACGGCCTCGAGACGGGCCGCTTGGCCGCAGAGTTGTTGGGCAGCGGCGACCTCTCGCAGGCCTGGCCCGCGGAGCTGCACCGCCACTACGCCCGCGGGTTCTCCGTCGCGCGAAGACTCGCACTGTTGCTGACGATCCCGCGCTTCCTGCCCTCCGTCGGACCCATCGCCATGCGGTCGCACGGCCTGATGGAGGTTGCCGTTCGCGTGATGGGCAATCTCGTCACCGATGAGGACGCCGACTGGATCGCCCGGGCGTGGCGGGTGGCCGGGGCGGCCTCGCGTCGGGTCGACGGGCGCGAGCCCTTCAGCTGACCGGACTTTAGGTCTTCCGCTGCCCCTCGATCGTCACCGGAGACGGGCTTGGCCCACTCGGCCGGGTGGACGTCGCGTCGATTCCGTCGGAGTGACTCCCTAAACGCCATAGATCGAGCAACTTGTCACCGCGGGCAGCTAAACTTTCCCCGGCGTAAGTCGCGTCAGGTTTTGGGTTTGCCAGAATCGACGGTGGGGAACATGCGAACAGGGTTTGCAACGTTGGGGGACGTGCATGATGCGCTCAGGGGTGGGCCGATCGGCGGAATCGCGTGCAGTTGGCGCATTCCTCGACTCGAGCACGCGCCATCCGACCGCGCTCGTCATCGAGGGCGAAGCGGGAATTGGCAAGACCACGTTGTGGCTGGCAGCGCTGGAGCAGGCACGTGACGACGGCTTCCACGTGCTGTCGGCGCGAGCCGGCCAAGCCGAGTCAGGCCTGACCTACGCGGTACTCGCCGATCTGCTCGAAGGCGTCGACGACGAGGTCTTCGGCACCCTGCCCAACCTGCAGCGCATCGCGATCGACAGGGTGTTGCTGCGCGGCGACGGCAGCGGGCCGGACACCGATGAGCGCGTCGTCGCCTCCGCCTTCCTGACCCTCGTCGACCGCCTCGCGACCGACGCCCCGGTGGTCGTGGCGGTGGACGACGTCCAGTGGCTGGACTCGTCGAGCCAGGCGGTGATCGCGTTCTCCACCCGACGGCTCCGAGGGCGCATCGGCGTGATCGTCACCGAGCGCACCGAAGCGGCCGGGCGGCACGGAACCGAGTGGTTGAGGCTCAACCGACTCGACGGCGTCGAACGCGTCCACGTCAGTCCCCTGAGCCTCGGCGGGCTCCGCAAGGTGATCTCCGCCAGCCTCGGACGCTCGTTCTCTCGGCCCACCATCGTTCGGATCAACGAACTCTCGGGCGGCAACCCGTTCTATGCACTCGAACTGGCCAGGGCCATCGACGGTCAGTTCAGCACCGCCGATGCGGCATTGCCGGGCTCGCTGGCCGACCTCGTCCGCTCACGGCTCGACCAGTTCGGCGAGGGCACCCAGACGGTACTGCTCGCCGCCGCGAGCGTGGGCGCACCGACGGTCGACCTGATCGCGCAGGTCACGGAGCAGACGGCCGAGCGCGTCGTCGAACTTCTCGAAGCGCCCGAGTCGAACGGCATCGTGACCATCTCCGGAAACCGGGTGAGGTTTGCCCATCCGCTCCTCGCCCGGGGGGTCTACAGCGTCGTAGGGCCCAGTCGGCGGCGACAGATGCACCGCGCTCTGGCAGAGATCGTGGAGCAACCCGAGATGCGGGCACGCCATCTGGCGTTGGCCACCTCCAGCGCAGATCCCGCGACGTTGCTGGCACTGGACACCGCTGCCGATGCGGCCCGCATGCGAGGCGCACCCGCGGCCGCCGCCGAGTTGTTGGACCTCGCCATCGACCTTGGCGGCGACACTCCGGCGCGTCGTATCCGATGCGCCGAGCATCACTTTCGCGCGGGTGAGCCGCAACGCGCCGACGAACTGCTCAAGCCGACGGTGGACCAGCTCTCACCGGGGCCACTTCGGGCGAGCGCGCTGAACATGCTTGCGGCCATTCGCATTTACGACGACAGCCTGACAGAGGCGATCGACCTGCTCAGTCGCGCACAGAGCGACGCCGAAGACGACCACGTCCTGATCGTGCGCAGTCTCCTACTCTCGTCGTTCGCGTCCCTGTATTCGGCCAAGTTGGACGACGCGGTCCGCCACGCCGACGAAGCGTTGGAGCGAGCACGCGGCCTGTCGAGGCCCGCACTGACCAGCCAGGTGCTCGCGATGTCGGTCCTGGCGAAATGCACGCGGGGCGACGGCGTCGACCAACACAGCCTGCAGCGGGCCCTCGACATGGAGGATCTGGACGCCGACGTGCCGATGCAGTTCCGGGCCTGTGCGGTCAGGGCGATCATCCACGCGTGGACCGGCGAACTCGAACTGGCGCGACTCGAGGCGATCGACGTACGCCGACTCTGCATGGATCGCGGCGCCGAGAGCGACGTGATGATGTTCGACGCCCACACCGCCCTCGCGGACGTGTGGCGAGGGGATTTCGCAGCTGCGGAAGCCGTTGCCGAAGAGGCCATCGAACGCGCGGAACACATTGACACGCAAAACCTTCGGGGTGTCGCCCTGGCCATTCGGTCCACCGTCGCCGCGCACATGGGAAAGGTCGCCGAGGCCCGCGCCGACGCCCAAGCCGCCCTAGAGATCTCGATCGAATTCAGCACACCCCAACTGTCCATGAGGGCAATCACGGCGCTGGGCTTCTTGGAACTGTCGCTGTCGAATCATGCGGAGGCACTCGCCGCCCTGCAACCGTTGGTCGACGTCTTCGACCTGTTGCCCGGCAACGAGATCAGGAATCTCGACTTCGTTCCCGATGCGGTCGAGGCGATGGTCACCGTCGGCCAGATCGACGCGGCCGAACCTCTCATCGCGAAACTGGAGACCGACGGCCGTCGATTGGACCGTGCATGGCTGTTGGCCACGGGCGCCAGGTGCCGCAGCATGTGGTGGGCCGCCAAGGGCGAACTCGACGAGGCGATGAGTTTGGTGAAAGTCGCTCTGTCAGAACATGATCGGCTGCCCATGCCGTTCGAACGGGCGCGCACGCTCATTCTGCTGGGGCAGCTGCAGCGCCGTCTGCGGCTGAAGCAGGCCGCCGCGGACACGTTCGGCGAGGCGTTGCGCGAGTTCGAACGAATGGGGGCTCCGCTGTGGGCCGACAAGGTCCGCGACGAACTGGAGCGGACCAAGGTGGCCACCCCGCAGAAGGCGACGCTGACCCCGACCGAACAGCGGATCGCCGAGTTGGCGACGTCGGGCATGACGAACCGTGACATCGCGTCGACGCTGTTCATCAGCCTCAAGACCGTGGAGGCGAACCTGACCCAGATCTATCGCAAGCTGGGGATTCGATCCCGCGCGCAACTCGCGGTGAAGTTGAAGTCGGGTGATTCGTAGGGTTTACCCCGATTACCGGTGCGCGGATCGTCCGTACCGTCGAACTGATGAGTGCAGCAGTCTCGATCGCGACCCGGTACCTGGTGGAGTGGTACCGGCCGAACTTGACGCGCCAACTGATCGACGAGGTGGTGGCCGCACTCGACGAGTCGACGGCAAGCATGTGCGCCGAGGGGTCGCACGTGTGGCTGTTGATGACGCTCGCCGTCCCCACCGACGAAGTCCTGTACGGGGTCTTCGCCGCGGACACGCCCGAGCTGGTGAAGGAGGCGTGCGCGCGGGCCGGCACGGAGCCCGAGCGGATGAGCCTCGACGTCGACGCTCGGATCACTCAGCAGTTCTGAGCCGCGACGAGCGTGCGCGTTCGCTGATTTCCTTGCGGCGTGTCGGGTACGGACACGCACGCTCGTGGGCGTCTGCTACGGCTTGGTGGCGGCGTGCAGGGCGACGATGCCGCCGGTGAGATTGCGCCACCGCACCGCACCCCACCCCGCGTCGGCGATACGGCGGGCCAGCTCGGGCTGGTCGGGCCACGCACGGATCGACTCCGCGAGGTAGACGTAGGCGTCGGGGTTGCTCGACACCGCGCGGGCCACCGACGGGAGCGCCTTCATCAGGTACTCCTTGTAGACCGTGCCGAAGAGACCATTGGTCGGCGTCGAGAACTCGCACACCACCAGTCGGCCGCCCGGTCGCGTCACCCGCGCCAACTCCCGCAGCCCCGCGGCGTGGTCGACGACGTTGCGAATACCGAAGCTGATGGTGACCGCGTCGAAGGACTCGTCGGCGAAGGGTAGCCGCGTCGCGTCACCGGCCACCTTGGGCACGTCGCGCGCCGCCCCGGCGGCCAGCATGCCGACCGAGAAGTCCGCTGCCACGCACCAGGCCCCCGACTGCGCAAGCTCGACGGTGGAGACCGCGGTACCCGCTGCCAGATCGAGTACCGCGTCGCCGGGGCCGATCTGCAGCGCGGAGCGGGTCGCCCGACGCCAGAACCTGTCCTGTCCGAGCGAGAGCACCGTGTTCGTGATGTCGTACCGGCGGGCCACGCCGTCGAACATCGACGCAACCTCGCGGGGGTTCTTCTCCAACGTCGCACGACTCACGGGATCGACGCTACCTGTGAATGTGGACTTACCGGGAATGGGTAACCCCCTCCTGCGTTGAACGTCCGCAGGACGTCACGAAGAGGAAGAGGAGACATACATGGCAGAGAAGGTGTGGTTCATCACCGGAACGTCGCGAGGCTTCGGCCGGGAATGGACGATCGGAGCACTGGAGCGGGGCGACAAGGTCGCGGCGACTGCGCGCGACACCTCGACGCTGGACGACCTGGCCGCCAAGTACGGCGACGCACTGCTGCCGATTCAGCTCGACGTGAACGACCACGACGCCGACTTCGCCGCCGTGCAGCAGGCTCACGACCACTTCGGGCGCCTCGACGTCGTGGTCAACAACGCCGGCTACGGCCAGTTCGGCTTCATCGAGGAGCTCTCCGAGAAGGAGGCCCGCGACCAGATCGAGACGAACGTGTTCGGCGCGCTGTGGATCACGCAGGCCGCCTTGCCGTTCCTGCGCGAGCAGCGCAGCGGGCACATCATCCAGGTGTCGTCGATCGGCGGCATCAGCGCGTTCGCGAACGTCGGCATCTACCACGCGTCGAAGTGGGCGCTGGAGGGCTTCTCGCAGGCGCTGGCCACCGAGGTGGCGTCGTTCGGCATTCACGTCACGCTGATCGAGCCCGGCGGGTTCTCCACCGACTGGGGCGGTTCGTCGTCGAAGAAGGCCGACGAACTTCCCGCTTACGCCGAGGCGCACGCAGAGGCACAGCGGATCCGCGACCAACGGGTGTCCAAGCAGGGCGATCCGCAGGCCTCGGCCGCGGCGATCCTCAGGATCGTCGACACCGAGAACCCGCCGCTGCGAGTGTTCTTCGGCGAGGCGCCGCTGCAGATTGCCAAGGCGGACTACGAAAGTCGTCTGGCGACGTGGGAGGAATGGCAGCCGGTCGCCGTGTTGGCGCAGGGCTGAGTCAGGCGGCGCGGACGCCGCGACGGCCCAGGACGGCGTCGTAGTGGCCCAGCAGTTCCTCGCAGACGGCGGGCCAGGTGCGGCTCAACACGCTGCGCCTGGCCGCCACCGAGTAGCGGTGCCGTTCGGCGAGTAGGTGGTCGACTGCCGTCGGCAGCTTCGCCTCGAAGTCCTTGACGTCCAACAGAAGACCGGTCTGCATCGGCACGATCAGGTCCCGCGGGCCACCCGCGTTGGGCGCGATCACCGGGACGCCGGAGGCCTTCGCCTCCTGCACGGTCTGGCAGAACGTCTCGTGCTCACCGCTGTGCACGAAGACGTCCATGCTGGCGTAGGCGGTCGCGAGGGCGGGACCGTACAGGGCGCCGGTGAAGACCGCCGACGGCATGAGCTTCTCCAGCTTCTGCTTGTCGACGCCGTCACCGACCACCACCACCTGCAGGTCGGTTCGTCGCGCCAGGACCGCCAGCCGTTCGACGTGCTTCTCGGGCGCCAGCCGTCCGACGAATCCGACGACCGGCTTGCCCGCCGGTGACCACCGCGCACGCAGCGCCTCGTCGCGCGCCGAGGGTACGTACCCGGAGACGTCCACGCCCCGGCCCCAATGGTGAACGCGCGGAACGCGATGCGCGAGCAGGTCTTCCATCGCCGACGTCGACGGCGCAAGCGTACGGTCGGCCTTCGCGTGCAGGTGACGCGTCCACGCCCAAGCGGCGCGGGACATCACGCCGACGCCGTAGCTCTGCGCGAAACCCGCGACGTCCGTTTGGAACACGGCGACGGTCGGCACGTCGAGGTGGCGCGCGGCCAGAATGCCGCCGTAGCCGAGCAGCGCGGGTGAGGCGAGGTGCACCACGTCCGGCTGAAAGCCCCTCAGCACCCCCACCATCCGCGGCCGGGGCACTCCCAGCGGCAGCGAGGTGACCTTGGGGAACATCTTCGACGGCACCCGGTGGATACGGGCGCCGTCGTGCAGGCGGTCGGCGGGCGGCTCGCCGCGAGGCGTGTCGGGCGCAATCACCAGGACTTCGTGTCCCGCACGACGGAGATGCTCCATCACCCGAAGTACGGAGTTGGTGACACCGTTGACATTCGGGAGGAATGACTCTGCGACGATCGCAACGCGCACCCCAGAAGGCTGACAGGCCCGGCTGTCCGAGAGGTTGCGTGCAGGGATACGACACGCGAAGTCTGGCTACTACCCCATAATGCGGACATGCGCACCAACGTCGTCATCGTCCTGATGGTCGGCCTCGTCGTCGCGCTGAGCGGGTGCAGTCGCGGCATCAGCGGCACCGCCCGGGGCGATCTGGACCCGCCGCTGGTGGCGGTCACGAAGGACTCGTTCGGCATTCGCGCCGGCCTCGAGGATGCCCCGGTGCAACTGGAGATCTACACCGAACCGCAATGCTCCCACTGCGCCGATCTGCAGCACGACTTCGGCGATCAGTTCGCCTACTACATCGGGTCGGGCCAGCTGGCGATCACCTACCGAATCATGACGTTCCTGGACACCCCCGCCACCGACGGGCACTCCGCACGGGTGGCCAATGCACTGTTCGCGGCGGCCACCCCGGGCGGCGGTGCCGACGGGCCCGTCTACGCGACCGGTCGCCAATTCCAACGGTTCATCGAGCAACTGTGGTCCCACCAGGAGCCCGGCACCCCGGGGCCGTCGGATGCCGACATCGCCGATCTCGCGCGCAAGGCCGACGTGCCCGGCTTCCAGGTGCACCAGATACAGACGGGTGCGACCGAGAAGAGCGCGTCAGACCTGGCCGACATGGAGTCGACGAACTTCGAGTTCCTCTACGAGATCGACCCGTTGAACACGGGAACGCCAACGGTTTTCGACCTGAAGGCCGACAAGAAACTGGACATCTACGACAACGGCTGGCTGACCAAGGTCATGGAGTCCTGACGGACCAGCCGACGCTCGAGGACGGCCAACAGGCTGAGAATCCCGGCCGCGGCCAACCAGCCCAGCACGGCGATCGAGGCCGCGGGGATGATCGCCAGCGACGCGTTGCGGTCCTGCACGCGGACGAGATCGGGGTTCGCCCTGTCGTATTCGACGTAGATCCGCATGCCGGTGTCCAGTTCCGACGGATAGAGGACGCCGAGCTCCGGCCGGTAGGTCACGCGGTCCGGCGTGACGAACTCGATGGTCGAGCGGCGCGGACCGGCATCCAGCACCTCGGCCGCGGCCACCCCCATGTCTCCCTCGATCTGACGATCGTTGCGCCAGGCGCCGAGGACCAGCAGCGCCGACTGCAACGTCACCAGGCACGCGACGATGACGACGCCGATCCGCACCCGGCGGATGTGCCGCTGCCCCCGCGTCTCGCCGGGTTCGCCGTACAGGTGTGGAATCAGGCTCTGCCGCAACGCCTTCAGTCGTACGAGCGCATCACTGGCCACCGCTCTCACAGAGCCGCCCTCATCGATGCGTGCAGCGCCCGTAGCGACGAGCGGTCGGCCTTCACCTCCAGAACGCGCATGCCGTCGAAGGATTCGGTGAGCGCCTCGTCGAGACCGTCCAGCTCCACCTGACGGCAGTCCACGTGATACGCCCGGCACAGCGCGCCGACGTCCACGTCGTGCGGGGTGCCGAAGACCCGCGAGGACACGTCGGAGAACCGCGGATCGCCCTGCTCGAGCAGCTCGAAGATGCCGCCGCCGTTGTCGTTGGACACCACGATGGTGAGGTTCTGCGGACGCGGCTCGGTGGGGCCGATCAGCAGACCGGAGCTGTCGTGGACGAACGTCATGTCACCGATCAGCGCGATCGTGCGGCCCCCGGTGGGGTCGTGGGCCAGCGCCGCCCCGATCGCCGTCGACACCGTGCCGTCGATGCCCGCGACGCCGCGGTTGGAGCGCACCTGGATGCCGCGGGCGTCGAGTCCGACCAGCGCTGCGTCGCGCACGGGATTGGACGCGCCGAGGACCAGCTGATCGCCCGGCCGCAGCCGATCGGCGACCATGGCCGCGACGTGCAGACCGGTGGTCAGTGGGTGGGCCTTCAACTGCGCGCGCACCGTCGCGACGGCGTGGGTGTTCGCCTCGGCGCAGCGCGTCAGCCAGCCGGGGTCGGGCGTGCCCGTGGTCACCGCCCGCGTGCCCGTGGCCTGGGAGTTGCCGGAGACGTCGGGCCAGCGCGGGCCGGTGGTCAGCGCGAAGACGGGCAGCGAGGGGTCGGCCAACAGCTGTGACACCGGGCGGTGCAGCGTCGGGCGGCCGAGCATGATGACCTGCCGCGGCCGCAGCGCCGACAGCGCCAGCGGGTGCAGGGGATTGACGGCGGGGGGTGCGGTCGGTTCCGCGACGGTGGGCAGCGCCGCCAGATTGGAGTGGGCACCTGCACCGTGCCCCGCGATGACGACGGTGTCGGGTGTGACGTCGATGTCCAGCGGCTCGTCGAACGTCACCGGCGGGGTGTAGGTCCACGGCCGCCCGTCCGGCCTGCCTGCGGGCGCGTACTCGCCGGAGTCGTCGGCGTCGGGTACCAGCGGCTCGCGAAGCGGGATGTCGAACTGCACGGGCCCGGCGTTGGCGCTACGAGAACCCTTGGCGGCCACCAGAACTCGACAGGTAGCGGAGCGCCACTGCGCATTCAGGGCGTCGATCTTCTCGGTCGCGCCCTCGGCCAGCCCGAGGCTGATGGTGGCGCGAACCTGGGTACCGAAGTAGCCGAGCTGCTCCATCGTCTGATTGGCGCCGGTGCCCAACAGGTCATACGGCCGGTTGGCGCTGAGCACGACGAGCGGCACGCGCGCGTAGTTGGCCTCCACCACGGCCGGTCCGAGGTTGGCCACGGCCGTGCCCGACGTCATGGCCACACACACGGGCGAGCCCGCAGCCAGGGCCAGGCCGATTGCGAGGAATCCGGCGGTGCGCTCGTCGATGCGCACGTGCAACCGCAGACGTCCCGCTCGGTCCGCGTCGTGCAGGGCGAACGCCAGCGGGGCGTTGCGCGAGCCCGGACAGAGCACCACGTCACGGACGCCGCCGCGAATCAATTCATCGACGACGATGCGCGCCTGTGTCGTCGACGGGTTCACCCTTACAGCGTGTCATACCCCCGCGCCGAAGAATTCGAGCACGGCGGCGTTGACGGCGTCGGGACGCTCGATGAATCCGAGGTGCCCGGTATCGGGTATCTGCAGGTAACGGCCGTTCGGCAGGGCCTCGGCGACCTCACGGCCCAGGTGCGGCGGCAGCACGACGTCGTCGGCGAACCCGATGACCAGCACCGGCGCCGTAATGTTCCGGTAAGCAGGCAGGCGGTTGCCCTCCGGCTTGATTCTCAGCTGGCTGCGCAACCCCGGTGTGGGCTTGGTCGGCCACATGGTGAACATGTCGATCCAGTCACGTACCGCGTTCTCGTCGTTCAGCGTCTTGGGCGAGAAGCTCTCCAGCAGCCGCGCCTTGGCGTCGTACTTGGCGGGCAGCTCGATGCCGGTCTGGAGGAATTCGTACTCCGCGGCGCCGAAGAACTCGCGGGTGCGGTCCTCGCGGCCGCGGGTGGCCATCAGCACCGCCGCGGACACCAGGTCGGGCCTGGCCAGCATCAGCTCCTGCGCGATGAACGAGCCCATCGAGACCGAGACCACCCGGACCGGGCCCGCGTCGAGCTTCTCGATCAGCTTCGCCGTGTCGAAGACCACCTGCTCGGTGGTGAAACCCTGCGCGTTCTCGGTGGCGCCGACACCGCGGTTGTCGAAGGTGATGACGCGGTAGCCGGCCCGCTGGAAGGCCGGGACCTGGTGCAGGTGCCACGTCCGGCCCGCTCCCCCGCGTCCGGCGATGAACAGGACGGGCTCCCCCGAGCCGCGGTCGTCGTAGGCCAGATTCACCCGGCCGACCCTACTTGCCGCGATTCGTGCACGCTCAGGAGCGGTGGGCGCAACCGAGCGTGCACGAATCACGCGGGGCGGGTCTTGGTGCGGCTGCGGGCGGAGCGAATGGCCTGGTCCCACAGCAGCAGCGTGGTGGCCTTCAGCTGGACGGGTTTCATCAGATCCCGGCCCATCAGGGCGACGGCCGAGGCCTTGGTGGCCGCCGACGCCTTCGACATGTGGCCGGAGTCGAACGGCGGTTGCGGGTCGTACTCCATCGACAACTGGATGGCCTTGGCCTTGTCCTCACCGCCGATGCGGCCCGCGAGCCACAGGCCGAGGTCGATGCCCGCCGACACGCCCGCACACGTCACGATCTTGTTTTCGGCGGCGCCCTCGGAAACTACGATGCGTTCATCGCCCACCGGTTCCACGCCGAAGGCCTTCAGCATGGGGACCGCGGCCCAGTGCGACGTCGCGCGCTTGCCCGCCAACAGCCCGGCGGCAGCCAGGATCACCGAGCCGGAGCACACCGACGCCGTCCACGTCGCCGTCCGGTGGGCCTGCCGCAGCCAATCGAGCAGCTTCTCGTCGCGGGCGTGCTCCATGGTGGTGAACCCGCCGGGCACCAGAATGACGTCGGGAGAGGGGGTTTCGTCGAACGAGTGCGTCGCGCCGACGACGAGGACGGCCGAGTCGGCAGCGATGGGCCCCGGCTGGTGCCAGAGAAACCTGACCTCGGCGTCGGGCAGCCAGCGCAACACCTCATACGGTCCGATGAAGTCCAGTGCGGTGAAGCCGGGGTACAGCACGATGGCGATCTGCATGTCCACTCCTCTAGGCGAAGGTCTTGCGGTACTGATCGGGCGAGACGCCCAGGCGTCGAACGAAGTTGCGGCGCATGGTTTCTGCGGTGCCGAAACCACACCGGCCGGCGATCACCGTGACCGTGTCGTCGGTCTCGGTGAGTTGGCGGCGCGCGGCTTCGGTGCGCACCCGCTCCACGTAAGCCCCCGGCGCCTCGCCGACCTCGTCGGTGAACACCCGGGTGAAGTGGCGCGTACTCATCGCCGCGCGACGGGCGAGCTCCGAGATGCCATGTGAGCCTGCGGGTTCAGCCTCGATGGCCTCCTGCACCTCGCGGATCGGGGCGCGCTTGGCCCGCGGCATCCACACCGGTGCGGCGAACTGCGTCTGTCCGCCCGGTCGGCGCAGGTAGAGCACCAGGTAGCGGGCCACGGTCTGCGCGACGTCGGTCCCGTAGTCGTCCTCGACGAGCGCGAGGGCGAGATCGATGCCCGAGGTCACCCCCGCCGCCGTCCACACCTTCTCCGAGCTGCGCACGAAGATGGGCTCGGGATCGACGTCGACGGACGGGTACTCGGCGGCCAGCTGGGCGGCGAACGCCCAGTGCGTGGTGGCGGCGCAGCCGTCGAGCAGGCCCGCCTCGGCGGCGAGCAACGCGCCGCTGCAGACGCTGACCACCCGCCGCGCATGCGGCGCGACGTCGCGAATCCAGCCGATCAGTACCGCGTCGTCGCGGGCCGCTGCGGTGCCGAAGCCTCCGGGCAGCACGACGGTGTCGTAGGACCGCGCCGGATCCGGAAGAGGCTGGGCCACCACGTCCAGTCCGGTGCCGGTGCTGATCGGCCTGCCGCCGACGGAGGCCAGCGCCACCTCGTATCCGTCGTCCGGGTGCCCCGTCGCGGCGAGCGACACGGTGGCGCCGGTGAACACGTCGAAGGGCCCCACCAGGTCGAGGGCCTGCACCCCGTCGAACCCGACGACGACCACCGAACGCTTCACCCCCTCAGTGTTGGTGACGGACCGTCTGGCGTCTACGCCATGTATCCCACGGATTAGGCCATGAGTCGTTTCGTGACATTGACGCATCTGACAATTTCCTCGTGCATTCCGCCGACCGAGACCGACCGTCTCGTTACCGTGACGCCATGACCACAGTCGAGCTGGCGAGCACCTTCTACGACGACGCTCCCGTCGCCGAGAACCGGACGGCGGCAATGGAGTACCTGCGCGCGCCCGGTGAGGTGTACCGCGCGGGGGACATGTGGTACCTCACCAGCTACGACGCGGTGCGATACGCGCAGCGGCACCCCGAGGTGTTCTCGTCGGCCAAGGCGTTCGACGCGATCAGCGCGATCATCACGATGATCCCGATCGCGATAGACCCACCCGCGCACAGTCACTACCGGCGCATGCTCGATCCACTGTTCGGGCCCAAGCGGATCGACCGGATCGAGGCCAGCCTGCGGGCCCAGGTGCGGGCGCACATCGACGGTTTCGCCGATACCGGATCGTGTGACGTGGTCGCCGACCTTGCGGTGAAGTTCCCGACCCAAGCCATCCTCACGTTGCTCGGCCTCCCACTGGAGGACCTGCCCCGATTCCTGGACTGGGTCGGCGGCATGATCAAGGTCGAGACCGTCAACATGCTGGTCGCCGAGCCGACCGAGCGCCAACTCGCCTGTTCGACAGCGCTTTTCGGCTATCTGCAGGAGCACGTCGCGCTCAAGCGGGAGAACCCCGGCGACGACATTCTCAGTGACATCCTGGCGATGTCGGGCGAGGACGCGTGGGCCGAGGCCGAGATCCTCGGCATGTGCTTCCTGCTGATGCTCGCCGGACTCGACACCGTCACCGGAGCCATCGGCTTCTGCATGCTGGAACTCGCCCAGGACACCGCCCTGCGGCAACGCCTGCTCGACGATCCCGGCCTGATCATGCCGTTCGTCGAGGAGACACTGCGCCTGGATGGGCCGGTGCCGCTGGTGCCGCGGATGACCACGACGGACGTCGAGGTGGCGGGCGTTCGCATTCCGGCAGGCTCGCACGTGGCGCTGCTACTGGGCACCGCCAACCGCGACGGCCCGCACTCGGGCAGCCCGCACGACATCGACCTGGACGCACGGGTCACCCATCTGGGCTTCGGCGGCGGCATCCACCGCTGTCTCGGTTCGCATCTGGCACGCCGGGAATTGCGGCTGACCATAGAGGAGTTCCACGCCCGCATCCCGCACTACTCGCTGGCGGGAACTCCGACGGTGCGGTGGCCGTCGGGCACCATTCATCTGTCGTCGCTGCCGCTGAGGTTTCCGGTCTGATAGCAGGCCCTGACCCGGTCGATCCACCACTGCCGCCGGTCGGGAGACGCAGCCAGCGCCGACAGCCGCGCGGGGTCGGGGGCGACGGGCCCCACCGGCAGGTAGCCGTCGACCGGCACGACCGGCTCGGTGACGTCGTCGACGAACAATCCGCCCGTGCCGAGCCCGCAGGCGTACCGCAACTCCGGTAGACACGCGGCGGCCAGCAGTCCCCGCGACATGCCGACCGCCGAATCCAGGGCGCTGGATACGACGACGGGGATGTCGATCTGCGCGGCGATGTCGAGCAACCGGGCCACCCCGCCGAGTGGTGCCACCTTGACCACCGCGACGTCGGCTGCCTTCGCCCGTACGACGAGCAGCGGGTCATCGGCCTTGCGGATGCTTTCGTCGGCGGCCACGAATACGTCCACGCGAGAACGCACCTCGGCGAGTTCGGGAACCGTCGCACACGGCTGTTCGAGGTACTCCAGCGGCCCGTCGACGGTCAGCGCGGCGGCTGCGGTGACGGCCTGCTCCACCGTCCATCCGCCGTTGGCATCGACCCGCACGACCGGCACCAGCGCCCGCACGGCGTTCACTCTCGCAACGTCGTCGGCCAGGCTCTGCCCCGGCTCGGCCACCTTCACCTTGGCCGTTCGCGCGCCGGGGAAGCGGGCCAGCACCTCGGGAACGCGGGCGGCCTCGACCGCCGGGACGGTGGCGTTGATCGGGATGAGCGTGCGCAGCGGAACCGGCGATGACTCGTAGGCCGCCTCGATCGCCGACGCCAGCCAGTGTGCGGCCTCGGCGAGGCCGTACTCGACGAACGCGCCGAACTCACCCCAGCCCCGGGGACCCTCGATGAGGGCGATCTCGCGAACGTCGATGCCGCGGAAGCGAACTCGCATCGGCAATGCCACCACGTGGAGGCGTTGGAGTAGATCGTCCAGGGCAGGCGTCACGACGCCGTATTCAGAATCGCCTCCGCGGTACGGCGGCCACTCACCAGCGCACCCTGGATCGATGCGGTGTCGCGGTGGTCGCCGCACACCCACATACCGTCGGGAGTGCGCACCGGGCGGCGCACCGACAGCGGCGCCGGTTGCTCGGGCAGCGCCTGGGGCACCAGGTGACGCACGAGCAACCTCCACCGCGTGCCGTCACCACCGAGGATGTCGGCGGCATGGGCGCGCATCACAGCCTCCTCGGGCGCGCCCCCGTCCTTCGCCATCAGCGCCGACGCCGCGATGAGATGTCGCCCCTCGGGCGCATAGGTCGGTGCGGCGGCGCTGATGACAGCCGTATTGAGCACGGGGCCAAGAGGATTCGACCGACCATCGACCCAGAGCATGGGCGGTCCCGCCGGCACCTCGTCAGCCGCCCACCAGTCGGTCACGACGCCGTGCATCGGCGGCGCCGACACGCCCGCCAACCGCGCGGCGGTCACCGGATCGGTCGCGACCACGACATGCTGCGCGCGGATGCCGTGCGTGCCGTCTGATGCGCGCCAGCCAGATCCGTCGCGGACCAGCTCGGTGACCTTGCGCTGCAACGAGATCAGCGCATCCAACCCGGTGCCGAGCTGGCGCGGCAGCGCCTGCATGCCGTCGGCGGGCAGGGCAGGAACCCCGAGCACGAACATGCGGACCAGGAGAAGCGCAAAGGCATTGGAGGTGACTCCCCTGTCCTCGAGCACCACTCCCGCGAGGAATTTATCGATGACGCGGCGGAGTTCGCCGGAGACGCCCGCACGGTCCAGCGCCGACCGCAGCGACGTGTCGTGATGGCTGTGCGCCTTGAGTGCCCGGGGCCGCAATGCGGCGGCCGCCCAGCGACCCACCGCGAGGACGTCCCGTGGGCCGAGCCCGCCGCCCACGAGCATCGCCGGCACCTTCGTCGGCGCGCGCAAGGGATGGACCCACGCCGCCGAACCCGTATCGCGCCGCACCGACACACCGGCGCCGAAGGGCTGCAGCCGCAGCGCCGAGACGTCGGTGGCGTGCTTCAACTCGGAGTAGGCGGGATTGAGCACCTGGAAGCCACGATCGCAGCGGAAACCGTCGATTTCGTCGGTCCGGACCCGCCCGCCGATGACGTCGGAGGCCTCCCACACCCGAACGTCGCGGCCCGCGCTGCGCAACACCCTGGCGCACCGCAGACCGGCCAGTCCCGCTCCGATGATGAGGACTTCGGTATCGTCAAACGTCATTGCGGCCCAGTGCTTTCAGTCGGTCGATCGTCGTCGTCGGTCGGCCACGACGTCCGTCATAGTTCTGACAAACCCGTGACACCTGCGCTCCCGGTTGGTAGTGCGGCGTGACGAGAGCATGCTAGAGATATCCGCGCCGCTTCGAAAAGGAGCATTCCCCATCGTGACTGCCACAAGCGCCATCGCTGCCCAAGGTGATGCGATTGATTCGCGGTATCACCCGTCGGCGGCGGTGCGTCGTCAGC
>NZ_JAEMTA010000077.1 GCF_016462545.1 Mycolicibacterium sp. | reverse complement strand
GCGGGCAGTGGCAGCGCGAGGCTGGCCCGGGTATCGATGCGGGAATCCCCGAGGTTGAGGATGGGGACGTCGTACTCGGCCACTCGGTGGGTCAGTTCGGTGGTGGTGAGGATGGCCACCGGCGTGGCGTCGGCGAGCATGAACTCGATGCGGCTGTCGGGGTGGGCCGGGTCGATGGGTAGGTAGGCTGCGCCGGTCTTCAACACCCCCAGGATCGCGATGATTGCCTCGGCTGAGCGCGAAAGGAGCAGCGCCACAACCTGACCCGGGCAGGCGCCTTCGGCGCGCAGCACGTATGCCAGCCGATTGGCGGTCTCGTCGAGCTCGCGGTAGGTCCACGACGACCCTCCGCACACCAGGGCCACCGAATCCGGCGCCCGCTGCACGCGATCGGCGAACAGGCCCGGGATCGACGCCGGTTTCGCGGGTTGGGTCATCGTGGTCCACTGACCGAGCACTGCCAACTGGTTGCGGTCAGTCTCGCCGAGTACGTCGATGCACGAAAGCGGTCGTGTCGGATCGGCGGTCATGGCCGTCAACAGCCGCTGGTAACGCTCGACGAGCGCGCCGATTGCCGTGTCGTGGAACACTTCGGTGTCGAACTCGACGCGCAGGCTCAGCTGATCCCCGGGCTGGGCCACCATCGTCAGCGGGTAGTGCGTGGATTCGCGGCCGGTGAACTCGGTGATGGTCAACCCGTCCACGCCTAGCAACGCTGCGGCGTCGATCGGATAGTTCTCGAACACGAACAGGGTGTCGAAGAGTTTGTCGAGGCCCGTGGCGCGGTGGATCTCACTCAGCGCGAGGTGCTGGTGCTCCAGCGTCGACTCATGGGCACCGTGCAGTTGGTCGAGCAGGTCGGCCGTCGAGGTGGTCACGTTCACGGTGGCGCGCACCGGCACGGTGTTGATCAAGAGGCCGACCATCGATTCCGCGCCGATCAACTCCGTCGGCCTTCCCGAGACCGCGGTGCCGAAGCTGACGTCGTGCTGGCCGGTCGCCGACGTCAACAGCTGCGCCCACGCGGCCTGCAACACGGTGTTGACCGTCGTACGTTGCGAACGTGCCAACTCGATGACGGCCCTGGTGAGATCCTCGGGCAGTCGGTAGGACGTCGACCCTCTCGGGCCAGGCGCCAATCGTTGCGACGGGTCCACCAGCGTGGGGGTGTCGAAGCCGGCCAGCGCCTCGGACCAGGCGGTCTTCGCAGCCTCGACGTCCCGACCCGCGAGCCAGGTGACGAAGCTGCGAAACGACCCGGGCGGGGGTAGCCGATGGCCCGAGTAGCAGGCAAAGATCTCCTGCATCAGAACTGGCAGCGACCAGCCATCCAGCACGATGTGGTGATTGGTGATCACGCAGCGGTGCTGGTCCTCGGCGGTGCGGATGAGGGCGACGCGAAAGGCCGCCCCTCCGCCGAGCTCACAGACGGCGGCGCGTTCGGCGGCGCGCAGTTGCTCGATCTCGTCGTCGTCGTCCAACTCGACGTATCGCCACGGCGCCACGGGATGGGCGGGGATGATCTGGACCGGCTCGTCGAACCGTGCGCAGAAGCTGGCCACCAGATGGGGATGGCGTCTGGAGACGCGCTGCACCGCATCGCGCAGCCGCTCGGGATCCAGCGAGCCGGCCACGGCGATGTCGAGCTGCATCGCGTACAGATCGCTCGCGCCGCCTGATTCGTATGCGGAGTTCGCGTGGAAGAGCAGCCCCTGTTGCAGTGGGGTCAGGGGTAGTACGTCACCGATCTGACCTCGGGGCTCGAGTTCGTCGATCTGCTGCTGGCTGAGCCGTGCCGGGACGAGGTCGGACGGGGTCAGGCCGCCGCCGCCGTGTCGGACGTGAATGCAGATGCCGGTCAGTGCGTCGAACCAGAGTTGGCTGAGTCGGGTGATCTGATCGCGGTCCAGCGCAGACGGCGCCCAGGTCCAGTTTGCCTTCAGGGCGGGGCCGGATTCGGTGTCGGCGGTCCCCGCGTTGAGTTCCACCGTGTGCGCCAACGGCATTGGCACCGCGGCGGCCTCGGCGACCGATAGGCCGTCGTGGCCGACCCTCCACAGCCCATGGGACGCCTCGGCGGTCGTCATGCCGAGCCGGCCGAGGTAGTTGAACCCGATCGTCGGGTCGGGCCCTCTCAGGTCGACCTCGTCGTTCACGTAGCGAAGGAGCCCATACGTCACGCCGTCCGGCTGGGCGCGCAGCTGTTCCTTGGCGTCCTTGAACACGGATCCCAGCGCCGACTCTCCGGCCACCACGCGCGCCCAGGGCGGCCCTCCGGTGCTCAGCGAGACCGGGTACTTGGCGGTGAACCAGCCCACGGTGCGTGTCAGGTCGACGTCGGGGAAGAGCTCTTCTCGGCGACCGTGGCCCTCGACGTCGATGCCGATCGGCGTATCGCCGTTGCCGAGGAACTCCACACACGCCAAGCCGAACGCAATCAGCAGGATGTCGTTGATCCCCGCGTGGAACGCGGCGGGCACCTCACCGAGTAGAAGGCGGGTGGTCTCGGTGTCGAGCGACACCGAGAGGTGCCCGGCCGTGGCGTAGGTGTCGAGGTCGGGTCGTGGTGCGGGCAATGCGGGTGTGGTGGCGGCGATCTGGCGCCAGGTCTCGGCGAGGCCGACCACCTCGGCGGTATGGGCGTGCGCACCGAGCGCCGAGGCCCAGCGTGCGAACGACGTGCCGACGGTAGGCAGGGCGATCGGCTGGCCACCGCGATGCTGCGCCCACGCGATGTTGAGGTCTTCCAACAGGATTCGCCAGGAGACTGCGTCGACGGACAGGTGGTGAACGATCAACGCCAGATGGCTGGTGCCGGTGGCCCACACTGCTCGCAGCATCACTCCGGCAGTCGGATTCAGCCCGGACCTGGCCGACGCCAGCGCCTCGGTCGACAACGTGTCGACGGCGTCGACGCAGCCGTCCGCGTCGACCGTGCCCGGCTCGGGTACCCGTAACGTCCAGCCGTCCACCGTGTCGTCGACGCGCAGCCGCAGCATGGCGTGCCGATCGAGCAGCGCTTGCAGGACGACGACCACGTCCGCGTGGGTGACGCCCTCGGGAGCCTGCACCACCACCGCCTGGTTGAACTGACGGGTCGGGCCGTCGACGTCGGCGAGCCAGCGCATGACCGGCGTGGCCGACACCGGTCCGGTGCCCTCGTCGATCGGGCTGCAAGCACCGTCGGCGAGGGCCGCCACCCGGGCCACGCCTGCCACGGTCTGCTCGACGAAGACATCGCGGGGGCGGCAGGACAAGCCGGCCGCGTGCGCCCGCGCGACCACTTGCATCGACGAAATGCTGTCCCCGCCAAGCGCGAAGAACGAGTCGTCGACCCCGACCCGTTCCAGTCCCAGGACTTGGGCGTAGATGCCCGCGAGGATCTCCTCGACGGCATTGGTCGGTGCCCGGTACTGATCGATGTGCTGGTAGTCGGGGGCGGGCAGGGCGCGAATGTCGAGCTTGCCGTTCGGTGTCAGTGGCAGTTCGCCCACGACGACCACCGCGGCGGGGACCATGTAGCTCGGCAGTCGCTCCGCCAGGTGGACACGCGACTTGGCCGGGTCGGCCGTTCCGGTGAGGTAGCCGACGAGTCGCTTGTCGCCGGGGCGGTCCTCGCGGGCGATCACCACCGCCTGGTCGACCCCGTCCAGGCCGGCCAGCGCGGCCTGGATCTCGCCGAGTTCGATCCGGTAGCCGCGGATCTTCACCTGCTCGTCGGCGCGCCCCAGATACTTCAGCTGTCCGTCGGCGTCCCAACACACCAGATCGCCGGTGCGGTACATCCGCGCGCCCTGCGGGCCGAACGGGCACGCCACGAAACGCGACGCGGTCAAGCCGGTCCTGCCGAGGTATCCGACCCCCACGCCACGGCCGGCGACGTACAACTCGCCGACCACGCCCACGGGCACCTGGCGCAACGATGTGTCCAGCACGAACAGCGCCGCCGTCGCCACCGGGGACCCGATCGGTGGCACGCCCGATCCCGGTGTCAGCGGGGCGCTCATCGCCGCATACACCGTGGCCTCAGTCGGGCCGTAGGCATTGATCACCACGCGCCCGGGGGCCCACCGGTCCACGACCTCCGCCGCACAGGCTTCGCCGCCGAGGAGCAACGCCACCGAATCCAACCCGTCGGGTGACAACGCCGCCACCGCGGACGGAGTCTGCGTCAGCACGTTGACCCCTTCGCTGCGCAACAGCGCATGGAGGTCCTCCGGTGAGCTCGCCACCTCCTCGGGCACCACCACGAGCCGTCCGCCGCCGAGAAGCGCAGCCCAGATCTCCCAGACCGAGAAGTCGAATCCGTAGCTGTGGCACTGTGTCCACACCTGTGCCGCAGGCAGATTCGTGGGTGTCGACTGCACGAGGTGGGCCAGGTTGTGGTGGGCGATCGCCACGCCCTTGGGTGTCCCGGTCGTGCCCGAGGTGTAGATGACGTAGGCGATGTCATCGGCCGAGGGCGCCGGCAGTGGAGTGCTGGGTTGCGTGCCGATCGCGGGATCGGCGACGTCGACGATGGGCAGATCGCATCCATGCAGCCGGGCGGCCAGCCGGCTACTCGACACTGCGACGACCGGCGACGCATCGGCGAGCATGAACTCGATCCGCGCATCCGGGTGGGCGGGATCGATCGGTAGGTATGCCGCGCCGGTCTTGAGTACCGCGAGCATCGCGACGATGGCTTCGGCAGAGCGTTGCAGCAGCAGCGCCACGCAGGCGCCGGGGCCCGCACCGTGCTCCGTCAGTTGGTGGGCCAGCCGATTGGCCGCCTCGTCGAGTTCGAGATAGGTCGTCGATCGTCCCGCGTGGCTGACGGCGATCGACTCGGGGAGGCGAACGACCTGTCGGGCGAACAGCGCGGGAATCGACAGTGGTGGCGCGGGCTGGCCCACCGCGGTCAGGTTGCCGATGTCATCGAGCCGCGCGTGCTCGTCGGCGTCGAGCACGTCCATCGAGGACACCCGTTGGGTCGAATCCGCAACGATGGCCGCCAACATTCGTTCCAGCCGCTCGACGAGCGTTTCGATGCTGGTGAGATCGAAGACGTCGGTACGGAACTCCACCGTCCCACCGATCCCCGCGGGGTCACCGGCATCGGTCCACTGCTCGCCCAGTGAGAGCGCCAGATCCATTCGGGCAGTGTGTGTTTCGATCGCGGTCTGGGTTACGTCCAGGTCACCGAGAGATAGCCCGGCCGCGGATTCTCCGCCAGCTTGACCGGCTAGGTTTTGCCAACCCAGTGCCACCTGCACCAGCGGGTGGTGGGTCAGGCTGCGGGTGGGGTTGAGCCGTTCGACGAGGACTTCGAAGGGCACGTCCTGGTGGTCGTAGGCGGCGAGGCTACGGCGACGGACCTGGGAGAGGACCTCGGCGACGGTGGGGTCTCCGCTCAGGTCGACGCGGAGTACCAAGGTGTTGACGAAGAAGCCGACGAGTTCGTCGAGCGCAGGGTCACGGCGACCGGCGATCGGGAAGCCAACGGCCACATCGGTACTGGAGCCGAGTTTCGACAGCAGCACGGCTAGTGCCGCCTGAACCACCATGAAACTGGTCGCATCGTGCTCGGCGGCGACCTCGCGAACCCGCACGTGCAACTCGCTCGGCCACGTCACCGGCATGCTTGCGCCACGGTGGTCGGCAATCGGGGGATGGGGCCGATCGGTGGGCAGCTGCAACCGCTCCGGCATCCCAGCCAAGGCGTCGAGCCAGTAGGAGAGCTGCCCGGCAATCGGACTGTCGCCGTCGTCGAGGTCGCCGAACTGCGCGCGCTGCCACAACGTGTAGTCGGCGTATTGCACCGGCAAGGGCGCCCACTGCGGAGGCTGCGCAGCGCTGCGGCTGGCGTAGGCAACGCTCAAGTCACGCGAGAGCGGAGCGATCGACCATCCGTCGGCGGCGATGTGGTGCACCACTGCCGCGAGGACGTGCCGCTCCTGCGCAACGCGAAAGAGTGTGGTACGCAGCGGTATCTCGGCGGCCAGGTCGAAGGGATGCCGCGCCGTCTCCTCGATCGCCTCCCGGAGACGGTCGTCCGGCCACGCGGTGGCATCGACGACGTCCCAACCGAACTCGGCCAGCTCGGCGGATACGACACACTGCTGTGGCGTCCCGTCCGGCGCTCTGAATTGCGTGCGTAGCGATTCGTGGCGACCCACCACGTCGGCAAGCGCCGCACCGAGCGCGTCGACGTTCAACTCGCCGTGGATCTCGAGGGACGTGGCCATGTTGTACACCGGTGAGGGGGCCTGAAGTTGATCCAGGAACCACAATCGACTCTGCGCGAACGACAGTGGCAGCACGTCGGGTCGCTCGCCAGCCACCAGGGGTGGTAGCCCACCCTCCGCCGTATGCAGGAGTTGGGGCACCAGTTGCGCCACGGTAGGGGCGTCGAACAGTGCACGCACCCCCAGGCTGGTGTCGAGTGCGGCGTTGACGGCGGCGACCACCCGCATCGCCGAAATGCTGTCACCGCCAAGGTCGAAGAACGAATCGTCGACCCCGACCCGATCCACGCCGAGCACCTGCGCGTAGATGCCGGTCACCAGCTCCTCGGTGAGGGTGGAGGGGGCGCGGTACCGCGCGACGTCCTGATACTCCGGGGTCGGTAGGGCGCGGGTGTCGAGCTTCCCGTTCACCGTGAGCGGCAGCGCGTCCAATGTGATGACGGCGGTGGGCACCATGTAGGGCGGAAGCCTGAGCGCCAGCGCGGTTCGCAGCGCGACCGGGTCGGCGGCTCCGGTGACGTAACCGACGAGGCGCTTGTCGCCCGGGCGATCCTCGCGCGCGATGACTACCGCCTGCTCGACCCCGTCGAGTGTGGCCAGCGCCGTCTGTACGTCACCGAGTTCGATGCGGTAGCCGCGGATCTTGACCTGCTCGTCCGCCCGGCCCAGATACCGAAGCTGGCCGTCGGAACCCCAGCACACCAGATCTCCGGTGCGATACATGCGCGCTCCCGGCCCACCGAACGGACACGCGACGAAGCGCGCCGCGGTCAATCCCGTCCGGCGCACGTAGCCGGCTGCGACACCGTGGCCCGCCACGTACAGCTCCCCGACGACCCCGCGGGGAACGGGGCGCAGCCACCGGTCGAGGACGAACAGTGCGGCGTCTGGTACCGGCGTACCGATCGGCGCCCCCGCCCCTGGGGACAAGGGCTCGCTGATTGCCACGCACATGGTCGTCTCGGTCGGTCCGTAGGCGTTGATCATGACCCGCCCTGGCGACCATTGGTCCACGACGTCGTGGGAGCACGCCTCGCCGGCGACCACGAGCGCCATCGAGTCCAGGCCCTCGCGCGGCAGGGCCGACACCGCCGAGGGCGTATGGGTCAGCACGTCGACGTGCTCGCGGATCAGCAGATCGTGAAAGTCCTCCGGCGAACTCGCCACCGATTCGGGCACGACCACCAGTCGACCGCCACGCAACAGGGCGCCGAAGATCTCCCACACCGAGACGTCGAAGGCCAGTGAGTGACACTGTGGCCACACACCGCGCCGAGGGAGGCCCGCGTCCAAGCCATGGAGCAACTGGGTCACATTGCGGTGCGTGACCGCGACGCCCTTGGGCGTGCCCGTGGTCCCCGACGTGTAGATGAGGTAGGCGATGTCCTCGGGCGCGGGGTTCGGCAGTGCCGTGCTTGCTTGGCCGCCGACGCGGGGGTCGTCGACCTCCATGATCGGGACGCCGCATTCGACCAGCCGACAAGCCAGTGCGGAGGTGGTGATCACCGTGACCGGTGCGGCGTCCGCGATCACGAACTGCATCCGGGATACGGGCACCGTGGGATCGATGGGCAGGTAGGCCGCCCCGGTCTTCAGTATCGCCAGGATGGCGACGATCGCATCGACTGATCGAGTGAGCAGCAGGCCCACGTACTGACCGGGGCCTGCGCCTTCCGCAGACAGCAAGTGTGCCAGTCGATTCGATTCGTCGTCGAGTTCCCGGTAGGTCATCGTTCGGGCGCCGTCGGTCACCGCCACCGATTCCGGGTCGTGCCGCACGTGTTCGACGAACAGTGCGGGAATCGACACGGGTGTGACTGGTTGGGTCAGCGCCGCCCGATTGCCGAGTCGATCCAGCCGGGCGTGGTCGCAGTCGTCGAGTGCATCGAGGGTCGACAGCCTGGCGTTGGGGTCGGCGGTGATGGCGACCAGAAGTCGCTCGAGCCTGCCGACCAATTCGGTGACGTCGAAATTGGCCAACGGTTGACCGGCGCCCTGGGTGCAGAACAGGTACTGGCTACCCGCCAGCAGAAAGAACAAGCCGAAGTGGTCCACGGGGCCGAAGGTGCTGTACGTCGCGGTCGCTTCGACGCCGGCGAGGTCGATGGAGAGTCTGGACAGGACGAAGTTGAGGACCACCCGGTTGGCATTCTGACGGGGGCCACGGAGGTCGACCTTGCTTTGCAGCACTTCCACCGGAAACCTTTGGTGCTGTACCGCTTCCCGAACTCTGGCATCGACCTGCCTGCAGAAGTCGGCGATCGTGGCGTCCGGACACGTCTTCAACACGAGGGGAACTACCCCGGCCACCATTCCGGGAAGCGCCTTGGACTCCGGGCTCACCCGCCTGCTGACGGGGAAGTCGAGGACCACCTCTGCGCTGTCCGAGCCATGTCCGTGCACCAGGAGCGCACACGCCGCGGTGATCACCGATGGCCTACGGACGCCCAATGTCTTCGATAGGCCCTTGATGCGGCTGATGACCGCGGGATCCATCTGAATGGGCGCAGAGGGCCAGTACGGGTCACACTCGCTGTCGGCTTGAGGTGAGGGCAGGCCGCCGTCAACCTCCGTCGGAAGATGCGCGCTCCAATACCTCTGATCCGCAACGTAATCGGCAGAGGCTTCGTACTCCAACTCACCGCTCACCATGTCCTGCAAGGAGGGGAAGTACGCGGGAGTGACGGGGGTGCCCGTGACCTTCGCGGTGTAGATGGTGGCGATGCGACGGCCGACCAGCGCCATGCTGGTGCCGTCGATCACGATGTGATGGCAGCAAGCGAACCAGTAGAACTCGTGGGGTCGAGTATGGAACAGGGCGAATTTCATCAACCGGCCGGTGAGCGGCATTGGGGTGCGCTGCATCGCATCCGAGATCGCGCGTGCCTCCTCGACCGCGCGGTCCGAGTGGGTCAGGTCGTAGAACGTGACCTCGACGTCCGAGTAGTCGATCGCCCGCTGGAAGACCTCACCGTTCTCGACGAAGAATGCCGCCCGGGCAGACTCGGCCTCCTGCAGCGCTTGACGAATGGCGTAGGTGAACACGTCGGGATCGATCGAGCCGTCGATCCGCGCGAACATACCGAGCTGCCACTCGGTGCCCGAGCGTCCGGTCTCCTGGGCGAGCCAGATCGCCAGTTGCCTTCGCGTCGGCGGATATACGCCTCGATCAGGTTCCATCCGACTGCCCCCCCGTTCAGTCGGTCTAGCTGTCGGAACCCGCCTGGGCCAGCCTGTCGCGAAGGCTTTTCGGCCGTATGTCGGTCCAGTTGTTCTCGATGTAGTCAAGGCACGCAGCGCGGTCGGCTTCGCCGTAGACCACGCGCCAGCCATCGGGCACGGCGGAGAACGTTGGCCACAGACTGTGCTGTTCTTCGTCGTTGACCAACACGAGGAAGCTGCCGTTGTCGTCGTCGAACGGATTGATGCTCATCTGCACTCCCCCCTGGTAAGCCATGGTGAGACTTCGAATCGCCGCCAACGTAGCGCAGCGCAGGAGCCTCGGTTGTGCGTTTCTGGGAAATTTTCGCAAACGTCAACAATTCATCGCAGCGGGTCCGCCGGCGGGCTTCGAAACGACCGTCCGTGAGCCCGACTTCGCTAGTCGCGCTACCGATTTGCTGACGTCCACAGGGCTGCCGGACCGGCCTCCGAGCCGCCCCGACGGAAAGTCGCGGCGGGTATCAACGGCCGGGCCGATGCCCTTGATCGGAACCGGTCGGGAGCAATCAAGATCAGCCGAAGAATGGTCAGGACCTGAGGGTTCTCGGCACGTCGCGGCGGCCCACGGACGGGCTGTGCCCGCCACGGTCGAGCACGGCATCGCAGGTGCGTCGACGTACCACGGGCGTCCGCCGGTCTTCGCCGTCGATCTGGTCGGAGATCTGCGTCGCGGCCGGTACCTCCTGGTGCTAGAAGGCGAATCGAAAGATGCGGTCGTAGTCTCGAATTGCCGGAATTGCATACAGAGTGCGATACAGCAATCTTTGGGGGGTCAGTGGGATCCCGTCGAAGCCCGCCATGACGGAGCTGTCCTCGACGAGGCGCAGTCGAGCGTCCCAACGTGCGATCTCGCCACCGTCGCGAGTGCCCCAGGCGATCACCCGGGACAGTCGCGGACCCCATGCCGACAACACGTCGGCGAGCAACTCTCCGGTGTCGAACCGGTCGAGCAGCCGCCCCAACAAGTTGGTGATCTCGGGTGGCCTCAAATACATCAGGAGACCTTCCGCGGCAATCAGGACTGGCCCGCCCCGAGGTAGCTCTGCGATCCAGCCGGGATCGGTTACCGACGAACCAATCATTCGGTAGGTGTCGGATTCGGCGTACAACTGTCGACGCAATGCGATCACGTTGGGAAGATCGACATCGAACCAACGAACGCCCTTCGCGGCTGCCAACCGGAACGCGCGGCTGTGCAGTCCGCAGCCCAGATGGAGTACGACGGCTTCCGGATGGCGGCTCAGGTAGTCGGTGGCGACAGCGTCGAACTGCACGCCGCGCAGCGCCACCATGAACTGATTCGCCCAGGGTCGGACGTTGCGGCGGATGCGTTCGAAGTCGTACTCGATGCGCGCGACGGCCTCCGCGGCCATGTGATCGGAGAGTATGGAGTCCTCGAGTCGGCTCTCGCACGCGCGAAGGTAGAGCACGCAGAGGTTCGTCCACTCCACGGATCGCCACGGCACACCGGTGAAGTCGACCTTGCCGGCGGGGCGACCCGTCGAGTCGACCGGTTCCCGTCCCACGGAATTCGTCATGGCTTCCCCCTCAGCGCCCGGTGATCACGTGACTTCGATGGCTGCCCATCCCTCACTTCGCGTCTTGCGGCACCGGCGGTGCGACCGAATTCGCGGGCGCTAGGGAGGTGCGCGGTCGCCAACGCGATGGCCACCAGTTGGCCTTGCCCACCAGGACGGCCATGGCAGGGACCGTGACGGTGCGCACCAGGAACGTATCCAGCAGAATGCCTGCGCCCACGACGAAGCCCGACTGGACGATCGTGCTGATGCTGGCGAAGAGCAGACCGAACATCGACGCGGCGAAGATGAGACCTGCCGCGGTGATGACACCGCCCGTCGAGCCCACCGTGCGGATGACGCCGGAACGGATGCCGCGGGGAGACTCATCTCGAATTCGCGAGATCAACAGCATGTTGTAGTCGGCACCCATGGCCACCAGGATGATGAAGGTCAACCCCGGTACGCTCCAATGCAATTCCTGGCCGAGGACGAACTGGAAGACGATCACACCGATACCGAGCGCCGCCAGGTACGAAACGATCACCGAGGCAATGAGATAGAGCGGTGCAACGACCGCACGTAGCAGTGCCATCAGGATCAGCAGCACGACGATGATGGTCAGGGCAATGATGAACCGAATGTCGTGGTCGTAGTAGTCCCGAGCATCCCGAAGGGTGGCCGGGTAGCCCGTCATCGAAATGGAGGCATCGGCGAGGGCGGTGTTGGGTTGGGCTCCGCGGGCAGTGTCGACCACCGAGATGACCTGATCCATTGCGGCGGTGGTGAACGGACCCAGTTTCGTCTGAACCAGATACCTGACCGCATGTCCATCGGCCGAGACGAAGAACGCGGCGGCCTTCTTGAAGTCGTTGGACGTCAACAGTTGTGGAGGAATGTAGAACCCGGTCATCGAGGGTGTTGCCGCGTCGTTTCGCATCGCGAGCAAGAACCCCGACGCGTCGCCCAGGTCGGACCCCATCCGCTTGGTCTGGTCCACCAGCTGTTCCACGCCGTCCGCCACCTGTCGGCTGCCGTCGGCGAGGGAGTCGAGGCCCTGTTGCAAGTTGGCGAGCGGCCCGCCGCCGCCACCGCCGCCGAGCTGTCCCAGCGAGCCCATCGACCCCATTGGGCCGCTGGCCGAGCTCATCGACCTGGTCAGCTCCGTCACTATCTGTGACAGCTTCGTCAGCGGCGAGGTCGACTGGAGCTGGCTGGCGAGCTTCTCGAGAGTGCCGTCGTTCCTGGCGGATTGGAGTTGATGGAACTGGTCGCGCGCCGCGCTGCAGATCGCGTCGCCGTCGCAGAACGGGCTGCCGTCGAGCGCGATCACCACGGGATCCATCCACTCGAGGTTGTCGCTCATCGTGCCGAAATTCGTCTGCAGGGTGTCGCCAAGTGCACGCATTCCGGTGATGAGCCGGTTGCCGTCACCCATCTCACCGAGCGCCTTGTCCCCGCCGAACTGCTTTTGAATCTGTGCAAGGGAGTTGACGAGGCTGGTGACGCCGGACAGGGCCTTGGTGATCTGATCGCGAAGGGTGCCGAGACTGTCGGCCAACTTGTCCGATCCCGTAGCCAGTCGGTCGAGGTCGTCGTTGCGGTGGGCGATCTCTGACGAAGCGTCGTCGAGCCGTTGGCCGATCTCACCGGCCTGCCGTGTCGTGCTGGCGGCCTCGAGCGGTTCTCCGTTGGGCCTGGTGACACCTCTGATCGCGGCGATGTCGGGAAGTTGGCTGAGCCGCTGAGCCATCTGCTCCAAGTCAGCGAGCGCCGTTGGTGTCCGCAGGTCGTGTGGAGATTGGATCAGCACGTACTGGGGGATGATCGCGCTCAACGAGAAGTGACGATCCAGGGCGGCGTAGCCGATCGAACTTTCGACGTTGGCAGGCAGTGCCTTTCGATCGTCGTAGTTATAGCTGACCAGGCTGACCGAGCCGGCGAGGATGAGTAGGACGATCAAGCTGGCGGCCAGATTCGCCTTGGGCCTGCGCACGATTCGTATTCCGGAGCGACGCCAGAAACGGGCGGTGAGGTCGCGGCGCGGCTTGATCCACCCGCGGCGCCCGACGAGGACCATGATGGCGGGCAGCAGGGTGACCGCGGCGAGGAAGGCCACGCCGATGCCGATGGCCAACGATGGCCCGATGGTGGAGAACAGTTCCAGCCGAGTGAAACTCATGCCGAGGAAGGTGACGCCCACGGTCGCCGCCGACGCGGCGATGACCTTCCCGATCGAACTCAGGGCGCGCTTCACGGCCTGATCGGAAGTCGCACCGAGTCGCAGGTAGTCGTGGTATCTGCTGATCAGAAAGACGGCGTAATCCGTACCCGCCCCCGCCAGCATTCCGCTGAGCAGCACGACGGTCTGGTTGGACACTGCAAGGCCTAGCTGCGCGAAGCCTGCCACGACGGTCTGCGCGATGACGAGCGATGCGCCGATGGTGATCAGCGGCAGCAACATCGTCACCGGATTGCGGTAGATGATCAGGAGGATGACGAGGAGCAGCACGACGATCGCCAGTTCGATCGTGATCTGGTCCTGAACGCTCACGGCGACGAAGTCGGTGACGGTGGCGGCCGACCCGGTGAAGTTCGCGGCCAACGCGGATCCGTCGACCGCTTGGTCGACGATGCCGAAGACTCGGGCGTAGGCGGCGCTGGACTCCGGCGAGCCCAGATCTCCCGCGATGCCGATCGGCAGTATCCAGGCCTTGCCGTCGCGGCTGGTGAGCGTGTCGCGCAATTGCGGTGTGGCGGCGAAGTCCTGAAGCATCACGACGTCTTGATTGTCCGCCCGTAGGCGGTCGACCAGCGTTCGGTAGACCCGCTCGTCGTCCTGGCCGAGGCCGCCCTCGTCGGTCAACAGCACCAGCAGCACGTTGTCCTCGGAAGCCGAGTCGGGAAACGTCTTCTTCATCTGCTCGGTGGCGACGGTCGACGGCGCGCTGGCGGGAAGGGGGGAGACGGGATGCTGTTGAGTCACCTGCGCCAGGGATGGGAACAGCGGCGGCAGAACGATCGCCAGCGCGACCCAGAATGCGATCACCAACCACGGCCACCGCACGACGACGTCCGCCAGCCGAGGAAAGAATCCTCCTGCAGGGCCGCCGCTCGTCACGTCGGTCGGGGGTGGTGGCGGCGGTGACGCCCCCGATGTCCTTGTCGGCCAGCGCATTAGGAGTCCGGGCAGGCCATGCCGACAGCGGCGACGGGGCCAGCGGTCATGTGACACATCGGCGATCACCCTCTCCAGGCACGAGGGGAGAGTCTCGGATGGATCCGTATGCGAGGGAGCGCGTCCCCCGGCACCCTGCCCCCGTCGATGTTCGTAGCGCATCCCGCTGCAACCTGCGGGTCAGCCTAGTGGCTTCTTTTGACGGTGGGGTAAGAAATCTTCGATTCGCAATGAACGCCGCCGCGAAGTTTCAGCTACGAACGGGGCCTCTGCTCACGCCGTCGGCGTTAACCTGCTGCCATGCCTCGATCAACCGACTTCTCGGTCGAATCCCCGGCCACGGTGGAACAGATCCGTTGGGCATTCGCCGAGGAGGAATACTGGCGTGCGCGGCTGACCGAGTTCGGCGGCGGCAGGCTGCACTCGCTGACCATCGATGCCGACGGTGCGGTCACCGTGGTCGTCATCTACGAATTGGGCAACGATGGGCTGCCCGGACTCGTCGCCAAGTTTCATCCCCTCAACTGGCAGGTGGTGCAGACCGAAACGTGGAGTCCGGTCGACCGCGGACGGGTGCGGGGTGAGGTCAGGCAGGAGGCACGCGGGGCACCCGGTTCCGGGCTGGGCATCGTCGTGCTGGCGCCGGCCAAGAAGGGCTCTCGCATGAAGTGCTCCGCGACCGTCGAGTTCAAGATCCCCGTGGTCGGCGGCAAGATAGAGGGCTTGATGTGCCGCCAGTTGGCCGAACAGACGGCCGTCATCCAGCGGTTCACCGCGGGTTGGATCGACCAGCACGCCTGACACCCGTGGTCGAACCGAACGGCGTCCGCCACGCGGGTGTATGACGGGTCCATGCCCCAAACACTTCCCGAAGGCCTTCTAGAACTCCTGCGTCGTCCGAGCCCGTGCTTCATCGCGACCCTCATGCCGGACGGATCGCCTCAGCTCACCGAAACCTGGGTCACCACCGACGGTGAGAACGTCGTGATCAACATCGTCGACGGCATGCAGAAGGCGAAGAACATCGCCAGGGACCCGCGCGTCGCCGTCAACGTCGCCGATCCGGACGACGTCAACCGGTACTACGCGGTCCGCGGGCGCGTGGTGTCCACCACCACCGAGGGTGGGCGCGAGAGCATCGACGAGATCTCGCAGAAGTACCTGGGCATCCCGTATCCGAATTTCAGCGGCAACCCCGACGAGACACGAGTCCTGATCACCATCGTGGCCGACTCCGTGACATCGCCCGCGCGCGGCTGAGCTTGCGCTCGTGCCTCGCGAGTGATCGTCGTCAGCCCGTCAGCCGTGGCTCACCCGCAGCAGTTCCGCCACGCTCGTCAGCTTCACCCGCGGTCTCCCCGTCGGCTCGCCTGCGCCGCGTTCGTGGGCATCGATCAACTTCCAGTGGTCGTCGGTGACGAGCTTCGGTTGCCTCGACAGCAACCACTCGACGACGTCGTCGTCAGGGCCGTCCGGTTCCGCTGCGGCAAGGTCGGCGAGCAGGGTGTCGACGGTCGCGGCCGAGTCCTTCTTGTTGCTGCCGATGACGCCCGACGGGCCACGCTTGATCCAGCCGACGACGTAGGAGTTGCGGCTGCCGTCGATCTTGCCGTCGGTGTGCGGGATGGTTCCCGAGCGCTCGTCGAACGGTAGGCCGGGTGTGGGCACACCCCGGTATCCGACGGCGCGAACGACGAGTTGCGCGGGAAGTTCCTCGCGTGCGCCGGTGTCCTTGGCGACCAGCCGACCACCGTCGTCGACCAACTCGTTCCGGCCCAGGACGATCGAGGTGACCTGGTCGGTTCCCCTGATCTCAATGGGGGAGGTGTGGAAGCGGAACACGATGCGGCGCTTGGCCCCTCGCGGTTCCGCGGCGGCGTAACCGCGTAATGCCTTGATGTTCTGCTTGACCGTCTTACCCGCCGTCTCGAGGTCCTCCTCGGAGATGTCGGCGAGGTCGGCGGGGTCGACGATCACGTCGACGTCTGCCATCGCCTCGAGGTCACCCAGTTCGCGCAGCTCCAGCGTGGTGAAGGTGGCCTGCAGCGGGCCACGGCGCCCGAGGATCACCACTTCCTCGACTCCCCGTGAATGTAGGGAATCCAGAGCGTGATTGGCGATGTCGGTGTTGGCCAGGAGGTCGGGGTCGCTGACGAGGATCCGCGCGACGTCGAGCGCCACGTTGCCGTTGCCGATGACGACGGCACGACCGCTCGTCAGGTCGGGTGTCATCTCCTCGAAGTGCGGGTGGGCGTTGTACCAGCCGACGAAGTCGACGGCGGCCACGCTGCCGGTCAACTCCTCGCCGGGAATGCCGAGCGGACGGTCGGCCTGGGCGCCGACGGCGTACACCACCGCGTCGTAGCGCTCGGCCAGTTCGGCCGCCTGGACGTGCTCGCCCACCTTGACGTTGCCGAAGAAGCGGAAGCGGGGGTCGTTCGAGGTCTTCTCGAACTGGGCGCTGATGGTCTTGATCTTCGGATGATCCGGCGCCACTCCCGAGCGCACCAGACCCCACGGGGTGGGCAACATCTCCAGCATGTCGACGCGCACGTCCCGCGGCGTGTCGGTGTCGCTGGTGGAGTCAGCGAACTTCAGGAGAGAGGCGGCAGCAAAGTAGCCCGAGGGACCGGAACCGACGATCGCCACGCGGTATGGACGCATGCAAGAGCCTTCCAAGTGGAAGCCGAGTCTGGCCGGCAACGCGCAAGGGGCTGTCGCGACATCACCGGTCTGGTTACCAAGCCGATGCTAGACCCGCCCAGCGGTCGGTACCCTGATCTCCCGTGGATCCCGACCGGCAAGAAGACATCGCTGCACTAGACACGACTCTGACGACCGTGGAGCGGGTGCTCGATGTCGACGGCCTGCGCGACCGCATCAAAACCTTGGAGGATGCGGCGTCAGATCCCAAGCTCTGGGACGACCAGACGCGGGCTCAGAAGGTCACCAGCGAGCTGTCGCACACCCAGAGCGAGTTGCGTCGCGTCGAGGAACTCCGGCAGCGGGTCGAAGACCTGCCGATCCTCTACGAGCTCGCCGCCGAAGAGCAGGGTGATGGAAGCGCCGAGGCCCTTGCCGACGCCGACGCCGAACTGGCGAAGCTGCGCGAGGACATCGCCGCGATGGAGGTGCGCACGCTGCTCTCGGGGGAGTACGACGAGCGCGAGGCCGTCGTCACCATCCGGTCCGGAGCTGGCGGCGTCGACGCGGCCGACTGGGCGGAGATGCTCATGCGCATGTACATCCGGTGGGCGGAGAAGCACGACTACGGCGTCGAGGTGTTCGACACGTCCTACGCCGAGGAGGCGGGCATCAAGAGCGCGACATTCGCGGTGCACGCGCCCTACGCCTACGGCACGCTGTCGGTGGAGCAGGGCACGCATCGCCTGGTGCGGATCAGCCCGTTCGACAACCAGAGCAGGCGCCAGACTTCCTTTGCAGACGTCGAGGTACTGCCGGTCGTGGACACCGCCGATCACATCGACATTCCCGACGGTGACGTGCGCGTCGACGTCTATCGGTCCAGTGGGCCCGGCGGACAGTCGGTCAACACCACCGACTCGGCCGTTCGACTCACGCACGTCCCCACCGGTATCGTCGTGACTTGTCAGAACGAGAAGTCGCAATTGCAGAACAAGGTTTCGGCAATGCGCGTTCTTCAGGCAAAGTTGTTGGAGCGCAAGCGCTTAGAAGAGCGCGCGGAGATGGATGCGCTGAAGAACGACGGCGGCAGTTCGTGGGGCAATCAGATGCGCTCCTACGTGCTGCATCCGTATCAAATGGTCAAAGACCTGCGTAACGAATACGAAGTCGGCAACCCGGCCGCAGTACTCGACGGCGACATCGACGGTTTCCTGGAGGCGGGAATCCGTTGGCGCAATAGGAAAGATGACGAATAAAACGTATTTGGCAATCGAATGGTCGCAACGCTGGCACGACTTCTGGCGCGGCGCCATCGGCGAATGGATCATCACGCGCGGGCTGAAGATCGCCCTGCTCGTCATCTTCGCGATTTTGGCCGCCCGTTTCATCAGTTGGGTCGCCCAGAAGGTGACCCGCCGCATCGACGCGGACTTCCGGGAGACCGATCAGCTGGTCCGCACGGAGAGCGCCAAGCACCGGCAGGCGGTCGCGTCCGTCATCTCCTGGGTGTCGATCGCGGTGCTCTTCGTGGTCGTGCTCGTCGAGATCACCGACGTCATCGCGATTCCGGTCGGGTCACTCGTCGCCCCGGCCGCCGTGCTCGGCGCGGCCCTGGGCTTCGGCGCCCAGCGCATCGTCCAGGACCTGCTCGCAGGGTTCTTCGTCATCACCGAGAAGCAGTACGGCTTCGGTGACCTGGTCGCCCTCACGGTGGCGGGCATCGCGGCCCCCGCCGAGGGCACGGTGGAGGACGTGACGCTGCGTGTGACCAAGCTGCGCTCCACCGAGGGCGAGGTGTTCACCATCCCCAACGGCCAGATCGTCAAGACGATGAACCTGTCCAAGGACTGGGCGCGTGCGGTGATCGACATCCCGGTGCCCACCAGCGCCGATCTCACCAGGGTCGACGAGCTCCTGCACAGTGTCAGCGACAAGGCGATGCAGGACGACAGCCTGCGCAAGCTGCTGCTGGATGCACCGCAGGTCATGGGCGTGGAGAGCATCGAGGTCGACACCGTCAATCTACGAATGGTCGCGCGGACATTGCCCGGCAAGCAGTTCGAGGTCGGTAGACGACTTCGCATGCTGGTGGTCGCCGGCTTGATCCGCGCCGGGATCGTCACGTCCGCCGAGATCTCGCCGGTGGTGAACACCATCCCCAGTCCGGCCAACGTCAAGCCAACCGTGGATCAGCGGAACGCGGAGGACCTTCCATGACGTTCTGGAATTGGCTGACCCGCAGGCGCACCGACCACGGCTGGCCGGGCTACATCGTCAACGGACGGATCCGTACCTCGACGGCCGGCCTAATCGTGGCGTTCTTCGTGATCACGTGGCTGCACAACACCTATCAGCCACCACCTCCGACGACGTCGGTGCCCGAAACCGCGCAGGTGGTACCGCCCGGCTTCATGCCCGACCCCGAGTACACCTGGGTGCCGCGCACCAACGTCGAGACACGGCCGAGGACCACGACGTCGACGACCACGACGACGAGTCCGACCGAGACCTCACCGACGGAGACCACCTCGCCGACCGACACCACGGCTCCGTCGACGAGCGGACCGTCGACCGCGACGACGATCGTCGACCCGGACGGCCCAGGACCCCTGCCGCCGACGACCGTGACGCAGACACCGGCGACGTCGCCGGGGGTGCCGCTGCCGAACCGTTCGGGCACGTCGACGACCACGACGACGACCGTCCTGCCGGGCGTCGGTCAGGTGTCGCCAGCGCCCCTGCCGCCCGGGTAGTCCGGTTCACCTACTTCGTCCCGCTACACTGGCGTGCCGTGATGATCACCCTCGACCACGTGAGCAAGCAGTACAAATCCTCGGCACGGCCAGCTCTGGACAACGTCTCGCTCAAGATCGACAAGGGTGAGTTCGTCTTCCTGATCGGGCCGTCCGGCTCGGGCAAGTCGACGTTCATGCGACTGCTGCTCGCGGAGGACACCCCGACGCACGGCGACATCCAGGTGTCGAAGTTCCATGTGAACAAGCTGGCGAGCCGACACATCCCCGGCCTGCGGCAGGTGCTCGGATGCGTGTTCCAGGACTTCCGCCTGCTACAGCAGAAGACGGTGTTCGAGAACGTCGCCTTCGCACTCGAGGTGATCGGGAAGCGTTCCGACGTGATCAACCGGGTGGTGCCCGACGTCTTGGAGATGGTGGGTCTATCGGGCAAGGCCAACCGGCTGCCCACCGAACTCTCGGGCGGCGAGCAGCAGCGCGTGGCCATCGCCCGTGCCTTCGTGAACCGGCCGCTGGTGCTCCTGGCCGACGAACCAACCGGAAACCTGGATCCGGAAACCAGCAAGGACATCATGGATCTGCTCGAGCGGATCAATCGCACCGGGACCACGGTGCTGATGGCCACCCACGACCACCACATCGTCGACTCGATGCGCCAGCGCGTCATCGAACTCGAGCTCGGTCGCCTGATCCGCGACGAGCAGCGCGGTGTCTACGGAATGGATCGCTAAGTGCGCTTCGGCTTTCTCGTCAACGAAGTCCTCACCGGACTTCGTCGCAACGTCACCATGACGGTCGCCATGATCTTGACGACCGCCATCTCCATCGGGCTGTTCGGTGGTGGGCTGCTCGTGGTCCGTCTCGCCGACAGTTCGCGCAACATCTATCTGGATCGCGTCGAGAGCCAGGTGTTCCTGACCAACGACGTGTCGGCCAACGACGCGACGTGTGACGCGGATCCGTGCAAGGCGCTACGCAAGCAGATCGAGGACCGAGACGACGTCAGGTCGGTCCGGTTCCTCAACCAGCAGGACGCCTACGACGACGCGATCAAGAAGTTCCCCCAGTACAAAGACGTTGCCGGCAAGGATGCGTTTCCGGCATCATTCGTCGTGAAGCTCGACGATCCCGAGCAGCACGCCGCCTTCGACGATGCGCTGAAGGCGCAGCCCGGCGTCCTGAACGTGCTGAACCAGAAGGAGCTGATCGACCGGCTCTTCGCGGTGCTCGACGGATTGAGTGCGGCGGCGTTCGCCGTCGCACTGGTGCAGGCGATCGGCGCGATCCTGTTGATAGCCAACATGGTTCAAGTCGCGGCGTACACGCGAAGAACGGAGGTGGGGATCATGCGACTGGTCGGCGCGAGCCGCTGGTACACGCAGCTGCCCTTCCTCGTCGAGGCCATGCTGGCCGCCTTCATCGGCGTGGTGATCTCGATCGTCGGCCTGATCCTGGTGCGGGCACTGTTCCTCGAGAAGGCGCTCAACCAGTTCTACCAAGCGAATCTGATCGCCAGGATCGACTACGCCGACATCCTCTACATCGCACCGATTCTGTTGTTCGTCGGCGTCGCCATGGCCGGTGTCACGGGCTATGTGACCCTGCGCCTGTACGTGCGGCGTTAGCGGTGGCGAAGAAATCGGCTGCGGAGGTCAAGAAGCACCGGAACAACCAGGTGGTCGCCACCAATCGGAAGGCGCGGCACAACTATTCGATCCTCGAGACCTTCGAGGCCGGTGTCGCGCTGATGGGCACCGAGGTGAAGTCTCTCCGCGAAGGGCAGGCGTCGCTGGCGGACTCGTTCGCCACCGTCGACGACGGCGAAGTGTGGCTGCGCAACCTGCACATCCCCGAGTATCACCATGGCTCCTGGACCAACCACGCGCCGCGACGCAACCGAAAGCTGCTGCTGCATCGCACGCAGATCGACAACCTGATAGGGCGGATCCGGGACGGCAACCTCTCCCTGGTGCCCCTGTCGCTGTACTTCACCGAGGGCAAGGTCAAGGTCGAACTCGCGTTGGCTCGCGGCAAGCAGGCGCACGACAAGCGTCAGGACCTGGCGCGGCGTGACGCAGACCGAGAGGTCATCCGCGAGCTCGGTAGGCGGTCCAAGGGCATGACCTGATAGGGATCGTCCTCGCCCTGGTGTCGGGAATCGGCTACGGGGTGAGCGACTTCGTCGGCGGTCTCGCGTCGAGACGGGTGGCGGCGCTGCGCGTGGTGCTGGTGTCCTACCCCGTCGCCCTCGTACTGCTGACCGTGCTCTCGTTCGTGGTGGGCGGTGAGGTGTCGACGCCCGCGATCGTCTGGGGCGGCCTCTGTGGGCTGAGTCAGGCGTTCGGAGTGTGGTGGTTCTACGCGGCATTGGGTGCGGGCCCGATGTCGTTGGTATCGCCGTTGACTGCCATCCTGGTCGCCGGGGTCCCCATCGTCGCGGGAGTGACATTGGGGGAGCGGCCGGGTCCGCTGGCCTACGCGGGCATCGTCCTGGCGCTCGTCGCGGTGGTCCTGGTGAGTCGCGAAGTGCGCGATGGGGATTCGACCGAGCACCGCTTCACGACGAAGGTGGCGTGGCTGACGCTCGGTTCGGGCCTAGCGTTCGGGTTGAACTTCGTGCTCATCGACCAGGCGCCGGTGGAGGCCCAACTCTGGCCGCTGGTCTTCGCCCGACTGTCGGCGAGCCTGATGGTCGTCGTGATCGCGGCGGTGTCCGGCAATCTCGCGGTGCCGTCCGGTGTGCCGCTGAGGCTGGCCTTGGCAGCCGGGGCGTTGGACACCATCTCGAACGTCACGATGCTTCTGGCCTTGCACTCGTCGATGCTGTCGCTGACGAGCGTGTTGATCTCGTTGTATCCGGCGGGCACGGTCGGTTTGGCACTGTTGGTGCTCAAGGAGAGGGTCACGCGCTGGCAAGCGGCGGGCATGGTGCTGGCACTGGCATCGGTGGGCTTGATCGCGGCGGGGCAATGAGCGGGTGGCCGGCCGTGACCAGACCGCGACGATCTATTCGCTGGTCGTTGTCGGAGAGGTGAGTACACTTGGCCTTCCTGCTGAAGTTCGGCAGGGGTGCGAGGGGCTGAACGGTTTCGACTTCGCGCATCGAATCAAGGGAAGCGTGCCGGTGCAGGCAAATGACCACCGTAAGCGTCGTTGCAACCAATTAAGCGCCGATTCCAATCAGCGCGACTACGCCCTCGCTGCCTAAGCGACGGTGTGTCCGTCAGACCGAGAGAGCCCTCGACTCGGACCCTGGCGTCATCTAGAGGGACAAACCCATACGTCCGGTCGCGGGATGTACGGGGACATCAAACAGCGACTGGGATCGTCATCTCGGCTTGTTCACGTGACCGGGAGATCCAAGTAGAGACATAGCGAACTGCGCACGGAGAAGCCTCGAGGGAATGCCGTAGGACC
>NZ_JAEMTA010000076.1 GCF_016462545.1 Mycolicibacterium sp. | reverse complement strand
CGCACGGTGCTGACGGCGCGGGACGGCGATCGAATGTCCGGCTACGCCATGCTGATTCACGGTGTTCCCGATGATCCCGACGTGCAGCGAGCGGTGCTCGTCCGTCCCGCGGTCGAATTGTCCAAGATGTACGTGCTGCCCGACGCCCACGGCGTCGGCGTCTCCGCGGCTCTGATGGTCGCCGCACTCGATGCGTCCCGCGCGCTCGGCGCAGCCTGCGTCTGGTTGGGCGTCAATCAGGAAAACCAACGCGCGCAACGCTTCTACGCCAAACACGGCTTCACCGCCAGTGGCACCAAGACGTTTCGACTCGGCGGTCGCCTCGAGAACGACTTCGTGATGGTGTGCGCCCTGTGACGCTAGTGTCCGCCGGCGGCGGTCAGGGCCAGTAGCCGCGATGTCGCACGGAGATACTTCTTGCGGAATCCGCCCGCGAGCATCTCCTCGCTGAAGACGGTGTCCAGCTTGGTTCCCGACGCCACCACCGGTATGCCCGCGTCGTACAGACGGTCGGTCAACGACACCAACCTCAGCGCCACGCTTTGATCGTCGAGCGGATGCACACCGGTGATGAACACCTCGGTGACACCCTCGATCAACGCGTGATACCTCGACGGGTGCATCGTCGCGAGGTGCGAGCACAACGCGTCGAAGTCGTCGAGCGTCGCACCTGCCACGTCGGCGGCCTCGGCACGCACCTCGTCGTCGGACGGGGGCACCGGCGCGGGTGGCAGATCGCGGTGCCGATAGTCCGGCCCCTCGATCCGCACTGTCGTGAAGATACTTGCCAGCGTATTGATTTCACGTAGGAAGTCCTGCGCGGCGAACCTGCCTTCGCCCAGTTGTTCCGGGAGTGTGTTCGACGTCGCCGCGATCGACACCCCACGCTCGACCAACGCGGACAACAGCCGTGAGATCAGCGTCGTGTTCCCCGGATCGTCGAGCTCGAACTCGTCGATGCAGACCACCACGTAGTCGGAGAGCAACTCGATGCACTCGACGAAACCGAACACCCCCGCCAGCTGGGTCAGTTCCCCGAACGTCGCGAACGCGGCGGGTCCGGCGTCGGCCGCCGCCAGGGCGTAGTAGCTCGACGCCAGCAGGTGCGTCTTGCCGACGCCGAATCCGCCGTCGAGGTACACCCCCACCCCCGGCAGCACCTCACGCTTGCCGAAGAGCTTCTTCTTACCCGCCCGCCGCTGCACGGCTTGCTCACAGAACTCACGACAGGACTGCACCGCGGCGGTCTGCGACGGTTCGCTCGGGTCGGGCCGATACGAGTCGAAGCTGACGTCGGCGAACGTGGGCGGCGGTACCAGGCCGGCGACCAGTCGTTCCGGCGTCACGCTCGGATGCCGATCGGTCAGATGATTGACATCGCTGGCCCCAGACATGAAGGCACTGTATCGACGTGCTGCAATGGTTCACGTGTCCGATACCGATGCTGCGACTGAGCTCACAGAGCTGACCCCGTCGGGCGATCGGTTCGACACCGACGACGACGGACGGCTTGCCGCCTTCTACTCCTATCCCGAACAGCTCGATCGCTGCTGGGTGCGGGCCAACATGATCGCCAGCCTCGACGGCGCCGCCACCGATGACGGAAAATCGGGCGGGCTCGCGGGCCCCGGTGACCGCGCGGTGTTCACCCGGATGCGTCAGGAGTGCGACGTCGTCCTGGTCGGCGCGTCGACCGTGCGCATCGAGAACTACTCCGGCGCCCAGATGTCCGTGGCTCAGCGTCGAGAACGTCAGCGTCGTGGCCAGGCCGAGCTGCCACCGATCGCCGTCATCACCCACAGCGCCGACTTCGAGCACGACGCCAAGATCTTCACCCGCACCGAGGTGCCGCCGCTGATCATGACCAGCCGGGAATCCGTCGAGGATGCCCGGGGACGCTTCGGCTCCCTCGCGGAGGTGCTCGACGCCTCCGGCGACCAGACCGACCGCGTCGACCCCGCCGAGGTGTTGAGGATCCTCGCCGAGCGAGGGCTGCGGCGCGTCCTCTGCGAAGGTGGCCCATCGCTCATCGGTCTCCTCATCGAGCACGACCTGCTCGACGAACTGTGCATCACGATCGCACCGGTTCTGGTCGGCGGATCGGCCCGACGCATCGCCACCGGGTCGGACGAGGCACGCGCCCGTATGCGGCGAAGTCATCTGCTGACCGACGACGAGGGCTATCTATACACGCGCTACGTCAAGGACGAGTGACGCGCCCGCCTGGGCCGAGTGCCGCCCGGCGATCGCTAATGTGGTGACCATGCGTCGGCATCCTCAGCTGCTCAGGGCCCTCTGTCTGCCCGCCGTCGCGGCTGTCGTGCTCGCCGGCTGCGCACCCGGCCTGGCCGCCAACCCGCGCTTCGCCACCGACTCCGGCGCGGGACCGCAGGGCGCGCCCGAGACCACACCCGTCGCCTCGGGTCCACCGCCCATCGAGGCGCCGAAGAACGCCCTGGATTGGCGGGACTGCACGGCACGGGTCTTCGGCCAGGCCGCCGTCCCCGCCGTTCCAGGCGTGAGCCTGGACTGCGCCAGCTACGACGCCGATCTCGACTCGATCAACGGCGCCACGGGAACCATCAGCATCGGCGTGGTCCGGGCGACCTCGGCCGCCACCCCGGCCAACGCCGGACCCCTGGTGATCACGACGGGAACGGACGTGCCGTCGTCGGTCCAACTACCCGTCTGGCTCTCGCGAGGCGGCGCGGACGTCCTCAAGACCAACCCCGTCGTAGCCGTCGACCGTCGCGGCATGGGCATGTCCGGCGAGCTCGACTGTCGCGACCTCTTCAGCCGCCAGGAGATGCTCGACCAGGCGCAGTTCGAGTCCGGCAACGACCCGGTAGCCAACCTCAGCGCCATCGTGCAGACCGCGACGACCGGCTGCACCGACAGCATCGCCCCCGGCGACTCGGCCTACGACAACGCCCACGCCGCCGAGGACCTCGAACGGCTGCGCAGCACCTGGGACGTTCCGACGATCGCGCTGCTCGGCGTGGGCAACGGCGCGCAGGTGGCGCTGGCCTATGCCGGATCTCACCCGAACAAGGTGTCGCGCTTGGTGCTGGACTCACCGCTGCCACTCGGCATCGCCGCGGAGGCCAGAGCCGAACAGAAGGTCAAGGGGCAGCAGGCCGCGCTGAACGCCTTCGCCGCGCAGTGCGTCGCATCGAATTGCGCGCTCGGGCCAGACCCGAAGGGCGCGATCGACGCGATGCTGGCGAGCGCGCGCCAAGGGACCGGGCCGGGCGGTGCCTCGGTGGCGGCGCTCACCGATGCCATCACGACCGCACTGGCGTTCCCCCGCGGTGACTTCGTCGCCTCGACCAACGCGCTGGCCGGCACCCTCGCCGCGGCCCGCAGCGGTGACGTCACCGGGCTCAACGCCCTCATCACCCAGGCCGAGACACTCCGCGAGACCGACGGCCAGTTCGTCAACGGCTGCAGTGACGCGCTGAACCGTCCGACCCCCGACCGGGTGCGCGAACTCGTCGTTGCCTGGGGGAAGCTCTACCCGCAGTTCGGCACCGTCGGCGCCCTCAACCTGGTGAACTGCCTCGCGTGGCCCAGCGGTTCGACACCGCCGGACCCGCAGAACCTCAAGGTTCCCGTGCTGCTGCTCGGCGTGCAGAACGACCCGATCGTCGGAAACGAAGGCGTGGCTGCCGTGGCCGCCACCATCATCAATTCCGGTGCGGCGAACCGGCGCGTGATGTGGCAGGGCGTGGGCCACGGCGCCAGCATCTACTCGGCGTGCGCGATCCCACCCGTGGTGTCCTACCTCGGCACCGGCAAGGTTCCCGAGACCGACACGTACTGCCCCGCCTAACTTGCCCCCCGAGACGACCAAGGTACGGTGCGCTGGTGGCGGTACCTGACACCTTGTTGAGCGCATTCCGACCCCGCACCTCCCCACCGAATGCGGCAACCGTGTTGCGCTCGGTGCTGTGGCCCGTGGCGATCCTGTCGGTCATCCATCGCAGCTACGTGCTGGGCACCAACGGCTACATCACCGACGACTTCGGACCCGTCTACCGCGCGGTGTCGAACTTCCGGCGCGGCCTCGACATCTACAACGAGCATTTCGACCAGGTGGATCCGCACTACCTGTATCCGCCGGGCGGCACGCTGCTGCTGTCCCCGTTCGGTTTCCTTCCGGTCACCGCAGCGCGCTACTGGTTCATCACCTTCAACACCATCGCCATCATCCTGGCCGCGTACTTCCTGTTGCGTCTCTTCAAGTACACGCTCAGCTCGGTGGCGGCGCCCGCCTTGCTGCTGGCGATGTTCTGCACCGAGAGCGTCACGAACACGTTGGTCTTCACCAACATCAACGGCTGCATCCTGCTGTGCGAGGTGCTCTTCTTCCGATGGCTGCTCGACGGCAGGGTCAACCACCAATGGCTGGCCGGCATCGCGGTGGGAATGACGCTCGTGGTCAAACCCTCACTGGCGCCGCTGCTCCTGCTGCCCCTGCTCAACCGGCAGTGGCGCGCCCTGGTCCCGGCCTTCGGCGTGCCGCTCGTCTTCAACGCCGCCGCGTGGCCCTTGGTCAGCGACCCGATGGGTTTCGTGCGCAACACCGTGCCCTACATCTTCTCCACCCGCGACTACTTCAACAGCTCCATCCTCGGCAACGGCCTGTACTACGGGCTGCCGATGTGGCTGATCCTGTTGCTGCGCATCGTCTTCGGCGTGCTTGCCGTCGGCAGCCTGTGGTTGCTGTACCGCCACTACCGCACGCGTGACCCGCTGTTCTGGATGCTGACGTCCTCGGGCGTGCTGTTGATCGCGTCCTTCCTGGTCCTGTCGCTGGGCCAGGCCTACTACTCGATGATGCTGTTTCCGTTCCTCATGACGGTCGTATTGCCGAACTCGGTGATCCGCAACTGGGTGGCGTGGCTGGCGATCTATGGCTTCATGACGATGGACCGGTGGTTGCTCGTCTACTGGCCTACGACGGGCCGCTACCTCGAGTACATGAAGATCACCTACGGCTGGTCGCTGATGCTCATCGTCGTGTTCTGCGTGCTGTACTTCCGCTATCTCGATGCCAAGTCCGACGGGCGCCTCGACGACGGCATCGACCCATCGTGGATGACGAAGGAACGCGACCGCGCTAGCGTTGAGGCATGACTGCCCCGAAAGTCCAGCTGACCAACGACGAGTGGCGCCAGAAGCTGTCACCGCAGGAATTCGCCGTGCTCCGTCAGGCGGGTACCGAGCGCCCGTTCACCGGTGAGTACACCGACACCAAGACCGAAGGCGTCTACCAGTGCCGGGCCTGCGGCTCCGAGATCTTCCGCAGCAGCGAGAAGTTCGAATCACACTGCGGCTGGCCGTCTTTCTTCGACCCGGCCAACTCGGACGCCGTGATCCTCAAGACCGACGACTCCGGCGGCATGCACCGAGTCGAGGTGCTGTGCGCCAACTGCCACAGCCACCTCGGTCACGTCTTCGAGGGTGAGGGCTACCCCACGCCGACGGACCAGCGCTACTGCATCAACTCGATCTCGATGAAGCTGGTGCCCGCGGGGAGCTAGGGCAGGCGGGCGACCAGTTCCTCGACACCGACGCGCGGCCCGGTGAAGAACGGTGTCTCCTCGCGGACATGCCGTCGAGCCTCGGTGTAGCGCAGCTTCCACATCATCTCGACGATGCGACCCAGATCCGGGCCCTCGAAGGCCAGGATCCACTCGTAGTCGCCGAGGGCGAACGCGGGCACCGTATTGGCACGCACATCCGGATATTCACGGCCGGCCACGCCGTGTTCGACGAGCATCTTGCGGCGCTCGTCGTCCGGCAGCAGGTACCAGTCCAGCGAGCGCGCGAACGGGTACACGCACACGTAGTCACCGGGGTCCTCGCCGGCGACGAAAGCCGGGACGTGGCTCTTGTTGAACTCGGCTGGGCGATGCAACGCCACCACGCTCCACACCGGATCGCTGGCCAGCCCCAGGGTCGTACGCCGAAACGCCCGATAGGTGGCCTGCAAGTCCTCGACCCGCTCGGCGTGCGTCCAGATCATGAAGTCGGCATCCGCACGGAAACCCGCGACGTCGTAGAGACCTCGGACGACGACGTCGCCCTCCTCCTGCTGCTTGAGGAACGTCGCGGTCTCGTCGATCACCGCGGCGCGTTCGGAACCCAACGCCTCGGGCTGCACGGCGAACACCGAGATCATCATGTATCTGATCGTCGAGTTGAGCTTGTCGTAGTCGAGCTTGGCCATGCGATCTATCGTGCCACGTTGGCGACCACCAATGACGCCGCCGCCTTGGTGCCGGACGCCACACAGGCGGGCACGCCGATGCCGTCGAGGTATCCGCCCGCCACCGCCAGCGTGGGCGGGAGACCGGACCGAAGCTCGGCGACCAGGCCCGCGTGGCCTGGCCCGTACTGCGGCAGCGCGTCGATCCAGCGCTGCACGCCACAATCCACCGGTTCGGCGTCGATGCCGAAGACCGTCGCGAGGTCCTCGGACGCCCACGCCAGCAGATCGTCGTCGCCGGCGTTGCGCGCCACGGTGTCGCCGAACCGACCGAACGACAACCGGACGAGTTCGACGTTCCCGCGTCGTCCCCACTTGCGCGACGTCAGCGTCATCGCCTTCGCGTTGAGCCGTTCCCCCGCGGCGGCCAGCACTCCGGATTGTTCGGGCAGCGGCGTGCCGCCCGGCAACGCCAGCACCACCAGGGCCGACGACGCCACCTGGATCCGGCGGGCAGCGGCCGCCGACCTCGGCGCGACACCCTCGATGAGAAGCGGGAGCCGAGGCGCGGGCAATGCCAGCACCACGCCGTCGGCGTGCCAGTGACCGCCTTCGTCGTCGACCAGATCCCAACCGTGTCCACTGCGGCCGACCTGCGCTACCGCGACCTGCGCCCAGTCGAACCGCGCCCCGCCGATCAGAGCGTCGAGCAGCACCGCGTATCCGCCGTCGACGGCGCCGAACACCGATCCACTCAGCGGCGGTGGCAGCGCCTCGCGGATCGCGTCGGTGAGACTGCGCGCACCCCGATCCAGCGCCGCCGCCAACGTCGGTACCGCCGAACGCAATCCGATCGTCGCCGACGATCCGGCATAGACGCCCGCCAGCAGCGGATCCACCGACCGCGCCACCACCTGCGCTCCGAATCGGTCGCCGATCAGCTCAGCGACAGTGGGCTCCGCGCCGGCCTGCCACGAGAACGGTCGGGAGCGCTCTCCCTCGATTCGCGCCACCGTCGCCTGGTCGACGAGGCCGGTGACCGACGACGCCTGAGCCGGGATGCCCTGCAGGGTGCCCTGCGGCATCGGGTGCAGGCGCCCTTCGCTGTAGATCAGCGGTCGCACGCCCGTGGTGCCGACCTGTCTGCCGGCGAGCCCCAACTCGGCCAGCAGCGCCGGCACTTCGGGTCGCCGTGCGACGAACGCCTCGGCGCCGACGTCCACCAGCTGGCCGCCGATGCGCTCGGTGCGCAACGCCCCGCCCAACCGATCGGCGGGGTCGAAGAGCGTGATCGACGCGTCGGGTCCCGCCGCGACGCGCAACCGGTAGGCGGCGACGAGTCCCGAAATACCGCCTCCGACAACGCAATACGTCGAACTCACAACGAGTGCACCAGAGCTACCGCCTCGGTGACGATGGCCGGGTCCGTCGGCGGCAGCACACCGTGACCAAGGTTGAAGACGTGTCCCGTGGCACCCGCGTCGACGGCCCGACGTCCATCGTCGACGACGTTGCGCACCGCACGCTCCACCACCGGCCAGCCGGCGAGCAGCACCACCGGGTCGAGATTGCCCTGCAGCGCTACACCCGGCCGCACCCTGGCCGCCGCATCGGTGAGCGAGGTCCGCCAGTCCACGCCGACGACGGGCTTGGCGCCCACGGCGACCGCCTCGGACATCGCCCCGAGCAGCTCGGCGGTGCCCACCCCGAAGTGCGTCATGGGGACACCCTCGGCAGCGAGGGCCTCGAACACCCGGGCACTGTGCGGCAACACGTAGGTGCGGTAGTCGGCCAGCGACAGCGTCCCCGCCCACGAATCGAACAGCTGAATGGCATCGACGCCGGCGTCGAGTTGAGTGCGCAGGAAGCCGATCGTGACGTCGGTGAGCGCGGTCATCAACGCGTGCCAGACATCGGAGTCGCCCAGCATCATCGCCTTGGTGCGCTCGTGGTTACGGCTCGGGCCGCCCTCCACCAGATAGGACGCCAACGTGAACGGGGCGCCCGCGAAGCCGATCAACGGCACGTCACCAAGCGCTGCGACCAGCAGCGACACCGCCTCCGCGACCGGGGCCACCTGCTCGCGATCCAGCGGCTGAAGCGTCGCGACGTCCGAAGCGGTGCGGATCGGGTGCGCGATCACCGGTCCCACGTCGGGCACGATGTCCACGTCGATCCCCGATGCGCGCAGCGGCACCACGATGTCGGAGAACAGGATGGCCGCATCGACGCCGTGGCGACGCACCGGCTGCAACGTGATCTCGGTGATCAACTCGGCATCGAAGCAGGCCTGCATCATCGTGTTCTTAGCCCGCAACGCCCGATACTCGGGTAGCGAACGGCCGGCCTGGCGCATGAACCACACGGGGACGCGGGTCGGCTTGCGGCCCGCGGCCGCGGCCAGATAGGGCGACTCTGGCAGGTCACGACGGGTACTCATCGGCACCCATGCTGCCATGCGGCAACGCTTCGGCGCGCCTTCGCTACCCCATGTCCTAATCCGCTAGCGTCAAACCCCATGACCACGGTCGAGCCGGCTCAGTTCCGGGCAGCGGTGGACGCCATGAACGGCGCCACCGTGCGGCCCGAGATCGAGCTTGGCCCGATCCGCCCGCCTCAACGCCTGGCGCCGTACAGCTACGCGCTCGGTGCCGAGGTGCGCCATCCCGAGACCACGATCGTTCCCGAGCGCTCCGAGGGTGATGCATTCGGTCGGCTGATCCTGCTGCATGATCCCGAGGGCGCGGAGGCCTGGGACGGGACGATGCGCCTGGTGGCCTACATCCAGGCCGACCTCGACTCGAGCGAAGCCGTCGACCCGCTGCTACCCGAAGTGGCGTGGAGTTGGCTCGTCGACGCGCTCGCCTCGCACGAAGACCACGTGACGGCCCTGGGCGGCACCGTGACGGCGACGACGTCGGTGCGCTACGGCGACATCTCCGGGCCGCCGCGGGCTCATCAACTGGAACTGCGCGCGTCGTGGACGGCCACGAACCTCGATCTCGGACCACACGTGCAGGCGTTCTGCGAGGTGCTCGAACACGCCGCAGGCCTACCACCCGCCGGGGTCACCGACCTCGGCGCACGCACGCGCGCGTGACATGACAGACGGCGACGACGCCGGCCCCGGAGAGGCCACGAGCGAGCTCGACCCCGGCGAACCCGACGCGCCGCCAGAACCCGAAGCCGTTGAGCCCGAAGCCATCCCGCTACTGGCCCCCGCCGACGGCGTACCCGAGCTGGCGGTCACCTCCGATCAGATCCTCGCGGCCGCCGAACTCCTGGTGTCGGGGCACGGACCCTTCGCGATCGATGCCGAGCGGGCCTCGGGCTTCCGCTACTCCAACCGCGCCTATCTGATTCAGATTCGGCGTGCAGGCGCCGGCACCGTGCTGATCGACCCCGTGAACCACGGCGAGGATCCGATGATGGTGATGGCGCCGCTCGCCGACGTGCTCGACACCGACGAGTGGATCCTGCACGCGGCCGATCAGGATCTGCCATGTCTGGCCGAGCTCGGCATGGTGCCGCCACAGTTGTACGACACCGAGTTGGCGGGGCGCCTGGCCGGTTTCGATCGGGTGAATCTCGCCGCCATGGTGCAGCGGCTGCTCGGCCTGCAGTTGATGAAGGGCCACGGCGCGGCCGACTGGTCCAAGCGTCCGCTGCCCGACGACTGGCTGAACTATGCGGCGCTGGACGTCGAGGTGCTTCTGGAACTGCGTGCCGCGATCGCCGAAGAACTCGAGGCACAAGGCAAGACCCGTTGGGCGGCAGAAGAATTCGAGCACCTGCGGACCTATGTCGCCGCGCCGACGCGTCGTGATCGGTGGCGTCGGACCTCCGGTATCCACAAGGTGAAGAATCCGCGGACGCTGGCCGCCGTCCGGGAACTGTGGACGTCCCGCGACAAGATCGCCCAGCGCCGCGACATCGCGCCGGGACGGATCCTGCCCGACGCCGCGATCATCAACGCCGCCACCGCAGACCCCGACACCGTCGACAAGCTCCTCAAGTTGCCGGTGTTCGGCGGTTCGCGGCAGCGCCGCAGTCCCGGAGTGTGGCTCGAAGCCCTGGCCCGCGCCCGCACCACCACCGACGTGCCGACGGCCTCCGAGCCGACCACCGGGCCACCACCCGCAGTGCGCTGGAGCCGCCGCAAGCCCGAGGCGGCCGAACGACTCGAGGCCGTCCGCGCCGGCCTCGGTCAACTGTCAGAACGGGTTTCGGTCCCGGCCGAGAATCTGCTGACCCCCGATCTGGTCCGGCGGTTGGTGTGGGACTGGCAACCGGTCCCCGACGCCGGCGCGGTCATCGAGGCGTTCCTCGCCGAGGCGGGCGCCCGGCCCTGGCAGCGGGAGTTGACGGTGCCGGTCCTCACGGCGGCGTTGACGTCTGCGCCGGAGGTTTCCTCGCCCGAGGATTAGGCCGAGGTGACGCGATCGACGTGCGCCAGGAAGTGGTCGAGCACCGCCTCCGGAGCCTCGATCTGCGGCCAGTGCCCGATGTCGTCGGCGAGCATCACCACGTCGGCATCGGGAATCACCTCCGAATACCGCGCCGCCATGTGCCTGCCCGAATTGGGATCGATGGGGCCGTCGATGAGACGCATCGGCACCGACGTCTCCCGCATGGCCCGTACCCAGCGGTTGCGGTGCACATACCGGTCGGCGAGGAAGCGGCCCACCTTGTGCAAGACCTTCTTGCCGTCGTTGTACTCGAGGATCTGATGAAACGCGTCCATCAGCTGACGCGACGGCTTGGTGTTCGGTCCGAACATCTCGTTGATGGTCGGCTCGAGGATTCGCCGTGACAGCGGGCTGCCCTGCAGCGGACTCATGATGTCGCCCAACGCCGTTCCCGACATCAGCTTCTGCATGGTCCGCGGCGTGTACGCCTCGTTGAACAGTCCGCCGTTGAGCCAGGTGATCGACTCGAAGCGGACCGGACCGTAGGACTGCTGACCCAACTCGTATCGCGCCAGCAGTTCCTGACCGACGGAATCACCGAGGTCGTGCGCCAGCACGTGGCAGGACTCGACGCCCAGATGGCGAAGCAGTGCCTCGTGCATGTCGGCGTGGTCGTACACCGAATACTGATAGGCGACGGGTTTGGCGGAGAAGCCCATGCCCAACATGTCGGGCGCGACGACGGTGAACCGTTCGACCAGTGTGGGCCAGATCGACGACCAGTCCCAGGAGTTGAACGGATACCCGTGGATCAGCAGAAGCGTCGGACCGGTGCCCTCGACGCGGAAGAAGACCTCGAACCCCAGGTAGTCGAAGTGCTGCCCCGCAGCCTTCCAGCGCTCGAGTTCCACGTCCATGGCCCGAGCGTAGCCCTCGCGACGGAACGGTTAGTCGACCCGGTCGCTGACCGCAGACTCCGCCACCGAACTGCCCAGCGCAGCAACCCAACCGGTGATCTGACGGGCGACGTTCTGGTCGGTGAGGCCGACCGCGGCGAGTACTTCGTTGCGCGACGCATGCTCCTGAAACTCCTGCGGCACACCGACGTCGCGGCACGGCACATCGATCTCGTTGTGCCGCAGCGCTGCCGACACCGAGGATCCGATGCCGCCGTGCACGCCGTTGTCCTCCACCGTGACGACCAGCTTGTGCGCCGAGGCCAACGGACTCAGCGCCTCGGGCACCGGCAGCACCCAGCGCGGATCGACGACGGTCACACCGATGCCTTGATTTCGCAGACGCTCGGCCACCGACAACGCCATCGACGCGAACGAGCCCACTGCCACCAGCAGCACGTCCTTGCTCAGGCCATCTGCCGGGACGGCGAGAACGTCGACCCCGTCGAGCCGTTCGACGGCTGCGATGTCCTCGCCCACGTCGCCCTTGGGGAAGCGGATCGCGGTGGGTCCGTCCGTCACGTCGAGTGCCTCGCCGAGCTGCTCGCGCAGGCAGGCGGCGTCACGCGGGGCGGCAACCCGCATCCCCGGCACGATGCCGAGAACCGACATGTCCCAGACCCCGTTGTGGCTGGCCCCGTCAGGTCCGGTGACACCGGCACGGTCCAGGACGATCGTGACCGGCAACTCGTGCAGGGCGACGTCCATCATGATCTGGTCGAAGGCGCGATTCAGGAACGTGGAGTAGATGGCGACCACGGGATGCATGCCGCCCATCGCGAGACCTGCGGCCGACGTCATGGCGTGCTGCTCGGCGATGCCGACGTCGAAGAAGCGATCCGGGAAGCGATTGCGGAACGCGCTGAGCCCGGTCGGGCCCGGCATCGCCGCGGTGATGGCGACGATGTCGCGACGCTTGGCGGCCCGCTTGATCAGCTCGTCGGAGAAGACGGAGGTCCAGCCGGGCGCGGCAACCGAGGTCGCGAGGCCGGTCTGCGGATCGATGATCCCCGTCGAGTGCATCTGTTCGGCCTCGTCGGACTCCGCAGGCCCGTAACCCATGCCCTTGCGGGTGGCGACGTGAACGATCACCGGGGCGTTGAAACCGCGGGCATGACGCAATGCCGCCTCCACCGCGTGCTCGTCGTGCCCGTCGATGGGGCCGACGTACTTCAACCCGAGGTCGGTGAACATCACCTGCGGAGACAGCGCATCCTTGATGCCGACCTTGACGCTGTGCATGCACTGATACCAGAGCTCGCCGATGAGCGGGAAACCGCGCACGGCCTTGCGGCCCTCTTCGAGCACCCGCTCGTAGGCGGGTTGCAGCCGCAGCGCCGCGAGGTGATCGGCGAAGCCGCCGATGGTCGGCGCGTAGCTGCGTCCGTTGTCGTTGACCACGACGATGACCGGCCTGCGGGACACCGCGATGTTGTTGAGCGCCTCCCAGCACATCCCGCCCGTGAGCGCGCCGTCGCCGACCACGGCCACCACGTGGCGGTTGCGGTGACCCGAGAGCTCGAACGCCTTGGCGAGCCCGTCCGCGTACGACAGCGCAGTGCTTGCGTGGCTCGACTCGACCCAGTCGTGCTCGCTCTCGCTACGCGACGGGTAACCCGACAGACCGCCCTTCTTACGGAGGTTGTCGAAGTCCTCGCAGCGTCCGGTGAGCATCTTGTGGACGTAGGCCTGATGGCCGGTGTCGAAGATGATCGGATCGTGCGGTGAATCGAACACCCGGTGCAGAGCCAGCGTCAGCTCGACGACACCCAGGTTGGGCCCGAGATGTCCGCCGGTGGCAGCAACCTTGTGAATGAGGAACTCGCGGATCTCGAGTGCGAGTTCGTCCATTTCGGACTGGGACAGGTGCTGTAGATCAGCGGGACCGCGGATCTGTGAAAGCATCCCGTCAGTTTACGCACGGGGACCCCGGACGGCCTGTCAAGGCTCGTAGACGTCAGGCACGCCGTCGCCGTCCGCGTCGGCGATCTCGCGGAGGTGAATACGGCGGTAAGCAGCATTGCGACTGACCAGAACGACGGCCGCCAACGCTCCTGCCACGACCGATCCGACGAGGACGCCGATCTTGGCATCGGCACCCGTCACAGTGCCGTAACCAAATGCCAGCTCACCGATGAGCAACGACACCGTGAAGCCGATCCCTGCCAACATCGCCACTCCGAGCACATCGCGCCAGGCCAGGTCGTCGTCCAGGGTCGCCCTGGTGAATCGTGCGAGCAGGAATGTGGTGATCAGCACACCCAGCGGCTTTCCGAGCACCAGACCCGCCATCACGCCGAGAGTGACGGGGTGCGCCAGCGCGTCACCGAGGCCCGTCCACCCGCCGACCGTCACACCTGCGGCGAAGAAGGCGAACACCGGAACCGCGACACCCGCAGAGACGGGCCGCAGTCGATGCTCCAGGCGCTCCGCGAAGGCGTGCCGCCCCAGCACCGGAACGGTGAATCCGAGGACCACGCCGGCAACCGTTGCATGGATCCCACTGGCATGAACCAATGCCCACGTCGCGACCGCGAGGGGCAACAACACCCACCAGCGCGTCACGCCGCGTTGCACGGCAGCGGCAAACAGCCCGCCTGGGACGAGCGCCAACGCCAACGGGATCGGCGCGAGGTGATCGGTGTAGAAGGCGGCGATGACGATGATCGCCAGCAGGTCGTCGACCACGGCCAATGTCAGCAGGAACGTGCGCAAGGCGGTCGGCAGATGGGTCGACAGCACCGCCAACACGGCGAGGGCGAACGCGATGTCGGTGGCGATCGGCACCGCCCAGCCACCGAGGTTCTCGACCTCGCCCGCGGCCAGGTTGATCCCGATGAAGATCGCCGCGGGCACCACCATGCCGCCGACGGCTGCCGCGATCGGGAGCGCCGCGCGGGCGGGGTCGCGAAGATCTCCCGCCACGAACTCACGCTTGAGTTCGACACCGACGACGAAGAAGAAGATGGCCAGAAGTCCATCCGCGGCCCACGACGAGATGCTGAGGTGCAGATGCAGCCGTTCGGGGCCGATCGCGAACTCCGACACCGCGCGATAGGCCGGGGCCCATGGGGAGTTCGCCCAGACCAGCGCGGTGCCCGCGGCGGCGAGCAGCAGCATCCCGCCCACGGTTTCGCGGCGCAGGACCTCCGAGAGTCGACTGGCCTCCGGCCAGGAACCGCGACTGAAGAGGCGTGATCGCGACGATCTATCTGGAGTGACCACGATTCTCCTCGGGTTGACAGCGCGGAACGACCGCCGACCAGACTTCCCGGCACACCGCTGCCAACCCTAATGGGTAGCGCACTCCCGACCGCACGACTAGTCGACGCGGGTCAGCACCGCGACGCACTCGACGTGGTGAGTCAAGGGAAACGAGTCGAACACCCTCAGCTCCTCCACCGCGTACCCGTGGCCGCGGTAGAGCCCGACGTCGCGCGCGAATGATGCTGCCTCACAACCGATGTGGATGATGCGCGGCACGCCCGCGGTGGCAAGCAGATCGATCACCTCGCGTCCGGCGCCGGTTCGCGGCGGATCGAGTACCGCGACGTCGGCCCGTCGACGCTGGGTGGTGAGGGCTCGACGCACCGACTCGGTGAGGACGTCGACCCAGCCGAGGTCGGCGAGCGCAGTCCTGGCCGCTCGCGATGACCCGCGGGACGTGTCGACGCTGAGCACGTGGCCCGTCTCCCCGACCGATTCGGCCAGCGTCGCCGCGAAAACTCCTGCGCCACCGTACAAGTCCCACGCCGTCATACCGGGACTGAGCTGAGCCCACTGCGTCACCAGTGCGCTGTAGATGCGAGCAGCGTCGCGATGCGCTTGCCAGAAAGCGGTGACCGGGACAGTCCAGGTCCGATCGCCGACACGCTGGATCGCCTCGTAGGATCCCTCGATCACCTGGGTCGACGCCTTGCGATCCGACCGCGGGCCCGATTGCACGACGTGCCGCGCTCCGGCGTCGTCCAACGCCACGTGCAGCTGAGCACCCGGCGGCCACTTCGCCCCGTCCAGACCCGCCAGCATGCCGTCCGGCACTTGGGCGCAGGACAGATCGGTCACCAGTTCACCGCTGTGGTAGCGGTGAAAACCCGCCTGGCCCGCCTGTTCCCCCGCGGCCGCGACGTCCAACCGCACCCGGGTGCGCCAACCCGTCGCTCCCGTCGTCCCGACCTCTTCGGCCTCGCCCTCCCAATGGTGACCACCGAGCCGTTCGAGCTGATTGGCCACGACGTCGCCCTTCAGGCGACGGGCAGCCGCCGGATCGGCGAAGGCGAGATCGCAGCATCCGGAGCCATCGACGCCGGCGATGCGGCACAGGGACTCGACGCGGTCCGGTGACGCCTCGAGGATCTCGACGGCCTCTGCGTGCCAATGACTGCCACGTTCCTCGGTGATTCGTGCGCGAACGACCTCGCCGGGTAGCGCGTAGCGCACGAAGACGACGCGCCCGTCATGGCGGGCCACGCAGCTGCCACCGTTCGCCGGCGCCCCGACCGTCAGGGTGAGGGTCGTCAATCGAGGAACCCGCGTCGAGCGTCACCCGGTGCCGGCTGCTCGTCGATGCCCTTGAGTCGCTCCGACGAACGCAATTGCCATGGCACCGACGTCACCATCACGTTCGGCTCGAACAGCAGGCGCCCCTTGAGTCGAAGCGCACTCTGGTTGTGCAGCACCTGCTCCCACCAGTGCCCGACGACGTACTCGGGAATGAACACCGTGACCACGGTCCGCGGCGAATCCTTGATGATCCGTTGGACGTAACCCAGTACCGGCCGGGTGATTTCGCGATAGGGCGACGCGATCACCTTGAGCGGTACCGTGACGCTGCTGTCCTCCCACTTGTGCACCAACTCGTGGGCTTCCGCGTCGTCCACGTTGACCGTGATCGCCTCGAGAACGTCGGGCCGAGTCGCCCTGGCGTAGGCCAGCGCACGCTTGGTGGGGAGGTGGATATTGGACACCAGCACGATGGCGTGGTTGCGGCTGGGCAATACGACGTCGCCCTCCGCGGCCGCGCGCGCCTCCAGTTCCCGCGAGACGGTGGCGTAATGCTTGTGGATCAACTTCATCACCACGAAGAGGAAGCCCATCGCGATGATCGCGATCCAGGCCCCGGCCCGGAACTTGGTGATCACGACCACCACCAGAACGGTGCCCGTGCAGAGCAGACCGATGGCATTGATGATGCGGGAGCGGTACATCCGGCGGCGTTGCGCGGTATCGGTCTCGGCGCGCAGCAAGCGGGTCCAGTGTCGCACCATCCCGATCTGGCTGAGCGTGAAGCTGACGAAGACGCCGACGATGTACAGCTGGATCAACGCCGTCACCTCGGCGTTGAACGCGACCACGAACGCGATGGCGGCGAAGGCGAGGAAGAGAATGCCGTTCGAGAAGGCCAGCCGGTCACCGCGAGTGTGCAACTGGCGGGGAAGATAACGGTCTTGAGCCAGAATGGATCCCAGCACGGGGAACCCATTGAAGGCGGTGTTGGCGGCCAACACCAGGATCAGCGCCGTCACCCCCGCAATCAGATACAGGCCAACCGGAAATCCGTCGAACACCGCGTTCGCCAACTGAGTGATCAGCGTCTTGGGGTGGTATCCCTCGGGCGCCCCGCCGAGCTGTTCGACGGAGTCCACGACCTTGGCCCCGGTTTCCTTGGCCAGCACGATGATTCCCATGAACAGCGACACCGCCACGGCACCGAGCAGCAGAAGGGTCGTCGCCGCATTGCGTGACTTCGGCTTCTTGAAGGCGGGCACCCCGTTGCTGATGGCCTCCACCCCGGTGAGTGCCGCACAGCCGGACGAGAACGCTCGCGCCACCAAAAAGACCATCGCGAAGCCCAGGACGTCGCCGTGCTCGGACTTCACCGTGTAACCCGCTGTCTCGGCTTGCAAGTGGTCGCCGAGGACGAAGATCTGAATCAGCCCCCAGCCGATCATCACGTACATGCCGATCATGAACGCGTACGTGGGGATGGCGAACGCGGTGCCCGACTCGCGGATACCTCGCAGGTTCAGCGACGCCAGGAGCAGAATTGCTGCGACCGCGAACAGCACCTTGTGCTGGGCGATGAACGGCACCGCCGAGCCGATGTTCGACATCGCCGAGGCCATCGACACCGCGACCGTGAGCACGTAGTCGACGAGCAGCGCGCTCGCCACCGTCAGGCCGGCGGTCGGACCGAGGTTGGTGGTCACCACCTCGTAGTCACCGCCGCCCGAGGGATACGCGTGCACGTTCTGCCGGTAGCTCGCGATCACGACGAGCATCACCGCCGCCACGGCCACGCCGATCCAGGGCGCCATCGAGTACGCGCTGAGCCCGGCCACCGACAGCACCAGGAAGATCTCCTCCGGTGCGTAGGCAACCGACGAGAGGGCATCGGACGCGAACACGGGCAGGGCGATCCGCTTGGGCAACAGCGTGTGGCCCATCGCATCACTGCGGAACGGTCTACCCAGTACCAACCGGCGCGCAGCGGTCGAAAGCTTGGACACGAGTGCCAAGACTAAGCCCATCGGCCGCGAGCCGTCCCCAAGCTGTAGCGTTCCGAGTGCACAGGTTCGCCACAATCCGTTTCTGCCGAACCACTGGGAGGATCGACGCGTGCGTGTAGTCGTGATGGGATGCGGCCGGGTAGGCGCGTCGTTGGCCGATGGCCTGGCCAGGATCGGCCACGAGGTGGCCGTTATCGACCGTGATGGCACCGCCTTTCACCGCCTGTCCCCCGAATTCCCCGGACAACGGGTGCTGGGCATGGGATTCGACCGTGACGTGCTGCTGCGCGCGGGTATCGAGGGTGCGGGCGCCTTCGCCGCGGTCTCCTCCGGGGACAACTCCAACATCATCTCCGCGCGAGTGGCGCGGGAGACCTTCGGCGTCGAGCGAGTCGTCGCCCGCATCTACGACGCCAAGCGCGCCGCGGTGTACGAGCGGCTGGGTATTCCCACCGTGGCGACGGTGCCGTGGACCACTGACCGGCTGCTCAACGTCCTGACCCGCGAGGGCGAGACCACCAAGTGGCGTGATCCCTCGGGCAACGTCGCCGTGGCCGAACTCCCGCTGCACGAGGGCTGGGTGGGACATCGGGTGACGGCCCTGGAGGCCGTGACGGGTGGGCGCGTCGCGTTCATGATCCGCTTCGGGACCGGACTGCTCCCGGACAAGAAGACCGTCATCCAGGCGAGTGATCAGGTCTACATGGCGGCCATATCCGGTCACGTCGCCGAGGCAATGGCCATCGCCGCGCTCCCGCCCGGCGAAGACGCGGAGGATCAGTGAGGAAGTCGTGAAGGTCGCGATCGCGGGCGCCGGCGCCGTGGGCCGGTCCATCGCCAGGGAACTCGTCGAGAACCATCAGGTCACCCTGCTGGAGCGCAATCCCGATCACGTCGACACCGACGCGATCCCCACCGCGAGTTGGCGGCTGGGCGACGCGTGCGAGTTGACCCTGCTCGAGGCCGTCGGCCTGGAGGAGTTCGACGTCGTCATCGCCGCCACGGGTGACGACAAGGCCAACGTCGTGCTGAGCCTGCTCGCCAAGACCGAGTTCGCGGTACCCCGTGTGGTGGCGCGAGTCAACGATCCCCGCAACGAATGGCTCTTCGACGAGGCGTGGGGCGTCGACGTCGCCGTGTCGACTCCGAGGATGCTGGCGTCGCTGGTCGAGGAGGCGGTGTCGGTCGGCGACCTGGTGCGCCTGATGAGCTTCCGCAAGGGTCAGGCGAACCTCGTCGAGATCACCCTGCCCGACGACACTCCATGGGGTGGCAAGGCCGTGAAGCGGCTGGAGCTACCGCGCGACGCCGCTCTGGTGACGATCCTGCGGGGCGCCCGCGTGATCGTTCCCGAGGACGACGATGCGTTGGAGGGCGGTGACGAACTGCTGTTCGTCGCCATCGACGAGGTCGAGGAGCAGTTGCGCGAACTACTGCTCCATCCGCGCTGACACGGTCAATCCGGCGCAGACAGCGCCGGTGGCGGTGCCGCCCGGTCGTGGCTGCGTGCCGACGCCTCTGGTGAGACGCGGCCGATGTCGCACTGCCGGTTGCTGATACCGATCGCCGATACCAGCCCGGCCACCGCGAACAGCACGGCGACCGCCGCCGACCCCTGCCTGAAACCCGCGAAATCCATTGCCGTCGAAGCGATCTCATCACTCGATCGACCCATGCTTACGATCACTCCAGCGAATGCCACCGCGATCAGGCCGGCCACCCGCGAGACCGCATTGTTCACCGCAGAACCGATGCCGCTCTCGTCCGGATCGACCGCAGCCAGCACGGCAGCGGTCAACGGGGACACGGTGACGGACAGGCCCACTCCGAACACGACGAGGCCCGGCAGCATTTGAGTCCAGAAGTCGAACGGCGCACGCGCCGTCGTCAGCAGCAGGAAGCCGGCCGCGGCGATCAGCGGCCCGACGGCCATGTAGACGCGCGGCCCGTGCCTGCCCGCCAGGGTGCCGAACCGTCGGGCCAGGAGGAACGACAGCACGGGTAGCGGCAGCGTCGCCAGGCCGGCTTGGGACGCCGACATGCCGACGGCTTCCTGCAGGAACAGCGCAACCAGCAGCGTGCCCAGCGAGACCGCTGCATAGAGGAACACAGTCGCGATATTTCCGACGGCGAAGTTGCGCGCCGCGAAGAGGTGCAACGGCATGATCGGGTTCGGCGTGCGCCGTTCCCAGAGCGGAAAGGCGACCAGACATGCCGCTCCCAGCAGGTACCCGGCGAGCACCGCGGGATGCGACGCGCCGAGGCGCTGCCGTTCGATGAGCGCGTACACCGCCGCGGTCAACCCGACGGCACCCAGCACGGCGCCGACGACATCGATGCGCGCCGATCGGCGGCCACCGAGGCCCTCCTCCGCCTTGCCCCCCGTCGCTACGCTCCTCCGCCCTGGCACGATCAACCTCGTCGTCAGGTAGAGCGTGACCGCCAATGGCACCAGGTTGATCCCGAATACCCAGCGCCAACTGAGGGCATCCACCAGCAGACCGCCGAGCGGCGGACCGACGACGAACGCCGTGCCCGTCCATGCCGTCCACGTGCCGATCGCGCCCGCCTGCCGCACCCCGGTGAACCGGGCATTGATCATCGCCAGCGAGCTCGGCACCAGGAACGCAGCCCCAACACCCTGTAGGCAGCGCGCGGCGACCAGGAACCAACCGGTCGGGGACACCGCGCACAGCAGCGATGCGACGGCGAACAGCGCCAGACCCGTGCGCAGAACCGTCAGCCTGCCGAACTGATCGGACACCGCACCCGCGACCAGGATCAGCGCACCGAGGGCCAGTAGGTAACCGTCGACGACCCACTGCTGAAGAGCCAGCCCGCCGCCGAATTCCGCCGAGATCGCCGGCAATGCGAGATTCACCACGGAGCCGTCGAGGAACGCCACGAACGACGCCAGCACCGCGACCGCGATCAGGGTGCGATCAGTCGACTGCGTGGACGGGCTCACCGTCAGTCGGCCCGTGCCTCCGACGTCTGTGCCTGCTCTGCGGCATGCAGGGCGCGCTGGGCCGCCCTGATGGCGAGGTAGGTCGCCAGAGCCGCAACCGCCGTCAAGGGCCACCCCATCGCAATGCGCGCGACGCCGAGCAGGCCCGTCTGGTCTTCGTCGTACAAGCGGTTCTGCACCAGGAACCGCGCGCCGAACACCAGGGCCCAGATGCACGTGGCGATGTCGAACGCGACCACTGCGCGGCGGACACCACGCCAGTCACGATCGCGGCCGTTGACCCAGCCCCACGCATACCCGACGATCGGCCGCCTGATGACCACCGAAAGCGCGAATACCCCGGCGTACAGCAGCGACGACCAGATTCCGAGGAGGAAGTAGCCCTTCGACTCCCCGACCAGGTACGCGATCAGGGCGCTGACACCGACGGCGAAGAAGCCGGAGATCGCTGGCTGCACCGTCTCGCGGCGGATCAGCCGCCATACGAGGATGAGCGCGGCGACGGCCAGCGCCGAGACGATCGCCCACGTCAAGCCGAAGAACGAGGAGACGGGGACGAATATCAACACCGGCAGCGACGAGTAGATCAGGCCGCTGATGCCGCCCATTTGCTCGAGGACGGCCTGGGCGCTGAGCTTCTTCTCGGGTTCGTCGGGCTCTACCGCCTCGACCTCGTCATCCCGAGTCACCCCGGAGGCGACCTGTGACTCTGTCCCCTTGTCGGGGGACGTCACTTCTGGATCTCGTAGTGGGGGTTGTAGATCGCCTTGGTGCCGTTCTCGAGCTTGCCGAGGCGACCGTGAACCCGCAGCGTGCGGCCAGACTCGATGCCTGCGATGCGACGCTGGCCCAACCACACCAGCATGACCGCATCGGTGCCGTCGAACAGTTCGGCGCGTACGCCGCCAGCGCAACCCTTGGCGTTGGTCTCGACACACCGAAGGGTGCCGACCATCGTCACTTCTTGACCGCGCCGACAATCGATGGCCTTCTGTGCCCCCGTGTTCGCGGCTTCGTCACTGAGCACCTCGACGTCCTGCTGCTCGGGGTCTTCCGTGAGCCGACGCGTCAGGCGACGCAGATAACCTTCGGCCGTAGCCATGGCCTCTCCTACCCAAGTGGTGAATCACCCGTTGATTCAGCCTCTTAACCAACGCCACGGTAGACCTGTTGGTTCCGATTTGCCACGTGGCGCACAGGGTGTTGGTCTACCCTTCCGCCGGTCGATTCACTCCTTCCGCGCCAACGTGATTTGACGCACACGGCACGATCGACCCATGGCCGTCAATCTGCATGGGGTCACGGTGGTGCTGCTCCCCGGCACCGGGTCCGACGACGACTTCGTCTACCGCGCGTTCTCCGCGGCTCTGCACGACGCCGGGGCCCTCGTGACGACTCCGGCGCCGCAGCCATCGCAGCTCGTCAGCGGATACCTGCACGCACTGGACGACGCCGCGAGGCTCGGTCCGATCGCGGTCGGCGGCATCTCGATCGGCGCCGCTGTTGCCACGTCATGGGCGCTCGCGCATCCGGCCGGTGCCATCGCCGTGCTGGCCGGCCTACCCGCCTGGACGGGGACACCCGATACCGCCGCGGCCGCGCTGGCTGCCCAGTACTCGGCGCAGGTCCTGCGAAGGGACGGCCTGGCGTCCGCCATCCATCAGATGCGGTCGTCGAGCCCGCCGTGGCTGGGTGAGGAATTGACCCGGTCATGGGTCGGCCAGTGGCCCGACCTCCCCGACGCCATGGACGAGGCCGCCGGCTACGTAGCGCCCACATCCCTCGAGCTGGAGACGCTCGCCGTGCCGATGGGCGTCGCTGCGGCGACCGACGACCCGATACATCCGGTCGAGGTGGCAATCGAATGGGTTGCGGCCGCCCCCCACGCCGCGCTGCACACCTTCACCCTCGACCAGCTCGGCGCCGATCCCGGCGTCCTAGGTGCGGCATGCGTGAATGCGTTGATGGAGCTCTGACGGATCCGCCTGGGCTCGTGACCCACCCAGCTCTACCC
>NZ_JAEMTA010000023.1 GCF_016462545.1 Mycolicibacterium sp. | reverse complement strand
CGGGCGCACGAAGAGATTGGCGTCGGTGGGGCAGCGCATCGTGCTGCACTCCCGTGACCGCGGGTGCACCAAACCGGGCTGCACCGTCCCCGGCTACGGCACCCAGGTGCATCACACCAACGGGTGGGCCAAGGGCGGGCAGACCAACATCGACGAAGAAGTCCTCGCCTGCGGCGCCGACAACCGACTCGCCGAAGAGGGCTGGAGCGTCTCCATTCGCAACGGCGTCGCGGAATGGATCCCACCCCCGGAACTCGACGTGGGGCAAGCCCGCATCAACTACCACCACCACCCCGGACGACTCCTCGCCCCACGCGAGGACGACGAGGGTGCCGAAGATGCTGCGTAGCCGGCGGTGCTCCCACGCGAGTGCATCAGAATCCGTACGCAGGCAACCTATTTGGGGTGAGGACCTAATTCGACCGTCTGGCCCACTCCTGGGCGAGCAGTTGGTAGGAGCGCACCCGATCAGCATGGCGGTGGGTGATGGTGGTGATGATCAGCTCGTCGGCATCGGTGGCATCGCGGAGAAGCTCGAGTTGATCGGCGACCGTGGCCGGGGAGCCGACGAACTGGGTGTCGAGGCGATCTGAGACGAGAGCGCGATCCTCGTCGGTCCAGACATGGCGTCGCGCTTCGTCCGGCGACGGAAAGGGGATCGCGCCTTCAGCGGTGCGGATGCTCCGCACCCACGGCCCGTAACCTGCGGCGAGTTCACGCGCGTCATCGTCGTTCTCGGCGACGACGACGTCGGCGGACACCGCGACGTAGGGTTCGGCGAGTGCGGCCGAGGGCCGGAATGCCGACCGATACCCATGAGTCGCCTCGAGAACTCGACTCGGCGCGACGTGATAGTTGGCGGCAAACCGCAAACCGTTGCGGCCCGCGACCCCTGCGCTCTCTCCACCGCTGCTCCCCAGAATCCAGACCTGAAGATCAGCGCCACGGCCAGGCACGACGGTCGCGCGTTCGCCATTGTCGGACTGATACGTGTCGGCGAACAGGGCGAGCACGTCGCCCACCTGTTCGTCGTAGTTCTGCGGCGTCGCATCGGGCAACTGGAGCAGTGCCTTCTGCATCGCGATGCGCGGCGACTTCAGGAGCGGCGTCGGATCGAAGGGCGGCGGTATCGGCAGGCCGTTCGACGCACGTCCGCCCACCACGGGCGGCGCCTCGGAGGTGACGTCCCGCGTCGGGGCCACGGGTCGGCCGCCGGACCGGCCGAGGCCCAGGTCGAATCGACTGGGATACAACGCATCCAGCAGACCAAACTCCTCCACCGTGGACAGCGCCGTGCGGTGTCCCATCTGCAATGCCCCGGAGCCGAGTCGGATGGTCGAGGTCTCACCCGCGGTCAACGCGAGCAACACGGCCGGTGAGGTGCCCGCGACCCCGGGGTTGAGATGGTGCTCGGCGAACCAGAAGCGGCTGTAACCGAATTGCTCGACCCGCCGCGCCAGGTCGATGCTGTTGCGCACGGCCTCGGCCGGGGTGGACCCAGACGAGATCGGCACCAGATCCAGTACCGCCAGCGGTGTCGCGCTCATGACCCATTCGACGCTACCGGCGGGGGTCAGTGACACCGAGCCGCCGTCGTGCTGGTTCGCTCGACGGGGCTGGCGCCATCGGCCCCTTCGTCCCTGCACCAATTCGAATCTGCACGAGTCGAATTCGCTCACATCGGTAGACGCTAGTGCGCGGATCCGGGTCAGTGCTCTGCGTTCGGGCTGGCACCCCCAGGGCCGACTACTCCTAGAATCCGCGCGAGCAGAACGGCGGCGGGAGGCCCGCGGGATGCGCTTCACTGTCGAGATGAGCGAGCACACCTACCGAATCGTCGAGATCGTCGGAACCTCACCCGATGGAGTCGACGCAGCCATCCGCAACGGTGTGAGCCGCGCCGCGAAGACGCTGCGCGAACTCGACTGGTTCGAAGTGCAGTCCGTCCGCGGCGAACTGGAGAACGGTCAGGTGGCACACTTCCAGGTGACGCTCAAGGTCGGTTTCAAGCTGGAGTGACCGGCGCGACCTCGAAAGTTGCTCAGACACGCAGTCTCTCGGCAGAGGACTGCGCGAACGCATCGAGTCTCTGCTGTTTGGTGCGTTGCAAATGAGCTGCGACGGCAGCACGCGCGGCGGCAGCGTCCCCCACTTCGACCGCCGTCAGGATGGCGTCGTGTTCGGCGGCGACGGCGGCGAGATCGTCGTGGTGCTCTGCCTCCTGGTCGTAGACCCGTAGCCGGGCCACCAGGTTGGCCAACGTCTCGTGCAGCGTCGAGTTCTGGGAGGCGGCCCACAGCACCTCGTGCCACTGCGAATTCAGGCGGCGAGTCACGGCGGGGTCATCCTCTGCGACGGCCTGTCGCTGAAGCTGGACGAGCTGGGCCAGTTGCAGGTCCGTTCGACGGGTGGATGCCGCTTCTGCGGCCGCCTTCTCGAGAATCATTCGCACGTCGTAGATCTCGATGACGTCGGCGGGTGCCCCCGACCTGATGCGGTACCCGCGCGCCGCCCTGGTGATCAGACCCTCCTGCTCCAGACGGCTCAGCGCCTCGCGCACGGGCGTCCTGGATACGCCGTAGGCCGCGGTCAGCGCACTCTCGCTCAGCGGCTGCTCGGGAGAGAATCGGCCCGCCAGCAGATCCTCGCGCAACAGGCCGTGAAAGGGCACCCGCTTCATTCGACCTCCGACGTCGTACGTACCCTTAGTGAATACGCATGGGCGCCATATGTATACACAAAATACTCATAGTGATTCGAAGCGATACGCTGACGCACGTCGCATTCCATACTGGCGACTCGAATGACGGGCTATGAAGGAGTTCCCATGAGTCGTCCTCACCTCGACGAGGCCTCGGAGTCGCACACTCCTTCGACGGCGGGCCGGGTGCTCACGTGGCGGGTCGTCGACATCGTGGTTGCCAGCGTGCTCGCAGTCGCCGCGGGCCTGGTGTTCGTGCTGTGGAACATCGCGTCCAACCCGATCAGCGCCCCCCTCGGTGCGGTGTTGCCCGGCCTGCAGGCGTTGGTCGGAGGCGGCTGGTTGTTTGCGGGCGTGCTGACCGCTCTCGTCGTCCGAAAGCCCGGCGCCGCGCTGTACGGAGAACTGGTCGCTGCGACGGTGTCGGCCCTGGTCGGCAATCAGTGGGGCGTGCTCACGCTCGAATCCGGGCTGGTGCAGGGACTTGGTGCCGAACTCGTCTTCGCCGTGTTCCTCTACCGCCGGTGGAATCTGCCCGTCGCGCTGCTGGCTGGCGGCGTTGCGGGCCTCGCCCTCGCCATCAACGACCTCATCCTCTGGTATCCGGGATCGGCGGTCGCCTTCGCCGTCATCTACGCGATCGCCGCAATCGTCTCCGGTGTCGTCATTGCCGGATTGCTGTCGTGGTACGTCGTCAGGGGATTGGCCAAGACCGGGGCACTGAGCAGGTTCGAGTCGGGCAGGGCGGGGCTGCGTCAGCACGACGTGCGATGACCACGCCGCCGCACCACTCCACCGGCGGTGTCGCCGTGACGGCCACCGGTTGGGGCTGGCGTCACGCGGGGCGTCCCGAGTGGGCGGTACGACACCTCGAGGTGTCCATCGCCCCCGGCGAACGGGTTCTGCTGCTAGGTCCGTCGGGCTCGGGAAAGTCCACCCTGCTGCACGGCCTGGCCGGGCTTCTCGGTGGCGCCGAGGACGGTCTGGAGGCGGGCCGCCTTCAGGTCGACGGCGCAACGCCGACTCGGCGACGCTCACGCATCGGCATGGTGATGCAGGACCCCGATTCGCAGGTCATCCTGTCGCGGGTCGGTGATGACGTCGCCTTCGGCATGGAGAACTTCAACGTTCCCCGCGCCGAGATCTGGCCACGCGTTACGCACGCCCTGGATGCCGTCGGGCTCCGGCTGCCGTTGCACCACAGCACGTCTGAATTGTCCGGGGGCCAGAAGCAACGCCTTGCGCTCGCCGGGGTGATCGCAATGAATCCCGGCCTCATCCTGCTCGACGAGCCCACCGCCAACCTCGACCCGGCCGGCGTCGCCGAAGTGCGCGACGCGATCGCCGCCGCTGCCGACCAGACCGATGCGACGCTCGTCGTCATCGAGCACCGCACGGAGATCTGGTTGCCCGTCGTCGACCGCGTCATCGTCCTCGGCTCCCGCGGCGGGGTCGTTGCCGACGGCTCCCCCGCGAATGTGATCCGCCACGAGCACGAGTATCTGGTGCAGTCCGGCGTCTGGGTACCCGGCACCCCCGCTCCCATCATCACCCGGCATCGTTCCTCGCGCACCGGCGCATTGCTGACGGCCGAGGATCTCGCCGTCGGATACCGCACCGGCTCCGAATCCGATGCCCGCCTGAACTTCGAAATCAGCAGGGGCCGAACCACTGTGGTGACAGGGCCGAACGGCGCGGGCAAGTCCACGCTGGCGCTGACGCTGGGCGGCCTGTTGAGGCCCGTGCACGGGCGGCTCGACGCAGCCGAGGACTTCACGCCCCCGCGCCGCCGGCGTGAACCCATCGCCTGGCGGTCCAGGGAGCTGCTCAGCCGCATCGGCAGTGTGTTCCAGGATCCCGAGCACCAATTCCTCAAGGGCACCGTTCGCGAGGAACTGGAGTTGGGGCCGCGCGCGATCAAGCGCAGTCGCGAGGAGACGAGGGCACTCTGCGACGAACTCCTCGAACGGCTGCGCCTCGGTCACCTCGCCGAGGCGAATCCCTATACGTTGTCCGGTGGCGAGAAGCGACGCCTCTCCGTCGCCACGGTGCTCGCGACCAGGCCGGAGCTCGTCGTTCTGGACGAACCGACGTTCGGGCAAGACCGCCGGACGTGGGAAGAACTGATGCGCCTGCTGGCAGAGGTCGCCGATTCTGGCACGGCAGTGGTGGCCATCACTCACGACCTCGATTTCGCCGCGCTCATGGCCGATGACGAAATCGCCCTGCCCGCATGGGGTTCCGTCGACATCACGGGCGGCCCGACGTGACGTCCCTCGACCCGACGCTGGTCCGGGTGCGCCCGATCAATCCCGTCGCGAAGCTCATCACCGCCTTCGTCATCGCTGCCGCCCTGGTCCTCAGCGTCGACTGGGTGTCGTCGCTGACCGCCCTGGTCCTGGAGGTCGTGCTGATCCTCGTCCTCGGAGTTACACTGCGGCGCTTCTTCGTTCGTGGCGCACTGATCGCCGTCGCGGCGGGTCTGACGGCCATCACCATCCTGCTCTACGGTCAGCCGAGCGGCACGGTGCATTGGCACTTCCTTCTCGTCAACGTCAGCGACGGATCGATCACGCTGGCGCTCGCGACGTTCCTGCGCGTTCTGGCGATCGCGCTGCCCTCGGTGTTCCTCTTCGTCGACGTGGAGCCGACCGAGCTCGCGGACGGGCTCGGCCAAGTGCTCCGCCTGCCCGCCCGTTTCGTCCTCGGGGCGCTGGCAGGTCTTCGGCTGGTGGGTCTGCTCAGCCAGGACTGGCAGTACCTCGGATACGCCCGCCGCGCACGTGGGGTCGCCGATCATGCCCGGCTGCGACGGACGGCCGGGCAGGCCTTCGCACTGCTGGTGTTCGCCGTGCGGCGCGGATCCAAGCTCGCCACCGCGATGGAGGCGCGCGGCTTCGGCGCCTACCCGACGCGGACTTGGGCCAGACCGTCGACCTTCGGAGGACGCGAGCTGGCGCTGATCGGTGCAGGCGTCGTCATCGCGGCGACGGCCGTTTCGGTGTCGGTCGCCACGGGAGCCTGGAACTTCATTGGCACTCGATGAGGTAGTGCGTCGCCTGCACGCGTCCGCTGCGACGACCGTGCTGATCGACGGACGTTCGGGCTCGGGCAAGTCCACGTTGGCCACCGAGCTGAGCCGGTCCTGGGCGGGCAGCGACGTGCTCCGCCTCGACGACGTCTACCCCGGCTGGGACGGCCTGTGGTGGGCGAGCGAACACATCCGCTCGGAAGTGCTGGAGCCGCGCGCCGACGGCCTTCCCGGACGCTGGCGCAGCTGGGACTGGACCGCCCAGCGACCGGGAACCTGGCACGACGTCGAACCCGACCGACGGCTCGTCGTCGAGGGGGTGGGCGCTCTCACCCCGGACAGTCGGTCGCTCACCGACCTCGCCATCTGGGTCGACGAGGACGACGCCGTCCGCAAACGGCGCGCACTGAGCCGTGACGGCGACGGCTACCTCCCCCACTGGGAGAGGTGGGCAGCCCAGGAGGACGATTTCATCGCCCGCTGTCACCCGCGGCGGTGTGCCGACCTCATCGCGACGTCCGTCGGACATGAATTCTGTTTCACCGCAACGGAGAGGACGCCATGACCGCGGAGTTGACCCTTGCGCTCGAGTACTTCCACCCCTGGCCGAACTCCGCCGGGTTCTACGTTGCGCGCCACCGCGGCTGGTACGCCGAGGTGGGCATCGAGCTGCAGATCCGCACCGTGGACCCCGGGATCGGCGACGGTCTCGAGCATCTGCGACGCCGGCTCGTCGACCTCGCGGTGTTTCCGACGAACCGCCTGCTGGTGCGCGTCGACGCCGGCCAGCGGCTGGTGGCGTTGAAGGCCGTCAACCAGCGTGGGCTCGAGACCATCCGCACCTTGCAGAGCAGCGGCATCCGCACGCTGGCCGATCTCGCCGGGCGCCGTCTGGCCCTCAATCCCACCCCGCGCGGGCTGGCCATGGTGCGCGAGTTGGTTCGCCGCGCCGGCGGCCGTCCCGACGAGGTCATCCTTCTGGACGTCGGCGCTCGGGAGCTGACCAGCGAGGACCTCGCCGCGGGTGTGGCCGATGCGACCTTCGGGAGCTACTGGGCCTGGGACATCCTGCTCAGCGAGCATCCCGACCGCCCGGAACGGGTGTGGCGGGTCGACGACGAGCTGCCCTTCGGCTACCACAGCTACCTGTTGGGAGCGCGCGCCGAGTTCGCCGCCGGGCACCGAGACCTCCTCGATGCGTTCCATGCCGCCACGGAGCGCGGGTTCCGTTACGCCGCAGAGCATCCCGCAGAGGCGGTTGAGGTGTTGCGTGACGTCACGCCGTACTTCACCGATGACGTGCTCACCCGGTCGCTCGCAGCGATCTCCGGCACCTGGTTCCATGACGGGCGCTGGGGTGTGATCCGCCGCGAATTGATCGAGCCGTACGCGCATTGGCTCTACGACAACCACATCCTCACGTCGTCGCATCGGTGGCAGGACGCCTTCCTCGACGCACCCGCGGCAGATGCGGGTGCCACGGCGTGAGCACGCCCTTCATCACGACCAAGGCACTCGATCAGTTGCGAACCGGCGCAACACCACCCACGATCCTCGATGCCACCCTGCTACTACCCGCAGCTCGTGTCGACGGGGACTTTCGCGCCGAGAGCGGACGTGCGCTGTGGGAGCAGGAGCACATTCCGGGATCGATGCACGTCGAAGTCGATAGCCAGCTCTCGGCACCCGGCACCACCCACTTCCGACATCCGACACCTCAGGCGTTGGCGGACGCACTCGCCAGGATCGGCATCGGCCAACGCACCGACGTAGCGGTATACGACGTCGTCGGCGGGCTGTGGGCGGCTCGAGTGTGGTTCCTGCTGCGCTGGATTGGCGTTCCGGTGCTCGTGCTCGACGGTGGGCTCACCGGCTGGCGCGACGCCGGGCTACCCCTCGATGCGGGGCCGGGCAGCGATGCCATCCCCGTCCCGCGGTGGCCTGCTCGAGCCGTCCGCAACGCCTGGGTCGAGCTGGATGACCTCCGTGACACCGACCCGCAGGAAGCCAACCTCGTGTGCGGCCTGTCACCTGCTGCGTTCACTGGCTCCGAACCGACTCGCTACTCGCGTCGCGGGCACATCCCCGGAAGCCTCAACGTGCCCGCCCGCGCACTATTCGACGATGGCGGCTTCGTCAGGGACGGCACCGACATCGCAACCCGGTACCGCGACGCGGGCGTCGACCTCGACGGCGAACTCCTGCTGTACTGCGGAGGGGGCATCTCGGCCACCGCCAACGCACTTGCGCTGTCGTCCATCGGGATTCAGCACGCGAGGGTCTACGACGGCTCGCTCGAGGAATGGAGTGCGGACCCGGTTCTGCCGCTCGTCACCTGCTGAGCCTCAGATGTACATCGCCGGATCGATGTAGCTGTTGGGGTCCACCCCGCGCTCGCGCTGCTTCTCCGTGCGCGCACGAACCACCGCGGGAATCCCCGTCGCGATCGACTCCGCAGGCACGTCACGGGTGACGACGGCGTTGGCTCCGATGGCGCTGTCGTCCCCGATACGAAGGGGGCCAATGACTTTCGCCCCAGCACCGATGGTGACCCGGTTGCCGACCGTGGGATGACGCTTGACCTGCTCCAGGCTGCGTCCACCCAGGGTGACACCGTGGTAGATCATCACGTCGTCGCCGACCTCGGCGGTCTCCCCGATCACCACACCCATGCCGTGGTCGATGAAGAACCGCCGGCCGATGGTCGCACCCGGATGAATCTCGATGCCGGTCAGGAAGCGGGTGAGCTGGGTCAGGATGCGGGCGGGCCCTCGCAGGGCCGGATTCGCCCACATCCGATGGGCCAACCGGTACGACCAGATCGCGTGCAGACCCGAGTAGACCAACGCGTTCTCGACGTCTCCCCGGGCCGCCGGGTCGTGAGTCCGCGCGTTCTGCAGATCCTCGCGCAGTGTCGACAGCAGCGTCACGACGCCATCAATCCCTGATGTGATCGAACAGCACCGTCGAGATGTACCGCTCGCCGAAGTCACACACGATCGCGACGATCAGCTTGCCGGCGTTCTCCGGCCGCTTCGCCAGCTCCAGGGCCGCCCAGATGATGGCGCCGGAGGAGATGCCGCCGAGGATGCCCTCCTGTGTGCCGAGGTCGCGAGCTACCCGGACGGAGTCGTCGAGGCTGACGTCGATGATCTCGTCGTAGCTCTCCCGGTCGAGGATCTCGGGAACGAAGTTGGCCCCGATGCCCTGGATCTTGTGGGGGCCTGCCTCGCCCTTGGTCAGCAGTGGTGAGTCCACCGGCTCGACGCCGACGATCTGGACTCCCGGCTTGCGCGCCTTGAGGACGTGCCCGACGCCGGTGATCGTGCCGCCGGTGCCGATCCCTGCGACGAAGATGTCGACCTTCCCGTCGGTATCGTCCCAGACCTCCTCGGCGGTGGTCGCCTCGTGGATCGCCGGGTTCGCGGGATTGGCGAACTGGTTGGCAGACACCGCGTTCTCGGTGTCTGCGATGATCTGCTTGGCCTTGGCCACTGCGCCTGCCATGCCCTCCGAACCCGGGGTGAGGACGATCTCGGCACCGTAGGCGCGCAGCATCACCCGGCGCTCGGTCGACATCGTCTCCGGCATCGTCAGTATCACCTTGTACCCGCGGGCTGCACCGACCATGGCGAGCGCGATCCCGGTGTTGCCGCTGGTGGCCTCGACGATGGTGCCGCCGGGCTTCAGCTCGCCGGACTGCTCGGCGGCGTCGATGATCGCCACTCCGATGCGGTCCTTCACGCTGTTGGCGGGGTTGTAGAACTCGAGTTTGGCCACGACCTGCGCGTCGAGTCCGTCGGTCAGCCGGTTCAGCCGGACGAGCGGGGTCCGTCCGACCAGCTCGCTGACGTCGCCGTAGATCTTGCCCATGGTGTGGCCCCTTCTCGTGAACACTTCGTCAATTGCATCACGTTGGTGAAGAACGCGCGGCAACCGGTGGCACCTACGAGTCTGCACGATGCGGGTGCTCTGCAGAACCGTCTACGAGCCCTACACGGCACCGTCCGCGAAGAGTCGATCCGCAAGCCGAGTAAGCAGTTGAGGGAATGCGCTGTCCTGCAACGACACTGTCACAGCTGCCATCGGCATCCGCCCACAGAATCACGTTGGCCTAAATCATCAGGGGCGCTTCATGCGAACCCAGGCCTTCCGGCGCCGAGCCTGCATCTGCTCGACTCCGCCTACGAGACGTCGGCCGATCTCGACGAGCGGCTGGAGATCGCCCGCTGCCACGTGCCCTGAGGCGTTGGGCAGGCGGCCCCAGCGCGCCACCTCACTCCAGCGTGACCTGGGATCGCTTGGCGGCGATCCCGGCTCCGACGGCGAAGACTGCCACCAGGAGAACCACCGCGCCGATCGCCACCGGTGTCGAACCGCCGACCAGATCTGGAAGGTTCTGCAGGACGAGCACGAAGACTCCCGCCAACCCGACGAGGCCGATCGCCGGCGCCACGAACGCACGCCACACCGGAACCTCCAAGTCTCCGGCTCGCCTGCGGCCGGCGAAGAACGCCAGCACCGCAACGCTCGTCGCGATCAGAAGGATGATGATGCCGACCGTCGAGATGCCGGCCAGCCAGGTATAGAACTGCGTCACCGGATCAAGGCCGAGCGCGATTCCGGCCACGATGAACACCAGCACCACGATGCCGTCGAGGCCCGACGCGAGATGGGGAGACGCATGGCTCACGTGCGCCTCGCCCAGCGAAGCGGGAAAGACCTTGCGGTTGGACAACGTGAAGACATAGCGGGCGACGACGTTGTGAAACGACAGGATGCACGCGAACAAACTGGTGACGAACAACACCTGGACGATGTGCAGGCCCGCCGCGCCCAAATACTGTTCGGTCGCCCCGGGTAGCAGTCCCGATGGGTCGTTCACCGCCTGCTCCACGACCCGGCTGTCACCCCACGCCGTGATCAGCGCCCACGTCGACACCGTGTAGAACACACCGATCAGGATCAACGCCAGGAAGGTGGCGCGGGGAATGGTGCGCAACGGATCGCGTGCTTCGTCCCGGAATACGGCGGTCGCCTCGAAGCCGATGAAGCTGAGGAACGCAAACAGCAGCGCGATACCCGGTGCGCCGGAGACGATCTCGGACGGCGTGACGAAGCCGGTGGAGAGACCTTCATGGCCACCGGTTGCGGCCACGACGGCGTCCAGCACCAGCACGATCGCGACCTCGCCGATCAACAACACGCCCAGCACGTTGCGGGACAGGTCGATGTTGCGATGACCGAGCAGGCTGACGATCGCCAGGGTGATCAACGCGTAGATGCCCCAGTGGATGTCGGGCAGACCGTACGAGGAGAACAGCGCCTGTGCGCCCTGGCCGATCAGTCCGTACACACCGATCTCCAGCGCCAGGTAGGAGATCAGTGCGACGAATGCAAACCCGAATCCGACGACCTTGCCGAGCCCCTTTCCGATGTAGGAGTAGAACGCGCCGGCATTCGGCACATACGGCGTCAGCGCGGTGAAGCCGACGGCGAAGAGCAGCACGATGACGGTGCTGATGATGAAGATCGCCGGAAAACCGGTCCCGTTCCCACTCGCGATGCCCAAGGGGACGGGGCCACCGATGACCCCCAGCGGTGATGCCGCGGCCACCACCACGAACACGATCCCCCACACCCCCAGCGATCCGCGGAGGCGGCGATGCGGGTGCGCGTCATCCGGCTCTTCGACGGCTCGTACGCCTGCTGGCTCGTCAATCTGATTCGACATGTTCGCCTTCCCATCCGTCGGTGCCGAGAACGACTCTCCCAAGCAGGAATTGGGACGGGTGCCGCGGCTGACAGACGCTAACGCCTGCTTGCCCGGGTGGTGGATGGTTAGGATCAGCGGGATCGCATGGCCCAACCCGCTGAACGCGGATTCTTCTCCCCGGGCCTCGATGGCCACTGCCAGTCCCGCGAGCCGGCGCTCAGGAGCGAGCGAGGTAGCGCTGACGCTCCCAGTCACTGACATGGCCCTGGTACTGACGCCACTCGCTCTCGGCGATGGCCGCGAAGTCCAGCACCGAGTCAGCGCCGAGGATCTCGAGGATGGTGTCGTCCTGCGTGGCGAGCGCGAGTGCGGTGCCGAGCGACCCCGGCAGGGGTGAGCCCTGACCGTAGAGGTTTCCCGTCGCGGGCTCGGATGGCCCCCGGCCTGCTTCCAGCCCGGCGATGATCGCGGCGAGGGCGGACGCCACCAGCCAGTAGGGGTTGGCATCCGATGCGCCGGTACGCAATTCGATCCGCGTGGCACTCGGCGAGTCGTCGACCAGCGACCTCACCGCGGCGCTGCGGTTGTCACGACTCCAGTTCACCGTGTCCGGCGCGAAGGAGTCCGGAACGTACCTACGGTAGGCGTTCACCGAGTGAGCACCGAACAGAGCGATCGACGGCAGGTGATCCAGCAGGCCCGCGATCGCGTGCAGTGCCACGTCACTCTCGGCCCCATCGACGGCCGCGAAGGCAGCGACCTCGTCGCGCCACAGCGAAATATGAAGGTGCGCAGAACTTCCCGAGTGTTCCGAGAAGGGCTTTGGCATGAAGCTCGCTATCTTGCCGTGCCGCCGCGCCACCTCCTTGGCCGCATACTTCAGTCGCGCGCTGTCGTCGGCCGCGTCGAGCGCGTCGCCATAGACCAGGTTCGTCTCGACCTGACCCGGTCCGTACTCGGTCTGAACGCCCTCCAAGTCGACGAAGGCAGCCAGCGTGTCATTGAGATCGCCGATCAACGGGTCGAGTGCGTTGGCGTTCTCCAGCGAGTAGGCGTGAATGTCGTTCTGAATCGGCGAACCATCTGCCTCCAGCAGATAGAACTCGAACTCCACGCCCACCTTGGCCGAGTAACCCAGCGTTGCCAGCCTGGCCAGGACACGGCGCAGGATCGCCCGCGGATCGAGCAGGGACGGGTTTCGATCGTGGGTCACGACGTCGGAGATGACGTGACCGACCCCGGCTCGCCACGGCAGCGGCCTGAACGTCGAGAAGTCCGGCACGGCATAGACGTCGGGATAGCCGCCGTTCCAGTTCGTCAGGCGCAACCCGTCGATGACGGTGGCATCGGTGTTCCATCCCAGCGCCGCCTCACAGAAGGCGAAGCCCGTGCCCCGAGCCCTGTCGAGGAACTGCGCGGCGGGGATCCGCTTGCCCGCGGCGTGGCCGAAGGGGTCGCTCCAGGCGACCTCGATCTCGGTCAGGGAACCATCCGCGAGGCCACGCAACAACTCTGCCTCCGCGGTGCCGGTCGTGACCCTGGCGGAGGTGGTGACGACAGCGGGAATGTCTGCGGGCGTGGATGTCTCGGACATGTGGCAACCGTCTCTCGAGGGTGGTAGGAGCTCGTCGAGACGGACGATAGACATCGCCGGCCGGTGTGCACCATGGCTGGAGTCAGCACGAGTCTGAGGTCGACGCGGCTAGGTCGCCTGGCCCATTAAAATCAAGACGCAGTAAACGGTCGCCACACGACCTCGCCGACTCCTACCTTGAGGCCGTGCGCGACCTGGAGTCGATTGACGATGAACTGGCGCTGGTGTCCGAGGTCCGACTGGCGCTACGTCACGACGGCGCCAGCCCGTCGCTGTGCCCGATCGACACACTCCTCGATGAACGGCTCACCGTCGGTGGTGCCGTCTGATCTCGCCCTGACGGCGCAACGCTCCTAGCAATCAACCGTCGAAGCGGAGTCTCGACGGCGGCTTAGCCCTGTCGCGAGATTTTCTCGCGCTGATCGCAACCATCCGAGATCCGATCTGGAAGGTCTACGTTGCTGCAGTGACCTATGGCCGGCGGCAAAAGCCCAACTTCAGGTTTGCGGTGGTTCGCCGGTGACGTCGCCCCTCCTCACCAAGCCGATGACCGCGCTGGGCGACTTCTTCGTCCTCAGCGGTGAGACGTTGGCGGCCAGCGTGCGCCGCCCCTTCGCGTGGCGCGAATTATTCGAGCAAATTGCATTCGTGGCCAGGGTGTCGATCTTTCCCACCATCATGCTCTCGATTCCCTACACCGTGCTCATCGTCTTCACATTGAACATCGTGCTGCTCGAGATCGGCGCGGGCGATCTCTCCGGTGCCGGCGCCGCGCTCGCCTCGGTCACGCAGGTGGGACCCGTCGTGACCGCGATCGTCGTGGCAGGAGCCGGATCGACCGCGATGTGCGCCGACCTAGGCGCCAGGACCATTCGCGAAGAGATCGACGCCATGAAGGTCATCGGCGTCAACCCGATCCAGGCACTGGTCGTGCCGCGGGTCCTGGCAGCTACCTTCGTCGCCGTGATGCTCTACTCCGTGGTCGCCATCGTCGGGCTCACCGGAAGCTACCTCTTCGTGGTCTACGTCCAGCACGTGACGCCAGGAGCATTCGTGGCCGGTCTGACGTTGCTGACGGGTTTGCCGCAGGTGATCGTCTCACTCATCAAGGCATTGCTCTTCGGGCTGTCGGCAGGTTTGATCGCCTGCTACAAGGGGCTCTCCGTCGGCGGCGGCCCCACCGGCGTCGGCAACGCCGTCAACGAGACGGTCGTGTTCGCGTTCATGGCACTGTTCCTGATCAACATCTTGGCCACCGCCATGGGCGTGAAGGTGGCCCCGTCGTGACCGACGCCTCGGCGGACCAGCATTCCTGGATCGAGCAGAAGACCAGCAAGGCGGTCGACGCGACGCGCTCCCTGGGCGAGCAGACCGCGTTCTACGGCAAGGCGTTGGTCTCGACCGCCGACGCGGTCCGCCGCTACCCCGGGGAGGTGCTGCGCCTGATCGCCGTGATGGGTCTGGGCACAGGCGCTTTGGCCGTCATCGGCGGCACCGTGGTCATCATCGGCTTCCTCACGCTGTCCACCGGTGCGCTCATCGCGGTGCAGGGCTACAACACGCTGTCCAACGTCGGCATCGAAGCCCTGACCGGTTTCTTGTCCGCCTTCCTCAACGTGCGCTTCATCGCGCCGGCGACGGCAGGCGTCGCGCTGGCAGCCACCATCGGCGCCGGCGCCACCGCACAGCTGGGAGCGATGCGGATCAACGAGGAGATCGACGCGCTGGAGGTGATGGGCATCCGTGCGATCACCTACCTGGTGTCGACCCGCATCATCGCGGGCGTCATCGTGGTCATCCCGCTGTACACGGTCGCGGTGCTGATGTCGTTCCTGGCCACCCGTTTCGGGACCACGATCGTCTACGGCCAGTCCCGCGGCGTGTACGACCACTACTTCTCGACGTTCCTGCGGCCCAGCGACCTGGTCTGGTCATTCGTGGCGGCGCTGACCATGGCGGCCGCGGTGATGGTCGTCCACACCTACTACGGCTTCACGGCTACCGGTGGCCCGGCGGGCGTCGGTGAGGCGGTCGGCCGGGCCGTCCGAACATCGATCACCGCAACGGTCTTCGTCCTGCTGTCGATCACACTGTCCGTATACGGCCAGTCCGGCAACTTCAATCTGGCGGGTTGACGGCGATGTCCGACAACTCCCGCCGCGAGCGCATCGACCCCATTTGGTGGGCACCCATTTTGATCGTTCTGATCGTGGCCGTGATCGTGACCACCGCCGTGCTCTTCTCCGGCACGCTCCGTACGACCGTGCCGCTGACGCTCATCTCCGATCGGGCGGGACTGGTCATGGAGAACGGCGCCAAGGTGAAGCTGCGCGGCGTCCAGGTGGGCGTCGTCGGATCCATTGGCACCCAGTCGAATTTGGCGTCGCTGAACTTGAAGATGGATCCCGGTCCGTTCCAGTACCTGCCCAGCAACGTCGAGGCCGAGATCAAGTCCAGCACGGCCTTCGGCGCCAAGTACGTGAACCTCGTCGTGCCGGAGGACCCCAGCCCGAAGCCCTTGGCAGCGGGCGCCGTGCTGCATTCCCGCAACGTGACCGTCGAGGTCAACACCGTGTTCGAGAACCTGCAGTCGGTGGTGCACGCCATCGATCCGGCGAAGCTCAACTCGGTGCTCTCGGCTGTGGCCGACGCGGTCCGCGGCAAGGGGGACGTCATCGGTCAGGCGATCACCGACGCGAACGACGTTCTGCTCGCGGTGAACCCGCGGATGCCGACGGTGCAACGGAACTGGCAGCTGTTCGGCAAGACGGCCGGAGCGTATTCGGATGCGGCGCAGGACATCCTGTCGATCCTCGACTCGTTCGCCACGACCAGTACGACGATCACCAACAACGCCTCCTCGCTGGACGCGCTGCTGCTGTCCGCGGCCGGGTTCTCCCAGTCGGGCATCAACGTCATCGGTGGCAACCAGCCCAACCTGGTCAGGTCGTTGAACACGCTGGAGCCGACGACCGCGCTACTGCAGAAGTACTCGCCCACCTTCACCTGCCTGTTCCAGGGCGCGAAGTGGTTCCTGGACAACGGCGGCAAGGACGCCCTGGGCGGCAACGGCAAATCCGTCATCATGGACGCCGCGCTGCTGTTCGGCGACGACTCCTACCGCTACCCCGACAACCTGCCCAAGACCAACGCCACCGGCGGGCCGGGCGGGCGGCCGAGTTGTGGTTCGCTGCCCGACGTCAGCAAGAACTTTCCGGTGAAGGCGCTCGTGACCGACACCGGCTGGGGCACCGGCCTGGACATCCGGCCCAACCCGGGCATCGGATTCCCCGGCTGGGCCAACTACTTCCCCGTCACCAAGGCAGTTCCGGAGCCACCCCGCATCCGTTACAACGGGCCGCCCGCGCCGGGGCCGGTGCCCTACCCGGGGGCGCCCCCCTACGGAGCGCCGGAGTACGGGCCGGACGGAACACCGCTCTACCCGGGCGTGCCACCGCTGCCTGTGACACCGCCGCCACCGGCGGCACCGGAACCGCCGCCGGCCGGCTGACCCGACCTACGAGACCAGAAGAGACATGCGATGAAGAGAAAGTCCATCACCGGGACCGTCGTGCGGGTCGGCGTGTTCACCGCGATCTGCCTGGTCTTCATGTTCGCCCTGGTCACCGTCTTCGGGCAGTTCCGCTTCGACTCGCGCAGCGACTACAGCGCGGTCTTCTCCAACGTGTCGGGTCTCAAGGGCGGAAACTTCGTCCGCATCGCCGGCGTCGAGGTCGGCAAGGTGACCGACCTGACCCTGCACGACGACGGCACCGTCACGGTGGACTTCGCCATCGACAAGGGCCTGGTCCTCACCGAGGGCACCAAGGTGGCCGTGCGCTACGAGAACCTGATCGGCGACCGCTACCTGTCCCTCGAGGACGGACCGGGGGCGGTGCGAAAGTTGCCGCCCGGTGCGACGATCCCGTTGGCGCGGACCTCGCCCGCCCTGGACGTCGACGCGCTGATCGGCGGGTTTCGCCCGTTGTTCCGAGCCCTGGATCCCGACCAGGTCAACGCGTTGTCCGGCGCGTTGCTCAAGGTGTTTCAGGGTCAAGGCGGCACCATCTCGTCGGTGCTGGCGCAGACCTCCGCACTGACCACCACCCTGGCCGGCCGGGACCAACTCATCGGCCAGGTCATCACCAACCTGAACACCGTGCTCGGCACGTTCGCCGCCCGCGACGACCAGTTCGCCCAGGGTCTGGACAAGCTCTCCGAGCTGGCTCAGGGGCTGGCGGACCGCAAGTCCGACATCACGACGGGGGTGGCTTACATCAACGCCGCGGCCGGCTCGGTCGCCGACCTGTTGACGGTCGCGCGACAACCCATCAAGGACACGGTGCAGCAGACCGACCGATTCGCCGGGCAGGTCGAAGCTGATCACGCCTACGTGGACGATCTCGTCAAGACACTCCCCGACGCCTACCAGGTGTTGTCGCGCAATGGTCTTTACGGCGACTACTTCGGCTTCTACCTCTGCGACGCGATCCTCAAGGTCAACGGCAAGGGCGGTCAGCCGGTCTTCATCAAACTCGCAGGACAAGATTCAGGACGGTGCACGCCCAAATGACGCGACCCACTCTGAAGCTGAAGCGGCCCACCGTGAAACCGCTGGGCGAGCGCAACAAGGTGGCGGTCGGTTCCGTTGGCCTGCTGCTGCTGGTGGCGTTGGTCGTCGCCGTCTTCTCCTACGACAAGCTGCCATTCATCAAGGGGACCTCCGACTACTCGGCCTACTTCGCCGAGGCGGGTGGCATCAAACCGGGTAGCGAGGTGCGGGTGTCGGGGCTGCAGGTGGGCCAGGTCTCCGACGTCGAACTGCAGGGCGACAAGGTGTTGGTGGACTTCACCGTCAAGGACGACGTCCCCCTCGGCGACCGGACCGAGGCCGCCATCAAGACCGAAACCGTACTGGGCACCAAGATGTTGGAGATCACCCCGCGCGGTGACGGCAGTCTCGACGCCACCATCCCCTTGGACCGGACCACGTCGCCCTATGATCTACCGACCGCGCTGGGTGACCTGACCACCGCGATCAGCGGTCTCGACACGACCCAACTCTCGGCGTCGCTCACCACGCTGGCCGACACGTTCCGCGACACCCCTCCCGACCTGAAGGTCGCGCTGGAGGGCGTGGCCCGGTTCTCCGACACGCTCAACGGCCGCGACGCCCAACTGCGCAACCTACTGGCCAACGCCAACAAGGTCACCGGCGTCCTCGGCAAGCGCAGCGACCAGATCGCCACCCTGGTCGTCAACACCAATTCGCTACTGGCCGAGCTTCTGTCGCAACGGGATTCGGTCGACGCGCTGATGAACAACCTGAGCGCGGTGTCCCGCCAGATCTCCGGTCTGGTCGCCGACAACCGGACCCAACTCAAGCCCGCCGTCGACAAGCTCAACGGCGTGCTGAGCATTCTCGACAACCACAAGGCCGAACTCCAGAAGACACTCTCGCTGCTCCGCCGCTATGCCATGTCCTTCGGCGAGGTGCTCGGGTCCGGACCCTTCTTCAAGGCCTCGCTGGTGAACCTGGTTCCCGGCCAGTTCGCCCAGCCCTTCATCGATGCGGCCTTCTCGGATCTGGGTCTCGACCCGAACGTGAAGCTGCCTTCGGAACTCGTCGACCCGCCCACCGGTCAGCCCGGCACCCCACCGCTGCCGATGCCATTCCCGCGCACGGGGCAGGGCGGCGATCCGAATCTGACTCTCCCCGAAGCGATTACCGGGAACCCCGGCGATCCGGGCTGCGGTCCACCCGGTGTGCCGCTGCCCGGAGCAGGCGGTTGCTACCCGTACCGGGAGCCACTGCCCGCACCCCCACCCGGCGGACCGCCACCGGGGCCGCCGTCGGTGTCGGGCCCGGCCTACCTGCCGACACCCGAGCCTTCGCCGAGCCCCGTCTACCTGCCTGCGCCCAATGAAGTTCCGCCGCCTGCAGCGAACGGAGGGCAGTGACCGTGTCGAAACGCGTCCTCCGGATTGCGACCGCGTCGAGCCTGGTGGTCATCCTGGCGCTAGCCATCACGGTGGTGGCCACCCCGTGGTGGGGCCGGGTCAGCAGGGACACCTTCACCGCGTACTTCGCCAACGCCAACGGTCTCTACACCGGAGACGAGGTGCGCATCCTCGGCGTCGCCGTCGGACGGGTGGATGCGATCGACCCACAGACCGACACCACGAAGGTCACCTTCTCCATCGACTCCAAGTACTCGGTGCCCGCCGACGCAAGGGCGGCGATCCTGTCGCCATCGCTGGTGAGCGCCAGGGCAATTCAATTGGTTCCGGCCTACACCAGCGGTCCGAAGCTCGCCAACGGCGGCACCATCGCCCAGGACCGCACGGCCGTGCCCGTCGAGTGGGACGACTTCCGTGCGCAGTTGGAGAAGCTGACCGACTCCCTGCAGCCCACGACGCCGGGCGGGCCGAGCGCGGTGGGCGAGTTCATCAACACCGCCGCGGCCAATCTGCGCGGCGAGGGCGACACCGCCCATGACACCGTCGTCAAACTCTCGCAGGCGATCTCGGCGCTCGGTGACCACAGCACCGACATCTTCAGCACGGTGCGCAACCTGCAGCTGCTGGTGTCCGTACTGTCCTCGAGCAGCGATCTGCTGGCTGCGTTCAATACGAACCTGGCCGACGTCACGACGGTGCTGTCCAACACGCCCAACGAGTTCGCCAACGCGACGAAGGGTCTGGACGGTGCGGTGAACGATCTGCGGGGCTTCGTCGCGGACAACCGCGAGGGCCTCGGGGTGGCGACCGACCACCTCGCGGCGGTCACCCAGGCGCTCAACGACAGCCGTGCCGACGTCAAGCAGGTTCTGCACATCGCGCCGACGGTGTTCCAGAACTTCATGAACATCTACCAGCCTGCGCAGGCCGCGGTGACCGGCATCCTGGCGCCCGTCAACTTCGCCAACACCGTCCAATTCATCTGCAGCGCAATCCAGGCCGCGTCGCGGAAGGGTTTCGACCAGTCCGCGAAACTGTGCATGCAGTACCTGACCCCGATCATCAAGAACCGCCAGTACAACTTCCCGCCGCTCGGGTTCAACCCGTTCGTCGGAGCGGCAGCGCGTCCCAACGAACTGACCTACAGCGAGGACCGGTTGCGTCCGGACGCGCCGCCGCCGATGACCGAAGCTCAGGCCGCGCTGAACGCGGCCGTCGGTCCCCTGCCCGCGGAGGCGCCAGACCCCGCGCAGGCGACCGATCCCGCCCAGGGCCTCACCGGCATGATGACCCCGCCGGTTCCGGTTGCCCCGCCGGCACCCGAGGTTCCGCCTGCCCCGCCGGCACCGGGAGGCACACCATGACGCGCGCGCTGACCGCGGCGCTGGTCGTCGCGTGCGTATCCCTGCTCCCCGGCTGCGAGTGGCGAGGGCTGAACTCGCTCTCGCTACCCGGTACGGAAGGCAGCGGCGACGGCTCGTACACCATTCAGGCGCAGCTGCCGGACGTCGTCGTCATCCAACAGAACACTCGGGTGCGCGTCGCCGACGTCAACGTCGGCAACGTGACGAAGATCGAGGTGCAGGACTGGCATGCGCTGGTCACCATGCGCATCAACGGCGACGTCCACCTTCCTGCCAACAGCACCGCCAAGGTCGGCCAGACCAGCCTGCTCGGCTCGATGCACATCGAGCTGGCGCCGCCGACCGATGCCGCGCCGGAAGGCCAGCTCAAGGACGGCTCGGTAATTCCGCTGTCGTCGGCCAGCACCTATCCGACCACCGAGCAGACGCTGGCATCGGTGTCGATCCTGCTCAACGGCGGCGGGTTGGGCCGGTTGCAGGAGATCAACCAGAGCTTCGCCAAGGCCCTGTCGGGCCGCGAGAACGACATGAAAAGCCTTCTCACCCAGCTGGATACGTTCATCTCCCAGCTCAACGTGCAGACCGACGACATCATCACGGCCACCGACAAGCTCAACTCGCTCGCCGGACAGGTAGCGGCCAAGGACCAGACCGTCGACAAGGCGCTCACCACGATCCCGCAGGCGCTGGCCGTGCTCGCCGCCGAACGCACGAAGCTGGCCGATGCCATCGACGCACTCGGCAAGTTCAGCGCCATCGCCACCTCGACGGTCGATCAGACCCGCGACTCGCTAGTTCAGAACCTGCGCAACATCGCGCCGGTACTGCGGTCGCTGGCCGACGCCGGGCCCGCCCTCACCAAGGGCCTGGACTTCCTGTCGACCTATCCATGGGTGAAGAGCACGCTGGCCAACTGGTTCCGGGGAGACTTCGCCAACATCAGCTTGGTCGTCGACCTGACCCTGAGCCGGTTGGACAGCAGCCTGTTCACCGGCACCCGGTGGGAGGGCAACCTGACCAAGCTGGAACTGCAGTGGGGCCGCACGATCGGCCAGATGCCGAGCCCGTACACGGCGGGCAACCCGCTCATCGCGCCCTACCACTTCGGGGGGAACTGACGTGCTGCGCCTCTCCCGCACCGTGTGGATCCAACTGGCCATCCTCGGCACCATCACGGTCGTCGCCGTCGGCATCATGGCCTTCGGCTTCGTCAAGGTCCCAGCGCTGCTCGGCATCGGCCGCTACGAGGTGACCCTGCAGTTGCCCGCCACCGGCGGGCTGTACGCGACGTCGGTGGTCACCTACCGCGGCGACGAGATCGGTCGGGTGAAGTCGGTCGACGTCACCCGCGACGGCGTGCAGGCGGTGCTCGACCTCAAGACCGACACCCCCGTGCCCTCCGACGTGACCGCGGAGGTCCACAGTCGATCGGCGATCGGCGAACAGTTCGTCGAATTGAAGCCCAAGCCCGGCACCACGGCGGCGCCACTGCGCAACCACGACGTCATTCCCGCAGGCAGAACCCAGGTGCCTGCCGACATCGGCAGCCTGCTCGACGCGACCAACCGCGCGCTGCAGGCGATCCCGGCCGACAACCTGCGCACGGTGGTCGACGAGGCCGACAAGGCCGTCGGCGGGCTCGGACCGGAGCTGACGCGCATCGTCGACGGATCGACCGCGCTGGCCATCGATGCCGGCAAGACGATCGATCCACTCACCACGCTGATCGACCAGGCCCCGCCGGTACTGAACTCCCAGGTGCAGACCTCGGATTCGATCGCCCAGTGGGCTGCGCGAACCGCGGCCATCACCGGTCAGATCAAGGCGCAGGACACCGCATTCGCGGACCTGCTGAACCAGGGCGCGCCTGCGCTCAACGAGGGCAAGGCGCTGTTCGACCGGGTGGCGCCCGCACTGCCAGTGCTGCTGGCGAACCTGGTGAGTCTTGGCGACATCGCGGTGACCTACCGGGCCGACCTCGAACAGCTGCTGGTGCTGTACCCACAGGGCACGGCGGTGATGTCGGCGATCGCGCTGGCGGACTCCGGCACCAAGCAGGACTACAAGGGCATCTACCTCGACTTCAACCTGAACCTGAACCTGCCGCCACCATGCAACACCGGCTTCCTTCCGGTGCGCCAGCAGCGGTCGCCGGCAAACCAGGACTACCCCGACCGGACCAAGGGCGAGCTGTACTGCAGAATTCCCCAGGATTCGGACCTCAATGTCCGCGGGGTGCGCAACATTCCGTGTGAGAACAATCCCGCCAAGCGGGCGCCGACCGTCGAGATGTGCGAAAGCGACGAGCAGTACGTGCCACTCAACGACGGATACAACTGGAAGGGCGACCCGAACGCGACGCTCACCGGGCAGAGCATCCCGCAGTACCCGCCGGGCGTGGCCCCGCCGGTCGATGAGCAAGCCCCTGCGGCCGCCGCCCCGCCGCCCGCAGCACCGCCCATCGCCGCGGTGCCCTACGACCCGGCCACCGGGACCTACATCGGTCCTGACGGCGTTCGGCACACCCAGGGCGATCTCGCCACCACCGGAGCCAAGACCTGGCAGTCGATGCTCGAACCGCCGGGGACCCCGTGACGGTCGCGGCGCGACGGTTCGGCGCGGCGCTGACGTGCGCGTTGATCACCACGGTCACGTGGGCGCCCACCGCACACGCCGACAACAGGCGGCTCAACAACAGCGTCATCGCCGACGTCTACACGGTCCAGCATCACGCCGGCTGTACCAATGACGTCGTCCCCGACGCCCGGCTTCGGTTGGCTGCTCAGTGGCACACCCTCGACGTGTTGAACAACCGGGATCTCGACGGCGACCTCGGCTCCGACGGGTCGACCCCTCAAACCCGGGCCGCCGCAGCAGGATTCCCGGGTACCAATGTCGCGGAGACCGTGGCCATCAATCCGGCACTCTCGATCAGTGGCATCGAGCTGATCAACCAGTGGTTCGCCAACCCCGCCTACCTGGCGATCATGAGCGACTGCCGCTACTCACTGATGGGCGTGTGGTCCGAGAACCTCATCGACCGCACGGTGGTGGTCGCCGTATACGGGGAACCCGCGTAGACCGGGCCCGCACTGCCTAGGCTCTGAGGCAGTCGACGGAGGTGAACCACCATGCGCAACCGGGCAGTCCGCGAATGGTCGATCCTCGCGCTCGCGACGGCTCTCCTCGTACTCGTCGGCTGCACCCCGACTCCGACCCCGACCGCGGCCCCGACGATCGTCGCGAGCCGGTCCGCCGGCGCCACCGCGCTGGACGAGCCCACGACGCCCGCGCCGGAAATTGTTTCCCCGGGCAGCCAGCCGCAGCTGGCCGACGATCCCAGCCTGCTGGCCGACGACCTCGTCGCCGACGAGCGAGCGCTGCGCGACCCTGCCTCCGCCGAGTCGACGCTCACGGCCGCTGCGCGCCGACAGCAGGCGGCATACCGGGCCATCGGACGCCACCCCGAATGGGATGCGGTGATGCGACCGCGCATCCCGCCGTCGCTGCTCGAGGTCTACGACCGCAACGTCGATGCTCGGCGACAGCTGACCGCGATGGCTCGCGCCAAGGACACTCTGCCGGCGTGGCACATCGAGGCCCCGGCCCCCGCGCCGGAGCTGTTGGATTACTACCACCAAGCGGAAGCGGAGTTCGGCGTCGGCTGGAACTATCTGGCCGCGATCAACCTGATCGAGACCCAGTTCGGCAGCATCGACGGCGTGAGCACCGCGGGCGCCCAAGGACCCATGCAGTTCTTGGCATCGACGTTCGCCGCCTACGGAGAGGGGGGCGACGTCCACTCAGCACGCGACAGCATCATGGCCGCGGGCCGCTATCTTGCCGCCAATGGCTTCGCCGACGATCGCGATCACGCCATCTACCGCTACAACAACGCAGACGAATACGTGCGCGCCGTCAACGACTACGCCGCGGTGTTCGCAGACGATCCAGCGGCGTTCAGCGGCTATCACCGGTGGGACGTGTACTACTACACGACATTTGGCGATGTGCTGCTGCCAGTCGGATACACCACACCGGCACGGATCTCCGCCGAGGACTACCTGGCGACCCACCCGCAGTAGAACCAGGACGACTCGGGCCGTCACCGATTCGCTTGCGCCAGAGCACCCTTGACGTCGGCCTGGGCCTTCGCCAGGAAGGCCCCCCTCTAGTGCGCGAAATTGCGACGGCTGCGACGTCTGAACAATGTGGTGATGACCGCTGTTCTGGGCTTTCCCCGATAATGCGGACCGACGGCAAATTCACGTGCCCACGCTTCCGAATTCCGACAATTCGATTCATCGCATCGAGCGACGAATCGGCGCGACGGAGATGCCATTCCACGAATGACCGCATCGAAGCGTCGGCGCCCTGAAATAGCTGATGAACGCCCCGCGAAATCAATGTCCATCGCCAGCTAGTGACACCTGTCGAGGCGTCAACCACCTGCCATTCGCGCCACTGCGGAATATCGCCGGGGATCCCACGCCGAGCAACGATCGCGGCTACCATCACTTTCCCAGGAGGACCGGTTTTCGCACGTGCCATTCGAGTTGAATGGGGCGAATCGGAAGCCGTCCCTTACGCCAGGGGGCCCCGATTGCTAGCGATACGACATTCACGCGCGCCGCATCGACTGAGTCGGCGTTGGCTGGCGGCGATCCTGGTGGCAGCCACCGTTTTGGTCGGCGCGCCGGGGGTGATGGCAGCCGCGCAAACTCGCATCGGGTTGAACGGCGGACGTCCGACCGAGTGGTCGTTCCTGGCCCCGATTCTGGCCGGCCAGGGCTTGACGCAGCAGGGGTGGCTGGACTTCGCCTCGCACGTTGGGGAGAACTGGTTGCCAGGGAGTAACCCGGTGCCGGTCGACTACCCGGCGCAGCTGGGGGTGGTGTCGGGGCCCGGGGCGTTGACGGCGGACCAGTCAACCCTGGCGGGGCAGCAAATCCTGCACGACATCATCACGAGGGAACTCGCCAAGGGGGAACCGGTGGCAGTTGCGGGCCTCAGCGAGGGCACGTTGGTGATCGACCAGGAACTGGCCTATCTGGCAAGGGATCCGGCGACGGCCCCAGCGGCGGACATGATCAAGTTCTACGTGTTCGGTGACATGCTGCGTGGTCTCGGGCAGATGTACCTCAAGGGGTTGAGCATTCCCTTCATCGGCCAGACATTCGGACCGGTGCCGGAGAGCCAGTACGACACCGTCGTGGTCAACGAACAGTGGGACGGCTGGGCCAATCCGCCGGATCGCCCGTGGAATCTGCTCGCCGTGCTCAACGCCGTGATGGGGGCGGTGTACACGGTCAACGGCTCGAACGATCATTCCCAGACGTCGCTCGACAGTTTGTCGCAGGCGGTCAAGGTGTCGGAGACCGTCAACGGTCTCGGCGGCAAGACCACCACGTACATGATCCCCCGAAAGGAACTCCCGCTCACCAGGCCGCTGCGCCAATTGGGCGTTCCCGGTTGGATCGTCGACGAGATCGACAAGCTGCTGACACCGCTCATCCTCACCGGCTACTCGGCGATGACCCCCGGTCTGGGTCCACGCATCGACGGCGGCCAACTGGTGTTCACCAGCGCGCCGGCTCCGCTGGGCAATGCCGCGCCGCTTGTCGAGCCGAAGGAGGCATCGACGGTTCAGACCGCCACGAACGATCCGGCGCCGAATCCGGTCGCCGCACGCACCTCATCGAGTGCCAACGCCGTCGACCCCACGGAGGTGAAGCGCCAACCGGTGCTACGGCCCGCCGCGATCACCGAGACCGACGACCCCGAACCGCAAGCCGTCGAATCGGCCGGTGTGCGAACGTCATTGGAAGGCCAGCCGCAACCCACTGCCACATCGCGGGCACAGCCGGCTGATCCCGCCGACACGACGTCCACGTCGACTCCCCGACCCGGCGACGTCAACGATGATCATCCAGATGATCGGCGTACCAACGACTCCGGGGCAAGGGACGCCGAGACGAAGGAGTCCGAGGCGAAGGGGCCGATCAAGGCCGATTCCGACTCGGGAGCGTCACATCAGCCGCGGTCGACCCCGGCACGGGACTCAGCGGGCTCCGACGGCGCCGCGTCCGAGGCGAGCAAGCCCGCCGCGTAGTAGATGCGGGCATCCCACGGGGCCAACCTCAGCGCCGTGGCATCCAACGTGGCCGGGGTGTCGGGCAGGTTGGCGAGGACGAGTTCGGCCGCGTCCCAGTCGCTTCCGACGTCGACGGTCCTCCGATCGCGTCCGCAGTTGGCGAGCACCAGGAGGCTGCCCGTGGGCGTCACCCTGGTGTAGGCCCAGATCTGCGGGTCCTGCTCTAGCAGCGGGGTGAAGTCACCCTCGATGAGGATCGTCGATTCATGGCGGAGCCGAATGAGCGCTCGGTAATGCGCGAAGACCGAATCCGAGGCGTCGCGCTGGGCTTCGGCGTTGAGCCACGTGCAATTCGGGTTGACGGGCAGCCAGGGCTCGCCGGTGGTGAATCCTGCGGCAGGACCGGAGTCCCATTGCATCGGCGTGCGGGCGTTGTCGCGTCCGATCTTGGCAAGACCGGTCAGGGCGGCGGCTTCATCGCCACCGAGGTCCACCACGCTCCGGTAGTAGTTGACGGCCTCGACGTCCCTGAGGTCCTGCGCAGAACGGAAGGGGTAGTTGGTCATTGCGAGTTCTTCGCCCTGGTACACGAATGGGGTGCCGCGCATACCGTGCAGGATGGTGGCGAGCGCCTTGGCCGAGGCGGCCCAGTAATCGGGATGGTCGTCACCGAAGCGGGATACGACGCGCGGCTGGTCGTGGTTGTTCCAATACAGGCTGTTCCAACCGGTTTCGGCCAGCGCAGCCTGCCACCGGTGCAGTGACTCCTTCAGGGCGACGAGGTCGAGTCCGAGGTAGTCGAACTTGTTCGTGGGGCTCGTGTCGAGGCCCACGTGCTCGAACTGGAACACCATGTTCAGCTCGCCCCGGGCCGGATCGGTGTAGAGCTGGGCCTCCTCAGGCGTGACCCCGGGCATCTCTCCGACGGTGACGAACGCGCCCTCGCGCCCGACGAACACCTCGCGCGTCATCTCAGCGAGGTAATCGTGCACGTGTGGTCCGTCGGCGAAGCCGTCCAAGGCGACGACGAACTGGCGACCCGGTGACGCGGGCGCGTCGGGTAGACCCCGCTTCTTGGAGATGAAGTTGATGACGTCCATGCGGAATCCGTCGACGCCGCGGTCGAGCCACCAGCGCATGACGTCGTGAACGGCGTTGCGCACGCGAGGGTTCTCCCAGTTCAGGTCCGGCTGCTTGGGGTCGAACAGATGCAGGTAGTACTGCTCGGTGGCCTCGTCCCACTGCCATGCCGATCCCCCGAAGATCGAGCCCCAGTTGTTCGGCTCGGCGCCGTCCTTGGCATCACGCCAGATGTACCAGTCCCGCATCGGGTCGTCGCGAGCCGACCGCGCGTCGACGAACCACGGGTGCTCGTCGGAGGTGTGGTTGACGACCAGATCCATCATCAGCTTCATCCCGCGGTCGTGGACCTGCGCGAGCAACTCGTCGAACTCGGCCAGCGTGCCGAACAACGGATCGATGTCCTGGTAGTCGCTGATGTCGTAGCCGTTGTCGGCCTGTGGCGACCGGTAGACCGGCGACAGCCAGATGACGTCGACACCGAGCGCGTGCACGTGGTCCAGGTGCTGAATGATTCCGCCGAGATCACCGATCCCGTCGCCGTTGGAGTCGGCGAAACTTCGCGGATAGATTTGGTAGACGACGGCGGATCGCCACCACGCGTGGTTCGTCTGGCTGAGATTCGAGATGGGCTCACGATAGCCGAACCGCATCGACGCGACGCCTCCCACGTAGCTTCCGGCGAAACGGGTATGCCCCTTCAATGAGGAACATCGATACGGGCGATATCTGGTGGAAGAACGCCGTCTTCTACTGCGCGGACGTCGAGACGTTCTACGACTCCAACGGCGACGGTGTCGGCGACTTCCGCGGGATGACCGACCGCATCGAGTATCTCTGCGATCTCGGCGTGACGTGTCTGTGGCTGATGCCGTTCTATCCCACCGCGAGCAAGGACGATGGCTACGACATCACCGACTTCTTCGGAGTCGATTCCCGCCTCGGCGATCTCGGCGACGTCGTCGAGTTGATCCGTACCGCCAGGTCGAGCGGCCTGCGGATCATCGTCGACTTCGTCATGAACCACACCTCCGATGCCCACCCCTGGTTCAAGTCGGCCCGTCGCAGCAAGGACGATCCCTACCGGGACTACTACGTCTGGAGCCCGACCGAGCCGAAGTCCAGTCCGAAGGACGTCGTCTTCCCCGATCAGGAGGACAGCATCTGGGAGCACGACCCCAAGACCGACGAGTGGTATCTACACCACTTCTACAAGCATCAGCCCGATCTCAACATCGCCAATCCTCAAGTCCAGGAGGAGATTTCCCGCGTTCTCGGCTTCTGGCTCGAGCTCGGCGTCTCTGGATTCCGCATCGACGCCGTGCCCTTCCTGTTCGCCAGGGACGGCGTGCCCGGTGACCCAGGCGTCTTCGACCCGTACGAATATCTCGGCGACGTCCGCAATTTCATCACCCGTCGCGTCGGTGATGCCGTCCTGCTCGGTGAGGTCAACGTCCCCTACAAGGACCAGAAGAAGTTCTTCGGTGGATCCGACGGCGACGGACTCAACATGCAGTTCGACTTCATCGGCATGCAGAACATCTTCCTGTCCATGGCCCGGGGCGACGCCAGGCCGATCGCCAAGGCGCTGCGGCAGAGACCCAACCTCGACGTGACGAACCAATGGGCCAACTTTCTGCGCAACCACGACGAACTCACCCTGGACAAGCTGAGCGACGCCGAGCGGCACGAGGTGTTCGACGCCTTCGGCCCCGACCCGGACATGCAGCTCTACGACCGCGGGCTGCGCCGACGGCTCCCGTCGATGCTCGGTGGCGACGAGCGTCGCATGAGAATGGCGTACTCGCTGGTCTTCTCGCTGCCGGGCACGCCCGTGCTGTTCTACGGCGAGGAGATCGGGATGGCCGAAAACCTGGACATTCCAGGACGACTCGCGGTTCGCACACCGATGCAGTGGACCGGCGGTGTCAACGCGGCTTTCTCCAAGGCGGCGAAGCGCCGGCTGACGCGCCCCCTGCCCGATGGCCTCTTCGGACCCGACCGCGTCAACGTCGCCGACCAGCGCCACGATCGCGACTCCTTCTGGTCCTTCATCCGAAGCCTGATCTACACCTACCGCCAGCAGCCGGAGATCGGCTGGTCGACCGCCGAGGTGCTCAAGCAGGCCAACCCGGCCGTACTGGCGCACGTCTGCAGGGAAGAGTCGGGCTGGCAGATGTTGGCGCTGCACAACCTTGGAGCCAACTCGTGCGTGGTGCCGATCGAGATGCGGGATGCTCCTGCGGGCTCGATCCTCGTCGATCTGCTCGACGGACTGACCGAGTACCCGCTGGACGACTCCGGTCGAACCGAGTTCAGCCTCGACGCGTACGGCTACCAATGGTTGCGGCTGGTGCGGCCCGGCGACGATCAGATCATCTGAGCCCCGATGAGCCTAGCCTCGGAGGAACGCGGGTACTCCGCCTCTCGACCGCCCCGCCGACCAAGGAGAACGCCCCGAATGTCTCGACAATTGTCCGACGCAGCCCGTGAGATGTTGGCCAAGGCCAATCCAGCCGTCATCGCCACCGTTCGATCCGACGGGCAGCCGGTGTCGGCGGCCACGTGGTACCTGCTCCGCGATGATCACATCCTGGTGAACATGGATCGGGGCCGGGTACGCCTGAAACACATGGAGAAGGATCCGCGGGTGTCGATCACGGTCATCGACCAGGCCGATTGGTACACGCACGTGACGCTCATCGGCCACGTGACCGAGATCTACGACGACGAGGGGCACGCCGACATCGACGCGCTGTCCCGTCAGTACACGGGTGAGCAGTATCCCGATCGGGATCGGCCACGGGTCAGCGCCCTGGTCGAGATCGACCGGGTGCATGGCTGGGGGTCCCAGAAGAACAACGATCAGCCCGATGGACGGCAGTGACCTGGCGTCGTTGACACCTTTTTACCCCCTGGGGATATAGTCGGAGATACCCCCAGGGGGTACCGCAGCAGACCTGCGATTCGAGCTCATACGAAACGGAGGCGGCCATGCACACCGCTATCACCACCACTACGTTCGCCGTCACCGGAATGACCTGCGGTCACTGCGTCGCTGCGGTCACCGACGAATTGGCCGCGCTGCCCGGCGTCGTCGACGTCAGCGTCGATCTGGTCGCCGGCGGCGTCTCGCAGGTGGCGGTCGGCAGCGATGCTCCGGTGAGTCACGACAGGGTCGCCGAAGCCCTCGACGAGGCCGGCGACTACCGCCTGGCCGACGAGTGAGCATCACCGAAAGACCCGGCGTCGATCGGCGCAGCAGCATCGAGCTGACCATCGGTGGGATGACGTGCGCGTCCTGCGCCGCCCGCATCGAGAAGAAGCTCAACAAGCTCGACGGCGTCAGCGCCACCGTCAACTACGCCACCGAGAAGGCCAAGGTCAGCTACCCCGACTCCGTCGATCCGGACCAGCTGATCGCCACCGTAGCGGCCACCGGGTACACGGCAACCGCACCCGCGCCCGTCGACCACGCGGCATCCCGCGACGCCGCCGGTGCCGAACCGGATGAGACGGCCGCACTGAAGATGCGCCTGCTCGTCTCGCTGATCTTGGCGACCCCGGTCGTCGTGCTGTCGATGGTCCCGCCGCTTCAGTTCACGAACTGGCAGTGGTTGGCACTGACCTTGGCCTCCCCGGTCGTGGTGTGGGGTGCGCTTCCGTTTCACCGGGCCGCGTGGGCCAACGCTCGCCACGGTGCCGCCACGATGGACACCCTGATCTCGCTCGGCGTGGGCTCGGCCTATCTGTGGTCGCTGTGGGCGCTGTTCTTCGGTCACGCCGGCATGCCGGGCATGCGGATGACGTTCAGCCTGCTGTCCGACTCGGCAGCCGGCGGCGATCACGTCTATCTCGAAGTCGCCTCGGCGGTCACGGTCTTCATCCTCGCCGGTCGCTATTTCGAGGCCCGCGCCAAGACGCGGTCCGGTTCAGCCCTGCGGGCCCTGCTCGACATGGGCGCCAAGGAGGTGGCGGTGCTGCGCGGCAGTACCGAAACCCTCATCCCGACAAGCCAACTGGCCCTCGGCGACGTCTTCGTAGTCCGGCCGGGTGAGAAGATCGCCACCGACGGCGTGGTGACGGACGGCGCCTCCGCGGTGGACGCCTCCATGCTGACCGGCGAACCGGTGCCCGTCGAGGTGCGTCCCGGCGACCACGTCACGGGTGCAACCGTGAACGTCGGTGGACGACTGGTGGTGCGGGTCAACCGGATCGGGGCCGATACCCAGCTGGCGCAGATGGCACGACTGGTCGAGGACGCGCAGAACGGCAAGGCCTCGGTCCAACGCCTCGCCGACCGGGTCTCGGCCGTCTTCGTTCCCATCGTGATCACGCTGTCCGTGGCGACGCTGGCCACGTGGCTGGCCACCGGCCATTCGGCGACTGCCGCGTTCACGGCCGCGGTCGCGGTCCTCATCATCGCGTGCCCATGCGCGCTGGGATTGGCGACGCCGACCGCTCTGCTCGTCGGCACCGGACGCGGCGCTCAGTTGGGCATCCTGATCAAGGGACCCGAGGTGCTCGAGTCGACCCGCCGCGTGGACACCATCGTGCTCGACAAGACCGGCACCGTCACCACCGGCACGATGAGCCTGGTCGACGTACATCCCGCCGACGGGGAGGACTCCGCCGAGATCCTCGCCCTCGCCGGCGCCGTGGAGAACGCATCGCAACACCCGATCGGCCGGGCGATCGCTGCGGCGGCCGGTACGTCCCTGCTGCCGGTCGACGGTTTCGACAATCACGACGGCCACGGTGTCAGCGGCGTCGTGACCGAACACGCCGTGGCGGTCGGGCGGCTGAGGTGGCTGACCGAGGAATGGTCGCTGACCGCATCACGCGAACTCGCCGACGCCGCCGAGCAGGCCGAAGTACTGGGCCACACCCCGGTATGGGTGGGGTGGGACGGAGCGATCCGTGGGGTAGTCGTCGTCTCGGACACGGTCAAGACCACGTCGGCCGCTGCGATCGCGGACTTCCGTCGGCTCGGTCTTCGGCCATTCTTGCTGACCGGCGACAACCGACGCGCCGCCCACGCCGTTGCCGCGCAGGTCGGCATCGACCCCGCCGACGTCATCGCCGAGGTGCTGCCTACCGAAAAGGTCACCGCCATCAAGGAATTGCAGGCGGGTGGCCACACCGTCGCCATGGTGGGCGACGGTGTCAACGATGCCGCCGCGCTGGTTCGATCCGACCTGGGCATCGCCATGGGGACGGGCACCGACGTCGCGATCGAAGCCTCCGACCTCACCCTGGTGCGCGGAGATCTGCGTGCGGCGGGAGACGCCATCCGGTTGTCGCGGGCCACCCTGAAGACGATCAAGGGAAATCTGTTCTGGGCCTTCGCCTACAACGTCGCGGCCCTGCCGCTGGCGGCGCTGGGCCTTCTCAATCCGCTCATCGCCGGTGCCGCCATGGCGTTCAGTTCCGTCTTCGTGGTGAGCAACAGCCTGCGGCTGCGCCGGTTCGGACGATCTCACGGCGGCACCACGGCACCATGAAGGGATGACCAGCACCGAGATCACCCCTCCCGGCAGTGGCTATCGGGCGCTGGTGGTCGACGACGAGGTGCCGCTGACCGAAGTCGTGGCTAGCTACCTGGCCAAGGAGATGTTCGACGTGAGCGTCGCTCACACCGGCGCCGACGCCGTGGCGATGGCCCGCGAGATCGATCCGGACGTCGTCATCCTGGACCTATCGCTGCCGGGCATCGACGGCCTGGAGGTATGCCGTCGATTGCGAACGTTCTCCGACGCCTATGTCGTGATGCTGACCGCGCGCGACACCGAGATCGACACCATCGTCGGACTTTCCGTCGGCGCCGACGACTACGTCACGAAACCGTTCAGCCCGCGCGAATTGGTCGCGCGCATCCGGGCGATGCTGCGCCGCCCACGCACGGCGACGGTGGACGTCTCCGTCGCCGTCGCCGGACCGCCCCCCCGGCAGTTCGGACCGCTCTCGATCGACGTCGCCAGCCGCCAAGTGTTCCTCGACGGCGAACCGGTGATGTTGACGCGCACCGAATTCGACGTCTTGTCGACGTTGTCCTCACGGCCGGGAATGGTGTTCAGCCGCCGCCAACTCCTCGAGGCCGTCTGGGGAGACTCCTGGGTCGGTAGCGACCACCTCGTCGACGTCCACGTCGGACACGTTCGCCGCAAACTCGGGGACGACCCCACCGCACCGCGTTACGTGATCACCGTTCGCGGCGTGGGATACCGCATGGGAGGCGGTCAGTGACGCACTATACCGACGGCGAGCCATCGGATCGACGGACGCGTCGCACACCGGGGATCGGCGCCCGTCTGCTGTTGACCCAGGCCCTGGTCCTCGCGGTTGGCGGCGCCACGACGTGGATCGTCGCGCTCATCGTCGGACCACCGTTGTTCCGCGAGCATCTGCGTCGCGCCGGCATGGTTCATTCGCCGAACGAACAATTCCACGCCGAACAGGCCTACCGCTATGCGACCGCGATCTCGATCGCCGTCGCGATCACCGTGGCCGCATTGACCGCTCTGCTGGTCACCGGCTACTTCACCCGCCGTCTACAGCGTTCGGTCGCCGAAGTCTCCGCAGCTGCCACCGCGGTTGCCAACGGCCGGTACGACATTCGCGTCTCGCCGATGCGCCTCGGCGAGGACTTCGAACACCTGGCACTGGCCTTCAATCAGATGGCCGAACGCCTCGAGTCGGTCGAGACCACCCGCCGCCAATTGTTCGGCGACCTCGCCCACGAAATCCGCACGCCCATATCGGTTCTGGAGGCCTACATCGAAGCCGTCGAGGACGGCGTGAAGACCCTCGACCCCGAGACCACGAGTACGCTGCGCGACCAGACGAGCAGGCTGGTCCGCTTCTCACAGGACTTCGCCGCGCTCGCCAAGGCGGAAGAGGGCCAGGGCGCCATCGCGACGCAACGTCTGGACCCTCGAACGTTCATCACCGCCACGCTGTCCGCCGCGGCCGACAGATACGCCGACAAGGGGGTACTCCTAGGATCCGACGTCGCGCCCGAACTGCCGCTGATGACGGCGGACCCACAGCGGATCTCCCAGGTACTGGGCAACCTTCTCGACAACGCGCTGCGCCATACGCCACCCGAGGGTCGCGTCGACGTGGTCGCCACGGCGAGCGGCAACCAACTCACGATCACCGTCGCCGACAGCGGAGACGGCATCGCATCCGAACACCTCCCGCACGTGTTCGAACGCTTCTACCGCGCTGATGCCGCACGTGATCGAGAGCACGGCGGTGCTGGCATCGGACTGGCCATCGCCAAGGCCATCACCGAAGCCCACGGTGGACACATCAGTGCGGCCAGTCGAGGACCCGGCTTGGGAAGCACCTTCACCGTCGCGCTGCCGGTCGGCGCGGGTTCGACGTCACAGTGACGCGAGGACCTGCTTCATCGTCTCGATCTCCTGCTGCTGACTGGTCACGATCGAGCGCGCCAGCGCCGTCGCCGCCGGGTACTGGCCCGACTCGATCTCGTTCTGAGCCATGGTGATTGCGCCCTGATGGTGCTCGATCATCTGGGAGAGGAACAGCTTGCTGGCCGCCACGCCCTGAGCGTTCTGCAGCGCCGTCATGTCATCATCGGACATCATGCCGCCCATCGGCATCCCGTCCATCGGCATGTCGTGCATTCCCGGCATGCCACTCATTCCGGGCGTGCCGCCGCCGGGCATCATTGGCACCGTCGGCACCCCCCACTGGTTCAGCCAGCTCTGCATCTGTTGGATCTCGGGGCCCTGGGCGGCCTTGATCTTCGTGGCAAGGTCCACCACCCGGGGATCGATCCCCTGCTTGCCCACCACCATGTCGCTCATCTCGATCGCCTGTTGATGATGGGGAATCATGCGTTGCGCGAACATCGCATCGGCCTGGTCGTGAGCGTCGCTGGCCGATGCCTGGGCCGGCGTGGAGTTCGCGGTCTGCGGAGTCGACTGAGCCGCCTGGTCATTGGCGGTATTGCTACAGGCCCCCACCGACGCGGCCACCGCGAACGCGGCGACGCCGACCGCCAGGTTTCTCCTTCTCGACACGACGAGTCCCTTCTCGATTCACGACCGGGTAGCCCTCGTCGCGCCACCACGGCGCTCGTCTCCCGATCTCTCCTCGAGCCTGCGCGTGGCCGTTATGGCTTCCTTGATCGTTCTGTGAAGATTCGATCAAGAACGGCGGCGCGTGCTGGGCGCATCGCGGGAGTAGACAGGACGTGCACAGCCTGTCGTGACGGCGCCGTCACGCGGTGGCCCGCGATGGCTCAGACTGACGCTCGAAGGGAGGCGACCATGGCCGTTCTGGCCATCGATCAAGGCACGTCGGGCACCAAGGCCATCGTCGTCTCCGACGACGGCGCCGTACTGGGCATCGGCGAGGAACCCGTCCGGCCCACCTATCTACACGGCGGTGGTGTCGAACAGGATCCGGCCGAGCTGCTGTCCTCGGTCATCACGGCTGGACACAGAGCCATCGCTGCAGCGGGGCGACCCGTGACGGCGATCTCGATCGCCAACCAGGGTGAGACGGTGTTGGTGTGGGATCCCGAGACCGGGACCCCTTTGAGCCCGGCGGTGGTGTGGCAGGACCGACGCGCAGAAATGTTCTGCCGCAACAAGTCCGGGGACGGTGACTGGGTCAGGGAACGCACCGGCCTGGTGCTGGACAGCTACTTCTCGGCACCCAAGATGCACTGGTTGCGCCACAACGCCACCACCGCCGGGGTGGTCACCACCAGCGACACCTGGCTCGTGCACCACCTGACCGGCGAGTTCGTCACCGATGCCGCCACCGCCAGCCGATCCCTGCTCACCGATCTGGACACCATGTCGTGGGATCAGCGACTGCTGGATCTCTTCGAACTATCCGACGAGCGGCTGCCCAGCATCGTCGCCAACGACGCGATCGTCGGCGAGACCGACGCGTTCGGCCCCACCGCCCTGGTCGGCGGACTGATCGTCGATCAGCAGGCCGCCCTGCTCGCGCAACGCTGCCTGGAACCCGGCACCGCGAAATGCACGTTCGGCACGGGCGTGTTCCTGCTCGCCAACGTCGGTGCCACGGGTGTCAGGCCGACCAGCGGCTTGACCTGTTCGGTGGCCTGGAAGCTACGTGACGCCGGCGCCTACTGCATCGACGGGCAGTGCTACACCGCCGCATCCGCGATCCGCTGGATTCAAGACCTCGGGCTCATCACCGCCCCTGGTGACCTCGACGTCGTCGCGGCGGACGACTCCGGTGGCGCGTACTTCGTCCCCGCGCTGGCCGGTCTGGCTGCCCCGTGGTGGCGGCCCGACGCCGCCGCCTCGTTCACCGGAATGACGCTGTCCACCAATCGATCCCATTTGGTGGCGGCCGTCCTGGAGGGGTTGGCAGCGCAGACCGCCGAGCTGGTGAGCGCCATCGAGGGCGACCTCGCGGCACCGCTGAGCACCCTGCGCGTCGACGGCGGGCTCACTCGGTCGCGTCGACTCATGCAGGCGACCGCTGACCTCACGCAGATGCCCGTCGAGGTGTATCCGTCGTCGCACGCCACCGCACTCGGAGCGGCGGCCTGTGCGCGCATGGCGGCCGACCCCAGCCTGAGCGTCCGCGACGCGGTCGACGACTGGACCGCCACCACCACCTATCACCCCCGATGGCCGGCTGAACGCGCTGCCGACTTCCGAGACCACTGGCGGGCCGCAGTCACGGCCACGCTCGCACGAGGAGAAGACCGATGACCGACCCAGCACCGGGGACCGACTACGACTTCGTGGTGCTGGGCGCAGGCATCGTCGGCTCGGCGATTGCGCGGATGCTGGGCGGATACCGGCACCGGGTCGCACTCGTCGAGGCCCGCGACGACGTCGGCGACGGCACCAGCAAGGCCAATACGGCGTTGTTGCACACCGGGTTCGACGCCACACCGGGCACACTGGAATCCCGGATGGTGTCCCGCGGCTACACCCTGCTCGCCGACTACGCCGCCAGGACCGGCATCCCGGTGGAACGCACCGGGGCCCTGCTGGTCGCATGGAACGACGAGGAACTCGCTGCGCTACCCCGGCTGCAGGCCAAGGCCGTCGACAACGGCTACGCCCACTGTGAGATCGTCGACGCCGACGAGGTCTACCGCCAGGTCCCTGCCCTCGGCGACGGCGCGCTCGGCGGCCTCACGGTGCCCGACGAGTCGATCATCTGCACCTGGACCACGAACCTGGCTCTCGCCACCGACGCCGTCGGTCGTGGGGTCGAACTCCGCACCGGGACGCGCGCCGATTCGGTGAGCATCGACGTCGATCGCACCGTCCTGCACACCACGCGGGGTGACATCACCACCCGCTGGGTCGTCAACGCCGCGGGTCTCGGCTCGGACTACCTCGACCAAGCCTTCGGTTACGACCGCTTCCACGTCACCCCGCGCCGGGGCGAGCTGCTGGTGTACGACAAGCTCGCCCGTCCGCTGATCGACAAGATCGTGCTGCCGGTGCCGACGTCGCGCGGCAAGGGCGTTCTGGTCAGCCCCACCATCTACGGCAATGTCATGCTCGGTCCGACGGCCGAGGACCTCGACGACCGTTCTGCCACCGGTACATCGGAGGCGGGATTCAAGTTCCTCCTCACCAAGGGCGCCACGTTGATGCCGCGACTGCTCGACGAGGAGATCACGGCCAGCTACGCGGGCCTGCGGGCAGCCACCGACCACGGCGACTACCTGATCGAGGTCGACACCGACCAGCGCTACGTACTCGTTGGCGGCATTCGGTCCACCGGACTGACGTCGGGCATGGCCGTCGCCGAATACCTCGACGGACTCCTGCAGGACGCGGCCGCCCTACCCGTTGCTCGCGCCGAGTTACCAGCGCCACCACGGATGCCGAACATCGGCGAGGCGTTCACCCGGCCGTACCAGGACCCCGAGCTCATCGCGTCTGATCCCGCCTACGGCAAGGTCGTCTGCTTCTGCGAGCGCGTCACGGCGGGTGAGATCCGCGATGCGTATGACTCGGTGATCCCACCGGCCGGTCTCGAGGGACTGCGCCGTCGCACCCGTGTCATGAACGGACGCTGTCAAGGATTCTTCTGCGGCGCAGAGGTCAACGCCGCCGTCGAAGCCCATCCCTGCGCCCGCCGACCTCCGACTCCCGCCCGCGACACAGAGATGATCCGATGAGCAGCCCGACCACGGTCCGCACCGCGCGCCCCACCGACGTCGCCATCGTCGGCGCCGGACCCGCCGGCTTGGCGGCTGCCGCCCGGCTGGCCGGGACACATCGTCGCCAAGTCCTGGTGCTCGACAGGGAGGCCGTCGCCGGCGGAATCCCGCGGCACTGCGACCATCCCGGCTACGGCATGCGCGACATGCGGACCTTCATCAGTGGTCCGGCCTACGCCCGGCGGTTGGTACGCCAGGCTCACGAGGCTGGCGCCGAGGTCCTCACCGACGCCATGGTGACTGCGATCCACGGCGACAATTCCCTCGACGTGACCACCCCGGGTGGCCTGGTGCGTGTCCAACCCGCCGCGGTGGTGCTCGCCACCGGGGCCCGTGAGCGCCCCCGGCCGGCACGACTGGTTCCCGGCGATCGGCCGTCCGGGGTGTACACCACCGGGCACCTGCAGAACGTCGTGCACCTGCACCACGGCACCGTCGGCACGCGAGCCGTCGTGGTCGGTGCCGAGCTGGTCAGCTGGTCGGCGGTACTGACCCTGCGCCACGCCGGCTGCGCCACCGTCGCCATGACCACGGAGTACCCCTCTCCAGAGTCCTACGCCGCCTTCACCATTCCGGGGCGGGCAGTGTTGCGAGTGCCGGTTGCGACCCACACCCGCGTCGTACGAATCATCGGCAAGCCCGCGCTGCAGGGCGTCGAGGTGGAGAATCTCGACACCGGAGCTCGTCGGATCATCGACTGCGACACCGTCGTCTTCACCGGCGACTGGATCCCCGACCACGAACTGGCCCGCAGCGCGGGCATCGACCTCGATCCCGCCACCCTGGGGCCCAGAGTCGACACCGCGTTACACACCAGCCAGCCGGGAGTCTTCGCGGCCGGAAACGTCCTGCACCCCGTGGACACCGCCGACATCGCCGCACTGGACGGCTCGTTCGTCGCCGACCGAGTGCACGCACACCTCAACGCGGACACCGCAGCTAATCGACCGACCGGTATTCGTCTGCACGCCGAGGCGCCGTTTCGTTGGGTGTCGCCCAGTCTGTTGCGGGTGGGTGATCCCGCACCTCCACGCAAGCGGCTGTTGCTGTGGACCGACGAGCTGATCCGCTTCCCGACCGTCACGGCCTCCCAAGGGGGCGAGGTGATCGCCACCACGCGCACACCCTGGCCCGCGTCGCCGGGACGGGTGTTCCGCGTGCCGTCTTCGGTCCTCGCCGCCGTGGATCCGGACCGCGGCGACGTCACGATCGGCGTTCTCCGGTCAGCCGGCTAGTCGTCGGATAGGCCTGGAAACTCGGCGTCCTCGAGTACCAACTCCCGATAACCGTCGGCCGACTCGTCGATGGCCGCCAAGGCCTCGGCGGTCAATTCCTGCCGAATGCCACTCTCGGCGTGGGCGAATGGCACGAAGGCACGCAACAACTCCGGGACGTTCAGTTGTGGATCCACCGGGATGGCGCCGGGGTCGGCAACCACGTCGCCCAAGAGTTGCCGAAGGCGCATCGCACTCCACCGCAGGGCATCACCGGTCCCCTCGTCGATGCACACGTCCAGCAGCGCGCGGTGGTGGACGTCGTCGAACGCCATCCCCGCCACAGAGGCGAAGAACCGATCCACCAGCGCCTCCGTGTGGGTCGAATGACGTTGTGCCACATCGCCGGTGAAGTCATCGGGCATCAGCCGAGTCAGCCACTGCACCAGCGGCCGACACGCCGGCCAGGTATCCGAATCCGCCGGCGGGAACATCGCGAGATGCTGCTCGAGCGCCGCCTCCAACCGCGCCCGGGCTTCGCTCAGGTCGAGATCGACGAAGCTGGTGTCGGGGTCGGTGTTGCTTGCCCGGGCGATGTCGACTACCGCGTCGAGGGAGTTCGGAACGAAGAACGCATCCTTGACCTCCGACATCTCGAGGTGGTCGATGTGGATCGCGCATGTCATCTCGCCACCGTCGGCAAGCCGCACGCCGAGGAGCACCTCGTCGCCGTCACCGAGCACGTGGGTCATCCGCACTGCCTCGTGGACGGTGGTCTGCGCCAACGCGGCGAGCCACGGTGGAAGGTCGTCGGTGCGTGTCTCGACCTCGCGTCGGCACCGGTCCCGCAGCACGTCGTCGTCCATCACCAACTCGCCCAGCACGGCCAGTAGCGCCGTGGTCTCGGCCACCCGTACGTCGATGAACGCGTCGACGAGTTCGTCGAGACCGAGGATCTCCTCCGTCTCGGGAGCCCGCGGCAGTTCCGGCTGCGGCGCGGTGGCCACGATCACCATGCTCACCAAACCCAGCAGATCCATCGGGTCTCCACCAGCGAGCGCCTCGCGCACCTCGTCGACCAAGGGCACTTCCTCTGGCGCGTCCTGCCCGGCCGCCCGCCCGCGCCGCGCCTTGCTGCGCCGGGCGTCGCGTCTCGCCTGTTTGGCTGCGCTGCGCTTGTGTCGGTCGACCATGGCCGGGACCATACCTGTAGCCGGGTGCGCGAGGTCGTTCCGCAATGCTTCACACGCCTGAAGATTCGGTTGACATCGATTGGCGTCGACCGTCCGATGATGCAGAGTCGTGGTCATGCTGCCAGTGCTCGATCTCTCGACCGCCAACGACGACGTCGACGCCTTCCGCCAGGCACTTCGCGAGGCGGCCCATACCTCGGGCTTCTTCTATCTGACGGGCCACGGGATCTCCCATGCCCAGATCGCCGAGGTGTTGACGCTGGCCAGGATCTTCTTCGACTTGCCCGTCGCCGAGAAGAACGAGGTCAGCCAACTCAAGAGCGCCCAGTTTCGCGGCTACTCGCGAGTCGGTGGCGAGTTCACGAACGGCGAAGTGGACTGGCGGGAGCAGATCGACATCGGCCCCGAACGGCCGACCATCGAAGGGGCGCAGGGCTACTGGCGCCTGCAGGGACCGAACCTCTGGCCGCAGCGTCCGTCGACGTTCCGGTCGGCCTTCGAATCCTGGGGAGAGTCGCTGTCGACGGTGGGCCTGCGACTGCTGCGGCACTGGGCCGTATCCCTCGGGGCCGCGGAGGACCTCTTCGACCCCGCATTCGCCGATCTACCCGCCACTCTGATCAAGGTCGTGCACTATCCCGGGAGCGCTGACAACCCGCAGGGCGTGGGCGCCCACAAGGATTCCGGAGTGTTGACACTGCTCCTCGTCGAGGAGGGATCCGAAGGGTTGCAGGTGGAACTGTCGGCTGGCACGTGGGTCGACGTGCCGCCGCTGCCCGGCGCGTTCATCGTCAACATCGGCGAGTTGCTCGAAGTGGCCACCGGCGGATATCTGCGAGCCACCCGGCACCGCGTGATTGCGCCACGGCCCGGTGCCGATCGCGTGTCGATTCCCTACTTCCTCAATCCTGCGTTGGACGCCACCATCCCGATCATCACGCTGCCGCCGGAGCTCGCCGCTCTGTCGCGAGGCGTCGAGGCGGATCCAGCCAATCCCATCTTCGACACCTACGGCGAGAACGCCTGGAAGTCGCGCACCCGAGCGCATCCCGACGTCGCGGAACTCCACCATGGAATCACGCCCCAACGCGCCGCATCGCCTTACTGAGCTTTGACGTCGCGCTGATCGCAACGCTTCTCGGACGACGCGATCCCACTTACGTTCACGAGGTGTTCGACGTCCGTCGCCTAGCCGTGCTGCAGGAGATTGCGCGTTCCGGCTCGCTCAGTGCGGCCGCGGCGGTGATGAGCTACACCACCTCGGCGGTGTCCCAGCAGGTCACTGCGCTCGAACGCGATCTGGGGTGCACCCTGCTGGTGCGTGGGCCCTCTGGCGCGCAGCTCACGCCGGCCGGTGCGCGGCTGCTCGAGCATGTCCCCGCAATCCTGGGGGCCATCACCGCCGCCGAGCGAGACCTGGCCAGCCTGTCGGGCACCGGGGCCGGAGTCGTTCGAATCGCGTCGTTCGCCAGTGCCGCCGCGGTGATCCTTCCCCCCGCGCTGGCCCGCCTGCGTGCCGTCGTTCCCGGCGTGGACGTCGAGCTGGTGGGTGCGGACCCCGAAGACGGTGTCGCCCTGCTGCGGACCGGCGACGTCGACGCGGCAATGGTCACCGAGGTGCCTGGCGGTCGTCCCGAATTTCCCGACATCACCACGGTCGGTGTGTACGACGACGAGTTCCTCGTGGTGCTTCCACTCGGACATCCGTTGTCGGATCGGATCGAGATACCGTTTGCCGGGCTGGCCACGGAGAAGTGGATCGTCAGCTCCGAGAGCGGAACGTGCCCCGATACCCGGGTGTTTCGAACCGCTTGCCAACGCGCAGGATTCGAGCCGTCGGTGACGTTCCGCGCCGCCGACTACGGGACCGTGCAAGGTCTCGTCGCGGCCGGTCTGGGCGTGTCCCTGGTTCCATCGTTGGCCGCGGCAGGCGCCCGCACCGACGTCGTGGTGCGCCGGGTGACCGGGAATCGACCGTCGCGGCGCATCGCGATCGCCACGGCGTCGTCGCCCGCGCCGAAGAGCGTGCTGGCCATCGTCGTCGATCTCGTCACGGCCGCCGGCTCTCGGTTGACCGAGCACGCCGTGTACAGCATCCCTGTACACGCCTCCAGCGTCGCTTGAACCATCTCGACGCCGAACCCCCACGCTGCCTACGGTTCTCGCCGAAGCCACTGATGAGGAGTCCCATCCGATGACCACCACCGAAACCGCCGTTCCCGTGCTCGAGTCGGTCGACGAGGCCCTCAGCGTGGCCGGCGCCATCGCCGGAGAGATCGCCGAGGGCGCTGTCCGTCGCGAGCTCGACGGGGTGCTGCCCACCGAGGCACTGGCCACGATTGCCGAATCCGGTCTGCTGGGCATCCTGGTCCCTGCCACGTTCGGGGGTCCCGACCTCCCCCGCTCCACTGCGGTCGAGGTGCTCCGCATCCTGTCCCGCGCCGACTCCGCTGTCGGACAATTGTTGTTGGCGCACTTCGTCCTCAGCGCCGCGATCCGTGGCCTGGGTGATAGCGCGCCCGCTCCGCAGATCTACGCCGACGTCCTGGCGGGAGCCCAGCTGGGCAACGCCACCGTCGAGAGGGGAACCAGGACCAGCGTCGAGCGACACACCACCGTTCGGCGCGGCCCCAACGGCGAATGGGTGCTGACCGGCACCAAGTACTACGCAACGGGTTCTCTCGGCGCCGCGTGGATCGCCGTCGCGGCACGGATTGACGGAACCGAGCATGGTGCAACGGTATTCGTCCGTCCGACCGACCCCGGAGTGACGCTCAACCTGGAGAAGTGGTCGGCGTTCGGCCAGCGCGGAACCGCCAGCGGCGAGGTCGTTCTCGACGGCGTGCGCGTACCGGACGTCCACGTCATCGACGAGGGCCCGGACCCCGACCCGCTGACGGCTGATCCGTCCGTGCTGGGAGCCTACGATCAGGCCCTGCACGCCGCGGTGGACATCGGGATCGCCCGCGCCGCACTGGAAGACGGATCCCAGTTCGTCGCCACCCGGAGCCGACCGTGGTTCGAGGCCGGTGTCGACCGCGCCGCCGACGAGCCTCATGTCATTCGCCGCTTCGGTGAACTGACCGCGCGGCTGTACGCACTGGAGGCGCTGCTCGCCCACGGCGCCCGGCTCGTCGATCTGGCCCTGACCGAGCCGGAACTGACCCGTGACTCCGCTGCCGCCGCCTCGCTCCAGGTCGCCGCAGCCAAGGCCCTGGCAGCGGAGTTCGCGGTCGAAATCACCAGTGCCATATTCGAACTCGCCGGCAGTTCCGCCACCGACGCCAAGTATGCGCTGGACCGACACTGGCGCAACGTGCGCGTGCACTCGCTCCATGATCCCGCGAGGTGGAAGTACGTCCACCTCGGCCGCCACACCCTCGACGGGACGGCCCCGCCCCGTCTCGGCCTCCTCCTCTGACACCCTGAAGGAACTCTCGTGACCAGCTTCTACCTCACCGGCAGCATCAACGTTCCCACCACCGACGCCGCATTCCGGCTCGTCGGCGAGCGCCTCCAGCCCGGCGTGACGCGGGTCCCCGACGGCGAACCCGGCGATCGCGCGAACTGGGTGCTCGTTCATTCGGCCCACTTCCTGTCCAACCCCACGCTCGACGTCGAGGGCGGGCGGGCAAAGGTGCGTCCCGGCACGCCGGTGACCTTCGGCGACGTCGACTACCACTCGTCGGCGATCGCGTCGTACGCCGACTTTCGCGCGGCCCGCGACGCGGGCGCCCTCGCGCCAGAGTCGCGCTTCCTGGTGTCCATCGCCACGCCGCTCAATGCGGTGAACTCGTTCGTGCACTTCGGTTCTCAGGTCGAGGTCGCGTTGGCCTACGAGGAGGCGCTGCAGCGCAGCGTCGAGGCGATCCAGGATGCCATCCCGAACCAGGATCTCGCCATCCAGTGGGATCTGCCCACCGAACTCGCGACCATCGAAGGCTGGTTCGCCAACCCCTACGACGGTGTCGAGCCGATCTTCGCGGCCACCGCCCGAATCGCGCACTGGGTGCGCGACGACGTCGACCTGACGTTCCACCTCTGCTACGGCGACTCCAAGTTCGGTGCATCGCCGTTCATGGGCGACCCTCCGGACGACGAGGCGGCCGCCCGCGGCGGGCGACACGTCCTGCCCCGTGACGCGTCGGCGATCGTGACCTTGGCCAACGGCCTGTCCCGTCACGTCTCTCGACGGATCAACGCGTTCCAGGCGGCCACCGTCGCGGCGTGGACGAAGCGCGCACACTGGCAGCCGCTGGCGGACCTCGCCGTGGAACCCGGAACCGAGTTCTACCTCGGCCTGGTGCACGCCGAGGACGGCGCCGCGGGGGCCCGTCGCCGGGCCGAGTTGGCCGCCGACTTCCTGCCCGAATTCGGGTTGTCCACCGAGTGCGGATTGGGTCGCCATTCCGCCGAACAGTTGGAGGCCGTCCTCGTCGCGTGGCACGAACTGGCGACTGCCCGTGAGCCTGCGCTGAGCGCGAGCTGAACTCTGGCAGGCGACGGTTGGCGCGAGCTGCACGTTGCGGCGCCCCTGTCGAACGTGTGTTCTAATGGGCACACCGCCAGCCCGTAGATCGCGGGTGATGTCCAGAAGGAGTTGACCGCACGATGACCGTATTCGCTCCCGCAGCAGAAGCGCCAGCCACCGTCTCCGACACGCCGTATGCCCCGATCGTTGCCGTCGAGAACACCTCGCCCGCAAGCACTCCGACGGCCGAGATGCCCGCCGTGGACGCGCCTGCTGGCCAAACGGCCAGGAGGACGCCAACCAGGAAGTCCGCCGGAAGGAAGGCCAAGACTCTCGAGCTGACCCTCACCGTCACCGGGACTGCCGACGGCGAATGGCGCGCCGAGCTCAAGCAGGGCACCGCGTACCTGGCCCGCGATCTCGCGGTCGCGGCAGCCGCGGTGTCCCGTGCGGCGAAGGAACTGCACGAGGACCTCTCCGGCCCGATCGACGAGGTCATCGAGGAGGCGCGTTCTCAGCAAGCCGCTCGGGTCGCGGCGCTCGAAGCCGAATTGGAAGCCGCCCGTAGGGCTCTCGCCGGCCTCGACTGACGTCTCCAACGGGATCCAGGACAGAGTTTCTCTAGGAGTTTGGGCGAGTCATCCCTTCATGGAGATGGCTTCCACCGAATTCATGAAGAAGTTGCGTTTATTGACGGATTGGTCTATTCGACACGTACGATCCGCCTTCATGCGCATACGTTCCACCGCATATGGCGCGGCAGCATTACTCGTCATCGTCGGAGTCGTCGCATGTGGGAGCAACGATCGCGCCGCCGACACGGCTGCACCGGCGCCGCCAACGCCCGCCGCCTCTTCGGCTCCAGCGACTACCGGCCCGCCCAGCAATCCCTACGGCGCCAACTCGATCGACCCGCCTGCGCCGGGCGAGCCCATCCTCACCGTGACGGGCGGAACTGCGCCGCTCGCCCTGACGCTGGATGGGCTCAATGCTCTCGGCAACACCACCATCACCGTCGACGAGCCCTTCGTGAAGAAGCGTCAGACCTTCAGCGGAGTACCACTGGCCGCGGTGTTGGCCAAGGCCGGAATACCGAACGGCGCGACCATCAAGACCGTGGCGCTCAACGACTACCAGTACTCCAGCGCCGTCGGACCGATGGTGGACTCGCAGGCGCTCATCGCGACGACGCGCGACGGCGGCCCGATCCCCTACGACCAAGGGGGACCAACGCGCATGATCTTCCCCGACGGCACGCCGTTGTCATCCGTGCTCGATGCCTGGAACTGGAGTTTGACGTCGATCAGCGTGACCAGCCCGAGTTCCGGCAGCCCCTAATGCCACACCAGCCGGCTTCGCTTGCTCCGCGGCTTCGACTCAGTCGCGGGCAGCTGGTGCTGGCGGCAATTCTCGCGATGGCCCTCATCACCCTGGTGGCAAGCCATTTCGTCGACTCGGCGGCGCAGCGAAAGCACACGGACACGTTCGCCCGCACCGAAACCGCCACGAACGACGTGCTCTACACCATGCGAGAGACACTCGCCTACGTCGACGCATCACAGCGGTACTTGCTCGGCGCCACGACCCGACGCGACGTGCAACTGGCACGCGCGCTGCTGGGCCGTCGACTATCGGTGGTGGGTGACAACGGGGTGGCCGCCGGGGACGCCGCCCCCGTCGACTACCTCTCTGCCCTTACCGGTTTGGACGAAGCCGTCGCACAGACGCCCCCGGGTCTACTGCCAGCCGATCAGCGCGACCGTGTCTCCAGCTTCGTCCTGCCACGAGCTGAGACGCTCTCCGACGCGGGTCGTCGCCTCGTGGATGAGACTGCGGCTCAACTCCATACGAATCTGCGCGCCAGCGATGAGGCGCTGCTCCGGGGCCGATTGACGCAGTTGGCCTTGATCATCGTCACCCTGGTCTTCGGTGCGGTGTTGCTGATCTGGGTGGCAGCCAACGTCGCACGCCAATACCGTAGTGCTCGAACGGCTTTGGATGAGGAACAGCTGGCACTCCGAGAAACTCAGGAACAACTGGACCGCGTCTCGGCGCTGGAGCGCGAACAGGCCAGGGTGCTGGAACAGATCGCCACCGGCGCGCAGGCCGTCACCGTGATGACACAGATCGCACAATTGGCCTCCAAGGTGACGGGCGGCCGTTGCGTGCGCATCACGGCGGGCGCCCGGTCGGTCATGTACCCCGCCGACGCCGACACGTCGGGCCCTCCGGCGTGGTGCGCACGTCTTGACGCGGATACCACGGTGAGCACGGGCGCAGTCGAGGTATTCGGCGAAGCCGATGGGCTCGACGAGCTCGCCCTGAACGCACTGCAAAGGTGCGGGGACCTGGTGAGCCTGGCCCTCGACCGCGACGCGTCGGCCAGGCAGTTGTCACACCAGGCAAGCCATGACGCACTCACCGGTCTGGCCAACCGCAGCCTGTTGCTGGCGCGCCTGAGCGACAACCTGGTTGCCGCACGTCGGAGCCAGACCCATCTGGCGCTGCTGTTCTGCGACCTCGATCGCTTCAAGATGGTCAACGACTCCATTGGCCACGCCGGAGGCGACCACCTGCTCATCGAGGCAGCACGTCGACTGTCGGCGACGGTCCGCGAGACTGATGTGGTCGCACGCCTCGGCGGTGATGAGTTCGTGGTGCTCTGCCCGGAACTGCCCGACCGCGCGCAGGCGATTGCGCTGGCCGAGCGAATGCGCGACGCGCTGAGTGCCCCCTATGCGATCGACGGAAAGGAAGCCTTCGTCGGGGCCAGCATCGGTATCACCTTCGCCGATGAGTCGACCGTGTCGGGCGCGGAGCTGATGCGTGAAGCCGACGTGGCGATGTACCGCGCGAAGGTGACCGAGGGCAGCCACATCAATGTCTTCGACGTACACCTCGAAGCCGAAGTGGCACAACGCCTCGACCTCGACGCTGCCCTGCGGCGTGCGCTGGAGCGCGATCAGCTGCGGCTCGCGGCCCAACCCATCGTCATGCTCGACACCGGGGTCGTCACCGGTTTCGAACTGCTATTGCAGTGGCGCCGACCGGGATTGCCCGACCTGAGCCCTGTCGCTTTCATCCCGCTCGCCGAGGACAACGGCATGATCGTCGAGATAGGCCGCTGGGTGCTTCAGGAGGGCATCTCGACGCTCGCGCAGTGGCGGGCATCCGGACTGGCACTCGGACTGACGATCTCGGTGAACGTGTCGGCACGTCAGGTCCGAGAGCCCGGGTTCGCCGACGAGGTCCTGAACCTGCTGTACTCCGAGGGAGTGCCGCCGGAGGCGCTGATCGTCGAACTCACCGAGCATGCTCTCATCGACCTGAGGGTGGCGTACCCGACGGTGGCCCAGCTGCGGGACGCCGGCGTCCGGGTCTCCCTCGACGACTTCGGTACCGGCTACTCATCCCTGACCCAATTGCGCACGCTGCCGGTAGATGAGATCAAGCTCGACCGCTCATTCGCTGCGGCACTCGAGGACGGCAGCGAGAAACAGCGAGCCGTGGTGCGATCGGTGGTGTCGCTCGCCAATGCGCTCGCCCTCGATCTGATCGTCGAAGGCATCGAGACCCTTTCGGAGCGTGATGCACTCGTCGAGATCGGCGCACGTAAGGGCCAGGGATTCCTCTTCGACCGACCCATGGATTTCGCGAGCGCCTACCGCCTGCTGGAAAGCGGTGCCGTGTGTGCCGTCCCCACGGATGAAGCCGGTCACCGGTTCGGAAAGGACTTAAGTCCTCAGTCGTCGGCCGCTACTACCGGATCCGGCCCGTAATTGACGCTGATGCTGATAACGTCGCCGATCTGAGGCTTACCGCAGCTCGTATTCCGGAGGGTGCCGAGATGACCGACGTGGACGGTGGCATCAGCCACGACGTTGCGCCAACCGAATCGGACGCAGAGCGTCACGTGCTCGGCCCCGACGGCCGTCCACTGATCGGCGCCAACGGTGAGCCGATCATCGATCGCCGTCGTCCCACCAGTGAACGCCGGCCTCGCGACCCGCGAGTCAGTGTCGTGGTGCCCGCCAAGAACGAGGCCCAGAACATCCGCGAGATTCTGCCGTACCTCGCAGACTTCCACGAGGTCATCGTCGTCGTCAGCGAAGACGACCACGACTCAGCGGACGCCGCTCGCACATCGCTGCCGTCGGCGAAGGTGATCCATCAAACCCGCAAGGGCAAGGGCAATGCCTTGGCGTGCGGATTCGCACAGGTCACCGGCGATGCCATCGTCATGTTCGACGTGGACGGTTCAGCCGATCCCCACGAGATTCCGCGATTCGTCAAGGCCCTGACCGACGGCGCCGACCTGGCGAAGGGCAGCCGCTTCTGCCCGGGCGGCGGGAGCCAGGACATCACGCTGCTTCGCGCATGGGGCAACACCGGGCTGAACATGCTGGCCAGTGTGCTCACCAATACCCGATTCACGGACCTCTGCTATGGCTACAACGCCTTTTGGACCGACCAGCTATACATGCTCGACCTACCGAAGGTCGAGGTCGAAGATGCGCCAGAGATGTTGCGCGGTGACGGATTCGAGATCGAAGCGTTGATCATCGGTCGCTTCGCGCTGTCGGGGGCCGCCATCACCGAAGTGCCGAGCTTCGAGTTCGACCGGTATCACGGCCGCACGAACCTGAACACCTTCCGAGACGGGTTCCGAGTGCTCTGGACGATCCTGCAGGATCGCAGGTACGCCCGGGAGATCCGCAAGCTCTCCAAACGCCGCCATGCGAGCAACATGGCGATGCCCAAACGCCCCGGCTGGATGAAGGACGACCCTGCCAACCACGGCGTGCGTCGCGTCAAGCGCTTGGGACTCTCCGAGGGTGTGGTCAATCACCATCCGTGGCAGACACATTCACACTGATGCCCATTTGGCAGTCGTGACCGTTGCCGTGAGCTCGGCAGCTCTCCGCCCTCTTCGTATTGCGCTCTCCGCCGTGGCCTGGGTTGCCTTCGCGATCGCCGCTGCGGCGCTGGCGTCGCGGTTCATGCCGGTGACCAACCATACGGTCCTCATCCTCGCGGCGCTGTCGCCGTATCTGATGACCCTCGCCGGTCTGTCGGCATTGCTGTTCTCCCTCACCCGCCGACGGTGGAGCGTCTTGGCCGCCCTGGTCCTCACTGCGTTGGCAGTCGTCGTGGAATTGCCGATGTTCATCGGGCCCGACCCGATACCGGCGAACACCGTCGAAGTCCGAGTGCTGACGGCCAATCTGTACGAAGGCGCCGCCGACCCCAAGGCGTTGGTTGCCATCGCGCGCAACCGCGCGGATCTCGTCGTCGTCGAAGAGCTCACTCCCGACCTGGCGAAAAGCCTTGCTGGCGAGGGTATCAACGCGGACTTTCCGTACTCCACCGCCGACGCGCGTCCGTTCGCCGCGGGCGTCGGCATCTGGAGCCGCTACCCGGTAGTGGGATCCAGTCAGGTCACCGGCTACGAGTTGGGTGTGGTCAGCGCCGTCATCCAGATACCGGACACGGCGCGGAACACAATGGTGCTGGCGGCGCACCTGGTAGGCCCATGGCCACAACCGATCGATGGTTGGCGCCAGGAGTTGGCCACGTTCCCAGACACTTTGCACGCGTTGGCCACCGCCGCGGGCCAGGGGGCCCTGATCGTCGCTGGAGACTTCAACGCCACGTTCGACATGAGGCCGTTTCGCCGACTACTCCAGACGGGTTTCCGCGATGCCGCCGAGCAGTCGGGAGCCGGCCTGACGCCCACGTACTCCGCCGAGAGCGCGCTACCGCCGGACATCGGAATCGACCACGTCCTCACCCTGCGCAGCTCCGCGACCGACGTGCACACCGTGCGGATACCCGGCTCCGACCACCTCGGTCTCATCGCGTCCGTCCACGTTCCGCGCTAGAGACCGCGACCGCCGTCGGTCCTGCGATGGGCGAATCGATGCCCGTCTACTGGTCCAATACTTGGTTTACCGAGCACCTGAGTTCGTCTCGGTCGTTCCACACCATCTTGAAATTGGGATTGTCCTTCTTGATGTTTAGCGCCTCCTGATACACCTCGATGCAGGGTTTTGGCGCTATCGGTTCGATGGTCGAGGCAGCCCACACCGTAAGGGCGGGAGCCGGTAGTGCCACGAGAAGGGGTACCACCAACCATTTGACGTGTAGTGAGACTCGGCCTGCAGCATGATCCGGCGCCCCTTCCTGCGCGACCTCGCGCTCCTCGCCATATCCGTCGAAGTGCCGCAGTGCGATCGCATACGCAATGAGAGATAGGCCGACGAAGAAACTTATCGAGATTAGCGTGAAGCACACCGTATTTGGCAGGTTTGCACGCGAAGACATCACCGGATTACTGAAGTAAACCGACCTCCAAAGACGGATCGCCGCCAAGAAATTCAGGCTGCACACGAACAAACCCAGAAGTACCGGAAACGTGAACAGGAGGCGGAGCTGTTTGTCCCGCACCGAAGTAGCACTATCTGGTCCGTTAGCGCTGGCCTCAGGGTCGCCGTCACTGACATTGCCGGCCGGGGCCGCTTGCTCAGTCCCCGCGTGGTGTGGCACGCAAGAATACTAGTCCGACCGGGTGGCATTTCGGTCTCGAGTTCCCAAGTGAAATTCGTGGTGGACCGCCTCGGCCGGATGAATCGTCGTTGCAATGGCGTAATTTGGTTGCACGCCACGGTTGAGGAAATCACATCGGAGCTCGCCCGCGGTTGATCCGGAACCCCTCGACTCACGACCCCGTGGCACGTCGACGAGTGCCGCCTCGAAGCTTCGAAGAGCCCAAGTTTCATATTCGTCGATGGCGACGGAGCTCGATGCCTACGCTTCACACGTGGAATTGAATCTTCTGCGCCGACTAGGAGTACTTTTCGGGGTTTTCGCAATGCTTATCTGGACGGCGCCGTGTGCAATCGCCGAACCAGCAGTCGGCGGCGCTCTCCTCGATTCGCCGACGATTTCTCTAGCCGACTTGGGCTCGTCCACAATGATCGCCTTCAAAGGCGATCGACAAACCACTACCGCGTCCCTATCGTTTCCGGTTCCGTCAGGGCTTGTTCCGGTCTCGATGAGCGCGACCCTCAAGCTCCCGACCCCCGCTCGGTTCGGCAGCCTCACCGTCACCCAGGACGACAGGTTCATCAGCAGGGTCGGTGTGGGTCCCGCGGATGTAGCTCCAGTGACCATTCCCCTCGCGGGAACGCAAGTCTTCGGCAACTACGTGAGTCTCACGTTGACGTCGACCATCGTCCCGGTCGACGGGTACTGCTTCGATGCCCTGAACCCGGTACAGCTCTTCGACGGTGCGGTCACATTTGCCGGGATCGAAGCCGCGCCGACAACCATCGCCGCCTTCATGCCGCCGGTGTTGCGCAAGCTGACGATCGCCCTGCCGCCGAAACCGTCACAGGCGGAATCCAACGCGGCAGTGCAGTTGATAGCCGCCGTACAGGCCCGCTACGGCGGGTCGAAGAGGGAGTACGCCGTCGTATCCCTCGCCGATGGCGCGACCACCCTGCCGGGTCCATCGTCACCCCTAGAACGGCAGATCATCATCAAAGAGGGTCCGGACAAAGGACTTTCACTGCAGGGCGACGCAGGCGTTCCCGAACTGCTCGTGTCAGGATCGGGCGATGAGCTCGTGAACCAGACGCGGTTGCTGGCCGATGATTCATCGAATCTTGCCCTGACTCGCAAAGCCGTTGCCGGACCGCTGGAAACCAAGCAGAAGATCGTGAGCGACGCCACGACCCTGAAACAGATGGGCATGAGCGAGTTCACCTCGATAGGGCTGTGGCCGGAGGTGTCGATCGACCTGGATCAAAGCAAATTCGGTCACGCCCTGCAGGGGGTACGGGTACATCTGATCGGCTCGTACACGCCCCTTGCGCCTGATTTCGGCGCGGAGGTGACCGCCTCGGTCGGCGAGCAGACGATCGGTCGATGGCCGAGCGAAGCCAACGCGACCATCGACCACTGGGTGGACATTCCAGACCGCTTGCTGAAGCGCAGCACCACCCTTACCGTCTCGGTCCACACCACCGGTAACGCGGGATACTGCGGCGCCTACCTGCCGCTGACTCTCAGGGTCGACGGAAGCACCGAAGTTCAGGTCGGTGGCACCTCCAAACCGCCTCTGCCACCAGGTTTCACCTCACTGCCGCAGGCGTTGATGCCGCTCGTTCACATCGGCATAGGTCCGAATGCGTTCGCCGACACCGTGCGGGCGGCACAGATCATGGTGGGACTGCAGCGGTTCAGCTCGGTGCCCATCGTGACCCAGGTGACCAGCCTCCAGGAGGCTGTCGGAAGCAAGGACCCGGCGATTCTGATCGAAGCGGACAACTGGACGGAGAAGTCGATCGGACTTCCGATTACCGCGGAGAACGGGCAGATCACCGTCAAGGGATTCGACAGTGACGGCAAGTTCGTGACGCTGACTCTGCAGCCCGCGATGAAGGTGGGCTCGCTGCAAGTCGTGTTCGACGGGCAACGCTCGGTGCTGATCGCGACGTCGAATGGTTCGGCCGCGCAACTCGACGAACTGCTCACGTGGCTTTCCAGCGATCCGCAACGATGGCAAGGACTGAACGGCAGGGCGATCATCTCGGTCCCGGGCCAGGTGCCGGTGGCCATTCCCATACCGGTCACCGAACTCCCGGCCGAGGGAGCATCGAACAGCGCAGATGGCGGGTTCGGTGTGGTGTGGTGGATCGCCGGCGGTGTGGTGGCTGCCGCGACTGTCGGTGCCATCCTGATACTGCTGAAGTTGAGGGCCCGCCGATCGTAGTTGGACGGTGACGTAGTGGTTCCGCTCCGGGGACACCTCGTGCACGCCGTTCGTCGTTGCCGGGCACGTGGCCGCGATGATCACCGTGTGATTCTCCTGGCCTGGCAGATGTGTGGGCTCGCCCTCCAGGTCGGCGCCGTGTATCTGGCGCGCCGGAGTCACGGCTATGAGGCCGCACTGTTGGGATTCGCCGCTTTTGCGATCGTGTACGGCAGCGCGCTCTGGGTTCTCATCAGCCCGCAGCTGACCAGACGGGCACGCAACACCGCTGTGCTCTGCCTCGGCGTCATGCCTACGTTGATGTGGCGCACCACCAATCCGCTGCTGTTCACCGGATTCGACGAGCAGCTCCACATGCGCACGCTCGGTGACATCCTGTCGTCCCACCGACTCTTCGAGGCCAACCCCCTGCTGCAGGTCAGCCCGCGGTACCCGGGCATCGAAACGATCACCGTGCTGGTGCACCAGATCGGCATCCCGACGATGGCGTCAGCCGCGATCGTCGTATTCATGTGCCGTGTCGTGCTGGTCACCGTGCTGAGCGATGCCGTCGAGCAGTTGACCGGCAATATGCGGGCCGGCGGACTTGCCGTCGCGGTGTACGCGCTGGGGCCTCAATTCATCTTCTTCAACTCCCAGTTCTCCTACCAGACGCTGGCAATCCCGCTGGCACTGGCGGGGGTCAGCCTCATTGCCCGCTCACGGTGGTCCGACGATCCGCTGCCGCTGTTCTTCGGCGCGACGGTCTGCCTGTTCTGCGCCGGGATGTCGCATCACGTGACCGGCTTCATCACGATGGTGTTCCTGCTCCTGTGGACGCTCTTCCAACGGGGGTCCGCAAGGTTGCGCGTCCTGTACGGCGCGCTGGCCGCCATCGCGACGACGGTGGCCTGGATGATCGTGCAGCGCTCACTACTGGAGGAGTACTTCGGTCCCATCATCAACGACGTGACCGGGTCGGCCGCGAAAGGCGAGAAACGCGCGGCGTTCAAGGACTCTGCGGGAACCCCCACACCGTTTCGGGACACCCTGCTGCTTCTCTATTACGCCGCGGCGGTGGTGTTGGTGGTGACGGCGTTGGCGTTGCTCGCCCTGTATTGGTGGCGACGGGGTGATCGCCAGATCTTGCGGTGGGGTCCCCGCTTGTTGGTGTTCATGCTGTCAGCGTTGATCCCGGTGACCATGGCAGCACGCGTGGTCCCCAAGGGCGGCGAGCTCTTCGACCGAGGGAGTAGTTTTCTCTTCTTCGCGCTCGCGCTGACCGTGGCGATCTTCGCCATCCGGCTGTGGTGGCCGGACTCCCGTGACCCACCGACCAGGCCTCCGGGACGGCTGGTCGCACGGGTGCAGTCGATCTTGCTGGCCGCGAGCGCCCGCCTCGGACTGAGCCGTCGACCATGGATAGCCCGCTTGCTGGTGGTGATCATGGCCTCGGGAGTCTTCGTCGCCGGCTTCGTGCTGGGCGCTGGGCCCTTCTGGGCCCGGCTACCAGGCCCCTACCTGGTCGCCGCCGACACTCGTTCGATGGACGCCGAGGTCCTCGCAGCCACCAGGTGGGCCCGCGACGAACTGCCCGCAGGCAGCCGCATCGTCGGCGACCGGGTCGGCTCAGACCTGCTCGCTTCCCAGGCCGGTGTGTGGCCGGTGATGAAGGCGAACGGCGTCTCCGCGCCGCCGCTGTACTTCGCAGACGAATTCGGCCTGACCGAACAGGACATCATCCGCAGCCTGCGATTGCGTTTCCTCTACGTCGATCGCCGGCTCGCGCTCGAACTGCCGCATTTCGGGTCCTACTTCGAAAGCGGCGAGCCCGGTGACGGCCACCTGAAACTCACCGACGCCCAACTCAGCAAGTTCGACACGGTGCCCGGGATCAAGGAGATCTACCGGCATGGGCCGATATCGATCTACGACCTCAAGGACCTCGGCGTGCCGGAGCAGCGCAACGGTTGGTATGGGGAAACACCGTCGGTCAGCCTCGTGCGACAGTTGGCGCTCGGCCTGCTCTGTGGACTCCTGGTCGCCTTCGTCCCTCGTAGCCCCATCTGGCCACGCGTGGTCAAGGCCGTCAAGCGGTTGCGCCGCGCCGCCGGACCCGCCCTCGTCGGGGCGATCGCCCTAGCAGGCACGAGCATCGTGTCGGCGGGCATGATTTTGCTGGGAATCTGGCTCACGCCAGTCGTCTTCGGCTCGGCTGCGATCGTCGTCGTGTTGTGCGTTCCCCGTCGGATCGCCTCCGTCGTGCGGCGCGCGGCAGCCACGGTCACCCCACGGCGAGTTGCCATTTGGGGACTTTTGGCCCTACCGCTTGCCCTCGTCGTCACGGTATCGGTGTGCGACGCCGCCAGAAGCGACATCACCGGGGTTCGCCAGATTCTCGATGACCCCGCTGCGGTTCATCTATCGCCGAAAGCCCCATCGAATTGAGGGATTGGGGAGAACTCCGCCATTCCGCAATGGCGGTACCGCCTCGGAATCGGCACTCGGGTGCTTAAATTAACCTGCTCGTCAAATCTCTCCTGGCAAGGAGGGAAAACAGGATCGGGTCGACCGGTGTTGTAGTTGCTGGCGCCAGCTTGAGTCTCCGAAGGAGTGTCGAGATGAGTTACATGGCGCCGACCACCGGCGATGACGTACCCCGAACCGAGCCCAACGAGACGCGCCACGTCCTCGGCCCCGACGGCGAGCCGTTGATCGGGGCCGATTCTCGGCCAATCATCGAACGCCGTCGCTCCAGAAGTGAACGCCGCCCCACCCAGCCACGCGTCAGTGTCGTGGTGCCCGCGAAGAATGAGGCCCCCAACATCCTCGAAATTCTGCCCTACCTCGAGGATTACCACGAGGTCGTCGTAGTCGTCGGCGAGGACGATCACGAGTCGGCGGACGCCGCCCACGTCGCGCTACCGTCGGCAAAGGTGATCCACCAAAGCGGCACTGACAAGCTCAGCGCAATGGTGAGCGGGTTCGCGGCGGTCACCGGCGATGCAATCGTCATCTTCGACATCGCAGGTTCAGCCGATCCGCGCGAGATTCCGCGCTATGTAAAGGCTTTGACCGATGGTGCCGACCTTGCCACCGGGAGTCGCTTCATCGCAGGCGGCGGGAGCGAGGGCATCACGCTCATTCGCTCGTGGGGCAACACCGCGCTCAATCTGTTGGCCAGCATCCTGACGAATACTCGGCTCACTGATCTCTGCTACGGCTACAACGCGTTTTGGACCGATCAGCTGTACATGCTCGACCTACCCGAGTCCCGGCCAGCGGACGGCTCAGAAGCCTTGCACAGCAACAGCTTCGAGCTCGAGGCAATGATCATCGGTCGCTTCGCGCTCTCCGGAGCCGCGATCACCGAGGTTCCGAGCTTCGAGTATCGCAGGTATCACGGCCGGACGAATCTGAAGACGTTCAGGGACAGCCTCTGGGCACTCCGGACGATCATGCGAGATCGCATCTACGCCAGGCAGATCCGTACGCTGGCGAAGCGTCGCTACGCCAGCAAGATGGGCGGTCCGCAACCACCGGGCTGGATGACGGATGACAAGCCCCGTCACGGTGTTCGGCGCCTCCATTCCTTGGCCACTACATTGCCGAAATGTGCCGTGGTGATTTGCGCTTACACCGAGGAACGCTGGGACGACACGCTGAAGGCGGTCGCCTCGGTGCAGTCACAGCGACCCGCGCCCCACGAGCTCGTGTTGGTGGTGGACCACAATCCGCAGTTGCAGGCGAGGCTGGCGGAGCAACTCCCCGATGTCCGCGTGGTGGCCAATCACAATGAACGGGGCCTGTCAGGAGCCAGGAACACCGGGGTCGAAGTCACCGACGCCGAAGTGGTCATCTTCCTCGACGATGACGCCTTCGCCCAGCCCGGTTGGCTCGCAGGTCTGGCACACCACTACGTCAATCCATGGGTGCTGGGGGTCGGCGGCCGCATCGACCCGGGATGGGCCTCGGAACGGCCGCGGTGGTGGCCCGCTGAATTCGACTGGGTCATCGGTTGCAACTACACCGGACAGCACGCGGGCATCGTCCGCAATCTCATCGGCGCCAACGCGTCCTTCCGGCGAGAACTGTTCGATGACGGCGGATTCGTCACGGGGATAGGTCGATCCGCGAACGTCAATCGTCCGGTCGGATGTGAGGAAACCGAGTTCTGCATTCGGGCCGGCAAGGCGCGGCCCAACGGCGTCTTCCTCTTCGACGACCGCGCGGCCGTCACGCACCGGGTGCCGGCCGCGCGGCAGAGCTTCGCCTACTTCCGCACCCGCTGCTATTCCGAAGGGTTGTCGAAAGCTCAGGTGACCAGCGTTGCCGGAGTCGAAACCGGCCTGGCATCCGAGTGGAGCTATTCGACGGTGACACTTCCGCTTGGAGTGCTGAAAGGCCTGTTCGCGGCAGCTCGCGGCGACCTCGCCGGGCTGCAGAGGGCAGCAGCAATCGTGATCGGCCTCGGCTACACCACGGTGGGCTACGTGATCGGCACGATATCGGGTTTCCGCCGGGGCCCCGGAGCTGGTTCGCAATGAGTGATCCGAAAGGCGCACCCGCACTTCGCGTTGCGATGGTGTGTGCCAGGGCGCTGCCGCTGATGGGCGGCATCGAGACCCACGTCCACGAGGTTTCGCGCAGGCTGGCCGACGCGGGCGTGGAGGTGACGGTGCTGACCACGGACACGTCCGGCACGTTGCCCGCCGACGAAATCATGTCCGGCTACCGAATTCGACGCTGGCCGTCCTATCCCCGCTCCCGCGACTACTACTTCTCCCCCGGACTTGCGCGCTACCTTCGTCAGACCCGCGAGTACGACGTCGTGCACATCCAGGGCGTCCACACACTCGTTCCGCCCATGGCATTGGCGACGACGCTGCGCGCACACATTCCGACGGTGCTGACCTTTCACACCGGCGGCCATTCCTCGGGCTCGCGAGAGTCGGCGCGTCCTTTGCAATGGAAGCTACTCGCGCCGCTACTGCGCAGGGCCGCAGCGTTGGTGGCCGTGTGCGAGTTCGAACGCACGAAGTTCGCGTTGGCCCTCGGTGTCCCGGAATCCAGCATCCGATTGATTCGTAACGGGTGCGATCCCCTTCCGGTGGACCCATCGGCGCCGAAGCCGCCGGGCAGCCCGTTGGTGGTGTCCTTCGGTCGGTTGGTGGACTACAAGGGTCACCACCGAGTCCTGCAGGCGATGCCGGCCATTCTGGCGCGGCAACACGATGCCAGGCTGACGCTGATCGGCAGCGGTCCCTACGAGCAGCACCTGCGGGACATGGCCGAGGAACTGGGTGTCGCCGACCGAATGTCCATCCGCAGCTTCGGTCCTGGCGAGCGCACCGAGATGGGCAACATCGTCGCCAACGCCGACGTGGTGTGCCTTCTCAGTGACTACGAGGCACATCCGATCGCGGTGATGGAGGCAATCGGCACGGGAAGCAAGGTTCTGGTCGCCGACACATCCGGCCTCTCCGAACTCGGTCGGGAAGGACTGGCCACCGCCATTCCCCTGGAAGCTTCGTCCGAGCAGATAGCCTCTGCGGTGCTTTCCCTGGCAGCAGCGCCCCGGACTGCGCCACCCTATGTGCCCACGTGGAACGACTGCGCTCAAGAGCTTCTCAAGCTCTACCTCGAGGTGACGGCATGAAGATTCTGCTCCTGGCGCAATTTCTACCACCGGTCTCAGGAGGCGAGGAAAGGCACGTCTGGAATCTGGCGCGTGCCTTGGCAACCCGTTCACATGACGTCACCCTGCTGGGCTTCGCCACTGGCGACGACGTACCGGGGGAAGCCTTCTCGGAAGGCGTTCGGGTGGTGCGGGTCCGCACCGCAGCGTCTCGACTTCCCATGCTGTACAGCGATCCGACCCGCCCCCACGCCCTACCGCTGTCCGACCCGGTGGTCAGCCGAGCGATCCGCGAGGAGCTCTCCGCCGGCGGGTTCGATGTGGTGCACGCCCACAACTGGATCGTCAACAGCGCACTGGGACCCGCGGCCCGCGCCAAGGTGCCGTTGGTGATGACTCTTCACGACTACAGCCACATCTGCGCCACGAAGCGCCTCATGGAGCATGGGGTCACGCGGTGCCCAGGCCCGTCCCCCGCCCGCTGTCTGTCCTGTTCGTCGGCGCACTATGGCCGCGTCAACGGCGCGGTCACCCTCACCGCCAACGCCTGGTCGGCACGGCGCCGGGCCAAACACGTCTTCGACGCCGCGGCGGTGAGCAGCGCCGTGGCCGATGGCGTCGCAGTCCCGCCCGACAGTTGGTTGCACAGTGCCCGGCTCGCGGCACGGGTCATCCCGAACTTCATTCCCGACGAGATCATCCTGGAGGAGATCCCCCCGACGGAGCCCGACGCGCCACTGCTCTTCGTCGGCGACCTCAGCCCGGACAAGGGGGTGCAGACACTTCTCGACGCCTACGAGATGCTAAGCCTCGCGCCACCTCTCGTACTCGCGGGACGCTCCCCGACACCCGAGCCGTGGCGATTTCCGCCGGGGGCCCGCTGGGAGGGTCAGTTGCCGCACGACGCCGTCGTCGAACTCTTCCGCTCGGCCCGACTGGTGGTCGTCCCCTCGGTGTGGGCAGACCCGTGCCCGACCGTGGTCCTCGAAGCCATGGCGGCGGGCAGGCCCGTCGTGGCCGCCGCGTCGGGGGGCATCCTCGACATGGTCGTCGATGGCCGCACCGGCCTGCTGGTCCCGCCGGGCGACACTGCCGCACTGGCGAAGGCGCTCATTTCGGTACTGGGCGATCCTGATACCGCGCATGCCTTTGGCGTCGCCGGACGGGACCGGGCGCGCGAATTCACCGTCAGCGCCGTGGTGGAACGCATCGAGCAGATGTACACCGACGCCGTCGTCAGTACCGAGGTTTCGGCGACCGGATGACCGACCCACGCACCTCCGACGACGACGGCGACATCCAGGCCGAGCATCGGAACAAGCTCCGCTTCCTCCTGCGCAGTGCCGCCGCACTGATCTCGACGTCGATCGTCACCTCGGGACTGGGATTCGTCTACTGGGCGTTCGCCGCCCGATTGTTCCGTGCGTCCGACGTCGGCGAGTCCGCCACCGCCATCGCGGCGATGAGCCTCATCGCGCCGTTCACCGTGCTCGGACTCGGCACCGTGCTGGTGACCCGACTCCCCGCCATGCGCGGGGGGCGCGCCGAATTGGTGTCCACCGCCACCCTGGTCAGCGGGGTGGTCGGGACCATCGTGGCCCTGGTGTGTGCGTTCGCGCTGCCCAGTGACTTTCTCGGGTTGCCCGGTATCGGCAGGGACGTTGGCATCACGGTGCTCTTCACGGCGGCCGTCGCGACCCAGGGAATGGGGTATCTGCTCGACTTCGCCCTCCTGAGCGTCGTCGGCGGTGGAATACAGCTTGGGCGCAACACTATTCAGGCGATCGTCAAGCTGGTTCTGCTGATCGCCCTGGCGCTGACGCTGGCCCGCTTCGGCTCGCTCGTCATCGTGGCCAGCTGGTTCGTGGCCAATGCCGCGTCGATCGCCGCGGTGACCGTCTTGCTGATGCGCCAATACCGGGTACCACTGCGTCGAATGATGCCCCAGCTCTCGGCGTTGCGTGGCATCCACTTCGCCGCCGCCAAGCACCACATGCTGAACATCGCGCTGTTCACGCCCTTCTTCGCCATGCCGATCCTCGCCAACGTCATCCTCGGCTCCGAGCAGGCCGCCTACCTCTATGCGACGTGGTCGGTGGCCGGGTTCCTGTTCTACGTACCGATAGCGTTGGCGACGGCGCTGTTCGCCTCGGGCGCAAGAGATTCCGGCACGTTCGTCATGGAGTTCCGTTTCACGCTGCGCTACGCCTTGCTCATCTGTACCGCGGCCAACCTCGGGATACTGGTGCTTGGTGGTTGGGTGCTCAAGATCTTCGGCACCGACTACGCCGCCAACGGGCGCACGGCGCTCACGTTCATGTGCCTGGGCGGGTTCGGGCTGATCATCAAGGACCACCACGTGGCCCTGGCGCGGGTTACCGGCACGGTGGGACGCGAAGCGATCCTGATCGGCGCGCTGGGGGTTGGCGAGTTGGTCGGCGCGGCGATCGGAGCGTCGCGCGGCGGACTCACCGGCCTCGGCGTGGGTTGGCTGGCCGCGGTGGCACTGGAGGCCCTGGCGTGCGGCCCCATGGTGTGGCGTGCCTACCGAGGCCGCGTCGAGGTCAAAACACACGCGGCCGGGGGCGGGAATGCCGAGGCCGCGGAGACCGGACGGTGAGCCGCCACCCGATTGCCCACCGAGTGGCGACCACGTCGACACGGTTGCTGCTGACGACCCTCACGGCGATACCCCTATCGGTGGCCAGTTGCGCCGCCGACCCGTCATCTCCGCCACGAGTGGCAACCGCGCCGATATTCGAGGACTTCCTCGGACCTGCGGGCTCCTCACCAAATCCAGATCTCTGGGTTGCCGATACCGGCTCATCCGCCGAGAACGGTTGGGAGCAAGGTAGTTTGCAGGACTACACCGATGCAGCCGACAACATCCGCCTCGATGGGCATGGGTCGCTGATCATCGAAGCGCGCAGATCCGGCGATGACTACACGTCGGGGCGGCTCGTTACCCGCGCAAAGGTGAGCTTTCCGTTCGGCACCGTGTCTGCACGAATAAAATTTCCTGCTGGACAGGGGATCTGGCCGGCATTCTGGATGCTCGGGTCAGACATCGATAGTGTCGGATGGCCCCAATGCGGAGAAGTCGACATCATGGAGCTGACCGGCACGGGCACCGAGTATCACGTGTCGCTGCACGGGCCGAAGCTGGACATCGGCATTAGCAGCCAGCCGACGGGCAATCTCACCGAGAATTTCCACACCTATTGGGTGACCCGGCACAGGGACGACATGAGAATTGGTGTTGACGACACCACCTCGGGGGCATTCACCCCGTCGGCGTTGCCGCCGGGAGCAGAGTGGGTGTTCAACGGTCCCATGTTCGTCTTGCTCAATGTCGCCGTCGGTGGTGACTGGCCGGGACCACCAGATCGCTCGACACGCTTCCCGGCGACCATGGTCGTTGACTGGTTCCGGTTTGATCCGTCATCCCGATGACGATCACTGCGATGAGAAGCAGCGCCAATGTGGACGGCGTTGGTTTCATAACCAGTTTCCGAGGACGTCAGGTCGACTACCGTTCATTTCCATGGCGCTACAGATGTTTTCGCTTGGACGAAGAGGCTGAGATGGCCCGTCGAAATATGCGCCACCCGCGTCGAGCAGGGCCGAACGAGTGCGGCCGCTGACGGGCACACGCACTCCGAGTGGCAGTCGGGTGGCGCCCGCCGATGCGTGGTACCTGTTTGCGAGCGATCGTCATACCGACCAACTGCTGGTCTATGGGTTCGCTGGATGCCCGGCCTCCGTCGAGCGGGCGGTCGACGACGTTCTCGAACGTGCTCGATCATGTCCCGAATTGCGACTTCGGGTCGGCCAGCGACATTTCAACCTGGGAATTCCCGAGTGGGTACCGGGTGACGTCGACGCTGGACAGATCGCCGTCCACGTCTCCGACGAGTTCACCTGGTCGGGATGTCTGAAGGCCTTGGGCAGCCTGGTGGAGCAACAGCAACTGGACCCCCGGGAAGCGCTGTGGCGGCTTCACGTCTTCGTCGGTGTCCGCGGTGTACCCGCCAACGCCGGGCAGCCCTCGACGGTCATCATCCTGCAGGTCAGCCATGCCCTCGGGGATGGCACCCGTTCGGCCGCGTTGGCAGGCTTCCTATTGGGTCGCAATGCCGCGCTGCCGGCCTTGGCTGCACCACCCGTCCGCGGGCGGGTCCCCAGTGTCGTCCAGGCCCTTCGGCAGCGACGGCAACTGGACCGCGATACCGTGGCAGGTGCCGTTCCACCCCCTCCGGCGCCGGTGCCGGCCCTCAGCATCAACGACCCGCCGAGGGGTGCGCCCATACTGCGCACCTTCGTCCGACACCGAGCACAGCTACCCGGGCCGTCGGCCACGGTGGGAGCCCTCGTCGCGATCTCCGAGGCTCTGTCCGGCTACCTGCGCGAGCGCGGCGAGGATACGTCGACACTCACGGCTCTCGTGCCGATGACGAAACCCGGTGTACCCCACGCTCGCAACCACTCCGGTCCCGAATACATCAGGCTTCACCCCGAAGTCACCGTGAGGGAACAGCGGGCACACGTGATTGCCGGCGAACTGGAAGTGTGCCAACGCCGGCGCCTGCACCCGGCATTCCTCGCCGACGAGATCGCGTTGGCGGCCCTGCCGGGACCGGTGCTGCGCTGGGTTGCGACACGGACGAAACCTCCCACGGTGCTGGCACATAGCGTCGTGTCCAGTGTCAACCGAGGAGCCGCTGATCTCGAATTCGGCGGGTGCCCAGTGGTCATGACCGCCGGCTATCCGTTCCTGACGTCCAACATCGGCCTGACGCATGGCATCCACGGGATAGGCGACATGATCGCGATCAGCGTGAACACCACCGAGTCCATCATCCCCGACATCGACGGCTACCTGGACCGCCTGACCGCCAGTCTGCGTCCATAGGCCCTACCCACTGTGCGGACGTTTTCAATCGGCACTGCCTAGTCGGAAAACGCGTTGGCGTGCAACCGATTCAGACGTCTTGTCAACGGTCAGCCTGATCGTGGTCGGGGGCGCCTGCCTCGTCAGGACAGCGAGACAAGGCATTCCGGCGGTTTGGGACTCCCGGGAGACGGGCCTTGATGGACAGGCCGACCTGATGCATCACCGTCGACAGCACCGGTCGTAGATCGTCGCCCGCCAGCCACGCCGCTCGCGGCCGACCGACGCCACCAGCCCACGGAATCGGTCGACGCCTGTTCGCGATCAGACTCGCCAGGTCCCATGGCTCGACGATGAATCGCTCCCCCTCGATCATGTTCCCGGAAGGGATGTCTCGCCCCGACAGGTCGAGATGCATGGCCCGCACCACGTCGATCCCGGCGTCGTCTTCGAACATCCTGAATTGGGCGCCGACTCGGGGATTGAAGTCCAACAGGTAGTACTGCCCGGTACGGAGATCGCGGCGCCAGTCGAGGTCGAATATGCCGCGGTAGCCCACGTGTGCACAGAACGTTGCGGTGAGCTCCGCCAGTTCGGCGTTCGCGGCCGTGAAGCCGGCGGCCGTGGAACCGCCGCGAGCGGGCCAACATCTCACCTTCCTGCCGGTGAAGACGACCCGCGCCGTGGCTTCGGCGTCGCAGTAACCATGCGCGAACCAATCCTCGGACGCCTCGTCTGGGATGTACTCCTGGATCAGCGTGCGAAACGGCTCCGTCCACGTCCGGGCCAAATCCAGGAGATCCGAGCGGGTGGGGACCACGGTGGTGTTCTCCACGCTCTGGACTTGGCCCCGAAGTGCCGTGCTCTTCACCACCACGGGTGGATTCAGGTCATCGGCGATGCCCTGGAGCTGATCCATGGAGTCGATGAACACAGAACGCGGCGTTGCGACGCCGTGGCGCTGGCACAGGTCGTGCAGGGTTCGTTTGTCTGCCAATTCGGCGGGAAGCCCCGACGCGACGGTCGGCAGCACGAAGAATTCCTCGAGAACATGGCGGTGCTCGGCGACGATGACCGCCATCTCGTCGCTGGTGCACACGATCAACGAACGTCGGCCGAGCTGGCGCCCGATGTCCAGAAGGCGATCGACGAACTGCGCGGGTGTGTCGCGCCAATCGGGCGACGAGATGATCGTGCCGACGACATGGCGCGAACGGGCCACGGGGGCTTCGCGATTCGCGACCACCGCGTAGACCGTGACGCCGGCTCGGCCAAGGCTGCGAAATACGCCAAGGCAGCCGTGCTGGAGAGGAAAGGGAGACACCCACAGCACCAGGGCAGGCAGCGCGGTGTCGAGTTCCGGCCCGTGTCGAGACCGATCCAGGCGTGGCACGACGTCGAGGAGCCGTCCTAATCGGTGGCGCTGGCCTCGGCGCCGAAGAAGCGGTCCAGGCCCTGCGGGTTCGACGGCCATTCTCGGATTGTGACACCCGCGGACGTGAACCTCACGGCATTACCCCTTTTGGTGGGAACCAATTTTGCCTAGTGCCCAGCCGTGCTTCCCTCGGGCGCAGTCGGCTGCCCGGAATCTGGTCTTCCCTCGCCTGCAGGACGATTCGGTGAGGTTTTGCCGTAGCTCGTTAGCCCGTTACGGAGAATGGAATGTGAACCGTAGCTAAACTGACCCCAGTGTTAATTTGACTTCTAGGTCAGGGGCTGCCGGTGCTCAAGACTGCGCGTGTCGCATCGGTCGCCGCCGCGGCCTTCGGGGCGATCGCGGTGTGGATTCTTGGCGGCTGGACGCACGGAACGACACTCACGATCGTCGACGACATCGTGCTCTTCATTCTCGCAGTGCCCGCGGTCGTGTTGACTGGTCTCGCGGCGCATTCCACCCAGGGCAGGGTTCGTGCCGCGTGGTTGTCGATGATGGTCGGCGTACTCGGCTGGGCCATCGGCGAACTCATCTGGACCTACTTCGAACTCAAGCTGCACCAGGTCCCATTCCCGACAGCAGCCGACGCGGCGTATCTGGTGCTCCCCGTGGGTGCGTGCCTGGCCCTTCTATTGTTTCCCGCCGAGCACACCACTCAGTCCATCGGCCGCCTCTTCCTCGACGGGCTGATCGTGGCAGGCTCATTGTTCCTCGTGAGCTGGGTGACGATCATCGGCGCACTGTACGAAGCGGGTGCGAACAGTCGGCTCGAACTCGTCGTCTCGCTGGCCTACCCCGTGTCCGATGTCGTCCTGCTCACCGTGGCCGCCGTGGTCCTCGTCAAAGCAGGCACTGCACAGCGCCTGGCCCTCACCCTGCTGACCGTGGGTATGGCGTGTATCGCGCTGTCGGACAGCACGTTTAGCTATCTGGCCGCGAAGGATGAATACGCTTCGGGCAATCCGATCGACATCGGATGGGCGGCTGGTCTGCTGTTCATCTCAGTGGCGGCGGCGGCCGGTCGGGAGGATGCGCATCACGACCAAGATTCGGTGGGGCTGCCCGGCTGGGCGTCGATATGGTTGCCGTACGCCCCACTGCTCTTGGCGGCCATCGTCGCAGCTGCCAACCCGCCCAGGATCATGCAAAGTGGTCCGGTCGAGGTCATCGGCGCTCTGCTGGTGGCTGCCGTCCTGTGCCGGCAGTTCCTTGCCGTCAGCGAGAACCGTCGCCTGTTGGCAACGGTAGCCGAACAGGCGCTGCGAGATCCGCTCACCGGATTGGCCAACCGCGTGCTCTTCAATGACCGTCTCAACCAGGCGATGAAGCTACGCGACCGCGACCGTCTGTCCGTCGGGGTCATCGGACTCGACCTCAACGACTTCAAACACGTGAACGACACTCTCGGCCATCCGGCGGGCGATGAGCTGTTGAATCGCGTCGGTGAGCGAATTCTCAGCTGTGTCAGAGCCGGCGACACCGTGGCCCGGCTTGGGGGCGATGAATTCGCGGTGTTGATCGTTGGCACCGTCGATCACTCGCATCTCCTCGCCCACCGCATTGCGGAGGCATTCGACCAGTCGTTCGACGTCGCCGGCCACGAACTGGCGATGCATCCGAGCATCGGGCTTGCGGTCGCAGAGCCCGACGAGCCCGAGGTCTCATCAGAGGAGTTGCTCAGCCGAGCTGATCTTGCGATGTATACGGCCAAACGGTCGCGGACCCGCGGCGTGCAGACCTTCAGCCTGGAGATGGAGGCGATCAAGGGCGACGACAAGCACCTGCTCCGCCGTACCCCATCTGCACGCGACGCCGGCGGGGCCGAAGCGGTGCACCTGCTCTCAGAGCTGCGTCGGGCGATCGGCCAGTTCGAGCTCACGTTGGTGTACCAACCGAAGCTCGACCTGCGCACGATGAAGATCGTGGGGGTCGAGGCCCTGCTGCGCTGGCCGCATCCCGAGCGGGGGCTGCTGAGCCCTGCGGAGTTCCTGCCGCTGGTGCGCCGACACGGTCTGATGGGTTCGGTGACCGAGTTCGTGCTGAACAAATCCCTCGACGACGCTGCGGCATGGCGCTCGGCATCGGTAGACGTGCCGGTGGCGATCAACCTCTTCGCACCGTCCCTGTCCAACCTCAGCCTTCCGGCAAGCATCGTCAAGGCGTTGGCCGACCGGGGCCTCAGCGCATCGTCTCTCAGCGTGGAGATCACCGAAGACCTGTTCCTCGACAACATGGATCGAACCCAAATGGTCCTGCAGCAGTTGCGGCAGCACGGAATTCGAGTCGCGATCGATGACTTTGGCAGTGGCTACTCGGCGCTGTCGTATCTGCGGGACCTGCCCATCGACGAGGTGAAGTTGGACCGCAATTTCATCGCGCCGATACTGGTCGACCCGAGGGCCGCGGCGGTGGTGCAAGCGGTCGTAGACCTCGCTCACGTCCTTGGCCTGCTCATCGTCGTCGAAGGTGTCGAAGATGCCGAAACGGCCTCGCTCCTCCGCGATTACGGTTGCGACCTGGGTCAGGGCTTCTTCTACAGCCCGCCCGTCACGTCCGACGAGTTGATCGAATTATTGAAGCGGCCAGCAGAAAGCACACCGCCGTCCGCATCGGTCGCAGCGATCTCGAGTCGATGAAGCGCCGCACCGATCTGCGTAGCCTCCAGCGGACGTCACCCACATGGTGACGGTGCGGTGGTGCCCGCGCTGGGGTGCCCGTGAATGCTGATGTCTCGCCCCCGGGGCCCGCGAACTCCGCTCGGCGTGCTCTGCACACGATGGTGTTCAACTCGTTGCACGAGATGATTGCCGTGATAGATCAAGTCGGTGCGATCGTCGACGTCAATTCGGCATGGATAAAGTTCGGTGTCGAGAATGGGCAGTCGTCCGACTACGTATGGCTGGGTAGGAACTATCTGAAAGCTCTGACTGCATCCCATGCCAACGGCGATGTTCTGGCCGGCAAAGCGGCGAACGGGATTCTGGACGTCGTGAACGACCAGCGCGCTTCGTTTCGGTTCGAATACCCGTGCCACAGTCCGGACGAGCAACGCTGGTTCATGATGGTCGTCACACGCCTGAAGCAGGATTCACGGCGCTTGTTTGCGATCTCCCATCACAACATTACGCAGCGGAAATTGGCCGAGGAGAAGGCCGAATACCTAGCGATGCACGACCCGTTGACCGGATTGGCCAATCGCCGCTGGTTCAACCTGACATTGGACCGAGTATTCCGAATGTGTATGCGGGACGGAACGCCGATCAGTCTCATTGCCATCGACGTCGACCACTTCAAGGACTACAACGACCAGTGTGGGCACCTTGCGGGAGACGACTGCCTGGCCCAGGTCAGCAAGGTCATCCTGGCGTCTTCCCGCCGAGCCAACGATCTTGCGGCCCGCGTCGGCGGTGACGAGTTCGCCGTGCTCCTGGGAAACACCGACGGCGTGGAATCGCGGACGCTCGCCGAAGCGATCGTGACGTCAGTCGACGACCTCGGGATCGTCTATGGCGGTTCGAAGCAGATCACCATCACTGCGGGCGTGGCGTCGTTGATCCCGCGCCCGCTCGAGTCAAATGAACACTTGCTTCACGAAGCAGACAGAGCGCTGTACCGAGCAAAGGAGGCGGGGCGAAATCGGGCCGTGCACGCGGACTCTTTCGAAGGGTAGGCGGCACGTCTCGACGTTTTGCGCTGCGGTGCAATGGTTTCCGATTCCCCAGAGCCTGGGGACGCCTGGATGCTTCACCCACGCAATAGTTCGACACCGATCGCGACTGTTGCGACCACCAACACCAGCGTTGCGCCGGGCACCATCCCGCGCGATAGCGGCGTCCGTCCCGACTGCACGGTCCGCAACATCCGTCGATACCGCTGCGGAACCAGGATCGAGATGGCCAGGCCCGCCCCTACGGCCAGCAGCAGACCCGGCCAAAGCGAGAACAGGTGATCGTGGGCGTGCCCACGCATCAGCAGTATGCCGACGGCGATTGCCCCGATTCCGGTCCGCTGCCATGCGAGCGCCGTGCGCTCGGCCTGCGCCCCGACGTCCAACAACTCGCCGTTCACTATCTGCCCGTCTCGGCCAAGAAGATCAGGACGACGGCCGCAGCAATGACGATGCCAACACCTGCCACCATGATCCGAGGGAGTGGATCCGTTGGCAGCGAACGATTTTCGCGCAATGCGCGTTCGGTGCGGTCCCACCGAGAGTATGCGCCGACGTTGACGGTCAGCGAAAGCGCCAAGAGAAACACCGTGATCGAGATCCGCAACCATCGTGGACCGAAATCGTGGACGAGGCTGGCCAACGCGACCGCGCCGGCGAGGAGCGCCAATCCGGTGCGCACCCACGCCAAGAACGTACGTTCGTTGGCCAACGTGAACCGGTAGTCCGGATCGGTTCCGACCTTCTGCAGCGGCGGCTTGCGTGCAAACACCCGCCCACCCGCCTTCGTTGCGCTCGATGAGAGCCACACATCTGTGGCGATCCGCCTGTCCGACCTTAATCGCCCGGTGCGGCCCTCGGCCGGGATCTGGTCATTGTTCAGCGCGGCCACATAGATGTCGTTCTCGTCTGTCTGCCGGGTGGCGGTGCTTGCCACGGTGACGTGTACGGCCAAGAATCAGAAGCCGAAGTAGACCGCGGCCATGTCATCGCCGCCGTGACCGGCCTCGCTGGCTGCGTCGAAGGCGGCACGGACGCCGTCGACCAGTACCGTTGACAACCCCGATGCCACCACCGCGTCCCTGATCAGTCCCGTGTCCTTGCGGACCCCGTCGACGCTGAACTGCGGAGCGTATGACGACTCGATGATCGCCGTGCCCTTCGCCTGCAGGTACGGCGAGCCCGCCGCCGCACCGTCGAACGCGTCGAGCATCAACTGCTGATCCACGCCGAGACCCCTTGCGAGGGCCAATGACTGACCGACGGCAGCGGCCAAGGACGCGATCCACGCGTTGCACACCAGTTTCAGCTTGGACGCCGAACCGAGTTCATCCCCCACCCAGATCGTCTTGGACCCCACCGCGTCGAACGCCGGCTGCACCCGCTCGCGCAGACCCGGGTCGCCCGAGGCCAGCATCACCAGCTTGCCCTGCTCGGCCGGCGCCTTGGTGCCGAGCACCGGGCAGTCCAGAAACGCGACGCCCTGCTCGGCGGCGAGCGACGCGGTTCGGGAGGCGCCATCGAGGCCGACGGTCGCGCACTGGACGAACACGGCGCCGTCCTTCATGGCCGGCAGCACCATCGCCATCACCTCCAGCGTCGCCGCCGCGTCGAACAACATCGCGATCACGACATCGGCGTCGGTGACTGCCGAAACCGGATCGAGCGCGACCACGGCACCGTCCTCGGCCAGCGGCTCCGCCCGCTCCGCCGTACGGTTCCACACCGCAACCGCGAAATCCTCGCGCAGCAATGACCGCGCCATCCCAGCACCCATGGCGCCCGTACCCAAGACCGTCACTCGCATGGCTGCCATTCTGCCGCCTGCGCCAGTGGGCTCGACTCCCGGCTTCGAGTCAAAGCTCGGCTGAGACCGCCTCGGGGCACACGGGTGGAGATAGCTGCATCCTGGGCGGCGATCCAGTTCAGGCGGGTAGCGTCGGGTCCGCGCCCAGACCATGCGCCCGATCATTTCGAACGAGGAGCACCTACGTGGCGGATCAGAAGAAGCCGAACATCGTCATGATCATGGCCGACGACGTAGGCATCTGGAACCTCAGCGCGTATCACCGCGGCATGATGGGCGGCTCCACGCCCAACATCGACAGGATCGCCCGCGAGGGCGCACTCTTCACCGACTATTACGGTGAACAGTCCTGCACCGCGGGGCGGGCCGCGTTCATCACCGGTCAGACCCCCTTTCGCACGGGTCTGCTGAAAGTCGGCATGCCTGCCGCCAAACAGGGCCTGCAGGATTCGGATCCGACGATCGCCGAATTGCTCAAACCCCACGGGTACGTATCGGCGCAGATCGGCAAGAACCACCTGGGCGACCGCAACGAGTACCTGCCCACCGTCCACGGCTTCGACGAGTTCTACGGCATCCTCTATCACCTCAACGCCATGGAGGAGCCGTACGACAACGAGTACCCCAAGGACCCCGCATTCCACGAACGTTTCGGTCCGCGAAACATCCTGGACACCAAGGCAACCGACGTCGACGATCCAACCGAGCACCCGCGTTGGGGCCGGGTCGGCAAGCAGAGCATAGCCGACGGCGGTCCGATGCCCCCGCACCCCGGCATGGACGAAGCTGCCGTCACCAACATGGAGGACGTCGACTCTGAGCTTGTGCGGCGCTCACTGGACTTCATCGACCGCTCCGTGGCAGCCGACACCCCGTTCTTCCTGTGGCACAACTCCACTCGATGCCACGTCTGGACCCACCTTGCACCGAGATGGCAGGGCAAGAGCGGCTTCGGACTATTCGCCGATGCCATGATGGAGTTGGACTGGGAGGTCGGCCAGATCCTCGACAAGCTCGACGAACTCGGCATCGCCGACGACACCATCGTGTTGTTCACCAGTGACAACGGCGCCGAGATCTTCAGCTGGCCCGACGGCGGCAACCATCCGTTCCGCGGCGAGAAGGGCAGCACCTATGAAGGCGGCTTCCGGGTGCCCATGGTCGCCAAGTGGCCAGGAGTCATCGAGCCTGGCACCATCGTCAACGAGATCATGGCCCACGAAGATTGGCTGCCAACACTTCTCGCCGCCGCGGGCGCTCCCGAGACCAAGGACGACCTGCTCACCGGTCTGGAAGCCGGCGGGAAGACGTTCAAGGTCCACCTCGACGGGTACGACTTCACGCCGTACTTCACGGGCGACGTTGACGAGGGCCCACGCCGGGAGTTCTTCTACTTCAGCGACAACGCCGATCTGATGGCCGTGCGATACAACGCCTGGAAGCTCAACTTCAAGACCATCGTCGGAAACCTCTTCACCGGCAAGGAGGACTCCACCAACGTGCCCGTCGTAACCAACCTGCGCCAGGATCCGTGGGAGCGCTACCAGACCGAGGGCATGCTCTACGGCCGCTGGTGGGGTGAGAAGTTGTGGACCATGGTGCCCGCGGTCAACATCGTCGGGGAGTTCCTCGCTACGTTCGCGGCGTACCCGCCCAGCCAGGCCTCCGGCACGCTGAGCGTCGAGAAGGCGTTGGCGATGTTGCAAGACGGCACGCTCAAGAATTGACCGTGTCCTCACCCCTCGGCCACCGGACGACGCGGAGACGTCACCGTGAGCGGCTGCACGTAGTCAGCGAACCCACCAGATCTGCTGCGCCACCGTTGATTACTCGCTCTTGGCCTCGAAGCGGAATCTACGCCCGCTGATCTCGGTGGGCACGATGCGGATGAAGCGATCCTTGAACGTCGTGGTCCACGGCAGCACCTGCCCGCGTTCAGCCTCAGCAAGCTCTGAGGCCCCCAGCACATAGGCCCGGCCCTTGACGACGACACTCCAGCCCTGTTCGGCGTTGTAGCCGTCGACTTCGAATGCAACGTGCCCATTTGACATCGCGTGCAACAGTTTCGTCCCTTCGGCGGTGCGCAGCAGAATGGTGTGCTGCTGGACGGCGAAGTTGACCGGGAAGATCTCCGGCCGGTCTGCAACACTCGTCGCCAGTCGCCCCAAGGCGACGCTGTCTAGCAAGTTCCAGCTGTCCTGATCGGTCAACTCGTCAACCGAGTTCGCGTCGAGGGTCGTCATGTTTGGTCCAATCGGTCTGTGAAATACCCGCACCCGCCAGTAGCGCCCCGGAGCGTTGTGTTCACAAGCTAGAACAGTTTGATCCCTCCCGTATCGAGGCTTGGGTCACCTAGGGCCGGGCACAAAGTCCCTTCAACTCGATGTGGCCATGCGCTGTGTGACCCGAATTCCTCGACCAAGGATTCGCGTTCGGAGATTACGCCAGCGTGAATGTCGAACTGCTGCTTGGCTTTCGGTCGCTGTCATGTCAGCAGTGCGGGCCGACGCCATCACGCCGCTGCCCGCTGAGCGACGTCACGTTACGGCGCGAACGTGGTAGCGACGGCTGGTCAGCGAAAGAGGCGAAAGAACCCGCGCACCTGGTCCGTCAGCGACTCCGGCTGCTCCAGCGCCGCGAAGTGGCCACCGCGAGGCAACTCCTCGAACCAGCGCAGATCAGTGAACCGCCGCTCGGCCTCCCGCCGCGACGGGCGGGTGATGTCACGCGGGTAGACCGACACCCCGGACGGTGCGGTGACCTTGTCCCGGAAGGCAGCGAAGCTCTCCCAGTACAAGCGCGCCGACGACGTTGCCGACGCGGTGAACCAGTAGACCGAGATCTCGTCGAGGATCTTCTGCCGCGACAATGCGTCCTCGGGGTGGCCGTCGTTGTCCGTCCAGGCCCAGAACTTTTCGGCAATCCAGGCAGCTTGGCCTGCCGGGGAATCGGTGAGGCCATAACCGAGCGTCTGCGGCCGCGTAGCCTGCTGCGCGGAGTATCCCCGGCCGGTGCGCTCGAATTCTTTGGCGGCCTGGAGGTTCGCGAACTCGGCAGGCGTCGGGTCGTCGAACGTGCCCGCCGCAACGGCTCCCATGTTCAGGTGCACGCCGACCACCCGCTCCGGCGCCACCTCGCCCAGCGCGCCGGACACGGCCGAACCCCAGTCCCCACCCTGCGCGCCGTACCGCTCGTAACCCAGCGACACCATCAACGTGTCCCAGGCCTTCGCAATGCGGGTGATGCCCCATCCAGTCGTCGATGGTTTGTCACTCCAGCCGTAACCCGGCAACGACGGCGCGACTACGTGAAACGCGTCTGACGGGTCCCCGCCGTGCGCACGCGGATCGGTGAGCGGGCCCAGCACCTCGAGGAATTCGAGTACGGAGCCCGGCCAGCCGTGGGTGAGGACCAGCGGGAACGCGTTCGGTTCTGGCGAGCGAACGTGCAGGAAGTGGATGCCCAACCCGTCGACCGTGTCGCGGTATTGCGGAAAGACGTTGAGCCGCTTGGCGAAACCGAAGTCGTAGTCTTCGGCCCAGCTGCGGCAGAGCTCCTGCGCGTAGGCCAGCGGCAACCCTTGTGACCAGTCGTTCACCGGTTCGGGCTCGGGCCAACGCGTTCGGCGCAACCGGTCACGCAGATCCTCGATCTCGGCGTCTGTGATGCTGACTTCAAACGGCTCGGCGGCCACTGCGGGCTTCCTTCCTCGGCACGATCGACGGAGGGTTACCCCCTCTTGAAGATTCAGCCATCACACTTGAGAGACGTGCAATTCTCTACGCGCTGCTTGCACCACAGTGCGCCGGCTGGCATCCCCAATTGGTGACGTGCCCAGGAAATAGGATGTGGGAGTGGTGCCGACGATGGTCAGCACCACGTCATCACCGGTGATGGCTGGGTCGAATGCGACAGCGGAGATTGCTGCTTCGACCGTTGCCGTGGGTAGTCCGTCGAGGCGACTGGATATGGCGTTGGTCGCCCGTAGCGTGGGTGATGCCCCAGCGTAGGACTTGGACACGATGCACGTCAGCATGAGCTGAGCCTGGTCGGACAGACTCAGGGAGGGATCGAAGTTGGTGTTGCCCACCGTTACGTTCGCGAGCCAGCCAATGCCCTCTGATTCGTCATAGGCGACTTCTTCTTGCAGCGTGACTGCATCGACCGAGTTCGGCTCGTCCGGTTCGGCAAGGAGATCCCAACCAGGGGCCACGTCGCGGGGAAAGAACAATCCGCCGGCTGACACCATCTCGCCCGTCGGCACCTCCCCGTTCGACACGCCGTCGGTGCATTCCGTGGCGTTTTGTACGACCGTTCTCGGTGGCCCGGCCGTCGAACTCAGTTGGCCCATCGTCACGATCGTCACCGCGACGACCGCGACTACGGCGACTACGGCGAGAAGAGCGAGACCGACCACGCCGAGGACCACCAGGGTCAGGCGCGAGTGATCCGGTGGCTTTGCCCAGACGGGCGGCGCGGCCCCAAAGGACACACCGCCGTAGGCCGACGGCGGAAGGTGCGGCGCCCAGTAACCAGGCGCGCCCTGCGTCGGATAGACAGGCGGCTCACCATTCGCTGGAACGGCAGGGTCGGGACCGTCCTGATGTGGTTCGCCCATGATTCATTATGAACCGTATGCACTTCGACGGACGTCGTGTGACGACACCCCTCCGCGGATCCGGATCGTAACTTTGCCGGGCGGGTCGACCGATCCTGCCTTCGGCGTCAGACCGAGCCAGGCCACGCCCGGCCAGGCGGCCAGCGAAAATTGCCGACACGCATTAGCCATCAAGATGTTCTCGCCAATGTCGACGGTGCTCGTGTGGCGTTGGATCGGCCGCTGTCCACGCTTTCCAGCAACCATCTGGCAAATCCCACTCCGACGCCGTTGGTGCCCAAGGATGTGGTACAAAGCACTGTCATCCAGCGGGGGCCGTCACGCGGATCGCCGTTGCGTGCCAGCTAGGGGGTGGCTGTGTCGCAGGGCTGGCTGCTCGCCGTCAACCTCGGATCGGCCGCGATGGCGGGTGTCGGACTGCTCTTCGTCGTCATCTGGGTCATCGACCGAAGCGGAGCATCTGCGTTGGTCTTCGCGGGGGCGATCGGCTGCTATACCGTCGGCACGATCGCGCTATCGCTGCCGCTCCAGGCAGCGCTCGCGTCGTCGATCCACGGTGTTCTCTTCCCCGTGGCGATGCTCCTGCTCGCAGATGGCCTGCTCAGACGGGTCGGCGACCGGTTGCCTCGCGGGCTTCTGCTCGTCTATCTCGCAGTGCTGCCCGTGCTCGTGTGGTACTTCGCCTTCCTGTCGCCGTTCTTAGTCGGACGGATCACTACCCAGAATCTCGGGACGGCAATGCTACTTGCGACCGTGGTGCACAGGCTGTGGGGGCGAGCGCCAAGGAGCGGGCCTGATGTGGCGGCAGTCACCGCTACGGCGGTGCTGACGGCCGCCCTCGGAGCCGACGTGTTCGCCGCACTAGGTTCGACCGTGCCCCACGAGATCACAACGCGGAGCGAGCTCGACAGCTACATGGCGTCAAACCTGGAGTTGTTCCTCATCGTGGCGAGCGCCGTCGTGTTGCCCGCGTGCCTGATCACGTTGCTGGCCGTCACGGTCGTCGACATGGCACAGGAATTACGTTCGCAGCGTGATCGTGACGAACTGACGGGTGTGCTGAATCGACGCGGTTTCAAGCGCCGCGGGGAGGCGTTGTTGGCACGCACCGAGCGCTGCGCCCTGGTACTCGCGGACCTCGACCATTTCAAGGTGGTCAACGACACCTTTGGCCACGCGGGCGGTGACACGGTCCTGATCGCCTTCGCGCGGATATTGGTCGAGTCTGCAGGGAGCGGTCGAATCATCGCCCGAATTGGTGGCGAGGAGTTCGCTGCACTCCTGCCCCATGACGGAGTGCAGCCGGCTGTCCTGTGGGCCGAGTCTGCTCGGTCCCGGTTGGCCGCACACATAGTCGAACTCAACGGCGTGGCCACGACGGTGACCGCGAGCTTCGGAATCGCCGTCGGCGACTCGCGGGCACAGCTGACCGCCCTGCTCGATGCGGCAGACAAGGCGCTGTACAAGGCCAAACTCGGCGGCCGAAATCAGATCGCCGTAGGTCCGTGATCCGCATGGCCGTCGCGCCGAGACCTGGGTGCACACGTGAAGGACGACGAAAGCGACGGGATCCCACCAAATCATCCGCAGCCGTCGCGACTGTTCATGTCCGCGCCGACCGACGCCGAATGGCAGTCCCAGCTGGCCGGGCAGACCCACATAGCAGTCTCTGCGCGCCAAGCTCTCGAAGCTGTTCGGGCGGCCGACTGGCGCGCGGATGTCACGTCTATCAACGACGAACAAGCGATGACTCCGCGAAAACGGTCGTGAAAAACAGCCTCTGACGTAGGGCGACTGGGACTTGAACCCAGGACCAACGGATT
>NZ_JAEMTA010000075.1 GCF_016462545.1 Mycolicibacterium sp. | reverse complement strand
GAGTCGGTGTTGTTCTTGAACAGGTAGATGTCGCCGCCGATGCCCTCGTCGGCGAGGCGCTGCTCGGCATCGATGAGAAGGTCCTCCAGCACGCGCTCACCCGCCCGGTCATGGGTGACGAGCTGGATGAGGCTGTCGCACTCGGCGGTCGCGTACTCAGGGTGGCTACCGACGTCCAGGTAGAGGCGGGCGCCGTTGCGGAGGAACACGTTGGAGCTGCGGCCCCACGAGACGACGCGTCGGAACAGGTAGCGGGCGACTTCGTCGGGAGAAAGCCGCCGATGACCGTGAAAAGTGCATGTCACACCGAATTCCGTCTCGATGCCCATGATTCGCCGCTGCACCTAGCCGAGCTTACGGGTTACCGGTCCGGCGCGTATTGACACCCGCTGGCGGATTCGTAACCGTGACCTCCGAACACACGATCGACGCGCCTGTGGATGAATCGGGCGGGACGTGCTCGCGTCGGTCAGCATCCAGGCATGGGGACGGTGCGGATGGACGCGGCGGCGGTCCTGGCCATCGCCGATCAGGTGCTCGACGGTGCTGACCGACTCGATGAAATCCATTGGCCCACCATCACTTCAGCGTCCTTGATGGGATCGTCGGTGGGTGCGGCCGCCGCGTCGTCCGGCCCAGCGGACCGCCTCGCCGACATCGTCGTCCACCTGCGCGCCTGGGCATCGGCCGTGCGCGCGTCCGCATCGGCCATCGAGCAGGCCGACCGACTTGGTGGGCCCCGATGAGCCGACCAACCGTGACCGCGGCCCTGGCGTGGCGGACCGACGCACTGCGGCGGATCGCCGACGCGTGGGACGACACGGCCCGCGAGATACACGTCCGGACCCAGGCCGCGTCGCACGCGGGGCTGGACCTGGGCAAGGTCTGGAGCGGGTCCGCCGCAGACGCCGCGTGCCACGATGCCGGGGCTTTCGTCGCACGTGGCGACGCCGTGGCCCGAGCTCTGGTCGTCGCGGCCGTCGCGGCGCGCGACGGCGCCGATCAACTCTCGATCACGCAGGCGAAGCTCACGGCGCGCGTGGAGACCGCGCGGGCGGAGGGCTTCGAGGTCGGCGACGACGGGTCGGTCACGACCGGGACGGCACCGTCGGCGCTGCTGATCATGCTGTCGGGTGGCGATGCGGGCGTGGCCGTCCGGATGCTCGGCGCCCGCGCCGCCGAACTGTACCGTCAGATCATCAGCGCGTTGGACGACGTGGGCGAGGCCGACGACGACGCCGCCCGAGACGTCCGCGAAGCGCTGGACGGTATCGACCGCGTCGCCGACACCGCGATGGGCAACACCGACGGTGTCCCGTGGGACGTGCGGATCGCCGCGAACCGCACCAACGTCGCGCAGGCGATCGTCGAACGACTTGGCGATCCCGAAGCCTCGGATCGCAACCCCTTCTACCGGGGTCTGCTCGGCGAGATCGACGACCCGGGCGGCAGTGGCCACCGGATCGACCGCAAGATCCTGGCCTTCGATCCCGCCACCGAGTCGTTGATCGAACTCAATGGAGACCTGGCCGTGGCGACCAGCGTCGCGGTACTCGTGCCCGGCATGAACACCACGATCGCGGGGTCGGCGGACACCACCCGGTCCGCGCGCCAGTTCGTGTCGGCGACGCGGGGCGCGGTTGCCGCGATCACCTATCTCGGCGGGCCCTTCCCCCGGGACGAGACCGTCGTGGGCGCGCTGCTGCAGGCCGCGAGTCCGCGGTTCGCGATCGACATGGCGCCGCGGTTGGTGGCCTTCAGCCGCGACGTGGACGCCGTCGTCGACGCCATCGGCGACGAGCGGGGCCGTCCGATTCCCGTGACCTACGTGGGGCATTCCTATGGTGGCGCAATCCTCGGCACGGCCGAGGCACTGGGCATGACGGCCGATCGGACGCTCTACGCCGCCGCTGCGGGTACGGGCTTCGGCGTCGACGGCCCGGAGGACTGGCACAACCGCAACCGGCACGTCCTGCGTTTCTCGATGACCGCGCCCGGGGACCCGATCCAGCTGGTCCAGGGCATCCCCGGCGGTCCTCACGGCGCCGACCCCGACGAGATGGCCGGCGTAATCCACTTGGCAACAGGCCGTTACGACGACGGCCGACTGATGGCGGGCCCAGGCGCGCACACCGACGTGTTGAGCGTCCCGACGTCCGACGCGTGGCGCAACGTGCTGGCCGTCATCACCGGCGACCGCTCCCACATCGCACTCGCAGGCCAACCGTCGGCCGGGGCCCCCGGGGCTTAGAGTTGGGCGAAAGTCGTCGTGCAGAGGAGAACGTGATGGGCTTCAACCCCAAGGACGCGATCGAGTCGGTCAAGGACATCGCCACGAACGCCGTCGAGCGTTCCGCCGACATCGTCGACAGCGCGGGTCACATCATCAAGGGCGATGTGTCCGAAGGCGTGCAGGGCATCGTCGCCAGTTCGATGGACATCGCCACTCATTCCGTGGAGAAGATCAAGGAGATCGCCACCGGCCGCGGCGTCGACGAGATCGAGTGACGGCTAGCTGGCGTCGGCCTCTGGTTCCTCCACGGGGAGAAGCGCTTCCAGTGCCGACCCCGTGATGCGGCGGAACGCGCGCCGCGGACGGTTGGCGTCCAGGATCGCGATCTCCAGAGTCGTGGGTCCGAGGGTGCGGGGCTCTGCGCCGCCGCTCACGCTGGCCGCGATGCCCGACTTCAGCGCGTCGACGGCGATCTTCGCCGCCTCGCTCAAACTGGCGTTCTCGGTGAATGACTCGTTCAGCGCGGTGATGATCGGCTCGGTGGTACCGCCCATCACGACGAAGTGCGGTTCGTCGGCGATCGAGCCGTCGTAGGTGATCCGATACAGCTCAGGCGGTTTCGTCTCGCCGAAGTGGGCCACCTCGGCGACGCACAGTTCGACCTCGTACGGCTTGGCCTGTTCGGTGAAGATCGTGCCGAGAGTCTGCGCGTAGACGTTCGCGAGCTGTCGTCCCGTCACGTCGCGCCGGTCGTAGGCGTACCCGCGAGTGTCGGCGAACTGGATGCCGCCACGGCGCAGGTTGTCGAACTCGTTGAACCGACCAACCGCAGCGAAGCCGACCCGGTCGTACAGTTCGGACACCTTCTGCAGCGAGCGCGAGGGGTTCTCCGCGACGAACAACACGCCACCCGCGTAGGCCAGGGTGATGACGCTGCGGCCACGTGAGATGCCCTTGCGTGCGAGCTCCGAACGCTCGCGCATCGCCTGCTCGGGCGAGATGAAGTACGGGAAGCTCACAGGTCCACCGTTCCGTCGTCAAGACCGAAGGAGTCGTCGCGGGTGCGTCGTTCGATGACCTCTCGCGCGAGTCGCGCGATGCGCTCCTCGGTGGCCTCCTCCGCCCCCTCGGCGCCAATGATCACGGCGGTCGGGTAGATGCCACGCACCAGGTCGGGGCCGCCGGTCGCGGAATCGTCGTCCGCCGCGTCGTAGAGGGCCTCGATCGCCACCCCGAGCGCCGAATCGGCGTCGGTGACCCTCGAGTACAACTTCTTGATGGACGACTTCGCGAAGATCGAACCCGAACCCACCGACTGGTAACCCTCGAGTTCGACGTTCCAGCCGCCGGCGGCGTCGAACGACACGATGCGTCCAGCGCCGTCGGCGTTGGGGTCGTCGAGGTCGTAGCCCACCAACAGCGGCAGCGCCACGAAGCCCTGCAGCGCAGCGCCGAGGTTGCCGCGCACCATGATCGCCAACCGGTTGACCTTGCCTGCGAACGTCAGCGCGACGCCTTCGAGCTTCTCGTAGTGCTCGAGTTCGACCGCGTAGAGACGCGCGAACTCCACGGCGATGGCCGCGGTCCCGGCGATGCCCGTCGCGGTGTAGTCGTCGGTCATGTGGATCTTCTGCACGTCACGGCCGGCGATCATGTTGCCCTGCGTCGAACGGCGGTCACCCGCGATCAGCACACCCCCGGGGAACTTGATCGCCACGATCGTCGTGCCGTGGGGCAGCACGTTGCTCACCGGGATGTCGCCGATGGACTCGCCCGCGGGCAGCAGGTGAGGTGCCTGCCGGCGCAGCATCTCACTGAACGACGACGTGTCCATCGACAGCGAGTTCGCTCCGGGGAGTCCGAGAATCTGACGGGAAGGTGACGGCCGATCGTTATGCGGCCAGGTCACTGTCCGCCCTTTTGGACGTACGCGCGCACGAAGTCCTCGGCGTTCTCCTCGAGCACGTCGTCGATCTCGTCGAGCAGATCGTCGGTCTCCTCGGTGAGCTTCTCGCGACGCTCCTGGCCAGCGGCAGTACTGCCGGTGGCATCGTCGTCATCGCCGCCGCCACCACCACGCTTGGTCTGCTCCTGAGCCATCGCTGCCTCCTGCTCGTGTTGGCGGGCTTACGGGGCCCGCCGGTTCTCCCACCCTACCGGGCGACTGTCGGAATGCGGGCTGTCAGGTGGTGAGCTGCTCGACGAGTTCCGCTGCGCTGTCCACCGAGTCGAGCAACGCGCCGACGTGGGCCTTGCTTCCGCGTAGCGGCTCGAGTGTCGGGATCCGCACCAACGAGTCACCGCCGAGGTCGAAGATCACCGAGTCCCAACTGGCCGCCGCGATGTCCGCACCGAACCGTCGCAGGCACTCTCCGCGGAAGTAGGCACGGGTGTCCGTGGGCGGGTTGTCCACGGCGTCGATGACCTGCTGCTCGGTGACGAGCCGCTTCATCGAGCCACGGGCGACCAGCCGGTTGTACAGCCCCTTGTCCAGTCGAACGTCCGAGTACTGCAGGTCGACGAGATGCAATCGGGGTGCGGACCACCCGAGGTTCTCGCGTTGCCGGAAGCCTTCGAGGAGCCGTAGCTTGGCGGGCCAGTCGAGGATCTCCGCGCACTCCATCGGGTCGCGCTCGAGGAGGTCGAGCACGTGCGCCCAGGTCTCGACCACGCGGGTGGCCGCGGGGTCCGCATCGCGCGCATCGACGAGCTTGGCCACCCGGTCGAGGTAGATGCGTTGCAGCGCAAGGGCAGTCAACTCGCGACCGTCGGCGAGCGCGATGGTGGCACGCAGCGAGGGGTCGCGGCTCACCACGTGTACGGCGTGGACGGGACGCGCCAGCGCCAGGTCGGAGAGGTCCAGCCCGCGGGCCGGTCCCTCTTCGATGAGGTCGAGGACCAAGGACGTGGTCCCGACCTTGAGGTAGGTCGAGGTCTCCGCGAGGTTCGCGTCACCGATGATCACGTGCAGGCGGCGGTACTTGTCGGCGTCGGCGTGCGGCTCGTCGCGGGTGTTGATGATGCCGCGCTTGAGGGTCGTCTCGAGGCCGACCTCGACCTCGATGTAGTCGGCGCGCTGGGTCAGCTGGAATCCCGGCTCGTCCCCCGACGGTCCGATGCCGACGCGTCCCGAACCGGTGAAGACCTGACGCGACACCAGGAACGGGGTGAGACCGGCGATCACCGCGGAGAACGGGGTCTGACGGCTCATCAGATAGTTCTCGTGCGTCCCGTATGACGCGCCCTTGCCGTCGACGTTGTTCTTGTACAGCTGCAGCTTTGCCGCGCCGGGCACGCTCGCGACGTGGCGCGCCGCAGCCTCCATCACGCGTTCACCCGCCTTGTCCCAGATGACCGCATCGAGCGGGTCGGTCACCTCGGGCGCGGAGTACTCGGGATGGGCGTGGTCGACGTAGAGCCGCGCGCCGTTGGTCAGGATCATGTTCGCCGCGCCGACCTCGTCGGCGTCCACGATCGGCGGCGGGCCGCTGGCCCGGCTCAGATCGAAGCCACGGGCGTCGCGCAGCGGCGACTCGACCTCGTAATCCCACCGCGTCCGCTTGGCCCGCTGAATACCTGCGGCCGCCGCGTACGCGAGGACCGCCTGCGTCGACGTCAAGATCGGATTGGCGGTCGGATCGGACGGCGAGGAAATGCCGTATTCGACCTCGGTACCGATGATCCGTTGCATTCGCCCAGCCTAGGCGGTGAGGACATCGGCGTCGGGCACGGCCTACGGTTGCGGGCCAGGCGCCCGAGTTGGTCAACTAACCCGTGCCCTCGACCACCGACCGACTCGCAGCCGAAGCCTGGTTCCTCGCAAGGGGTCTGCCCGCGGTGCTCACTCCGCGCGCACGCCTGCGCAAGGTGTGGTCGCGGTCGGCGCCGGCGCTGGCCGGGCTCGCCGTGATCTCGGTGTGCCTGCTCATCGTCTACCTGCTCACGGGGTCGACCGACGTCGATGTCGACGGTCCGCCGACGACGGCCGAGTGGTTCGCCCTGGCGGTCCTCGCGCTGGCCCTTCCCCTCGCCCTCCTCATCGGTTGGCTGGCCGCCCGCAAGACCACCGACCGGGCGCGTGCCGCGACGTCGGTGATGTCCGCGATCGTGGCGCTGGCCACGCCCGCGCTGCTGCACGACCTGGAGGACGTCGTCGCCATGGGTGTGGCGGTGGTCGTCGTACTGGTGCTGACGTCCTCGGGTTTCGGCTCCGTTCTCGGCTGGGCGGGCAGGCTGACGCTGTCGCAGCTGGCCGCCGTGGGCGACCTGCTGGTCGGCGCGCTACCGGTGGTTCTCCTGACCGTTCTGGTGTTCTTCAATTCACCGGTGTGGGCGATGGCCTCCACGATCAGCCGCGAGCGGCTCTGGGCGGCGGTGACGTTCCTGGTCCTCATCGCGGCGACCTTCGTCGTCTCCCGGCTGCTCAACCGGGCCAATCCGACACTGGAGTCCGCGACGGTGTCGGCGCGCCATGCCGAGCGGCTGGCGGGCACGCCATTCGAGGCGCTACCGGATCTGGCCGAACCGCAACGGCTGACCCGTCTGGAGCGGTTCAACGTCGTCTTCGTTCTGGCCGCGACACAGATCGCCCAGATCCTGATGGTCGCCCTCGTCACCGGCATCATCTTCCTGTTCCTCGGCCTGATCGTGCTGAGCCCGGAACTCCTTGCGCTGTGGACCCGCAACGGCCCGAGCGACGGCACGGTGCTGGGCATGACCATTCCGGTGCCTCAGGCACTGATCCACGTGACGATGTTCCTCGGCGCCCTGACCTTCATGTACGTCAGTGCCAGGGCCGTAGTCGACGCCGATTACCGGGAACGCTTCCTCGACCCACTCATCGACGACTTGAAGCTGACTCTGTTGGCCCGCAACCGCTATCGCGCCTACCTTCGTACCGGCGAACCCCCGCGAAAGACGCTCGCGTGAAGGTCCTGATCGTCGAGGACGAACTCCTGCTGGCGTCGACCCTCACCGTCGGCTTGCGGGCCGAGGGATTCGACGTCGTGGCCGTGGCCAATGGCGTCGAGGGGCTGTCGCAGGCCGTCGAGGGCGCGTTCGACGTCATCGTCCTCGACATCATGCTCCCTGGCCTCAGCGGCTACGAAGTGTTGCGCCGCATGCGTACTCGCGGACGATGGACACCGGTGATGATGCTCACCGCCAAGGACGGCGAGTACGACCAGACCGACGCCTTCGACCTGGGCGCCGACGACTATCTGACCAAGCCCTTCTCGTTCATCGTGCTGGTGGCGAGGCTGCGGGCGCTCGTACGGCGAGCGGCACCGCAACGCCCGGCCGTGTTGCGGGCCGGATCCCTGACTCTGGACCCGTACCGCCGCCAGGTCGCACGCGACGGGGTCGTGATCTCACTGACGCCGCGCGAGTATGGACTCCTCGAATATCTGCTGCACCACAAGGATTCGGTCGTCACCAAGTCCGAGATCCTGCACAACGTTTGGGACGCGAACTTCGACGGCGCAGACAACGTCGTCGAGGTCTACGTCGGCTATGTGCGGCGCAAGATCGACATCCCGTTCGGCACCAAGACGATCGAGACGGTTCGGGGCGTGGGCTATCGGCTCGAATCCGGCAACGTCGCCAAGGGCAACTGAACCGTCACCGCCGTACCGGAGCCGATGCCGTCGCCGATCGTCACCCGGCCGGCATGGGCCACCACGATCTCCCGCACGATCGCCAGGCCGAGACCCGCTCCGCCGGCACTCCTCGAGCGGTCCGGATCCAACCGCACGAAGCGGTCGAAGACCCGCTGCCGATCCGCCGGCGCGATACCCGGTCCGTCGTCGCCGACCTCGACGCACACGTGGTCCGGCGACGTCCAGACCGAGACGCGCACGCGCGAGATCGCATGGCGGGCAGCGTTGTCCAGCAGATTGCGCAGGACTCTGGACAATGCCGCCGAATCCCCGGTCAGCCGCGCCGGTTCCAGGTTCGCCCGCACGTCGAGATCCGTGTCGCGGCGCAGCCTCTCGACTTCCGCAGCCGCGAGGTCGTCGAGGTCGACGTCCTCCCTCGACATGTCGAGACCACGCTCGTCGGCCCTGGCCAACAACAGCAGGTCGTCGATGAGAGCCTTCATGCGGAGGGCCTCGGGCATCAGCGTCGTGGTGGCCAGTTCGCCACTGAGCACCTCGGGGTGCGCCACCGCCACCTCGAGCGCCGAGATGATGGTCGTCAGCGGGCTCCGCAACTCGTGGGACGCATCACCCACGAATCGCCGCTGGGCGTTGTGGCCGGCCTCGATGCGCGCCAGCATCTCGTTCATGGTGATCGCAAGGGCCGCGATCTCGTCCCGACTCTCTGGCACCGGCACGCGCTCCGCGAGATCGGAGGTGGTGATGTCGGCGACCCGTGAACGGATGTCGTCGACGGACTTCATCGAGCGGCGTACGAGGACGTACGTCGCCGCCGCCGAGACCAGGATGACCACCGGCGCGGCAATCGCCAACGCGACGACGACGGCCCACACCGTCGCGCCGATCGTGGCACTCCCCTCCCCGACCAGCACCGTGTATCGGCCATCGGGTCCATTGACGGTTTGGGCGCTGAAGCGGATCCGGCCCAGGGGCGAGGACTGCTCGGGCATCCCGATCCGCACCCCGTCGCCGACGTCCCTCATCGCGACGAGTGGCGTCTCGGGCGCCGACAGCGATCGGAGGACCACGGCACCCTCCGGGGTCAGCACCTGGACCGCCACGATCCGCTGATCGGTGTCCAACAGTGCCGGGTCGACGGCCGTCGTCCCGCCGGCGACGATCTGCTCGGCGACGTCGCCGACCCGCGTCGCGGCCGCAGAGTCGATGCCGGACAACATGGTTCGGTAGAGAATCGCCGCCAGGCCGGCCCCGGCGATGCCCAGCGCCACGAAGACCACCGTGGCCGCGACGAACGCCGACCGTGCCGATACGCCCCAGTTGGCCGTGAGTCCTCTCGCCATAGCGGCTACCAGTCCACCACAATGTTTGCCGTGCCCGACATGCAGCAGGTCCACGAATGGTTTCTGCATCGCGGCCTGCCGTTGGTGCTCACCCGGCGGGTGCGTTCGCGACACCTCATCGAGCGGTCGGCGCCGATGGTCAGCGGGGTCGGAGCGCTCACCGCGGTGACGATGCTGCTGGCCGAGGTCACCGGCGACTCCCCCGACTACGGCTATTCCCTGCGCCTCGGCATCATCGCGGTGGTACTGCTCGCCGCACCGTTTGCGCTGTTTCTGCTGCACCGTGCCGACACCACGCTCGGCGAGGCCGGCCGCCGCACCGGTGCGCTGCTGGTGATGGCGATCTTCGTGGTGGTGATGCCGGTGACCGTGAGCGGCTGGTCCGGCGCCGCCGCGGCCGAGGCTCCAGCCTTCGTTGCCATCACCCTGCTCGCGATCTGGTTGACCTATCTCGGATTCGGCTCGATCGCCGGCTGGGCCTTCCGATTCGCCTGGGTGCAGTTGGGTGCGCTCGGCACGCTGATGAGCCGCGCCCTGCCGCTGCTGATGCTGACGGTCGTCGTCTACTTCACCGGCGAACTGTGGCAGCTCGCAGCCCGCATGACTCGCCAAAGGCTATGGCAGGTAATCGGATTCCTCGCCCTGGTCGCATTGATCTTCGTGGTCACGACGATTCGCGACGAAGTGCGCGCGCTTCGCGAGGACCGAGCCGAACAGACCGACCCGGCCAGCCTGCTCTCGGATACGCCGCTGCAGGTCCCGACCGGTCATCGGATTCCCCGCACCGCGTTGTCGCGCGCCGAACAGATCAACGTCGTCGCCGTGATGGTGGTGTCACAGGCGATCCAGGTGGTGTTCTTCACCGCGGGTCTGTTCGTCTTCTTCCTCGCCCTCGGCATCATCGCGGTACCGGACGACGTCGCGGTGCTGTGGTCTGCCGAACAGAGCTGCGTCATCGGCCAACCTCCCTGCGCCGGAACGTGGTTCGGCATTCACATCCCGATCCCGCAGACAATCGTCCACATGTCGCTCTTGGTGGCGGTACTGTCCGGGCTGTACTTCACGGTGAGCACCAGCGTGGATCCGCTGTACCGGCAGCGCTTCTTCGATCCACTCATCGCCGACGTGGCGGTGAGCCTCGCCGGACGCGACGCGTATCTGGAGCTCGAAGCCAGGAAGGTGGGTTCATGACACCCTCGTCCTCACTGCGCGGAAAGCGGTATGGCGAAGTGCTGCTGATCACCCTCGCTGCAGACTCCGAGGGCCCGCCGCGGGCCACCGTCTACAACACGTTTCCGCTCAACGACTGTCCCGCGGAGCTGTGGTCGCGACTCGACGCCGGTGCCCTGGCCCGGGAGCACGGTGCGGCAGCCGCGCTGCTCAACGGACCGCGATACTGGCTGATGGACGGCATCGACAAGGACGTGACGGGGCGGCGGGAGATCGCCACCTTCGGTGGAATCGAGATGATCCGACAGGCAACGGTCGTGCTGACGTCGATGAATCCGGCGCCTTACCTGGCCAACACCGTCTCGCGGAACGCGGTCTTCGTGTTCGACGCAGGCACGACGGTCTTCGAGCTCGTCGACCCCGATGGCCGCACCTGGGTGATGCAGACCTGGAGTCAGGTCGTCGATCCCACGCTGACCTACGACGACCTCGCCGGACTCAGCGATCGACTCTGCCTTCCCCGCGGGTGGTCCTACCGCTCGCGCGTTCTCGAGGAGGAACTTCGAATAGATACCAGCAACGAGGACGCCCACGTGCTTCAAGACGACCTGACCAACAGCTACTCACTGGCTGGCCGAGATGCGTAGCGAGACTGCACTGGTCGGCTCGAGTAGCGATTGGCCTGCGCGTTCATCAAGATCACCCTAAACTGCGCGAATGCTGTGCACCGACCGCGAACGACCTGTAGACGGCGAACAGTGCACGACAGGGCATCGAAGGGGTTCCGGGATGAAGAAATTAGTGCTGCCCACGATCGCTGCGGCATTCGCTCTCGGCTTGGCCACCGCCGGGTCGGCGCACGCCGACGAGAACGGCTTCTTCGTCGATTTGACCAAGTATGGGTACGGCGACACATCGACCGAGACGGCGCTGAATCTCGGGTACTCCATCTGCGAGGACGTGCAGAACGGCGTGCCCCAGCAGACGACGTTGGACGCGATCTATCAGAACACCGGCGACGCCGTCGACGTGGCTGACGCCAAGTTCCTCTACAAGGCCGCGATTCTCAACCTCTGCTGAGCGGTACCGCCTACAGGTACTGGCCGAGGTTCGACTCGGTGTCGATGGCCCGGCTGGCGCTCGACGACTTACCGGTGACGAGCGTGCGGATGTAGACGATCCGCTCGCCCTTCTTGCCCGAGATCCGCGCCCAGTCATCCGGATTCGTGGTGTTGGGCAGATCCTCGTTCTCGGCGAACTCGTCGACGATCGAGTCCAGCAGATGCTGAATCCGAAGGCCGTGCTGTCCACTCTCCAACACCGACTTGATGGCGAACTTCTTGGCCTTGTCGACGACGTTCTGGATCATGGCGCCGGAGTTGAAGTCCTTGAAGTACATGACTTCCTTGTCACCGTTGGCATAGGTGACCTCCAGGAACCGGTTGTCGTCGACCTCGGCGTACATCCGGTCGACGACCTTCTCGATCATCGTCTTGATGGTCAGCGCGCGGTCGCCGTCGAACTCGGCGAGATCGTCGGCGTGCACAGGCAGATTCTCGGTCAGGTACTTGGAGAAGATGTCCTGTGCCGCTTCGGCATCGGGGCGTTCGATCTTGATCTTGACGTCGAGGCGACCGGGTCGCAGGATCGCCGGATCGATCATGTCCTCGCGGTTGGAGGCGCCGATGACGATGACGTTCTCCAGGCCCTCGACGCCGTCGATCTCGCTCAGCAGCTGAGGCACGACCGTGGTCTCCACATCGGAGGACACACCGGTGCCACGGGTCCGGAAGATCGAGTCCATCTCATCGAAGAACACGATCACCGGGGTGCCCTCGGATGCCTTCTCACGGGCGCGCTGGAAGATCAGCCTGATGTGGCGCTCGGTCTCGCCGACGAACTTGTTGAGCAGCTCCGGGCCCTTGATGTTCAGGAAGTACGACTTGGCCTCGCGGGCATCCTCGCCGCGGACCTCCGCCATCTTCTTGGCCAACGAGTTGGCGACGGCCTTGGCGATCAACGTCTTGCCGCACCCGGGCGGGCCGTAGAGCAGCACGCCCTTCGGTGGCCGCAGGGAGTACTCGCGGTAGAGATCCTTGTGCAGGAACGGCAGCTCCACCGCGTCGCGGATCTGCTCGATCTGCCGCGTCAGGCCGCCGATGTCGTGGTAGCTGACGTCCGGCACCTCCTCGAGCACCAGATCCTCGACCTCGGCCTTGGGGATGCGCTCGAAGGCGTACCCGGCCTTGGTGTCGACCAGCAGGGAGTCACCGGGCCGCAGCTTTCGAGGTCGCAGATCGTCGTCGACGCCCTCGTCCACCTGCGACGGCAAGTCCTCGACGGCCACCAGCGGTTCGGCGAGCCACACGATGCGTTCCTCGTCGGCATGCCCGACGACGAGTGCCCGGTGTCCGTCGGCCAGGATCTCGCGCAGGGTGCTGATCTCACCCACGGCTTCGTATGAGCCTGCCTCGACCACGGTCAACGCCTCATTCAGGCGGACGGTCTGGCCCTGCTTGAGTTCCTTCACCTCGATGTTCGGTGAGCACGTCAGTCGCATCTTGCGACCCGACGTGAACACGTCGACGGTGTCGTCCCCGTGGGTGGCCAGCAGCACGCCGTACCCGCTGGGCGGCTGACCCAGGCGGTCCACCTCTTCACGGAGCGCCAGCAACTGCTGACGGGCCTCCTTCAGGGTGTCCATGAGCTTGGCGTTGCGCGCCGCGAGGGAGTCGATGCGCGCCTCGAGTTGATGGACGTCGCGCGCGCTGCGCAGGCCGCTGTTGGGCCCCGCAGCTTGCTCGATCTGCTCGCGAAGCACGGCGGCTTCGCGGCGCAGCTCTTCCAATTCGGCAGCGTCTTCGCTGGACATGGGCTCTGGCTCACTCATCTTGCGCCCCTCCCCGCACCGAAAGTTGGTGCAGTAACAACTTCAACGCTACCGGCGATTCAGTCTTTGTGTGCGGTGTAGGAATTCGACACACCAGCAACACTGTTAGCCTCCATGAAGAGTAGAGCCGATCGAAAGGACAGCCGTGATCCTGAAAACCCTCGTTAGCGGCGTGGCAGCAGCAGCCGTCGTCGCCGCAGCAGCGGGTGGTGTGACTTCCATTGCATCGAGCATGGGGTCGGGCGCGCCATCGGCCACGGCGGCCATCCAGCCGGTGGTCATGGGCATTCCGCTCCCACAAGCACCTGCGCCGGATCTCCAGGCACCGCTGCTGCAGACCCTCAACGGACTCGCCGGCGGAGGCTCGTTCTCCGGCGCCAAGGGCTCCTACATCGAGGGCGGCCTCGGTCGCATCGAAGGCATCGCCGCCGATCGTGAATACAACAAGGCCGCGGCGAAGGGCTACTTCCCGTTGAGCTTCGTCGTCGCCGACATCGACTCCGACGGTGGCACCGCGACGGCGAACGTCACCGCGACCGCCAACACCGGCGCCGCAAAGACCGAACCGGTGATCTTCGTCGCTGGCCCGAGTCCCACCGGCTGGCAGATCTCGAAGCAGTCCGCCCTGGCACTGCTGTCGTCGGCGAGCTGATCCACTCAGATCAAGGAACCGGTGCACCGCGCCACTGGGACAGTTCTGAGCGCCGTCACCTTGGTGGCGGCGCTCGGACTGGCCGGGTGCACCGAGCAGGAACCATCGGCGGCACCGCCCGTCGAACGCCCAACGACCGGCGCCTCGCTGCAACCCATGCCCACGGTTGCGCCCCTTCCTCCGGTCGATCAGCTCACGGGTGTGATCGCCCGACTGGCCGACACGTCGGTTCCCCCTGAGCAGAAGGTCGGTCTGGTGCAGTACGCCACCCCCGACGACCGCGCTGCGCTGACCAACTTCGGTGAGGCGCTGAAGGCCAGCGGGTACACCCCACTGACCGTCGATGCCACCGACCTGAAGTGGGCGGGCGAGCCGGGTCACGTCATCGCCACCATCACCATCGGCTCGACCAACCCCCAGGTCCGGCCGTTCACGTTCCCCATGGAGTTCACCCCGATGCGCGACTCCTGGCAGCTCAGCAGGCGCAGCGCCGATCAGCTGCTGCCGCTCGGCCGGGCGACGCCCCCGAGCTAGACCGCGGGTCGCTTGCGGCGATACGGCGTCGGCGTGACCGTGCCCGGCGCGAGCTTGCGGGCACTGACCAGGAATGCGGTGTGACCGCGCATCGAATGCTGCGGGCGTACGGCGAGTCCGACCACGTCCCACCCGCGCTGCAGTGACTCCCAGGCGCGGGGCTCGGTCCAACACAGCTGCTCGCGCATGGCTTCGACGACCCGCGACAGTTGGGTCACGGTCGCGACGTAGACGATGAGAACGCCGCCGGAGACCAGAGCCGCCGCGACCGCCTCGAGCACCTCCCAGGGTGCCAGCATGTCCAGCACCGCCCGATCGACCTGGGGACCGTCGTAGGTCACCAGGTCGGCGATCCGGAGATCCCAGTTCGGAGGGCGCTCCCCGTAGAAGGTGACGACGTTGCGTTCGGCGTGCACGGCGTGGTCCTCGCGCAGCTCGTAGGACACCACCGTGCCCTCGGGACCGACGGCCCGCAGCAGCGAGCACGTCAGAGCCCCGGAACCGGCACCGGCCTCCAACACGCGAGCACCGGGGAAGATGTCGCCCTCGTGCACGATCTGGGCGGCGTCCTTCGGGTAGATCACCTGCGCGCCGCGCGGCATCGACAGCACGTAGTCCATGAGCAGCGGCCGCAGGACCAGGAACGGATCGCCGTTCGTCGACTTCACGACGCTGCCTTCGGGCTGGCCGAGGACCGAGTCGTGCGTGATCGCGCCGCGATGGGTGTGGAACTCACCGCCGGGGGCGAGCACCATCGTGTAGTGCCGCCCCTTGGCGTCGGTCAGCTGAACACGATCGCCGACTTCGAATGGACCGGTGCGCTTCACAGCCGCTCAGCCTGCCAGCAGACCCGCCGTGCCCGATGCTTGGGGTTGTCGGACGGCGAACCTACAGTTGCCCCATGAGTGACGACGCACCCGCCAGGCGGCCGGCCCTGTCACCGTCACGCGCCAGCGACTTCAAGCAATGCCCACTGCTCTACCGCTTCCGGGCCATCGATCGACTACCCGAGCCGTCCTCCCCCGCGCAGGTCCGTGGCTCGGTCGTGCATGGCGCGCTGGAGCGGCTCTACGCGCTGCCTGCGGCCAGTCGCGTGCCAGACACGGCGATGACCCTCGTCGAGCCGGCGTGGGAGGACGTCGCCGCGTCACGCCCGGAATTCGGCATGGGCACGGATCCAGCGCTTCGGGCGACGCTGCTCGACGAGGCCCGTGCGCTGCTGTCCGGCTACTACCGGCTGGAGGATCCGACGCGGTTCGAGCCGGAGAGCTGCGAGCAGCGGGTGGAGGTCGAACTCTCCGACGGCACGCTCCTGCGGGGCTTCGTCGACCGAATCGACGTCGCCGCGACCGGTGAGCTGCGGGTGGTGGATTACAAGACGGGCAGGGCTCCCGCCGCGACCCGCGAGCTCGCCGAGGCCAAGGCGATGTTCCAGATGAAGTTCTACGCAGTGGCGCTTCTGCGGTCCCGTGGCGTGCTGCCCGCCCGTCTTCGACTGCTCTACCTCGCAGACGGCCAGGTGCTCGACTACACACCCGACCTCGACGAGCTGGTGCGCTTCGAGAAGACATTGATGGCCATGTGGACGGCGATTCAGTTGGCCGGCGTCACAGGTGATTTCCGGCCCAAGCCGTCTCGTCTGTGTGACTGGTGCGCTCATCACGAGCACTGCCCGACCTTCGGCGGCACGCCGCCGCCCTACCCCGGGTGGCCGTCCCCGTGGGATCACGAGGAGCCGGCCGCGTGATCGATTGTCAGTACCGGCGACTCGGCGTCGACGGCGATTGGCAGGTGTTCGAGTCCACCCTGGGCACCGCTAGCAACTGGAACGCCGAAATCCAGCACGGCTCACCACCATTGGCGCTCATGACCAAGGTCATCGAGGAGTTGGTGGCGGCGACTCGACCCGGGCTCCGCATCGGTCGGCTGACCCTTGACCTGTTGGGCGCCGTACCCGTCGCGCCGGTCAAGGTCCGCGCCACGGTGCTGCGCCCAGGTGCCAGGATCTCGCTCGTGGCAGCGGAGATGACGGCGACGGCACCCGACGGCACCGACCGGGCCGTCGCCCGGGTCACCGCCTGGCTGCTGGCGCCCTCGGACACCAGTGACGTCGCCACCGACCGGCATCCCCCACTCGTCGAAGGCGAGGCGGTGTCGCACGCGCACGGCTGGCAGGGCGCCCCCGGCTATCTCGAGACGGTGAGCTGGCGTGCCCAACCCACCGCTCCCGGGGACGCCGCGGTCGCGTGGATGGGTCCGCTGGTGCCCTTGGTCTACTCCGAGGACATGACCGACCTGCAGCGGCTGACCATGGTCGTCGACTCCGCCAACGGCGTGGGCGCGGCGCTGGATCCGAACGCCTTCGTCTTCATGAACACGGACACGACCGTGCATCTGCACCGAGCGCCCGAGGGCAACGACTTCGCGTTGCGCGCGCGAGGCTCGATCGGCCCTGACGGCATCGGCGTCACCACCGCGGAGATCTTCGACCGTCGCGGGTTCATCGGCACGTCGGCTCAGACTCTGTTGGTCCAGCGGCTGGCGGCTAATCCAGCGGGGTGAGCTCCTGCAGCACCGTCGGCACGAGCTCGCTGACGGTGGGATGGATGTGCATGGTCCGCGAGATCGCCGTGTAGGGCAGCTTCGCCGTCATCACGTCGAGGATGTCCTGGACCACTTCGTCACCGCCGACGCCGAGGATGGACGCACCCAGGATCTCGTGCGTCTCGGCGTCGACGAGAACCTTCATGAAGCCCTGCGTCTCGCCCTTCTCGACCGCACGTCCCACGCGCGTCATCGGACGCTTACCGACCAATACCCGTCGCCCCGTCGCCCGCACCTCGGCAACCGACATCCCGGCTCGGCCGAGCGGCGGATCGATGTAGAGCGCATAGGTCGGCACGCGATCGCTCACGCGGCGCGGATCGTCGTCGAGCAGGTTGGCAGCCACGATCTCGAAGTCGTTGTACGACGTGTGCGTGAAGGCGCCCCTGCCGTTGCAGTCCCCCATCGCCCACACATTCTCGACGCTGGTCCGCAGTTGGTCGTCGACCATGACGTAGCCGCGCTCGTCGGTCTCGATCCCTGCGACGTCGAGCCCGAGGTCGTCGGTGTTCGGCTGCCTGCCCGTCGCCACCAGCAGGTGGCTACCCGAGATGGGCTCGACGCCGTCACGCGGGTACAGGGCGAATTCACCAGAATTGTTGTCGATCTTGGTGATTCGCATCCCTGTGGCACCCAGATGGATGTCGATGCCTTCAGCCTCGAGGATGTCCTGGATGGCAGCGGAGACGTCTTCGTCCTCGCGGGCGGTGACCCTCGGACCCCGCTCCACGACGCTGACGCGCGCGCCGAAGCGACGGTACATCTGGGCGAACTCCAACGCGATGTAGCTGGCGCCGATGATCACCAGATGTTCCGGCAGCACCTCGAGATCGAGGATCCCGACGTTGGTGAGGTAGTCGACGTCAGCGAGACCTGGGATGTCGGGGACCGTCGCACGCCCACCCACGTTGAGGAAGATGCGATCGGCCTCGAGCACCTGATCGTCGACCCGGATGGTGTGTGGACCCTCGAAGCGGGCATGCCCGCGGATCAGCGTGCAACCCTCCATGCCCTCGAGCCACGACTCGACACCGTGGCGGTCGTCGAGCATGATCCGGTCCTTGCGCGCCTTGACCTTCGCCATGTCGACGGCGACGGCACCGGTGCTGATGCCGTACTCGGCGCCACGGCGCGCGGTGTGGGCCGTGTGCGCGCTGGCCACCAATGTCTTGGTCGGAATGCACCCGTAGTTGACGCAGGTGCCGCCGACCAATTTGCGCTCGATCACTGCGACCGAATGGCCCGCCGCGGTCAGCCGACCGGCCAGCGGCGGCCCGGCCTGCCCGGCGCCAACGATGATGGCATCGAATCTCGTTGCCATGGAAGGACTCAGAACGCGGTGGAGGCCAGCGCCACGACGGCGAATCCCCCCAGCACCGCGATCACGTCCTCGGTCAGTGCGACTGGCAGGTCGCGCCCGCCGTTGGCGGCGACGAGCCGGCTGCGGGCCTGGTAGCCGGCCAGCGTGCCCAGGACGGCGCCGAGGACGCCCGCACCGATTCCGAGGATGGTGTGATGCGTGCCGGCACCGATGACCGCTCCGGCGAACGCACCCGTCAGGAGTCGAGCGATGAACTGCGGCGGCACCGTTCGGCTGGGCGTCTTGGGCAGCTGATCGGTGACGAGTTCGACGACCAGCAGCACGGTGAGCACGCCGACGGTGATGGGGTGAGCGACCCACTGCGCCCAGGTGCCGTCGACGGGAAGCCAGCCGAGAAGCGCACCCCAGGCGACCACTGCCGGAGGAGTCAACGCGCGCAGCCCAGCCACGACACCGATCAGGAGGGCGAGGACGATCACCAGGACTTGCGTCATGCGCTGGACGCTAGCACCACTGTGTCAGAAGCGGCAGAACCTGATGTCGGACGCCAAGATCGCCTTGGCGCCGATGGCGGCCAGCTCGTCCATGATCGCGTTGACGGTCCGGCGGGGCACCAAGGCGCGCACCGCCACCCACGCCGGATCGGCCAACGGCGCGATGGTGGGCGACTCCAGTCCCGGCGTGACCGCGGTGGCCCGGTCGAGAACCGTACGCGGACAGTCGTAGTCGAGCATCAGGTACTGCTGGCCGAACACCACGCCCTGGACGCGGCCCGCCAGCTGGTCGCGGGCCGACGCGGTGGCGGTGTCGGGATCGGCGCGCTCGATGAGGATGGCCTCCGAGTCGCACAACGCCTCGCCGAACGCCACCAGGCCGTGCAGACCGAGGGTGCGGCCCGTCCCGACGATGTCGGCGATGACGTCGGCCAGCCCGAGTTGGACCGAGATCTCGACCGCACCGTCGAGCCGGATCACCGTGGCGGCAATGCCTCTGGCGTCCAGATCCTTTCGCACCAGGTTCGGGTAGGCGGTCGCGATTCGTTTGCCGGCGAGGTGTTCGATGGCCCAGTCCTGACCGGCCGGTCCCGCGTAGCGGAATGTCGACGACCCGAAGCCGAGCGCCAGGCGTTCTTGGATGGGTGCATCGGACTCGGCCGCGAGATCGCGTCCGGTGATGCCGAGGTCCAGCTCCCCCGACCCGACGTAGATCGCGATGTCCTTGGGTCGCAGGAAGAAGAACTCCACGTTGTTGGCAGGGTCGACGACCGTCAGGTCCTTGGGGTCGCGGCGTCGCCGATAGCCCGCCTCGGACAAGATCTCCGCGGCCGATTCGCTGAGCGCACCCTTGTTGGGGACGGCGACGCGCAGCATGGATCCGTTCGCGTTCACAGCTTCGAGTACACGTCGTCGAGGGTCAGCCCACGCGAGATCATCAGGACCTGCGTCCAGTACAGCAGCTGACTGATCTCGCCGGCCAACGCATCGTCGCCCTCGTGTTCGGCGGCGATCCACACCTCGCCGGCCTCCTCGAGGATCTTCTTGCCCAGCCCGTGCACACCGCCGTCCAATGCCTTGACGGTGCCACTGTCCGCGGGTCGGGTGCGCGCGCGTTCACTGAGTTCGGCGAACAACGCGTCGAAGGTCTTCACGGCAGGCGATTGTTCCACGCACGTGGGTGTGAAGTCACGGCGGTTTGGTTCCGGCGGATACCGGCCGCGATGCCGTCAGGCGTTCGCCGCAGGCTTGGGAGTGGCGACGACCTGGCCGTGCATGTCCTCCAGCGAGACTCCCTTGGTCTCCTGCACCCAGCGCCAGACGAACAGGCCCGAGAGCACCGCGCACAGGCCGTAGAAGCCGTATGCCAGCCCGAGGTGGTCCCGCAGCCCGGGGAACGTCACGGTGATCAACCAGTTGGCAGCCCATTGACCGGCGGCCGCCAGGCCGAGCGCGGCGGCTCGGATGCGGTTCGGGAACATCTCGCCGAGCAGCACCCAGACCACCGGGCCCCATGACATGCCGAAGGCCACGACGAAGAGGTTGGCCGCGATCAGCGCAATGACGCCGGATGCACCGTCGAGCATGGGCTTGCCCGCCGCATCGAACCCGGCGTTGGCGAAGATGACCGACATGGTGATCAACGTGACCGCCATGCCCGAGGAGCCGATGAGCAGCAACGGCTTTCGGCCGATCTTGTCGATCAGTGCGATCGCGATCAGGGTGGTCGCCACGTTGATGACCGAGGTGATCACGGTATAGACGGCCGACTCGTCGGCGCTGAAACCCACCGCCTGCCACAGCACGTTGGAGTAGTAGAAGATGACGTTGATGCCGACGAACTGCTGGAAGACAGATAGGCCGAGCCCGACCCAGACGATGCCGTAGATGCCGCCGGTCGGCTTGCGCAGGTCCTTCCAGGAGGGCTTGTCCTCGCGCTCCAACGTCTCCTGGATCCGGGAGAGGGTGATCTCGAGGTTCTTCTCGCCGAGCAGCATGTTGAGCACGCGACGGGCTTCCGGAATCTTGTGACTCGCAACGAGATAGCGCGGTGACTCGGGAATCGTGAACGCCAACCCGCCGTAGACGATGGCCGGAATCGCCATCACCAGGAACATCCAGCGCCAGGCGTCCAGCCCGAGCCAGAGCACCTCGTTGGGCCCGCCTGCGATCGACTGAATCAGATAGTTGATGGCGAACGACAGAAAGATGCCCGAGACGATGGCGAGTTGCTGCAGCGAGCCGAGTCGGCCTCGGATGCGTGGCGGGGAGGTCTCGGCGATGTAGGCCGGTGCGATCACCGACGCGATGCCGACCCCGATGCCGCCGACGATCCGGAAGAGTACGACGATTTCGACATTGGGCGCCAACGCCGTTCCGAACGCGCTGACCAAGAAGAACAACGCGGCGATCTTCATGACGGAGATGCGGCCGATCCGATCGGCGATGCGCCCGGCGGACATCGCACCCGCGGCGGCGCCGAGGAGCGCCGATGCGACCGCGAAGCCCAATTCGGCGTTCCCGATGCCGAAGTCCTCCTGAATGGAGTCCACCGCACCGTTGATGACGGCGCTGTCGTAGCCGAACAGCAGACCACCGAGTGCGGCCACCGAGGCGATCCGGATGGCGGTGCGTCCGGATGAGAAGTCCTCGTCGGTGATCGCCGACGGACCGTCGGATACTGGGGGTCCCTGGCCAGCCATGGGGTTCCTTTCGCAGCGCTGCGTGATGCCTGTCACATCACGATAGGACAATCCTTCGACCGAAATGGCCGTATCCCACCGGTCGTGTGGAAGGTTCCGGGAACACGGCCCCCCAGCGAGTGGCAGTCCGGATGAACAGACCGGTCGACATCGTTTGCGGGTAGGTGAGCTACGACCGCTGGCGCATCGTCAGCCCCGGTCGGCGGCCGCCGTGTCGAGCTCCGCGCTCAACTGCCGATGGATCACCGTCAGCGCATCCACGTCGACGTCGACCAGCGACGCCACGTGACGGCGCCGCGGACCGTGGGGCACCGCGACGTCGTTGGGCACCACCACCACCGGGCAGCCCGCCGCCTCCGCCGCCTGCGACCCCGTCACCGAGTCCTCGATGGCCAGGCATTGGGCCGGCTGCAGGCCGAGCAGTTCGGCGGCCCGCACGTAGATATCGGGCGCCGGCTTGGCGTGCTCCACCTCGTCGCCGCACACCGACGCCGAGAAGTAATGGCTGCCAATGCTTTTCAGCGCCCGCTCGGTGAGACCCCGACGGGTGTTGGTGACCAGCGCCATGGGGACCTCCGCCGCCGTCAGCGCATCGAGCATTTCACGGGCGCCCGGCAACCAGGTCAACCCCTGCTCGAAGAGTTCGCCGGTGTAGTCGTGCAACCAGTCCGCCGACTGATCCATCGCCACTGGGTCATGATCCAGTCCGAGGTCGGTGTAGACGATGCGCATCAGGCCTTCCGACGAGCTGCCCACCGTCGTCTCCCGCACCTCGGGTGTGAGCACACCGCCGAGCCGGGCATACAGCGCCTGAAGCGAGACGTCCCAGAGCTTTTCGGAGTCGACGAGCGTGCCGTCCATATCCCACAGCACAGCCTTCATGGGCTCAATCCTCCGGGTTGTAGCCGAGGTTGGGCGCCAGCCAGCGCTCGGCTTCCTTCAGCGTCCAGCCCTTGCGCTTCGCGTAGTCGGCGACCTGGTCCTGGCTGATCCGGCCGACCACGAAGTACTGCGACTGCGGGTGCGAGAAGTACCAGCCGCTGACGGCAGCACCGGGCCACATCGCCATCGACTCGGTCAGCTCGATGCCCGTTCGCTCCTTGACGTCCATCAGCTCCCAGAGCGTCGCCTTCTCGGTGTGTTCGGGGCAGGCCGGATAGCCGGGGGCAGGACGGATTCCGACGTACTTCTCGCCGATGAGATCCTCGTTGTCCAGGTGCTCGTCGGGCTGGAATCCCCAGAACTCCTTGCGGACCCGCTGGTGCATCCGCTCGGCGAACGCCTCCGCCAGCCGGTCGGCGAGCGACTCCAGCAGGATCGCGTTGTAGTCGTCGTTGGCGGCCTTGAACTCGTCGCACTTGGCCTGGCTGCCGAGACCCGTGGTGACGGCGAACGCACCGACGTAGTCGGCCAGGCCGGTCTGCTTGGGCGCAATGAAGTCGCCGAGGCTCCGGTTCGGGATGCCGTCCCGATGCTCGCCCTGCTGGCGCAGGTTGATCAGCTTGGTCAACACCTCGGTCCGGGTGTCGTCGGTGTAGACCTCGAAGTCGTCGCCGACCGCGTTCGCCGGGAAGAAGCCGATGACGCCGTTGGCAGTCAGCCACTTCTCCTTGATCAGGGTGTCGAGCATCTCCTGGGCGTCGTCGTACA
>NZ_JAEMTA010000114.1 GCF_016462545.1 Mycolicibacterium sp. | reverse complement strand
AGCTACGGACTTTTAATCCGCAGGTCCCAGGTTCGAGCCCTGGTGGGGGCACTGCCGTATCAGACGCACCCGATCGCTCGCGAGACCCCGGCGCAAACACCTCGACGTCCACGCTCGCGATCGCCCCGTCGAACGGGAACGGCCGTCGATCGATGTAGTCGGGCGACACGGGTGAGCCGAGGTCGATCCCCACGCCGAAGGTCTCGCTGGCGGTGAAGGCGGCGGGCACGGTCCTGGCCACGACCACCGAGCCGACCCTGCTGCCGTCGACGTCGATCGTGACCGTGGCCGGCGCCATCGGCTCGGACGTGCTGAATCTGGTGTCGACGGTGATGCCGTGCTCCCCTGCCGCGACGGGCGCCATACTGCGCGCCTGGTACCGGTCGATGATGAGCATGTTGTATTCGTAGACGAGGACGCCGGCGTCCATGAAGAGCGTCAAGCCGCCGGAGAATCCGCCCAACGCATAGAGCACTCCGCTCGCCGATTCGGGCACCGTGAGCGCGACGACGACGCGACTGTCCTGTCTGCCCAGTCCCGGTGCGGTGAATTCCGGCATTCGGCTGCACGATCCGTCGAATCGCCACGTCGTGTACGGGGAGGCGATCCGGTCCTCCGGGTGGATGCGCAGCCACAGCCCCGCGCCGATCGGCCACACCAGGTTCTCCCGCGACACCTCCTTGAAGAGGTCCTTCAGTTCATCCAACTTATCCGGCCAGACTGTCGCGAGGTCGTTGGCCTGGGAGAAGTCGACGTCGAGGTGGTAGAGCTCCCACGGTTCGGTGTTGGCATCCCACGTGGCCAACCGTTTCGCGGTCCCCGGCGTGTCCCACGGGACGAAGGGCCCGAACGCGCAGGCGAACCATCCGTCGGCATAGATGCCGCGACTGGCACTGTTCTCGAAGTACTGAACCGTCTTGCGGGTGGGCGCGTTCGGCTCGTCAAAGGTGTACGCCAGGCTCACCCCGTCGATCGGTTTCTGACGGTGCCCATCGACGACGGTCGGATGGGGGATGCCGAGCACCTCGTAGATTGTGGGCACGATGTCGTTCACGTGATGGAACTGGTTGCGCATGGCACCGTCGGGGCTGATGCGTCGTGGCCACGACACCGCCATCGGGTTGCGGGTTCCGCCGAAGTGACTCGCCACCAGTTTCGTGTGGTGAAACGGGGTGTTGCCCGCCCGCGCCCAGCCCGCGTGATACATGTTGTCGGTCTTCGGCGATCCCAACGCACTGAGCCCGCCGAGCTTGTCGAGCGCGGCGAGCTGCTCGTCGACTGTCACCGGAATGTTGTTCTGCGCCAACAGTTCACTGATGCTTCCCTTCTGCCCCTCCGCGCTCGAGCCGTTGTCGCCGAAGATGTAGAAGATCATCGTGTTCTCGGCCTTGGCCAGACGGTCCAGCTCGTCGAGGATGCGACCGACCTGCACGTCTACGTGTTCCAGGAAACCTGCGAAGACCTCCATGAGTCGGCGCTGGAACGGCCGCTGCGCGTCGGGGATGTCGGCCCAGGCCTGCATGGTGTCGGCTCGCGGCGTCAGCTCGGCATCGGCGGGAATCCAGCCGCGTTCCTTCTGCCGGGCAAAGACGCGTTCGCGGTAGGCGTCCCAGCCGTCGTCGAACTTGCCCGCGTACCTGTCCGCCCACTCCGGGAACACGTGGTGCGGACCGTGCGCGGCCCCGGGAGCCCAATACATCAGGAACGGGCGATCGGGTGCGAAGGACTCGTGCTTGCCGAGCCACGAAATCGCCCTGTCCGCCAGATCCTGTGACAGATGGTAGGTCTCGTCGCGCGGGGGCTCGATCGGGTTGAGGTTCTCGTAGAGGCGCGGCTCCCACTGCGAGGTCTCACCGGCGATGAAACCGTAGAAGTAGTCGAAGCCGTGCCCGGTGGGCCAACGGTCGAACGGTCCCATCGCCGTCGTCTCGTTGGCAGGCGAGTTGTGCCACTTGCCGAACGCGGCGGTGGCGTATCCGTAGTGCTGCAGGACCTCTGTGACCGTCGCGGTGTCCTTGCCTATCACGCCGGTGTAGCCATCCCAGTCGACGGCGCGTTCGGCGATGGTGCCGGAGTGCACGCGGTGGTGGTTGCGCCCGGTCAGCAGCGCGGCCCGGGTGGGTGAACAGATAGATGTGGTGTGAAACGTGTTGTAGCAGAGACCATCTCCTGCCACGCGACCGAATGCGGGAGTGTGCACCTCCCCGCCCACCACGTCAGACAGCCCGAAGCCGACGTCGTCGAGCAACACGATCAGGATGTTAGGCGCATCCGCGGGCAGGCGTGAGATCTGTTCTCGACGACGGTGGGTCGATTCGGCGAGGGTGAAGCCCGCCGTACTCGCCGACGGGTTCGGGGGAAAGGGCAGGACCGATCCGTCGGCCACTGAACTATCCGTCATTGCTTCCCACTTCCACTCGGGCGTCACCACGCCGCAATCGACTTCGATGCCAGTACGCGTACAGAAGTCCTACGACGACGTTCACGGCCAGATAGATCAGGATCGCAGCCCTGAGGTCGTGATCGGGGTAGTTGGCCGCAGCCACCGCCAACGCGGTGCCGGGATGACGACACGCGGCCGAGAAGGCCAGCACCGCAGCATGATCGGGCTCCGGACCACCCAACAGATGGCCGACGACGAAACCGATCACGACGAACACGGTGATGGCTAGCAGGGTGCCGTTGCCGATCAGCCGCCAGACGTCCCGCCCGGCGGCGACGATCAACACGACCGCAGCGACCGGCATGAACACCTTGCCCGCGCGCGCCACATACGTGCCGACTGCGTCGGCGAATCGCGGCACCACCGCCCGCGTGACCATGCCGAGTGCGATCGGCAGCAGGATCGAAGTCGACGTGACGACGGCAATCGCTGTCGGCGCGGTGACGTAGGACCGTCCGAAGACTGAACCGATCAGCTGGACCGCGAGCGGCACGACCAGAATCGAGAGCGCCGCCAGCACCACCATCAAACCCAGACCGTAGCGTTCTCCTCCGCCGGCCTTCGCCTCACGCGTCGGCAGCAGGGGTGGTAGCGGCGAAATTGCCAGCGCCACCAAGGCGATCTCGACCGTGGGTGTGAAGTCGAACCGCCGGGCGAGTCCCACCGCAACCATGGGCATCAGTACCAGGACGGCGACCAGCGAGCGAGCCAGCAGGGCCGGGCGCCGAAGGAGGTACGTCAGGTCTGCGAACTTGGCCCTCAGGCCGTAGCCGAACACGATGACGAACAAGCTGATCTGGAACACCAGGATGACGAGCTGCTTCACGTCCACGGCACGTCCTACTGTTTCGCGAGCGCGATCTTCATCTGCGTTTCTTGATCTTCGACGTGGTCCCCGCTGACGTCCACGATGACCCGATGGATTCGGTGACTGAACCGGAATGGTGCCGAATACTCCGGGGTCACGGTCGACCCGGTGTCCGCACCGACCAGCATCGCCCCGCCCTGCGCCAACCGGATCGGCGTCGTCACCGGCAGGTCGCCGCGGCCGACTTCGACTCCGTCGACGAAGAGGCACACCCGACCGGGAGTTCCTTTGCCGTTCTTGGCATCTGGCTTTCCTGTCGGCTTGAACTCCATGCTCAGGAAGTGCCGTCCGGCGGGCACCGTCGACTCGGACTTGGCGTAGTAGACGTCCTTGGCGACGTAGTTGTGCGCGAAGCAGAGCAACCCGTCCTGCACGTAGAGCACGATGCCACCGTCGTTTCCGCCCATGCTGAGCAGTACGCCCTCGGCCCCCTCGGGGGCGTCCACCTCGGCGTTGATCGAGTACGGACGATTGAGGATCTTGGGCGCGGCCGCTGCCGGAATCGATTGCGTGCCGGGGTAGAGCACATAGCGATCGCGGCTCTGGGCGATTTGCGGGCGCTCATCGGCGATTCGGGCGGTGGCGCGACTATCGATGGGCAGCACGTCGTAGCGGCCAGCCTCGGTGTACCACATCGCGATCATCGCAATCAGGCGCGCGGGCTCCACGTCAGCCAGGTTCGTCGTCTCGGCGTAGTCCTCGTCGACGTGGTAGATCTCCCACCCGCCTGCATCGAGTTCGGTGAGCACGTCGGCGGTGATGACATCGCCGAACTGGTGTTTCGACTCGGCGAAAGACGTTCCTGGCCAGGGGCATACGGCGCGCCAACCATCGTGGTAGATCGACCGGTGCCCGAGCATCTCGAAGTACTGGGTGACCCTTCGGGTCGCAGCGGCGGCATCGAGGAAGGTATGCCGAAAGCTGACGCCCTCGATTGGCGACTGGGTGACGCCGGCGATGGCGGCCGGTGGCTCGACGCCGAGCGCATCGAGGACCGTGGGCACCATGTCGATGACGTGCGTGTACTGGGCTCGGATCTCGCCACGCGCGGCGATGCCCCTCGGCCAAGAGACGAGGAACGGATCGGTGACGCCCCCGCGGTACGTCTCGCGCTTCCAGCGCCGGAAGGGCGTATTGCCCGCGCTGGTCCATCCCCACGGGAAGTGATTGAACAATGTCGGCCCGCCGATTTCGTCGATGTGCTCGAGACCCTCTGCGACCGTGTCGGCGACGTTGTTGAAGAAGCGGCACTCGTTGATCGAGCCCGTCGGTCCCCCTTCGGCGCTGGACCCATTGTCCGACACCAGCATCACGAGCGTGTTGTCGTACTCGCCAAGCTCCTTGAGGAAATCGATGAGCTCACCGAGATAGTGATCGGTGTGTTCGAGAAAGCCGGCGAAGACCTCCATCATGCGGGCGTACAGGCGTCGTTCGTCCTCGCACAGCGAATCCCATTCCTGCACATCGGGATCGTGGCCCGACAACACGGTGTTGGCCGGAATGATGCCGAGCTTCTTCTGCTGCTCGAACACTCTCTCGCGGTAGACGTCCCAACCTGCGTCGAACGCGCCCGCGTACACGTCGGCCCATTCCTTCGGCACGTGGTGCGGAGAGTGCATGGCGCCGGGAGCGAAGTAGAGGAAGAACGGCTTGTTCGGCGCCACCTGCTTGGCGTCGGCGATCATCGCCTTTGCCTTCTCCACCAGATCGGGGGTCAGGTGGTAGCCCTGCTCCGGGGTCGCCTCGGGCTCGGTCTGCGAATTGTCGCGCACCAGTTCCGGGTAGTACTGGTGCGTGTCGCCGCCGAGGAACCCGTAGTAGCGCTCGAAGCCTCGTCCCAGCGGCCAGCGGTCGTAGGGGCCGGCAGCCGTCATCGTCTCTTCGGGTGCGAGATGCCACTTGCCGACGCAGTAGGTGTTGGAGCCCACCGCCTTGAGGATCTCGGACAGGTACCCGTTCTCGAACGGGACGTAGCCGTCCGAGCCGGGGTATCCAGTGGAGCCGTTGGTGAGGCAGGCCAGGTGGTTCGAATGGTGGTTGCGCCCGTTGATGATGCAGGAACGCGATGGCGAACACAGCGCCGTGGTGTGCATGTTCGAGTAGCGCAGCCCGTCGGCGGCGAGCGCGTCGATGTTCGGCGTCGCGATTGGACTGCCGTAGCAGCCGAGGTGACCAAACCCCATGTCGTCGATCACGATGAACAGAACATTCGGTGCGTTCGGCGTCGCGCGTACCGGGGCGGGCCACGCCGGTGTCGACTCCGCCGGTGTCCGACCAATGACGCCGGTGAAGGCGCTCCCTGGTTGATACTCGTTCAGCGCCAATGCATTTCCCGTCGGTTCCGTCCCGGATCAGCGGCTCGATTACTCGCGCCCGCATCCTGTTGCAGCGTGTCCATCACCTGTTCGAGGCTGAAGCGGGCCTACGTCTGCTGCGGGGAATAGAGCGCCTTCCTCCGCCAGTCGGTCGACGTTCGGCGCGCGGTAACCCAGTAGACCGTTGCTGTAGCAGCTGAGGTTGCGTTGTCCGACGCCATCGGACGAGATGACCAGCGACTTCGGCTTGTCGGCCATCGGCGCCCTCCGCTCCGCCGGGCAGTCGCTACGGCGCACGTCCACAGTTCGTGCCAGCGGCGGTTCCCGCTAGGGCCTTTCGACCTCGGGCGGTACGACCGAGTGCTCCCGCCCGGTATCGCGCGACCATCCCGAGCATGTGCTCTTGGGCTGACGGACCGCGCCATCCGGATT
>NZ_JAEMTA010000113.1 GCF_016462545.1 Mycolicibacterium sp. | reverse complement strand
CGGACTCATAATCCGTTGGTCCTGGGTTCAAGTCCCAGTCGCCCTACGTCAGAGGATCAAATATTGTGAGTCGTCGTTCATGGCCCGGTCGATTTGGGAACTGACCCGGTCGCCACAATACGGCCGAGTTTGCGCAGTCGCGCACCGGAGGGTGGGGGGACACTGGACGAATGGGGGTGCAGACGAACGACACACCGCTGAATCGCCGACGACACGCGTCCGCGGTACCACGCCGCGGACGCTCGGCGCGTACACGGATTGCCGTAGTGGTCGCATCGCTGGTCTTCGGGGCAGGCATCGTCGTCGGCGGTGTCGTGCTCGGCCGCCAAGTCACAGAGCGCGTCCCGTCCGCCACCTCGGCTGCTCCGCGCACAACGGTGAGTGCCACGGCCGTCTCTGCACCACCGGCATCGTCGACCGCGCCGAGTCCGACCGTTGGACTGCCCGCTGACTTCACCCAGCTGGAGTCAAGCCTGCATGCCACGGTCGGGTTGGTCGCCTACGCACCTGGCGGCCGTGCACAGGATCCGCTGGTCCTCGGCGACTTGCAGCAGCCCGAGCCGGCGTGGTCCACGAGCAAGGTGCCGCTGGTCATCGCCGCGCTGCGGCAACGGAACTCGGCGCAAGTCGATGACATCATGACCAAGGCGATCACCGAATCCGACAACGCTGCCGCCGAGTCGATGTGGGAGGGACTGGGCGCTCCCGAGCAGGCCGCTGCAGCGGTGCAGCATGTACTCGAGCAAGCCGGAGACCCGACCATCGTCGAATCCAAGAAGGTGCGTCCGGAGTTCACCGCGTTCGGGCAGACGATGTGGGCGCTCGCCGACCAGGCGCGATTCACCGCCGTCGCCGCTTGCGATCCCCAAGACGCGCCGGTCTTCAACCTGATGGGGCAAATCGAGAGCGACCAACGCTGGGGACTCGGGATCATTCCCGGTGCACGGTTCAAGGGAGGTTGGGGTCCGTCGCCCTCGGGTCAGTACCTGGTCCGCCAGATGGGCGTCATTTCCACCCCGGGCGGGCTGACGGTCGTGACCATCGCCGCCCAGCCAACCTCCGGCTCGTTCGCCGACGGCACCCAGGCTCTGACCCAGATCGCCGACTGGTTGACCGCTCACCTGGTCGAACTGCCTTCAGGCCAGTGCAGTCAATGACGTCAGCGCAGGGCGTCCTACGCCCGGCTAGAAGATGTAGACGCGTGCGTTCCTGCCGCCGGTGCACGTGATCCAGTTGTCGGATCCGAAAGCAGCGCACTGCATCACGAACTCCGTGCCGTTGCAGTTCGCACCGGGTACCGTGCCGCAGGACACCACCCCCGGGGCGTATACCGTGTGCGCGCCGCGATCCACCCCGCTGTATTGGTTCCAATATGAGGTCAGCACACTGCTGGCGAAGTAGCAGGAAGTCTCGGGTGAGCCGCGTCCGGCGTGCGTCCCGAATCCGGTGTGGCTATTCAGCGAATAGCCCTGGTCGCAGGCTTCATTCGCTGCATCCAGTCCCGTGACGAGCGGTGGAAGCGCGGCCGACGCTGGTGGTGGCAGCGGCGGCGGGGGAGGGATCGGAATGCTGCTGCCCTGGCCCGCGCTTTGAGTCGGTGTCGCGACGGGAATGGTGTATCCCGCCGATGGCGCCGAATTGGTCGCAGGCGCCGCATTGCGGTTGGCGAGCATCCCGATTACCACGCCGATGCCGCCTAGCAGCAGCGCCGCGGCGACGGCTATGACCGTCGGTACTAACCACGGTCGCGATGCCGCTGAATTGCGTTGCTGCACAGAGTCGGTCACGACAGTAGGCCATTGTGAAGAGGGCTCAGATCTCGGCGGCGGGGGACTACTGGCGTATTGGGTAGCTGCCGATGCCGCCACGGCCGTGGCAGCCGAGGGTATGGGCCCCGACGGCGGCCATGTGTGCGAGTCGTTGCGCAATGCCCGCTCCGCGGCGCGGCCAAGAGCACCAGCACTGCCGTATCGGTCGTCGGGTTCCTTCGCCATGCCGCGGGCGATGACGTCGTCGAACGCCTCGGGCACACCGGGTTTCATCACGCTAGGTCGCGGCGGCGGGGTGCTCACGTGGGCGGCGATGACCTGCCCGAGTGTCTTGGCTGGGAATGGGCGATCCCCGGTGAGTGCCTCGTGCAGTACGCAGGCCAGCGAGTAGACGTCCGTGGCAGGCGTCGTTGGGTTGTCGGCAAACCGTTCAGGTCCCATGTAGGCGAAGGATCCGACGTGGGTGCCCGCCCTGGTGAGTCGGGTTTCTCCCTTGCCTTCGGCGATGCCGAAGTCGACGAGGTAGGCGAAGTCCTGCTCGTTGATCAAGATGTTCTCAGGTTTGACGTCGCGATGGACGAGCCCTTCGGCGTGGGCGGCGTCCAGAGCCTGCGCAATCTGAACGACGATGGATACTGCGCGCGCGGGATTCAGCGGACCCTGTGCGAGCAGTTCGTGCAGATTCTTGCCTTGCACCAGGCGCATGTCGATGAACAGGTTGTCATTCACTTCGCCCCAGTCGTGAATCGGAATCACGTGCGGCTCTTGCAAGACCGCCGCAGCGCGCGATTCGCGTTGGAACCTGGCACGGAATTGTTCGTCGTCGGAATGCTGCGGCGACAAGATCTTGAGCGCGACCGTCCGGTCCTTCTCGGAGTCGAATGCCTCATACACCTCGCCCATGCCGCCTTGTCCGAGAAGCCGAATGATCTTGTATCTGCCGAACATCGAGCCGATACGTGACTGCGCGTTGGACACGGTCCCCCTCCTCATACCTCTGCTGGCAGTATCCGTCGGTACGCCGGAACGCGCGCGCGTTTGCTCAACGTCACGTTTGCACAGCGGGGACGCGCTTGGGCGACAGCGCACACAGGAAATGATCAGCAGGACGTCAACATCGGCACCGATGTGCAAGGTTGCAGCAGCAACGGACCCTTGGTTCGGTTAACGTCGTTTGCGAGCGCCGCACGGGGGCGTCGGCCGTCGGTGATGCAGCGCAATGGGGAGGGAAGGGCGATGAACTATCCACCGCGACCCGATCGACACGGGCCGCCTGCCTTCGAGCCGCGACCAGACCATTGGTTCGATTCACCTCGAAACGCTAGCAACCACGGACTTCCGTTCTACGCGACGCTGGGCGTCGTCCTACTCGGCGTCGTGGGTTTTTTCCTCGGATTCGCGCCCTACGCGAAGTACACCAGCTCAAGCGAAGGCGACCTGGCCGGTCTTACGCCGTCAACTTCGATTAACTTCTTCGACAATGCCGGCGGTGGCGTCGGCGCCGCCGGACTGAGCTTGCTGTTGGCGGCGGCGTCCATCGCCGCCTTCGGGTTGCTACCCCGCCAGCATCACAACGGGCCCGTCATTGCGGGTTTGTCCCTCGCTGGCTCGACGACATTGCTGTTCCTGCTGGTCGGCCTTCAACGAGGTCAAGAGGCCGGCGTGGGTTTGATCCTCGTCCTAGTGGCAGCCTGCCTTCAAACGGTGCTAGCCGTGACCGAGACGCTTGCCTCGGCGGGGGTAATCCGCAGCGGAGGAACGGCTTACGGCTATCCGCAGCCGTCATCGCCTGACTTTGGCAGGGCAAATCGGCCCGGCCCGTACGGGCCGCCTTCGGGGCCGCCCGATTACCGCGGCGGGCCTTACCGTCCGCGCTGATGGCAATGCCCCGGCTATTTCGAGGATTCGCGACAGGCGACATGTCCCGCCGCCTAACGAGGCGCGCGTTCGTAACATTGTGCGTGGCGTTGATGGCCACGGGTTGCAGCCCAACCGTGATGGATGGGCATCCCATCTCGATGGTGTACGACCCTGAACGCGTCGCTGGCCTTCCGGCGGCGGACGGTCCCAGCGGTGTCCGGGCGGGCGCTCCGCCAGCGATCGGCAGGGCGATCGGCACCAATGGTGGCGACAACGATCGTCTTGTGCTGCTCGCGCTCAACGACATTCAGGAGTTCTGGGGCAGTCACTATCTGCCTGAGTGGCCTGGCAGATTCACTCCGGTAATCAGCTTGATCTCGTACGATTCGAACGATCCGCTGAGCTCAGAGGTGTGTGGTCATTCGGCATACGGCGACGTCAATGCCTTCTTCTGCCCTTCCGACGACTCGATGGCATGGGATAGGGGGGTGCTTATTCCGGGCGCACGCCGGTTCTACGGCGACATCTCCGTGCCCGCCGTGCTAGCTCACGAGTACGGACATTCCATTCAAAACCAAGCCCAACTGATTGGCGAGGACAGTGTGACGCTGATCAGAGAGCAGCAAGCTGACTGCTTTTCGGGCGCCTACATGCGCTGGGTCGCCGAGGGCCACTCCCACCGGTTCACCATGAGCACCACCGATGGTCTCGATCATGTTCTTGCTGGCGCACTGTATCTGAGGGATGCACCAGGCGATGTTGCCAATCCCGATGACGGACATGGATCGGCACTCGATCGGCTCGGCGCGTTTCAAAAGGGATTTGAACGAGGACCCCAGGACTGCGCCGGCATTGACGGAAATGAGATCAGGCAAAGACAGCGGGGGCTCCCGGCAATGGAAGGCGACGACGCAGACGGCGAGACATCGATCGACAACGATTCGTTGTCGACACTAATGGAACTGCTCGGGCACGTCTTTCATCTGGACAACCCGCCGGCGCTGGTGGTCGGAGGCGGGGACGGGTGCACGGATGCAAAGCCAAGTCCGCCAGCCTCGTACTGCCCTTCAACGAACACCATCAACCTCGATCTACCAGCACTCCAACAATTGGCCAAGGTGGAGGACAATAGGACCACAGAACACATCCTGCAGGGCGATGACACCGCGTTCTCCATGGTCACCTCCCGTTACGCACTGGCGGTCGAGCACGAACGCGGCGTCTCATTGAATACTCAGCAGGCGGCGCTGCGGACAGCATGCCTTACCGGACTCGCCCAAAAGGAAATGGCGCGGCCGATCAAGCTTCCCTCGGGCAAGGCCCTAGTGCTGTCGGCTGGCGATCTCGATGAAGCCGTATCCGGCCTCTTGACCAACCGCCTCGTCGCCAGCGACGTCAACGGCGTCAGCGTGCCTGCTGGCTTCACCCGTATCGCTGCTTTCCGATCAGGGCTCATCGGCGACGGCGACAAGTGCTACGAGGTTTTTCCATGACATCTCCTCGACATCCAGCGGCGGCGACAGTCACGCGATGAGCCCACCCGACGACCCGGAACACACCCGTCAAATTCGACCGCGCGCACCACAACAACAGTGGTGGGTCGACCGCACTAAGGACGGGCATCGACAGAGGCAGTTCCCCCCGCTAACGCCACCACCTGTTTCGCCGCCGAGATCGATAGCACCTCAACCTCATTCAATCGGTCCCCCTCGGTCCATGGACCTACCCCGCGGTCAATCCAGTTGGCAGGCAGCAGCTTCGGGATCTTCGTTCACGACAGCAGGTTTGAGGAGGAGGAGACTGCGCCGCGTTCTGATAAGTGTGGGGGTGCTTGTGTTACTCGGGGAAGGCGTCGCTCTGCTGCTGGGTGTCAACCAACTTGGCGTGTTCGGCGGAAACCAGCTCGACGTGACCAAGGTCCAGGCCGGAGTACAGCAAATATTGAGCGACCCCGTATATGGGTATGGCGGCCACAACGTTACCGCCGTCAGCTGCAACGATGGGCAAAATCCCACTGCGGAAAAGGGTGACAATTTCACATGTGCCGTCACCATCGACGGCGTTAAGGCGCAGGTCACGGTGGTCGTCGAAGACGAAACTGGCACCTATTCCGTTGATGGGCCTCGTTGACTGTCGGAAGATCGCGCCGGCGTTGCCAATCCGATGGCCGGATTCGTCCACAGCGCGTGGCAAACACTCCGTTCGAAAGTGAATGCCGGATGGGTGCAATCGACGTCAACCAGATCTTCTTGGTTTCACTGTCCTGCGACCTCTCGGCTCGGGTGGAATGGGGCGCCCGCGCGTCTTGACCCCGCATCCCTCAGCATCAGACGGTCATAGGCAGTCGACGCTTATATTCGGCGGTTATGTCCGAGAAACGGTAAGAATCGCCCGGTGGCGTTGGTAACGCTAGAACGACGAAATCGTCTGTGCAACAACGCTTAACAGGCATCCGCCGTACCTTCCAAGAACCGCAGATCAAAAATCCGTTGGTCCTGGGTTCAAGTCCCAGTCGCCCTACGTCAGAGGCTGTTTTTC
>NZ_JAEMTA010000022.1 GCF_016462545.1 Mycolicibacterium sp. | reverse complement strand
CGACGTCCTGGCCGCAGCCACCGAGAAGATCGACAGCGACACCACCATCGGCTGAGTCGTCGGTCGGCGATACACGAGGCGAGGCTTTCCGACGATGTTCGGGTTTCTCCGGGACCGAGCGAGCCTGTCACGGCTCCCGATCGAGCTCCGCCAACAGCTCGAGGGCGAGGACGTCATCGTCATCGCCGAGAAAGTCGCTGTGGTGCAACACCTCCGGGGGCACGTGCCCGGCGTCGTGTCGTCGTCGAGCGCCTCACGGTCTCGGGGTGCGTTCGCCTTGACCACCACCCGGGCGGTCGCGACCTTCCCAACTGGTGCCGATCCCTTCCTGCGCGCGATTGACTCGCGATGGGATCTGCCGCGCGGCCCGGCACGCGTGACGATCGGCGAGAAGGGGATGACGGTCGACATCGCCCTGCGGGGCGTCGACACCTCGTTCAGCGGCTCGATGGCGCTGAACTACAAACACGCCATCGCCGGCGAACTGCTGGAAAGGATGCCAGCGACGCAGCTGTGGTGTTCCATCGATCCGGTGTTCGTGTATCGGGCAGCAGGGGTGCGTCCCCGCACGTAGTCGCGATTCGACACCGGCGCTAGAACGTGTTCTTGTGCAAAAGTGCTTGACTTCCCCGTGGAGAATCTCAGCGCCCAGGACGTCGAACGGCTCCGCGGCATCTACGAACCGCTGACGCGGTCCGTCCGCGAACTGATCGATGCCACCATCCGCACCGAGATGGACGGCGATGCCGTGGCGGCCGCGAAGGCCGAAATCGACGCGGCCACGGCCCGACTCCGCGGCCGCCAGCTCGAGGGCTCCTTCGGGGTGCGGTTCGGCAGCGACGGAGACCAGATGCCGTGGGGCAACGTCGTCATCGGGATGCGCAATCCCGTGGCACCGCCGGTGAACTTCACCGCCACCGCAGGCGGGGGGGTGTCCGCCGACTTCACCCTCGGTGCGGCCTACGAGGGCCCGCCGGGTCACGTCCACGGCGGCGTGGCCGCCCTGATCCTCGACCACGCGCTCGGTGACGCCGCGAGTTCGCCGGACAAGCCGCGGCTGACCGGCACCATCACCATGCGGTACCGCCGCATGACACCACTGGGCGATCTGCACGTCGAGGCCGCGATCGTCCGCACCGAGGGCGTCAAGACCTTCGCCACGGGACACCTCGCCGATGCCCACGGCGTGACGGTCGAAGCCGAGGGCGTCTTCATCCAGCCGCGGTGGGCCCGCGACTGATCCCGTCGCACGAGCGGATTCAGTCGGTGATACCGACGAGGCTGCGGGTGATGTCGCCGATCTCGGCCACCAGAACGCGGCTTGCGGTGTCGTCGGGTCCGAGCTGCCGCGCGGCCTCGCGGATTCGCTGTTCGGCAGCGGCCACCCGATCGCCGTCGATGTGCCACGGTGAACCAGGAGTCGTCGGTGCACCACACAGTGCTTCTGCGTACTCGTCGATCGCCACCACGAAGTCGCCACTCAGCGACGCCGACGGCTGAGCGGGCAAGTTGGATTCGAGCGTCGCGCACGACGTGGTGATGGCGTTGAGGGCGCCGCGGTAGGACTTCAGCCAGCGGCGCAGATCACTCGAGTCCGACGTCGTCGCACCGGCCGCCGCCTCGAATGCCGCCCTGGCGCGGAAGGCCCGCTCCCACGCCGCGGCCAAGGCCTCGCCCGGATGATCCAGGCCATGAACGAAGGCCTTGATGACCGTTGCGGCGTAGTCGATTTCGGTCTTCAGCAGCTCGCCCGCGCGCTGCCGCAGCCGGATCAGCGAATGATCGGGCAACACCACGTGCACCAGCACCGCCAGGGCGCCACCGATCAGCGTCGCGATCAACCTGTCCGCCGTCGTGCCCGTCTCGGGGAGACCGCTGATGTCGATGAGGAACACGATCGCCGCCGCGAGTGCTGCGCTCATCGCGATGTAGCCGAAATCTGCTATCACATAAGCGATTCCAAGAACGAGTACCGCGAGCACGGCGGCCGCCAGACCCGCGGGGTGCCACAGGATGGTGACGACCGACGCGGCGACGATCCCGATCGCATTGCCCGCCACGCGCCCGACACATCTGGTGTACGTGTGGGCGGTCTCCGGGCGCAGCACCATCAGCGCGGTCAACGGAATCCAGTAGCCGTACGGGACGTCGGCGAACCGTTCGATGGCGACCCCGGCTCCGGTCGCGGCTGCCAGTCGGATCGCGTGCCGCAGGATGGGTGACCCCCACGTCAGGTGCATGCCGATTGCCGCCGCAGCCGTCGGCGCCACGGACAGCGCACCGTGGCGCCAGGGGCGCGCGACGTGCTCGGGGCCGGTGGCGGGCTCGCCGAAACGCAGTGCGACGGCTTGCCGGAGTTGGTGGGAAAGACGATGCGCCAGTGCCACGTTCGACAACGCCACCTCTTCGGCAGCGGCCTCGACGCGCTGTATGCCGTCCACCGCGGCGCGCTGAGCGGTCCGGTGTCGACTCGCCACGACGTCGAGCACCGTCGAGGAGGCGCGGAGGAGATCGGCCACTGCTGCGTCGCCGGGCGATCTGGCCGCCAGCGCGGTCAGCGTCACGGATATGCGCTGCGGCAGCCCATACCAGGCGCGATAGGCGAGGGGCCGCTGCCGGGCCTGTCGGTCGGTCAGGGTGAACGAGTCGCGGAGCATGAGCAGCGGCGCCGGGTCGACGTCGGCACTCGGATCCCCCGCGAGCTGCTGGGCATCGACCCCGAGGGACCGGTAGGCCCGGGTCAGCGCATCGCGCTGCAGCCGCCACCGGCGTCGCGGCCAGAGCCCGATCAGCACCGCCTGAATCAGGCCTCCGCCCAGGGCTAGTGCGGCCGCGGTCAGCACGGACGGCAACGTTGGCGCCACCGGTGGTGCGGTGACGAGGAGTGCGCCCGCCGCCGTAGCGATCAGCCCGGCATTCGCACTGACGGCCCACTGCAAGCCCGCGGTGAGACACCACGCCGTGGCGACCACCACGAAGAGCACGCCGTAGGACGACGTCGACGTTCCGAGAAGTACCGCGAGCGCCATTTGGCACGAGATCGCCAGCACCAGCCGCAGGGGTCCACGTGGACTGTCCTGCAGCGCAGTGGCTCCCGCAATCGTGGCTGCACCGGCCGCCGCCGTCGCTGCGCCCGCCGACCCCCAGTGCAGCCCGGCGCCGGCCGCGACCATCACACCGAGCAGACTGCGCCCCAGCGCTCCGAGATCGGGCACGGTGAGCCCCTGCGGTATTCCCTTCATCGCCTGCCCATCACAACTACCAAAACGTACCGAACCGAACGGCCATTGTGGGTCAGCGCCGCAGCCGTGGCGGTAGGTTCGTGCCGTGGAGAAGGTCATCATCACGCTGCGGGGCGCGGCTGGGGACGAGTCGTGGTGCACGCATCTGCGCACCGATGTCGCCGACGGCCTCCTCGCCAAGGGCGCGCCCGGTCTTGCGATCAACGTCCGGGACGCGGCGGTCGCCGACTCGCTCATGACGCTGACGACGTTGGATCCGCCCGTCATCGGATTCGTCGGCATCTGGACCCAGCAGTCCTACGGTCCACACGTCGAAGGCGCTCTCGATCTGTTGTCGGGTGAATGCGACCGGGTCGACGCCTATCTCGTCACGGAGTCGGCGCCGCTACCACCACCGCCGACGTCGCCGGGGGCACGGACGCCCGGATTCGCGAACGTTGCACTCCTGCGTCGGCCCGATGACCTGGACGAGGACACCTGGCTCTCGCGGTGGCACCTCGATCACACACCGGTGGCGATCGCCACGCAGTCGACGTTCGGATACATCCAGAATGCGGTGGTACGAGCGCTGACCTCGGGCGCTCCTGCCATCGACGCCATCGTCGAGGAGTTGTTCCCCATCGAGGCGACGCGCGATCTGCATGCGTTCTTCGGCGCCGCCGACGATCACGAGCTCAGCGATCGGATGAACCGCATGGTGGAGAGCACGTCGGCCTTCGGCGCCAACCGATCCGTCGACACCGTGCCGACCAGCCGCTACGTGATGCGCTCGCCCTTCGCGGCGGAGGTGTCGGCATGACCACCCTCGACGACGCCGTCGCGCTTGGCGCGGCCGAGAGCGGACTGGCGGTGGTGTCGACCGTCCGCAGCGATGGCAGCGTGCAGGCCTCGCTGGTCAACGTGGGCACGATTCCTCATCCCGTCTCGGGGGAGCCGGCACTGGCGTTCGTCACCTACGGCCGGGTGAAGCTGGCCAACCTCCGGGCACGGCCGCAGATCGCGGTGACGTTCCGCGACGGGTGGCGATGGGCGACGGTCGAGGGCACCGCCGAACTCGCGGGACCGGACGATCCTCAGCCCTGGCTCACCGGTGACGCGCTCCGAGTGCTGCTGCGCGAGGTGTTCACCGCCGCGGGCGGACGCCACGACGATTGGACCGAGTACGACCGCGTCATGGCCGAGCAGCGAAGGGCAATCGTGGTGATCGCCCCCGGTCGCGTGTACTCGAACGGCTGACGCATACGCTGCTGCCGTGCTGGTAGAGATCGATGACGCCAACGGCGTGCGAACCCTGACCCTCAACCGTCCCGAGGCGCTCAACGCGTTCAATGAGGCGCTGTACGACGCGACGACCATCGCGTTGCGCGCGGCTGACGAGGACCCCGCGGTGGCGGTCGTCGTGATGACCGGCGCAGGCCGCGCGTTCAGCGCGGGCAACGATCTGGTCGAGATGCAGGCGCGCATCACCGACCCGGAATTTCAGTCCGGGCAGTACGGGTTTCCCGGCATGATCGAAACGCTCACCGATCTGCGGAAACCGCTGATCCTGGCCGTCAACGGGCTCGGCGTGGGCATCGGTGCGACGATCCTGGGCTACGCCGATCTGGTCTTCATGTCCTCGACCGCGCGGCTGAAGTGCCCGTTCACCAGCCTCGGCGTCGCGCCCGAAGCCGCGTCGTCCTATCTGCTGCCGCAGCTCGTCGGACGGCAGAACGCCGCCTGGATGCTGTTGTCCTCGGAGTGGATCGACGCCGACGAGGCGCTGCGGATGGGTTTCGTCTGGAAGGTCTGCCAACCGGAGAACCTTCTCGCCGAAGCCGGTCGGCACGCGGAAATCCTTGCGTCCCGGCCCATTCCGAGCTTGATCGCCGTCAAGCAGACGATGGTCGAGCCGACCCGGTCGGGGATCACGGCAGCCGCTGCGCGCGAGTACGCCAAGTTCGCCGAGCTGCTCGGGGGAGCGGCCAACGCCGACGCGCTCGCAGCGTTCGCCGATCGGCGCGACGGCTAACCGGCGGCGTGCACCGGGCACTTCTCGACGGCCGAGGCCGCGATGATCGCGCGCAGGGTGCGGCGGCAGCGCCCACAGTCGAGGCCGGCCCCACACGCGTCGGCAATCTGCCTCGACGTCGATGCTCCCGACGCCACCAGATCCGTCACGGCCTTGCTCGTCACTCCCGTGCACAGGCAGACGAACATCAGTGAATTCCGCCTTCGTCTCCGAGCGCTCCGAGAGCGCGGCCAGCAGGTTAGTGAAGTCTAACCTTAGTTAGGTCAGCCAGTCCATAGGCGCGTTCTGCAACGGGGTCCAGAACACGCCGAGGCGACCCGCTGATCCGTCACTCGCGCAGGCCCGTTGCACTAGATTGGGGGCGAACCCGCGCAGGACGGGTCTCAGCCCGACACTGACACCCGACCAGCCCACCCGGTGTTCATAGGAGCCAATCAATGCAAGGCGATGCCGACGTCCTCAAACTCCTCAACGAGCAGTTGACGAGTGAGTTGACCGCGATCAATCAGTACTTCCTGCACTCCAAGATGCAGGAGAACTGGGGATTCACCGAGCTCGCCACGCACACGCGCAAAGAGGCGTTCGAGGAGATGACCCACGCGGAGGCCATCACCGACAGGATCCTCCTGCTCGACGGCCTTCCGAACTACCAGCGGCTGTTCTCGCTGAGGGTCGGGCAGACGTTGCGTGAACAGTTCGAGGCAGACCTGGCGATCGAGTACGAGGTGTTGGCCCGGCTCAAGCCCGGCGTCGTCATGTGTCGAGCCAAGGAGGACGCCACCAGCGCCAGCCTGCTCGAGGGCATCCTCGCCGACGAAGAGCACCACATCGACTACCTCGAGACGCAGCTCGAGTTGATGGACAAGCTCGGCGAGCAGCTCTACTCCGCGCAGTGCGTGTCGCGCCCGCCACAGTAGGACGCACACACGTAACTCTTTAGCCTGTCTAAACGACAAGGTCTTGGGCGGCACCACGCGCCCGGACACTTTTGGAGGCAGGTCATGACCAGTCCCTCGGGGACCCACACCGCGGATCCAGAATCCGCCAATGCGCTGATCAGTCCGCAGCGGCGGAACTTCATCTTCGTCGGCGTCTTGCTCGGCATGCTGCTGGCCGCTCTGGATCAGACGATCGTGGCCACCGCGCTGCCGACGGTGGTCGCCGACCTCGGCGGTGCCGGCCACCAGTCGTGGGTCGTCACCAGCTATCTGCTGGCCTCGACGATCGTCACGGCGATCGTCGGCAAGCTCGGTGACCTGTTCGGTCGCAAGACCGTGTTCCAGGCGGCGATCCTGTTCTTCCTCGCCGGGTCGATCCTGTGTGGGTTGGCCGGCTCGATGACCATGCTGGTGGCGTCGCGCGCTCTTCAGGGCATCGGCGGCGGCGCGATCATGGTGACCTCGATGGCCGTGATCGGCGAGGTCATCCCGCTCCGCGACCGTGGCCGCTATCAGGGCGCGCTCGGGGCGGTCTTCGGCGTCACGACGGTGATCGGACCGCTGCTCGGCGGTTTCTTCACCGACAACCTCTCCTGGCGGTGGGCGTTCTGGATCAACGTGCCGGTCGCCATCGTCGTCCTCGTCGTGAGCATCGCCGCGATCCCGTCCCTGGCGCGGGCGGCCAAGCCCGTCATCGACTATGCGGGCATCCTCTTCGTCGGTCTCGGAGCATCGGGGCTGACCCTGGCGACCAGTTGGGGTGGCGGCGAGTACGCCTGGACCTCGCCGGTCATCATCGGCCTGTTCGCGGCCTCCGCAGCCGCGATCGCCGCGTTCGTCTGGGTGGAGTTGCGAGCCGACGAGCCGATCCTGCCGATCCGCCTGTTCGCCAGCCCGGTCTTCACGGTCTGCTGCATCCTCGGCTTCATCGTGGGCTTCGCGATGCTCGGCGCATTGACGTTCATGCCCACGTTCATGCAGTTCGTCGATGGAGTCTCCGCCACCGAATCGGGGCTGCGCACGCTGCCGATGGTCGCCGGTCTGCTGATCACGTCCATCAGCAGCGGATCGATCGTCGGGCGCACCGGCCGGTACAAGATCTTCCCGGTCGCGGGCACGGCGATCATGGCAATCGCCTTCTTCCTGCTCTCCGGGATGGACCAGTCGACGCCCACCTGGCAGCAGTCGGCGTACCTGTTCGTCCTCGGCACCGGCATCGGGTTGTGCATGCAGGTGCTCGTCCTGGTCGTGCAGAACACGTCGAGCTTCGAGGACCTCGGCGTGGCGACCTCGGGGGTCACGTTCTTCCGGACGATCGGGAGTTCCTTTGGCGCCGCCATCTTCGGGTCGCTGTTCGCGAACTTCCTCGCAGGCAGGCTCGGGCCCGCATTGATCGCCAGCGGAGCGCCCGCCCAGGCGGCCGAGTCTCCGCAGGCACTGCATCAGCTCGCACCCGCGATGGCGACCCCGATCATCGACGCCTACGCCGATTCGCTCGGCACCGTCTTCCTGTGCGCCGTGCCGGTGGCGATCGTCGGCTTCGTCGTCGCGTTGTTCCTCAAGGAAGTTCCCCTGCGGGAGATGGACGCGGTCTCGGCGACCGACCTCGGCGAGGGTTTCGGGATGCCCAGCGCCGATTCACCCGAGAAGATCCTCGAGGTCGCGGTCGGTCGGATGTTCAGGGACTCACCGGAGATCCGGCTTCGGAACCTCGCCGGGGGACCGGGCTGTGAGCTGCCCGTGCCGCAACTGTGGGCGCTGCTGCAGATCTACCGGCAGAACCAGGTGTTCGGCTCGGCGACGATCACGGAGATCGGAGAGCGACTGCGGGTGCCGTTCGAAGTGCTCCAACCCACCTTCGACACCGTGGTGCGCAACGGATTCGCCCTCAACACCGACGGGCGGCTGTGGCTCACGCAAACCGGCGTCAGCCAGGTGAACACGCTGTCCGCGGCGATCGTCGGACGCATCGTCGACAAGCTGGCGCAGTCATCCAGCTTCGAAGGCCGACCGGACCGAGTGCAGGTCGACGCCGCCCTCGAGCGCATCGCCCATCGCATGCTGGTGCAGCGGGACTGGACCGACGACCGTACGGAGCTCGCCGCCGCGCGCTGACGTGACCGCCGTGCAGAACTAGAACGTGTTCCAGAATCGCTCCCGCGCGCGTACGATTCGGCCATGAGTCGAATTGGGCCGTTCGCCGACGATGACGCCGCAGCATGGGTGATGAAGTCGCCCGACATCGGCACCGCGATGGCCAAGTTCACCAACGCGGTCTACACCAAGAACCGGCTGCCGATGCGCGTTCGCGAACTGGCCCGCATGGTGATCGCGCTCGACAACGAATGCGTGGTCTGCCAGAACACCCGTGACTCGGAGGGGATCGCCGCCGGGGTCGACGAGGACCTCTACGACCACGCCGCCGAGTGGCAGACCTGGCCGGGGTACAGCCCGCAGGAGCGTGTCGCCGCCGAGTTCGCCGCACGATTCGCCAGCGATCACACCGGACTGCGCGACGACGAAGAGTTCTGGGACCGCTGCAACCAGCAGTTCAGCCCCGAGCTCCTGACCGATCTCGCCCTGTCGTGCGCGATGTGGCTCGGGATGGGCCGCATGTTGCGGACGCTGGACATCGGCCAGGCCTGCAAGATCACGCTGTAAACCGCGACGCCACAGCCACATCGCCGCGTCCCGCGTGCAGAATGGGTGCCATGTCGGGAAGACCACTGGCCGCGGCCGCCATCGCATCGCTCGAATCCGACGGTGTCACCACCATGATCGGCACGGTGGTCAACCCGGCCGGACTGATCCACGCCAAGACCGTGTCGCTGGCCAGGATGGCGGCCTTCGCCGATCCCGGTTTGGGCGCCAGCCCCGTGTGGCACGTCTTCGCGATCGACCAGGCCGGCGTCGTCGTCGGTGGCGACATCGGCGTCGTCGGTGATCGACGGATCCGCATCGACCTAGACTCGTTGACCAACCTCGGTGACGGTCTGGCCTGGGCTCCCGGGTCGTTCTTCAACCAGGACGGCTCACCCGATCCGTTCTGCAGCAGGGGCACGTTGGTGCGCGTGGAGGAACGGCTCGCCGCAGCCGGCCTGGATGCACTCGTCGGCCACGAGATGGAGTTCGTCCTCGTCGCACCGGACGGCAGTCGGTTGCCCTCGCACCTGTGGGCTCAGTACGGACTGGCCGGTGTCCTCGAGTTCGAGGGCTTCGTCAAGGACCTGACGGAGGCGGCGGCGACGGCCGGGGTCGCCATCGAACAGTTGCACCCCGAATACGGCGCGAACCAGTTCGAGATCTCACTGGCGCCCCGGTCTCCCGTCGCGGCTGCCGATCAACTGGTGTTGACGAGGATCATCGTCGGGCGCGTCGCCCGCCGCCACGGCCTGAGGGTGAGCCTATCGCCGGTGCCATTTGCCGGTAGCGTGGGATCCGGTGCACACCAACACTTTTCGTTGAGCCACGACGGCGTGTCATTGTTCTCCGGCGGCACCGGTGCGCACGGCACCAGACCTGCGGGCGCCGCCGCGATCGCCGGCGTGCTGGCCGGGCTCGCCGAGGCGCAGGGTGTCCTGTGCGGGTCGATCCTGTCGGGTCTGCGCCTTCAGCCCAGCAGCTGGTCCGGTGCGCGGGTGTGCTGGGGGACCGAGAATCGGGAGGCGGCCGTCCGCTTCCTCGAAGGCGGGCCGAGCAATCCCTACGGTGCCAATGTCGAGGTCAAGGTGGTCGATCCGTCGGCCAATCCATACTTCGCGACGGCCGCGATCCTCGGCCTGGCGCTGGACGGCATCGAACGCGAGCTACCCCTTCCTGCCGAGACCAGCGTCGATCCCGCGACGCTCACCGATCAGGAACTCGCCGCGGCAGGCATCGCGCTGTTGCCCGACAGTCAGCCGGCGGTCATCGACGCCTTGTCCCAATCAGCGCTGCTGCGAGGCATTCTCGGCGATTCCGCGGTGGACGCGATCGTGGCGGTGCGCCGCTACGAGCACGACAACTTCGGCGACCTCGGCCCCGACGAACTCGCGGAGAAGTTCCGGATGTCCTGGAGCGTCTAGCAGCGCTACGTCAGACCACGCCGGTCGCGTCGTAGATCCAGGACATGTCGGCATTGGCGAAGTCCTCCAGCCACGACGGGGGAGCGTGGTTGGCCAGGGCGCCCATGTCCCAGTAGTCCTTCCACAGCGAGATCTTGCCGTTCTCCACCCGGTGCACGGTGACGAACTGCAGCACCGCGGATTCGCCGGTCTGCCAATGCCATTCCTCGTGGTGCTCGTACATGGCATTGGCACCGTCGGAAACCAGTAGGCCCGTGAAGTTCTCGTAGGAGGCCAGCGGTTCGAGGCCGATCTTCAGCCGTTTGACGATGTCCTCCGGCCCCTTGGCCGCCGCCGCCGGACCCACCGGCATGTCGAGGTAGATGCAGTCGTCGGACAGGAACGACTTCAGCGCCTCCCAATCCCGTGCCGAAAGTGCGGCCCACATACCGAGAACCGTATCCTCAACCGACACTTGACATCTCATCTCTCTGCGTGGGAATGGCGGGTGACTCGTGCGCGGCGCGAAGGAAGCGTCCCGTGCGCCGGCGTCCGACCAGCTCGGTGGCCTCGCCGTCGAGGAACACCGCGCGGCCGCCGACGAGGACCGCTTTGACCGTCTCGGTGTTGCGATTGACCATCCTCGAGAGTCCGCCGTACTGCGCGACGACGTCCTCGGCGTAGGCGTCGAGGCGTTCGTCGAGGCGTTCGGGGTTGATGACCACGACGTCGGCACGGTCACCGATGCGAAGGTGCCCCGCGTCGAGGCGGTACCAGTCGGCCAGCTCGCCGGTCAGTCGGTGGACCGCCTGCTCGATGGTCATGAAGGGCCTTCCCGCCGCCTCTGCATCTCGCACGTGGCGCAGCAGGCGAAGACCCATGTTGTAGAACGCCATGTTGCGCAGATGCGCGCCCGCATCGGAGAAGCCCATCTGGACGCCGGGGTCGCGGGCGAGCTTCTTCAGCACCTCGGGGCGGTGGTTGGAGATGGTGGTGCGCCATCGCAGGGCCGTGCCGTGTTCGAGCACCAGATCGAGGAAGGCGTCGACCGGATGGATGCCGCCACGGTCGACGCCGACCTGGCCGAAGGACTTCCCGATCACGCCGGCATCGGGGCAATCGACGATGTCGGCGTCGAAGAAGTCGCGATGCCACACCCGCACTCCGAACTTGCTCTCGTATTCCTTGCGGAAGCGGCGGCGGTACTCCTCGTCGCGGATCATCTCGTTGCGCTCGACCTCGTCGCGCAGGTGCAGAGCCGCAGCACCCGCCCCGAACTCCTCGAAGATCACCAGGTCGATGCCGTCGGCGTAGACCTCGAACGGCACGGGCAGATGCTGCCAGCGGAAGTTTCCGCCGAGGCGATTGATCAACCGGGCGACGGGACCCATCAGCGTGATCGCGTACGGGTTGGACTTGACGTCCGCGGCCGACAGCAGACTGGTCTTGAGCGGGTTGCGGAAGAGGCCGAGAGACTGCACCACCTGCGACCCCAGATTCACGGGGTTCTCGATGTTCGGGCCGGATTGAAGCACACGTCCCGCCTTGCGCAACAACGACTTCAGCCTGCGTTGCTCCCGCGCCTTGGCGTAGGTCGAGGGCAGCGTGCGGGAACGGCAGACATCGCCGTCCAACTTGTCGAAGAGCAGTTGCATCGACGACATGCCCACGAAGCCGGCCTGCAGCGCCTCGGCGAGCATGCGCTCCATCTCGGCCTGTTCACTGCGGCTGGGACGTTCCGAGGCCTGCGTCGCCCGATCGAGTCCCATGACGGCCGTCCGCATGTCGGAGTGTCCGATGAACGCCGCCAGATTGGGGCCGAGAGGCAGCCGCTCCAGTGCGTCGACGTACTCCTCACACGTCCGCCAGGTCTTGCGGCCGTCCACCGCGGCGATGACGTGTTCGCGGGGAATCGCCTCGACGCGGCCGAACAGGTCACCCGCCTGGGTGCCGTCGACGTGGATCGTCGACAGGGAGCACGAGCCGAGCATCACGGTCGTCACGCCATGGCGCAGGGATTCCGCCAGTGCCGGGCCGTTGAGGACCTCGACGTCGTAGTGGGTGTGAATGTCCAGCAGTCCCGGCAACACCCAGTGCCCGGCGGCGTCGATGACCTGTGGGCAGTCATCCGCGTCGAGCTCGTCGGCCGAGATCGCCACCACGTGGCCGTCGCGAATTCCGACGTTGCGCACGGCGGATGCCGCCCCCGTGCCATCGAACCAGCGGCCGTGTCGAATGATCGTGTCGTAGCTCACTGAAGCCATAGAACAGCCGCCGGAGACCGGTGTCAACGACATCGTGAACACAATTCGAGAAATGTCTACTGTTCGGCCCACGCATCGGGTTGGCGCCCGTCGACGTCGGTGAACCCGTACTCGCGGGCGAGCTCCACCGAACTCGCCGAGCGCTGATTCCAGCGTGCCCGGGCCGGATCGGCCGCCATGGCCGCCACACCGCGGCCGACGAAGCGGGGTGACTCGGATTCGGTGAAGGCGGCGGGTGCGGTCGGACCCCCGCCGGCGCGCGCCGGGTTCAACGCGTCACGCCAATTGCTGGCGCCCACGCCATAGTTCTCCAGCATCATCTCCGAGCGCAGCCAGCCGGGAGTGACCGCCACGGCGGTGCCGCCGAACGGCGCCAGGTCATGGCCGTGGCTGAACGCGATCCTGTTCACCGACACCTTGGCGAGGTCGTAGAACGCGGAGAGTCGGTAATGCTGCGCATTGAATTCGGCGGTGCCGTCGGTCACCTCGACGAGCAGTCCGCCCGGTCGGGTGATGAGCAACGGCAGCAGGCAGTGCGACGTGATCAGGTGGGTCTCGACGCCGAGTCGCAGAATGCGCAGACCGTCTTCGAGGTCGTGCTCCCACATCGGTCGGTCCCACGTCGACGGTGGACCCTTGAGAGTCTCCGCTCCCCAGATGTCGTTGACGAGGACGTCGATGCCGCCATAGTCGCGTCGGACGCGGTCGGCCAGCGCACGCACCTGCTCGACGTCGAGGTGATCGGTCGGAACGGCGACGCCGACGCCACCGAGTTCACTGACGAGTTGCGCTGTCTCCTCGATGGTTTCGGGGCGGTCGTAGTCCGAGTGAAGATCGACGACGGAGCTGGTGCGTCCCGTGCACACCACCGTGGCGCCCGCTTCGCCGAGCGCCGCCGCGATCCCGCGGCCTGCCCCGCGGGTAGCACCGGCGACCACGGCGACGCGGCCGACGAGAGCCCCGGAGCCGGCAGGCGATGACATGACGATGAGTATTCGCCGTCGAAGGCTTCTCCCACCGCAACTTCGAAATCCCCGGGCATACTCGGTGGGGTGACCCCGCTGCAGCGCTACATCGCCGAAGAGATCGCCACCGACCATGTCGACGGACTGATGTCCAGACGCGAGGCCATCCGCAGGCTGGCGCTGATCGGCGTCAGTGCCACCGCGGCGTCCGCGTTGATCGCCGCGTGCAGTGGCACCGAGAAGCCCGCCAGCGGCACGCCGTCGGCGAGTGCCCCGGTGACCTCCAGTGGGGCGGCGACCGAGAAAGCCCTTGCGCCCGGGATCGAGAACGCACTCGAGACGACACCGGTCACCTGGGCGGGTCCGCGCGGCGAACTCCAGGCGGCCTGGGCCGAGGCGCAGTCGCCCAAGGGCGCGGTTCTCGTCATCCACGAGAACAAGGGACTCACCGACTGGGCGCGCTCGGTAGCGGGCAGGTTCGCCGGCATCGGGTATTCGAGTCTCGCCATCGACCTGCTGTCGGCCGAGGGTGGGACCGCCAAGTTCACCGACCCGGCCGAGGCCACCGCGGCTCTCAGCAAGATCTCGACGCAGGACTTCGTCGCCGACATGAAGTCGGGGATCGACGAACTGCAGCGCCGGACGTCCGGGGTGAAGGTGGCTGCCGTCGGCTTCTGCATGGGGGGCGGCCTGGTGTGGCAACTGTTGGCCTCCGGTGAACCCCGACTCGGCGCCGCGGTGCCGTTCTACGGTCCACTTCCCGAGGGTGCTGACTTCAACGGCTCCAAGGACGTGGCGGTGCTGGGGTTCTACGGCTCCAAGGACACGCGCGTCACCGCCACCAAGGACGCGGCCCAGCAAGCCCTCGACAAGGCAGGCCTGGTCAATCAGCTGGTCGTCGAACAGAATGCGGACCACGCCTTCTTCAACGACACCGGTGAGCGCTACGACCCGACTGCCGCGGCCGACGCCTGGCAGCGCGTGCAGGACTGGTTCACCAAGTACGTCGGGTAGGCGGGTCTATTCACGACGTGTTCAGACCACCGTTCACCGGCCGTTCGGGGGAGCACACGCCGCCCCGGTGTGATGAGGCATGCGGGTCGTACAGGTGGCGAACTTCTACGGCCCGCGCTCCGGTGGGCTGCGGACAGCGGTGGACCGACTCGGCGCTGAGTACTGCGCGCTCGGCCACGAGGTGTACCTGGTAGTCCCGGGACCCGCGCGCGGACATCAGCGGCTGGAGTCCGGAGTTCGGCGAATTTCATTGCCCGCCAGGCAGATTCCCTTCACTGGCGGCTACCGCGCCGTGCTGCCGCGACCGATCACCGCACTGCTGGCCGAGCTGCGACCGGATGCCCTGGAGGTCTCCGACCGGCTGACGCTGCGCTCGTTGGGACCGTGGGGCCGTCGCCATGACGTCGCCACCGTGATGATCTCCCACGAGAGGCTGGATCGGCTGGCCGGGCAGTTCCTGCCGCGGCGGGCCGCCCGCGCCATCGCCGACGTCGCGAACCGCAGGACGGCTGCCAACTACGACGCGGTGATCTGCACGACGGCGTTCGCGCGCGAGGAGTTCGACCGCATCGGCGCAGCCAACGTCGCCACGGTCCCGCTCGGCGTCGACCTCGAGCAGTTTCATCCACGCCGACACTCCGCGCACGTTCGCAGCCGCTGGGCCACTCCCGCGCAGACGCTCCTGGTGCACTGCGGACGGCTTTCGGTCGAGAAGCATGCCCATCGCAGCATCGATACCCTTGTTGCCCTTCGTGATTCGGGCTTGGATGCGCGGCTGGTCATCGTCGGTGAGGGGCCGATGCGGCCCCGCCTCGAACGCCAGGCCGCCCGACTGCCGGTCCATTTCACCGGGTTCGTCGGGTGCCGCGACACCGTGGCCGCCATCCTGGCCTCCGCCGACGTCGCGTTGGCGCCCGGCCCGCACGAAACCTTCGGGCTGGCCGCGCTCGAGGCGCTGGCCTGTGGCACCCCGGCCGTCGCGTCGAAGACCTCGGCGCTCGCCGAGATCCTCACCGCGGGCAGCGGTATCGCCGCGGACAACGACGCCGAGTCGATCGCCGCGGCGGTGACCGCGGTGATCGGCAGGCCGGAATCATCTCGGCGCGTCGGCGCCCGCCGTCGGGCCGAGGAGTTCTCCTGGCCGACCTCGGCCGCCGGAATGCTGCGCGTGCTCGGACGGCTCGACCGCTAGGTTGTCCGTATGGGCGCTCCGACACCTGGCCCCGACGACTTCGACCGTGCCAGGACGCTGTGGTTCGCGCTGCTGCTCACCATCACCAACGGGTTCATGGACGCCCACACCTTCTACGTCCGCGGTGGTGTCTTCGCCAACGTGCAGACCGGCAACGTCATCTTCTTCGCGATCAACGTGTCCGAACGCAAGGTGGCAGCGGCCATGGCGCACGTCTGGCCCATCCTCGCGTTCATGGTCGGCGTGCTGCTTGCTGCCCTCGTCAAGTCGGGCCGGGTCGAGCGCATCGTGCCCCATCCGCTGCGCTGGACGATGGCGGTGCAGGTGGTGGCCCTCGTCGTGATCGGATTCGTCCCGGTCACCGTGGCGCACAGCTACGTCACGGTGCCCATCGCGTTCCTTGCCGCGCTTCAGATGGGACTGTTCCGAAACGTCGGCGACCTGGCCTACCTCCCGGTCGCCACCACCGGAAACCTCATGCGGTTCGTCGAGTCCGGGTACGACGGGTTCGTGGAGCGCAAGCCGGCATCACGGCGAGCCAGCGGGATCTACGGCGCACTCATTCTCGCGTTCGCCGGGGGCGCGTTGATCGGCGCCTTCGCGAGCCGCGCGTGGAGCGCACACGCCATCTGGCTGGCGGCGGCGATCCTGGCCGTCACGCTCGTCCTGTTCATCGTCGACGAGCGCGTGCTGAAGTGACGGATCTCGAGGCCTGAACCGAACCCGCCTGTAGGACGTGTCCATGGCAGAGGCAGCCAATGGAGGAGGACACATGACCAGGATCGGTTCGTGGATGGGGGCGCTTCTGTTGATGGGGGCGCTGATCAGCGCCTGCGCTAGTACTTCCACACCCAGTAGCGGCTACGGCGCGAAGAGTTCGTCGGGCACGGCGGACGTTCCGACGACGGGTCCGACGATCACCATCTCGCAGATGGCCTTCGGTGAGCCGCTCACCGTCGCGCCGGGCGCGACCATCACCATCGTCAACCGGGATTCCGTCGAGCACTCGGTGACCTCGAAGCCGGAGCCGGGTTTCGACACCGACGTCGATGGCGGCGCGCAGAAGACGTTCACCGCACCGACGAAGCCCGGGGTCTACCCGTTCATCTGCACCTACCACCCGAAGATGTCGGGCACGCTGACCGTCACGTAGGGCAGTCCATCACCCGCCGATCGGTTTGAAGGACGTCGATCCAGGGCAACCGAAGCCTCAGCGAGCGCGTCAATTAATGCCGCGCCACAGGCTGAAGGAGCCCGACATGAGTACCAACACCATCGTCTTGATCGTCGTGGCCGTCGTGGTGGTCCTGGCGTTGATCCTCGGATTCGCCTTCGTGGCCCGCAGCGCGCGCGACAAGAAGCGCAGGGCAGAGGCCGACCGCATTCGCGACGAAGCGCGGGAGGAGAGCGCCCGGGTGGAGAAGCGGGAGGCCATCGCTGCCGAGACCGAGGCCAAGGCCCGGGCCGCGGCGGCGGAAGCCGAGGCGAAGGCCGCCGAGGCCGCCCGACTGAGCGAGCGGGCAGCCAGTCACCGTGACGAGGCGGCCGCGAACCGCGAGGATCTCGACTCGAAGTGGCAGCGCGCCGACGAGCTGGACCCGCGCCGCAAGGACGACGTCGACGACGCCTACGCCGCCGCCGAGAAGGACCGCGTCAAGATGGACGAATTGCACGACGCCGAGCGCGGGCAGCAGCAGAACCGGGTCGTCAACTAGCGCGGCGGCGTCCACGCGACGGGAAGTCGCTTGATGCCGTGGATGAAGGCGGATTGCAGGCGCGCGGGTTCCTCGGTGGCGGCGATGTCGGGGATCCTGCGGTGCAATTCCTCGAAGGCGACCGTGATCTCACGTCGCGCCAGGTTGGCGCCTAGACAGAAGTGGGCCCCGCCGCCGCCGAAACCGACGTGGGGATTCGGGTGTCGGCGCACGTCGAAGGACCACGGGTCGTCGAATTTGGCCTCGTCCCGGTTCGCGGAGCCGTACCACAGCGAAACTTTGCTTCCCTCAGCGAGTTTGACGCCGCTGAGCTCGGTATCGCGGGTCACCGTCCGACGCATGTAGGCCACCGGGGACGCCCACCGCACCACCTCCTCGACCGCCGTCGGGGCCACGCTGTCGTAGTCGCTCCACCACACATCGCGCTGTTCGGGGTGCCGGCTCAACGCCAGCACACCGTGACTGATTGCGTTTCTGGTGGTTTCGTTCCCCGCGACGACCAGCAGGATGAAGAACGACGCCACCTCACCGGACGTCAGTCGCTCACCGTCGAGTTCCGCTTGCACCAGGCTCGTGGTGAGATCCTCGCCGGGGTGGGCGCGGCGGTCGTCGGCAAGTGCCCAGGCGTAGGCGCCGATGTCCATGGCCACCTTCACGAACGCGTCGAATTCGGTCGCGATCTCCGGATCCCCGAAGCCCAGGATCACGTTCGTCCAGTGGAAGACCTTCTGGTGATCCTCCTCGGGGATGCCCATCATGTCGCAGATGATCTGCAGCGGAAGGGGACCCGCGAGCGAGGTCACCAGTTCGGCGGTGCCGTCGGGATTGTCGGCGATCATCGCCTCGACGAGTCGCCCCGCACGATCGCGGACCGAGTCCTCGATGCGGGCCAGCACCCGCGGCGTGAACGCACTTCTGACGATGTTGCGCAGCCGGGTGTGCCGCGGATCGTCCAGCGCGATCATGGAACCGAAGTACTCGGCCAACTCGGGGGACTGGTCACCGATGACGATGCCCTGCGCCGAACTGAAGATCTCCGGGTGGCGACTGGCGTGGAAGACGTCCTCGTACCGGGTCACCGCCCAGTGGCCTCGACCCTGCTCGAAGCCCTCCTGAACGAACTCGGGGTGTAGCGACACCGGCGCCTCGCGCCGCAGCGTGGCGAACGCACCGTCGCGCACCTCGTCGTCGAGCGCCCAGAAGTCCCAGGAGCCGAGATTGATCTCGGAGAGCGGAATTTCCGGCGGCGGTGACCCATTCACCCGTGTCGAGATACCCACGCCCCGAGCGTAGCCTCAGGGCTTGGCTTCGTGCCCCGTTCTGCCGTGCGTGCGTCGCTGGTCTTTCATCTTGGCCTCGAACACATGTCTCTCACCTGCGACGAGCTCGTCACGCACGCGACGCTCGTGTTCGCGGAACTGCGTCCAGTAGCCGTCGTCGAACTCCTCGACCACTTGAAACGTCCAGCGGCCCGGCAGCACGTTGAGCCCGATGAGTTCGGTTTCCAGGCGCTCGGCCTCCGCGCCGTGGCCGGCCTTGCGAAGCTCCTCGCAGGCCTCGCCCAACGTCAGGTCGGCGTGCCCCATGAGTTGGTGGAACGAGTACAGATGCCCGCGGGCGCGCTCGACGCACTCCAGGGCCTCCGATACCTTCCCGACCGCGGCGATAGTGTCGTCATCGACACCGGCGGGGCGTCGGCCCAGGCAACCGTCGGACTCCTCGTGCGTGCTCATGCCGGGGTTGATACCCGTCCGGGGGGCCGCCCAACCGGACGGCGGGTTCCCCAGATGACCTGCGCGTGCGCACCCGTCCGTGATAGCACCGTCTGGTGCGCAACCCACATGCAGGGCAACCGTTTACGACCTCCGACGAGGAGATCGCCGACGCCCTCCTCGACGTCAGCATTCCCACGTTGATGCTCTCGCTCGTCCACATGGCGGGTGATCCGGAGTTGATCCGCGGTGCGCTGAAACCGGCAGGCCTGTTCCTCAACGAGGTGCAGGGCTACATGTCCGAGGACGACAAGGCCGCCGTGCGCACCCTCGCCGCGACCATTATCGCCGACTACCGCGACCGTGGCTGTCCCGAGCCCGAACCGATCGGGGCGGAGGTTCTCCAGGAGATGATGGAGTGGCTCGTCTGCGAACCGGTGCCCGACGAGTACGTCCCAATGCTGCTCGAGGAGATGGAGCTCGACGGACGGGACCTACGCGCCACGAGCGTCGCGGAGCGCTCCGCCCGCGACGAGTTCCCCGTCGTCGTCATCGGGTGCGGAGAATCCGGGCTGCTCGCGGGCATTCGGCTCAAGGAGGCGGGCCTGCCCTTCACGATCGTCGAGAAGAATGCCGGCCCCGGTGGGACCTGGTATCAGAACACGTATCCGGGCGCACGGGTGGACGTGGGAAATCACTTCTACTGCTACAGCTTCGAACCGACGGACGAGTGGACCCACTTCTTCGCCGAGCAGCCAGAGCTGCAGGCCTACTTCCAGCGTGTGATGGACAAGTACGACGTCGGGTCACACGTACGCTGGGAGACCGAGGTCACCGACCTCACCTGGAATGACGACTCGGCGACGTGGACCGTCCGGACCCGCAGCGCCGACGGCAGCACCGCCAGCCTGGTGGCGCGAGCCGTCATCAGCGCGGTCGGACAGCTGGACCGACCGCACCTGCCTGCCATCCCGGGCCGAGATCAGTTCGGCGGCAGTGCGTTTCACTCTGCGGAGTGGGACCACTCCGTCGATCTCCGTGGCAGGCGCGTTGCGATGATCGGTGCGGGGGCTAGCGGCTTCCAGATTGCGCCGGCCATCGCCGAGGACGTCGCCCAGCTCACCGTCTTCCAGCGCACCGCTCAATGGATGTTCCCGAATCCGAACTATCACGAGGCCGTCGGGGCGGGTGTGCAGTGGGCTCTGCGCCATCTGCCGTTCTACGGCAGGTGGTATCGCTTCCTGCTCTTCTGGCCCGGGTGTGACAAGGGTTTGGCCGCGGCGCGGGTGGACCCCGACTATCCCGATCAGTCCCGCGCCGTCAGCGAGATCAACGAGATCACCAGGGTGATGTTCACCGAGTGGATCACCAGCCAGATCGGCGACGATCCCGAGTTGGCCGCGAAGGTAGTGCCCGACTACCCCGCGACGGGCAAACGCACGCTGCAGGACAACGGAAGTTGGCTGCGGACACTGGCCCGCGACGACGTCGAGCTGGTGCGCACCCCCATCGACCACATCGACGCAGACGGCATCGTCACCACCGACGGCGTTCGCCATCCCGCCGAGGTGATCGTGTTCGCCACTGGCTTTCACGCCACCGAAATGCTGTGGCCCATGACGATCACCGGCCGTAGCGGGCAGGATCTCCGCACGCACTGGGGACAGCGACCTGCGGCGTACCTCGGCATCACGGTGCCCGACTATCCGAACTTCTTCTGCATGTACGGACCGGGCACGAACCTCGCCAGCGGCGGCAGTCTGATCTTCCATTCCGAGTGCCAAATGCGTTATATATCACAGTGTTTGGATCATCTGATCGCCGGCGGACATCGCTATCTCGAGCCACGCCGCGACGTCACGGAAGACTGGGTGCGGCGCAGTCAGGAGGAGATGCGCACGATGGTGTGGTCGCAGCCGTCGATCGCGCACTCGTTCTACAAGAACGCCGACGGCGATGTGTACTCGCTGAGTCCGTGGCGGTTGGTCGACTACTGGACGTGGACCAGGACGCCCGACCTCGCCGACTTCACGTTCGGCTGACGATCACGCCAACGGCCAACCCATGTTCCGCGCGAACGCGGCGCCGTCGTCGGACAGCGTTCCGCATGTCTGACAGCGTTCGACGTATTCCCGCACCATCGGCAGGAAGTTCATCGGGTTGTAGGCGTCTTCCTCATAGCTCCAGAGTCCGTCACCCGCGTACTTCAGGATCGTGATGCAGGGCCGTTCGATGATCGACCCGTCGCCGGGATCCTTCATCCGATTCATGATCTCGGTGATCACCCACCCCTTGTCGGTATCGATCGAATACCAGGACACCGGGTAGAACGGCATCTCGCTGCCGGGAAAGACGTTCATCGTCGTGACGATCCACTCCCGGATCTGCTCGCGGCCTGCCATCTTCCCGTACGTGTGCTCGTTGTAGGTCGCATCTTCGGCGAACAGGTCGGCGTAGCGCGACCAGTCCCAGCTCTGTCCGATCTCGCGAACCACCTGCTGCTGATGGGCGAAGGCGTCTTCCAGCTCCTGGCGTGACCACGCTTTCACCGTTGTGCTCATCGTGCCGTTGTATCAAAGGCACGCTGGCGCCGAGTCGAATTCGTGAGCCCCGACCGGTCGGCTCCGTCCGGCGACTCAGGCCTCGACGACGGCCTTGATCCGCTCGAGCGTCTTGCGCATGTCACGGACATTGCGACGCTTACGGAGCTGACCGCCGAAGATCCCGAACAGGGTGGTCATCAGCCCCTCGCTCATCCGGAATGACTCGGTGACCTCGGTGCCACCGTTCGCGGGCGTGAAGCGGTAGTGCCAGTTGTTGACCGCGCGGTCGCCGAGGAGAACCTCGAAGCCGAACTCCCGACCCGGCTCGCACGCTGTCACCCGGCACGTCGTCCAGTAGACGGGTCCGATCTCGTTGCGCCTGACGTGCCCGCGGAACTTCGCGCCGAGCGCCGGCCCGGTCGCACCGTCGAGCCACTCGGCCTCGAAGGTCTCCGGCGAGAACTTGCCGGTGTTGCGGATGTCGGCGACGAGGTCCCAGACCTTCTCCGCTGGGGCGTCCATCGCGACCGTGACCGATGCCTGCACGTGTGAACCTGCTTCCGTCGTGGGACGTCGCACTCTGCTGTCACCATAAACGTGTGACGGACTGGAGTGGTGACGAGTACGCCCGACTCAGCGGGTTGCAGCGCTCGATGATCGGCGAAGCGATGTCCGGCCTGACGTTCCGCCCGAATGATGCCGTCCTCGACATCGGCTGCGGGGACGGGTTTCTCACCCGGGCGATCGCGACGCTGACGCCGGGGGGCGTCGTGATCGGAGCCGACCCGTCGCACCGGATGGTGGCGACGGCCGCCGAGTCGGCGACCACGGGCGCCGCAGGTCCGTGGTTCGTGGTCGCGGACGTTCGCGGGCTGCCGTTCGCAGAGCGCTTCGACGCGGCCGTGTCCTTCAACGCGCTGCACTGGGTACCGGAGCAAGAGCAGGCGCTTCGCCAGATCGCGACGGTGCTGCGACCCGGCGGATCGGTCACCGTCCAGGTGGTGTGCGCGGGACCGCGGCCCAGCCTGGAAGCCGTCGCGATGCAGCTCTGCCGCACGCCGCACTGGGCGCCCTGTTTCGAGGGTTTCGAGGCGCCGTTCCTGCACGTCGATCCCGAACGCTACGGTGACGTGGCCGCGGCGGCGGGACTGACGCTCGATGACGTGACGGTGGCCGACCGCGAGTGGGACTTCGGATCGCGCGAGGCCTTCCTGGCGTGGTCCGCCATGGGATCCACGGCCTGGACCGACCGCCTGCCGCAGGACCGCCGCGCGCAGTTCGTCGAGGAGCAGGTCGACGCCTACGAACCGATCGCCGGTGCTCCCGGACTCCTTCGCTTCATGCAGATGCGGGCCCGGCTACACCGCGAGGAGAGCGAATGACCATGAAGATCCGATTCGGTGTCGGCCTCGGCGCAGGGCCGGAGGCCAGCCCCGCGGCATTGCCGCACCTCGTCGATCGGCTCGAGGCGGCAGGCATCGACTCACTGTGGTTCTCCGAGCTCGTCTACACCGATGCCGTCGATCCGTTCGTCGGCATGGCCTACGCGTTGTCGCGCACCACCAACCTCAAGGTCGGCACGTCGGTGATGATCCTGCCGGGCCGCCACCCCGTGCTCGTCGCCAAGTCACTTGCGTCGCTGGCGGCGTTGGCGCCGAAGCGGGTCCTGCCGGTGTTCGGTCTACGCTCCGCGATCCCCGCCGAGCGGGACGTCTTCGTCGTGCCCGACGGGCAGCGCGGCGCGGTCTTCGACGAGTCGCTGCGACTTCTCCACGCGGCGTTGACGTCGCACGGGTCCGACTTCTCCGGCGACTTCTTCACCACGACCTCGATGGCGGTCGGACCGCGGCAGGCAAAGCCGCTCGACATCTGGCTGGGCGGGTCGGCACCCGCCGCGTTCCGCCGGATCGGTCGCTTGGCCGACGGCTGGCTGGGCAGCTTCCTCACCCCGGACGAGGCGAGGCGTGGGCGCGAGCTCATCGAGGCTGCCGCTGCCGAGGCCGGGCGCACCGTCGAACCCGATCACTACGGCATCAACGTGGCCGTCGCCGAGGACGGGGTGCCCGACGACGTGCTCGCCGCGATCCGAGCGCGGCGGCCCGACGTCGATCCGACCGAGCTGATCGCCGACGGGTGGCCGCAGTTGCACCGCATGATCGACGGGTATCTGGCCGCCGGCCTGACCAAGTTCGTCATCCGCCCCACCGGCGGCAGCAGCACCGACGAGTTCGTCGACCGGTTCGCGGCCGAACTGCTCCCACGCGAGAACTGACCGCGCCGGATCGAGGCTCCAGCAAACAGCGCCCGGGTCGATGACGGCTTGGTGACACGCCGTGGTGACCCAGCTAACCGATTGGCTGTCGACTTCGGGCTTCGGGTAGTCTTCCAAAATTGCGCAGACGTACGGGGGAGGCTCTCCAGCACGTGGAGCCGCTGACGAAACTCAACCAGACGCCGAAGGCTGAATCTTGCCAGACATGAAGAGTGACAACCAGGACCTGAAGCCGCACTTCGAAGACGTGCAGGCGCACTACGACCTGTCCGACGACTTCTTTAGGCTCTTCCTGGATCCCACCCAGACCTACAGCTGTGCCTATTTCGAGCGCGACGACATGACGCTGGAAGAAGCGCAGATCGCGAAGATCGACCTGTCGCTCGGCAAGCTGGGCCTCGAGCCCGGAATGACGCTGCTGGACGTCGGCTGCGGCTGGGGCGCGACCGTCAACCGCGCCATCGAGCGCTACGACGTCAACGTCATCGGCCTGACGTTGAGCAAGAACCAGCAAGCGCACGTGAAGCAACTTCTGGCGAAGTCGGAGAGTCCTCGCAGCAAGGAAGTCCTCCTGCAGGGCTGGGAGCAGTTTCACGGCAAGGTCGACCGCATCGTGTCGATCGGCGCCTTCGAGCACTTTGGTCGCGATCGTTACGACGACTTCTTCGAGATGGCGTATTCGGCGCTGCCCGCTGACGGCGTGATGATGCTGCACACCATCGTCAAGCCGAGCGATGAGCAGTTCAAGGAACGCGCGCTGCCGCTGACCATGACGAAGATCAGGTTCTTCAAGTTCATCATGGACGAGATCTTTCCCGGCGGGGATCTTCCGCAGGTGATCGCCGTAGAAGAGCACGCCAAGAAGGCCGGCTTCGAGGTCGCCAGGGTTCAGCCGTTGCAACTGCACTACGCGCGCACCCTCGAGATCTGGGCCGCTGCGCTGGAGGCCCGCAAGGACGAAGCGATCGCGATCCAGTCCGAAGAGGTCTACGACAGGTACATGCGATACCTGACGGGCTGCGCAGAGCTGTTCGAAAAGGGCTACACCGACGTCTGTCAGTTCACCCTCAAGAAGGGCTGAGCGGCGGCCGCCCCGGCGGACCCATCTCGGCGCCCGCGGCGTCGCGCCGCCTCGCAGCCATTCCGGCGAGTGCCTCGAAGACCACCCGGTGCGCGGCGTTGACCGTCAACTCGGCGTGGTCGTAGGCGGGGGACACCTCGACGACGTCTACCCCGGCCACGTCGTGCTCGTAGCAGAGCTGACGCACCATTCGTAGTAGGTCGACGCTGGTGATGCCGCCCGGTTCCGGAGTGCCGGTGCCAGGCGCATGCGCCGGATCGAGGACGTCGATGTCGACGGACAGGTACAGCTTGTCGGCCTTGGCCAACGCTTCTCCGACCGCGTCGACCATCACCGCCTTGAACCCGCGCTCCCAGATCTCCTGCATGGTGTGCCACACCATGCCCTGCTCCTGCATCCATTCGAACGTGTCCTGCGGTGGCCAGTAGCCGCGCAATCCGACCTGAACGAAGTGCGTGCCCGGGACCGCGCCCGACTCGATCAGACGGCGCATCGGAGTGCCGTGGCTGGCGAGGTTGCCGTCGATGATGTCGGCGGTGTCGGCGTGCGCGTCGAAGTGCACGATGCCGACGTTGCCGTAGCCATGCACGTCTGCCACCGCCGTGGCCGACGGCCATGTGATCGAGTGGTCGCCGCCGAGGACCACGGGCACGATGCCGCGCGACGCCACGGCGGCGACGCGCTCCTTGATGTTGCGATGCGACACCTCGGTCATGCCGTGCGGACAGAACGCGTCGCCGAAGTCGACGACCTCCAGCCAATCGAAGATCTCCAGTCCGAGATCCATGTGATAGGTGCCCGGCTCATAGGCGGTGGCGCGGATCGCCCGAGGGCCGAAACGGGCGCCGGGCCGGTTGGTCGTTCCCACGTCGAACGGCGCACCCACGATGGCGACGTCGGGGCGCCAGGAGTCGAGTTGCTCGACCTCCGTCAGGAAGGGCCGGTGTCCGAACGTCGCGAGACCCGAGTAGGGCAGGTCGAGTTGCTCGGCCATTCCCGGTGGCAGTTCGCGATGCGGTTCACGGTCGCCGTGATCGTGGCTCATGCGGTGACAGTACCTTCATCGGTACCGCCATCCGACGCGTTCCGGCCTTGACCCGCAATGGAAGTGAGCGCCGCCCGCAACCGGGTCGGAATCTCGCGCTTGGCCCAGTCGTCGGTCGATACGACGACGTATACGTTGTGCCCGCGGACGACCACGGCGTCGGCACCCTCTCCATCTGAGCGCACCACGTCGAACTGCAGGGTGAAACTCGTCAGGCCGATCGAGGCACACCGGACGTCGACGCGGACGGCGTCACGCCACCGGACGGACGTGAGGAAGTCGATCTCGGCGTGCACCACCTGAATGTCTAGTCCCCAGCCGATGAACTCGGTGATGGGAAGACCCAGGTAGTCCAAGAATGCGGTGGAGGCCTCGTCGAACCACGTCAGGTAGTGGCCGTTGAACACCACGCCCTGTTGATCGACTTCGGCGTAGCGCGGAACGATCGACAATGAGAACGGTCGGGTCACACCGACAGCCTCGCAGTCTCGGTTCGGCTGACAGACTCAGAACATGCAATTGGTCACCATCGACGACATTCACGCGGCGGCCGATCGGATCCGCGGGTGGGTGGTGCATACCCCGCTCATTCCCGCACCGTGGGGCGACCCGGAGCGCCCGCTGTGGCTCAAGCCGGAGAATCTCCAAGCGGTCGGCGCGTTCAAGGTCCGCGGCGCGTTCAACGCCATCGCGCGACTCGACGAGGCGACGCGCGCCAGGGGAGTCGTCGCGTACTCGAGCGGGAATCACGCTCAGGCCGTGGCCTTCGCGGCGGCGACCTTCGGCATCAGCGCGTCGATCGTCATGCCCGAGGAGACGCCCGGGATCAAGATCGAGGCGACACGCCGCCACGGTGCCGAGGTGGTGCTGTGTGGGGCAGGCCAACGCGAGAAGGTCGCCGAGGAGGTGATGGCCCGGACCGGCGGCGTCTTGATCCCGCCGTTCGATCATCCCGACGTCATCGCCGGCCAGGGCACCATCGGCCTGGAGATCGTCGAGGATCTGCCCGACGTGGCCAACGTCATCGTCCCGGTCAGCGGTGGTGGTCTGGCGTCGGGCATCGGCACTGCGATCCGGGCACTCGCGCCCGGCGCCCGGGTCATCGGGACCGAACCCGAACTCGCCGCGGACACCGCGGAGAGCCTCGCAGCGGGACGTCGGGTCGACTGGTCGATCGAAGATCGCAACCGCACCATCGCCGATGGCCTTCGCTCACAGCCCTCGGCGTTGACGTTCGCTCATCTGCAAGAGGTGCTGAGTGATCTGATCACCGTGTCCGAGAACGATATTCGCCACGCGGTCCGCGAAATCGCGCTCAGCGCCCACCTGGTGGCCGAGCCGAGCGGGGCCACCGCTCTGGCCGCCTATCGCAGCCGGGTCACGCCGCCGGGGCCGACGGTGCTCGTCGTCTCGGGTGGGAACGTCGAACCGGCTCTTCTCGCCGAGATCCTCGTATCCTGACCGGTACGTGCGTACCGAATTACCAGGAGAGCACGAGCGGAAACGACACCATGCACCCGTCCTGCATCGAATGAGCCCACGCGTCCTGCTCCGCGGCAGCGCTGAGGAGCCTGCGGTGGCCCGCCCATCCGCAGGAGCACCAGGCCGTCGTGTTGCCGAGGCCGAGGCGATGCACGGAGACCACGCCCTGATCGGAGCCTGGGGCGGCGGCTCCGGCGTTCACCAGTAGTGGAGCAGGTGCAGACATGATCCTCCTTCGTCGACCAAGACCTCGTCGTCTCGTCTGACTTAGCTGCGAGCTAACGCGTTGTCATCATCGCGCGGCAGCAGGCCGGATTCGGTCTACGACAGGTCACAACTCGGCCAAGGCGGCTGGCAACCACGTCCGCGCCACGCCCCGGCGCGCCTACCTATGGGCGAACGGGTAATGTCGGCCGGAATGGTTCTCCACGCTGGTGCTGCCCGAGTACGGCCGCCTCGTGGCTCCGAAGGGGTACATGTGGACGCGGTCCTCGGCTTGTCGATGACTCCTACGTCCGTCGGCCTGGTTCTCGTCGAGGGACAAGACGCTGACGGCGCGACGATGGATCGCGATTCCTTCGCAGTCACGAACGACGGCCTCGATACCTCCGAGCAGGCCGCGGCTGCGGTCTTGCGCACCGAGGCGATGGCGGCGACCCGCGGTCTGCGGCTGCACTCCATCGGCGTGACCTGGAGCGAAGACGCCGACCTGCAGGCGTCGATGCTGATGGAGTCGCTGTCGGAATCCGGCTTCGACAACGTGGTCGCGATTCGCCTGCCGGAGGCCACCGAAGCGCTGGCCCGCGGTATCTCCGAGGTGCTCGGCTACGCGACGACGGCGGTGTGCGTCATCGAGCCCGAATCGGTGATCTCGTTGATCGTCAACACCAGCGATGGCGCGGTTCAAACGGCGTTCAACCACGCCATCGACTCCGACGACGCCCTGATCAGCTGGCTGAGCACGGTCTTCACCCGCGCGGACTGGGCGCCCGAGGCGTTGGTCGTGGTGGGTTCGGCAGGCGAGATGGACCCCACGCTGCACCGACTCGAGGACGCGTTGTCGGTTCCGGTCTACGCGCCGGAGGAGGCAAAGCTCGCGCTGGCTCGCGGTGCCGCTCTGGCCTCGGCGCAGAGCACCGAGATGCCGCTCGGCCTCTTCGATGATTCCGGCTTCATCGTCGATGCCCGCACCGACTCGGGCCGACACCGGTCCTCGGACCTGGTCAGCTCGCGCACGCTGTCCCGCGTCGGCCCGGTCGCCATGCTCGCCGTCGGCGTCGTGACCTTCGTCGTCTCGGTGTCGATTGCGATCAGCCTGCAACTGTCGCCGGCGCGCACGGCCCAGCCCAGCAGCCCCGTCCCGGCGGCCAAGGTCGAGTCGCCCGAACCGGTCAGGGCCATCCCGCCTGCGATGCCGCCACCGGTCGCCATTCCGTCGGTGGTCGAGGCTGCTCCGCCGCCGGCTCCGGAGGCGCTGCCTCCGGTCTCCGACGAGGTGCCGGTCGCCGTCGTGGACACGCCCGCCGAAGCGCCCCAGGTCGACCAGGCTCCCGCCGCCGAACCGCAGTACCCGGCCGACGCGGCTCCGGTAGATCCCGGACTCGCACCGCCCGTCGACCCGGCGCTCGCTCCGCCCATGGCCGGGACGCCGCTCCCGCCGAACGTCGCACCCCCGTACGTGGCGCCGGTGCCGACGAAGAAGCCGGGCATCCTGACGCGGATCAAAGAGAAGCTGACCCCCGGGCCCGGCTAGCTTGACGACGCCGAGTTTCCCGACCGACCGTGCGGTCCTGCGCGTGTCCATCCGCGCGCTGATCGTGCTCGCCGTCGCGCTCGCCCTACTCGCCGTCGAGTTCACCTCGCGATCCGGCGTGGGATGGCGGCTGATCACCTTCACGTATCAGGCCAACATCCTGGCCGCCGCGTACTACGCGTGCACGCTCTTCTTCCGACGCGCCGACGCGCGGACCGGCCTTCGCGGTGCCGTCGTGCTCTACGTCGTCGTCGCGGGAGTGGTGTGGAATCTCCTGCTCACCGGCCGCAGCATGGGTTACACGCCCGCCAACTTCCTGCTGCACGTCGTCGTCCCGATCCTCGCCGTCGCTGATTGGCTGCTCTTCGCCCGCGCGGCGAACTCCGCAAAGTGGTGGCAGCCGTTCGCCTGGCTGGCCTATCCGGCTGCCTACCTCGGGCTTGCACTCGTCGTGCTGAACCGGACGGGTCGTCGCGCGCCGTACTACTTCCTGGACCCGAACAGCGTTGGACTGGCCGCGGTCGCGGTCAACGTCACCGTGCTGGCCGCAGGATTTTTGGGCCTCGGCTACCTGCTTCTGGCAGTGGCTCGCCCGCGGTCGGCTAACGCTTGACGCCCCGGAAGCGAACTATCATCTACGTAAGCCCGTCATCGGAGGTTGGTCAGTTGCCCAGAGCTCTGCGGTATGTGTTGTCGGTGGCCGGAATCGCCACGCTCCTGCTCGGCGGATCGATGGGCACCGGCCTTGCCGCTACCCCCGGGCCGACTGCCGTTGCGAGCATCTCACCGACGCCGGGCCAGGTCGTCGGCGTAGCGATGCCGGTGACGGTGACGTTCGCCGAGCCCGTCGCGGACCGCGCGGCCGCCGAGCGATCGTTCAGCATTTCCTCGCCACATGCCCCTCAGGGCAACTTCGTGTGGCTGAAGAATGATGTGGTGCAGTGGAACCCGAGCACCTACTGGCCCGCGCACTCCACGGTCGCGCTGTCGGTCGGCGGCGCCAAGACCAGCTTCGAGGCGGGGGCTTCCGTCGTCGGTGTGGCAGACCTGGACGCTCATACCTTCACCGTCAGCATCGACGGCCAGGTGGCACGTTCGATGCCCGCGTCGATGGGCAAGCCCAAGCACCCGACGCCGATCGGCTCGTTCACCGCGCTGGAGAAGCAGTCGCCGGTCATCATGGACTCCCGTACCATCGGCATCCCGCTGAGCGATCCCGAGGGCTACAAACTCACGGTGTATGACGCGGTTCGGGTCACGTGGGGTGGCGTGTACGTACACTCGGCGCCGTGGTCGGTGGCCTCACAGGGCAACTCGAACGTCAGCCACGGCTGCATCAACCTCAGCCCTGACAATGCGGCCTGGTACTACGACCAGGTCAGCATCGGCGACCCGATCATCGTGCAGGCGTAGAACTTTCAGGCGTCCGCGCTCGAGCGCAACGCCGCGATCGTCGCGTCGTCAGCAGGCAGGAACGCCTCGATGCTCAGTTCCGCGGCAGTCAGGTCCAGCGCGGTGCCGAACGTCGTGACGGTGCTCAGGAACGTGAGGACCGTGCCGTCGGGGCCCTCCAACCGCAGCGGAACCGCGACGCCGCCCAAGTCATGTGTGTCGTCGAATCCGCCAGGATAGGAATCGATCTCGGTCAACAGTGCCGCCAACGCCGGTGAACCACTGGCGGCGACCTCCCTGCGCAGCCTGCCGATGACGTGGTGGCGCCACTGCCCAAGGTTTCGGATGCGCGGCGCCAGACCGTCCGGGTGCAGCGAAATACGCAGTGCATTCGGTGAATTCAGCAGGTGCGGGGCGACGCCCAGCAGCAGGACACCGGCCCCAGCGTTCGTGGCCACGATGTTCCAGCCGCGGTCGACGGCCAGACATGGGTATGGCTCATACGCTTCGAGTACCCTGGCGAGCCCGTTGCGCACGGCAACCATGTCGGGGTCGTCCAGGGCGCGTTCGGAGTAGACGGGAGCAAGGCCCGCCGCCAGCAATAGGTGGTTCTGCTCACGCGGTGGGACGTCCAGCACCGCGGCCAGTCGAAGCACCATGGCGCGACTCGGCACGGAGCGCCCGGTCTCGATGAAGCTCACGTGCCGCGACGAGACGTCGGCCTCGATCGCCAGGTCGAGTTGGCTGAGTCGGCGTCGTTGCCGCCATTGACGCATCAGCGTTCCGAACGGGGGAGTGTGCGCCTGAGCCGTCGTCACGTTCCACAGTCTGTCCCGCCGTTGCTCCGTGCTCCACTACCTCGGAGGTAATTGCCCGGCTTACCTGGGCGGCGCACCGTAGACCCGTGCACGTCGACGACGCAATCCCCGCGCAGCCACCGATCCCTCGGTGGCTGCGCTTCGTCCTGGCGTCGGACCGGGCCGGCTCGGCCTGGTACGTCGGCCTGGGCTTCTTCTTCGCACCCGCACTGGCCATCGTCTCGCCGTGGCCCACGCTGACGACCGCGCTGTGGGTCCTCATCGCTCTCGCAGGACTGTGGCTTGGCCTGCTGGGCATCGCGATGGCAACCGGCCTGGCCATCGTGCTGAGGTCAGGCGCGGAGATCCCCGAGGACTACTGGCGCTCGATCGTCGACTATCCCGATTCCCCGTCGCTTCGCTCGCCCCGGCCCGAGGCCGACGTCCCCGTGTAGTCGACCTGCCAGTGCTTGATGCCGTTGAGCCATCCCGATCGCAGCCTCTCGGGCTTGGCGAGAGAGGTGATGTCCGGCATTGCATCGGCGATCGCGTTGAACATGAGGTCGATCGTCATGCGGGCGAGGTTGGTGCCGATGCAGTAGTGCGCGCCGGTGCCGCCGAATCCCACGTGCGGGTTGGGATCTCGCAGGATGTCGAACGTGTACGGATCGTCGAACACGTCCTCGTCGAAGTTCGCCGAGCGGTACATCATCACCACCCGTTGACCCTTCTCGATGGTGACGCCGGCGAGTTCGGTGTCCGCGAGGGCGGTGCGCTGGAACGAGGTGACGGGCGTGGCCCACCGGACGATCTCGTCGGCGGTGGTGGCGGGGCGTTCCCGCTTGAAGAGCTCCCACTGGTCGGGGAATTCGGTGAACGCCATCATTCCCTGGGTGATCGAGTTTCGGGTGGTCTCATTGCCGGCCACCGCCAGAAGGATCACGAAGAAGCCGAGCTCGTCGTCGGACAACTTGTGGCCCTCGACGTCGGCCTGAACTAGTTTGGTGACCAGATCCTCACCGGGCTTGTCGGCCCGCTCGGCCGCCAATTGCATTCCGTAGGTGATCAATTCGACCGAGGCGCTGATGGCATCGTTGCCCGCGAACTCGGGATCCATGTCGCCGACCATCTGGTTGGACCAGTGGAACAGCTTCATCCGGTCCTCCTGCGGCACGCCCATCAGGCCCGCGATCGCCTGCAGGGGGAGCTCGCAGGACACCTGCTCGACGAAGTCACCCGTGCCGGATGCCGCCGCCTTGTTCGCGATGTCGCGGGCCCGCTCCGCGAGGTCGGCCCGCAGGCGTTCCACGGCGCGCGGTGTGAAGGCCCGCGAGATGATCTTGCGCAAGTGTGTGTGATGCGGGGCGTCCATGTTGAGCAGGACGAACTTGCCGGTCTCGATTTGCGCTGCCACGGTGCCGTCCGCGTACCGCGGCAAGGCCGTCTTCTCGAGACTGGAGAAGACGTCGCTGCGTCGCGACACCTCCTTGACGTCCTTGTGCTTCGAGACGACCCAGTAACCGCCGTCGCCGAAGCCGCCGATTCCGTCCGGTTGCGCGTTCCACCAGATCGGAGCGACCTTGCGCATCTGCGCGAACTCCTCGATCGGAAGGCGCTCGGCATAGATGTCAGGATCGGTGAAGTCGAATCCCGAGGGAAGATTCGGACTGGTTGCGGTATCCGGCATGTTTCGGGCGCTCCTCTTGACGACGCGGTCTAGTGGGATAGGGCATTGCTACACCACAGGCCGGGGGTACCGCGGCGGGTTCTCCAAACTCGTGAGTAGAACGTGTTATCGCCGATCATTAGACCTTCGTTAATGGGGCGCTCTGGGATTGCCGTGTAACGAAAATGGGGCGATTCTGGATGGACTCACTAGCAACACGAGCCCCTGAGGCCACATGGGAAGGGTTGAGTAGATGATCGCGACGAATACGGTCAAGATCGCGGCCGCAGCAGCGGCCTGCACCGCGGGTTTCCTGCTGGCCGTAGGGGTGGCGGCACCGGCAGGCGCTGACCCGGTGGACCCCGCCCCGCCGGCGCCACCCCTGATCACACCGGCACCGGCAGCGGTGCCCGGTCCGGCCGTCACCGTCCAGTCCGCGGGATCCGACACCGTACTGGTCCCACCGGACGGCACGCCGCACCTCGCAAGTCCCGACGCCCTGCCACCGGGTTCCACGATGGACCCGAACGCCGTCCCCACCGACTCGCCCAACGTCAGCTATCTCAAGGATCTGTGGCAGGCCGTACAGAACCACGAGATCAGCGGCAAGGAAGCGTTGGTCATGGGACTTGCGCAGCGCGGCATGAACACGCCCATTCCGGCTCAGGCTCCCGGGCCGAACGTGCCCATCTCGCCGGGCGATCCGGCGCCGCCCGCCGCGCCGCCCGCCGCCGCGGTCAGCCCGCTGCCGCCGACGCCCTGAACTACCAGACCCGCACGTAGTCGACGAGCATCTCGGCCGGATAGGAGCCGCCGGACGGGTCACCGCCGCCGGAACCCGCGACCGCCAGATTCAGGATCGGGAAGAGCGTGTACCCCGGGGTGTTGAACGGCCAGTCGGGCAGCGCCGTGGCCGGCACGTCGAAATACGGCTGCGCGCCGTCGACGTAGTCCTTCCAGAAGCGGATGCCGTTGGCATCCCACTGCGTGCGCCACGTGTGCCACGCACTGTCCACCGCGATGGTCTGGCTGGAGTGCTCTCCGCCGTTGAGCTTGGCGTGGACGGTGGTGCCCGGGGCCCAGCTGCCGTTGCCGTACCACTCCATGATGTCGACCTCGCCGCCGTTCACGGGGCTGTTGTTGGCCAGGTACCAGGCCGGCCACGCACCCGGCGTGAGGCAGTTGAGCTTGATCCGTGCTTCCCACGTGGTCCCGATCGGTCCCCGGTACTTGCCGAAGAGCTTTCCGCTGTAGAAGGTGTTGCCGTCCTTCGCCGCGTGGAAGACGAGGTTCGACTTGCCGTCGAGGAAGACGTTGCGTCGATCGTCGCGGTACTGCCCGACGTTGCCGGGCAGCTCCCAGTACGTCGGGTCTTCCATGTCCTCGCGGGCGAGCGCCGTCTCCCACTTCGAGGCGTCCGGTGCAGAGCCGGCGGGGCCGTCGAACTCGTCGCGAAACAGGTACTTGACCGGCGGGGGAGCGGCGGGCAGATCGCCCCGAGACGCGTGGGCGACGGCTCCGGGAAGCGCGGCCGCGGCGCCCAGCAGGCCGATCCCCGTCATCAACATCCGGCGACGATCCATTTCAGGCATGTCGACCATGTAAGTCGCAACGCCGTACCCGGTGCAAATCAACCGAGGAGTCAACCGAGCGCCGGGACCGCCTCGATCCGTGCCGGAACGTGCTTGTGCCACGGCGTGCCTGCGTACGCGTCTCGCCACTCCGTCGAGGTCAGCGCGTTCGGCGCAACGCCCGGCGTCGTCGACGACCCGTCCGCCTCGACGTAGTCCACGCCGTAGCCGTTCGGCAGCGACACGTGACCGGCGAGCATGGCGTCGCTGATCTCCACGGTGGCCTCGGCCGTGCCCGCCGCGGTGGTGATGCGAGCCCGTCCGCCGTCGCAGAGCCCGAGCGCCGTCGCATCCTGTGGGCTGACCCGCAGCGCACCGTCGACGTCTCGGGTTCGCCAGCTCGGGTCGCGCAGGATGTCGTTGGCGGTGAACGCACGCCGCTCACCGGCGGAGAGCACCATCGGGAACTCGGCGTCGGTCAGCGTCGTCGTCGCCGACCGTAGCGCGCGGACGTCGACGAGCAACTCCGGCATCTCCAGGGCGATCTTGCGGTCCGCGTGAGTGATCAGGGCGAAGTCGTCGCCGTACTCGTGCACGGTGAACGTCACCCCGGACCGGCCCGCGAGAATCGCCTCGAACAGCGCGTTGCCGTTGGCGTGACCGGCCCGCCGGACCGCCTCCGGGTAGGCCATGGAGGTCTTCTGCGCCAGGCCCCACAGGGCCGCCGCGCCGGCGAGACCCTCCGGCAGCACCGGGCCCAATGTCTCGTACAACACGTACGGCAGCACGCGACCCAGCCCAGGATTGGCGCTCACGGCCACCATGAACGCCTGCGCGTAGGCGTCCAATCCCTCGGCTGCGGCCCGGTGCAGGGGAGCCAGTTCGGCGTCGTCGACGACGCCGAGCGCCCGCACCAACCTCGACCAGATCTCCGGCTCGGCCAGCGTGCCCGGCAGCGGGTCCACGACGGGGTGCCGAAGGTGAAAGGTGTTGTGCGGGAACTCGAGGTTGAAGAATGTCGCCTCGGGCTTCTCGAACTGACTGGCTGCGGGCAGCACGTAGTCGGCGAGTCGGGCGGTTTCGGTCATGGCGACGTCGATGACCACGAGCAGCTCCAGCGACTCGAGGGCCCTGATCACCGCCGCCGAGTCGGCGACCGAGTGCGCCGGATTGCTGCTCTCGACGATCATGGCGCGGAAGCGATCCGGATGGTCGGTCAGGATCTCCTGCGGCACGACGTTGCTCGGCACCAGACCCGCGATCACCGGGGCGCCGGTAACCGGCGTACGACCTACCCCTCCGACGCCGAAGAGTGGCGCGAACGACGAATGCAGATGCTGCGCACCACGTTTCGCGAAGTTTCCGGTGAGGATCCACAGCAGCTTGTTCAGATAGGAGCAGAGCGTGCTGTTCGGGGCCTGCTGAATTCCGAGGTCTTCGAACACGGACACGCTGGCGGCCGCGGCGATCCGGCGCGCGGCGGACCGCAGCAGTCCCTCGTCGACACCGCAGCGCTCCGCATAGTTGCCGACCGGGACGTCGGTCAAGACCGCGCGCACCGCCTCGACGCCGTTGACGTGATCGGTCAGGAAGGCCTCGTCGCAGAGCCCCTCCTGAACCAGCACCGCCGCCAGCGCCGCGAGGCACCAGGCATCGGTACCGGGCCGAACCCGCAGGTGGAATTCGGCGAGTTTCGCGGTGTCGGTGATGACGGGGTCGATGACGATCATCGAGCGGGTCGGGTCCTTGGCGATCTCGTTGAGGACCACGCGCGCCCGCGGAAAGCTCTGCGACATCCAGGGGTTCTTGCCGACGAAGACCGACACCTCGGCATGCTCGAACTCGCCGCGCGTGTGTCCGCCGTAGAAGTGGGCGTCCACCCAGTGCTCGCCGGTCTTCTCCTGCGCCAACGCATTCGAGCGGTACCGCGACCCGATCGCCTTGAGGAAGGCGCCGCTATACGCACCGCCGAGGTGATTGCCCTGCCCACCGCCGCCGTAGTAGAAGACCTTGTCGCCGCCGTGCGTGTCGCGGATCGTCGCGAAGCCTGCCGCGATCTCGGTGATCGCCGTGTCCCAGTCGATCTCCTCATAGCTTCCGTCGGGACGCCTGCACAGCGGTGACGTCAGCCGGTTGCGGCTGTTCTGGTAGTGATCGAGCCGCAATGCCTTGTTGCAGGTGTATCCCTGGGACGCGGGATGGTCCTTGTCGCCACGGATCTTGACCAGCTTGCGGTCGTCGACCTTGACCACGACGCCGCAGTTGCACTCGCACAGGATGCAGGCGGTCGGCTGCCAGTCAGCGGTCATCCCGGACACTCCCTCGGTCGGTCTGCAGAAGCGACCGCAGTTGGCGGTGCGTCGAATCCAGTGGGCCCACGTCGCGCGTCGCCCTGGCGATGACGATCGCGCCTTCGATCGCCGAGGTGAGCAGCGTCGCGAGATCGCGGGCACGGTCCTCGGCGATGCCGTCGGCGACGAGCCGCTGGGCGATCAGGTCGGTCCAGCGCACGAATGCCGCGCCCGCCCGCTCGAGCACGGCCACGTTCTCGTCCTTGGCGGGATCGCCTGCCTCGACGGCCACGGCCACCACCGGGCAGCCGGCTCGAAAGTCCGTCTCGAGCAACTGCTTTCGATAATTGCCAATGATCGCGTCGAGTACCTCCACACCGGTGGTGGCCGTCGACATCCTGGCTGCGACGAAGTCGCTGGCCAGGTCCACGGCCTCGCAGAGCAACTGCGCCCGACCGCCGGGAAAGTAGTGGTACGCCGATCCGCGCGGAGCGCCGCTGTGTTCGAGGACGTCTGAGATCGCCGTCGAGTGTGCACCGCGCTCACGGATGAGCAGGGCGGTGGAGGCGACCATTCGATCGCGAGGGGAGGCCATTATGTAGAGCATCATACATAGCGACCACGCCCGTACGGACGTAAAAGGCCCTCATTCGCGCGGAATGAGGGCCCTTTGCGGACTTGTCGCGTCTAGACGCCCGCTGCCTCGTTCAGCGCGTTGAGCGTGCCCGCGGCCTCGAGGTACTCCTGGACCCACCGCTCGATGACCGCCGAGGTCTTCTCGACCTTCTCGAATTGGCCGACTACCTGACCAACCGGATTGAACGCGACGTCGACGGTTTCGTTGGGGTACTTGTTCGTGGCGGCCACCGCGAGTCCGGAGACCATGAACTGCAGCGGCATCCCCAATGGCTTGGGGTTGTCCGGGTTCTCCCAGGCGTCGGTCCAGTCGTTCTTCAGCATGCGCGCCGGCTTGCCGGTGAACGAACGACTTCGAACGGTGTCGCGGCTGCCCGCCTTGACGTAGGCGGCTTGCTGCACCGGGGTGTTCTCGGCCTCCTCGACCATCAGCCACTGCGAGCCGGTCCAGGCGCCCTGCGCGCCGAGCGCCAGTGCCGCAGCGATCTGCTGTCCGCTTCCGATGCCGCCTGCGGCCAGCACCGGGATGGGTGCCACCTCCTTGACCACCTGCGGCCACAGCACGATCGATCCGATTTCGCCTGAGTGACCGCCCGCCTCGCCACCCTGGGCGATGATGATGTCGATGCCGGCGTCGGCGTGCTTGCGCGCCTGGCTGGGCGACCCACACAGTGCGGCGACCTTGCGACCCTCGGCGTGGATGTGCTCGATCATGTCCCGGGGCGGCGTTCCGAGGGCGTTCGCGATCAGCGTCATCTTCGGGTGCTTGAGCGCCACCTCGACCTGCGGGGTGGCCGTGGCCTCGGTCCACCCGAGCAATTGCAGAGTGCTCTCGTTGTCCTCAGCCGTGAGCGGGACGCCGTGATCGGTGAGGATCTTCTTGGCGAAGTCGAGGTGCTCCTGAGGCACCATGTCGACCAGCATCTTCGTCAGTTCATCGGCGGACAGGTTGGAGTCCATGCCCTCGTACTTGTTCGGGATGACGATGTCGACGCCGTAGGTGTGATCGCCGATGTGCGCATCGATCCAATTGAGCTCGATCTCGAGTTGCTCTGGCGTGAAACCCACTGCACCGAGAACTCCGAAGCCTCCCGCCTTGCTGACGGCCACGACGACGTCTCGACAGTGGGTGAACGCGAAGATCGGGAACTCGATGCCGAGTTGATCGCAGAGGGGAGTGTGCATGCCGGGTTGCTCCTCGAAGTAAGGACTGATCGCAAGAGGCGAACTGGAACGTGTTCTAGTTTAGTACTTACGCCATGCGGCGTTGGCAACTGGGCACAATCCGTACGATCGATCGCGCACTCGTCATCCAGCGAGAACGCCATCACCACCCGATCGTGTCGCCGGAGGGCACCGCCGTGACGCACTGGCTCACCCACTCGCTCGTCCTGGCATCCGACTACCGGGTGTCGCATCCCGAGCGCGTCGGACCGCTGCTCGAGCGTAGGAGGGACGCGCTCGTAGACCTCGGGGCTCATCACGTGCTGGTCTATGCGTCGACCACCGACCCCGAGCGGGTGTTGGTGATGATCGCCGTACACGCTCGCGAACCGGTCCTCGACCTGCTCCGGTCCCGCGTCTTCTTCGAATGGTTCGACGCGGTGGGCGTCGACGACATCCCGGCCGTGTTCGCCGGTGAACTCGTCGAGCGGCTGGAGCTCAGTCCGGAGGCCGCCACCACCGTCCCCGAGGTGATGGTGTCGGTGGTGACGCCGGTCGACGACCTCGAGACCCTGGGTCGCCACATCCGGGAGACCAGCGACGGCATGCGCATCGCGGGTGTGCGGAAAGTGACGACCTTCAGCGCCTTCGACAATCCGCTCGAGGTGATGATGCTGCTGCAGATCGACGACGAGGACCACGCGCAGCACTGGCTGAGCGACTCCGAGCTGGCGGCCGAGTGGCTGACCAAGGCCGGCATCGGTGCCTACCCTCCCGTGTTCGTCGGCCGGTTCCAGACCATGCTCCGCATCGGTGACACCCGCTGATGTACGTCTGCCTCTGCGTGGGGGTCACCAACCAGGCCGTGGCCGACGCAGTGTCCGCCGGCGCTCAGACGTCGAAGGACGTCGCCGAGGCGTGCGGCGCGGGTAGCGAGTGTGGACGCTGTCGCCGCACCGTGCGGGCGATCATCGACTCCCGGCGAGCCGCCGCAGCACCGCCACCGGGCTCCGACGCGCGGTAGCGTCCCCCACCGTCAACACCGGCCAACCGCTGCGGAGCGCCTCGGCCGCCAGGCCGGCCCGCGGATTGACCGGCCGGGGATGGCCGATCACCCGCATCAGGGCGGCGTCCTCGTCACCATCGGCGTAGAAGTAGCTGCCGCGCAAGTCGACACCGCGCCCCTCGGCGAACCGCGTCACGGCCTCGGCCTTGCTGGGGCCCCAAATGATCGGCGCCACGATTCCACCGGTCAACCGGCGCTGGTCGTCCACCTCGAACTGGTTGCAGATGACACCGTCGATGCCAAGGAAGCGCGCCACCGGTTCGGCATGGATCGTGAGGGCGGAGGAACTGAGCACGACCGTGTGGCCGCGATCCTGATGGGCGCGCACGACGTCCTGCATCCGCGTGAACACCCGCGTCTCGATGTGGCGGCGGAAGAGGTAATCGCCGAGGGCGTCGAGTTCGTCGAGCGAGTCGCCCCTCAGATATCCGGCCGCTCGCACGACGAGCCGCTCGAACTCCATGCGGCCCAGCCGGTAGCGCAGCGAGGCCTCGAGAACCCCGATGACCTCCCCGATGCTGGCCTGTCGGGCATGAATTCGGTGGCCCGCGTGCACCGTCGCCGTGAAGCCCGAGACGAGCGTGCCGTCCAGGTCGAAGAAGGCTCCGACCTGTCGACCCTGCGGACCCGACGCAATCTCGTCGAGTTGGCGTGCCACGGGCGCATCCCGGTTCATTTCGCTCCTGGTGACGCTGATGGCGACGGTTTGCACGCCTCGGTATCCATTGCAGCATCACCCAGAGTGGACCGCGGCGCTGGCCGTGTTACCGCTAGATGACATCCTAGAAGGGCAACAACCCCGCTGATGGGGAGGATGACGCCGCCATCGGATAGGTTCGACCTCGGCGGTTTCGAATTCGCGCAGGTTCAGCCAGAGCCTTAGGCGGAGGAGAATCACGGCGACTGCATTTCTTCGATGCGGTTAGACATGGAAGACGGGCTTTGAACGAACAACGGGAATCGACCGACGGCACCCCTACGGCATCCGGATCGACCTGCGTAGTCAACGAACGATGGATCGGGAAGGTCGCCGTCATCGCCACTTCAGGCGTCGTCGACATGATCACCGCACCCCAGCTTGAGGAAGCGATCAAGGCATCGCTCGCGAAGTCCCCCGAGAGCATCGTCGTGGACTTCACCGACGTCGAGTTCCTGGCCTCGGCCGGCATGGGGGTGCTCGTCGCAGCGCACGACGCGGCACCGGAAGGCGTCGACATCCACATCGTCGCCGAGGGACCTGCCACCAGCCGGCCCCTCAAGCTGGTGGGCATCGCCGACATCGTGCCGCTCCATTCCACGCTTGACGAGGCGCTCGCCGCTCTGTCGGCCTAGATACGCATAGTCGGTCGATCTACTGGGTACCACTCCCATGCCATGACCGAATCGATTGCGACGTCACACGTCACCTACGCCGATAGCTTCGAGCGCGCCCGCGTGGCCGCTGACGCCCGTCATGCTGCCCACACCCGCGACGAGTTCACTCAATGGCTGGGTGATTCCTTCGTGCTCGACCGGTACCGTGCTGGCGATATGGCGCTCGCTACCTACGAAGCCCTTGCCAACGCTGCTGAATTCGCCTACGTGTCCACGGGCTTGACGGGGACCATGGATGTCCGAGCGACCCACGATCCACACGAGTCGACACTCACCGTCATCGTTGCGGATCATGGGCTGTGGCGGACCGTCACCCCGACGCCCAACGATCGCAGTCGCGGCCGGGGCATCGCGTTGATGAAGGCGCTATCGGATCGCGCCTCGATCCACACCTCGACCGACGGCACCACCGTCCGTCTCGTGTGGGCGAACGTCAGCAAGCGCTGAGGATCAACCGGTCGACACCACGCCGCGACCCGTGACCAACGGCAGATCCAACGTCGTCCGTATTCCTGGTGCGGCGGCGAGTACGTCGGGAATCGAGTTCACGATTCTCGCTGCAGCAGCGAGGATGGCGGCATAGGGCGCACCGCCGTCACGGCTGGTCGGGACGATGTCGGCGACGTACGACGGTTCGCCGGTGATCTCGACTCGGTATGAGCCGCCGGGATGCGCGGGCTGTGCCCAGTCTGGCCGCAGGTCCGCGCGCAGGCGCGTGACGTGCTCGACCACGATGACGGGTTGGCCCTTGACCAGTCCCTCGATCTGAAAGCGAAGTGCCGCAACGGTTCCCTTGGCGATGTGCCCGGCAGCGACGTCGAGGTCCTCTGGTGCGGGTTCCTGCTCGACCGAATCTCGGATCTCGTCGACCTCGATCCCGAGGCCTGCGGCGAGCTGTCTGATCGCGGTACCCCAGGCGATGCTCAGTACACCCGGCTGGAACAGCATGGGGAAATCACCGATCGCGTTGCCGAACCCCATGACGTCGAACATCACCGTCACGCCGTCGTAGGTCGCGTAGTCGGCGATCTCCATCGTGCGGATCTGTTGGATGCTCTGACACGTTCCGGCGAGTGCAAAGGGCAGCAGGTCGGTCGCGAACCCGGGGTCCACGCCGGTGATGAAGACGCTCGAATCACCCTCCCGCGCAGCAGCTTCCACGCGTTCGATGTACTTCTCGGGGATCACCTGCCATGGGTACTGCAGAACGCCCGGCGCTGAGCCGACCACGTTGATGCCCGCCGCAAGTAGCAGGCGGACGTCCGCCATGGCCTCGACCAGTCGCACGTCACCCATGGCGCAGTACACGACGCACTCCGGCTTCGCGGCGACGATCGCGTCGAGGTCGTTGGTCGCCATGATGCCCGTCGACACGTCGAGGCCTGCGAGTTCGCCGGCGTCCCTGCCCACTTTTGCGTCCGATGAGACCCACACGCCGGTGAGTTCGAAGCGCGCATCGGTGATCAACTGTTTGAGTGCGAGACTGCCGCAGTTGCCGGTGCCCATGAGCGCGACGCGGATCGCCATAGATTTCTCCTCACGTATGACGCCCTGCAGTATGCGGGCCGACGCCCCGAATTGGAACAGGTTCTAGTTCCTGAACCGCATACGGTAGCCTGACCCGTCATGGGACGCGTGGATGAAAAAGTTGCACTGATCAGCGGCGGGGCACGGGGGATGGGCGCCGCGCACGCACGGATGCTCGTCGCCGAGGGCGCAAAAGTGGTCATCGGTGACATCCTCGACGACGAGGGCAAGGCCCTGGCCGACGAGATCGGGGAGTCCGCGCGCTACGTGCATCTCGACGTCACCGAAGCCGACCAGTGGGACGCCGCCGTCGCCCTTGCCCTGGCCGAGTTCGGGAAGCTCAACGTGCTGGTGAACAACGCCGGAATCGTCGCGCTCGGCAAGATCGGCAGCTTCGACATGACCAAGTTTCAGAAGGTCATCGACGTCAACCTCATCGGCACGTTCCTCGGCATGCAGGCCTCGGTCGAGGCCATGAAGGCGGCGGGTGGCGGATCGATCATCAACGTGTCGTCGATCGAAGGGTTGCGCGGCGCGCCGATGGTGCATCCGTATGTGGCGTCGAAGTGGGCGGTCCGCGGGCTGGCCAAGTCGGCCGCGATCGAACTGGGCAAGCACAACATTCGCGTCAACTCGTTGCACCCTGGCTTCATTCGCACGCCGATGACCAAGCACTTCCCCGACGACATGGTGACCACCCCCTTGGGGCGCCCTGGCCAGTCCGACGAGGTCGCCACGTTCATCGTGTTCCTCGCTAGTGACGAGTCCTCGTACGCGACGGGCAGCGAGTTCGTGGTCGACGGCGGTCTCGTCACCGACGTACCGCACAAGGACCTGTTCTAGGCCGCTCAGGGGCACATGAACGCGAACGGCGGGCAGACGAACGTGCCCGGCGGAAGCGGGCCCTCGGCGTACACCCCCGGTTGCCCGGACACCTGGTGAAATTCGTGGCAGACGTTGGGGTCCCACGTGGCCGCCAAGTCTTTGACCTGGTAGGTGATGGGGTCTCCCGGGCACCAGGTGCCATGGCAGACCGGGTCACACCGGGAGTCGGCCTGGGAAGGTGCGACGTCCGGTGCCAAAGCGGCGATCCACAGAGTGGCGACGGCGCCGACGCCTGAGATCAGCGCACCGGCGAGGGCTCGCTTGACTGTGTTGACCATGAAGTGTTCCTCTCCGTGTGGTTCGCTGCCGTTCAGGCGGCGCGTTCATGGCGAGTAGACACCGTCGCCTCTGCTACCGAACCCAATTTCAAGATCAAAGTGCCCGTCGGCGTCGGCGCGGTTGAGTTCGCGTTCCTCGGCGATGCGGTGGGCGCGGTCTTGGGCGCGGGTGGTTTTGCGGCGCGGCATCTTGAGTCCCGGGTTGTGGGCGGGTGGCACGGGTCCGGTCGCCATGGTGGGTGCGGTGGGTGTGCACAGTTCGGGGAACAGTCGTCGGCTGCCCGGTCTGGTGAGGTGTGTTCGGCCGTCGGGGGCGCGCCATTCGACGGTGCCATCCGGGTACTGCTGGTCTCGCCAGCCGCCGTCGCCGCCCCAGAATGTCTTGAGCAAGTGGTGTTTTCGGCATAGTGCCTTGAGGTTGGAGGCCTGGGTGGGGCCGTAGGGCCACGGGATCGTGTGGTCGATGTCGCAGTTGGTGGCGGGCGCGCAGCAGCCCGGGAAGCGGCACGTCATGTCGCGGGCGCGGATGAAGTCGGCCAGTTTCTTCGAGGGTGTGTAGCGCTGTTCTGGTGGGGCTTGGCCGGGGTGGAGGATCGTGGTGATGGTGGCGCCGAGGGCGGCGCGTTGGGCGATCTCGCCGGGCAGGAACTGTCCACCCATCATGGCCGCGGGGCGGATGGTGCTGGGCACCGCCGGAGCCAGGGCGGTGAGCCCGGTGAGGGCTTCGGTCAGGGTCTGCTCCCGCAACGGCTTCGTAAATGCTGACGGCAGGACGCCGTCGAGGCGTGGTGCGTGATCGGCGGCGGTGGGAGACGGGTTAGGAGCATCGGACTCGGCGGCCTCGGACTGTTCGGAGTCCTCTGCGGCGACCGCGGCCTCGGCGTCCTGTGCGGCCGTAGGGGCGGGGGATTCGGAGTCTGCGTCGGCCTCGGCCTCGGCATCGCTGGGCGCGACCTCTGCATCGCTGGGCGCGACGGGCTCGTCATGGGGTTCGTCGGGCGGCGGCGGCGGTGGTGGTGTTTCGGGGCGCGCGTCGAGGGTGTCCTGGTGCGTGACGACGTAGATGACCACTCCGGTGGAGGGCGGGTTCAGGGCGGCGAGGCAGTCGTCGGTGCCGCAGAGGCAGGCCAGGCGGTCGGCGCCGTGGGTCAGGGCGTGGAAGGCATCCGCGCGGCGTTGATCCTTGGTGCGCGGATCAGAAGGGCACACGGTGTCGGCCAGGGCGTCCAACCGGAGGTCCAGGGCGTGGGCGTCGGTGGCGAACAGTGTCGAGAACAGGGTGGCCAGTCCGCTGCCGTCCTCGATGGTGATGTCCACCCGGCGGTCGCGGGCTTGGGCTTCGCGGCGGCGCAACGCCAGCGGGTCGACGTCGGCGATGATCGCGTCGATGGTCTTCTCGGTCTTGTCCACCGAGAGTGGTTCGCAGTCCTGAAACGCCGAGGACAGCTGCTCGTCCAATGCGCGAAGAGCGTCGGGGTCGATGACGTTGGCGGAGCGCGTCACCATCGCCCGCACCAGCGGGTAGGAGATCAGCCCGGCCGAGAACAGGCCGGCGACCGTCGGGAAGCGTTCGCGCAGGGCGATCCCGACGAGCAGCATGCCCGAGGCCGCACCGGAGGTGATCCGCGCTGCGGCCCCGATGTGCGCGGTCACCGCCGACCAGTTGTCCAGGCACCATTGGTCGCGTTCGGCGGATCCGTCGGCGGCGTGCACGACGGCGAGCATGTCGACCATCGCGGCAACCCGCCGGGCGCAGGAGGCGGATTCGACCCGGGTCCACCCGTCCAGCCCAGCGGCGCCGGATGCGCCTGTCGCCGAAGCCACCAACTGATCGAACATGCTTCGAATCTACGTACGGCCTCCGACGAAAACCGCTCCCAGAAAGCCCACCTGTGGATGAAACCCAGACTGTGCACAACTCGCCTGAGCACACCGAAAGGTTGGGTGGCACTTACTGTTACGTTCGAGCGCCCACGGTCGCGATCGCGTCCGCGACGGCGTCGGGAGCGTCGAGCGCCACGAATGTTCGCGCCCCGGGCACCTCGACCCAGGCCGCATTCGGGAACACCGCCGCGAGCCTGCGACCGAGTGCGGGGGTGAAGCAGCGGTCTGCCATACCCCACACGAGCGTGACGGGCTTCGAGAAGCGGGGCAACTTGGTCGCCACGTCGACCAGATCCATCGTGGCGACGGACCGCAGGAGGGTGACGAGGTTGCGCCCGATCCGTGGGTCCGCCCCAATGGGCGCTACCCAGGACGCGGTCAACGCATCGTCGCCTGGGTGCAGCAACAGTCCGAATCCCAGCGGCGAGCGCCTCAGGGCGGCGATCTTCATCAGTGCGGACATCAGGCGGATCGTCCTCGGCCCCCGAATCGTCGCGAAGACCACGTTGAAGGGGAACGGTGGGAACGTCTCGAAGGCATCGCAATTGGTCAGCACGAGCCGGCCGACGTCGTCCGGATGTGCGGCCACGAGTAGTTGGCAGAGCCCTCCGCCGGTGTCGTTGCCCACCACGGTGGCGTCACGAAGTTCGAGTGCGCCAATGAACTCGTGGATCATCTCGGCGACCGTCACCGGTGTCAACGGCACCGACTCGTCGACCGCAATCCTGTGTGAACCCAGTGGAAGGTCGGGGAGGATGCATCGAAAACCGTTGTCGGCCAGTCTTTCTGCGACTCTGATCCAGAGGCGGTGGTCGACCAAGATGCCGTGGATGAACAGCACCGGGGGATGGGGCGAGTCCTCGGGGCCCAACACGCGGTAGTCGATCGTGACTCGCTCCAACGTCGCCTGGGGCATGTCGGCTAACCTCCTCATTGCCAAGTTACGAACACTCCGTATGAAAGTTACGTACAGACTGTATGAAAGTCAACGGTGACGCGACAGCCACCCGTCGCACGCAGGCCGAGCGCACCGCGGCGACCCGCGCTCGGCTGCTCGAAGCAGGTCGACGCCTATTCGCGAGTGACGGTTTCGCGGCCGTCTCCACCCAGGCGATCGTCGACGCAGCCGGAGTGACGCGGGGCGCGCTCTACCACCAGTTCGGCGACAAGACGGGGTTGTTCGCCGCCGTCTACGAAGAAGTCGAACAGGAACTCGTCAGCAACATCACGACCAGAATCGTCACGGCCGCGCCGGCGGATCAACTGGCCGCCATGCGCCTCGGCGCCCGGTTGTTCCTGGAGGAATGCTCGGCGCCCGACGTGCAGCGCATCGGTTTGATCGATGCCCCTGCCGTCCTCGGGTGGGCCACGTGGCGCGAAGTCGGCATGAAGTACGGCCTCGGCGTCATCGAGGCGATGCTGGCCGCCGCGATGGCCGACGGGGTCATCGACGACCAGCCAGCGCGCCCGGCGGCGCACATCCTGCTGGGCGCACTGGACGAGGCGGCGCTGTTCATCGCCCGCGCCGACGACAGAGACGCCGCTCTCGAGCAGATGTTCGCGGTCTGCGATCGCCTGATCAGCGGCATCGCGGGCAGGTAACGCCCGTCCGTCGTTCGGCAGGCACAATGAAGGACCCCCGCGTCCGCCCGTGACGCGCCCCCCGCCCGGAAGGAGTAGCACCATCGCGCCCGAGATGCGCCGCAACGCAGTCCTGGGCTTCGTGGTTCTACTCGTCCTCTTCCTGGTCAGCGCCGGTGACCTGCCCCGGTTCGCACGTCCTGAGCCGCCCGCACGCGACGTGCAGTTGTCCGACGGCTGGCAGCTGGCATCCGCCCGGGACGTGACCGACGACGGTTCAGCCATCTCACTCGACGGCTATCACGCGCAGAAGTGGCACGACGTACGCCGCATGCCCGCCACGGTCCTGCAGGCACTCGAGGCGGATGGCACCTATCCGAACCTCTACTACGGCAAGAACCTGGTCGAGAAGGTGCCGCAGGATCTCTGGCAACAGGATTGGTGGTACCGCACCACGTTCGACGCCACGGCGGGCTACCGCTCCTATCAGCTCAACTTCCCCGGCATCAACTACCGCGCCGCGATCTGGCTCAACGGCCACCTGGTCGCCGACAACCGGCAGGTCGTCGGGATGTACGTCGACCACGACCTCGACGTGACGCGATGGATCCGGCCCGGCCAGACCAACACCCTTGCGGTCGAGGTCACGCCCGAACGCGCCCTGCAGGACGTCGACGGCGTCGAACTCGCCGACAGTTGGTTCGACTGGATCAACTGGAACTATCTGGGCTATCAGGGCCCGAACAAGAACCCGGGCAACGGCAACTCCTTCGTGCCCGACCGCAACGCGGGCATCTGGAAACCCGTCACGCTGCGGATGTCGGGAGCGGTCGTGATCGCCGCGGCGACGGTGAATACCGAACTGCCTCTGCCCAATACAGATTCCGCCCGCCTGTCGATCTTCACCAACGTGCGAAACCTCTCGACCGATCGCGTGCGGGGCGTCATACGGGCCACCATCAGCCGGTCGGGCAAGCCGGACGTCCAGGTCGAACGATCGGTCAGCTTGGGTCCCAGTGAACAGCGCGAAGTCAGTTTCACCGCAACTGATTTCAGCCAGCTCACCCTGCAACGCCCCGACCTGTGGTGGCCGTACACCATGGGGAATCCCAACCTGTACGACCTACGACTGGAGTTCCGCCAGTTCGGCAGCCCGGTCGACGAGACTCACCAAAGATTTGGCGTACGGACCATCTCCCAGTTCCGCGATGACGACCAGCGGTTCCCCGAGTTGGGCGCCGGTGGCAGCTTCTATCTGAAGGTCAACGGCCGCGACTTCCTGGTCCGTGGCGCGACCTACACACCAGACCTGCTGTTCGCCTACGACCCCCAGCGTGAGGACGCCATCCTGTCCTACGTCCGCGATCTCGGTCTGAACATGCTGCGGTTGGAGTCGAAGATCCCCGACGAGCGCTTCGTCGAAGCGGCCGATGAACTCGGCATTCCTCTGATGGTCGGGTGGATGTGCTGCAACCAGTGGGAGAAGTGGCCGCAGTGGGACGAGGAGGACAACCGCGTCGCACGGGACAGCCTGCGCTCCCAGATCACCATGCTGCGTTCGCACGCCTCGGCATTCGTGTGGGCCAACGCCAGCGACGGCCGACCGCCGGACAAGGTGAGGGAGGACTACCACCAGATTCTGCGAGACCTGCACTGGCAGAACGCCGTCGTCGACACCGTCTCGTCCTACGTCACCGACGCCGACGGGAAACGACTGTGGGACGGCATCCAGATGGCAGGGCCGTACACCTGGCGGCCGCCGTCGTATTGGTTCAGCGGACGGTATCGCGCGGCCAGGGGTGCGTCCGCCGAACAGGGCGACAACGAACACATTCCGCCGTTCGCGAGCCTGCAGGAGTTCATCCCGCCGGACAAGCTGTGGCCGATCAACGACTACTGGACGTTCCACGCGGGTTCCAACCCCGGCAATGCCGCACTTGCCAACATCCAACTGGCGATCAATCGCCGATACGGCGCGTCGAGCGGAGCCTACGAGTTCGCGCGCAAAGCCCAACTCGCGCACTACGAGTCGACCCGCGCCCAGTTCGAGTCCTATGCGGCGCTGGGGTGGGCCGGTCACAAGATGACCATCTACTGGATGCTGAACAACCATTGGCCGTCGTTCTTCGGCAACATCTTCGACTACTACCTACGACCCGGTGGCGCCTACTTCGGCGCGAAGGCTGGGCTGCGGCCACTGTCGGCGGTCTTCGACTCCTACGCGACGGGGGACCACAGCCAGGCCAAGGTCACCGCGGTCAACCAGACGCCAAACGATCTCACGGACGTGCGCGTCCGCGTCCGCGTCTACGACCTCCAGGGCAGGCTGCGCGACGACCAGACGAGTGCCGCCCTCGACGTGCCCTCGGGCGGCACCGCGGCTGCCATGACGTTGCCCCGCGAGGCGCGCGATTCGCGGGTGTTCTTCGTACGCTGCGAACTGCTCGACGCGTCGGGCAAGGTCGTCGACGAGAACGTGTACTGGCAATCGCAGCGCAACGACAACGTCGGAGATCCTGACGGTGACTTCGCCTTCGAACTCCATCAGGACAGCTGGGCCGACATGTCCGCGCTCAACTCGATGCCCACGGCACCGCTGGAGGTTTCGGCGAAGCGATCCGACGACGGCGTCGCGATCTCGCTGCGCAACCCGACCAGGCAGGTCGCGTTCTTCGAACGCGCAGAGGTGACCTCGACCAGGGACGGTGACGAGATACTGCCGATCACCTACGACGACAACTACGTGACGGTGTTCCCCGGGGAGACGGTCGACGTGCGCGCCACCGTCCGGGGCCAGTCCGCGTCGGCCGACTGGGTTCGCGTCACCGGATACAACACGCCGCCCGTCGTGGTGCCCATCTCGTAGTCGGGACCCCTGCGCAGCCACCACGCGGTGCCGATGAGGACGACGGCGAATCCGATCAGGTAGGTCGCGGGGATCACCACGTCCCACGCCCCGCCGTGGCGCAACGACAACAACCCCGTCTCGGGCGTGTCACCCCGCGTCGAGACGATCCAGCCGGCGAAGGTTGCCCAGAACGCCCACAATGCCGCCATCGACCACCGACTGCCCTCGACGTAGGCACGATGCCCCAGGTGAACCATCAGCGGCACCATCCACACCCAGTGGTGGCTCCAACTGAACGGCGACACCGCGGCAGAGGCCATCCCGACGATCGCCAATGCCAGCACCGCATGGCCACGCCGCCACGCCAGCACCGCGACCGCCAACGCCACGACCGCCAGGGCTGCGATCGCGACCGTCGTCGAAGCTCCGATGACGTGCACACGGACGAACAAACCCCTGAGGCTGGTGTTGGCCACGGGGTCGCTGGTGATCCGTGCGACGTCATCGAACCCGCCCCGGAGCCAAAAGTAGCCGGAGTCCTTCGGCAGGACGAGGAATCCCAACGCGACCGTGGCCGCGAACGTCAGCGATGCCACCACCGCGGGTCTGCGCCTGCCCGCGAGGAACAGGAACACGACGAAGAGGGCGGGCGTGAGCTTGATGCCGGCGACGATGCCGATTCCGACACCGGCCCACCGCCGACGCTCGTCCGACCCAAGGACGTCGGCGACGACGACCGCGAGGATGACGAGATTCACCTGCCCGAGCTGCAGCGACAACCGCACGGGCTCCAGCCAACAGACGAGACCGGTCAGCAGCGCGCCAAGACCCCACAGGCCGGCCGCGGAGGTCATCCCGAGGCTCGTCAGTGACCGTCGCACGACGTAGGCCACCAACGCGACGTTCACGACGAGGCCGAGCACCTGGGCGGTCATAGGCGTGACCAACGTCAGCGGCAGCGAGCAGAGCGCCGCGAACGGCGTGTAGTCGAAGAGCAGCGTGTGCGGATTTCCCGTCAGCCCGATCGAGTAGGGATCCTGATCCGCGAGCACCCGCGTGGCGCCGAAGCGATAGACCAGGAGATCGACCTGACCGGCGAGGCTGGGCCATCGCACGTACATTCCCGCATACCCGACCAGCGCCACCAGCAGGACGACCGGGCCGTAGACGCGCATCCACGCGTTCGCCTTGATGGACATCAACGCGACGCTACAAACGTCCCCTGGACGGTTCCTGAAAGCCGGGGCGGCCGCACGGGGGCCAGGCGCAACCGGGAAGATGTCCCCATGAGCTCATCCGAGAGGGTCCTGCGATGACCGCGACGGACGTACGGTCGGAACTGGCCGAGATCACTGCCGCTGCGGGTTGGGAACGTCGGATCGACGACCGCGTGGACATCTACGTGCGCGGTCAGACCCGCGTTCGGGTCATCTGGCAGGGCGACGATGCGATCAGCGGGGGGTCCCGCTTTCAGGACGACAATCTCGAGACGTACTCACGGGAGCTGGACACGGTGCGGGGCTGGCTGGCGAGGTAGTCGCCGCCCGGCGTCGGGCGAGGTAGGCCCGAAGGACCGACGCCGCCACGGGCAGCGTCGACAGGACGGCGATCAGCAGCACCATCAGCTCGAGGTGCGTGTTGACGAACGGTAGGTTCCCGAGGTGGAACCCGACGACGGTGAGACCCACGCCCCAGGCGACGGCGCCCAACACGTCGTAGGCCAGGAATACGCGGTACCGCATCCCGGAGGCGCCCGCGATGACGGGCATGAACGTCCGCACCACGCCGACGAAGTGCCCGATCACGATCGTCTTGCGGCCGTGCTTGTCGAAGAAGTCGTGCGACGAGGTCAGATAGTGCTTCTTGAAGAACCGCGCGTCCTCCTTCTTGAACAGGGCGGGGCCGAGGCGCCACCCGATGAGGTAGCCGACCTGGCCGCCCGCCACCGCAGCGAGCGCGGCGCAGGGCGCCAGCAGCCAGATCCCGACGGGCGCGTCGTCCTGTGCCGCAAGCAGACCCGAGCTGAAGAGCAGCGTGTCCCCGGGAAGGAAGGGACACAGCAAACCGGTCTCGACGAAGACGATCAACATGACGCCGGGCAACACCGCCGCCCCGAACGGTCCAGCGTGGCCCAGCCAGTACATCGGGTCCATGACGGCGGGCAAGGCCACCACGGCGGTCGTCACGGGCAGGGACCGTAGTCGGCGGACATTGCGGCGCGTTGAACGACACTCGACATCCACGCCGACCGCCGCCGAACCCGCTGCCGCCCGGGGTCGTAGTGTCGTATCCGTGAGTGCGCGCGCGGGAATCGTCGTCACCGGAACCGAAGTACTGACCGGCCGTGTGCAGGACCGCAACGGTCCATGGCTCGCCGATCGACTTCTCGAGCTGGGCGTGGAACTGGCCCACATCACGATCTGCGGTGACCGACCCGGCGACATCGAGGCCCAGCTGCGCTTCCTCGCCGGCGAGGGCGTCGACCTGATCATCACCAGCGGGGGACTGGGCCCCACCGCCGACGACATGACGGTTGCGACCGTGGCGCGGTTCTGCGAGCGCGAACTGGTGCTCGACTCCGCGCTCGAGGCGACGATCGCCGACATCCTCAGACGGATGCTGGGACGATCGCAGCCCGTGGGCGCCGTCGACTTCGACGCCGTGATGGCAGCGAATCGCAAACAGGCCATGGTTCCTGCCGGCGCGGAGGTCCTCGGTCCCGTCGGCACGGCCCCCGGCGTCGTGGTTCCCGGTACCCCGACCGTCGTGGTCCTGCCCGGGCCGCCCCGCGAGCTGCAACCGATGTGGGACAAGGCGGTGAGAACCGCGGGCGTGCAGGAGGCGATTGCCGGACGCACCGAGTACCTACAGAACACCATCCGGATGTTCGGGCTGCCCGAATCCGGTCTCGCCGACACCCTGCGCGACGGCGAGGGCCGCATCACCGACTTCGATCGACTCGAGATCACCACGTGCCTACGTCGCGGCGAGCTGGAGATCGTCACGCGCTACGAGCCGGACGCCGCACCGGTGTACGCCGAGCTCCTCGCGCTGCTGCGCGAGCGCCACGCGCAGCAGCTGTTCTCCGAGGACGGCTCGCTGGTGGACGACCAGGTGGCAGAGCTGTTGGCGGGGCGCACGATCGCCACGGCGGAATCGTGCACCGCGGGAATGGTCGCCGCCCGGCTCACCGACCGACCTGGATCCTCGGACTACGTTGCGGGCGGCGTCGTCAGCTACTCCAACGAAGCCAAGATGGAACTGCTCGGCGTGGACCCCCAACTCTTGGCGGCCCACGGCGCGGTATCCGAACCGGTAGCCGAGGCCATGGCAGCCGGTGCATTGCAGCGGTTCGGCGCCGACACGGCGGTGGCGATCACGGGTATCGCGGGCCCCGGCGGCGGCAGCGTCGAGAAACCGGTCGGGACGGTATGTTTCAGCGTCCGACTGGCCGACGGGCCGACGTTGACCCGGACGCTGCTGATGCCCGGCAACAGATCCGACGTCCGCGAGCGCTCCACCACGGTCGCCATGCATCTACTCCGGCGCATTCTGAGCTCACCGGACGAGGTGGGCTGAGCTCCAATGGCATTCTCGCTCAGCGATTCTCAACTCGATGATCTGCTGGATCAGCTGCCGGCACTCGCGGGTCGGGAACGTCGACTCGAGGATCTCGACGGTGGGCTGACCAACCGCAACGTCAAGATCACCACGCCGGACGGGACATACGTGGCGCGCTGCTCGGGCAGTTCGTCGAGCCTGCTCGCGATCGACCGCGACAACGAGCACTACAACTCGCGCGCCGCCGAACGCGCGGGCGTGGGAGCCCCCGTCATCGACTACCGACCCGATCTCGGCATCCTGCTCATCGGATATCTCGACGGAACCACCCTGACGAAGGCCGACTTCTCCCGACCCGGCGTGATCGCCAAGGCTGCCCACGCCTGCCGGATGCTGCACGGCGGACCGCGATTCCGCAACGACTTCGACATGTTCGCGCTGCAGGCGTCCTACCTGAAGATCATCCGGCAGAACGGGTTTCGGCTACCTCCCGACTACTCGGACTTCGAGGATCGCTTCGAGTCGATCCGGCGGGCGCTGGCGCCAGCCGAGCAGCGGACGGTGCCCTGCAACAACGACCTCCTGGCGGCCAACTTCGTCGAGGATGAGGGCAAGATCTGGCTCATCGACTACGAGTACTCGGGCAACAACGACCCCTGCTTCGAGCTCGGGAACATCTGGCGCGACAACCGTCTGACGCTCGAGCAACTCGAGGAGTTGGTCACCGCGTACTACGGTCGTCCGTCGCGCCATCGGCTCGCCAGGGCGCGCCTGCAGGGCACCGTGTCGCAGTACGGCTGGACGCTGTGGGGCTGCATCCAGAACGGCTGCAGCGAGCTGGACTTCGACTTCTGGGAGTGGGGCATGGAGCGCTACGAGAACGCCGTCGAAGAGTTTCGGGGGCCCGACTTCGAGCGCCTGCTCGACGACGTCAACGCTACGGAGACGAATTGATGAACACCCCAACACTTCCCGCCCGTGCCAGGGTCGTCGTCATCGGCGGTGGCGTGATCGGCACCAGCGTGGCCTACCACCTGACCAAGCTCGGTCTCACCGACGTCCTCCTGCTCGAACAGGGCCAGCTGTCCTCGGGAACCACCTGGCACGCGGCAGGCTTGGTGGGACAGCTGCGCGCCTCGGAGAGCGGCACCCGGCTGGTGCAGTACTCGACCGAGCTCTACACCGAACTCGAGGCCGAAACCGGTCTGACCGCCGGGTACAAACAGTGCGGTGGCGTGACCGTCGCCCGGACCGAGGACCGGATGATCCAGCTGCGCCGCACCGCGGCCAACGCAGCGGCGTTCGACCTCGAGTGTGAACTCCTCACTCCGGTCGAGGCACTCGACCACTACCCGGTGATCCGCATCGACGACCTCGTAGGCGCCATCTGGCTGCCCGCCGACGGCAAGGCCAACCCGTCTGATCTCACCCTCGCCCTCGCCAAGGGGGCACGACTGCGGGGCGCCCGAGTCATGGAGCGCACCAGGGTAACCGGCGTGCTCACCAAGGACGGCCGGGTCACCGGCGTACGCACCGATCTCGGCGACGTCGAGGCCGAGATCGTCGTCAACTGTGCGGGTCAGTGGGCCAAACAGGTGGGCTCGATGGTGGGCGTCAACGTGCCGCTGCACTCGGCCGAACACTTCTACGTCGTCACCGAACCGATCGTCGGCGTGCACCCCGACATGCCGATCCTGCGCGATCCGGACGGCTACACCTACTTCAAGGAGGAGGTCGGCGGGCTGGTCATCGGCGGCTTCGAGCCGGAGGCCAAGCCGTGGGTAAGCCCGGACGCCATTCCGTATCCGTTCGAATTTCAACTGCTGGAAGAGGATTGGGACCACTTCCAGATCCTGATGGACAACGCGCTGCTGCGCATCCCGGTCCTCGAGGAGACGGGGCTCAAGAAGCTGTACAACGGTCCGGAGAGCTTCACCCCCGACAACCAGTTCATCCTCGGGGAGGCCCCCGAGGTGACGAACTTCTTCGTCGCCGCCGGCTTCAACTCGGTCGGCATCGCCTCCGCCGGCGGCGCAGGCCGCGCATTGGCCGAATGGATAGTGAACGGCTCGCCGACGACCGATCTCACCAGCGTCGACATCCGGCGCTTCGCGCCCTTCAACGGAAACAACCGGTGGCTGCACGACAGAGTCTCCGAGGTCCTCGGTTTGCACTACGAAATCCCTTGGCCCAATCGGGAAATGACTACCGCACGTCCCTTCCGGCGCTCGCCGGTGCACCATCTGCTAGTCGAAGCCAATGCGAACTTCGGCAGTCGGATGGGGTGGGAACGCGCCAACTTCTTCGCGCCGGCCGGTGTCGAACCGGCCATCGAATACTCCTGGGGCAAGCAGAATTGGCTGCCCTGGTCGGCTGCCGAGCAGGTCGCCACCCGGACCGCGGTCGCCGTGTTCGACCAGACGTCGTTCTCGAAGTACCTGCTGGTGGGGCCTGACGCGGAAGCGGCGCTGCAGTGGCTGTGCACGGCCGACGTGGCCGTCGAGGTCGGCGCATGCGTGTACACGGGGATGCTCAACGAACGCGGCTGTTACGAGTCCGACGTCACCGTGACGCGCACCGCCACCGACGAATACCTCATCGTGAGCAGCGCTGCCGCATGCGAGCGAGACAAGGATCACATCACCAAGAACCTTCCCGCCGGAACGCAGGCGCAACTCGTCGACGTGACGTCGTCGTTGGCCGTGTTCGGGGTCATGGGTCCCCGGTCCCGCGACCTGCTCGCCACCCTCACCGACGCCGACCTGGGCGCAGACGCGTTCCCGTTCGGCACCAGTCAGCGAATCACCTTGGGATACTCGACCGTTCGAGCCACCCGCATCACCTACGTGGGCGAGCTCGGTTGGGAGCTCTACGTCCCCACCGAGTTCGCGGTCGGCGTGTACCAGGATCTGATGGCCGCCGGCGAAGAATTCGGAGTTCGCCAGGGTGGCTATTACGCGATCGAATCGTTGCGTCTCGAGAAGGGCTACCGTGCCTTCGGGCGAGAGTTGACGCCGAACGACAACCCGGTCGAGGCCGGCCTGCTGTTCGCCTGCAAGCTCGACACCGACGTCGACTTCCTCGGTCGGACCGCCGTCGAGAAGGCCAGGGCCGACGGTCCGCGCCGCCGCGTGATCGGGTTCTCGGTCGACTCGACGGACGCCATGCTGTGGGGCGGTGAGCTCGTCCTGCGCAACGGCGAGGTCGCCGGTCAGGTCACGTCGGCGGCCTGGGCGCAGACGCAGGGCTCCTGCGTCGGCCTTGCCTACGTCCGATCCAGCGACCATCAGAAGGTGGACGCGCAGTGGGTCGGGGCGGGGGAGTACGAGGTGAACGTGGGAGGCACCCGGTACCCGATTACCGTGTCGGTCAAGGCAATTTACGACCCTGCCAACGCCCGAACGCGCTGACCGATGAATGACCCCGACGCCCGCACCGGCGATAGGCTTCCGGTCGACATCCCCCGATGAGGAACTGGAGGCTCGTGAAGATTCAGCTCGACGACGTGGAGATGGACGCCCAACTCGGCCGGACCCTGATCGCCGTGTCAGCCGAAGCCGCCGACCTGGGGGAGGTCATGACGACGGCGGCCCGCGTGATCGACGGCGACTACGACTCCTGGTTCACCGAGTGGTCGGCCACGGCGGAGGTCGCCCAGTCCCTCGCCGAGGATGCGCTGCACGGCGGTCACGTCGTGACGGCGCGCAAGGCCTTCCTTCGCGCCTCCGAGTACTGGCGGCAGTCCTTCTTCTTCATCCGCCACGACCTCGACGACGAGCGTCTGCAGCACGCCTGGCGACAGCACCGCCTCACGTTCCGGGCGGCGCTGCCGCTGCTCGACTGCCACGCGGTGACCGTCGAGATCCCGTACGACGGCGTGTCGATGACCGGCTACCTCTTTCGGCCTGCGGACGCGGACACCCCGCGGCCGACGATCATGGCGCCCTGCGGCATGGACTCGACCGCCGAGGCCGGATACGTCGCCACCGGCTACATGGCGCTGCCCCGCGGCTACAACTTCTTCGTCTTCGAAGGTCCGGGTCAGGGCGGCACACTCTTCGAGCACCGGCGTACGTTGCGCCCCGATTTCGAGGTGCCGTTCGCCGAGGCCTTTCGATGGCTCCTCGAACAAGACGGCGTGCACCCACATGCGGTGATCGTGATGGGCCGTTCCTTCGGCGGCTACCTGGGACCCCGAGCGGCCGCGTTCGAATCGCGGGTGGCAGCGCTCGTCGCCGACCCCGGACAGTACGACTTCGCGTCGAGGATCGGAGTCTTCGCCAAGGGCCTGGGCTTCGACGATTCCGACGCGTTCCTGGCCCGGCTGCAAGATGCCGACCCGGACCTCGATGCCCAACTGCAAACGGCGGTCTCCGGTCCGCGCGACGTCGAATGGTACGGCTCGCGGATGGCTGCGATGGGCACCTCCACCGTCGGCGACTTCCTTCGCAAGCAGCTCACCTTCACCCTCGACGGCGTCGCCGCCGACATTCGCTGCCCGACATTGCTCACCGAGGGCGAGGGCGACTTCGCGTCACAGGGCGAACTGCTCTTCGAGAACCTGACCTGTGAGCGACGTCTGACGACGTTCAGCGAGGCCGAGGGCGCCGGTGGACACTGCGAAGGTCTCGGCAGCACCCTCTTCGAGGGCTACGCGTTCGATTGGCTGGACCGCATTCTGGGGCGTGCTCAGGCGCCTGCCGCGGCGAAGTAACCCAGTACGCCAACCAGACAGGCCACCACGCACAGGACGAATGTCCCTACCGCATATGGCCACGCTCGCCTGCGGCGAACGAGTTTGACGATGGTGACCGCGAAGCCGACGATCCCGATCACGAGCGCGATGACGAGATCGACACCCACGACGGTGGTGGCCCTGCCGACGTTGCACGTGAGGTTCGGGCATGCGTCGAGGACGAGCAAGAGGTACAACGCAACGCGAGCCGAGACCGCACCGAACACCACGGTCGCCAAGAGCGCGACGACCGAGACGATCAGATCCGCCGCAGGAATCGGCTTCGTGGATGGGGAAGGATGCATCAATCTCTCAGATGGTTGGCGCGAGGTCGTCCCATAGCGCCATCAGATTCTCCAGGATGTCCTCGGCGTACCCCAACCCGGCTAGGTGGCTCTCCCCGGGCAGCTCGTACAACTGCGCGTCGGGCAGTCGGGACACCACGTGCTCACCGTGTGCGAAGGGCACGATGTGGTCCTTGTCCCCGTGCCACCACCGCACCGGCACCTTGACCTCGTCGAGGCGGAAACCCCAGTCCTTCGCGAACACGACCACGTCCGCGAACGGCGCCGCCATCTGCTTGCGGCTGCCGTTGAGCAGGTCGTCGAGGAACATGGCCTTGAACTCCGGCCGCGCGAGGAGCGCACGGTCCCCTGCTGGCGAGACCATCCCGTACATGTCGACCGCACGCGAACCAAGTGGGCGAACCAGCCGGATGAGGCTCACCGCTGCCAACCGCAGAGGCAGTCCGACCACCGGCATCAGGGGGGCCATCGTGGAACCGAAGCCCATCAGCCCACCGCCGATGGCGTCGGGCCCCTTGGTGGGGGCTACGCCGCCGAGGACGCCCGCCACGACGACGCGGTCCGGCATCGCCGCCGCGCACGCCAGCGTGTAGGGCCCGCCCCCGGACAGTCCGATGATCCCCAGCTCGTCGATGCCGAGCACGTCGGCGATCGTGCGCAGATCCTCGGCGAACGCGAGCACGTTGCGGTACTGGAACGGCGTGGACGAGCCGATGCCAGGGCGGTCGATGCCGATCAGCCGAATGTGGTGGCGTTCGGCGTACGCCCTGGCCTCGACGGGAATCTGCCTGCGAGCGCCTGGGGTGCCGTGCAGCCAGAACACGGCGCGGCCCTTGGGATCGCCGAACTCGGCGAATCCGATCTGACGGTCGTCCCCCACGGCGACGTTGCCTTCTAGCCGGGGACGTTCGATGGGGATGAGCATCCGATGAGTGTCGCATGTGGGTTTTGCGCGTAAGCATGGTTGCCGGGAACGCTCGGGGTGGCTGCACGCGACGCTCTGCGCGTGGCCACCGGCTGATGCGAGAATCCTTGCGATGAGTGCCGTACGCGTGATCGTGGCCGACGACGATGTCCTGCTTCGCGAGGGCCTGGCCAGCCTGCTCGACCGGTCCGGTTTCGAGGTGGTGGGCCAGGCGGGCAACGCCGTCGAGTTGCTCGACCTGGTCCGCGAACGCCAGCCCGGCCTGGTCCTGACCGACATCCGGATGCCGCCATCGCACGACACCGAGGGCCTCGACGCCGCCAAGACCATCAGGGAGCTGTGGCCCGAGATTGCGATCCTGGTGCTGTCGGCGCACGTCGACGTCGAGCACGCCATGGAACTGCTCGCGGGCGGGCACTCCATCGGCTACCTGCTGAAGAGCCGAATCACCAACGTCGACGACTTCGTCGAGACCGCCGGACGGATCGCAGGCGGCGCGTCGGTCATCGACCCGGCCCTCGTTCAGGAGCTGGTGTCGGCTCGTCGCCGGGACGATCCCCTGGAGGCCCTGAGCACCCGGGAGCGGGAGGTGCTGACGTTGATGGCGGAGGGCCTGTCGAACTCGGGCATCGCCGGACGGATCTGGGTCACCGAGGGAACCGTCGAGAAGCACGTGCGTGCCATCCTGGCGAAGCTGAACCTTCCCGAAACCCATGACGAACACCGCCGGGTCCGCGCAGTGATCATGTACCTCGACTCGCTGTGACCATGCCCGTGATCGCGGCGGGCGACAGCGCGAACTTGGCGAGGAATCCGATGGCCGAACTGGCGGCGATCATCTCCGAGTAGTCCTGTTCGGAATGGGTCGAGATGAGGATCACCGGTGGCGCTGGAGTGTCCGCGCCGTACAGCCGCTCGACCAGGTCGAATCCGCTCTCGCCGCCCAACTCGACGTCGACCAGGGTGACGTCGGGGCTCAGCTCGGCGTAGCGGGTCAGCGCTTCGTCGGAGTTGCAGGCGACGACGACGTCGATTCCCGCGCGCTCGAGCATGTCGGTCGCGGCGGTGCGGAAATCGGCACTGTCGTCGACGATCAGACAGCGCACGGGACACTCGTGAAGAACCACACCTACCGAGCTTGGCAGCCGAGTCGACGTCGGGCATTGCTGCTAGCCGGAAGGTTCCCTGTGAACCCACTAGCATCCGGTGCGATGACCGCACCAGTGACGTCCCCCGACGACCAGGCCTCCGCGACCGGGTGGGAACGGCTTCGCGGCCGGATGTTGGCGACGCTTCTCAGGCCGACCGCGCGTCCGCTCGGGTGGGGCATCGTGGTCGCCGTCGGGTTCATCGCCGCGGAGACTCTGATCGTCCTCTACCTGACTCGGGTGGCTCCGGAGAACGCCTTCGGAGCCATCTTCCTGCTCGGCGTGCTCGTGGTGTCCGCGGGCTGGAGCATCGGTCTGGCGATCGCGACCTCGATCGCGAGCACCCTGGTCTACCTCTACTTCCACCTCGACGGCGTGGCGGCCTCCCTGTTCATCTTCCTGCCGTTGGCGCTGCTGGCCAACGTGCTCGCCGGTCAGGCGCGGCTGCGCGCCGCCGAGGCCGAACAACGCCGCATCGAAGCCGACGCCCTGGCCAAGCAACAGACTGCGCTGCGCCGCGTCGCCACGCTGGTGGCACGCGGCGCCGATCCCGCCGACGTGTATCCCGTCACCGTCACGGAGCTGGCCCGCGGGCTGGGCGTCGAGCACGTCACGCTGGTCCGTTTCGACGGGGACCGCACCTGCACGGTGCTCGCCGCGCACGACGGTCCCGGACGGGAGACTCTTCAGGTGGGCGAACGACTTCCACTGGAAGGCGACAGCCTCAGCAGCTCGATTCAGCGGACGGGCAAGGCGGCCAGGATCGATGACTACGGTCCGATGACGGGCGCCATCGCGAGCCGGCTGTACGGGCTGGGCCTGCGTTCCGGTGTCGGCGCACCCGTGACCATCGACGACGAACCACGGGGTGCGCTGATCGTCGGGTCTGCGCGCGCGGAGCCGATGCCGCGCGGAACGGAGGAACGCATCTGCGATTTCGCCGATCTCGTCGCCACCGCGATCGCCAATGCCGAGACCCGGGCAGAGCTCACGGCGTCGCGGGCCCGCATCGTCGCCGCGGCGGATCAGGCCAGGCGGGGATTCGAACGAGACCTGCACGACGGGGCGCAGCAGCGCATCGTGGCGCTGGGCCTCGGATTGCGGACGGTCGAGGCGTCGGTGCCGCCCGAGGATCTCGCCGTGCGCAAGCAGCTCGACAACGTCATCAACGGCTTGGCCGAGCTCTACACCAACCTGCAGGAACTGTCCCGCGGCATTCATCCGGCGATCCTGTCGAAGGGCGGTCTCGGCCCGGCGCTGCGAGCGCTCGCACGGCGTTCGGTGGTGCCGGTTGGCATCCACGTCGACGTCGAGGGCCGCCTTCCCGAATCCGTCGAGGTCGCCGCCTACTACGTCGTCGCAGAAGCACTGACCAACGCCGCCAAGCACTCTCAGGCCTCGGAGGTCCGCATCCGCGTGGCGCTGGTGGACGACGTCCTCGAGATCGAGGTCGCGGACGACGGTGTCGGCGGCGCCACGTCCACGGGCGGAGGATCCGGACTCGTCGGCCTCAGGGACAGGGTGGAGGCGGTGTCGGGCCGCCTCGCCGTCTCGAGCCCACCCGGGGAGGGCACGACGCTGACCGCCCGCATCCCGCAGCCCGTGTCAGCCGATCCATCCGGCGGGCAGCCGGCCTGACCACGGCATCGCCACCTCGAGCTGAGCGGCGAGCTGCAACAGGATCCCCTCGTCGGGCGCCATCAGCTGAACGCCGATCGGCAGACCCGACGAGGTGACCCCGAGTGGCAACGACATCGCCGCCCAGCCGGTCACGTTCGCCATCGTCGTCCACCCCGTCGTGGCGAACTCGACGTCGAAGAACGCGCGGGTGGTGCCACGCGGCTGATTCAGCAGGCCGTAGGGCGGCGGGGGAGTGAGCAGCGTCGGCACCAGCAGGACATCGTGGGCGGCCATACCCGCGGCGAAGCTGCGCGTCTGGGCGTGGACGGCGCCGATCGCCTCGGCGTAGGCGACGCCCGAGGTAGTGAATCCCTCGCGCATCATCACCCAGCTGCTCGGCTCGAAGTCGTCCTCGTCGGGTTCGCGGCCGAGAACGTCCCTGCCGAAGGCGTGCAGTTGCGCATTGCTGACGGTGTGCAGCACGGCGATCGCGTCAGCCACCGCGTCCGGGTCGAAGCTCGGGGCGCCGGCATCCACGACGTGACCAAGCTCGCCAAGGGCGCGGCCCACCGACTCCACGGCGGCGACGACCTCGGGGTGCGTCGGTGGGCCGGGGAACGGGGACTCCGTGGTGGTGAGAATGCGGGTGGCCGAAGGCGTGTGCCCGATCGCCGCCAAGAACGACGTGTCTGGAACGGGCACGGTGTACGGATCGCCGACAGCGGATCCGGTGATCACGTCGAGGAGGGCTGCACTGTCGCGGACCGTCCGCGTCAGGGCGTGCCCGTTGACCAACCCCTCCATGCCCTGCCCGCCGTCCGGTGCGAACGAGCTGCGCCCGCGCCGTGGCTTCAGCCCGACCAGTCCGCAGCACGAGGCGGGCACTCTGATGGACCCGGTGCCATCCCCACCGGAGGCGGCGGGAACGACACCGGCCGCGACCGCGGCTGCCGATCCGCCACTCGATCCGCCGGGGGTGACGTCGGGCGCCCACGGATTCACGGTCGGCCCGAACAGCAGCGGCTCGGTCGTGCAGTGGTTGCCCCACTCAGGGGTGTTGGTCTTCCCGAACACGACCAGGCCGGCGTCCAGATAGCGTTCCACCGTCCATGACGTCTCCGACGCCACGTGTGAGCGCAGCGCCCGTGACCCCATCGCCTCCGGAGTCCCGGCCAGCGACGACCCCAGATCCTTGAGCAGGAAGGGGACTCCGGCCAGCGGGCCGGCCTCGCCCGTGCGCAGCGCGCCCGAGGTGTCCAGCGCCGCGGCCTGCTGCCGAGCCCGATCGAAGAGATCGGTGATGACGGCGTTGAGCACGCGGGCCGCGTCGAGCCGGATGATCGCGGCGTCGAGAAGTTCGACGGCCGTCAGCTCACCCGACGCGACGAGCGACGCCTGGCCGATCGCGTCGACGGATGCCAGTTCGCGAGCCTGCTCTGAGTCCATTGGTCGGATCCTGAAGCCTCGCAGCGCTATCGGCAACTCGGCGACGGCTAGTTGGCCTCCTCGACCGCATCCGCCTTCTTGTCGACGACCCGGGTCTTGTACAGGCTCGCGGCCGTCGTGACGACCAGCGTGACGATGATGACGCCGAGGCTGAGCAGCGTGGGGATCTCGGGCACCGGCACATGCTCGCCACCGTTGATGAACGGCAGCTCGTTCTCGTGCAGCGCGTGCAACACCAGCTTCACGCCGATGAACGCCAGGATGAAGGCCAGGCCCTGGGACAGGTAGACCAGGCGCTTGAGCATGTCGCCGAGCAGGAAGTACAGCTGGCGCAGGCCCATCAGCGCGAACACGTTCGCCGTGAACACGATGTAGGGCTCCTTGGTGAGCCCGTAGATGGCGGGAATCGAGTCCAGGGCGAACAGCAGGTCGGTGGTGCCCAGCGCGACGATCACGAGGAACATCGGCGTCATCAGACGCTTGCCGTCCTCCTTGATCCACAGCTTGAGCCCGTCCCACTTGTCGGTCAGGGTCAGGTGCCTACGGGCGAACTTCACGACGCTGTTCTCGCCGTCGTCGTCGTGGTCGGTGTCGCGGACCAGGGTGATCGCGGTGTACACCAGGAACGCGCCAAAGACGTAGAAGATCCAGGAGAACTGGTTGATGGCGACCGCGCCGATGGCGATGAAGATCCCGCGGAAGATCAGCGCCAGGATGATGCCGATCAGCAGTGCCTCCTGCTGATACTTCCGCGGCACCTTGAAGCTCGCCATGATGATCAGGAAGATGAACAGGTTGTCGATCGACAGGCTGTATTCGGTGAGCCAGCCCGCGAAGAACTCGACGCCGAACTGGCTGCCGTGAAATGACCACACCCACACGCCGAAGGCGACGGCGAGGCCGACATAGAACCCGAGCGCGATCGCGCACTCCTTGAACGTGGGTTCGTGCGGTCGGCGGGCGATGAAGATGATGTCGAACAGCAGGACGGCCAACGTCACACCGAGGGTGACGATCCATTCGATCTGGGTGACTTGCATGAGTGGGACTGCCTCCGGGCGTAGTGGAACGACCGAGGTCTCTACCACCGCACCGGGTGCGATCCACGGCACCGGCTACCCGACACTGGGCAACGTGATGACGACACCGTGGCGTAAGGAATACTCCCCTCGCCGACCAGTGTGTCAGACGTTCGCCTCGACGGGAAATCAGCCGGACCGGTCCGCGGTCGGCATAGTGTGAGTTGGCTTGCACCCTTCGGCGATACGAGGTAGAGACACCGTGATCCTGGACCTGTTGAGCCCCAGCATCGAGATCGGTCTGGTGACGACGAACGTCGAGGCGATGGTCGAGTTCTACGAGGGCTTCCTCGGCCTCGAACCCCAGGGCGAGATCGAGTTCGCCGACGGGACCCAGCGGCGCTACGTCTTGGGCGGCAGCGTGCTGAAACTCGTCACCTATACGACGCCGCCCCCGCTGCCGCCGTCTCCCGGTGGGGGGCGGGCGCAGGGCGGGCTGAGGTATTTCACCGTCGGCGTGCGGAATCTGCACGAGGTCGCCGCCAAGGTCGAGGCCGCGGGTTACCCGATCGTCGAACCGCCGACGGAGTTCGCGCCCGTCCCGGGCATGGGGTGGATGTTCATCGCCGATCCCGACGGCAACTCGATCGAGTTCTTCGGAACTCTCTGAGCCTTCAGGCGGGCACCACCACGGTCAGCTCGTGGCCCGTGCGCTCCACGCGCATCCCGGCTCGGCGGGCCAGCGACGCCACCGCCGCCGCATCGTTCGGTTCCGATCTGCTCGACGCCAGCACCCGCGCCAGCCGCCCCTTGTGTGCCTTGTTGAAGTGGCTGACGATCGTGCGCCGACCGTCGGGATGCTCCGCGACCACGTCCACGTCGACGGCCCGCGGCAGCCGGCCGAGCGCCGCATAGGAGCCGGACCTCAGGTCGACGACCAATTCGGTGTCGGCCAGCCGCTCCAGGACGGGTTCCAGGACGGGTCGCCACCTGGCCGCCAGCGTCGCACCCCCTGGCAACTTCGAGCCGGCCGACAACCGGTAGGCGGGGATGGCATCGTCGGCCCGCAACAGCCCGAACAGGGCGGAGCCCACGGCTAGTCGCGACCTGGCGCGCGACGCCGCCGCGCCGCGCAACGACATGACGTCCAAGGCGTCGTAGAGCACGCCGGTGTAGCGCTCGATGGCAGGCATGGTCGGTGCGGTCGCCAAGATGGCGTTGCGGTCGATCTCGCCGTCCTGCGACGCCGAGATGCCCAAGGCCCGCCGGGCGGCGGGACGATCGTCGGACAGGGCGATCAACTCGTCGACGAGCGCGGCGCGCAGCGGCCCCAACTCAGGCGAGCTCAGGGCCTCCAGGCGCAGCACAGGACCGTCGCCTCCATCTCGCTTGGTCTCCGACGGCGGCAGCAGCACGATCACGGCGACGAGGTTATCCGTAGGCCAACAGCAGCGGGACTCGCTGCTCTGCGGTGGTGAGGGAACCGTGGTGCCCGAGGAGGGCCGATTCGATGGGCTCCACCGTGCGCCGCACCATCACCGTCGTGCCGCGACCGGCCGCCACCACGTCGCCGATGCGCCCGTGCACGCCGTCGGCGATCCGGTCGCCGAACCACCCCGCCGCGATTGCTTCGTCGCGGGAGACCACCCAGGCCCGAGCGCCGAGGGTTCCCCGCCATGCCGCGAGCACGTCGTCGGCGGCGCCATCATCGGCGTAGACGTGCCGGGCGCGCGCCTCGCCGCCAATCGCGTTCACCCCGTCGAGCAGAGCCGCGTCGCCGTCGAGGTCCACCCGGTCCGCATCGCCGACACCGACCATGCCGTGATCAGCTACCACCGCCAGCAGACCGCCTGACGGCAGATTCTCCATAACCGACTCGACCAGCCGGTCGACCTGGCGCAATTGCATCCGCCACGCCGTCGAACCCGGGCCGTGAAGATGGCCGATGAGGTCGAGATCGCCGTGGTAGCCGTAACAGAAACCTCGACCCGCGATCGCGTCCTGCACTCCCGCGGCGAGATCTCCCAGCCCCTGCACACCGACGTAGCTTCCGCCGCGCAACACCGCGCGCGTCAGTCCGGAATCGGCGAACTGAGCATTGGAGACGACGCTCACCGCGAACCCCGCCGAAGCTGCCCTCTCGAAGGTGGTCGGCAGCGGCTGGACCGTTTCGGGCGGCAATGCGTCTCGTAGGTCCTCGCCCCAGGGGTGCGGCCGCCACTGCAGGGCGTTGACCACACCGGCGTCGCCGAGCCTGAAGGTGTAGCCGACCATGCCGTGTTCGCCGCTGCGGCATCCGGTACCGACGGCCGCCAACCCGGCGGCCGTCGTGGAGGGGAAGCCGACGCTGAGGGTCTGCCCGCGGAGTCCGGCCAGTACCGGCGCGTCATCGGCATGAGCATCGAGCAGTTCGGCGCCGAGCCCGTCGACGAGCAATACGCACGCCCCGGAGAGTCCGTGCCGCAAGGGAATTCGGTGCTCGAAGTCGCGAGCACCCAGCGCGGCCAGCACCGACGGCACGACGTCCGCGAGATGGGGGAGACCTGGATCGGGGCTCGGAAGGTCCACGTCCGCAGAGCCTGCCATACGCTCAACCCATGCGTCTGGGGGTGAGCGGCTCGGTCGTGACGGCACTGGGACTGGGCGCAATCCTGATGGGATGCACGCCGACGGCACCGGCACCGGCACCGGCGCCTGCGCCGACCGCGGAGCGACCCGTGGCGGTCGAGCCGCTCGCGATCGGGTTGTCGGCAGCCCTGGTGCCCAGCCAGCCGGACCAGGGCGCCGACGCTGCGCTGGCGATCGGAAGCGGCGCCGTCGATACGACAGGGGGATCGATCCCCGACGGCCAGATGGCCTCGCCGTTCGACGTCAAGAACCCGGTGGTGGGCTTCCTCGATCCCGTGCTGCTCAAGGCAATTCAGGATGCCACGCAGGCGGCGGCCGTCGACGGCGTCGACCTGCGGTTGACGTCGGGCTGGCGGTCGAAGGGCTTTCAGCGCCGACTCTTCGACGAGGCGGTGACCAGTTACGGCAGCGTCGAGATCGCGAGCCAGTTCGTGGCGTCACCGGAACAGTCGATGCACGTGATGGGCAAGGCGGTGGACGTCGGCCCCGTCATCGCGGACGAGTGGATGATCCGCAACGGACCGCGGTTCGGGCTGTGTCAGATCTACGCCAACGAGATCTGGCACTTCGAACTGGCCGTCGACGCCCAGGGCAACTGCCCGCCGCTGCGGCCCAACGCGGCCGGCTGACGCCGGGGTCAGTCCGCGACGATCGAATCGCCCCGCACCGACACGGGCTTTGCCTCCAACGGTTGCTTCGCCGGTCCCTGAGCCACTGTGCCGTCGAGGTTGAACTCGCTGTTGTGACAGGGGCAGATGATCTTTCCGTCGGTGATCTTGGAGACGTTGCACCCTTGGTGCGGGCAGACCGACGAGAAACCCTTGAAGTCACCTGCCGTCGGCTGTGTGATCACCACCTCCTCGAGGATGACACCCGATCCGACGGGTACGTCGGCGACCTTGGCGAGGGGCGTACCGGCGGGTGCGGGGGTCGAACTCGCCGCCTCGGAACTCGCCTGCGGCGTCGTGCCGGAGCTGCTGCACGCGGCGACGGCGGTGACGAGTGCGCCGAGTCCTGCGCCGACGACGACCGCTCTGCGCGGCGGACGGATCTCTTCGAGCATGGGAGGGGGTTTCCTTAAGGAGGTAGGGCTGAGCGACCGTGCGGGCTGCGCAGGGCTCCCCTCGAATTGTGCCCTCTGGCCGCGGTAAATGCTTAGAGAATCGGCGCGCGACCGATCCTGCTCGAGACCGTCTCGGACAGTGGCGAATTGGGCGCGCCCAGGAATTGCACAGCGTTGCGAATGTGCCGCGGCCTCGGCGGCGCTGTTAGGGTGCCATGAGCCGATGGCAGGTCGTCGACCGCACGGCCAGCGGACGCAACGGCGCGGTATGCACGCGAAACGAACAGCTCGAGCCACGGAAAGAGTGTTGTGCGGACCGGAGAGATCAGGGCCTTGTCCGGCCTGCGCATCGTCGCCGCGCTCTGGGTGGTCCTCTTCCACTTCCGACCGTTGCTGCAGATGGCGTCGCCGCCGCTGTACGACTCGCTGAAGCCGATTCTCGAATGCGGCGCCCAGGGCGTCGATCTGTTCTTCATTCTCAGCGGCTTCGTCCTGACCTGGAACTACCTCGATCGCATGGGCGAGTCGTGGTCGACGAAGGCCACCATGCACTTCCTATGGCTTCGGCTCGCCAGGGTGTGGCCGCTGTACCTGGTGACGATGCACCTCGCCGCGTTGTGGATCATCTTCACCCTCAACGTCGGCGACTTCCCCTCGCCAGAGGCAGGTGCGCTCACCGCGGTGAGCTACATCCGCCAGCTCGTCATGGTGCAGCTGTGGTTCCAACCCTTCTTCGATTTCTCGAGCTGGGATGGACCCGCCTGGTCCATCAGCGCCGAATGGCTCGCGTACCTCTTGTTCGGGCTGGTCGTGCTGGTGATCTTTCGGATCGACCGCGCGACGCGAGCCAGGGGCCTGCTTCTGCTGGCCTTCGCGGCCACGCTGCCGCCGGTGATCCTCCTGGTGGGTTCGGGTGGACAGTTCTACACCCCGTGGAGCTGGCTACCGCGCATCCTGCTGCAGTTCACCGCAGGTGCGCTGGCCTGCGCCGCGGTCCGCAAGATGCGCCCCACCGACCGGGCCCGCCGTCGCGCCGGCTACGTGTCGATCGCGTTGAGTGCCGTGATCGTGGGCGCGCTGTACTGGTTCGAGGCGCACCCGATCCCCACCATCCGCGACGACTTCGGCCTCGTCGACGTCCTGTTCATGCCCTTGGTCGTCGCACTGGCGCTCGGCATGGGCACGCTGCCTGCCCTCTTGTCGACCCGGCTGCTGGTCTACGGCGGGCAGGTGTCGTTCGGCCTCTACATGGTGCACGAGCTGGTGCACACCGCGTGGCTGTGGATCATGGCGCAGTACCAGATCAGCATGGCGCCGAGCATCGGAGCGAAGCTCATCTTCGTAGGGCTGATCGCCGTCTCCATGCTCCTCGCGGTCCTGCTGTTCCACTTCGTGGAGGAACCGGCGCGGATGTGGATGCGCCGCATGGTCGGCGAACGCCGGCAACCCGTCGAGGTGGAGCACGTGCCGCAACACGACGATCGTCCGACGACCCTACGAGCGCGAGCAGGTTGAAACTGGACATGGGTAGTCGCTTCGTCACGTTCGCACTGTCAGTGGCCCTGCTCGTCGGATTGGTGACGAACGCACCGTCGCGGGGGATCACGCCGTACGAGCCCCTGACCGCGGGGGCTCCCACGACCCGGGTCGCCATCGTCGGCGACTCGTACACGAACGGCACCGCCATCGGCGGCCAGGGCCCGAACGCATGGCCGGTACGGGCGTCGAAGACTCTTGCGCGCCAGGGCCTGCAGGTCACCGCCGACGTGGCTGCGGAGGGTAGGGCCGGCTATGGAGTGCGCGGTGACCAGGGCAACCTGTTCGGCGATCTGACGCCGCGGGCCGTCAAGCCCGACGACGCACTGGTGGTGTTCTACGGCTCTCGCAACGACCAGGGCGTCGACCCGAACGTGCTCGGCGGGCAGATCTTCAACGCGTTCTCCCAGGCCCGCGCGATCGCACCGAACGCGCGGCTCCTCGTCATCGGTCCGCCGTGGCCGACGGCAGACGTGCCGCCCGCCGTTCTGCAGATCCGCGACATCCTGGCGTTCCAGTCGATGCTGGCGGGTGCCACCTTCATCGATCCGATCGCGGCGGGTTGGTTCCTCGACCGGCCCGACCTGATCGGTCGCGACGGCGTCCACCCGACGGACGCGGGCCACGCCTACATGGCGGACAAGATCGCCCCGCTGATCGGCGACCAACTGCCTCGCCGCGTCTGACTACTTGGTACCGAAGATGCGATCGCCCGCGTCGCCGAGACCCGGCAGGATGTAGCCGTGCTCGTCGAGTTGGCGATCGACGGCCGCGGTGAAGATCGGTACGTCCGGATGGGCCTTCTGCATGGCCGACACCCCCTCGGGGCACGTCAGTAGGCAGACGAACTTGATCGACTTGGGTCCGCACTCCTTGAGTCGATCCACCGCGGCGACGGCGGAGTTGCCGGTCGCGAGCATGGGATCGACGATCACCACGTCACGCTCCTGCAGATCGCCCGGCATCTTGAAGTAGTACTCCACGGCGACGAGGGTCTTGGGGTCGCGGTACAAGCCGATGTGGCCGACGCGTGCGCTCGGCACCACGTCCAGCATGCCGTCGAGGATGCCCGTGCCCGCCCGAAGGATCGAGACGAAGACCAGCTTCTTGCCGTCGATCACCCGGCCGGTCATGGTCTCCATCGGCGTCTCGATCTCGATGTCGTGCAGCGGAATGTCGCGCAGTACCTCGTAGGCCACCAGTGTTGATATCTCGTTCACCAGCTGCCGAAAACTCTTGGTGGAGGCTTTCTTTCGACGCAGGAGGGTCAGCTTGTGCTGCACCAGCGGGTGGTCGATCAGATGTAGTTCGCCCATGTCGTCCTTCGCACCATTCCTCTAGAAGACCGTGCCGTCGCTCACGATGACGAACGGTGGCAGTCCGCCTCGAAGGCGTTGCGCCAGCACCCGTCCCGCGACCCATGTGCCACCTTCGAGTACGCACGCCAGCGGCATCCGGGTCGAATCCACCCCGAGTTGGGTTCGGACCAGGGGCGCCAGTTCGTCGAGCAGGGCCACCGTCAACGCTCGCCACTCGACGACCAGTTCGTCGTGGACGTTCCACGCCTCGTGCCACCAGCTCGGGTCTCGCAGCCTCAGCACGCCCGTATCCAGTAGTAGTCCACCGTTGCGGTACTCCGGGAGGGCCGTCAGCGCGTCCAAGCCCTCGACCCGTACCCCGGCCCACTCGAACGGCTCCAGCAGCGAGTAGGTCAGCCACTGCGACAGTTTGTGGAAGGGCATCCAGCCTCGGGTGAGACCGGGTCCGGGGACCGCGTCGTGTCGCCAACAGTCGCCCAGCCTGACGTCACCGATCACGTTGTCCGCCAACCAGATCCCCGATAGCGACACCAGAAGTTGGGACAGGATGGCGTGGGCCTCGATCACCGGCGGCCCCTGCTGCGGGAGCAGCCGGTCGAAGAGACCTCCCGGTCGACCCAGCGGGCCGAACGTCTCGGGCTGCGCCGCCAATGTCTCTCCCAGCCGATGCAGCAGCTGCACGCGGCCGTCGATGCCGACCAAGGGATTGTGTGGCCCGAGCTGGAACGCGTCCGCGAGCCGGGCCGGGGTCACGTCCGCAAGGCCCTGCGCGTCCACCCGCAGGGGTGCGCCGACGTCGCCGGAGAACACCCCGTCCAGGAACGCGTTCCACGTCGCGACGCCAAGCCCCTCGGATCGGGCGAACCGCTGTCCACTGGCCGCTTCGTCGTAGTGCCAGTCGGGACCGGCGCCCGCGTCGAGAAGCACGCTGACCACCGTCAGGTCGATCATCGCGCGGGCCCTGGCCGCCGGGTCGAGGCCCGACAGCCGGGCATCCAATTCGGCCTTGCGGTCGACGCCGCCGGCCTCGAAGTGCCGCCAGCGGCTGTGGAACGGGATGCTCAGATCGGGGTAGCGCTGCCGTGTGACGTCCACGACCTCGGCCACCGCGATCGGTACCGACTCGTCGTCGACGTCGAACCACGACGACCCGCCGCCCCGCGCCCGGTCCAACAGTTGGGTGGCACGTTCGCGGACCGCGGTGGTGGTGCGCAGCAGGGCCGCGGCGTGGTCGGCCCCATCGACGTTCAGATCGGACGTAGTGCCCAGACTCATCCGCCCAACCCGCGGCCCTTCGCCTTCCTCAGTTCTTCCTCGCCGGGAACCGCTCCGGCAGTGAAGTAACCGGCGGCCACCTTGGCGTCGATCTCGACGCGGGCGTCGGCCGGGACCAGATCCTCGGGAATGTCGACGCGCTCGCCGACCTCGATGCCCGAACCGGTGATGGCGTCGTACTTCATGTTGCTCATCGACACCAGGCGGTGGATCTTGCGCACCCCCAACCAGTGCAGCACGTCGGGCATCAACTCCTGGAAGCGCATGTCCTGCACTCCCGCAACGCATTCGGTGCGGGCAAAGTACTGATCAGCCGTATCGCCGCCGACCTGACGCTTGCGGGCGTTGTAGACCAGGAACTTGGTCACCTCGCCGAGCGCGCGGCCCTCCTTGCGGGAGTAGGCGACCAGGCCCACGCCTCCGCGCTGCGCGCCGAGGATGCACTCCTCGATCGCGTGGGTGAGGTAGGGCCGGCACGTGCAGATGTCGGAGCCGAAGACGTCCGAACCGTTGCACTCGTCGTGCACCCGCGCCGTCAACTCGACCGAGGGGTCGGCCAGATCGCTTGGCGCGCCGAAGATGTAGACCGTCTGCCCGCCGATCGGCGGGAGGAACACCTCGAGGTCCGAACGAGTGACGAGTTCCGGGTACATGCCGCCGGTCTCCTCGAACAGCACGCGGCGCAGATCGGTCTCGCTGCAGTCGAAGCGCTGTGCCACCCCCGGCAGATACCAGACCGGTTCCAGCGCCGCCTTGGTGACGAGCGCTGCGCCACTTGGCAATAGCATCCTGCCGTCGGGTACGAGCCGACCGCTTCGCACCGCCTCGACGATCTCGGGAAGGATCACATGGGCCTTGGTGACGGCGATCGTCGGGCGCATGTCGTGGCCCGCCGCCAGTTCGTCGGCAAACACCTCGGCGACCATCGCGCCCCACGGATCCAGGCTGACGATCTTGCCGGGTTCGCTCCACTGTGGATACGGGCCGACGACGTCGGTGGGTGCGGTGTTGGTGAGGTCGGCCTTGTGCTCCCGGGACAGTGCGCCCGCCGCCACGGCCAGCGCGCGGTAGACGCCGTAGGAGCCGCTGTGCGTTCCAATCACGTTGCGATGCGCACGCTTCGTGGTGGTCCCGATGATCGGCCCGCGTTCGGTCGCCGTCGGGGCGTCCCAGTGGATCTGCAGCGCACCCACGCCGCCACTGTGCGAGGTCAGCCGAATGTGCCCGGCGGCGGACTTCGACACGGCGGGCGACGGTACTGCGTCGGAGTCGGCAGTCATGAGCGCTCCTCGGTCGTCACGGGCTTCGGCGGTCCAGCCGAGAGGCGCCAGCTTAGCGACTTGCCGGCCAACGCGTCCGGTGGGCAGGAACGAAGCGATGGGTGCCAGCCGGTATTCGACTTCGGGTGCCAGCAGCATTACCGCGCGTCCGGCGACACGCGATTCTCGATACCGAAGCCAACCCTCGAAAGGACGGACCGATCATGCGGATCACGTTGAAGTTCCTAACCCCCGTCGCGGCGGCCGGTGCGTGCGCCATCGCCGTGGCCGCCGCGCCGATCGCGCTGGCAGACCCCGCGACGGCGCCTGCCCCGCCCCAACCTCACCAAGCCTGCACCAGCCTCGGCGGCAATGTCTGCCAGTCACCCGGCGATGTCCAGATCAACGACGCACCACCGCCGGTTCAGTTCTATCCATATGGCGGCGGCGCACTCCTGCTCTGACGTCGTCTCGTAGAGGAACGATTATGAGAATCACGCTGAACTGGGCTGCCGCGCTGCTGGTTTCGCTGGGAGCAGTCGTCGCGATCGTTTCGGCGCCCATTGCGGAAGCCGCGCCCAGTGATCCCGCCCAGCCCCACCAGGCCTGCAGCAGTCTGGGAGCCACGCAATCCTTGTGCGAATCGCGGGGCAACGTCCAGATCAACGACTCGCTACCGCAGGTCGACTACTTCCCCTACGCGGGTGGCGCGACCTGACCGCTTGGCATCGGAGCTACGCGGTCGACACCGTCGCACCTGCCCGGCAGTGCACCGACACCGCATAGTCCCCATTGGCGAACGGCTCCCGGTCCCAGGTGGCCCAGCGGTGCCGCAGGGTGAGACCGGCCACCTCTGCCAGTCGGTCGTAATCGTCGAGCTGTAGCCGGTCCGGCCGAATCGAGAAGCCCGCCACCAGGATTCCACGGGGACTGAGCCTATCGGCGAGTCGTCGCAACACGCGGCCCTCACTTCCCGGATCGAGAAAGATCATCACGTTCCCAGCGAGCAGAACGACGTCGAAGGGGCCGTCGAGTCGTCCCTCGAGTTCGGTCAGGTCGGCATGGATCCAGGTGATCTCCGGGGCCTTGGCTCGGGCCGTGTTCAGCATCGCGGCGTCGGCGTCGACCCCCACCACGAGGCGGCCTCGACGGGTTAGTTCGATCGCGACGCGCCCTGTGCCGCACCCCGCGTCCAGGACGCGATGTCCGCCCGTCGTCTTCAGCAGGTCGTCGACGAGATCAGCCTCACCGTGGACGTCCTCGCCGGCCTCGGCGAGAGCTTCCCATCGCGCGTCGTACTCGTCACCGCGAGGGGCGTCGGTGTGTTGGCATCGAGTGCTCACCGCCGACATCATCGCACCGGAGAACGAGCGACACCCCGCGAGCCACGAGGGCTCGCGGGGTGTCGATACGTCAGCTGCCGTCAGATCAGACGTCGAACCGGTCGAGATCCATGACCTTGGACCACGCGGCGACGAAGTCCGTGACGAACTTCTCCTGTGCGTCGTCGCTGGCGTACACCTCGGCGAGGGCCCGCAACTCGGAATTGGAGCCGAACACCAGGTCGGCCCGCGTTCCGGTGTACTTCACGTTGCCGGAGGCGTCGCGACCCTCGAACGTGTCCGAGCTGTCGTCGGTCGCCGACCAGGTGATGCCGAGGTCGAGCAGGTTGGTGAAGAAGTCGTTGGTCAACGTCCCCACCTTGTCCGTGAACACGCCGTGCTTCGAGCCGTCCCAGTTGGTGCCCAGCACGCGCAGGCCACCGACGAGGACAGTCATCTCCGGCGCGGTCAGGGTGAGCAGGTTCGCCCGGTCGACCAACAGGTACTCCAGCGGCAGGTTGCCCTTGCCGAGGTAGTTGCGGAACCCGTCGGTCTTCGGCTCGAGATAGGCGAACGACTCCTCGTCGGTCCATTCCTGGGTAGCGTCACCGCGACCCGGAGTGAACGGAACGGTCACGGCCACGCCGGCATCCGAGGCGGCCTTCTCGACCGCCGCGACGCCGCCGAGCACGACGAGGTCCGCGAACGACACCTTGTCAGCGCCAAACGACTGCTGGATGCCCTCGAGCGTGCGGATCACCTGGGCGAGCTCGTCGGGGTTGTTGACCTCCCACGCCGCCTGCGGCTGCAGCCGGATGCGGCCACCGTTGGCACCACCGCGCTTGTCGCTGCCGCGGAACGTCGACGCCGATGCCCACGCGGTCGAAACCAATTGTGAGACCGTCAGACCCGACGCCAGGATGTCGCCCTTGAGCTTGGCGACATCGTCGTCGGAGAGCTGGCTCTGGCCGGTCGGAACCGGATCCTGCCAATCCAGGGTCTCCGCTGGGACCTCGGGTCCGACGTAACGCTGGATCGGGCCCATGTCGCGGTGGGTCAGCTTGAACCAGGCGCGGGCGAACGCGTCGGCGAACTGATCCGGGTTCTCGTGGAAGCGCTTGGAGATCGGCGCGTAGATCGGGTCGAGCCTCAGCGCGAGGTCCGTGGTGAGCATCGTCGGCTTGCGCTTGATCGATGCGTCCTCGGGGTCCGGTACCCACTCCGACTCGGGAGCGTCCTTGGCCACCCACTGGTTGGCGCCCGCGGGGCTCTTCTCGAGCTCCCATTCGTAGGCGAACAGGTTGTCGAAGTAGAGGTTGGTCCACTCGGTCGGCTTCTGGGTCCAGATCACCTCGAGGCCCGAGGTGATCGTGTCGCGACCCTTGCCGCTGCCGAACGACTGCTTCCAGCCCAGACCTTGCTCCTCCAGGGGTGCGCCCTCTGGCTCCGGGCCGACGTTGGCATCGGGATCACCCGCGCCGTGCGTCTTGCCGAAGGTGTGCCCGCCCGCGATCAGGGCGACGGTCTCCTCGTCGTTCATCGCCATCCGGCCGAACGTCTCGCGGATGTCGACCGCAGCGGCCAGCGGATCCGGATGTCCGTTGGGGCCTTCGGGATTGACGTAGATCAGACCCATCTGCACCGCACCGAGCGGGTCCTCGAGATCGCGCTTGCCGGTGTAGCGGGCATCGCCCAGCCACTCGGTTTCGGGGCCCCAGTAGACGTCGTCCTCGGGCTCCCACACGTCCGCGCGACCACCGGCGAAGCCGAAGGTCTTGAAGCCCATCGACTCCAGCGCGACGTTGCCGGTGAGGACCAAGAGGTCGGCCCAGGACAGGCTCTTGCCGTACTTCTTCTTGACGGGCCACAGCAGACGGCGCGCCTTGTCCAGGTTGCCGTTGTCGGGCCAGCTGTTCAGTGGGGCGAAACGCTGCTGACCGGCGCCGGCGCCGCCGCGGCCGTCGCTGACGCGGTAAGTACCCGCGCTGTGCCATGCCATCCGGATCATGAGTGGGCCGTAGTGCCCGAAGTCGGCGGGCCACCAGTCCTGCGAGGTGGTCAGGACCGCTTCGATGTCGCTCTTGACGGCGGGCAGGTCGAGCGTGGCGAACGCTGCGGCATAGTCGAATTCACCACCGAAGGGATCGGTCTCGACGGGGTTCTTGGCGAGGATCTTCAGGTTCAGCTTCTTCGGCCACCAGCTCTCGTTGGTCCTGGCGCTCTCCGTTGGGTAGGGAGCGCGGACGGGGCAACCACCTTCGATACTCGACTCATTCATTTCTCCGACTTCTGCGTTCGGAGTCTTGCCTTCGGGCATGGGGATCCTTCCGGGGCTGTGCGATTACGGATTTACTGCGGGTGAATCTGACATTCGTACGGCGGAACAGTCGGGGCAGAACCCCCAGTAGATGACCTCGGCCTCGTCGATCGAGAAACCTCCCAGGAGACCCTGGTCATCCGACGGTGTGAGACACGGGGCTTCACCCACGGCGCAGTCGACGTCGGCGATGACTCCACACGCCCGGCAGACCACGTGGTGGTGGTTGTCGCCGACCCGTGACTCGTAACGGGCCACGGAGCCGGATGGCTGGATCCGCCTCACCAAACCCGCCGCGGTCAAGGCCGCCAACACGTCATACACCGTTTGCCGGGACACGTCCGGCAGATCGCTGCGTACCGAATCGAAGATGGTCTCCGTGTCGGCATGTGGGAGGTCGTAGACCGCCTCCAGCACCGCGACTCTCGGGCGGGTCACCCGGAGGTCAGCCAACCGCAGCTGCTCCGGGTAATCCGAGGATGAGGTCACGTAGACCACTATGCCGCCCTTTTCTGGAATCAGTCAAGAGTTGGCCAAATGAACACTCGGGGAGGTCGCGGATGGCGCGTTCGCTACCCTCGTGCGCGACCCCGAAGGAGTGGTGCGTGAACACGATCGACCCGGCGGCGACCGCCTGGCTGCTGGCGAGCACGGCGCTGGTCCTGCTCATGACTCCCGGTCTGGCCATCTTCTACGGCGGCATGGTCCGCGCGACCGGCGTCCTGAACATGATCATGATGAGCTTCATCGCCATCCCGCTGGTGACCGTCGCGTGGTTGCTGTTCGGATACACGCTGGCGTTCTCGGGGGAGGGCAACGCCGGCGTGATCGGCAACCTCTCGCACGTCGCGATGAACGGCATCGACCCGACCACCGTGCACGGGTCGGTGCCCGAACTCCTATTCGCCACGTTCCAACTGACCTTCGCGATCATCACGGCCGCCCTCGTCAGCGGCGCCATCGCCGACCGCGCCAGGTTCTCGGCCTGGATGGTCTTCGTGCCGATCTGGACGATCGTCGTGTATTCGGTTGTCGCACACTGGGTGTGGGCACCCGGCGGATGGCTCTTCCGGCTCGGCGCCCTGGACTACGCAGGCGGCTTGGTGGTCGAGATCGTCTCCGGCGCGTCCGCGCTCGCGCTGGCACTGGTGCTGGGTCCTCGCATCGGTTTCAAGAAGGACGCGATGCGCCCGCACAATCTGCCCTTCGTGCTGCTCGGCGTCGGCCTGCTGTGGTTCGGCTGGTTCGGCTTCAATGCCGGTTCCGCGCTGGCCGCCAACGGCACGGCCGCCGCGATCTTCCTCAACACGCTGGTGGCCGGGTGTCTCGGCATGCTGGGCTGGCTGACGGTGGAGCGGATCCGCGACGGTCGACCGACCACGTTCGGCGCGGCCTCCGGCGTCGTCGCCGGCCTGGTGGCGATCACGCCGTCGTGCGGCACCGTCAACACCCTCGGTGCGGTCGTGGTTGGCCTCGCAGCGGGCGTGGTGTGTTCGTTCGCCATCGGGCTCAAGTTCCGGTTCTCCTACGACGACTCGCTCGACGTGGTCGGCGTGCACTTCGTCGGCGGCGTGGTCGGGGTGCTGCTCATCGGATTGTTGGCGACCAGCGTCATGACCGGCGGACCCGAGGGACTGTTCTACGGTGGCGGTTTCGCACAACTCGGCAAGCAGCTGCTGGGTGCCGTGGTGGTCGCGTGCTACGCCTTCGCCGTGTCGTACGGCCTCGCCAAGATCATCGATCGACTGATGGGCTTTCGTCTCAGCGCCGAGGACGAGACCACCGGAGTCGACTTCACCCAGCACGCCGAGACCGCCTACGCAGAGGGCGTGCACGGTCATTCACCCACGCGGCGCGCGACGACCTTCGGCACTCACGACGGACCATCGCGTCGCCCCGAGGATCGCGAAGAGGGTTAGCGCCCCGGCACATTCGCTCCGCGGGCGCGATCGGCGCTCTTCGAGCACGTCACAGGCGCTAGCATCGATGTCGTGACCGTCCGGGACTCAGACGTCGAGTACGACTTCGACGACCCCGACGAAGGATGGTTCGGCATGGCCGAGCCGACCGAGCCGACCGAGCCTGCGCCGATACCCGAACCCGAACACCACGAGGACGTCGCCGACACCGACCGGTGGTTCGTGCAGGACATGGACCTCGCCGCCCCCGTGGAATCCGTCGAACCCCCGATCGGTGACCGTCGGGTGACCGAGTCCGTGGCGGCGTCGTTGAACGTGGTGCCGAGCAGGCGCAGCGGCTTCGTCAGGGCATCGGCTCCGACGTCGTGGGAATCCCGGTTGTCCAACAGCGGCGCCTGGGACTTCAAGCCCACGTCGACGGACTCGCGGTTCCCGGCGCGGGCTGTCGTCATCGCGGTCGGCGTCATCGTGGGCGTCGCGGCGGTTCTTGGAGTCTTCTTGACCATGCGCGGTCCAGCGCCCGCTGCCGAGGAGTCTCCGCCGGCGCCACCGAGCCAGTCCGCTGCGCCTTCCGCTCCGATGACTTCGGCACCTGCCCCGG
>NZ_JAEMTA010000074.1 GCF_016462545.1 Mycolicibacterium sp. | reverse complement strand
GGACGTCGTCGGCAGCCGCCAGCAGCGTGTCGAACTTGTAGTTGATCTCGGCCTGGCCGGCGGTGCCCACCTCGTGATGGCCGCGCTCCAGGATGAAACCGGCGTTCTGCAAGTTCGTGGCCATCTCGTCGCGCAGGTCGACGTAGTGGTCGTACGGTGCCACCGGGAAGTAGCCACCCTTGGGGCGGACCTTGTACCCGAGGTTGGGGCTACCGTCGGCCTCGAACGGTTCACCGGTGTTCCACCAACCGGACTCGGAGTCGATCTCGTAGGAGGTGCCGTTGATCTTCGAGTCGAAGGTGACCGAGTCGAAGATGTAGAACTCGGCCTCCGCCCCGAAGTAGCAGGTGTCGGCGATTCCCGTGCTGGCGAGGTAGTTCTCGGCCTTGCGGGCCACGTTCCGCGGGTCGCGCGAGTAGGCCTCGCGCGTGAACGGGTCGTGGACGAAGAAGCTGAGGTTCAGCGTCTTGGCGTGCCGGAAGGGGTCGATGCGCGCGGTCTCGGGATCCGGCAGGAGCATCATGTCGGACTCGTGGATGGACTGGAAGCCACGCACCGACGAACCGTCGAATGCCAGGCCGTCCTCGAACACGCTCTCGTCGAACGCCGACGCCGGGATCGAGAAGTGCTGAACGACACCGGGCAGATCGCAGAAGCGAATGTCGACGTACTCGACGTTCTCGTCCTTGATCAGCTTGAAGATGTCATCCGCGGTCTTTTCTGCCACTGAGAATTCTCCTTTTGACTGGTAATCCGCCGTCTGACGCTAGGTACACCATATTGCGCGGCGGTCAAGCGCATGTTGCGTCGACGTTACGCAGAGGTCGTGCCGAGCGCTCACCCTATGCTGGTTTCATGGCCCGCACCTTTGGTTCCTGGCTGTCCGGCCCGCCGCCCTCGGAAGCGGGCGATGCCACCCAGGGGCCCAATGACTTTCCCGGTCAACGTCTCGGCTTGCCCCAGTCGGGACCGGGTGCGTTGGTCGGCATGGGACGGCGCGTCCTGGCGGTCACCCTGGACTGGCTGATCGCGATGGGACTGGCCTCGCTCGCGGGGTCGGTGGACCGCAGCGGCACTCTCGCCGATCATCGGGCGCTCGTCCTGGAGGTCATCTGGCTGGTGCTCGGTGCCGTCTCGGTGCGGTTGTTCGCCTTCACTCCCGGCCAACTCGCGCTGGGGCTGCAGGTGGCCTCCGTCGACCACCGTCAGCACGTCGGCATCGGCCGCTCGACCATCCGGGTACTGCTCGTCGCTCTGGTGATCCCCGCGCTGTTCACCGACGCCGACGGTCGCGGCTTTCAGGACCGGCTGACCGGCACGGCGATCGTCAGGCGCTGAGAGGTTTACTTCCTGCGGACCGTGCGCTGGACGCCGCGCATCTTCGCGCCAGATGGCAACGGTCCCTTCGGCATCGCAGCCGGCCCCATGCGGGAACCGAGAGCCGCAAGCCGCGACTCCAGCGAGTCCATCTGCTTGGCCGTGATGTTGGCTGGCAGCTTGGTCAGGTGCCGTTCCAGCTTGGCCAGCGGCACCTCGCCCTCGCCGTTGCCGACGATGATGTCGTAGATCGGGGTGTCGCCGATCAGACGCGCGGTCCGCTTCTTCTCCTGCGCGAGCAGTGGCTTGACACGGGTGGCCGAGCCCTCGCCGACGAAGATCACGCCGGGCCTGCCGATCACTCTATGCACCGCGTCGAAGTGTCCGGTCGCGGCGACACCGGGCGTGACCCGCCACTTGCCGCGCAGATTGTCCAGGGCCCAGGCGGCCGCGCCGGTCTGTCCCTCCGCCTTGCGGTACACCGACTTCTGCGCCCGTCGGCCGAAGATGATGAATGCCACGAGAAGGCCGAGAACGACGCCGAGCGGAATCAACGTCACCATCGTGAAGGTGCTGCCGATGAGGACGCCAGCGACCACCGCTGCCGCCACGATCAGCACGAACGCACCGATCATGTACGGCAGGAGTCGGGTGTCCTCCTTGCGCTGAATTTGGAACGCCTGCCAGAGCTGACTCCGGCGCTCCTTGGACGCGGCCTTGCGAGCAGCCTTCGCCTCGGCCTTGGCGGCCTTGTCTGCGACGTTTTTGCCAGTCTTCGCCATCGGATCAGGATACGGGTGGCCGCAATTGCGCGGCTTGGGCGTACAACTTGCCCGCCCGATACGACGAACGCACCAGGGGACCGGCGAGGACTCCGGGGAACCCTAGGCCCTCGGCGAACTTCGAATGCTCGACGAACTCCTCGGGCCTGACCCACCGTTCGACCGGATGGTGGCGAACGGTCGGCCGCAGATACTGCGTGATGGTGATGATGTCGCAACCCGCCTCGCGCAGGTCGACCAATGCGGCCCGCACCTCGTCGGGAGTCTCCCCCATGCCGAGGATCAGGTTGCTCTTGGTCACCAGGCCGTAGTCGCGGGCCGCCGTGATCACCGCGAGGCTGCGCTCGTACCGGAACGCCGGCCGGATGCGCTTGAAGATGCGCGGAACTGTTTCGACGTTGTGCGCCAACACTTCTGGACGCGTCTCGAAGACCGTCTCGAGTTGTTCGGGGATGGCGTTGAAGTCCGGGATCAACAGCTCCACGCCGGTGTTGGGGTTCAACGCCTTGATCTGACGAACGGTCTCGGCGTAGAGCCACGCGCCGCCGTCGGGCAGGTCGTCGCGGGCCACCCCGGTGACGGTCGAGTAGCGCAGGCCCATCGCCTGCACGCTCTCGGCAACGCGGCGCGGCTCATCGCGGTCCAGCTCTGCAGGCTTTCCCGTGTCGATCTGGCAGAAGTCACATCGCCGCGTGCACTGCTCACCGCCGATGAGGAAGGTGGCCTCGCGGTCTTCCCAGCACTCGTAGATGTTCGGGCAGCCTGCTTCCTCGCAGACGGTGTGCAGCCCCTCGCGCCGGACCAACTTCTTGAGCTCGGTGTACTCCGGGCCCATCTTCAGCTTGGTCTTGATCCACGGCGGCTTGCGCTCGATCGGGGTTTCGGCGTTGCGCACTTCCAGACGCAGCAGCTTGCGGCCGCTCGGCGACACCGGCAGCCCGGCGATCTCGGAAGGTGCCGCGCTTTCTTCGATGCTCACTGCGTCAATGTTAGCGCCGGACGGCCGTCGAGTGCGGCCAGGACCGCCTGGGCGACGGAGTCCGCCACGTCGTTCACCGTGATACGACGGCCGAGTTCGGCGGTCAGAGACGTCACACCTGCGTCGGAGATCCCGCACGGGACGATCGACGAGTACGCCGAGAGATCACAGTCACAGTTCAGCGCGAACCCGTGAAGCGTCGTGGCCCGTGCCACTCTGATGCCGATTGCGGCGATCTTGCGGGCGGGTCGGCGGTCGTCGGCGGGCACCCACACCCCGGATCTGCCGTCGATGCGTCCGGTGGTCAGGCCGAGGCCCGCGCACACCGCGATCAGCGAATCCTCCAGCCGGCGAACGAACTTCACCACGTCGAGCGGCTGGGCCAACCCGACGATGGGGTAGCCGACGAGCTGACCGGGCCCGTGCCAGGTGATCTTGCCGCCACGGTCGGTGTCGACGACGGGGATGGTCGACGGACCGGACGGGGCCGGGCGTTCCTGCGGCTCGGTGCGGCGGCCCGCCGTGTAGACCGGCGGATGCTCGAGCAACAGCAGCGTGTCGGGGCCGCCGGCGATGCGGGCGTCGGCAAGCTCGCGTTGCATCTGCCATGCGGTGAGATAGTCGACGGAACCAAGGTGCCGTACGTCGATTTCGGTGTCCGTCGATCGCACGGATGCTGCCGCCATGACTCCGACGCTACGCGTCCTGCGAGCGCTGCGTCCTACGAGCCCTTGGGTGCGGTGACGTAGGCCATGGCCTCGCCGATGGTGTTGTGATGGAACTCGAACCCGGCCCGCTCGAGCGCCGCGGGAATGGCCCGCTGCCCGCCGAGAAGACCCTCGTCGGCGAACTCACCGAGCACGGTCCGCAGCGCGAACCCGGGAACCAGCATGGGCGTCGGCCGATTGACCGCCCGGCCGAGCGCTGCCGTGAACTCGGAGTTGGTCACCGGCGCGGGTCCCGTCCCGTTGACGGCTCCGACGACCTCGCCATGGCCGATGGCGAATAGCAGCGCCCGCACCTCGTCCTCCAGACTGATCCACGGCATGTACTGACGTCCGTTGCCCAGCCGGGCGCCGAGCCCTAGCGAGAAGAGCGGTTTGAGTCGGGCCAGCATGCCGCCCGATGGCGACAGCACCAGACCCGTGCGCATCAGCACGACCCGCACGCCTGCGCTGCTCGCGGTGTCGGTCGCCGCCTCCCAGTCCTGACACAAGGTCGCGAGGAAACCGTTGCCCGCAGGCGCCGACTCGTCGATCACCCGGTCGCCCGCGTCGCCGTAGTAGCCCACGGCGCTCGAGTTGACGAGGATGGGCACCCCGGCCTCGGCGACCGCGCGGGACAGCACCTCGGTGGGACCGATCCGGCTGTCGCGCAGACTCTGCTTGAAGGCCCCCGACCACCGTCGATTCGCCACCCCGACGCCGCACATGTTGACGACCGCATCGGCACCGCGCAGGGCGCTCGCATCGAACTCGCCGGTGTCCGGGTTCCAGAAGACCTCGTCGGCAGTCGACGGCGCCCGCCGCACCAGACGTAGGACCCGATGGTCTGCCGCCCGCAACGCCGACGTCAGCGCCGAACCGATCAGTCCAGAGGAACCCGCGATCGCGATGACGGAGTTGTGCACGTCGCCCTACAGTCCGAGGTCGGCCTCGAACGCTCCCTCTTCGAGGCGACGCTTGATGGTGGTCAGGAACCGGCCGGCGTCCGCACCGTCGACGAGACGGTGGTCGTAGGTCAGCGGCAGGTAGCAGACCGACCGCACACCGATCGACTCGTTGCCGTTCTCGTCCACCACGACGCGCGGGCGCTTGACGATCGCGCCGGTGCCCAGCATCGCGGCCTGCGGCGGAACCAGGATCGGCGTGTCGAACAGTGCGCCCTGGCTGCCGATGTTGGTGATCGTGAACGTGCCGCCGGACAGCTCATCGGGCTTGAGGTTGCCCGACCGGGCGCGTGCGGCGATGTCGGCGATCGCCCTGGCGAGCCCGCCCAGCGACAGGTCACCCGCGTTGTGGACGACGGGGGAGAGAAGACCCTGTTCCGTGTCGACCGCGAAACCGAGGTGCTCGGCGTCGTAGTAGGTGATCTCCTTGGAGTCCTCGTCGTAGCTGGCGTTGACGTTCGGATGCGCCTTCAGGGCGTCGATCACCGCGACCGCGAAGAACGGCAGGTACGTCAGGTTGACGCCCTCACGCTCGGCGAAGGTTGCCTTGGCGCGCGCTCGCAGTGCCACGATCTTGGTCAGGTCGACTTCGTGGGTCTGCGTCAATTGTGCTGTCGTCTGCAGAGATTCGCGCGTCTTCTTGGCCGTGATCTGCCGGATGCGGTTGGCCTTCTGCGTGGTGCCACGCAGGTGGGCCAAGGCGGGCGCGGGCGCCTTGGATGCCGCCGGGGCCGAGGCCGCCGCGGGAGCCGGAGCCGACGGGGCGGGCGCCTTCTTGGCCTCCGCCGCCGCGAGGACGTCCTGCTTGCGAATCCGACCGCCGACACCGGTGCCCTTGACCGAGGTCAGGTCGACGCCGTTGTCTCCCGCCAACTTTCGGACCAGCGGCGTCACGTACGGGCTGCCGTCCGTCGGCGAAGCCTCCGCCGCAGGCGCCGACTTGGGCTCTGGCTTGGGCTCCGGCTTGGGCTCTGTCTTGGGCTCTGCCTTGGGCTCTGGCTTGGGTTCCTCGGCCTTGGGTTCCGGCTCCGGTTCGGGCTCCGGCTCCGGCTCGGGCTTGGGTTCTGGCTTGGGTTCGGGCTTCGACGGAGCGGCGCCCTCGGCGCCGATCTTCGCCAGCTCGCCGCCGACCGCGACGACGTCGTCCTCGTCGGCGGTGATCGACAGGAGTGTGCCGGCGACCGGGGACGGGATCTCGGTGTCGACCTTGTCGGTGGAGACCTCCACCAGCGGATCGTCGACCTCGACGCTGTCGCCCACCTTCTTGAGCCACCGCGTGACGGTGCCCTCGGTGACGGACTCGCCCAGTTCGGGCATCACGACCGAGGTGGACTCGCCGCCGCCGGAACTCGACGGCGCCGCCGCCGGTTCGTCCGCCGCTTCGGGTTCGGACTCGGGCTCTGGTTCAGGCTCGGGTTCGGACTTCTCCTCGGCAGCCGGGGTGCTCTCGCCGCCGGCTTCGTCGGCGTCGCCGATCGTGGCGAGATCGCCACCGACCTCGACGGTGTCGTCCTCTTGGGCGATGATCTTGGTGAGCACGCCTGCGGCAGGCGACGGGATCTCGGTGTCGACCTTGTCGGTGGAGACCTCGAGCAAAGGCTCATCGACCTCGACGGTGTCGCCTTCTTGTTTCAACCATCGCGTGACGGTCCCTTCGGTGACGCTCTCACCGAGTGCGGGCATCTGGACGGTGGTGGCCATTGGCTGTGACTCCTCGAACGGTGGCTCGTCATGGGTCGAAAGTGCTCGATGCCCATCCTGTCACGTCCGCGCCGGTCGGTCGTGGCAGACCTGCTGACTTCCCTTCTCAGGTCATCCTCAGGTGCTCTGGCACCATTGAAAGCAGTGGCGCCGCCGACAACCCGTGCCGGCAGCGAAGGGAACGAGGTTGAGTTGGGACTGTTCGACACGTTCCGTCGTCGTGGTTCCAAGCCCGGATCCGACGGCCGCGATCCTGCCGCCAATCTCGACTACCTCCGCCAGTGGGTCGCCGAACACCATGGCGTCGAGGCCTTCATCGAACCCAAGACCACGGTCACCGAAGTCACCGTCGTGCTCGTCGCAGCGGACGGCGAATGGACCAGACGACGCGCCGGCGGCGACAAGGGCGCCCGGCGGCTCAGTGACAAACTCAAGATCCCCGTCTACGACGTGCAGAAGATCGGCTACCCGCAGCGGATGCGCGACTTCGACGCGCGGCGCCGCATCGAACGTGAGCGCGCGCGTAGACGGGAACTCGAAGAAGGCTGACCCAGGAGGAGTCCGATGTCATCGACGGCAACCAGTGGCCGAATCGCGGAACGCATCGTCGATGGCGCTGATGGTGTCCGCATCGCCGTCTACGAGCAGGGCAACCCCGAGGGGCAGGCCGTGGTCATGGTCCACGGCTGGCCCGACTCGCACGCGGTCTGGGACGGTGTGATCCCGTTGTTGCACGAGCGCTATCGCCTCATCCGCTACGACAACCGCGGCGTCGGCAAGTCGTCGGCGCCGAGGTCGTCGTCGGCATACACGATGGCCCGCTATGCGGACGACTTCGAGGCCGTCATCCGGGAGACGAGCCCGGACGCACCCGTGCACGTACTGGCCCATGACTGGGGTTCGGTGGGGATCTGGGAGTACCTCGCGCGGGCGGGCGCCGGTGACCGCGTCGCTTCCTTCACGTCGATCTCGGGTCCCAGCGCCGACCACCTCAACCGCTTCGTCGTGGGCAACCTCGCCCGCCCCTACCGGCCCCGGCGGTTCGCCCGTGCACTCGGGCAGCTGCTGCGGCTGACCTATATGGCGGTCTTCTCGGTGCCGGTCCTGGCCCCCGCAATCGTCCGTATCGCATTCCGCACCAAGCGGTTTCAGCAATCTGCCGACGATGCGGTCAAGAGCATGAAGGTGTACCGGGCCAACTACTTCTCGTCGCTCGCCTCGGCGCGCAAGGACCACCGCGTCGACGTGCCGGTCCAGCTGATCGTGGGCACCGACGACCCGTTCGTGCGCCACCACGTCTTCGATGAGACTCCCCGGTGGGCGTCACGGCTGTGGCGGCGAGACGTCAAGGCCGGACACTGGTCGCCGGTGTCGCACCCACAGGTCGTCGCGCAGTCGGTAGCCGAACTCGTCGACTTCCTCGCAGGGGCACCGCCCGCCCGCGGGCTCCTTCGCGCCCAGATCGGCAGGCCGCGTGCGACGTTCGGCGACACCCTGGTGTCCATCACCGGCGCCGGGAGTGGCATCGGCCGCGAGACCGCGCTGGCGTTCGCCGCAGAGGGCGCCGAGGTCGTCCTCAGCGACGTCGACGAGGCCGGGGTGAAGGAAACGGCGGCGATGGTGACCGCCCGCGCGGGTGTGGCCCACCCGTACGTGCTCGACGTCGCCGACGCTGCGGCCGTCGAAGCCTTCGCCGACCGGATCTGCGCCGAGCACGGGGTCCCCGACATCGTCGTCAACAACGCGGGTATCGGCCACGCCGGATCATTCCTCGACACTCCCGCGGAGCAGTGGGACCACGTGCTGGAGGTGAACCTCGGCGGCGTGGTCAACGGGTGCCGCGCGTTCGCCGCGCGGCTCGTCGAGCGCGGCACCGGAGGCCATGTCGTCAACGTGTCGTCGATGGCCGCCTACGCGCCACTGCAGGCGATGAACGCCTACTGCACCTCCAAGGCCGCGGTCTACATGTTCTCCGACTGCCTCCGCGCCGAACTCGACGCGGCAGGCATCGGTCTGACGACCATCTGCCCCGGGGTGATCAACACCAACATCGTGCACAGCACGCGCTTCGACGCGCCCGCCGGTCGCGGCGGGCACATCGCCGGTCGCCGTAAGCAACTCGAGGCGGTGTTCGCGGCGAGACGATACGGTCCGGACAAGGTCGCCAAGGCGATCCTGACGTCCGTCGCGAATGGCAAGGCGATCCGACCCGTCGCCCCGGAGGCCTACCTGCTCTACGGCACGTCTCGGATCGCGCCGCAGATACTGCGCAGCACCGCCCGCGGCAGGGTGATGTAGCTAGCCCTTTTCTGCGATGTCCTCGAGGACCGCGAACATGGTGCGCGTCGGGACTCCGGTGCCGCCCTTGCCGGTGTAGCCCCACGGCCCACCGGTGTTGTACGCCGGCGCGGCCACGTCGATGTGTGCCCACTGCACGCCTTCGGCGACGAACTCGCGGAGGTACACGCCCGCCACCAACATGCCCGCGTACCGCGAGCCGCTGACGTTCGCGAGATCGGCGACCGTCGACTTCAGATCGTCCTTCAGTTCCTCGGGCAGCGGCATCGCCCAGCCGTTCTCGCCGACGGCCTGCGACAGGGCGGCCACACGGTCCCGGAATTCGTCGTTGCCCATCACGCCAGGCGTGCGGGAACCCAGCGCCACCGTCTGCGCGCCGGTCAGCGTCGAGGTCTCGATGAGGTAGTCGGGCCCGTCCTCACAGGCCCGCACGATCGCGTCGGCCAGGATCAGCCGGCCCTCGGCGTCGGTGTTGAGCACCTCGACGGTGATGCCGCCGTACTGGGTGAGCACGTCGCCCGGGCGCTGCGCGCTGGACGACGGCATGTTCTCCGCCATCGGCACCGTCGCGATCACGTCGATGGGCAGCTGCTGCTTGGCGGCCAGCACCACCGTGGCGATGACGGCCGCGGCACCGCCCATGTCGGAGGTCATGTGGTGCATGTTGGCGGCGGGCTTGATCGAGATGCCGCCGGTGTCGAACGTGATGCCCTTGCCGACGAGAGCCACCTTCTTGGCCTTGCGGCCCTTGCCGCCTTTGTGGGTCAAGCGGACCAGGCGCGGCTGGCGCGCGGAGCCCTTGCCGACGCCGACGATGCCGCCGTAGCCGTTCTTCTCGAGGGCCTTCTCGTCGAGGACCTCGACCTGCAGACCGACCGACTCGCCGAGAGCCCTTGCGCGGGTGGCGAACTCGTCGGGATAGAGATGACTCGGCGGAGTGTTCACGAAGTCGCGTGCCGTGGCGACCGCCGTCGCGACATTGGTACCGCGGACGGCATCGGCCTTCGCGCCCTTCGACGTCGCCAATACCGTGATCTTCTTCAGGCCGGGTTCCTTCGGCGCCGTCTTGGCACTGCGGAACTCAGTGAACCGGTAGGAGCCGAGGATGAGCCCCTCGACCGCTGCCTCCACGTCGAGTTCCGACAGAGTGGTCACGACGCTCTCGGTGCCGCTGAGTGACCTCGCCGCCACCCCGGCCGCACGGCGGATGGCTTCGCTGGACCAGTCGTCGCGAGACGTGCCGAGCCCGACCGCCAGCACGCTGGCCACCGGAAGCGACGGGGCCAGCACGCGCGTCGTCTGGTCGGTGCCGCCCTTTGCGCCGAGGGCCCGCAGCGCCACCTCGATCTCGCCGACGGCCTCGGCGTCGAGGAACGGGTTCGCGACCACGGACGCCTGGTCGTCGTCGCCGGTGACGACCGGGACGATCAACACCGCCGACCCGGTGCCACGCTTGGGCAGGGTCGCGGAGACGGTGACGGTGGGGGACTGGTAGCCGGGTGCGGTGCTCACGGGAATCACCCTAGCCACAGGTGTTCGACCGCCGCAGACCCCGCGAGTTCTGCGCGACGGTCGCCGCAGCCGAGAATGCGCAGCCCTGGCGCAGAACTCGGCGAGCACCCTGGGCATTAGGCTGATACGCCGTGAGTGACAACCTGTTGAAGGGCCCGCTGGAGGATCGCCACCGCGCACTGGGGGCGACGTTCGCCGAATTCGGCGGCTGGCTGATGCCGGTGTCCTACGGCGGCACGGTCGGCGAGCACAACGCCACGCGCAACGCCGTCGGACTCTTCGACGTCAGCCACCTCGGCAAGGCCCTGGTGGTCGGGCCCGGGGCAGCCGAGTACGTCAACGCGACACTGACGAACGATCTGCGCCGCATCGGGCCGGGCAAGGCGCAATACACGTTGTGCTGCAACGACTCCGGTGGGGTGATCGATGATCTGATCGCCTACTACGTCTCCGACGACGAGGTGTTCCTGGTACCGAACGCCGCCAACACCGCCGCCGTGGTGGCCGCGCTGGCGGCCACGGCGCCCGAAGGGCTGACCATCACCGACGAGCATCGCTCCTACGCCGTGCTCGCCGTGCAGGGCCCGAAGTCGGCGGAGGTGCTCGACGCCCTCGGCCTGCCGACCGGCATGGACTACATGGGCTACGCGGACGCGGAGTTCGGCGGTGTCTCGGCGGGCACGAGCGCAGCGACCGGGGAATCATTCAAGGTCCGGGTCTGCCGGACCGGCTACACCGGCGAACACGGCTACGAACTGCTTCCCGAGTGGGATCGCGCCGCCGTCGTGTTCGACGCACTCGTCGAGGCGGTCACGGCGGCGGGCGGTGAACCCGCCGGCCTCGGCGCCCGCGACACCTTGCGCACCGAGATGGGCTACCCACTGCACGGGCACGAACTGTCGTTGGACATCTCCCCGCTGCAGGCCCGCTGCGGCTGGGCGATCGGCTGGAAGAAGGACGACTTCTGGGGCCGCGAGGCCTTGCTCGAGGAGAAGGCTGCCGGGCCGCGGAGGGTGTTGCGCGGGCTGAAGGCGCTGGGTCGCGGAGTGCTCAGGGCCGACATGACGGTGCTCGACGGAGACCGGCCCGTCGGCGTCACCACGTCGGGAACCTTTTCTCCGACATTGAAACTCGGCATCGCACTGGCGCTCATCGATACCGCTGCCGGCATCACCGACGGGCAGCGCGTCGCGGTCGACGTCAGGGGCCGTTCGCTGGAGTGTGAAGTGGTCGCACCGCCCTTCGTGGACGCGAAAACTCGGTAGTCACGGGTTATACAATCGCCACATGACTGACGGCCCCCTCGAGTTCACGCTTGCCCGCACTGCGAACCCGGCAAGCGACGAGGTACGTGCCGGAATCCTGGCCGATCCCGGATTCGGCCGCTTCCACACCGACCACATGGTGTCCATCGACTACACCGAGGGCCGTGGTTGGCATGACGCCGCCGTTCTGCCCTATGGCCCGATTCAGCTGGATCCGTCCGCCGTCGTCCTGCACTACGCGCAGGAGGTCTTCGAGGGCCTCAAGGCCTACCGCTGGGCGGACGGTTCGATCGTGTCGTTCCGCCCGGAGGCGAACGCCGAGCGGCTGCGGACCTCGTCGCGGCGGCTTGCCATTCCCGAGCTGCCCGCCGAGGTGTTCCTGGAGTCGCTGCGACAGCTGATCGCCGTCGACGGTGACTGGGTGCCCGCCGCGGGTGGTGAGCAGTCGCTGTACCTGCGGCCCTTCGTCTTCGCGACCGAGCCGGGTCTGGGAGTGCGGCCGGCCGTCGAATACCGATACATGGTGATCGGATCGCCGGCGGGGGCGTACTTCAAGGGCGGCATCAAGCCGGTGTCGGTCTGGCTGTCGACGGAGTACGTGCGGGCCAGCCCCGGGGGCACCGGTGCAGCCAAGACCGGCGGAAACTACGCGGCGTCTCTGCTCGCGCAGGCGGAGGCCGCGGAGCACGGGTGCGACCAGGTCGTCTGGCTCGACGCCATCGAGCGCCGGTACGTCGAGGAGATGGGCGGGATGAACCTGTTCTTCGTCTTCGGCAGTGGCGGCACGGCGCGCCTGGTGACGCCGGAACTGAACGGCTCGCTGCTGCCGGGCATCACGCGAAAGTCGTTGCTGCAGTTGGCAACCGATGCAGGGTACTCCGTCGAGGAGCGCAAGATCGACGTCGACGAATGGCAGAAGAAGGCCGCCGCGGGTGAGATCACCGAGGTGTTCGCCTGCGGCACCGCCGCTGTCATCACCCCGGTTTCGCACGTGAAGTCCGTCGACGGCGAGTTCACCATCGCCGACGGGGAGCCGGGCGAGGTCACGATGGCCCTGCGCGACACCCTGACCGGTATCCAGCGCGGCACGTTCGCCGATACCCACGACTGGATGACCCGACTCGGCTGATCTCTCAGCCGACCGCCAGACCCAGTGCCGTGATCGTCGTCGTCAACTCGACGCAGGCGCCGAGCACGTCACCGGTGATGCCACCGAACCGGCGCACGCAGTGCGCCACCAGGGCGACGGTGATCGCGAGCGCCACCAGAACCGCCAGAGGTCCCTGCCACGGGCGCGCGGTGGCGATCACCGCACCTGACGCGAGGACGGCCACCCACAGCGCGGCCACCCAGGTCGGCTGTGTGCCAGCGACCAGCGACGCCAGCGTGCTGCCCGGCGCCGCGGGCACCGACCGGCGACACGCCACCACCGCCGCGACCCGACCCGCCACGACCGCCACCACGATCGCCACCGGGTCGAGCATGGTGAACGTGAGCCCCTGGACGACGAGTGCCACCACGATGGCGGCCACGCCGAACGGGCCTGCGGGACCGTCGCGCATGACCGCCAGCGCCCGCTCCGGTGGTCCGTAACACCCGAGTCCGTCGACCGTGTCGGCGAACCCGTCGACGTGCAGGCCGCGGGTCGCCAACAGCAGGACGGCGACCACCGCCATCCCGGAGAGCGGATTGCCGTCGCCGAATGCCAGCGACGCCAACCAGGCCGCCCCGGCCGCCACCGCGCCGAGTGCGACGCCGACGACGGGCAGCGCGGTCAGGGCGCCACGGCCGAACGGCTGTCGACTGCGCACCGGAAGCACCGTCGCAAAGGCGAAGGCCGATGCGAGAGAGCCGATCACGACCCGTTGTCGGAGACGTGCGCTTCGTCGAACGTGGCCATCGACGCAAGGGTGGCGACGGCTGCCCGAAGAACCGGCAGCGCCACCGCGGCTCCGGTTCCCTCGCCGAGGCGCATCCCGAGATCGACGATCGGCTCCAACCGCAGGTGTTGCAGCGCCAACGTGTGCGCGGGCTCGGTCGAACGATGTCCGGCCTGCCACCACGCGCGCGCGCCGGGGGCCAACCTGTCGGCGACCAGCGCGGCCGCCGTGACCACCACTCCGTCCAGCACCACCGGCGTACGCCGCACCGCGGCCTGTGCCAGGAAGCCGGCCATCGCCGCCAGATCCGCGCCGCCGCACACGCGAAGCAGCCCAACGGGATCCGATGAGACGTCGCGGGCACGGTAGAGCGCATCCCGGATCGCCGCGGTCTTGCGGGCCCAGCCCGCGTCGTCGACGCCGGTGCCGCGGCCCACCACCGCGACCGGTTCGGAGGACGTGAGTGCGGCGATCAACGTCGTTGCCGCCGTGGTGTTTCCGATCCCCATGTCGCCGGCGATCAGCAGGTCGGCGCCGGCGTCGACCTCCTCGTCGGCGATCGACCTGCCGGCCTCGACGGCGGCGACCGCCTCGTCGTGGGTGAGCGCGTCCTGGATCGCGATGTTGCCGCTGCCGCGCCGCACCCGGTACGCACCGATCGCCTGCGAGAGTGGCTCGTCGGTGTCGACCGCGACGTCGATGACGCGGACGGTCGCACCGGTGAGTTCGGCCAGCACGTTGATCGCGGCCCCGCCGCCGTCGATGTTCGCCACCATCTGGGCGGTCACCTCCGCCGGAAAGGCGGACACCCCGGCGGCGGTCACCCCGTGATCGCCCGCGAACACCACGACCCGGGCCCGCTGAAACTGCCGGGGCGGGCACACGCCCTGGCACGCCGCGGCCCACAGCGACAACTCCTCGAGGCGGCCCAGCGCCCCGGGTGGCTTCGTCAGCCTGCCCTGTCGGGTGCGAGCAGCTGCCTCGGCCTCGGCATCGGGAGCCCGCACCTCGGGGATCGGCTGGATGTCCGTCACGATGTCTCCTTGACCGTCAGCGGTTGCCCGGCGATCACCAGCACCACGTGATCGCATACGGACGCGAGACGTTGATTCAACATGCCCAACCTGTCGGCGAACCGGCGGCCCGACTCCGTCGCGGGCACGACCGTCAAACCGACCTCGGGACTGACCAACGCGAGCGGTCCCCGAAACGAGGCGACGGCGGTGACGAGATCGTCCACGTCCGTGTCCACCTCGGACGCTGCTGCGCCGCCATTCCACGCGCCTCGGCGGTCCATGGCGGCGACGAGCCAACCGCCCATGTCGTCGACCAACGTCGCGGTGGTGTCGTCGGTACGTAATTGGGTTGCCACGTCGGCACTTTCGACCGTCGACCACCGGGCGTCACGGCGTAGCCGGTGCACGTCGATCCGGGCGGTCCACTCGGGATCGGCGGACGTGGCACCGGTGGCCACGTACCGGACGGGCCCGGTCGCACCCGCTGCCACGACGATGGCCGTCTCCGCCCACTGCGACTTGCCGGACCGGATGCCGCCGAGCGCGAGGGCGCGCACCTCGGTTCAGGCGACCTTCGCGCCGCGCTCCACCTGTGGGCGGGGTGCCCGCATGCGGCGCAGCTGAGATGCCCGACTGGCGGCGTAGAAGCCCAGCTTCCATCCGCTCTCGGTGTTGTCCGGGAACTTGGCGTCGACGCCCTTGTTGACGCGGCGGGCGATCAGGAATCCGTCGATCACCATGACCGCGACCAGAGCGAGCATGACGAACTGCACGTAGTACTGGATCTCGACCGACGGCAGCGACAACATCACGAACACCAGGGCCAAGGCAGCCGGCATGAACAGGCCCAGCAGATTGCGGCGGGCGTCGACGATGTCGCGGGCGTACCGGCGCAGGGCACCCTTGTCGCGAGGCAACAGGTAGGCGTCCTCGCCCGACATCATCTTCTCGCGGCGATCGGCCAATGCAGCTCGGCGCGTGAGCTTCTCGGCCTTGCGCTCCTCCTTGGTGAGGCTCTGCTTGACCGCCTTCTTGCGCTTGCGCGCCTCGGCGGCCGTCATCGGCGCAGGGGCCACCGGGCCGCGGGCGCGAGTCTGATTGCGCTTGGGAGTGGGTCTGCCCTTCGGGGCGGTGACGCGGGCACGCGCCTCCTGCTCGGCCTCGGACACTCCGGCAGCGGAGGCGCCGTCGGTCTCCTCGGGCGGGGGACTGTCCTTCTTGCGACCCAGCAGATTCACGTCTCCCAGGTTACTTCCGTTCGCACGCTCTCCGACATGCACCTCCGACCACGCGGACTTACCGTGTGTCGATGACGGTCCCCGCGTTGCGCGTGCTGATCGCCCCCGACTGCTTCGGCGACAGTCTCACGGCCGTCCAGGCGGCCGAGGCCATCGCCGCGGGTTGGCGGCGCGGCAGGGCCGACGACCGACTGACCCTCGCACCACAGTCCGACGGCGGTCCCGGCTTCGTCGACGTGCTCGCCAGCCGTTTCGGCGGCAGGCGCTCGGCTCGGGTCAGCGGACCACTGGCCGACGACGTCACCGCGGAGTGGGTCTACGACGCCGCCTCGTCGACCGCCTACGTCGAGTGCGCGCAGGCGTGCGGGCTGGCGCTGCTCGGCGGTCCACCCACCGTGCAGAGTGCCGTCGAGGCGCACAGCGGGGGAGTCGGTCAACTCGTGGCCGCCGCCCTCGACGCGGGTGCCCGGCGGATCGTCGTCGGCCTCGGTGGGAGCGCCTGCACCGACGGCGGTCGCGGCCTGGTCGATGCGCTCGGCGGACTCGACGTCGCGATCAGGCGACTGGCCGAGGTGGAAGTGATCGCCGCCACCGACGTCGAGCATCCGCTGCTCGGCCCACGCGGGGCGGCGCACGTGTTCGGCCCCCAGAAGGGCGCCGACGCCGCCACCGTGGACGTGCTCGAGGCCCGGCTGACCGACTGGGCCGGCGCCCTCGAGGACGCCACCGGCCACGACGTTCGTGCCGAGCCGGGCGCGGGGGCCGCCGGCGGTCTCGGGGCCGCGCTGCTGGCGTTGGGCGGCCGCCGCGAATCCGGGGCGGCCATGATCGCCGAGCATACCCACCTGGCGCAGGACGTGGCGGACGCCGACCTGATCATCACCGGCGAGGGACGTTTCGACGACCAGTCGCTACACGGCAAGGTGGTCAGCGCACTGGCCAGGGGCGCGCGCGACACACCTGTGCTGGTGCTCGCCGGCCAGGTCACCCTCGACGAGAGCGCCCTCCGGGTGGCGGGAATCGCCGCCGCGCACTCGATCAGCGACTACGCCGGCTCGGTTCAGATCGCGATCGACGACGCCGCGCGTCAGCTCACGGGACTCGCCCAGCAGACGGCCGCGGGCTGGGCGCACGGCACGAGTCGGGAATAGCGGTCCGGCAAGGTACCGTTGACGTATCCGACGCATGACAATGCACAGGGAGTAGGAATGACTATTCAGGACGAGTCGACCACGACTACCACCGCCGCTCACGGAGCGATCCTCACCGACGCTGCCGCCGCGAAGGCGAAGTCTCTGCTGGACCAGGAAGGCCGCGACGACCTGAAGCTGCGCATCGCGGTTCAGCCCGGCGGCTGCGCGGGCCTCCGCTACGAACTCGCATTCGACGACCGGTCGCTCGATGGTGACCTCAACGTCGAGTTCGGTGGCGTCACGCTCACCGTCGACCGCATGAGTGCCCCGTATCTGCAAGGCGCCACGATCGATTTCATGGACAGCATCGAGAAGACGGGTTTCACCATCGACAACCCGAACGCAGGCGGTTCGTGCGCCTGCGGCGACTCGTTCAACTGAGGTTCCCGCCGAGCAGCGGCTAGAACTGGCCGCTGTTCCTCGGCAGGTACGAGCAGACCAGGATGTCGCGATCCTGAATCAGTAGTTGCGCTATGCCTTGGCGCTCGACTTCGCCCTGGTCGCGACCGGCGGGTGTCGCCCGCATCGTGAAGAGCACCTGCGATTGTGTGGGCGACCACGTCACGATCTTGTCGATCTTTGACACCGAGACCTTCTGGTACTGCCTGCGGAACGCGTCACTGGTCAGGTTGGCGAGGGTCATGTCCGACCGGCGGTCGGTGACCGCGTCGTAGAAGCCACAGGAATTGTTGCGCGCCACCGTTTCGTCGTCGCCCTTGACGAGCGCATCGAGGTAGCCCTGAATCGCCGTCGTCGCCGAGGCGTCGGTGATCGTGCCCGTGCCGCCGTCGCTGCCCCGAGTCGCCAAGACGATCACCGCGACCACCGCCGCTACCAGAGCGACGACCAGCAGTCCGATGCCGATCACAGCGAAGCGCCTCCGGCGCGGTGGCCCCGGGTAGTTCACCGGTGGTGGCAGGGTGCCCGGATATGCCGACGGCACCTGCCCGGGATAGGGCATCGGGCCGGTCGGCCGCATTCCTTGGGGCGGAAACGACTGCTGCGGCAGTGGTTCCGGGTACTGGGACTCGGGGTACGGAATTGGGCCAGCCATGACGTTGTTAGGCTAGCGCACCGACGTGCGAGCTAGTCTTATGTAGACGGTGTAACTAAATGAAGGGTAACGCTTCGTGACGATTGTGGTGACCGGATCCATTGCGACCGACCATCTGATGAAGTTCCCTGGCAAATTCTCCGAGCAGTTGCTGGCCGATCACCTACAGAAAGTGTCGCTGAGCTTCCTGGTCGACGATCTCGTGATGCACCGCGGCGGGGTCGCAGGCAACATGTCCTTCGCCATCGGCGTGCTGGGCGGCGATGTCGCTCTGGTCGGTGCCGCCGGCGCGGACTTCGACGAGTACCGGAGCTGGCTGACGTCGCACGGGGTGGACTGTGCTGACGTCCTCATCTCCGACTCCGCCTACACGGCGCGGTTCGTCTGCACCACCGACGAGGACATGGCCCAGATCGCCTCGTTCTACCCGGGCGCCATGTCGGAGTCGCGCAACATCAAGCTCGCCGATGTCGCCTCACGCACGGGCAACGTCGATTTGGTGATCGTCGGCGCCAACGATCCCGACGCGATGTTCCTGCACACCGAGGAGTGCCGCGCGCTCGGGCTGGCCTTCGCGGCCGACCCCAGCCAGCAGCTGGCACGGCTGTCCGGTGAGGAGATCCGCAAGCTCATCGACGGGGCGACCTACCTGTTCACCAACGACTACGAGTGGGATCTGCTGCTGCAGAAGTCGGGGTGGAGCGAGGCCGAGGTGATGAACCAGATCGGCCTGCGCGTGACGACCCTCGGGCCCAAGGGCGTCGACCTGGTGTCATCGGACGGCGAGTTCGTCCACGTCGACGTCGTTCCCGAGACCCACCAGGCCGACCCCACCGGTATCGGCGACGCCTTCCGCGCGGGCTTCCTGACCGGACGCGCCGCCGGCCTGAGTCTGGAGCGCTCGGCGCAGCTGGCCTCCCTCGTCGCCGTGCTGGTGCTGGAGGCCACCGGACCGCAGGAGTGGACCTGGGACAAGGCCACCGCGATCACGCGTATCTCCGAGGCCTACGGAGCCGATGCCGGCGCCGAGATCGCCGCTGCGCTGGGCTGAGGTCCTAGATCTGAACCGGGTACGTCGGTTCGCTGATGTTGGGCACCACGCTCTTCTCGACGAAGATCGCGTGCCACAGCATGAAGATCAGCACGGTCCACAATCTGCGACTGTGATCGGCGGCCCCGCTGCGATGCTCCTCGAGCATCCGGCGGACCCCGGCGAGGTCGATCAGTGCGTCCGTCTGTGACGCGGCCACCGTCGCGTATGCCCAGTCGAGCAGTTCGCCGGACCTCAGCCAGTGCCGAATGGGCACGGGGAAGCCGAGTTTCGCGCGGTTGAGGACGTGAGCGGGCACGATCGGCTCGAGCGCACGCCGCAGCGCGTACTTCGTCGTGGCCCTGGTGATCTTCTGATCGAACGGAAGTCGGGAAGCGACCGCGAACACCTCGGGATCGAGGAACGGCACCCGCAGCTCCAGTGAGTTCGCCATCGTCATCTTGTCGGCCTTGACCAGGATGTCGCCGCGCAGCCAGGTGAACAGGTCGACGTGCTGCATGCGTGCCACGGGATCCCAGCCGCCAGACTCGGCATAGACGGGAGCGGTCACGTCGGTGTGCGTCCATTCCGTCCGGAACCCCGGCAACACCGCGCGCAATTGGGCGTCGGAGAAACTCCGCGCGTTGCCGTAGTACCGCTGCTCCAGCGTCAGCGATCCGCGGTGCAGCAGGCTCTTCCCGCGCATACCGTCGGGAAGAGGTCGCGACGCCTTACCCAGGGATCGGCGCAGCGGGCCCGGGACGTAATCGAATGCCTTGAGGGACAACGGCTCCCGATAGATGGTGTAGCCGCCGAACAGCTCGTCGGCGCCCTCGCCCGACAGCACCACCTTGACGTGCTTGCGTGCTTCGCGGGCAATGAAGAACAGCGGCACGAGAGCGGGGTCGGCGACGGGTTCGTCCAGATACCAGACGATTTCGGGCAGTGCCGCCACGAACTCGGCCTGGCTGACGACCTTGGTGACATGGCGTGCACCGATCGCCTCGGCCGAGGCCACGGCGACGTCGACCTCGGAGAAGCCCTCGCGTTCGAAGCCGGTGGTGAAGGTGATCAAGCGGGGATTGTGGCGCATCGCCAAGACCGCGATCGCCGTCGAGTCGATGCCGCCGGACAGGAAGGCCCCCACCGTCACGTCGGCGCGCATGTGCTTGGCGACCGAATCTTCGAGAACCGCGGTGATCTCGTCGTAGCGACCCTGCTCGTCGCCCGCTATGAAGGGCACCGCCGCGAATCGCGGCACGAAGTACCGCGTCACCTCCGGTGCCGTGCCCGGCCGGATGCGGGCGTAGCTGCCCGATTCCAATCGACGCACGCCGCGGTTCAGCGTCTCGGGTTCCGGCACGTACTGCAGCACGGTGTAGTGCTGCACGGCGCGCTCGTCGATGCTCAGGTCGATGCCTGCCACCGGCGCGAGGTCCAGCAGACACTTCTTCTCGCTGCCGACGACCGTTCCGCCCGAACCCGTCGCCATGAACATCGGTTTGATGCCGAAGGGGTCGCGCGCGCAGAACAACTCCCGCTCCACGCCATCCCACAGCGCGAACGCGAACATGCCCCGCAGGCGGTGCAGGGCCTCGGTGCCCCAGTGGTGATACGCCGCGAGGATCGCCTCGCCGTCACCGTCGGTGGCGAACTCGGCCCCGTGCCGCGCCGACAACTCATCCCGCAGTTCGAGGTAGTTGTAGATCTCACCGTTGAAGACCAGCGTGTACCGGCCGGGCTCCTCGGGCGGTCCCCAGCTCAACGGTTGGTGGCTATGGGCGATGTCGATGATGGACAGGCGGTTGAAACCGAGCACCACGGTCGGTGCTTCGTCGTCGTCTGCCCAGGTCCCTGGCTCGTCGGGACCACGGTGACGCATGAGATGAGCGGCTCCGGATACCGCATCCACCAACGCGGTGGACGGGTCAGCGGACGGGTCGCGTAGGTAGGCCAGCAGTCCGCACACCGGGCCAGTATGCCCAATGGCACGACCAGTGTGGATCAGCACCCTGACACTTCCACCGGTCGCTTCGCTGCAGCATCGGTGACATTCCCGGGGCGCATCGGTGACATTCCCCGGTCGCTTCGCTCCTGCCCTCCTGCGTGGTCTACGCTGCGTAGTATTCGCCCGAATCACCCACTTCTAGGAGGCGCCAACGTGACCGCTCGCGGGTTCCGGTTGGTGGCGTTGTCGGTACTTCTGGGTGGGACGACGGTCCTGCTCAGCGGGTGCAGCTGGTCTGAGGCCATTGGCCTCGGCTGGCCGAACGGCATCACGCCAGAGGCCAAGCTCAACAGGGAGCTGTGGATCGGTTGCGTCATCGCGGCGCTCGTCGTCGGCGCCATCGTCTACGTCATGATCTTCTGGACCAGCGCCTTCCATCGCAAGAAGAAGGACGACACGGATCTGCCGCGCCAGTTCGGCTACAACATGCCGCTGGAGCTGGTGCTGACCGTCGTGCCGTTCCTGATCATCTCGGTGCTCTTCTACTTCACCGTCGTCGTGCAGGAGACGATGCTCCACAAGGAGCCCAATCCCGAGGTCGTCATCGACGTCACGGCCTTCCAGTGGAACTGGAAGTTCGGATACCAGAAGATCGACTTCAAGGACGGCACGCTCAGCTACGACGGCGCCGACCCCGCGCGCAAGGCCGCGATGGTGTCCAAGCCCGAGGGCGTCGACCAGCACGGCGAGGAATTGGTGGGGCCGATCAAGGGGCTCAATCCCGAGGATCGCACCTACCTGAACTTCGACAAGATCGAGACCACCGGCACCAGCACCGAGATCCCGATCCTGGTGCTGCCCAAGGGCAAGCGCATCGAGTTCCAGATCGCGTCTGCGGACGTCATCCACGGCTTCTGGGTGCCGGAATTCCTCTTCAAGCGCGACGTCATGCCGGATCCGAAGGCCAACAACTCGGACAACGTCTTCCAGATCAGCGAGATTCAGGAGACGGGGCCGTTCGTCGGTCGTTGCACCGAAATGTGCGGCACGTATCACTCGATGATGAACTTCGAAGTGCGCGTGGTGGAACCCAACGTCTTCAAGGCGTACCTCCAGTACCGCGCCGACCATCCGAATGCGACCAATGCCGAAGCGCTGGGTGCCGTCGGTCTGCCCGAACTGGCAGTGACCACGCATCCATTCGAATCTCGCCGCGGCGAGCAGGTCAACATGCCTCAGGCGAGTAAGTAGAAGGGGCGCCTCGTGCACATCGAAGCGAGACTGTTCGAGTTCCTCACCGCGTTCTTCGCGCTCTGCGCCGTCCTCTACGGCGTACTGACCGCGCTCTACGCCAACGGTGGCATCGAATGGGCGGGCACCACGGCGCTGGTGCTCACCACGGGACTGTCGCTGATCACCGGCACGTTCTTCCGGTTCGTCGCCAGGCGCCTCGACACGCGCCCGGAAGACTACGAAGACGCCGAGATCTCGGACGGCGCAGGGGAGTTGGGGTTCTACGCTCCCCACAGCTGGTGGCCGCTGTTGATCGCCCTGTCCGCATCGGTGACCGCGGTCGCCGTCGCCTTGTGGTTGCCATGGATGATCGTCGCCGGCGTCTGCTTCGTGCTGGCCACGGCGGCCGGCCTGGTGTTCGAGTACTACACCGGACCCGAGAAGCACTGACCACGCGGGCCGCAAGGTCACGATAGAGGCTTCAGTTGGCCGATCAACCGCGCCTCCGGGGCCGCTACGGCCGGACGTTCGATAGGGTTGCCGAGGCACGACCAGTCACGACACCGACGCTGACGTCGCGCCGAATGGGCAGTCGAAAAGGACAGGCGTAGATGAGCGGGCCGAATCCCCCAGAACCGGATTCTCCACAGGGCAAGTCCTCGGGGCAGGACGAACCGGCTCGGGAGGCACCGAAGACCGGCGAGACGGAGATCTACTCGCGGGCGTACTCCGCGCCGGAATCCGAGCAGTTCACCAGTGCACCGTACGTGCCGCCAGACGTCGCTCTGTACGACTACGACAGCTACGACCCCGCGTCGGTGGCCGAGGATGACTCGACCCCGCCACGGTGGCCCTGGGTCGTCGGAGTAGTCGCCATCGTCGCGGCGATCTCGCTGGTGGTGTCCGTCGCCGTACTGGTCACCCGGACGGACAGCGAGACCTTGGCGACGCCGCAAACCAGCACGACGACGTCGGTTCCGCCGGTTCAGGACGAGATCACGACGACGACGCCGCCGCCTCCGCCGCCCAGCAGTGAAGTGCCACCTCCGCCGCCGCCGGAGACCATCACGGTGACGCAGGAGCCGCCGCCACCGCCGCCGAGCAGTGAAGTGCCACCTCCGCCGCCGCCTCCGCCCGCCGAGACGGGCCCTCCGCCGGTGACGAGCACCGCGCCGGCCGGTCCGCGGTTCATCACGTACACGGTGACGGGAACCAAGGCGCCGCTGGACCGCATCTCCGTGACCTACACCGATGCGTCCGGACGTCAGCGCACACAACAGAACGTCTACATTCCATGGTCGCTGACGGTGACACCGATCTCCATGTCCGAGTTCGGTTCGGTGCAGGCGTCGAGTCTGCTGCGGTTGAGCAAGTTGAACTGCCAGATCACCACGAGCGACGGGCAGACCATCGCCTCCCAACAGAACAATGATTGGCAGACGAGCTGTTGATGACTCATGACACTGGTGCAGGCGTCACGACGAGGGCCTCGCGGTTACGCGTGGACTCGCCGGATCAGGTTGACCGGGTTCTGGTCATCGTCGCCGTCGCGCTCTGGCTCACGGCACTGGGCGCCGCAGTAGCGGCCGTCGTGGCCCTCGTCGATCTTGCGACCTCGCATTCGGTCACCGCGGGGGAGTCCGACACTCCCTGGCTGCTGTACACCGTCATCGGCGTGTCTGCTGCGGTGATCATCGGCGCCATCCCGTTGCTCCTTCGGGCTAGGCAGACCGCCGTGACCGGGGTCGGCCCACGGCCGACGTCATCCGATGGCCCAGCCGAGACGAATGATCGGCCGTCGGTGGCGCAGCGATTGCAACCGTTCGGCGCACCGGTGCTCCGCCGACACTCGACTCCACCCGCAGGCGGTCCGGTGGGATTTCCGAGTGCCGCAGTCGAACAGATCTGGCTCCGCGCCACGGCTGTCGCAGCGGGTGCAATCGGCGCGGCCACGACTGCCGTCGGGGTGGCGACCTACCTGATGGCATCCGGCCACGACACGGCGTCGTGGGCCGTGTACGCCGTGGCGGGGCTGATCACGGTCGCAATGCCCGTCGGCACGTGGTACTTCCTTCGCGAACTGCGCGGCGTTCTCGAATCCTCTCGATAGGAACCCACTTCTTCGAGCGCGACTGATACGCCCGCCTCGTGGACACGGCTCGGCGTGGAATGCGCCCAGCTCCGGGTCTTCGACACCCATGCTCCTGCGCGTGACTCTTGCTGTCGGGTGGGCGCTCTCGCCGTCGGGTGGTGAGCGGCTCGGGTTGTGCGCACATACGAAAGCCGCCCCGACTTTCGTCGGGGCGGCGCTCGTTCCGTGCGGTCGACCGGTTAGTGGTGCCCGTTGGATCCGTTCCCGTTCCCGTTGGTAACGCCGTGGCCGTTGGTTCCGTTGCCGTTTCCGTTGGTGTGTTGGCGTTCTTTGAGG
>NZ_JAEMTA010000112.1 GCF_016462545.1 Mycolicibacterium sp. | reverse complement strand
GCGGCGATCATCCTCGAGGACGCCGACCTGGACTCCACGCTGCCGATGCTGGTGTTCTCCGGGCTGATGAACTGCGGTCAGGCGTGTGTGGGCCAGACCCGAATCCTGGCGCCGCGCTCGCGCTATGACGAGGTCGTGGAGAAGTTGTCGGCTGCCGTCGCGGCCATGCCGATCGGCCTGCCCGACGATGCCGCGGCCATGATCGGCCCGCTGATCAGCGAGCGGCAGCGTGAGCGCGTCGAGGGCTACATCCGCAAGGGTGTCGAGGAGGGCGCGCGCATCGTCACCGGCGGCGGTCGACCCGAGGGTCTCGACGGTGGCTGGTTCGTCCAGCCGACGGTGTTCGCCGACGTGGACAACTCGATGACGATCGCCCAGGAGGAGATCTTCGGCCCGGTGCTCGCCGTGATCCCGTTCGACGACGAGGACGACGCCGTCCGCATCGCCAACGACTCGGCCTACGGGCTGGCGGGCAGCGTCTACACCACCGACTTCCCGAAGGCGCTGCAGATCGCCAAGAAGATCCGCACCGGCACCTACGCGGTCAACATGTACGCCTTCGACCCGGGTGCGCCGTTTGGTGGCTACAAGAACTCCGGCATCGGACGCGAGAACGGCCCGGAGGGCATCGAGGCGTACTGCGAGTCGAAGAGCGTGCTGCTGCCATTCGGCTACACGCCGGAGTAGTCGTTCACCTCGTCGTCAGCTGACTGCCAGGTTGACTCACTAGCGTGGGCGCTCCGTTCGTAGCACCAACGAAGGAGTCACGCATGGCGGTATCTGTCGACCTGGACAAGGCACTCGACAAGGCCTACGAGAGCAAGTCGCTCGCGGAGATCCTCGACGCATCACCCGCCGCACTGGCCGGCGTGACCGACTCCGACGCCAAGCACCTCGAAGAGGCGTTCGGCATCAAGACGGTCCGCCAGCTCGGCGCCAACAAGTTCTTCGGCGTGGCCGCCGCACTGGTCGCACTGGAGAACGCGGGCTAGAAGGCTTCCGCCTCCAGCTCCATCGCCGCCAACTCGGTGGTCTCGATCGCCCGGCGTTCGGCACCGAGCCGTGGCAGCACGTTCATCGCGAAGAACGTTGCGGCCGTGACTTTTCCACGGTAGAAGGCGCGGTCGCGCATAGACGGCTGCCCGTCGCACGCCGACAGCGCGATCTCCGCGTGCCACAGCAGCGGTTAGAAGGCTTCTTCGTCGAGATCCATGGTGCCGAGGTCGACCGCGTCGATGATCTTGCGCTCGGCGCTCAGCCGTGGCAGCACGTTCTTCGCGAAGAACTTCGCGGCCGTGATCTTGCCGGAATAGAACGCGCGGTCCCGGTCGGAGACCTCGCCGTCGAGGGCGTCCAGGGCAATCTCGGCGCCGCGCAGCAGCAGCCACCCGATGAAGAGGTCGCCGACCGCGAGCAGGAACGATACCGAGCCCAGACCGACGCGATACAGGTCGCGCGAATTCTGCTGCGAGGCAATGAGATAGCCCGTCATGGTGGCGACCATGCCCTGAACGTCGGCCAGCGCGATGGCCAACCTCTCGCGACAATCGGCGAGTTCGGTGCGCGCCGACTCGGCGTCGAGGAACGCCTGGATCTGGCCCGCCACGTGCGCGAGCGCACCACCCTGGTCACGGGCGATCTTGCGGAAGAAGAAGTCCTGCGCCTGAATCGCCGTGGTGCCTTCGTACAGCGAGTCGATCTTGGCGTCGCGAATGTACTGCTCGATCGGATAGTCCTGTAGAAACCCGGACCCTCCGAAGGTCTGCAGCGACTCGGTCAGCGTCTGGTAGGCGCGCTCGGATCCGACGCCCTTCACGATCGGCAGCAGGAGGTCGTTCACACGATCGGCCATCGACGTATCCGCTCCGGAGACGATGCTCGCCGCGGAGACGTCCTGGTGCGCTGCAGTGAAGAGGTACAGCGCACGCAGGCCCTCCGCGTAGGCCTTCTGCATCAGCAGGGCTCGTCGGACGTCCGGATGGTGCAGGATGCTGACGCGCGGCGCGGACTTGTCCGTCATCTGGGTGAGATCGGCACCCTGGATGCGCGTCTTGGCGTAGTCGAGCGCGTTCAGGTAGCCCGTCGACAGGGTGCTGATCGCCTTGGTGCCCACCATCATTCGCGCGTACTCGATGATCTTGAACATCTGCGCGATGCCGTCGTGGGTGTCGCCGACCAGCCAGCCCACCGCGGGCCTGCCGTGCTGGCCGAAGGTCAACTCACACGTCGCCGATACCTTGAGGCCCATCTTGTGCTCGACTCCTGTGACGTACACCCCGTTGCGCTCGCCGGGTTCGCCCGTCTCGGCGTCGGGCATGAACTTGGGGACCAGGTACAGCGAGAGGCCCTTGGTACCCGGGCCTGCGCCCTCGGGCCTGGCCAGCACCATGTGGATGATGTTCTCGAACAGATCGTCGGAGTCACCGCTGGTGATGAACCGCTTCACGCCGTCGAGGTGCCAGGTGCCGTCGGCCTGTTCGACGGCCTTGGTCCGCCCGGCGCCCACGTCGGACCCCGCGTCCGGCTCGGTCAGCACCATGGTGGCGCCCCAGTTGCGCTCGACGGCCAGTGCGGCCCAATGCTTCTGCTGGTCGTTGCCGACGTCGTGCAGGATGCCTGCGAGCACCGGACCGGCCAGGTACATGAAGGCAGCAGGCTGCGCACCCAGCGGAAACTCGTTGATCGCCCAGGACAGCATGGACGGCGCGGGCACGCCGCCGATCTCCTCGGACAGCCCGATCCGGAACCACTCACCCTGCTGCCATGCCTTGAACGACTTCTTGAACGACGCCGGAAGCGTCACCGCGTGGGTGGCGGGGTCGAAGGTCGGCGGATGCCGATCGGACTCGGCGAAGGACTCCGCCAGCGGACCCTCCGCCAGTCGCGCCGCCTCGCTCAGCATGTCGCGAATGGAGGCCGCGTCGAGATCGCCGAACTCGCCTCCTGCGAGCACCTTCTCGAGTTGTAGGACCTCGAAGAGGTTGAATTCGAGGTCGCGCACATTGCTCTTGTAATGGCCCACGTCTCGTGCCTTTCGCGATCGAACTGCGCCATGCAGCGTAGTCCGATTACGCCTCAGCAGGCACGAAACCGGGCGGGCCTGCGTTCGATGAAGGACTGCACGCCTTCGGCCGCATCAGACGTGCCGAAGAGGCGCACCACCTCGGGGCGGAGCGCGGCGATCGCTGCGGCATCCCCCTCGGTGCGGGCCAGGTGCGCCGACGCCAACGTGGCACGCACGCCCAGCGGTGCCGCCCGATCGGCGATCGCGTGGGCGATGTCCAGAGCGACGACCACCGCCGCAGGCGCGTCGGGCACGACCTCCTGCACCAGACCGATTCGGTGCGCTTCCGCTGCGTCGAACTCGTCGCCGGTGAGCAGCCAGCGCATGCCGTTGCCCCAGCCCGCCTGGCGCGGGAACCGCAGCGTCGCGCCGCCGAACGGAAAGATGCCGCGAAGGACCTCCATCTGCGCGAAGCGGGTGTCCGCCGCCGCGATGCGAACGTCCGCGGCCAACAGCAGTTCGATGCCGAGAGTCAGGCACCGGCCGTGGGCGGCGGCCACCACGGGCTTGGTCCATTCGCCGTCGAGGCGCCATGGGTCCCGCCCATTCTCCGGCATGGGGTCACGGCCTGCGGCGACGTAGGGCGCCACGTCGACGAGGTCGAGGCCGGCGGTGAAGTGGTCGCCATGCGCAATCAGCACCCCGGCGCGGAGGTCGTCGTCGCGTTCGAGCAGCGCGTACGCGCGCGAGAGGTCGGCAATCATGGCGACGTTGAAGGCGTTGTGCTTCTCCGGGCGGTTCAGGCCCATGACGAGGACGTGTCCGTCACGTTCGAGCGTCACGGTGTCCAGGACCGGGTCGGCGGAGACGGTGTTCGCAGTGGTCATGGGGGCAGTGAACCTCGTGACGAACGATTATGCAAGAAACCATAATTTGGCACGACCGAAGCCCGTCCCCTCGACGCGTCGGGCCGTTCAGAGCTGCTTTCCTGTGACACGGAATACATTCGTTGCCTGCCGGTGTTACTCGTTTTATGCTCGATGGCATAGCTAGGGAGGCACCCATGTGGACCGTTGAGATCAACGTCCTGGGCCGAAGGTTCACCCACACCGTGAACGACCGTCCCGACCTTTCCCTGCGCCCGCCGCGAGTGACGCCCTGGCGCCAATGGAAACAGCGCCACCCGCGGGCCGCCGCCTGATGGCAGACGCCACCAAGACCACGAATACCCGCGGCACCACCCGCAATCGAATGCTGTTCACAGCCGCCGAGGTGATGCGCGAGAAGGGTGCCGCAGGCGTCACGATCGACGAGGTCCTGGCTCGTAGCGGCGCCCCCCGCGGCTCGGTGTATCACCACTTTCCCGACGGTCGTAGTCAGCTGCTCACCGAAGCCCTGCGGTACGCGGGCGACTCGATCACCGCGCTCATCGACGACGCCGCCACTCAGGGGTGCATCGCGCTGGTGCGCCAGTTCGTTGCCTTCTGGGAGCGCACTCTCGTCGACGGCGACTTCGCGGCGGGATGCCCGGTGGTCGCGGCGGCGATCGGCTCGGCCGACGACGACCCGGCCCTGACCGAGATCGCAGGCGACATCTTCAGCCGCTGGCGCGACGCCCTCGCCCGCGCGTTCGTGGCCGACGGATTCGACGACGCCGATGCCGGGTCGCTGGCCGTGACGTGCATCGCCGCCCTCGAGGGCGCCGTGGTGCTGTGCCGCGCGACGCGCACCGCCGAGCCGTTGCACGAGGTGTCGCAGCAGGTCGAATTCCTGATCAAGGCAAGGGAATTCGTGCAGCGCTTCGGGCTGCCCTCAGCGCAGCGCTAGGCAAGCGCAGTCTCGGTCGCATCGCGTAGATCGTCGGGCCCGCGAGGGCGAGTCGAAGAACGTGGGGGTCTCCGAACGCCGAGCGCCGCGGCGTGGCCGGATCGGCAGCAGCGGTCCACTCCGACATCATCCCGGTGGGCGCACATCTAGGCAGCCTTCGTCCAACGCGCACAGACGAATTCGGCGTTGCGCGCGACCTCCCGCAGGACCCACTCGGAGCGCAACGGCAGGACGCGCGAACCCCGTCCGAGCGAGCACGGCGCGTAGCTCACGATCATCTCGTCGATCAGACCCGCGGCCGCGAACTGCGCCGCGACGTCACCCCCGCCGACTACCCAGACGTCCCGGCCCGCAGCCGCCGCCACCAACCGGGGGTGCAGGTCGGTGACGTCACCGGCGTAGGTGTGGACGGGATGGCCGTCGGCGACGATCTCCGGTCGATGGGTGAGCACCCAACTCGGCTGCTCGTACATCCAGTCACCGGGCTGATTTCGGAGCAACCATTCGTAGGTGGACGCTCCCATGACCAGTGCCCCAACACCTTTCGCGAATGTTGCATAGCCGAATGCGCCGTTGGCGTCGACCGTTCGCGACGTGAGCCAGTCCAGGCTGTTCGCCTCGTCGACGACGAACCCGTCGAGGCTCGACGCGGTGTAGTAGATGCAACCCATGTCAGGTCCTCCTCATCCAGTCCAACGGATCCCCGCGGCCGGCGAGCACGCCGTGGCGCGCGAGCATCGCGCGGGCGAGTTCCCGCCGGTGCGCCGAGAAGGTCAGCACGTGGGCGACGATGCCGTAGAGCTGAAAGGATTCCGGCGGGTCGCAGAGCGCGTCGATGACGGTGTCGCCGAGCCGGCCCTGCTCTGCGTGACGACTCACCATCGCCGTCCAGCGAGCGGCCACCGCGGCGTGGTCGTCGGCGAGCCGAGCGGCGGGCCGCAGCCTGGGGCGATCCGGCTGATCGCGTCCCTCGATGCTCGCGAGCCACACCTCCTTCGCCCAGACGATGGCGTCGAGCACTGCACCGACGCTGGGTTCCTCCCCATCCCAGTCCAGGATCACCTGACCCGGCGAAACGGGTTCCGCCCATTGATCTTCGGTGAGCTCGCCTGCCGTGCCGATGAGGTGGGCGGTGTCCGCGACGTCGTGTGCCAACATCAGATGGGAGACATCGGGAGGCGAGGCGCCGTCGACCCGATTCGCGCTGTCCACCCAGAGCGACTGCGGCGGATGGAAGTGCAGACCGTTGGGTGCGGCCAGTCGGAACTCGACGTCGCAGGCCCGCGACGGTGGCACGCCGTACGAGCGTCGAAAGGCCCGGGAGAACACCTCGGGAGACGACCAGCCCTCCTCCGCGGCCACCACCGCCACCCCGTCGCCGTGCTGCAGTCGCCAGGCCGCCCGCTCCAACATGACGCGACGGCGGATGGCCGCGGGCGGTTCGCCGGTGGAACGACTGACCTGCCGGGAGAAGTGGAACTCGGAGGTGAAACTGCTGCGCGCCATGTGGGCGACGTCGGAGTTGTCGCCGTCGACGACGGCGTCGAGCAACTCGCGGAGGCGGTCGCGTCGGGCCGGCGGGCAGGAGCGAAGCGACTCGGGGGGTGATGCCGGCGGGCAGGAGCGAAGCGACTCGGGGGATGT
>NZ_JAEMTA010000073.1 GCF_016462545.1 Mycolicibacterium sp. | reverse complement strand
GCCTGTTCGAGCCGATCTGGAACCGCAACTTCATCGACCACATCCAGATCGACATTCCCGAGACGCTCGGCCTCGACCAGCGCGCCAACTTCTACGAGAGCACCGGTGCCTACAAGGACATGGTGGTCACCCACCTGTTGCAGGTGATGGCGTTCGTGGTGATGGAACCGCCGACGGCGTTGGAGCCGAGGGCCATCAGCGAGGAGAAGAACAAGGTCTTTCGGTCGATGCTGCCGATCCACTGCAATGAGGTGGTCCGCGGTCAGTACGCCGGTTACCGCGCGGAGACGGGCGTGGCCCGCGACTCGGACACCGAGACGTTCATCGCGCTGAAGGTCGGCATCGACAACTGGCGCTGGGCCGGGGTGCCGATCTACCTACGCACCGGAAAGAAGATGGCCGAGGGCATGCGGATCATCTCGATCGCCTTCAAAGAGGCTCCGCGCACCATGTTCCCGGCTGGCTCGGGCGTCGGCTCCCAGGGACCCGACCACCTGACGTTCGACCTGGCCGACGCGTCCAAGGTGTCGCTGTCGTTCTACGGCAAGCGACCGGGCCCCGGAATGAAGCTCGACAAGATGTCGATGCAGTTCTCGACCCAGGAGACCGAATCGTTGGGCGACGTCTTGGAGGCCTACGAGCGGCTCATCCTCGATGCCATGCGCGGCGACCACACTCTCTTCACCACCGCCGAGGGTATCGAATCCCTTTGGGAGCGTTCAGCTCAACTATTGGAGGACCCGCCGCCGGTTAAGTCCTACCAGCCGGGCACCTGGGGACCCAACGCAATCCATCAACTCATCGCACCGAACGCCTGGCGGCTGCCCTTCGAGCGCGCGTGGCGCGAGAAGAAGTAGGGTCACGACCATGAGCGAAGCGGTCGATCCCACCATCCCGCCCAGCGGAACGGGTTGCGTCGAGTGCGATGCGAGTGGTGGCTGGTGGTTCCACCTTCGCCGCTGCACGGCCTGCGGCCACATCGGGTGTTGCGACGATTCGCTGGCCCGGCACGCAGCGGCGCACTGGCGGGCCACCGGGCACCCGATCATCCGCTCGTTCGAGCCCGGCGAGGACTGGTTCTGGAACTACGACGAGAACGAGTACTACGACGGACCCGAACTCGCTGCACCGGAGAGCCATCCAGAGGAGCAGACCGTCCCGGGCCCGAGTGAGCGCGTGCCCACGGACTGGATGGCGCAGCTCCAGCGTCGGGGTGACTGACCCACAGTGGTGAAGGCGGGCGGCGACAGCACCGTCACGGTGCTCGTCGCGTTCGGTGCGAACCTGGCGATCGCGGCGGCCAAGACCTTCGCCGCGACGATCTCGGGCTCGGCGTCGATGAGCGCGGAGGCCGCTCATTCCTGGGCCGACACCGGCAACGAGATCTTCCTCCTCATCGCCAACCGGCGCGGCGACCGGGCCGCAGACGCGCGCCGTCCACTCGGGTACGGCCGCGAGGTCTACGTCTGGTCCCTCCTCGCAGCGGTCGGCCTGTTCGTCGTCGGCGCTGCCGTCTCGATCTGGCGGGGCGTCACCGAGTTGCTGAGCCGCGCCGAAGGCGCTGAGGACTACCGGCTGGCGTACCTGGTGCTCGCCATCGCATTCGTCCTGGAGGGCACGTCCCTGTTGCAGGCCATGCGCCAATTACGCCGCGAGGCAAGGCAGTTCGACAGCGAGATGCTGGAGTACGCCATGCAGACATCGGATCCGACCGTGCGGGCCGTGTTCGCCGAGGACAGCGCGGCGCTGGTCGGCATCGCCATCGCGTTCCTCGGCATCCTGTTGCACGAACTCACCGGCAACGTGGTGTGGGACGCCGTCGGATCCATCCTCGTCGGCGTGCTGCTCGGGGGAGTCGCGGTGATCCTGATCGACCGCAACCGGCAGTTCCTCACCGGCGAGCCCGGCTCGCCACGGATCCACGACGCGCTCGTCACACGCCTCGGCGAGTTCCCGGAGGTAGCCTCGGTGCGCTTCCTGAGGCCTGAATTCATCGGCCCGAAGCGGATTTTCGTGATCGCCAGCGTCGACCTGGTGGGCGACAGTGTCGAGTCCTCGGTGGCAAAGACCCTGCGAACGTTGGAGCACCGACTCGAGGAGGATGCCTACGTCTCCGAAGCCGTGCTGACGGTTTCCGAGCCCGACGAACCGGGTATTGCCTCCGGGATGACCAACACGGAACCAGAAACCACCGAGGCCGACTCCGGACCGCAGGGCGGCGAAGACGTCCAGAGCGACCCGGCGAAGGGGGCCGACGGCCCGGCCGACTGGGCCGACGAGGGCGGCGCGACGTCTGCGGACGACGACTAACGCGCCTCGGCGAGCGCCTGCACCGCAGCGTTGTACCCGGGAATGAACGTGATGCCCGGGCCGCCGTGGCAGCCTGCGCTGCCCAAGTACAGCCCGTCGATCGGGATGGGATGATCGGCGAATCCCCGTGGACCCGGCCGGTTGGGCCCCATCTGTTCGGGGTGGATCAGACCGTGGCAGTAGTCCCCTCCCGGGGCGCCGAACATGGTGCCCATGTGGCGTGGGGTGAATGTGGTGTGTCGGATGATCTTCGACTCGAAATCGGGTGCAACGCACGAGATCTTCTCGATGACGCGGCGCCCCATCTCCACCTTGAGATCCCCGTAGGACGCGTCCTCGTAGGAGATCGGGAACCACATCGAGAAGGCCGACATCGCGTGCTTGCCGGCCGGCGCGAGGTCGCGGTCGTGCACCGACGGGAACTGCATCGCAATCGCGGGATCGGCGGGCACTATGCCGCGGCGACTGTCCTCCCACTGCCGCTGTAGTTCCTCGGGGGTGCTGAAGAGTCCGATGGCCGACTGCATCTCGGGATCGTTGAGCTGCTCGTACGGTTCGGCGAACGTGGGCATGCCGTCGAGCGCGAAGTGCATCTGGAGATAGCTTCCGCGATGGTCGACGCGGGCGAAGCGGTCGCGGATCTCGGACGGAAGAGCGCTCGGATCGATCAGCTTGGTGACCGTGAGGTCCGGCGCGACGCCCGAGACCACGATGGCCGCATCGACCGTTGTGCCGTCCTCGAGCCGGACCCCCGTGACTCGGCCGTCTGCCACCAGGATCTCCTCGACCTTGGTGCGGAGCCGAAGCTCACCGCCGTTGCCTTCCAGCACCTCGACGAGATGTGCTGTGAGCGCACCGATTCCACCGCGGAGCTTCTTCATCAGCTTGGCGTTCTCGTCGGGCATGGCCAGGCCGAAGGCCAGGGCGGCCGCACTTCCGGGCGTGGCAGGTCCGCGATAGGTGGTGTTGATGGCGAGGAAGGACAGCATCCCTCGCAGCGCACCATGCTTCTCGGCATCGGGAAGGTGGCGGTCGAGCACGTCGGTGACCGAGCCGAAGAGCATGTCGGTGATCGCCGAGCGCTCGAATTCGTTCTGTGCGCAGGCGTACATCTCGTCGATGGTCTTCGGCGGGGTGCCCGCGTCGAATCGGCCCAGCGCGCGCGTCGGACCCTGACTCCAGGCCATCAGACCCGCCATGCCGTTGACGGCTTCAGCACCGTGCACGTCGTTGAGGTGAGTGAGCAGCTTCATCGGATCGGTGTAATACACGACGGGTTCGTCACCGATGCCGCGCAGCGACACCGACATGACGTCGAGATCGACGGTCGGCAGATCGTCGAGCCCGAGCGCATCGCTGACCTTCGCCGACGTCGGGAACTGCAGCGACCCGGCGATCTCGAACCGGTAGCCATCGAAAAGCTCTACGGTGGAGGCCATTCCGCCGGCGTACAGCTTGGAGTCGAGGCACAGCGTGCGCACACCCGCCTTCTGCAGCAGGGCTGCCGCGGCAAGCCCGTTGTGGCCCGCACCGATGACCACCGCGTCGAAGTCCGCCATCGTCCGAGGCTGACATGACGTCAAAGTTTTGTCAATAATGACGAAACTTCGTCAGCTTCCGTCGCTGATGCCTGCCGCCACCGTTTCCAGCGCCGTGCGGCAGAGCCCGGCCAATTCGGGGAGTGACCGTTCCTCGCTCACCATCCAGACCTCCATCGCGCCGAAGACCGCCGCAGCGATACAGCGGGCGGTCACCGTCACGCGCAACCGACCCTCGGCGCTGTGATCGGGCGCGACGTCACGGGTCAAGTACTCCTCGACGGCCTCGGCGAACTCCGCCTCGACCTGGCGGATGTGGCGCACGATGCGTCCCGCGTCGAGTTCGCGGGCGCGCAGTTCGGCGATCTTCGGCACGGCGTCGGCGTCGTACGGCGCTGCGAGGATCGCCGAATGCACGGAGTCTACGAGCGATTCGTTCGGCGAGCGCACGGCGAGTGCCGTGCGAAACCACTCGAGCCCGGCGTCGTAGTCGGCGAAGAGGAGGTCATGCTTGGACGTGAAGTGTCGGTAGAAGGTCCGCAGCGAGACTCCCGCATCCTCGGCGATCTGTTCGGCAGAGGTGTCGTCGACCCCTTGGGCCAGAAACCGCACCAGGGCGGCTTGGCGTAGGGCTTCGCGTGTGCGTTCGCTGCGCGCCGTCTGCGCAGGGCGGACCATTCAGACAAGCTACCCCGACGGCTCCGCGGCGCTACGTCCGTCTGCGTGCGGTGATCCGACCGCCCCGCGCGGGCGTGTAGGCCACGCCGCGGGCGTGCCACTTCTCCGGGGCCCGGTTCGTCGGTTCGATGACGAACTGCCGCAACACCGTTCGCAGCACCACGTCCATCTCCATGTTGGCGAAGGCGGCTCCGACACACCGTCGGGTTCCTCCCCCGAACGGGATCCACGACAACGTGTTGGGCTTCGAGTCGAGGAAGCGGCGGGGATCGAATCGGTCGGGATCCGGAAACGCCTCCGCGTCGGCGTGCATGTTCAGGATGCTGACCAGGATCGTGTGGCCACGGGGTATGCGCCACTCCCCGATCTCGACCATGTCGCCGAAGACATGGCGGCCGACGAAGTCGATGATGGTGCGCACCCGTTGGACCTCGAGGATGGTCGCCTGGCGCAGCTCGTTGCGGTCGGTGTCCGCCTCGGCGGCCAGGTCGGCGAGCACCTCGGGGTGTCGCGAGAGGCGCTCGAACGCCCAGCCAAGTGTCGACGCCGTGGTCTCGTGGCCGGCGGCCAACAGCGTCAGCAACTCGTCCCCGATTTCTTCGCGCGACATCGAACTGCCGTCTTCGTAGGTGCTCTGCAGGAACAGGGCCAGCACGTCGGTGCGCTCGGCGAGCCGTGGATCTGCCTGCGCCTGCGCGATCAACGTGTCGAGGATCGCGTAGTAATGGCGCCGGTGCGCGGCGATCCTGGCCCAGGGACTCCACGGGCCCCAGTCCCGCTTCGGCGTGGGAAACGGCGCCAAGCGCGAGCCCAGCGTGATCCAGGTCGGCATCATCCGGCGCAACTCATCGAGTTCGTGGCCGTCTGCCCCGAACACGGCGCGCAGGATCACGTTGAGGGTGATCCGCATCATCGGTTCCAGGGTTGCGAACTCCCTGCCCTCGGGCCACGACGCGATCTCGCGCAGGGTCTCCTCTTCGACGATGGCCTCGTAATTCTTGATGCTCTTGCCGTGAAAGGGCGGGGTGAGGAGTTTGCGGCGGCGGCGGTGATCGGCACCTTCCAGGCCGAAGACCGATCCCGCGCCCAGCAGCCGACTGAGATTGGGCTGAACGTTACCGAGCACCTCGGTGCTGGTGGTGAAGACCTGTTTGGCAAGCACGGGATCGGACACGACGACGGTGCGGCCGAACATCGGCAGGTCGAGCGTGAAGGCGCTGCCGTACTTCGCCTTCAACGCCATCGTCGTGCGGCGGCGGGCGATGACGAACGCCGCCCCCTGCACCACCTTGGGCATCCGCGGCGCCGCGGGCAGCTTGCGCGTCGGCGTCACGGCCATCGTCGGTCCGGTCATGGCACACACTCCTGACATCGCGGGTACGTTGGCGTACCCCAATCTGGAACTCGAGGGTACGTCGTCGTACCCGTCGGCTGCAAGCACCGATCCGTAAGATCCCTCGACGAGGAGGCGTCGCGTGCCAACGGTTCACCAGGACACCGCATCGACGGCGCACCGGCGTCGGCTCCTCGACGCCATGAGCGACTCGATCAGCGACGTCGGCTATGCGAATACGACGGTCGCCGAGGTCGTCCGTCGGGCGCGCGCGTCACGGAGGACGTTCTACCAGCACTTCGCCGACCGCGAAGCGGCCCTGGTGGCGCTGTTGACCGATACCAACGCCGCGACGGTCCTGGAGATCTCCGACGCCGTAGATCCCGCCGCGCCCTGGCAGATTCAGATTCGTCAGGCCATCGAGGCCTGGATTCGCCGTTCGGAATCCCACCCGGCGCTCACCGTGAGTTGGATACGAGACGTGCCTGCACTCGGCGCTGCAGCGCGCACCCTGCAACGCGAGGCAATGGGCGCGTTCATCGTGCTCGTGCAGACGTTGAGCAACACCGCCGAACTTCGCGAGGCCGGTATCGAACCGGTGCCCGAGGCGCGCGCCATCATGTTGATCGGTGGGCTCCGCGAATTGACCGCACTCACCGTAGAGAACGGTGGACGACTGAGCGACGTCGCCGAAGAGGCCGTGGAGTCTGCAATCGCACTGCTTCGGCCGCGGGACTGAGTTCGAGGCCCGCGAGTTCGACGGCGTGGGTCACGGCGCGGCGAGGGCGTCCGCCACGGCCCTGCCGAGGGTCTCGGTGCTCGCGGTTCCGCCCATGTCCGGGGTCAGCGCCTCGCCGCGCGTCAGCACGGTCTCGATGGCAGCCAGAACGGCTGCGGCAGCCTTGGTTTCGCCAAGATGCTCGAGCATCATGGAGGCGCACCAGATCTGTCCGATCGGGTTGGCGATGCCGCGCCCGGCGATGTCGGGCGCCGAGCCGTGCACGGGTTCGAAGAGACTGGGGAAGGTCCGTTCGGGGTTGATGTTGGCACTGGGTGCGATGCCGATGGTGCCCGTGCAGGCCGGACCGAGATCGGACAGGATGTCGCCGAACAGATTCGAGGCCACGACGACGTCGAACCAGTCCGGGTGCATGACGAAGTTCGCCGTGAGGATGTCGATGTGGAACTTGTCGACCTCGACGTCGGGGTAGTTGGCGGCCATCGCCAGTACCCGTTCGTCCCAGTAGGGCATGGAGATGGAGATGCCATTGCTCTTGGTGGCCGAGGTGAGATGCCGCTTGGGTCGGGTCTGGGCAAGGTCGAAGGCGTACTTGAGGATTCGATCCACGCCGACGCGGGTCATGATCGTCTCCTGCATCACGACTTCCCGGTCGGTGCCTTCGAATATCTTGCCGCCGACACTGGAGTACTCCCCCTCGGTGTTCTCCCGAACCACGTAGAAGTCGACGTCACCGGGGTGGCGTCCAGCGAGCGGGCTGGGCACGCCCGGCATGAGCCGGACCGGTCGCAGGTTCACGTATTGGTCGAACGCGCGACGGAACTGCAGCAGGCTGCCCCACAGCGAGATGTGATCGGGGACCACCTCGGGCCAACCCACTGCGCCGAAGAAGATCGCGTCGACGCCGCGAAGCTCTTCGAACCAGTTGTCGGGCAGCATCTTTCCGTGCTTGCCGTAATAATCGGCACTGGAGTGGTCGAAGTGCTCGACCTCGAAGCGCACGTCGAAGGTAGCCGCCACGGAATCGAGGACACGTAGTCCCTCGGGTACGACCTCGGTGCCGATGCCGTCGCCGGGGATGACGGCGATACGGTGCGTTCTGGCCATGATGAGGTTTCCTCTCGATGCGAGGCGAACCTCCACCTCGGCTCACTCTATCCAGCGGTAACTCCGCCCGATCCGTAGCACCGATGCGTTGGGCGTTAATCTGGCGTCCGCGGCGCAGTGCCGCGTTTGCTAGGAGGTCTCACCCATGCGCGCTCTCAGCGTGGCCGTGCTCGCCGCGGTTGCCGCCATCTTCGGTTCTTCTGGGCTGGCAGTGGCGGCGCCGAAGGATTATTGCGCCGACCTGAAGGGCGGCAATACCGGCAGCACGTGCGAGATCCAGCTCGCCGACCCCGGGTACGACGTCGACATCAGCATTCCGCTGGACTACCCCGACCAGAAGTCGGTCGCCGACTTCGTCTCCCAGACGCGCGACGCGTTCCTCAACACGGCCAAGTCCGGCGCGTCCCGCACTGCACCGTATGAGCTGAGCATCACGCCGACGAAGTACGCCTCGGCGGTTCCGCCGCGCGGCACCCAGGCCGTGGTGTTCAAGGTGGTTCAAAACGTCGGCGGTGCCCAGCCGCAGACGACGTACAAAGCGTTCAACTGGGATCAGACCTATCGCAAGGCGATCACCTACACGGCAGCTCCGGACGACAAGCTGGCCACGCCACTGTGGCGGGTGGAGGATCCGTTGAAGACCGTCGCGCCGATCGTCCAGGCCGACCTGCAGCAGCAGCTGGCGCCGCCACCGCCGGTCGCGCCTCCCACGCCGCCAGCGCAACCGGGCCAGCCGGTGACGACCACGCCCACGACCACCACCACGCCGCCACCACCGCCGCCGCCGTTGCCGATCGCGCCAGCCGCGCTGTACAACCCCGCCAATTATCAGAACTTCGCCGTGGTCAACGACGGGGTCATCTTCTTCTTCGACCAGGGCGTGTTGTTGCCCGCCTCGGCCGGACCGTTGCAGGTGCTGGTCCCCCGCTCGGCAATCGATCCGATGATTGCGTAGCACTGTGGACTCTGGCGGCGGCCACTCGGGCGAGCAACCGGCGCGCTCCTGCGACTACCCGTACGCGGGATAGCGCTTCTCCCAGATGGCGAGCTGCTCTACGCGGTGGCCACGGACGGTTCGGGTGTTGGGGCCCAGCAGCATCGTGGCTCCGCCCACACCGTCGTAGCGTTCCCAGGGCTCTCCCCCGCGAACGAACTCCAACCACGACGCCTGAACTGCGTCGGACATCCCCCGCGCCGCCTCGTCGACACCGGCGAGCGCAGGCGCAGCGTCCAGGGTCCCGAAGATCAAGGGCAGGCACGAGTCATGACAGGCCCCCAGTCCGGGGCGCGGAGAGGGCCACTGCAGTTCGTAGCGAAATACCGGGTTGCCGCGCTGGGCGTGTGCTCGGACGAATTGCTCTGTCGGCGCGGTGAAGTGGTAGTCGGTGACCATTGCACTGGCGACGTCGCGAAGCGTGTGGTGGTCGGCGCGGTACGTCGCCATCACCGCGTCGGCGTCGTGAGAAGCCCCGGCGAGTGCCCGTGCCCTGTCCCGCACGTACTGCTCGGTGAAGACGCCGTCATCGAGCGCCGCGTCGAAGATCCGCCACTCGTCGCGCGTCGTCCCGGCGAGCACGGGGATCGCCGGCATGTCGCGAGTCTGCGCGACCACCAGCGGATGCTCCGCGATGACGTCGCCGTCGATGCAGGGGTGGAACGGGCCCTGCGGCGGAACGTATCCAGGGTCGATGCCGCGTTGGGCGGTGAGGATGTCCTCGACACCCGGTTCGTCGATGAGCACACCGGTCGAGACGACCCGTTCGGCCACGGCCGAGGCAGCGGCGGTCGAGCGGACACGCTCCAGGCCGCCGCTCTGCAGGATCGCGCGGTCGAAGAGGTCGCACCCGCCGGCAAGCAGGGCTGATATCGCGATCGCACCGGAGGACTGCCCCGCCACCGTGATGGCGCCGGGGTCGCCGCCGAACGCGCCGATCTGCTCGCGCACCCACTGCAGCGCGTGCCTCTGGTCGCGCAGTGTCAGGTTGGTGGAATCGGCCCCGTGCCAGTCGGGCGCGTAGAGCGCACCCAGCACACCGAGCCGGAAGTTCATCGTCACCACCACGATGTCGCCGTTCCGAGCGAGTCGCGAACCATTCAGGAGTGGAGCGGACCCGTGACCCTGAGTCTGTCCGCCGCCGTGCAGGAAGACCAGAACGGGTCGGCGGTTGTCATCGGCTGCGGGCGTCCAGACGTTGAGCGTGAGACAGTCCTCGCTCATCGTGAGGCCACGCTTGGCCAGCCGCTCGGCCGAGATGTCCTGCGGGGCGATCGGCCCGAACGCGGTGGCCTCGCGCACGCCTTGCCAGCTCGTCACGGGCTGCGTTGGGCGCCAACGATGCTCGCCCGTCGGCGCCGCCGCGTACGGCACGCCGCGAAAGACGACGATGCCCGCGCTCGCCTCACCGCGCAGCGTTCCGTACAAGGTGTGCGCGACTGTGGTCACGGACGCTCGGTCAGGGGGTACGTGTTCGCCATCCGGCCGTCGAGCACCCGGGTCATGAAGTCGCGGCCCTTGAAGCTCACCACCTCGACGCGAAGGCCGCTATGCGGGTCACGCAAGAACGCGACGCCGGCACCCGTGCGCTCCAACTCCCAACCGTCGTCCTGCAACCGCGCGACGTCATCGCGCCAGCGCTCTGCGTAGTAGCCCAGGTGGTGCATGCCCCCGAGTTTCGGCTCGGCGAAGATCGAGTCGGCCGCAGCGACGACCTCGATGAGCTCCAGGTACGGCGGCCCGGACGTGGAGAACGCGATGCGCACGGTCTGGTCGTCGGCGGACCCGTCCGGACGGGCGAAGCCGCTGCGCATCTCGAACGGCGGCGCCCAGGTGATCTGCATGGCACCGGTCAGCGTCTGCATGGCACACAACAGATCTGGGACGAGGTGCCCCACGTGGTAGACGTTGTCGAAGGCAGATGCGGCGAGCGTCCCGAGTGTGGGGTCCATGTCAGATCCCGAACCTGCGACGGATGGCGTCGAAGCGCGCGTGCAGTTGTGCGGCCCGCTCCTCGGGCGTGACGCGCCGCGTGTCAGCCGGCAGGGCGGTGTTCAACTCCGCGAGTGTGACGACTTTGGTGCTGACCTCAGGGAGCAGCCGGCTCCCGATGATGCGCATCGTGAGGTAGCCCTCGCTGAAATGCTGGGTGTCGATCCAGTTGTGCACGCCGGGGTCGTTGTGGGCCATCACCATTCGCACGCGGCCGTCGGAGTCGATCGCCGATCTGCTCGGCGTGTAACTCACCGGCCGGTACAGGTAGTCCATGCTGTTCCAGAACGCGCCCATGTTGGTCAGCATCCAGAACTCCCCGTCATCGGCGAACTCGAAGATCAACGCTTCGTCCGGCCCGAGACGCCACGGCATGGTGACGATGAGCCGGCCGCGGCGCGCATCGCGTTGCTCGGCCGTGCCGGTGAAGCGCGCACCGGGGAACACGTTCGGCTCGGGCTCGCCGTACAGCGAACCGATCTCCAGTTCGCGGTCCGGCCAGTCCGTCATCACCCCGGTGAGGAAGTCGCCGGCCCACTGCATCGACGCGATGAGATCCCGTGGTGTCGGCACGGGACGTGGTGTATCCATGTCGATGCGCTCGATGTTGAATCGAGCCGAGCGCTCCGCCCAGCTGTCGAAGCCCTGCCGCATGAAGAGCTTGCGCGAACCCGGAGTGGTGGGAAGCCAATTCGGTTCTCGCCGTGGACCACCGACGTACAGGACGAAGCTGCCATCGGGCTCGGTCGCCAGGTCATCACCGGTGATGTTCGCCTCCGGCGTATCGCCGAAGGGCTCGTGCAGGTTCGGGTGATCAGCGCCGTAGTACACGTCCTTCTTGGGTCGCGGCCCTTGGACGGTGAAGTTGATGAAGCGGGCCGTGCCCCGGTTACCCGCGATCCGGTAGACCGATGCGCCGTCGATCCACGCCTGCAGATAGACGAAGTCGGCGTTGTCGCCGCCGAGTTTGCGACTCGGCCCGCAGAACGGATGGATCATCGGGTAGCGGGTGTCCTTGGTCTCCAACGCGAGTTCGTAGGCCTGCCCGAGGTTCTGGGTCAGATAACGGAAGGCGTCGGCGCGCTGCAGGGCGTCGGCAGGCGACGTGTCCTTGAAGGCGAGATCGCCGGCGGCCTTGAGCCGGTCGCAGAACTCGTGCCACGCCGCGCGCAGTGCCTCGTCGTCCTCGGCGTCACCGTAGGCCATCAGCGCCTCGTCTCGATGTCGATGCCGAATCGCTCACGATAGGAGGCGAATTCGTCGTGCAGCTGCCGTACGGGTACCGGTAGGACGTCGGTCGAGTAGGTGAACTTTCCGTACCGATCACTGCGGTTGGTGGCGAGGTAGCGGCGCATCTTCTTCTCGGCGCCGGCAGGCAAGGGCAGCCCGGCGAAGTCGTAGAAGCCGCCGACCGTCGCGACCGGGTCGGAGACGAAGTCTCGGTAGCGGACGTGGTGGATGCGCGGGTCGTTGACGAGCGGGTCGGTGAGGTAGGCGTGGAAGTTGGCCCTAGAGCCCTCGATCGTGTTGTGAGCGTAGGTCGTCCAGTCCAACGTCCCGGCCAGGCCCTCGTTGATCTGTCCGAAGGCCACGATCTGCGAGGCGAGCACCTGTACGGGGTCGCGGTGCACCCAGACGATGCGGGCGTCGGGATAGGTGTCGAAGAGCGCTCGCAGGCGTCGACCGTGAAAACCCTTGAGCACCCATCGCTTCGGTGGGCGGGTGTATTGAACGTGCTGCAGCATCATGCGATGCAGGGCGTACTGCGCGCGAGGGTCCTGCGGAAAGTTCTGGATCCTGAGCGGCACTCGCCACCAGGCGCTCGGGTTCGTCGCGCGGAAGTCGAACGCCCACGTGCGTTCGCACTCGGGCAGTCCGGCACCGAGCAGATCGTTGTAGGGGTGGCTGACGATCCACGGCGGGATGCGCTCGAGAATCTCACGCCAGTCGGCATCGGCCCGAGCCCGGCGCGGGTCGTCGACCACGGCCGGGCCGGGTGGCGGCGATGGGTACATGACCTCCCAGAACCGCAGCGCCCGCGACTCCTCATCCTCGGCGAGCAAGGCATGCAGCAGCGTCGTCCCCGACCGCGGCTCGCCGGTCGCGAACAGCGGGGCCGTGATCCGTTCTGCTGCAAGGGGCATGCATGCGTGGTCTTCGATGAAGTGCAGGCGGCTCGTCAATAGTCCCCCGATCGTGTGTGCGGCTGCGCGCGAGCCGATTTCGTCGAGTTTGGCGCTGTTCAGCCGGTCGACGACCAGGGCCACGCGCGCGGACAGCGTGTCATCGCCGAAGTCGGTGAGCCCCGTCGATTCCCGAGCCTCGGCGACGAGGAGATCCCCGTCCAAGATGGTCATGGCGCGGTTCCCGTGAGCTCGAGCAGTGCGTCCTCGACCTCGCGAATCTTGCGTCCCGACTCGGCTGCGTAGGCCTGCCCGGCCATTCCGCTGTAGTCGAGCACCGACACGACCCGGGCACCCGCGTCGCCGAACTCGGCGATCTGTTCGGCGACCTCCTTTGGCGTGCCATGCGGAACGACGGAGAGGATTGCGGCCGGGTCGACGTCCTCGAAGAGCTGGAGCAGTCGGTCGCGGGTCAGCCTGCGCGGGTCGATGTCCTGGATGCCGCGCCACCGCTCCCCCATCGGATGGCGGTGACCGGTAGCGGCCAGTGCGTCAGAGGTCAGTTGCAGCACCAACGACTTCACCAGCGGACGTTGCACGATCACGCTCAGTTCGTCGGACTCGCCGATGAGGCACACCACCATCTTCGCCGGCGTGATCGCCTCCGGGTCGCGTCCGGCCCGTTCGGCCGACTCCCGGATACTCGCCAGCTGAGCGCGATATGTCTCCGGCCCGGCGCTGCCCGTCGGCCACCAGCCGTCGCCGAGTTCGCCGACCAGTCGCAGCATGCGGGGGCCGTTGGCCCCGATCCAGATCGGTGGCGGGCCGGTGTGGTGGAGCTCGGCGTCCAGTCGGGCGTGCTCCAGGGTGAAGTGCTCTCCGGCGAAGTCGATCGGTCCATCGGCGTTCCAGAGCATTCGGATCAGTCGGAGCGCCTCGGCGAACCGGCTCACTGTGCCCCGGTGATCGAAGCCGTACGGCGCCAGGTTCTCGCGCTCGCCGGCACCGAGTCCCAGGATGAACCGGCCGTTGGAGAGATGACTCAGGGTCACTGCCGACTGGGCCAGCATCACTGGGTGGCGGCGGACGGTGTCGAGAACGCTCGTAGCGAGCCGAGTGCGTGTCATGCGAGCCGCGACGGCACCGGCGAGGGTGAGGGCGTCCAGGTAGCGGTGCGGCGAGGGCGACGCTTGCGCGAGGTCGGTAAACTCGGGCGTCCAGATCGAGTCCGGCCAGAGGCTCACGAGGTGATCTGGCAGCCAAAGTGAGTGGTAACGGCCATCATCGAGAGCGTCCAGCCCGCTGAGGTCCAACGGCAGACTCGTCCGAAAGAACGAGGCCAGCTCCAAGGGCATGCAGCGGAAGCTACCGGAGGGTGGCGGTCGTGTCAGGGGATTGCTATGCATCTGCTCAGCAAAATGCCCACGGACGAATTGGATCGGATGCATGTCGACACATCTGCGTAGCATCGGCCACGAGAGGACTGAGACATGCCCATCACGGTGAGACCTGGTGACACCGGCGATCGGTTCCGTCCGCATCTCGCGCGGGCATCGACCACGCAACGGCGGGCCGGTCTTGGCTCGAGATCGAGCGCTGATGGCTGAGTTCACCGACAAGCCGTACAAGTGGTTCGTCGACAAGCCCGATGGGACGAGGATCATCGTCCGCCGGGCATACGATCCTCGATACTTCACGTTCCCCGCACGCGAGCTGGAACACTTCGACCACATTCGCAGCGACGCCGCTACCTATGGCGGCTCCGAAGACGTGCTCGACGAATACGACGGAGTGCTGAGCTACTACCATCAGGTCCGTCGCTTCGAGCGCGACGAGAAACGCTGGATTCTGCTGCAGCACCCCAGTGAATACGCCGTAGAAGTGGAACTCACGCGCCGTCAGCTCGGCGAAATACGGCCGCTCCCACCAGAGGACGCGTGGCGACTGGCCCGCGAACTGGATGAGGGCGAAACCCGCTATCCCATCGAAGTCGAACCAGGTTCGGCGCTACCCTGACCGTCTCAGACCGCCCTCCCATGATCACCGTCGACTCCGCCGAGAAGACGCCGCGACTCAGGCCGACTGGCCGTAGTGAGCGTCGATGTGCAGCGCCAGCCGTTGCGCGATTGCGGTGAGCGTGGCGTGTGCGGGATGACCTCGGTCCCAGGCGGCGAAGAGATGGATACTCACCGGATCGCCGCCGGCCAGGATCTTCGCTCGGCTGAGATCGAACCGCGGATCATCGGTGACGACGGCGATTCCGCGGCCGGCGGCGGCCAGTGCCTGTGCAACCGTGCCGCTGCTGGCCTCGACGTGGACGACGACGTTTTGGTGCTCGCGCATTGCGGCCGCGTCTAGCGCCTGCCGTGCATTGAAAGTCGTTGGTAGGCAGATGATCTTCTCGTCTGCCAGATCCTCCAGGTCAATCGCCGCCCGTGTCGCCCACGGGTGCGCCCGCGGCAGATAGGCCCAGACCGGAAGGACGCCGATCGCGACCGACTGCATCGTGTCGGCGGGACGGCCGTTGGTGACGACGAGGTCCGCGCCCGCGCGCAGCGCGGCCTGCGGCTCGTATCCGTCGCTGGCGAAGGCCGTCGGCGTGGGATCGGCAGGCGCGAGAGTGGCGATGAACGGAGCGATCACCTCGGCCAGGGTGGTGGCCGGCGCAGCGACGGTCATGCGATCGAGTCGCCCTTCGGCAAACATCCGCGCACCGAGGGCAAGTCGCTCCGCGTCGGCCAGAATGCGGTGCACATGTGGCAGGACGTAACGCCCAGCGGCCGAGACGGTCAATCGGCCGGCGCGGCGGTCGAATAGCGAGACTCCCAGTTGGCGTTCCAGCTGGCGCAGCTGGCGTGAAAGTCCTGGCTGCGTCACGTGCAGGGTTTCGGCGGCCGCGCTCACCGTGCCCGCCTCGACGACCTCTGCGAAATACCTGAGGGTCCGCAACTCCACGGATGAACCCCTTCTCTCGCATGCCGTACAGGCATGGATTTCTTGCTCAACTGGTATTGGACGGCATGGTACGCGTCGGGCGAGGCTGTACTGACTTCGTTGAACACGCCACCACCAGGAGACCGTTGTGACCCTCCGCACTCACGCCCGACGCTTGGCCACCACCGTGCCGGGCCCGTTGTCCGAAGCACTCGCCGCGCGTAAGACCGCAGCGGTCGCGGACGGGGTCTCCACGACCCTGCCGGCCTACGTCGATCACGCCTCCGCGGACGGCCTGGTGATCGACGTCGACGGAAATGCACTGATCGACATGGGCTCGGGAATCGCCGTGACGAGCATCGGCAACAGCGCGGAACGCGTCATCGCCGCGGTCAAGGAACAGGTGGAGCGTTTCACCCACACCTGCTTCATGGTCTCGCCCTACGAGGGGTACGTCGCGGTCGCCGAGGCGTTGAACGCGCTGACGCCGGGTCGACATGACAAGCGCAGCGCCTTGTTCAATTCCGGCGCCGAAGCGGTGGAGAACGCCATCAAGATCGCCCGCCATCACACCAATCGCACCGCCGTCGTCGCCTTCGACCACGCTTACCACGGTCGCACCAACCTCACGATGGCGCTGACCGCCAAGGAGATGCCCTACAAACACGGCTTCGGTCCGTTCGCACCTGCGGTGTACCGCGCCCCGCTGTCCTACCCGCTGCGGGACGGCGCCGAACTCACCGGCAGCCAAGCTGCGCAGCGAGCCATTGCTCACATCGAATCCTCGCTCGACGTAGGTGATCTGGCGGCGATTATCATCGAACCCATCCAGGGCGAGGGCGGTTTCATCGAGCCGGCACTCGGATTCCTTCCCGCACTGCATCGTTGGTGCCGCCAGAATGGCGTCCTGTTCATCGCCGACGAGGTGCAGACCGGGTTCGCCCGCACGGGCCGCATGTTCGCCTGCGAGCACGAGGGCATCGTGCCCGACTTGATCGTGACCGCCAAGGGCATCGCCGGAGGCCTACCGCTGGCAGCAGTCACCGGCACCGCGGAGGTCATGAACGCCGTGCACGCCGGCGGGCTGGGGGGCACCTACGGCGGCAACCCAATCGCGTGTGCCGCCGCGCTGGCTGCCATCGAGACGATCCACGCCGACGATCTGCTCGGCAAGGCGGCGCGGATCGAAGACGTCATGAAGCGGCGACTGCAGGACATGCAGGCCACCGACCCCCGCATCGGGCAGGTGCGCGGCCGCGGCGCGATGATCGCCATCGAACTCGTTCAGGCGGGTGGTCTGGTACCCGACCCGGCACTGACCGCCGCCGTCGCCACCGAAGCCCGACGTCGTGGTGTCATCGTGCTCACCTGCGGGACCCACGGCAACGTGATCCGCTTCCTGCCACCGCTGACGATCCGCGAGGACCTCCTCGACGAGGCACTCGACGTCATCGCCGCGGCCTTCGAGGCGATCCGATGACCGACCTCCTGACCGCCCCCGTCATCGCTCCGACGCGCACTCCGCTCGACGACGCGCGCACGCAACTCGCCGACGCGATAGCTGCCCTTGGCTACGGACGCGGCATGTACGACCTGTTGGCCACACCGCGGCGCGAACTGACCGTCAGCATCCCGCTGCGCCGCGACGACGGCACCATCGAGGTCCTCATCGGACATCGCGTGCAGCACAACTACTCTCGCGGGCCGGCCAAGGGCGGACTGCGCTTCAGTCCGCACGTCGACCTCGACGAAGTTCGTGCTCTGGCGATGTGGATGACCTGGAAGTGTGCGCTCCTCGACGTGCCGTATGGAGGCGCGAAGGGCGGCGTGACGATCGATCCACGCGAGTATTCCGCCGCCGAACTCGAACGGGTCACCCGGCGCTACACCTCGGAGATCATGCCGCTGATAGGGCCGGACCACGACATCCCCGCACCCGACATCGGCACCGACGAACAGACGATGGCGTGGCTGATGGACACCTACTCGGTCAACACCGGGCACACCGTGCTCGGTGTCGTGACGGGCAAACCCGTCAGCCTTGGCGGCTCCCTCGGCCGCGCGGCTGCCACGTCACGCGGGGTGGTGCACGTCGCCCACCTCGGTTTAGCGCACCTCGGCATCGCCCGCCATGACGCCACCGCCGCGGTGCAGGGCTTCGGGAAGGTCGGCCGCGGTGCAGCAGTCTTGCTCGCCGAGTCCGGTGTCCGCGTTACTGCGGTCTCGGATCAGTACGGCGCGATTCACGACGGGAACGGCCTCGACGTGGCGGCTGTGGAAGCACACGTCGACGCCACTGGCAGTGTGGTCGGCTTCGGCGGCGCCGAGGTGATCGACCCCGATCTGTTGCTCGAGCTCGACGTCGACGTACTCGTGCCGGCCGCCATCGAGAGCGTCATTCACGCCGGCAACGCCGAGCGCATCCAGGCGCGACTGATCGTCGAGGGCGCCAACGGCCCCACCACCGCCGACGCCGACGCCATCCTGGAGCGGCGGGACGTCACCGTCGTACCCGACATCCTCGCCAACGCCGGCGGGGTCATCGTGTCCTACTTCGAATGGGTGCAGGCCAATCAGGCGTACTGGTGGACCGAGGACCAGGTCAACGAGCGGTTGGCCGAGAGGATGAGCGCCGGTTGGTCCGCCGTCCTCGAATATGCTGTCGCCCAACAAATCACACTGCGTTGCGCCGCGACGCGACTGGCCGTGCAGCGCGTCGCCCACGCCCACACCCAGAGAGGCCTGTACCCATGACCACCGTCCATCGTCCCGAAGCCGGTGGATCGCTGGTCATCGGCGGCCTCGCCCGAGCAGGCGGGGCAGGAGCGTTTCCCGTCGAGGATCCCGCGACCGGGGCGGTCATCGCGCACGTGGCCGACGGCGACACCACCGACGCCACGGCGGCCGTCGACGCCGCGCACGGCGCGTTGGAGTGTTGGCGCGGCACCCCGGCCCGTGCGAGATCCGAGATACTGACTCGCGCACACCAGTTGATGATCCGCGACCGGGACCGGCTGACCGAACTGGTGATGGCCGAGAACGGAAAGTCGCGGGCCGACGCCCTCAGTGAGATCACCTACGCCGCGGAGTTCTTCCGGTGGTATGCCGAAGAGGCCGTGCGCGCAGAAGGCGCCTACGGGCCTGCCCCCGCCGGCGGCGCACGCACTCTGGTGACGCACCGCGCCGTGGGCGTGGCCGCGCTCATCACGCCGTGGAACTTCCCGGCCGCGATGGCCACGCGGAAGGTCGCTCCCGCCCTGGCCGCGGGCTGCACCGTAGTTCTCAAACCCGCCGCCGAGACACCACTGACCGCCCTCGCGATCGCCGAATTGCTCACCGAGGCAGGTGTTCCCAAGGGTGTCGTCAACGTCCTCCCTACCACCGACGCCAGCGCAGTCGTCAGCACCTGGCTGAACGATCCTCGTGTGCGCAAGGTGTCCTTCACCGGTTCCACCGGTGTGGGTCGGGTGCTCCTTCGCCAAGCCGCCGAACGCATCGTCAACAGTTCGATGGAACTCGGCGGAAACGCCCCCTTCATCGTGACCGCAGACGCGGACCTCGACGACGCCGTCCACGGCGCGATGATCGCCAAGTTCCGCAATGGCGGCCAAGCATGCACCGCGGCCAACCGGTTCTACGTCCACTCCGACATCGCCGACGAGTTCACCGCACGGTTCGGCGCCGAGGTCGAGGCCCTGACCGTCGGCGCCGCGAGCCATGGCGCGCAGATCGGCCCGCTCATCTCCGCCCGCGCGCAGGCGGGCGTCGAGGCGCTCGTCGAGGACGCGGTGCGGGCCGGGGCCCGAGTCAGCCACCGCGCCGACGTCGCCCAATCCGCCGGATACTTCTACCCGCCGACGGTGCTCTCGGACGTACGCTTCGACAACCCGATCGTGGCCAGCGAGATCTTCGGACCAGTCGCTCCCATCGTCGAATGGACCGACGAGACCGCGGTCCTCGGATGGGCGAACGCCTCGGAGATGGGCTTGGCCGCCTACGTCTACGCCCGAGACATGCAGCACGCCATCCGCATCGCCGAATCCCTGGAAGCGGGAATGGTGGGGATCAATCGTGGCGTGGTGTCGGATCCGTCGGCACCGTTCGGCGGGGTCAAACAGAGTGGCCTCGGCCGTGAGGGCGGGCGCTACGGTCTCGAAGAATTTCAGGAGACGCAATACTTCAGCCTCGACTGGCCTGCTTGAGGGGCGCGCCAGGCGGACGTGTACGGTAGCCGCAGAAACGTTCCTGCGTCGCGGGGCCGCACAGTGGAGAGGTCGATGGCCAGCCGTGCCGACATGATGGAAGCCGTCGTGAAACGGGTGAGTGCGACTCTTGCCGAGCCGACCGTCCCGGGCACACCCCCGTGGCCAACGTCGACGCCTGGCGGGACGCCCGTGCGATGATCGCCGACATGCTCGAACGCCGCACCTGGCAGCACCATCGCGCGTTCATCCTCGAGACGCGGACATCGTGGCCGACGTAGCCCCCAACGGCCGCCGGGTGACGATCAAGGACATCGCCCGCACAGCGGGGGTGTCGGTGACCACCGTGTCCGACTCGCTGTCGGGCAATGGCCGTCTGCCCGCGGAGACACGTGAGCGGGTGCGCCAGCTGGCGACTGAACTTGGGTATCGACCGAGTGCCGCGGCGCGCAGCCTGGTGGGATCTCGTACCGGCCTGCTGCTGATGTCGGTGGCCGCCCCGGACACCCCCACGTCATCGCTGTGGAGCATCGACTTCTTCACCAACCTCATGATCTCCGCCGCCGGCCGGGCGGCGACGCAGGGCTTCGCGCTGGCACTCTCCCCGGCGTCGGTTCCCCCGAATCTGTCGTACGACGGAGCAATCGTCGTCGACCCGACCGCCGACAACGAACTGCTGGCGCAGGCGAGCGATGAGGCAGCTCCCATCGTGACCGTGGGGCGTAGTACTCGAGGCCACCCGTGGGTGGACAACGACTATCCGACGATCGTTCCGGAGGTACTGACACACCTCGAGGCCCGAGGTGCCCGAAGACCTGCGCTCCTGGCCAGCGACCCAGCCACGTCATACGTTCGCGACACTGCTGAGCAATACAGCCAGTGGTGCGCCGAACACGGCTGCGAACCGCAGATCGCCTACGTGCACGACGGCATCTCCCAGGCCGCCGGACACGACGCGGCGGTCCGTCTATTGGGCGACGGCGAGCGACCCGATGCGGTTCTGACCACGCTGGACCAGCTCGCGATGGGCGTCGTCACCGCGGCGGACGAGCTCGGATGGTCGGTACCCGCAGACGTTCTGATCGCCAGCCTCGGCGACAGCGCCATGATCGCCCACTCCCGCGTGCCGATCACCGCCGTCGACCTCTCCCCTGCCGAATTGGGCCGGCGAGCCGTCGACATGCTCGTCGCCCTGATCGAGGGCGCGGCACCTCCACCGGACAACCAGCTAGTGCCTGGCCGTCTCGTCGTGCGCGCCAGCACGACACGCGTACCCGTCGATCAGACGTAGAGCTCGGGCCGCAGATGGCGGCGGTAGTCCACCTCTACGGCCACCGCCGCCCGCAACGGCAACTCGAATACGGCACTCTGCGCGTCAGAGCCGAAGTCGCACAACACGGTTCCATCCCCGGTCACCGCGCGCGAACCACCGACGAAGTCGAAGCCCGCTTCCGAACCGACTCGGTTGACGTAGATGAGCGGAGTCCGGTTGTCCAGTGCACGCGCGCGAGTGGCGATGAGGTGATCGTCGTGGAACGGCCGCATGTTCGCTGCGATCACGATGAAGACGTCCGGGTCTTGACGCGCCAATGCCCTTGCTGCCTCGGCAATCTCGACATCGAAGCAGATCAGAGGCGCCACCACGACCCCACCGATCTCGACGCACCGAAGCTGGTCCCCGGCGGTGAACAGGGAGGACTCCCCGCCGAACAAGTGAGTCTTTCGGTAGTTGCCGACGAGCTCACCGCGCTCGTCGATCAGGAGCATCGAGTCGTAAAGGGTTCCGTCGTCGGCACGTTCGAGGTATCCGCCCACGAAGGCCGTGCCGTAGTCGGCGCACGCCTCCGCGATGGCCGACACCACGCCGCCTCGGGCACTGAGGGCGAGTTCGTCGAGACTGTCGACTTGATAGCCGGTGACGAAGAGCTCGGGGAACACCGCTATGTCCGCTTCCGGATGGTCCGCCAGCAAGGTGCGGATCCGGTGAACGTTGGCGCCGACGTCGCGCGGCACGGCGCTCTCCTGCACCGCGAGCACCCGCAGAGGTAACGTCCGCTCACCGGATCCGCACCCGCGCATCAGAAATTCAACCCGTAACCGGCCGGCGAGAGTCGTCGCAGTCCGTCGCGTTCGACGACGTAGTTGTCCTCCACCTTCAGCAGCATGAACTCGCCGTCGACCTCGATGCCCGTCTCCGGTTCCAACGAGATGACACTGTTCTCGACCAATGTCTGGTCGCGATCCACGAGATGGCCGCGGTAAATTGTCGGCAGCTCGCAGGCGCGCAACCCCACCCCATGCCCCATCGAATAGTTCGTGGTTGGCAGACCCTCTGAGCGCAGGTAGGAGTTCACGGCATCGTCGATCTGTGACGCACGCACACCAGGTTTGGCGAGTTCGGCGCCGATCTTGTGTGCCTTGAGCAGCTTGGCGTACACCTGCTTGATCTCGGTGCGGGTGTCGCCACCGACGAATCCTGTTCGCGCGATGTCGGACGCGTACCCGTGGCGGCCGTAGACGCCGATGTCGAAGAAGTACGGATCGCCTTCCCCGAGCACCGTGCCCTCGGCGAACCACCCGCCGTCACCGCGACGGTGATTGCACAACGAGTGACTCAGGAATTCCGGACCACTGGCCTGCAGGGTGCCCATCACCGCGGCCAGAATGTCGTGATCCGTTGCGCCTACCTCGGCCGCCTTGTGTCCCGCCTCGGCGCCCAGGGAGTTGACGATGCTGGCATCTTCGAGCAGCCGGATCTCTTCTGGCGTCTTGCGAATTCGCACGTCGTAGAGCTCACGCCCGATCGGTACGAAGTCCACGTCGGGCAGTGATCCCTCGAGTCGACGCAGGACGCCTGGATCGATCAGCTCGACCCCAACCCGCTTCGCTCCGGTCAAGCTGCTCAAGAGGCCGCGGGTCCACGTCTCCGGGTGACCAACGATCGGCGCCCACGAGGGCATCGCGTGGATCTTCGTGATCCACGGCAGATCGTCGATCGGGTCATCGTGGGTCTGGTCGACCCACGGCGTGAAGATCTCGGCGTTGCCGTCGACGTCCACGACGGCGGCGAACCAGTCGAATGCCTCGGCGATGATCTGCGTGCGGTAGTCAGTGGCGTACCGGATGTGGTCGAACCCGGTGAGCAGCAGATGGGACAGCCTGTGCTGCGTCATCAGCTCCTTGATCGCGCGTCGGCGGTCGTCCCGTAGGCGATTGACGTTTACCGTGGACCAGTCGTACATGTGATTCCTTCTCTCTCGGGTTGTAACAAGGTGGACTATTAGCCGTTGTGCGACATGCGATTTCGCGAGCGCTTGAGCAGGTAGTAGGGAATGCCGGCGGCTAGCGAGCCGACGAGCCATGACAGATCGACGTGGCCGATCGCGACTGCGAGCGGCCCCTGGACGCCCTCGATCGCGGTCGTCATGAACATCGCTCCGCCGACGAGGCCGACGGCGAGGCACGCCATGGCGGTCCAGTCCACGTCCGCGGTCCACCGCGAGGACGGCGAGCGGTAGAGGTGATCGACATCGACGGCGCCGCGGCGCAGTACGAAGAAGTCGATGAGCGTGATGGCCGCCCACGGCGAGATCCAGACCACCAGTGCAGACATCCACGCCGCCGCCGAGTTGGCGAAGCTCGCCGAGTGGAGGAATCCCCACAAGACGATCGAGCTGACGACACCGCCGCCCGCGGCGATCTTCCACTGCGTCGCCTTGAGATCCAGGGACAGCACCGCCAGGACCGACGAGTACATGACGACGATGTTGGTGGCGATCGGACCGTGCAAGATCAGGAGCAGCACCGGTAGTGCAAGCGCCCCAAACGCGGCGATGACGAGTTGCGCGGGATCGACGCCACCGCCGGCCGAGGCGATGTAGGCGCCGAGGATGCCGAGCCACACGACCGGGACGAACATCCCGGCGAACGTCACGCCGAATAGGCGTCGCGTCGACACCTCCGGTCTGGTGAAGCGAGTGTAATCTGCGGCGTAGACGAACCACGTTATGCCCCAGCCGATTCCGATGGCTGTCATGACCGTGCTGGCAGCCGACACCTTGTCGGTGAGGCTCAGCGCACTCGGCGCAAAGCTGCCGTTGACGTGAAAGGCCGACACCACCGTCATCATCAGCATCACCGCGAGCACCACCGGCATGGTCCAGCGCTCGAACAGCCGAATGGCGTTGAAACCCCATGCGGTGATGACGACTTGAATCACGACGATCACCCCGGCGATCGCGTACCGCAGTGGGCCTGCGTCGGCATCGAAACCGAGGCGGTCCATTGCCGCAACCGCCAAGTCCAACACCACCCAGGTGTTCACGCCCACCCAGCCCATCGGCATCAGCACCATGACGGCTGCGACGACGTATGCGCCGCGGCGCCCCATTGCCAGACGTGCCAACACCATGGCGTTGACACCCGTGCGTTGGCCCATCACGCAGAACAGAGCGAACAAGGAAGCCCCGACCGCGTTGCCCACGACGAGCACGCCGATCGTCTCCCACAGGCTCAGTCCGAGCCCGAGGCCCAGGGTGCCCAAAACCCAGTTGATCGGCGCCAGATTGGCTCCGGCCCAGATCCAGAACTGGTCCGTCGCCGTCGATGTCCGCTGCGCTGGTGGCACACGATCGATGCCGAGATGCTCAACGGAGGAGGTCGTCGGGGTCGCGAGGCCCGCCTCTCCTACGGGGGCGTGTGCTGTCTTCATGAGCCCAGCCCATGGGTGCAGAAACGTTTCTTCAACATAGGAAGCCTTCGCTCGTAGGGATCGTGACGGGGATCACCGCAATAGTTGCAGAAACGTTCCTGCATGTCTAGAGCCAGGTTGGCCGGCGTTCACGACACTGCCATCGGCCACGAGAGATTCACGTGGCCGGCGCCTGCGGAGGCTGGTTATGGGCTGGCCGATCTGCGCGCGGCCCAACGCCAAGCCGGCGATCATGACGCCGCGATCCCCGCGGCGATCGCCGAGCTAAACCTCGACCTCGCTGCCGACGTGCTTGCCAACGCCGACGAAGCCAGTCGCGAAGTTGCGCGCTTCGATGCCGAGCTCGGTTAGGAGATAGCGCCCTTTGCGTCGGTGCTGCTGCGCTCGGAGTCTGCGGCGAGCTCCAACATCGAGAACCTCACCGCTCGGGGTCTTGGCTGCGACACAGTCGCCGGGATCGGACCGAATCATGGCCCTGACGTGAACCCATCTGAGTGGCCAGGGCCGGGATCGAACCGGCGACCTTCCGCTTTTCAGGCGGACGCTCGT
>NZ_JAEMTA010000111.1 GCF_016462545.1 Mycolicibacterium sp. | reverse complement strand
GGGCGGTCCGGCCGGCGGCGGCGTGGCGGGAGGGCCGAGCGGCATGGGTGGTGGCGCGGGTGCGGCCGAACTCGGCGAGCCGAACGAGCCACCACCTCCGCCGCTTCCGCCGGGGAGGCCGCCGCCTGCACCACCACCAGCGCCGCCGGTCGATCCGGCGGTGTGCTGGATCGGCGCGGCAGTAGTCGGATCGGTCGGGTGCACCGATGGCGTGACGGGTGGCGCGGTCGCGGCCGCGGGCGAGAGCGTTGGCCCTTGGGTGGCTGCCGTCTGCGCTGAGCCCAGGCCCTTGGCGAACTGCTCGGTGGGTGCCCTGTCACCACCGCTACTGGCTGCGGCGCCCTTCGCTTGTGCGCTCTTGGTATCTGCCGCATCGGTTTTCGCGGGCTGGAACTCCGACGTCGACGACGGCTTGGCGCTCGAGGAACCCACGCTGCTCGCCGAGGACGAGGACGAGGACGAACCAGCCGACGATGCGCCGCCCGCACTCGGTGCGGAGGCGCCGCCCATGCTGGGAGCGGTGGGAGCGGCTGGGTTCATCTGGTTGGCGACGGTGGGGGATGGTGTGGGTGCGGGGGGTGTCGACGAAGAGCCAGCGTTTTGCACATTGCCGCGTTGAGTTGTGGCCGTAGAGACGCGGGCGCCGGTTGCTGGTGCGTCTGGCGTTTGGCGTTGTGTTGCGCCTGTTGTGTTTGTGGCGGTGGTGACGCGGGCGCCGTGGGGCGATGCGGTTGGTTGTTCGTGATGTGTTGCGCCTGTTGTGTTTGTGGCCGTGGCGCTGCGCGCTCCGGGTGCTGCGGCGGGTGCACCTGCGAAACTAGATGATCTTGACGAAGGGGGCGCATTCCTTGAGAAGTCGGGAATCCCCTTGTCCGAGACTGGCGGAAACAGTTGGCCGGCGGTAATCGCAATGCCTGCTGCGCACACAACGCCAGAATTGGCCTCAAGCGCTTGTTCCACGATCGCGTTGATGGCGGCATCCCGCTCTTGCTGATCGTCCCTCCTGGACAACGACAACGAGTTCCACTGGTCGATGACATTTTGGGCAGCATCGCAGTTCGCGACTATGTGCTCCTTCGCATTTTTGATGGTCTCGTAAGCATTCCGGTGAAATCCAACCGCATTGTTGACAAGCTCGCCGGTGGATTGCATACGATCAGATGCGCTACGAACCCTGCTCTTGCCAGCATCTGAAGCGCGGCCGAGCCAGGTGTGGCCGTCGAAAATCGACGTGTGGGTCCGATCCCATGCCGCCGCCGCCTTGCCTACTGCCAATCCCACCTTGAGCAGCTGGGCTGCACGACGTGAATGTTCGTCCTCGTCTGCCTTGGGCCAGGCCTCAGGAGGCGTGGTCATTGGACTCTTGTACTCACCGCTGGGTCTTTGAATCGCCATTCGTCTCACCGCCCAGAGACATTGCAAGCATTCACGATGAGGAGATTTAATCGAAAGGATACAAACGATAACCAACTATCGGATGTGACGTAGTTGTCGCCAGCGGCAACCGCTGCCCGAAGGTACAGCGCGGCTGCCGTCGCAAAGTCTTCAAAGGCTGCACTCAAGCTTTGTCGACCAATGCGTTCCATCTCGGTTGCAAAAGCAGATAACACGGGTCGGGCGGCGCTCTCGATCGACCGCTGTTCAGGAGTCCATTGAGTCGCGGCGATACTTGTATCGCGCTGCTGCCACTCGGCGGTGTCGGTGTCGAACTTGGTCGAGATCTGCTCCCACGAGTTGCAGGTTTGGCCGGGCGCGCTAATAAACGGAGCAGGTCGCGCAGGATCACCTAAAACAGAGGTACTAGAGGGAGGTGCTGCAGGATCCACAGCTATCGAGCGTCCTGCAGAGCCGTAGGCGATTGCATTGCAGATTCCCACAAGAGCCGAACTTGCATTTACGGTTGCAGATGCAAGTTCATTGTCTGAGGGCACATAATTGGGAATACTGTCGGCGTAGGCACGGCCATACCATGTGAATTGCTCAAACAATTCGCGCATGAGTCGATGGGGAGTCTGTTTGGCGAGCGGGACCACTTGATCTGCGGCGTTTCGTGTCGCCTTGGCTACCGCCTCAAATTGTGTGCGCTGATCGGAGGTCCAGGTCGAAGCTGCGCCCAGCGTGCTCCTTAGATCCCCCCACCCTTGATCCTGCACATCAGCAAGGCTGTTGTTAACACCAACGAACTTCTCGCACGTCGGCTCTTCCGTAATGATCGAGACGGGTCCCGTGTCATTCGCGCTTGCAATATCACTAGCGCCGCCAGACGTAGGCGTAGTAGTTCCGCCCCCACTGCCGTCACGGGTGAAGATGAGAGTGGCGCCGACGCTGATGCCGATCACCAAGAGCACAGCCACGGCGATCAACAGCCATTTCACGCTGTTTCCCTTGTGGGGAGGCGGTGGCGGTGGCGACCATCCGCCCTGCTGCCACCCGGCGGGCTGCTGGGGGTTGTACCCCGACTGGCCATAGGGCTGGCCCTTATTAGGTGGTGTACCTGGCTGCTGGGGTGGTTGCCACCCGCCAGGAGGAGGCACGCTCATGCGCGCCCATCCGTGGCTGGCACATACATTTTCGAACCCCCGCAAGATCCACTAATCACGCACCGAAGTTTACCGACGCACATGCTCATTCAGCCTAAGGCAAAAGTTGCACGGCCCCCTGCGCCATTTGACGAACAGGTCGGGGAACCCGTGGCGGCATGCTCGTCAACCAACCCGCAATATGGCAATGACGATCACGGCCGCCGCGATGATCATGACCACCAACACCCCGATGCCGACCAAGAGCCACCGACCGTTGCCCTCCGCTGGCGCGGGAGCGGCGTGCTGCGTCCAAATTCCTTGCTCTTACCAGCGTCGGCGGCTCGCCCAAGCCAAGTGTGGCCGTCGAAGATCGAGCTGTGCGCCGTATCCCAAGACTCGGCCGCTCTACCAACTTTCAACCCAATTCCGAGGAGTTCGGCGGCACGATTCGAGTGTGTGTCTTCATCGGCATCGGGCCACGCCTCGGGCGGCGTTGTCATTTCGGTCTTGTACTCGCCGGTGGGCCGCGGAATGGTCATAGGGCATCACTTGGCAACGGCACGACAGGCTCCAGACACAAGGTTGGCAATACGGAACCCTGTGTAGTTGAGCCAGCCGTCCGCATTTACGTATTGCTCGCCGGACGATACAAACGCTCTAATATACAACGCCGCCGCCACCGCGAAATCCTCGAAAACACCATTTCCGCTGCCACGGCCGGACGTCTCTATCTCGTTAGCGTAATCAGTGAGCAACGGTCGTGCCGCTGCGGATAGTGCCCGTAGCTCAGGCGTCCATTGCGACGCAGGAATACTCCCGTCGCGCTTCTGCCAGTCAGCTGTCGCAGAGTTGAACGCATCGAGGCGTTCTGACCAGGTGGCGCACTCGGAATCAGACGATGTGAGGAAACGAGTTGGATCGGACGGGTCACCGGGCGGTGAACTTTTGGTTGGTGGCTGTGCCGGGTCGAGTGCGATCGCGCGACCTACAGATCCATACTGAATTGCGTTGCAAATGCCAATGATCGCAGAGCTGGCGTTGACATTGGCTGAAGCAAGTCCGTCATCTTCTGGCACGTAAGCGGGGATGCTGTCAGCATAAGCGCGTCCGAATGCTATGAACTGCTCGTAGAGTTCGCGGACCAAACGATGGGGAGTCTGTTTGGCGAGCGGGACCACTTGATCTGCGGCGTTTCGTGTCGCCTTGGCTACCGCCTCAAATTGTGTGCGCTGATCGGAGGTCCAGGTCGAAGCTGCGCCCAGCGTGCTCCTTAGATCCCCCCACCCTTGATCCTGCACATCAGCAAGGCTGTTGTTAACACCAACGAACTTCTCGCACGTCGGCTCTTCCGTAATGATCGAGACGGGTCCCGTGTCATTCGCGCTTGCAATATCACTAGCGCCGCCAGACGTAGGCGTAGTAGTTCCGCCCCCACTGCCGTCACGGGTGAAGATGAGAGTGGCGCCGACGCTGATGCCGATCACCAAGAGCACAGCCACGGCGATCAACAGCCATTTCACGCTGTTTCCCTTGTGGGGAGGCGGTGGCGGTGGCGACCATCCGCCCTGTTGCCATCCAGCCGGCTGCTGAGGGTTGTACCCCGACGGGCCATATGGCTGGCCCTGATTCGGTGGGGGCCCCGGCTGCGGTGGTTGCCATCCGCCAGGAGGAGGCATGCTCATGCGCGCCCACTTACGGTCGGCACACGCATTTTCGAACCCCCGGAAAATCCACTAATCACGCACGGAAGTTTACCGATGCGCATACTCATTGAGCCTAAGACAGAAATGGCCCGACACCGCGCGCCAATTGGTGCCTGCGATGTCGCCGCTCATCCCCAACCCCTACGCGGCCATGACGATCACGGCGGCCGCGATGATCACGACCACCAACACCCCGATGCCGACCAAGAGCCACCGACCGCTGCCCTCCGCTGGCGTGGGTCCGGCGTGGTGCGTCCACGTCCCCTGCTCCCACCCCGGCGGTGGTGGTTGTTGCTTGGGACTGGACACCGTCGGATCGAACGGCTGACCGTAGGGCTGGCCCCGATCGATGGGCCCAGAATCCCACTGCTGCGGCGAGGACCACTCGTCCTCAGGCGACGTACTCATCCGCCCTTTCCCCCAATGTCCCCATGTCGAGTCACCGACGCCCACACGTCTTCATCGTCAGTCGAAGAACCTGCCGTCTCGTGTACCACGTTGCCCCCATTCGCTAGCCCTCCGTCGCCATGCACGCCGAGTCGATGGCGCCCGTGGCCGCAGACGCCGTGCGCGTCAGTGCGCCGTCGGCAGGCACATAGGTCGGCAACGCCGCCGCGAACGCGCGCCGGTACTCCCCGGCGAGCACCGCGAAGTCCTGGAACACCCCGTTCGCCGTGCCCTGCCCGAGCGTTTCCGCGTCATCGGCGAAGGCGACCATCAACGGGGCCACGGCGTCGTTGATGCTGCGCTGCGCCGGACCCCACTGCGTGGCGGGAACGGCTTGGTTGGTTCCGCGCCACGGCGCGAACGCGGTGGTGTATTTCGCCACCAGCGCATGCCATCTCGAGCACACGGGATCGGTCGGCGGCGTGAAGAACGGCGTCGGCGGTCCCGTCGAGGCCGTCGATGCGGTCGGGTCGGCCGTCGCCGGAATCAGCCCTGCGCGTGCCGTCGCCGACCCGTTGGCGATCGCCTCGCAGATCGACGTCAACGCCTGCGCGGTCGACGTGGCGGTCTGCGCCAGATTGTCATTGGCCGGCACGTAGGTGGCGACGCTGTCCGCGTAGGCCGTGAGGTAGGCCGTCGTCTGCGCGTACAGTTCCCGCACCACACGGTGCGGGGTCTGCTTCGCCAGCGCGACCGTCTGGTCAGCCGCCGAACGCATCGCCAGCGCGACGGCTTCGTAGGTCGCCTTCTGACTGGCCGTCCATGCGGTGGCCGGGGCCGACGGGTCCCGTTGGTTCCACCCGTTCTGTTGGGCGGCGGTCAGCGTCTCGTCGATGCCCGACCACGACGTGCACGTCGGTTCGGCGGTGATGATGCCGACCGGTTCCGTGTCTGCGGCACTCGCGAAGTCGGCCGGGTTGGGCGTGGTGTTGGGATTGACCGAACTCGCGCCGGCCGCTCTGGTCTGCGAGCCCGACGGGGTCGACGTGCCACTGGAACTGTCGCGGGTGAAGTACAACGTCGCTCCGACGATCACGCCGAGCACGGCGACGAGCGCCACCGCAACGATCACCCACTGCGGAGGTCCACCCGACTTGGGCGTCGCCGCCCACGGTTGCTGCGGCCCCCACGTGGGAGGGCCGGCGGACTCGGACGGTTCGTTCATTCGGGCATCTGACCCATCGCTCGTTGGCTCCCAGTCCTAATCACTTGCGTCCTTGAGTTCCGAGGTGATCTCCGCGACCACGGAGTCGATCCGCTCTCGATCGGCATCGATCGACGCCGCCGCTGTGGCTCCCGCGATCTGCAGAGCCTCGTTCACCCGCGCCGCAACGGTGTCAGCGCCGAGGCGCAGGAGGCCGTCTTCGATGAACACGTCGGTCAGCCACTGATGCCCGTTGAGGGTCACCTCGACGGTTTCGGTCTCGTCGGTCGCCGTGAACGATTGACCGGCCATCTTGTCGAGCTGCTCGTCCATCAGCGACTGCAGGCGTTGCGCCTGCTTCAACACGGCGGCAACCTGCGGGTGCATGTCCTCGGTCACTTCGAATCCTTGGGATCCTGAACGGTTCTGCGCTTGCGGGCTCCGATGACCTCTTCGGTGTACTCCCGATCCTCGACGTAGAGCTCTTCGTCGGGCGAGAGGCCGGGCGTGCGCCGCTTCTCCTTGCCGCCCTGGGCTTGGCCTCCGTGGGCCCCACCCATTCCGCCGCCCATCATGCCGCCGGCTCCACCTGCCGCCGCGGGGACTCCACCCGCACCTCCGGTTCCGGCAGGTCCCGGCCCGACGGAGACGCCACCCACGCTGGGCTGCAACGGTAGCGAC
>NZ_JAEMTA010000110.1 GCF_016462545.1 Mycolicibacterium sp. | reverse complement strand
ACCCCACACCATCCCCCTGTCCTACGCCCAAAACCGACTCTGGCTGATCGACCAATTGCATGGCCCCTCAGCCGTATACAACCTGGCGACCGCCCTGAGGCTCACCGGCGAACTCGACTCGGCGGCACTGCAGGCGGCGCTGGCGGACGTCATCACCCGACACGAATCACTGCGTACGTTGATCACGGCGCCCGAGGGCGTACCTCAGCAGCTGGTGCTCGGACCGGATCAGGTGGACTTCGGCTGGGAGGTCGTCGACGCATCGACGTGGCCTGAAGACAGGGTTCACGAGGCGCTCGGTGTCGCGGCACGCCACACGTTCGAGCTGTCGTCCGGCATCCCGTTGCGCGCGAAGCTCTTCCGACTCAGCGACGACGAGCACGTGTTGGCGGCAGTGGTCCACCACATCGCCGCCGACGGCTCGTCGATGACCCCACTGGTGCGCGACCTGGGGATCGCGTACGCCAGCCGGTGCACTGGACACGCCCCGCCGTGGGCGCCCCTGTCGGTGCAGTACGTCGACTACACGTTGTGGCAGCGTGCGCAGTTCGGTGATCTGGACGACGCCGGCAGCCGCATCGCCGGGCAGCTCGCCTACTGGCAGGACGCTTTGGCCGGGATGCCGGAACGGTTGGAGCTCCCGACCGATCGGCCCCATCCCGCGGTCGCCGATCAACGTGGCGCCAGCGTCGATGTGCACTGGCCTGCCGATGTGCAGCAACGGATCCGCGACATCGCCGCCAAGCACCACGTGACCGACTTCATGGTGGTCCAGGCTGCGCTGGCGGTGCTGCTGTCGCGGCTCAGCGGCAGTTCGGATGTGGCAGTGGGCTTTCCGATCGCCGGACGGAGCGATCCCGCGCTCGACGAATTGGTCGGCTTCTTCGTCAACACCCTGGTGCTGCGCGTCGACCTGACCGGGGACCCTACCGTCGCCGACCTGCTCGAGCAGGTACGCCGCCGCAGCCTGGGCGCCTACGAACACCAGGACGTGCCATTCGAAGTGCTCGTCGAACGGCTCAATCCCACCCGATCGCTGACCCACCACCCGCTGGTCCAGGTCCAATTGGCCTGGCAGAACTTCGCGGGCGATGTCGTCGGGGACCCGGTCGGCGGGCTGGGCGTCGGAGACCTGAGCGTGACACAGATCCCGCTCGACACCCATACCGCCCGCATGGACCTGACGTTCTCCCTGTACGAACAGGTCACCGAGAACGGCGAACCCGCAGGGATCGCCGGCGCGGTGGAGTTCCGTACCGACGTCTTCGACACCGCGAGCGTCGAAACGCTGGTCCAACGACTGCGACGGGTACTGGTGGCCATGACCGACGATCCGGCGACGCGGTTGTCGTCCCTCGACGTGCTGGACGCCGTCGAACACGACCGCCTCGACGTGATCGGCAATCGCGCTGTCCTCGCCAACCCGATGTCCACGGTTGGGACTTCCTCGGTCCCCACGCTCTTCGCGGACCGCGTGGCCCTGTCCCCCGATGCCATCGCCGTGAGTGACGGGACACGGTCGATGACCTACCGCGAACTCGAGGACGCCGCCAACCGCCTGGCACATCGACTGACGGATCATGGCGCAGGCCCAGGGAACTGCGTGGCACTGCTGGTGGAACGCTCGGCGGACGCCGTCGTCGCGATGCTCGCCGTCCTGAAGACCGGAGCGGCCTATCTCGCCGTCGAGCCCGCCTTTCCGGACACGCGAATGCAGTTCGTGCTCGCCGACGCCCGACCCGTCGTGGCGGTCACCACCGCCGATCTGGCAGGCCGGCTCGCCGGGTGTGATCTGCCGATCCTCCATGTCCTCGACGGCGACCTGGACCTCCCGACGAGCGCGCTGCCGGCACCCGCCGCCGACGACATCGCCTACGTCATCTACACCTCGGGCACTACCGGAACACCCAAGGGCGTCGCCGTCACTCACCACAACGTGATTCAGCTGCTTCAGGCAATCGACGTCGACGTAGAGCTCGGTACCGGGGTGTGGACGCAGTGCCACTCGCTGGCCTTCGACTTCTCGGTGTGGGAGATCTGGGGCGCCCTTCTGCACGGCGGCCGTCTGGTGATCGTGCCCGACTCGGTGGTCCGCTCGGCCGAGGACTTCCGGGCTCTACTTGTCGACGAACGTGTCACCATCTTGAGTCAGACGCCATCGGCGTTCTACGCACTGCAAGCCATCGACGCCCAGGCATCCGGCCGCGCCTTGGCGCTCGATGTCGTGGTGTTCGGCGGGGAAGCCCTTGAGCCCCAACGCCTTCAGACGTGGACGCGCGACCATCCCGGTCGTCCGCGGTTGATCAACATGTACGGCATCACCGAGACGACGGTGCACGTGACGTTCCGGGAGATCGGTGGCGGCGACCTGAACGGCGTGGCGAGTCCCATCGGTGCGCCGTTGGCGCACCTCGCCTCCTTCGTGCTGGACGCGTCGCTGCGAACGGTGCCGGTGGGTGTGGTCGGCGAGCTGTACGTCGCGGGCAGCGGTGTCGGAGTGGGCTATCTGGGCCGCGGCGCGTTGACGGCGTCGCGGTTCGTGGCGTGCCCGTTCGGTGCGCCCGGAACACGGATGTACCGCACCGGCGATCTGGTGTCGTGGGGCCCCGACGGGCAACTGCGCTATCTGGGTCGCGCCGACGAGCAAGTCAAGATCCGCGGCTACCGCATCGAACTCGGCGAAGTCCAGGCCGCCCTGGCCGGTTTGGACGGCGTCGAGCAGGCAGTGGTCATCGCCCGCGAAGACCGCCCCGGCGACAAGCGCCTCGTCGGCTACCTCACCGGCACCGCCGACCCCGTCGCCGCCCGCACCATGCTCGCCGAACGACTACCCAGCTACCTGGTTCCCACCGCGATCGTGGTCCTGGCGGCACTGCCACTCACCGTGAACGGCAAGCTCGACACCCGCGCCCTACCCGCCCCCGAGTACCAGCACGTCGACCGGTACCGGGCACCCAGTGACGCAGTCGAGGAAATGCTCGCGGGCATCTACGCCCAAGTCCTCGGGCTCGAACGCGTCGGGGTCGACGACTCGTTCTTCGACCTCGGCGGCGACAGCATCCTGTCGATGCAAGTGGTGGCCCGCGTCCGAGGCGCGGGTCTGACGTGCCGTCCTCGCGACGTCTTCGTCGAGCAGACCGTGGCCCGACTCGCTCGAATCGCCGGGGTGATCGCGGGACCGGACGGCCCAGCCGATGATGGTGTCGGACCGGTGCCGTCGACACCGATCATGCGCTGGCTGTACGACGTGGACGGACCGACCGACGGGTTCAACCAGACCATCGTGCTGCAGGCCCCCGAGGGCGTCACCTATGCCGACGTCGTCGTCGTGCTACAGGCCTTGCTCGACCGACACGCCATGCTGCGACTCCGCGTCGACGACAGAGACGGCACGTGGTCGCCGACCGTCCCCGAACCCCGCGTGGTGGACGTTCACAGCTGCCTGCAGTCAGTGGACGCGATCACCGACGAAGAACTGGTCGAGGCCAGGTCCCGGTTGGATCCCACCACGGGGTCGGTACTGCGGGCCCTGTGGGTCGGTCCGATCGGCCAGCTGGTCCTCATCGTTCACCACTTGGCAGTGGATGCGGTGTCGTGGCGAATCCTGTTGGAAGACATCAACATCGCCTGGGGTCAGCACCATAACGGGCAACCGGTCGCCCTACCGGCCGGCGGTACGTCGTTTGCCCGCTGGTCGAGTTTGCTCGACGCGCACGCGCGGTCCGAGACGGTGACCGAGCTGGCCGAGACCTGGGCGCAGGTCGCCGGCGTCGGACCCGCACTACCCGCACCGCAGCCGGGCGTCGACACCTACGCCAGCGCCGAGAACCTGGCGATGTCACTCGATGCGACGACCACCCGTCTTCTGCTCGGCGAGGTACCCGCCGCCTTCCACGCGGGAATCAACGACATCCTGCTCATCGCCTTCGCACTGGCCTGCCGCGAATTCCTCGGCATCCATGGTCCGCTCGGAATCGACGTCGAGGGACACGGCCGCGACGAAGACATCAGCCCCGGCCTCGACCTGTCCCGCACCGTCGGCTGGTTCACCACCAAATACCCGGTGGCGCTGGAGGTCGCCGAGCTGCCGTGGACTCAGATCACCTCGGGGGAGGCGACGCTTGGCCGAATCGTGAAGGCTGCCAAGGAACAGCTCCGAGCCCTGCCCGATCCCCTGACCTACGGGTTGCTTCGCTATCTGAACCCCGATGTCGACCTCGACGACCCCGACCCCACGATCGGCTTCAACTACCTCGGCAGACTCAGTGGCGGAGGTACCGCTGAGACGTCCAACGCACTGTGGAACGTCAGCCAGGAGGGCCTGTCGCGAACCAGCGCCGCGACCGCCGTGCCCATGCCACTTGCCCACACGGTCGAACTCAATGCGGGCACCGTCGACACCGCAGCCGGCCCAACCCTGCACGCCACCTGGACGTGGGCCCCCTCCGCACTGGACCACGACCAGATCTCCCGACTCGGCCGGCTCTTCTTCGACGCTCTCGCCGGCATCTGCACCCACGTCCGACACGGCGGCGGCGGACTGACCCCCTCGGACATCGCCCCCGCCCGGCTCACCCAGGCCGACATCGACGCACTGAGCCACCACCAGATCGCCGACGTGCTGCCGCTGACCCCCATGCAGCGCGGCTTGCTCTTCCACACCAGCGCCACCCGATCGAGTAACGGCAGCCACGGCGACGTCTACGCCGTTCAGATCGACGTCACCGTGACCGGTCCGCTCGACCCGGTCAAGTTGCGCGACGCGGTACGCGCGGTGGTCACCCGCCATCCCAACCTCGCCGCACGGTTCACCGACCAGTTCGACGAGCCCGTCCAGATCATTCCCGCCGATCCCGAAACACCCTGGCGTTGCGTCGAACTGGAGTACTCCGGCACCGACGTCGAAGTGGAGGTGCAACGGCTCTGCGCTGCAGAGCGGGCGGCGGTGTGCGACCTAAGCACCGAAGCTGCGTTCCGAGTGATGCTGATCCGCACCGCCGCGAACCAGCACCGATGCGTGATCACCAACCATCACATCGTGCTCGACGGCTGGTCGATGCCGATCCTGCTGCAGGAGATCTTCGGCAGCTATTTTGGGCACCGATTGCCCGTCCCGGGATCGTTCCGGCGGTTCGTGACGTGGTTGGCTGACCGAGACGTCGACGCCGCCGTCGCGGCGTGGCGCAAGGTTCTCACCGGGTTCGAGACGCCTACCCTCGTTGGCCCGCCCGGCCGGTTGGCGCAGGGCGCCCGAAGGGTCGCCTCCTACCGGGTATCCGAGGACGTGACGCTCGCCGTCAACGAGTTGGCCAAGTCCTGCCACACCACGGTGAACACCGTGCTGCAGGGCGCCTGGGCCCAGGTCCTGGTGTGGCTGACCGGTCAGCACGACGTGACGTTCGGCGCTGCGGTGTCGGGACGGCCGACCGACGTGGCAGGCGCGGAATCGACGGTGGGCCTGATGATCAACACCGTGCCGGTGCGAGCGACCATTACCCCGAACACCACCGTCGCCGGCCTTCTCGAGCAACTGCACGAGGCGCACAATCTCACCCTGGAGCACGAGCACCTGGCGCTCAACGAGATTCACCGCATCACGGGCCACGATCAGCTCTTCGACACCCTCTTCGTCTTCGAGAACTACCCGATCGATCCCAACGCCATGTTCGGAGCCGAAGGATTGACCATCACCGATTTCAGCAGCCGCGAATCCAACCACTACCCGCTGACCGTCCAGGCGATGCCGGGAACCGAACTCGGCCTACGGGTCGAGTTCGACACCGACGTGTTCGCCGCGGAACGGATCGACAAGCTCATCGACCGCTATCGACGGGTGTTGGCAGCCATGGCAGGCACATCGGTGCAGCAGTCATGAGCGCCGACCCGACACTCCGCTTGTCGTCGATCGACCTGCTCGATGACGATGACTACTCGGGGCTCGACGAGTGGGGCAATCGGTCGGTGTTGACCGATCCCGTTACGGCGGTGTCACTTCCGGGGTTGTTCACCGCGCAGGTGCGACGGTGCCCGGATGCGGTGGCCGTGACCCAAGGGACACTGTCACTTACCTACCGCGAACTCGACGCCGCATCAAACCGGTTGGCACACCTGCTATCCGAGCTCGGAGCACGCCCCGGACAGACCGTCGCAATACTGCTGCCGCGCTGCCCGCACGCGATCACCGCCATCATCGCCATCCTCAAGACCGGCGCGGCCTACCTACCCATCGACCCGGCCCATCCCGACAGCCGCATCGAGTTCATGCTCGCCGACGCCACCCCGGTAGCCATCCTCACCACCACCGAACTGACCCACCGAGTGGCCGGGTACGACGTCGCGGTCATCGACGTCGACGACCCGCGCATCGACACCCAACCCGACGCACCCCTACCCCTGCCCCATCCTCACGACACCGCACACGTCATCTACACCTCCGGCACCACCGGTATCCCCAAAGGCGTTGCCGTCACCCACCACAACGTCACCCGCCTCTTCGAACACCTCGACCTCGGAGTCACCCTCGGC
>NZ_JAEMTA010000072.1 GCF_016462545.1 Mycolicibacterium sp. | reverse complement strand
GGGTCAGGCTCAATTGGTCGACCCTGGAAAGGAATTCGCAGCCGAGCTGATCACAACCGCGCGAAGCAGGCGTTGGCGTCGTCCTGCGGGATTGACGCATTCCTGGTCGAGAACTTCCCGACGACGCCCGTGGCCGTGACCTCGACGCTGTCGGCGTGAATGCCGAGTGGGTACTGGGCATTCAACTTCGCGGTGAGCCCGTCGAGTGCGGTCTGCACGGTGTCCCTGTCGAGCGGGCCCGCGACGTCGGAGACCTGAAGCGCGAGATCCCCATCGACCACCACCGGTTTCGCCGTGACGGTGATGCTGCCGGCCTCGAGGTTGAGTGTGCCTGCCGCCGGGTCCGTCGTGACGGCGGTGACGAGATTGCCCACGCCAGGCAGGTTGGCGGCGACGGTGTCCTTGATGCCCGCCGCGGTCCACGTCAACGTGGCGTCGAGGGCGCCGATGGTCCCCTTCGAGTCCGCCGAACCCTGCAGTCGGACGTCCGAGACCGTCACGTCGGCCTGCATGCCCTTGGCGTCCTGTACCTGGTTGCCGTCGGTGGAGACCGAGATGTTGGTGTAGTGCCCGGTGACGTGCTGCCACAGGAAGGGCGGGTTGACGCCGAATGACACCGTCGCGCCGTCCTTGACGACGCACTCGGCGACGTCGACGAGGATGCCGTCCACCCGGTGCCGCGCGTAGAGCTCACCGCCGGCGAGACCGCCGACGACGAGCGCCAGGGCGATGATCACGATGAGCGAGAGCGACAGTCGATCCCGCCACCACGGCCGGCGCTTCGCCGTGACCGAGGGCTGTTGTTCCCGCTCTGACGGTGCAGGCGGTCCGATGGTCAGTGGCCGTGGTGGCAGCTGGATCCGCTCGGTGGGGACGGCATCACTCGGGGGGCGGAGCCGCTCCGTGGGCACTGCTTCGCTCGGACGTTGCCGCGCTCGGAAGGCCTGCGTCGGCGGATCCGGAGGTCCAGGGCGTGGAAGCCGCCGCGTCGGAGCGTCCGGGCGGGACGGGTCGCCCCGCTCACCCGGTCGCCCGGGACCCTGCGGCGGTGTCGTCACCCCAACGATTGTGCCTCAACGGCGCGACGCCACACCCCCACTCACGTGTCCGGTCCAAGAGAGATCACGCTGATGTCCGGTGGCGCGCCCACGCGCACCGGCGGACCCCAGAATCCCGCACCCCGAGTCACGTAGAGCTGGGTGCCGTCCACTGCCGAGAGCCCCGCAAGCGACGGCTGCACCGCGCGGACCGCGTAGTGGAATGGCCACATCTGACCACCGTGGGTATGCCCGGACAACTGAAGATCCACCCCGCGCCCGGCGGCCTGGGCCACCTGCACCGGTTGGTGCGCGAGCAGGACCGTCGGTCGCGACGGGTCACGTCCGGACAGGGCACGGTCGAAGTCGGGTGGATCTGACTCCGAGGCGCCCGCAAGGTCGTTCACGCCCGCGAGGTCGAACGCCCCGGAGCCACGGCGGATCACCGTGTTCTCGTTGCGCAACGGCTGCACGCCGAGGGTCTCGAGCTCGCGCAACCACGCCGCAGCACCGTTGCCGAAGTACTCGTGGTTGCCGGTGACGAAGAACGAGCCCTCGCGGGAAGCCAAGTCTCGCAATGGCTCCGCCGCGGGTCCCAGTTCCTCGACGGTTCCGTCCACCAGATCTCCCACGATCGCGACGAGGTCGGGCTCGGTGCCGTTGATCATGCGGACGATCCGCTCGGTGTGGGCCCGGCCGGCCAGCGGGCCCAGGTGGATGTCGGACACCACGGCAATGCGAAAGCCGGTGAACGCCGGGTCGAGTCGGCGCAGACCCACCGGCACGCGGAGCACGTTCGGCGGACCGACCGCCGTCGCGACGCCGACCCCGACCAGCCCCACCGACGCTGCTCCCGCCGCGACCGCGCTGGTGCGCGCCAGGAAAAGTCGCCGATTCATGGGTTCGGCGGCCTCGGGTGACTCGGTCGGCGCGGGTGTCGCGCACCGACGCAACGCCCATCGAATCGGTTCGAGCACCAGCAGAGTCAAGAACATATAGGCGACCAGGGCGAACCACACGTAGCCCGGCCAGGCGAACCACCCCGACGAGTCGACCCCGACCACCTTCGGCAGGGTGAGCGCCGCGATCAGCAGGGCCGCGAGGGCGACGAATACGCCCGTGAGGACCCAGAAGGTAGTTCGCGACCGGGTCGTGTCCTTGATCAGCCGCTTCCAGACGTACACGTGCATCAGCCCGAGGACCGAACACAGGATGACGATGAACACAGGTCAGCGGACCCGCACGCTCAGGCACGTGACGCAGCCCTCGAGCTTCTCGTACTCCGAGACGTCGACGGGTTCCAACCGGTAACCGCGGTCGGTCAACATCGCCGCCGTCTCCGGCGCCGCGGAGCTCATGAGCAGCAGGTCGTCGTCGAGGATGACCACGTGCGCGCCCGGCTCCTCTGGCACGGCGAGGAACGAGGGGAACAGTCCCGGGTCGTCGACGACGGGCTCGTATCCGATCACCGTCCCGTCGGGTAGCGCCGTGACCGCACTCTTCAGATGAAGCGCCTTGGTGAGCGGCACGGCCGTGACGGTGTATCCGCGGGGAGCCAGGATGCGTGCCAGCTGCTCGATCGCCGGCGCACTGGTGGTGCCGCTGAGGCCGACGTACACCTGGCTTCCCACCTTGAGCACGTCACCGCCGTCGAGGGTGCCCTCGGTGATCGTCGTCGATTCCAGTCCGAGCTCGTCGATCACCCGTCGCACCGCCGTGGTCTCCGGATTGCGGGTGGGCTGACGAGGATTGGTGATGACGGCGAGGTCACCGAACATCACCACCGTGTCCTCGACGAATACGCAATCGGGCATGGCGTCGTCGCCGTCGATGGTGACGGTCGGCCATCCGCTGCGGTGCAGCGCCGCGACGTAACCGTCCCACTGGCGCTTCGCCAGTTCGACGTCCAACGGCTGTCGTTCGATGAATGTCACGATGCCGTCGGCCAGTGACTCGGCAGGTCGACGGACCAGTGCGTAGGGACGATCGGGCATCTCGCCATCGTAGGTGGGGGGTTGACGCAAGGGCGGTGGGAGAAGATCGAACGGTGACGCCATCACTACCTTCGCCGCCGACGATCCCGGGCCTCCTCGAGCGCGCCGTGCGCGAGTTCGGCGAACGCACCTACGTCGTCACGCCCACCGGTCGACTCACCTACGACGAGGCCAACCGGCGCTCAGCACGCATCGCCCGTCAGTTGCTTCGACGGGGCGTCGGCAAGGGCACTCGCGTCGGCTTGTTCTTCACCAATGGTGACGACTGGATCGCGTGGTGGCTCGCTGCGTCGAGGATCGGCGCGTTGGTCGTTCCGCTCAGCACGATGTACACCCCGGCCGAGATCGCGAAGGTGCTCCGGCTGTCCGACGTGGGAACACTCGTCTCTCCTCGTCGGGTGCTCGGCGTCGACGCGCAGAGCAGGTTGGAGGCGGCACTGCCGGAACTGTCCGCTCAACCCGACGCCCGGCTTGCCCTGTGCGCCGCGCCCTACCTGAGGTCCATCGTCGTCGTCGGTGCGGCCGACGCCCGCTGGGCGACGGGCTGGGACGAGGGGGACGAAGGCGTCTCAGAGGAGGTGCTGGCCGCGGCGGAGGCCGAGGTCTCCCCCGCCGACGTCGCCGTCATGGTGCACACGTCCGGGTCGACCGCGGACCCGAAGGGTGTCGTACACACCCACGGCACCCTGGTGAGGCAGACGTCGACGTGGCCGACGGCGATCCGCGCGGTGACGGGCACCGAGGGCCCGGGCCGAATCCTGTGCGCCATGCCCTTCTTCTGGATCGGCGGCCTCCTCGCCGTGACGGGTGCCCTGCACGAACCGGTCACCCTGTTGGTCCTACCTCGATTGGACGCCGGGGCGGCGCTGGATCTGGCGGAGCGCGAACGTGCCACCGGCATCGTGGGTTGGCCGGCGTTCACCCAGCGCCTGCGGGACCATCCCACGTTCGCCAGTCGCGACCTGACCAGTGCCCCGACCTTGCGCGAGGGACCGCTGGACATTGCGATGACCAACGTTCCCGACGGATTTCCCGTGCACCGCACCATGTCTGAAACCGCGGGCGGGTTCGCCTTCACCGACATCGCGATCGTCGACGAGGACGGCGAACCCACTCCCGACGGTGTCATCGGCGAGTTGCTCATCCGCGGAGTCGGAGTCATGGCGGGCTACAACAAGCGGGAGCGCGCCGACACCTTCGACGACGACGGGTGGTACCACACCGGGGATCGGGTGTATCGCCACGAGGGCGATCCCCGGCTGTTCTACGTCGGCCGCACCACCGAGCTGATCAAGTCGGCCGGCGCGAACGTCTCACCTCTGGAGGTCGAGGCCGTCGTCGGAGAGTTCGCGGGTGTAGCGCAGTGCGTCGTCGTCGGAGTCCAGGACGAGGCCAGGGGTGAGGAGGTGTGCGCCGTCGTGGTGCCGTCGTCGGCCGAGGTCGACCTGACCGCGCTCGCCGAGCATGCGCGCGAACAGCTCTCCGCCTACAAGGTGCCCACCCTGTGGGCCGTCGTGACGACCGACCAGATCCCCACCCTGCCCAGCGGAAAGTTCGACCGGAGGACGCTGCGGGGACTCGTCGTCGACGGCGCCGTGCCGAGCCATCGCACCAGCAACCTCGACGGTGCAGTTCGACCGGAGGCACCGCGAGGAGCGTCGTCGGGTTAGGCTGAGCCGGGTCGGACGAGTCGTTTGGAGCGAAATGATCAACATGAAGCGCGGATTGACGGTCGTCGGTTGTGCCGTCGCGTTCGCTGCGGCGCCGCTGGTCGCTGCCTCTCCGGCCGCCGCGAAGGACTGCCCGTACGGCACGGTGCCCACGAAGTTCGACGGTGTCTGCGTCCAGGGCCAGGCCGGCGGGTTCGGAGCTCCCGGTGTCGTCGTGCCGCCGCAGGCCTCGGGCCCCGGTGCCGTCGTCGACCCGAACTTCAACGGCTACGGCTCGGTGAACGGCATCCCGTGCACGCCAGGCAACGTCGGCAAGTGCATCGCGCTGCAGCAGAGCCAGGGCTAAGCCTCACACGATCGGGCCTAGCGTGTTGCGAATGAGTTCGTCGTCCATCGTCTGAAGTAACTCGGCGATCTTCGGGTTGGTCCCGAAGAGCTTGTCCTCGTTGGCGAATTGCGCGTTCGAGATCCCGCCGACGATGGCGACCACGACGACGACGGCGGCAGCGATCCACGGCCAGCGCTTGTCGGTGACGTCGGATCGCACGTCGCGCAAGGCGTTTTGGACCCGTCACTCGCGATCGAAAGCTGATGCTGATGTCGAACACAGCTGGTACTTAACTTGGCTAACGATCATCGTTGGTACGACGACGACCAACCCGTCGTCCGGTCATGGGAAGGACGTGTATCGACGATGAAGTCCACGAAGATCATTGCCGGCTTGGCGATCACCGGCGGTCTGGCCGCAGGTGCGCTCGGCCTCGGCACCGCAGTAGCCAGTGCCGACCCCGGCCCAGGCATGGCGCCGATTCCCGCGTGGGGCCCTCCCCCGCCGCCACCTCCAGGACCCGGATGGGGTGGAGGACCCGGATGGGGCGGACCAGGGCCCGCGGGATGGGGCGGCCCAGGACCCGCCGGATGGGGCCCCCCACCGCCTCCACAGGGCGGGCCCCTGCCCGGCGGATGGAACGGCGGCTGGGAACCCAACGGCGGATTCTGCCTCGGGCCGTTCTGCGTCTGACGCACGGTCTGGGCAGCGAATCGGCCTTTGAATCGCACTGACGCAAAGCAGTGACCCGCCGCGGCGGGTGGCTCAGACTTCTGCCAGTGACCCGATCGATCCGCTTCAACGCGTTCGACATGAACTGCGTCGCCCACCAATCCCCCGGCCTATGGCGCCATCCGCAGGATCGCTCCTCGCAGTACAAGGACCTGTCGTATTGGGCCGACCTCGCAAGGCTCCTCGAGCGAGGTCGGTTCGACGGGTTGTTCATCGCCGATGTGCTTGGTACCTATGACGTTTACGGCGCCAGCGACGAGGCCGCCATCCGGCAGGCCGCTCAGATCCCGGTCAACGATCCACTCCTGCTGGTGTCGGCAATGGCGTTGGTGACCGAGCACCTGGGCTTCGGCATCACCACGGGCACCGGGTTCGAGCACCCCTACCCCTTCGCCCGACGAGTATCGACCCTCGACCATCTCACCAAGGGCAGGGTGGGCTGGAACGTCGTCACCGGGTACCTTCCGGCGGCAGCCAGGAACATGGGCCAGACCGACCAGCCGGCTCACGACGCCCGCTACGACCATGCCGACGAGTATCTCGAAGTGCTCTACAAGCTGTGGGAAGGCTCGTGGGAGGACGACGCGGTGATCCGCGATCGCGAGCGCGGCGTCTTCACCGATCCGGACAAGGTGCACCACATCGGCCACGCTGGAACGCATTTCACCGTCCCGGGCATCCACCTCTCCGAACCGTCTCCGCAGCGGACCCCGGTCATCTTCCAGGCCGGCGCATCGCCACGCGGGGTCCGTTTCGCAGCCGAGAACGCCGAGGCCATCTTCACGGCCGCGCCGACGAAGGCGATCCTCCGCGAGACGGTCACCACGATCCGTCGCGAGCTCGAGCTGGCGGGTCGCGATCCGTACTCGGCGAAGATCTTCAACCTGACCACGGTCATCACCGCCGACACCGACGAGGAGGCCGGCGCCAAACACGCCGAGTACCTCTCCTACGGCGATCCCGAGGGCGCGTTGGTCTTCATGTCCGGCTGGATGGGCGTCGACCTGGCGAGCTATGGCCTCGCCGAACCGATCGGAAACGTCGACTCCAACGCAATTCTGTCGGCGGTGAAGGCATTTCAGTCCGCCGACCCCGATGGGGGCGAGTGGGCCGTCGAGGACATCGCGAACTGGGGCAAGATCGGTGGGATCGGGCCGCTGATCGTGGGCTCGGGTGAGCGCGTCGCCGACGTCCTGCAGGAATGGGTCGCCGAAACCGACGTCGACGGCTTCAACCTGGCCTACGCGATCACCCCCGGAACGTTCGCCGACTTCATCGATTACGTGGTGCCCGTGCTGACCGCCCGGGGCGCCTACCAATCCGAGTACGCGTCGGGAACTTTGCGCAACAAGCTCTTTGGCCGAGGGGACCGCCTCCCCGAGGAGCATCGCGGGTCCCGGTACCGTGTGGGCGGACCCTCCTCGACCATCGTCGAACGCCCGTCCACAGTGCCGTCGTCATCGTCCTCGACGGCCTCGCAGCCGACCGCCAGCCGCTAGGAGTTTCACCATGCCCGTCAAGCTTCACTGGTTCCTGCCCACCTATGGCGACAGCCGGCTGATCGTCGGCGGTGGGCACGGCACCCCCGCGGGAGCCGCTCACAGTGATCGCGACGCGTCGATCGACTACCTCGGCTCGATCGTGCGCGCCGCCGAGTCGTTCGGCTTCACCGGTGCCCTGATCCCCACCGGAGCATGGTGCGAGGACGCCTTCATCACCGCCGCACTGCTCGCGCGTGAGACCACCTCGCTGGCCTTCCTGGTGGCGCTTCGTCCCGGTCTGGTCAGCCCCACCCTGTCGGCGCAGATGACCGCGACGTTCGCCAGACACGCCCCCGGCCGGATCCTGATCAACGTCGTCGTCGGTGGAGAAGCACACGAGCAGCGGGCGTTCGGAGATCACCTGGACAAGGACGCGCGCTACGAGCGGTGTGACGAATACCTCGACATCGTCCGCCGGTTGTGGGCCGGTGAGACGGTGACCACCAACGGCACCCACATCCAGGTGGAGGACGCGTCGCTCGCGACATTGCCGAATCCCCTGCCGCCCTTGTACTTCGGAGGGAGTTCGAAGGCCGCGGGCCCGGTGGCCGCGCGCCACGCCGATGTCTACCTGACGTGGGGTGAACCCCCCGCCGCGGTGCAGGAGAAGATCGAGTGGATCCGCGCGGAGGCCGCCGAGCAGGGCCGTACCGTGCGGTTCGGCATCCGACTGCACACCATCTCGCGAGATACGGCCGACGAGGCGTGGGCTCACGCGGACAGGCTCGTCGGCGCACTCGACGACGAAACGGTCCGCGCCGCGCAGGCCGGACTGAGCCGCAGCCAGTCCGAGGGCCAGAAGCGGATGCTGGCACTGCACGAGTCCAACCGCGCCAACGGCTCCTGGCACGACGCGCGCAGCCTCGAGATCGCGCCGAACCTGTGGGCCGGTGTCGGGCTGGTACGCGGCGGGGCAGGCACGGCACTGGTGGGTAGCCACACTGACGTCGCCGACCGGATCGCCGAATACGCCGAGATCGGAATCGACGAGTTCATCTTCTCGGGCTATCCGCATCTCGAGGAGCTCTACTGGTTCGGTGAGGGCGTGGTACCGGTGCTGCGCGAACGGGGACTCTTCGACGCCGGGCGAATCGATCACTCGCCCGCCTCGATCCCGTTCCTCGGCACCGCACGGTGAGTGCGCCGGCAGCAGTGGACGTCGTCACCTCCGCAGGCGATGCGGTGTCGGTGGCGGCGCGGCTGTCGGCTCGGTTCGGCGCGGAGGCGAGCACCCGCGACGCCGATCGCGAGCTACCGCGCGGTCCGGTTCGGACGCTGAAGGACTCGGGACTGTTGGCGTTGTCGGTCCCCGCCGAATACGGCGGGGTCGATGCCCCCGCCACCGTCATTGCCGAGGTGTTCCGGCTGCTTGCTCACGCCGACCCGTCACTCGCGCAGATTCCGCACTCCCATTACACGTTTCTGGAGGCCCTGCGACTGAAGGGCACGCCCACCCAGAAGTCGTTCTTCTACGGAATCGTCAGGGCCGGTGGACTGTTGGCCAACGCGCAATCCGAACGGGGACCCCAGCCGATCGACGTCGACGCCACCACGCTCACCGAGACCGACGACGGTGACTTCGTCCTGAGCGGTCGCAAGTTCTACGCCACGGGCTCACTCTTCGCGGACTGGCTGATCGTGCGAGCATCGCTGGCGGACGGCTCGGGCGATGCGCCGACCTCGACCACCCCGAAGGCGCTGGCCTTCGTCCCACACGATGCACCCGGGGTACGGACAGTGGACGACTGGGACGGCATGGGCCAACGGACCACGGCGTCGGGCACCGTCACCCTCGACGACGTCCGGGTACCCGCCGATCACGTCGTCCCCTTCTCCCCGATCTTCACCGAACCGACGGTGTATGGCGCGCGCGCCCAGCTGTTGCACGCGGCCATCGACGTCGGCATCGCGACCGGCGCACTCGCAGAGGGCATTCGCCAGAGCGAGAAGGCTCGCCCACACTTCGAAGCCGGGGTCGACTCCGCCGCCGAGGATCCCACCCTCGTGCAGATCGCCGGCGAGCTCCTCGTCACCGTGCGCGGCGCTCAGGCCCTACTCGGAGACGCGGCGCGTGAGGTCGACGCCGCCCACGCGGACCTGACGGCGGACACGGCCGCCTCGGCGTCGGTGGCGGTCGCGGTGGCCAAGGTGGCCGCGGTCCGGGCCTCGCTCGAGGCGTCCTCGGTGCTGTTCGAACTCGGCGGCACGCGCAGTGCGTCGGCAAGCGGGAATCTGTCCCGCTACTGGCGAGACGCGCGCACGCACACCCTGCACGATCCGACCCGATGGAAGGTGCGGCACCTCGGTCGGTACGTGCTGTCGGGTACCCCGCCGCCGCGCCACGGACAGATCTAGCTACGCCCAAGCGCCGGAAAGGTATTCGGCTCGGCAGGCCCGGCGCGCGAGCTTGCCACTGGTGGTGCGGGGAATCGCTCCGGCCGGCAGCACCACCACGTCGTGGACCGTCAGGTCGTGGTGGCGACGCACCTCGGCGCGGATGGCGTCGAGCGCGGCCGCGGGATCGGCACGCCCGGTACCCGTCGCCCGCTCGGCGATGATCACGAGGCGCTCGCCCTCCTCGGAGGGGACCGAGAACGCCGTCACGTAACCCCGGCGCACCGTCGGTGATGCGTCCGCGACGGTGGCCTCGATGTCCTGCGGATAGACGTGGCGTCCGTCGATCACCACGCGATCGGCGATGCGACCGGTGACGTAGAGCTCACCGTCCAGGCGGAACCCCAGGTCGCCGGTACGCAGCCAGTCGCTCCCGGGGGGAACCCCCTCCGCGTGACTGCCCGTCTCGAGCCGGGACGTCAGCCTGGCGCCGAACGTCCGACGGGTCTCTTCGGGCAATCCCCAGTAGCCACGACCAATGTTGTTGCCGTGCAACCACATTTCTCCGACCCTCCCGTCGGAGAGTTCGTCGCCGGTGTCGGGATCGACCACCACCGCCCACTCGCTGCGGGCCACCTGACCCGACGACACCTGCGCCACCGCGTAGGGGGCATCGGGCGCCACGCGGACCGCGTATCCGGCGGCGAGTCGATCGCGGTCGAAGTACGCCACCGTCGCCTCGGCGGTGGGCGCGGTCGTGGAGATGAACAGCGTCGCCTCGGCGATGCCGTAGGACGGTTTGATCGCGGTGGCCGGAAGTCCGTACGGCGCGAACGCCTCGTTGAACATGGTGATCGCGTCGATGCTGACCGGCTCGGAGCCGATGATCAGCACCACGTTGCTCAGGTCGATGTCATCGCCGGGGGCGGGCAATCCACGCTGAGCCGTCCACTCGTAGGCGAAGTTGGGCGCGGCGGTGACCACGCGCCCCTCCCTCGACCCGTCGGACAGGGCGCGGATCCAGCGCTGCGGTCGGCGGACGAACGCCGTCGGCGACATCAGGGTGGAGTGGCCCCCGTACACCGCAGGAAAGCCGATCATCGATAGGCCCATGTCGTGGTAGAGCGGTAACCAGCTGACGCCGTGGGTGTTTCGGTTCAGCAGGTCGATCGACAGGATCATCTGGATCAGATTCGTGCCGACCGCGCGGTGCGTGATCTCGACGCCGACGGGCGGGCGCGTCGCCCCGGACGTGTATTGCAGATGCGAGATGTCGTCCACGTCGACGTCGAACGGAACGAAGGCGGCGCCCTCGGAGTCCGGGATCCGGTCGATGACGGCGATCCGTGGTCTGAGCGCGCGCGGCAGCGTGTCGAGGAACGACTCGACGGCATCGATGGCCGCCGACGTGGTGAGCACGACCGTCGGCTGGGAATCGCGAAGGGCGGTGTCGAGACGCTCGGCATGTCCAGGCAGTTCGGGCGCGAAGAGCGGCACGGCGATGTTGCCGGCCTTGATCGAGGCGAAGAACCCCACCACGTAGTCGATACCTTGGGGCGCCAGGATCGCGACCCGATCACCGCGTGCACTCACCCGTTGTAGATGCGCACCGACCGCGCGCGTTCGCACCCCCAACCGGGCCCAGGTCAACTCGACGGCGTGACCCGCGTCGGATTGGGTGAAGTCCAGGTAGCGGTACGCCACGGTGGTTCCGACGTGGGCGATGTTGCGGTCGATCAACGAGGACAGGGTGACGCCCGGTGGCAGTGCGACACCTCCGTCGGCGGTCAGGCAGTCCTCGATGCGCAGTAGCCCGGGCGGGGCGACGAACTCCTGCTGTGAACCGCGAGCCATGCCGTCCATCCTAGGCAGCCCCGGGACGGGTAAAGCCGACGTCAGAGTGGGGTGGGCTCGCCGACCTTGACTAGCATCTTGCCGATGTTGGCGCCGGTGAAGAGGCCGTTGAGCGCATCGACACACGACTCGAGGCCCTCGTAGACGGTTTCACGGTGGACGAGCAGACCCTGTTGTTCCCAACCCCGCAGGGCGGCGAAGGCTTCGTCGAAGCGGCCCCATTCGTCGAGTGCGTTGAAGCCCTGCATGGTGGCGGTCTTGGCCAGGATGTTGACGTAGTTGGCCGGTCCGGGATGCTCGCCGGTGAGGTAGCTGGAGATGACGCCGCACAGCACGACCCTGGCCTTCGCAGCGAGGCGCCCGAGAACGGCGTCGAGGATGGGTCCGCCGACGTTGTCGAAGTAGACGTCGACGCCCCGTGGGCAGTGCCGTTTGAGCGCCGCCGGCAGGTCATCCTCGCGGTAGTCGATGCAGGCGTCGAAGCCGAAGTCATCGACGACCGCCCGGCACTTGTCCGGACCGCCGGCGATGCCCACGACCCGCGCCCCGGCGATCTTGGCGATCTGCCCGGCGACCGATCCGGTGGCGCCGGCCGCGGCAGAGACCACCACCGTCTCCCCCGACTTCGGCCTGCCGACGTCGTTCATGCCGAAGTAGGCGGTCGCGCCCGTCGGCCCGTAGATCGACATGACCGCCAGTTGATCGACCTCGTCGGTGACGGGCGTGCAGAAGATGTCGTCGCGGACGATGGCGTACTCCTGAAAGCCCGACAGCGTGGTCACCACGTCGCCGACGGAATACGCATCGCAGCGCGACTCCACGACCTCCCCGATGCCTGCCGCCCGGATCACCTCGCCCAACTGCACGGGAGGCAGATATCCCGGTTGGTCGTTGAGCCACGTGCGGGCGGCGGCGTCGATGCCGACGTACGTCATGCGGACGAGCGCTTCACCGTCCGCAGGCCGAGGCGCGGGAGCGCTGATCATTTCGGTGTCGCTCGCGTCGATGAGACCCTTCGGCCGGTGACGCAACACGATCTGGCGGTTCGTCGGGTCGGGCACGATGGTGAAGCTACCGAAGGTTCGCGCCATGGCGGGCGAGAAGCCGCAACCTCGTCGACACCAGCTCGGTAGCATCTTGCTACCAGGTGTAGCATTTTGTAACAGGAGGTTGTGCCATGTCTGAAGTAGCTGATCGCGTCACCCGATTCGCTGCCGATCTGGTGGACAGCGCCGAAGCCGAGGGCGTCCGCCAGAGCCGGTCGGCCAAGCAGCAACTCGACCATTGGGTGCGCGTGGGTCGCGCCGTGTCGAGTCAGCAGACGGCGTCGCGTCGCCGGGTCGAGGCGGCGATGGCCGGACAGCTGCCGCTTGCGGACCTGACCGTCGAGGAGGGCGTGGTGTTCAACGCCGAGATCTCGGCCGGCATCGAAGAATCCCTGGCCCGCACCGATTACGGCCGTGTCCTCGCGAGCCGCGGTGTCACCACCGTCGCGCTCAACGCCGACGGTGACATCGTCGAGCATCGCCCGGATGGAACATCGGTCGTGCTGACCAGCACACCGTGACCGCGGTGTGAATCGTCTCGATCTGGTCGTCGGGCCCAACGGCGCGGGCAAGTCCACGTTCGTCGAGCTCACCCTGGCCCCGCTGCTGCCCGGCAGCCCCTTCGTCAACGCCGACGAGATCGCCAGACAACGCTGGCCCGGCGACGCGGCGGCGCATGCCTACGAGGCGGCGAGGATCGCCGCGGACACCAGGGCCACGCTCATCGAGCGGAAACTGTCGTTCATCGCCGAGACCGTGTTCTCGCATCCCTCGAAACTCGAGTTCGTCGCCGACGCCAAGGTCGCCGGCTACACCGTCGTGCTGCACGTGGTGATGATCCCCGAGGACCTCGCCGTCGAACGCGTCCGATACCGCGTCGCGGCAGGTGGGCATGCAGTGCCGCCGGAGAAGATCCGGGAGCGGCATCGTCGGCTGTGGTCGCTGGTCGTCCGGGCCGCGACTGCGTGCGACAGCGCCATCGTCTACGACGGCAGCGACCGTCGGGGACCCCGGATCGTCGCCCAGATCAGCGGCGGTGACGTGGTGGGTGCGCCGTCGTGGCCCGACTGGACGCCGGCCGAGCTTGCCGCGCGCTGGCCTGCCTGAGCGATCAGGCGATGATGCGACCCAGGTACGGCGTCATGTTGTTGGTCCGCACGGGTGAGACCTTCACGCCGGTGTCGCTGGCCTCGAGCATCTGGCCGTTGCCCAGGAACAGCGCCACGCTCTGCGTGCCGTCGGGACCGAAGAAGATCAGGTCGCCGGGCAGCGCCGCACTCGGGGCGACCTTCTGGGCGACCTTGTACTGCTCACCGGAGGAACGTGGCAGCTTGATGCCTGCTCCTGCGAAGGCGTAGACGATGATGCCCGAGGCGTCGAAGCCGACGACGCTCGGTGCGGGGACCGCAGGGGCGCCCAGGATGGTCGACCCCGGGACGGTGCCGAAGATCCCGCCGGGCGTCGTCGTGGTGGCCGGGGTGTTGGCAAGCTGTTCGGTCGCAAGCACGTCCGACCTGGAACCACTGCCGAGAGTCGGACCGGTCGCATCGCCGCCGCCATAGGAGAACGCGACGCCGCGCTGCGAGAGGGCGCGCGCGATCACGAGGTCGACGGCCTGCTGGTTGCGCGCGGGCCGCACGTACGGATCGGCGGTGGCCAACCCGGGCGTCACCGCCAGCAGGGCCAAGCTGATCATCACGGCGTAAATGCGTCTCATCGTCAATTCCATCTCTCTGCGTTCGCTCTCTGAAACCACTTCTACCGCCTGGCACGTCAATAACCCAATTGCAGAGTGGCCCAAGGCCAATGAGCCGCCATACCGTGACCGAACGGTGACGCCGAGGCGTGGAGGCTCATGGCCGACGCATCGGCCCCGGTCGCCCTGCGGCACGATGTGGGACGTGGCGCGTCCCAACAGGTCGACCTTGACCAAGGAGAAGGTCGTCGATGCCGCGATCGCCATCATCGGCGACGGCGGGCTGGAGGCGTTCAGCATGCCGAAGCTGGCGACCTCCCTCGGCGTTCGCGCGCCGTCGCTCTATCACTACTTCGCGGACAAGGACGCGCTCCTGGCCGCGGTGGCCCGCGTCGTCTCCACCTCGCACCTCGATCCCTCGGCCATCCCACCCGACGCCGACTGGACCGACGTCCTGGTGATCCAGGCCGTGACGATGCGCCGGACGATCGTGGCCCATCCGCACTGTGCTCCACTTCTGGTTCGATTCATGCCGCGCGACAACATGTTCGGTGAGTACGAACAGGCGTGCCTCTTCCTGACGGATGCCGGAGTGCCCGCCAAGTGGCACGTCACCATCGTCGACGGCTTGACGGCGTTGACCATCGGCGCCGCCATTCTCGGCGAGAACGCCGCCCACTACGCCGAGGGTGGCGACGGGCCGACGCCCGACCCCGAGGACCGTCCGGCGCTGCACACCGCGCTCTCGGCCATCGGCGGCCTGAACCCGGACGAGCTGTTCGAAACGTTCGTGCGGACCTACTTGGACGCCATCATCAGCCAGATTGCCGACAATCCCCTCGAGGCGGACCAGTCATGAGCACACCACTACAGCCCTGGTCCGCTCGACTCTGGAGCGAGATCGAGCCGACGTTCGCGGCAATCCTGGCCCACCCCTTCGTCACCGGGCTGACCGACGGCACCCTGGACACCGACGTGTTCGCGCACTACGTCGCCCAGGACGTTCACTACCTGCGCGACTATGCCCGCGCCCTGGCCATCGTCGGCGCCAAGGCGCCCACCCTGACGGACACGGCGATGTTCGCCCGACACGCCGCCGACGTGCTCGACGTCGAACTCAGCCTGCACGACACCCTGCTGCCCGCGCTCGGACTGGATCCCGCCACGATCGGCGAGGCGCCCGTCCTGCCGACCACGCAGGCCTACACCAGCTATCTGCTGGCTACCAGCTACGGCGGGAGCTTCGTCGACGGGCTGGCCGCCATCCTGCCGTGCTACTGGATCTACGCACGGGTCGGAGCGACACTGATCGACAGAGGCTCTCCCGATCCCAGGTTTCAGAGTTGGATCGACAGCTACGGCGGCGAGGAGTTCGCCGCCGTCGTCGCCCAGGTGCTGGACCTGACCGACCGGATCGGGCTGGTGCTCAACCCCACCGACGAGGCCGTCGCCCGGGCTCACTTCGTGACCACCTCGCGCTACGAGTGGATGTTCTTCGACGCCGCCTACCGCCGCGAGGACTGGCCCGTCTGAGCATCACCGATCTTTGTGTTTCGGCTGACTGCGGCCGCACCGCGGAGGACCATTCGAGGCATGACACGAACACGAATCGGCTCGCTCGCCGAGGGCGGACTGAACTGGGACAGCCTGCCGCTGAAACTCTTCGCCGGCGGAAACGCCAAGTTTTGGAATCCGGCCGACATCGACTTCTCGCGCGATCGCGAGGACTGGGCGTCGCTGTCGGACCTCGAACGGGATTGGGCCACCCGCCTATGTGCGGAGTTCATCGCCGGCGAGGAAGCCGTCACCGAGGACATCGCACCCTTCATCTCGGCGATGCGGGCGGAGGGGCGCCTCGGCGACGAGATGTACCTGACCCAGTTCGCCTTCGAGGAGGCCAAGCACACCCAGGTGTTCCGGCTGTGGCTCGACGCCGTGGGAATCACCGAGGATCTGCACCACTACCTCGACGACCTGCCCGCCTACCGGAAGATCTTCTACGAGGAGCTTCCCGAGTCACTCGACACGTTGTCGACGGACCCGTCCCCGGCCGCTCAGGTGCGCGCCTCCGCGACGTACAACCACGTCATCGAGGGGATGATGGCATTGACGGGATACTATGCGTGGCACAAGATTTGCCTGAGCCGCAACATCCTCCCCGGTATGCAGGAACTGGTCAGGCGCATCGGTGACGACGAGCGGCGCCACATGGCGTGGGGCACGTTCACGTGTCGGCGCCACGTAGCTGCCGACGACTCCAATTGGTCGGTGTTCGAGACCAGGATGAACGAGCTCATCCCGTTGGCGCTCAGCAACACCCAGGAGGCGTTCGCCCTCTACGACGAGATCCCGTTCAACCTCGAGATGGACGAGTTCATGCAGTACGCCACCGACAAGGGAATGCGACGGTTCGGCACCATCAGCAGCGCCAGGGGCCGCCCCGTCGGCGAAATCGATCTCGACTACTCGCCCCTGGCGCTGGAGGAGACGTTCGCCGACGAGGACGAGAAGTCCCTGGCGTCGGTCTGACTAACCGAGCGCTGCGATCGCCGCGTCGTAGTTCGGCTCCTGGCCGATCTCGGGAACCAGTTCGGCGTAGGCGACGTTGCCGTCGGCTCCGACCACCACGACCGCGCGCCCGAGCAGGCCGGCCATGGGGCCGTCGGTGATGGTGATGCCGTAGTCCGCGCCGAAGCTGTCGCGGAATGCGGATGCCGCCTTGACGTTCTCGATGCCCTCGGCGCCGCAGAAGCGGCTCTGCGCGAACGGGAGATCGTTCGACACGCACAGAACGGAGACGCCGCCGTCGCTGGCACGTTCGTTGAACGTCCGCACGCTGGTCGCACAGACGGGAGTGTCGACCGAGGGAAAGATGTTGAGCAGCAGCGCCTTACCGCGGTAGTCGTCACTGCTGACCGCACCGAGGTCGGTCCCGGTGAGGGTGAAGGCCGGAGCCGGAGCGCCGACGGCAGGAAGCTCGCCGACGGTGTTGATGGGATTTCCGCGCAAGGTTATCTGTGCCATGACGACAGTCTGTCAAGCACGGGCCGGGTCGTGTGGCTCGGGGTATGCGTTGCCAACTCCGTCAATACGCCAGCTGGTTGACAGCGGTGGCGAAGACCGCGGGCAGAGCGGTGGCGGCCGGAACGATTCGCGCCCGAACCCGGGCATGGACACCGGCCTTCACCAGCGCGGCCGTCAGCATCCGATAGCGCCGGGTCTCCCGGCGCCATTGGGCGTCGTAGTCGCCGGGTCGGTCCGCGACGACGCAACCCACCAGCAGCTTGGCACCGCCGAATGCCAACCCCATCCCCTCGCCCGTCAGCGCGTCGATGTAGCCGGCCGCGTCACCGACCAGCATCACCCGCTCGGCGGTGCGACTGCTCGCCTTCTGCCGCAACGGTCCCGCCGCCCGATCGGATCCGTGCGCATGCCCGTCGACCCGGGCTCGCAGCGCGGGGAACTCGTCGAGGTGGCGGTCGAACCCCCCGCGCGTCGAGCTGAGGATCGCGATGCCGACGCAGTCGTCGGCGACCGGCGTCACGTAGGCCTCGGCACCTGGCGCCCAGTGGACCTCGACGGAGTCCGTCCACGGGGCGATCTGGACGTGGCGCCGGATCCCCCACCGGCGCGGACCCGCGCTCGGCCGTTCGAGGCCGAGGGATCGCCGCAGCGGCGAGTGCAGCCCGTCGGCCGCCGCCAGATACCTGGCCCGCAACTCCCCCGCGCGCACCGACTCCGCGTCCTGAGCCACCGTGCCGACGTCGCCGTGCACGAACCGCACCCCCGCCGCGTCGGCGGCATCGTGCAGCGCTGCATGCAACACCGTCCTGCGCACGCCGAGGCCGGTACCCGACCGGAACGTCGCATCGACCCGCCGACTGCCGTCGAGATAGCTGATCCCGCGCAGCGGTCGACCCTCGACGGGGACTCCGAGGTGTGCCAGGTGCGCGAGGGTGTGCGGCATCATGCCTTCGCCGCAGGCCTTGTCGATGGTCCCGTGGCGTCGCTCGACCACCACGACGTCGAGTCCGGCCTTCGCGCCGTAGAGCGCGGTGGCAAGCCCGGCCGGTCCACCTCCGGCGACGAGGAGGTCGATCACGCCAGGCTCGCCAACGCCGTGTTCTCCACCCGGAGCCGCGTCCGCAACAGAGCGGCGTTGAGGACCGTGAACACGAGTGCGGTGATCCAGGACGTGTGCACCAGCGGCAACGCCACGCCCTCGACCACGACCGCCACGTAGTTCGGGTGCGGAATCAGTCGGTAGGGGCCGCCGGTGATGCGGTCGGCGCCAGGGATGACGATCACCCTGGTGTTCCACTGCCGACCAAGGGTCGTGATGCACCACCAGCGGAGCACTTGGGCGGCGACGACGACGGCGAGCATTGGCCAGCCCAGTGCGGGGATGAACGGCCGGTGCAGGACCAGCGGCTCGACCAGACACCCGACGAGCAGTCCGACGTGCAGCACGACCATGCTCGGATAGTGCGCGGCCCCGAACTCGGTGCCACCGCGCTCCCGACTCCACGCCCAATTACGCTTGGAGACAACCAGTTCCGCCAGTCGTTCGATAACAATCGCAGCGATCAGAAGCGAATACCAGATCACGGTTCAGCGCCAGCGCAGCAGGACGAGTTCCGAGCAGAAGCCCGGACCCATCGCCATCATCACGCCCGGCGTCCCCGGCTCGGGCCTCTTGGCGATGGTGTCGCGCAGGACGTGCAGCACCGATGCCGAGGACATGTTGCCCACCTCTGCGAGCGAGCGCCACGTGAGCTCGAGGGCGTCCTCGGACAGGCCGAGCGTCGCCGTGATGGCTTCGATGACCTTGGGGCCGCCGGGATGGCTCACCCAGGCGCCCACGTCTTCGATCGTCTTGCCATGAGCCGCAAGGAAGTTCGTGACGTCATCGGCGAGGTAGCGCTCGACTACCTTGGGCACGTCGGGTGAGAGCACCAGCCGGAAACCGCTGGAGTCGATGTCCCACCCCATCGTGCGCTGCGAATCGGGATAAAGGTGGCTGCGCGAATCCAGCACGTCCGGGCCGGACGCCTCGATCCGTTCCGCGCGCCGGTCGCCGACGGCCACCACGGCGGCGGCTCCGTCCCCGAACAGGCTGCTGCCGACCACCGTGGCCATCGACGGGTCGCGCTTGGGCACCAGCGAACAGAGTTCCACCGCGACCAGGACCGCGACATCGTCGGGGGCACCGCGAAGGTAGTCGTTGAGGCGAGCCACTCCGGCGGCACCGGCCACGCAGCCGAGTCCGAACATCGGCACCCGCCGCACGTCGGGACGCAGGCCGATCCTGGCCGCGATCCTGGCTTCCAGGGTCGGTACCGCCAAACCGGTGACCGTCGTCGAGAAGATCACGTCGACGTCGGACGGCTTCAGCCCCGCATCGTCCAACGCCCCCTGGACTGCCGCGCAGCCGAGTTCGACGGCGTGTTCGATGAAGACGTCGTTGGCGCTGCCGAAGTCGTCGAGGCTGGCATAGTCCTCGATCGGCAGCACCATGTGTCTGCTATCGACCTTGGCGCTCTGATGCAACTTCCTGATGGGGCTGGCGTACTCCGCGTAGCCCGGGATGGCGAGTAGTGCCTCGGTCACCTCGGCCTGGGTATAGCGGTTCGATGGGAGTTCTCCTCGTACGGCGGCGATCACGCTCATGGCACCCTCCTCCTCCATGGTTACGACGCCCGCGGCCGTCTGGTTCACGGCCCCGGTAGATCGGATCAGGTGACGCCATGGCCGATTCCACACGCGGTGCTGTGTCAACAACCGATGACTTGTGACCGTAGGATACTCCCCAGGTCGTGTCAACGGATGATGACTTGCATGGACCAGAAGTCTCCGGAGACGACTCAACCCCCCGAGGCTCGGTGAGCAGCCTCGAGGGGTTGGTCGTGCCGTATCTAGCCTGCGTTGGCGCAGAAGTTCGGCACGCAGAAGCTGGCGCCGCCGGGTCCTGCGGTGGCGCTGCCGCCGGGGACGAACGCGGTGGCGCCGCCACGGTCTGCGTTGGCTCCCGCACCGGGCACGGTGGCACCGGCCCCGTCACGGTCGGCGTTGGCCTCGGCACCGGGCACAGTGGCGCCCGCCCCGTCCGGACCTGCGGTCACACCTGCGCCGGGCACGGTGGCCTCGGCTCCGTCGGGTCCGGCAGCCGCGCCCGTACCGGGAGCCGTCGCTGATGCGCCGTCGGGTCCGGCCACTGCACCCGCACCGGGTACGGCCGCGCCCGCGCCGTCAGGTCCCGCAGTCGCGCAGGCGGGGGTGCCTTCGACGCCGCAGGGCGGCGGCGGGTTTGCGCCGGCAAGAGGTGCGAAGGCGATCGCGGTCACACCGGCGCCGGCGACGAGGAACTGAGTCACGAGGTGCTTTTTCATGATCGGCGGGTACCACCGATCAAGTCGCACGAAACATCCATCTTGGGTTCGCTGGCGGGCGGATCGACCATCCCTGGCGTCGGCTAGGTTGGCCGACATGGCCGTCACCGAGTCCCGTGAAGTCGTCATTGAAGCGACCCCCGACGAAATCATGAACGTCCTCTTCGACCTGGAGTCACTCACCGAGTGGTCCTCGGCACACCAGGAGGTCGAGATCCTCGAGCGCGACGAGGACGGCCGCCCGATCAGGTCCCGCCAGGTCGTCAAGATCGTCGGCATCAGCGACGAACAGGAACTCGCCTACTCGGTTCACGACGACGGGGTCAGCTGGACGTTGATCCGCGCCACGCAGCAGCGCGCGCAGGACGCTCGGTACACGCTGACGACCGAAGGCGATGGCACCCGCGTGCGGTTCGAGCTCACGGTCGACCCGCTCGTACCGATACCGGGCTTCCTGATCAAGCGTGGCGCCAAGGGCCTGATGCAGACGGCGACCGACGGCCTGCGCACGCGCGTGCTACAGCTCAAAGAAGGCTAGCGGCGGTCGATTTCGGCCTCTTGGCCGCGGCGCCGATGTATGACGACGCCTGCGCCGACGATGACTACCGCGGAGATCAGTGACAGGAAGATGGCTTGCTGCTGATCGGGGTCGAAGGCCATGAGGACCAGGACGGCAACGATCGCCACTATGACGGCGATCGTGAGGTAGGGAAACAGCCACATCCGGACCGGGGCGCGCTCCCCCTCGGCCCGCATCGCGCGACCCAGCACGAACTGGCTCACGGCGATCGCGAGGTAGACGAACAACGCGATGGCACCGCTCGTCGCGAGAAGGTAGGCGAAGATCTTCTCCGGCAAGAGATAGTTGCCGAGCACCGCGAGAAAGCCCACCACCATCGAGGCGAGCACCGCCACCCACGGCACGCCATTGCCGGTCAGCTTGCGCACCGCTTTTGGCGCGTCACGCCGGGCGCCGAGCGAGAACAGCATCCGAGATGCGGTGTACAGCGCGGAGTTCAGACAGGACGCCACGGCCGTGAGGATGACCAGGTCCATGACGATCTTCGAACCGGGGATGCCGATCGCCTCGAGGGTGGACTGGTACGAGCCGTCGGCGAGCTGGTCGTACGGCATCAAGGCGACGATGACGAAGATGGAGCCGATGTAGAACAGCGAGATCCGCCAGATGACCGAGTTCACGGCCTTGCTGATGCCGGTCGTCGGATCGGGTGACTCGGCGGCTGCGATGGTGACGATCTCGGTTCCCATGAACGAGAACATCGTCACCAGCATGCCGGCGATCACGGCGCCGAACCCGTTCGGCATGAACCCATCTGGCTGCCACAGCGAATCGATCCCGCTGACCTGCGAGTCGGGAATGAGACCGAAGATCGCTGCGACTCCGATTCCGATGAAGCAGACGATGGCCACCACCTTGATCAGCGCGAACCAGAACTCGAACTCGCCGTAGTTGCCGACGCTGACGAGGTTGGTGACCGTGAGCAGGAGGGTGACCGCCAGTGCCCACGTCCACTGGGGCGCACCCACGAGATTCGACAGGATCGCCGCCGCCGCAGTCGCTTCGACGGGAATCACCAGAACCCAGAACCACCAGTAGAGCCAGCCGACCGAGAACCCGGCCCAGCCGCCGAGTGCGCGATCGGAGTACACCGAGAACGAGCCGGTGTCGGGGTTCGCCGTCGCCATCTCCCCCAGCATTCGCATCACGAGCACGACCAGCGTGCCTGCCAGGAAGTAGGAGATGAGGACGGCGGGGCCCGCCTCCTTGATGGCATTCGCCGACCCGACGAACAGACCGGCGCCGATCACGCCGGCGATCGAGATCATGGTGATGTGACGGGGTTTGAGGCTGGTGCCCAGCGTGGCGCCCGGAGACTCCGGAGTGGAGGCCTGACTTGTCGACGGTGCTTGGTCGGTCATCGGAACCCCACCCCTATCGGTCCATACCGGGTGCCCGACGCAGACCCGGAAAGCGCTAGGTTGCCCACGGCTGGACGAGTCAAAACGTCCGGTTACCCGGACCGTTCGGCGCGGTACGTGATCATCTCGCGGGACAGGATCCGGCGGATCCGAGGTTCTCGGCTGCAGGTGACCGCGAAGACGGTGAGGAGCACCCAGCTCGTGATCGCACTGCCGAGCACGAGCAGAAACGCGGCCCATTCGCCGCCCGCCAGCTCCGCCGACGCCGTCTGGCGCGACCACAGCCGCCAGAAGATCATCAGGTTCACGGTCAGGCCCACCCCGTAGGACAGCGCGAACGAGAACAGGAACGGCTTCCACGTGCCGTCCTTCAGGCGTGCCGAAAACGGTTCGTGCCGAATGGGATACAGCACCGAGAGAACGTTGCCGACACCGAGCCAGATGAACACCATGGTGATGAGCTGGTCCACCAGGGCGATGGGGTTGCCTTCGTTGGCAACGGTGAGGAAACCGATGACCGGGAGCGCGGCGACGGTGACCAGCACGGCCATCGCGAGGTTCTTGGCCACCAGGATCCGCCAGATACGCTCACCGCGCGCCACGGCGTCGCGGACCCGCTGCGCTTCGAAACAGAGTGCGTTGGTGCACACCACGCTGCCGACGACCGCAGAGAACAGGTAGAGCGAGAGTCGGCTGACGTCGTCGTACCTCGTCCAACCGCTGAAGTGATAGACGCTCACCAGCGACAGGCTGACGCCCAGGGTGATCAGCAGCCGGATCAGGATGTCCCTCGGGCGGTCGGCGACGACGTGGCGCACCTCCGCGGCGATGCGCCTGCCCACTCCGGAGACCGGCGCGCCCCGAAGGACGGCGATGCGCCTTGTCGTCGAAGGGCGGCTGTCGGTGCCGTCACCGTCGCGAGGTCGCGCGACCGTCAGAACGGCCTCGGCGACGGCTGCCCTGGCCAGCGCCACCGCGACGACGGCGTTCGCGCTCGCCTGCTCCGTCGGTACGTCGAGTCCCCGGGTGAGCGCCGCGGACCGCACGTGGTCGGTGGCGCGCTCGCGCCACGGAGCGGATGCGGCGGCAGCGGCGATGTCGTCGGTGAGCGAGTCGTGCACGGACGCCAGTTCGGCGCACGCCTCCGCGACGACCGCGCTGAGCCCGTCATCGTCCCAGTGCGCGGCGGCCGCCGCGGCGTCGATCCGCCGCAGTGCATCGGCGAGGAATCTCAACTCCTCCACGGCCGCGATGTCGGGAGCGGACTCGGCTTCCGAGGTCATGGCGCTAACTGAACCATCCCCCGACGCGGCCGGCGACGGGTGGATCCCGATAGCTCCCGGCTCGCGGTAATCTGTTACGAGAGTGACGCGAGTGATAATTGGGTATGTGCTCGATGAATGGCCCGATCCACCCCCGTCAGGTCAAGGAGCGGCCTTGAACAACACTGGTAGAGCAGCGTGGCGCACCCCCGTCGCGACGGTCGTCAGCGCCCTCGTGCTGGCCGGCGCGACGGTCGCCGGTGGGCCGGTGCCGCTGGCGGCCGCCGCCGACTGTCCAGACATCGAGGTGGTCTTCGCCCGCGGCACCGACGAGCCACCCGGCATCGGGGTCGTTGGGCAGGCCCTGGTGGATTCGTTGAAGCCGCTGGTCAAGGGCAAGTCGATTCGCTCCTACGCCGTGAAGTACCCGGCGTCCTACGATTTCCTCGGCGTCGCGACGGGAGCCAACGACACCAGTGCCCGCGTGCAGTCCACCGCGAAGAACTGCCCAAGCACCGACATCATCCTCGGTGGCTACTCGCAAGGTGCGGCGGTCATGGACGTGGTGACCACGTCCCCCATCGCCGGACTCGGATTCAAGACCCCGCTGCCACCCGCCATGGCCGATCACGTCAGCGCCGTCGCCGTCTTCGGAAATCCGTCGGCGCGACTCGGTCAGCCACTGACGACGCTGAGTCCGCTCTACGGACCCAAGACCGCCGACATGTGCAACACCAACGATCCCATCTGCTCGCTGGGTAAGGACTTCGGCTCGCACGTCCGGTACCCGCAGTCGGGGCTGGTCAAGAAGGCCGCGCAGTGGATCGCCGACAACCACCTCAACGCGAAGTCGACCTCGGTCAGCTGACGGTCCGCGCCGACTGAAGCCTGCGACGCCAGGCGTCGATTCGCTCGGGATCGGTGACGGCGTAGCGCGCCACCAGCTCCGGCGCCGGCGACGCGGGCATCGGGGCAACGGGAAGGTATCCGTCCACCGGTACAAGGGAACGACGGGCCACGACGACGTCGCCGGCCAGTGCCGACATGGTGCCCAGCGCACACGCGAACGGAAGTTCGGGAAGCACGCCTGCGAGGGCGAGGCCGCCGGTCAGGCCGATGCTGGTCTCGTAGGACGAGGACACCACGCACGGCATGTCGAGCCGCTCCGCCAACCGCAGGGCGCGGCGCACACCACCGAGGGGGCCACTCCGCAGAATCGCGACGTCCGCGCCGTCGGCCGACGTGACACTCGCAGCGATCGGCGTGTCGATCCGTCCGCGGAGGGCTGCCGTCTCGCCGGCGGTGCCGCATGGTTGTTCGACGAACTCGAGCCCACCTGCCGCCTTTGCGAGCAGAGTGATCGCATGGACCGCATCGTCGACCGCCCATTTCCCGTTGGCGTTCAGTCGAATTCGTCCATTGCGCCCGAGTGCAGCTCGAACCGCCTCGACGCGGGCGATGTCGTCGCCGAGAGATCTCGGGTAGCTCGCGACGGTCACATCGGCCGTCAGGCAGCCGGAGTCCTCGACGATGCGATGCGCCGCCGCGGGATCGACGGCAGCCACGGTGACCGCGATCGGTATGCGCCCCCGCACCGGGTCCGGCCACCCCACGGTGCCGCCCTCGACCGCCGCGGTCAACCATCGCGCCGTCTCGCGGTCGTCGCAGTCGGGTGGCGGACTGAACTCGCCCCACCCCTGGGGGCCCTCGATCAACATGCCCTCGCGGACACCCGTCCCGTCGGTCAACGGGATACCGAAGATGGGCGAGGCCTCGAAGTCGATCATCGCCTTCACGAGCCGTGCCTCATCCGAATAAGCCGTGGCTGCCCGATTGCCCCGGCGTCGCCCGGCCCTTGTCGGTGTTTCGGGGCGGCGGCGGTGGCGTCGCGCTCAACGGCGCCCGGGTGACGTTCGTCTGCGGCTTCTTCGGCTCGTCGGGAGTCTGGTACTGCGGCGTGTACTGACGCGTGGCGAACGGCGGAACGAGCTCCTGCGCCGACGGGGGCGGTGGGGGTGGTG
>NZ_JAEMTA010000109.1 GCF_016462545.1 Mycolicibacterium sp. | reverse complement strand
CACCGGCGAAGAAGGTCTTCTTGGCGCTGGTGATCACCACGCCGGTGATCGAATCTCGTTCGGCCACAAGGCGTTCGGCAACCTTGCCCATCGACTCGATGTAGTGCTCGTTCATCACGTTGGCCGAACCGGTCGGGTCGTCCAGCGTCAGCGTGACGATGCCGTCGGCATCCTGGTCCCACTGAATCGTGTTCTCTGCCATGGTCTTACACCCTCTCAAACTCGTTCAATGATGGTCGCGACACCCATGCCGCCGCCGATGCACAGCGTGATCAGCGCACGCCGGGCGCCGCGGCGCTCCAGCTCGTCGACCATGGTTCCGGTGATCATGGCGCCGGTGGCGCCCAGCGGGTGACCCATCGCGATCGCGCCACCGTTGACGTTGAGCTTCTCGTCGGGGATGTTCAGATCCTTCTGGAACTTGAGCACCACCGAGGCGAAGGCCTCGTTCAGCTCGAACAGGTCGATGTCCTCGGTGGACAGACCCGCGCGGTCCAGCACCTTGCGGGTGGCCGGGGTGGGACCGGTCAACATGATGATGGGATCGGCGCCGCTGGTGGCGGTGGCCACGATCCGGGCACGCGGGGTCAGCCCCTGCGACGTGCCCGCAGCCTCGGAGCCGACGAGCACCAGGGCGGCGCCATCGACGATGCCGGAGCTGTTGCCGCCGGTGTGGACGTGGTTGATCTTCTCGATCGCGTGGTACTTCTGCAGCGCCACGTCGTCGAAGCCACCCATCGCGCCGATGCCGTCGAATGCAGTCTTCAGCTTGCCGAGGCTCTCGACCGTCGACCCGGGACGCATGTGCTCGTCGTGGTCGAGGATGACCAGTCCGTTCTGATCCTTGACCGGGACCACGGACTTGGCGAAGTAACCGCCAGACCACGCCGCGGCTGCCTTCTCCTGCGAGCGAGCCGCGTAGGCGTCGACGTCCTCGCGGGAGAAGCCCTCGATGGTGGCGATCAGGTCGGCGCCGATGCCCTGCGGAACGAAGCCGAGGCGGTAGTTGGTCTCGGGATCGGTGGCCCACGCGCCGCCGTCAGAGCCCATCGGGACGCGGCTCATCGACTCGACGCCACCGGCGATGACCAGATCGTCCCAGCCGGAGCGCACCTTCTGCGCGGCGGTGTTCACGGCCTCCAGGCCCGACGCGCAGAAGCGGTTGAGCTGGAATCCGCCGGTGGTCTCGGGCAGCTTGGCCACCAGGGCCGCGGTGCGGGCGATGTCGCCGCCCTGATCGCCGACCGGCGACACGACGCCGAGGATGACGTCGCTGATCAGGTTCTCGTCCAGATCGGGGTGGCGGCTACGCAGCTCGTCGATCAGGCCGACGACGAGGTTGACGGGTTTGACCTCGTTGAGCGAGCCGCCCCGCTGCTTGCCGCGCGGGGTGCGGATCGCCTCGTAGATGAAGGCTTCTTCGGACATGTCTGACTCTCCAGGTCCTGTGAGTTGGGGGTACGCAGATTGGTACCCGCGCGGAGGCTTAGTCCTCGCGATGGCGAGCCTAGCAGCCTCGCCCAACCGCTTGGTTGGGCGGCCGCCCAGCACTGCCGCCGTCAGCCAGTCTTGGACTGCTCCAGCTCCGCCAGGGTCGGGTAGTCCACGTAGCCGACGGGTCCCGGCGCATAGAAGGTCGCGACGTCCGGCTCGTTGAGTTCGGCGCCGACGCGCAGCCGATCGATGAGGTCGGGGTTGGCGAGGAACGATCTGCCGACGGCGGCCGCGCTGATCACACCCCACTCGGCGAGCTCCTCCAGCTGGCAGAACTTGGTCTCGCTGTCGCGTCCGGTGTTCAGCACCAGCGGTCCGAACCACAGCCCGCGAAGTGCCCCGAAGGCGGGCGCGTCCGGGTTGATCAGCACGTGCAGGTAGGCGAGGTCCAGCGCGACGATCCGAGTCAACAGCGCCTCGTACGCGCTGACCTGGTCGACCTCGTGCATGTCCCCGGCGGTGTTCCCCGGCGAGATGCGCAGACCCACGCGGCCGGGCCCGATCTCCGCGGCGACGGCCTCGACGATCTCGGCGGTCAACCGCGCCCTGTTCTCCGGCGAGCCGCCGTAGGCGTCCATCCGCCGATTGGTTTCGTCGGACAGAAATTGGTGCAGGAGATAGCCATTGGCGCTATGAATCTCGACACCGTCGAGGCCCGCGTCGACGGCACGGCGGGCCGCCACGCGGAACTGCTCGACGATCGGCGCGATCTCCTCCAGGGCAAGTGCGCGTGGGACGGGGAGCGGCTTCTTGCCCGACGGGGTGTGGGTCGTGACGTCCGCCGCGATGGCCGACGGCGCCACCGGTTCGACGCCGCTGATCTCCGGGTGCCCCATCCTTCCGACGTGCCACAGCTGCATGAACATCCGGCCGCCCGCCTGGTGCACCGCCCGGCCGATCTCGGCCCACTTCTCCTGGTGCCGGTCGGTGTAGTTGCCCGGGGTATTGAGGTATGCGCCGTTGGCGGCCTTCGACACCGCCGTTGCCTCGGTGATGATCAGCCCGGCCGCCGCGCGCTGCGCGTAGTACTGGACGGCGAGATCGGACGGCGTGCCGTCCGCTTGTGCCCGCGAGCGCGTCAGCGGCGCCATGAAGAGCCGATTACCAGCGGCGGTGTCACCGATCCGGACGGGTTGGAGCAGTGCCGCATCAGCAGCGAGGGTGTAGGCCATGTCGCCGTCAGCGCCTCGAGGACACGATTCATTCCCCGGCGCCGTGCCCCTAGGCTCGATCGCATGGCCTCCCCCCAAATCGCCGGCCGTCCGGCTCCGGTCGCCCGACTCCAGCCCTACGCGGTGACGATCTTCGCCGAGATGTCGGCGCTCGCCGCGCGCATCGGCGCGGTGAACCTCGGGCAGGGCTTCCCGGACGAGGACGGCCCGGCCGCGATGCTCAAGACTGCGGAGAACGCCATCGCCGACGGCGTCAACCAGTACCCACCCGGACCGGGCATCGCGCCGCTGCGCGAGGCGATCGCAGCGCAGCGGCAACGCCGCTTCGGCATCACCTACGACCCCGACGCCGAGGTGTTGGTCACCGTCGGCGCCACGGAGGCGATCGCGGCGGCCGTCATCGGCCTGGTGGAACCCGGCTCCGAGGTGCTGCTGATCGAGCCGTTCTACGACTCCTACTCCCCCGTCATCGCGATGGCCGGCTGTCAGCGGGTGGCAGTACCCCTGGTCGCCGACGGGCGCGGCTTCGCGATCGACGTCGACGCGTTGCGCGCGGCCATCACGCCGCGCACCCGCGCGCTGATCGTCAACTCGCCGCACAACCCGACCGGCATGGTCGCGACCGACGACGAGCTCTCGGCCATCGCCGGGCTTGCGGTCGAGCACGACCTGCTGGTCATCACCGACGAGGTCTACGAGCAACTGGTGTTCGACGGCCGTCGGCACCTACCGCTGGCCGGCTATCCGGGCATGGCCGAACGGACCATCACCATCTCGAGCGCGGCGAAGATGTTCAACGTCACCGGCTGGAAGATCGGATGGGCGTGCGGGCCCGCAGATCTCATCGCGGGGGTGCGGGCGGCCAAGCAGTTCCTGACCTACGTGGGTGGGGCGCCGTTCCAGCCTGCCGTCGCCGAGGCACTCAACGACGAGGACGCGTGGACGACGACGCTGCGGGAGTCCTTGCAGGCCAAGCGGAATCGCCTGTCAGGTGCGCTCTCCGACATCGGCTTCGACGTGCTGGAGAGCTTCGGCACCTACTTCCTCTGCGCCGATCCCCGGCCGTTGGGCTATGCCGACAGCGCCACGTTCTGCGCCGAACTTCCGGAGCGCGCAGGCGTCGCGGCCATCCCGATGTCGGCGTTCTGCGACCCCGACAGTGATCACATCGGCGACTGGAATCACCTGGTGCGCTTCGCCTTCTGCAAGCGCGACGACACCATGGAGCAGGCGATCACGCGGCTGCAGGTGCTCAAGGTCTGATCACACTTCGATGGGCGGGTGTAGTCGCTCCATCGTGTACTGCCGGTTGCGCCTGGCGGCCAGTGAGCTGGCCGCCAGCGAGACGGCGAGGACGCCGGCCAGGACGGCGATCGAGACCCACAACCGCGATTCGACGCCGCCCACCGTCAGCTCTCGTAAACCGTTGACCGCGTACGTCATCGGGTCGAAGGGGTGAATGAGCTGGAACGGCTTGGCAGTGGTCTCCACAGGATAGATGCCTCCCGAGGACACCAGCTGGAACATCAGGAACGCCAGGGTGACCACCCGGCCGACCGCAACGCCGAACACCGCGTTGAACGCCTGGATCATGGCCAGGAAGGTCGCCGCCACCAGAAACAGGAACGCGATGGTGCCGACCGTGTACTTGGCATGCAGACCCACCCCGAAGTGCACCACGGCGTACATGATCGCCACCTGGCACGCCACCACGGCGAGCGCGGGCCAGTACGACGCGAGCACCACGCGCAACGAGCCGAGGCCGTTGACGATCGGCCGGGTCTGCAACGGAGTCAACAACATCCAGATGATGAGCGTGCCGATGAACAGCGCGAGCGGTAGGAAGAAGGGCGCGAATCCGGTGCCGAAGGTGGGCGCCTCGTTGGCCACGTGCTGCTGCACACCGACCGGGCTCGCCACGGTGCGCGCGACCGCATCGCGCTGCCGATCGGTCCACGTCGGTACCTGCGCGGCGCCCCTGTCGAGTCCGTCCGCGAGTTGCCTGGACCCGTCGCTCAACTTCTGGGTGCCCGTCGCCAGCTGGTTCGCCCCTGCTGCCAGCTGCCCGCCGCCATCGGCAAGCTTCGCCAGCCCGGCATCGAGCTTGGTTGCGCCAGATCGCAATTGAGCCGCGCCATCCCTGAGTTTGATCACGTCCGACTTCAGCTGGCCGTTCACACTCTGGGTGAGCAGCTGCCTCGTCTGGCTGCGCGGGTCATCGAATTCGTTCTGGAGCTGCTGGGCTCCGTCACGCAGCCGGAGCAGCCCGTCGTCGGTCGTCGGGTCGAGGCCGCGCGAGTTCAGCAGTCTCTGCGCTCCCCCCAGCACCTCGCCGAGGCCCCGCGCCGACGGGTCGGCGTTGGCCTGCAGCCCACCGATCACCTGATCGACGATCCCGGCCGCCAGCTGGCGGTCCACGTTCAGCGCGGCGATGCGATCGGTAGCCGTCGCGACGCCTCCGCTGATCTGCGCGGCCAGGGCGGCGACGTCGTCCGGGTTCAGGTTGAGTCGCTGCACCCTGTCCAGCGCATCGATGAGCGGGCCCGTGGCTCGGTCGACGCCAGCCGACAGTTCACCGGCACCCGCCGCGAGAGCCGCCGACCCATTTCGCGCCGTCATCAGACCAGCGGCGAGTGTGTTTGCGCCACTTGCCAGTTGGTGTGCACCATCGTTCGCCGAGGTCAGCCCCGCGGACAGCTGATCGGCTCCGTCGGCCGCCTTCTTGATGCCGGCTCCGGCGTCGGTGAGTCCGATCAGCACCTTGCCGACCACCTGCTCGCCAACCTTGGCGCTGACCTGATTGAGGATCTCTCGCGACGCGTTCTGCCCGATGACCGACGCCAGGTAGTTGTTCGCGTCGTTGAAGTCGAAGTCGATCTGCGCTTGCCGCGGCTCGGGCGTTGCAGACGAGGCGATGGCCTCACTGAAGTCGTCCGGCAGCGTGATCGAGAAGTAATAGGTGCCCGCCGCCACGGCCTTCGCCGCGTCCTCGGCCGACACCACGTGGAGATCGAGTTGTCCGGACTTCAGCAGCGCGTCGGCCACCTGGTCGCCGACGCGGAGATCCTGCCCTTGAACTACCGTGCCGCGGTCGGAGTTGACGAGTGCGACCGGGACCTTGTCGACGGCCGCGAACGGATTCCAGAATGCCCAGAGGTACATCGCCCCGTAGAGCAGCGGCAAGAGAATGATCGTGATCAACGCCACCCGCGGCAAGGTGCCGCGCGAGTAGCGCTTCAGATCCGTGCCCAGTGACAGTCCGGCAAGCATCGTCACACCCCACTCTTCTGGTCGACCGGCAGCTGGACACGCACGCCCAAGCCCTCGGATACGGGATTGGCGGATGCGGTGACGACGGTCTGGGTTTCGCCGAGGGCGACGAGACGGCGCACCAACTCCGCCCGGCTGCCGTCCTCGTCGACCTGATCGATGGAGCCCACCACCAGCAGCGGTGGCGCTGCCGTGTTGGCCAACGCGATCCGCAGCAGCACCGCGTCCAGTTCGGTGAGCTGATCGACGTAGGCGGTCAACCTGGGCAACGGCAGCGGACCGAACACCGGTCCGCAGACCCGTGCCAGAACGTCATCGTCGGCCCGCTTCACCAGCCGGTACCACGCTGCGTCCCAACGCATCTGCTCGGTGAGAACGTCGCGGACGGTGACCGCCTCGGACACTGCGTCGAGCTCTTCGATCGCCGCCAGGGCGCTGCGGCCGAAGATGGTGCGCGCGCTGGTGTCGCCCAGGACGTCGAGCGTCCCTCCCATGGGCTTCATCCGGCCGGCCAGCGTCATCAGCAACGCGGTGATGCCGGAACCGGGAGTCGCCAGCAGCACGGTGAGGCCGCCCCTCGGGATCTCCAGATCGATGGGGCCGTACACCGGGCCCCACGGACCGTGCATGGTGATCGCCTTGGCCGCGATCGCGGGCCGCTCGTGTTCGACGGTGTCCGGGTGCGCCACCGTGTCATCCAAACACGGTCCCCGGATCGATGTGCCCCGTCAGATCGAAGCG
>NZ_JAEMTA010000003.1:69552-224841 GCF_016462545.1 Mycolicibacterium sp. | reverse complement strand
GACCGGGGAACGCGCCAACTGGTGGTGGTACCAACCCTTCGAACCCCAACCACCAACGAACTGCGGCTAGCGCCGTCCTACCTGCTGCGTCCGACAGGCGCCCAATGGTGTTGGGAATGAACGTGTCTGAGGTGTGCTTGTCAGTGCAGAACGGGAGTGCGCGGCGTCGCCCTCCGAGCCGGAACCGCCTTGGCGCTTCGCGCAGCCCCCGCGGCCTCGACGGCCCGGCGCACTCGGCGATCAGCCTGATCCGCCCGCTTGTTCAGCGTCCGCTCGGATCGAGCGCTCAGCGACCGGGCCTTCTGGGCCAGCAGGTCGAGTTGCTGCCAGCTGAGTCCGTCGAGATCACCTTCCGCGTCATGCGTGGCCACGACGACGGCGCCGCGAAATAGCGGTACCGAGCGGGCCGAGAATGACGTCGTGCCCAGCAGTACTTCTGTGGCGCTGCGATTGACGCGCTGTTGGCATCCGGCGGGGGACGGGCTGAACCAGAAGTCGAACTGGCTATCAGTGCTGGTCAAGCATTGAAGTCCGCGGTTGCGGACCAGCTCGTTGATGTCGGCCTTGGTGTAGGCCTGAGTTTCATACACGGCGCCGTTGGCGCTGAAGTAAAGGACGGTGTTCATGGTGGCGGGATTCCATTCATCTCTTTCATGGCGAATTCGGGTAACTCCGGCGAACCGAAGCTGTGATGGGAGTTACCCAAGTGACAGTTGGGACAAACTTGGATAACGATGGGAAAACGCTGATCGAATCCGACGTTGGCAGAATCTGTGACTGTCCTGTCGGAAATCCGCTTGTCCACGGCGGTCACCGCCGCGAAGACTGGACCCATGGAAGCGACGCGTCCGGATCGCCTGGCAGTGCTCGCAGCCGTCGTCACAGTTCTTCTGTGGGCCTCGGCATTCGTCGTCATCCGCTTCTGCGGCTCTGAATTCAACCCGGGCGCACTGGCGTTCCTCCGCCTGGGCGTTGGGACCATCGCATTGACCGCGGTGGCGGCGATCTACCGCCCTCCGCTGCCGCGAGGCCGGGGATTGGCGTTGGTCGTGGGTTACGGCTTGCTCTGGTTTGCCGCGTACACCGTGGTGCTGAACTGGGCCGAGCAGCATCTCGATGCCGGTACGGCTGCGCTGTTGGTCAACTTCGCGCCGATCCTCGTGGCCGTCTTCGCGGGGTTCTTCCTCAGTGAAGGCTTTCCCCGGCCGCTGGTGGTGGGCATCGTGATCGCCTTCATCGGTGTCGTACTCATTTCCCTGGGTGGATCCGGCGTCGGTGTCAACGATCACCTCGGTGTCGGTCTCGGGTTGCTTGCCGCGGTGCTCTACGCCGCGGGTGTGCTTCTGCAGAAGGTGGCGCTGCGCACCGTGAACGCCATCTCCGCCACCTGGGTCGGATGCGCCATCGGCCTGGCGGCCACTGCACCGTTCGCACTCCAGGCCATCGACGAGATCGCCGCGGCCCCGCCGACCGCTCTGGCCGGAGTGGTCTTCCTGGGGGTTGGGCCGACGGCCATCGCATTCCTCACCTGGGCCTACGCGCTGAACCGCACGGATGCGGGCAAGATGGCGGCTACCACGCTGGCGGTACCGGCCATCGCCATCCTGATGTCGTGGTTCGTGCTCGGCGAGGTGCCGACGGTGCTGGGATTCGCGGGCGGCGCACTCGCGCTCGGCGGTGTGGCGATCAGCCGTCGCCGTGCCCGTCCGCGCCGTGAACCGCAACCGGCGGAGCCGTGTTCGTCCCTTCCTCGGGGGTGAGGGTGCTCGGCAGTGAGCTGCTGTGGCCACGGCCGAGGTCCGAACGTCAGGGACCTCGATGGTAGGAAGTTGTTCGTGTCTAGCGAACTCACCGATGCCCTCGGCGTCGAGCCGCCCTCTGAGATAAGTGCGCTGCCCCCCGAGGTGCAGGCCCGGCTGGCCGGCCAGGTCGAGGACGCCCGCACCCGCCAGGCTGCGGCGATGGAGGCCGGCGTCAAGAAGGCGCTCAAGGGCGTTCCGTTGCCGTTGCGCGGTGCGATTCGCAAGGCGTTGCTCGGATGAGCGGCTCTCGACTGGACGCGATCGCCCTGCTGCTGGGGGTGGCGACCAGCGAGCTGACTGGTCTGGAGGCCGTGTCCGACGATGCCCTGAGCGCACTCCACGACCAGATCGCCAGTCGATTGTCGGCGGACAAGCGCCGCCGATTCGCGCGCGTGGCGGGACTCTCCCAGACGATTCCCGGCCCCATCGCGGGACGGCTGGCCGAGAAATTCCTTCCGCCCGCAGGCGCTGCGCTCGCCGCCGAACTACTGGAGCCCAACAAGGCGCGCGACCTGGTCGGCCGTGTCTCGGTGAGGTACCTCGGAGATCTCGCGATCGCGTTGGACCCGGTGCGCGCACAGGACGTCGTGCGGGCGATTCCAGCAGAGCGCGTCGGTGAGGTGTCGCGGGAGTTGTTCAGCCGCAAGGAATATGCAGCGATGGCGCGCTTCGTCGGCGCCGTCGAGGTCGAGGCGTTGTTCGCGGCGCTCGGCGTCGCAAACCCGCATGACCTGCTCGCCGTGGTGCCGCTGCTGACGTGGAACGACAACCTCGACCGCGTCATCGCCGAACTACCCAACGACCAGATTCAGCAGATCGCCGCCGAACTCGATGCGGCCGAACTCGCCGACCTGGCGTTGGCGCTCGATCCACACCGATTCGGGCCGATCGTCGCCGCCGTCCCGGTCGACACCGTCGCCGACATCGCCGGCGAGCTACTCGAGCGCGGCGAGCATTCGGCGATGGTCGGTTTCGCGGGTGTGATCACCCCGGAGATGCTGGCTGCCGCCATCGCCCGGGCAACGGACGGCCACCTCCACGGCTTGACGGCGGCGGTCGTGGACGGCGAGATGTGGGCCGAGTTCGACCGGCTCGTCGACGAACTCGACGATCACGGCCGCAGTCGACTCCTCATGGTCCTGGGCACGGTCTCGGCCGAGACGTTCTCCGGCCTGCAGGCAGTCGAGTTTGGTTCGACGGCAACGGCTTTGGTCGTGGCCGCAGCCGCCCAACGGTGAATGGACTCCTCGGCTACCGCTCGAGCAGGCGGTGCAGGGTGACGATGGTGACGTCGTCGTCGGCGAGGTTGGAGTTCATCGCCGTCGAGATGAAGGAGGCGGGCGCGTCGGCGACGTCGCCGAGGATTGCGGCCAGCTTGTCCAGACCTTCGTCGATGGAAGAGCCGCGGCGCTCCACTAGCCCGTCGGAGTAGAGGACGACACCCTGCCCGGGTTCGATGGTGAACGTGCTCGGCTTGTAGGCGATGTCCTTGATGCCGACGACCGGCGGCGAGCCGAGGACGGCAGCCTCGACGGCCGTCGGTGCAACGTTGGTCAGGTACGGCCGGGGGTGCCCGGCACAGGCGGCCTCCACATGACCCGTGCCGAGGTCGACTCGCAGAATGATCACCGTGGCGAACGTCCGCGGCATGAGGTGTCGACTGAAGTCGTTGAGCTCGCGGAGAGCCTCGACTGGTTCGGCACCCGTGAACAAGTGGGCGCGAAGTACGTTGCGCAACTGGGCCATGATGCCCGCAGCGACGAGGCCATGTCCCGCAACGTCTCCCAGCAGCACGATCAACCGGTCGTCACGCAGCATGAAGGCGTCGTACCAGTCCCCACCCACGCGGCCGCCGGCAGCGGGTTCGTAGTGCGCGGTCAGCTGCCAGCCCTGCAGTGTCGGAATGGACTGGGGAAGCAGACTGCGCTGCAGAGTCTCGGCCACGAACAGCGCGCTTCGCGTGCGTCGGTACAGCGACTCGACCAGCAGGCGTCTCAACTCTTCGGCGGACTCGGTCTGACCCGGTGACCACGGTTCGCCGCAGCGGTCCACCAGCTCGCGCCACCGGTCGAATGACTTGCGCGGGCTGATCCGCACGTCGTCGCCCTCGGCGATCGCGATCGCCTTGTTGTGCGGATCGCCACCCCAGTCCACCTGGCGGAGCACCTCGCCCCGAAACCACACGACGTACTGATCGTCGGGCAGGTTGAGCGCCATGGCACCCGCGGCCACCCGAGGGTCGAGGTCGAGTGCGGGCAGGTCACGCGAGAGACACTCGGAGCTGGCGATCTCACGATCCGCTTCGCGCGCCCACGTTGTCACGGTGGATACGACGCCCGGCGGAGGAACGGACCCGAAGACGTGGTGTTCGCCGGCGAGGTCGACGACGACGCCGTCGGCGGGAACGAGGTCGAGCAGGTTGGGCGTGCCGAGCAGGGCCCGCGCCAGTGGCACCCCCTCGTCGAGGGTGGCGGCGGTCAGCTGGGCCAGCATCGCTTGAGCGGCAAGACGCTCGTGCACCCGGTCGGCGTCGAACCTGTCGACGAGGCGCAACGAGAGAGTGGATCCGAGGAACTCGGCTGCCGCGCGGGTCCCGTAGGGCGGCAGGTGCGGGCCGGCGTAGTGGTGGCACGCGATGAGCCCCCACAGACGTCCGTCGCGGAGCAGCGAGATCGACATCGACGCCCGCACGCCCATGTTCTGGAGGTACTCGACGTGGATCGGCGAGACGCTGCGCAGCGTGGCATGGGTGAGATCCAGTGGCATCCCGCTCGTCGGATCCACGGCGGGCACCAGCGGTGCGGGCGTGTAGTGGACGTCGGAGATGAGCCGTAGCCAGTTCTTCTCGTAGAGAGCCCGCGCTTGAGCCGGGATGTCGCTGGCCGGGTAGTGCAGGCCGAGCAGCGAGTTGAGGTCGTCGAGCTTGGACTCGGCGACGACCTCACCGTTGTACTGCGCGTCGTACCGGTAGACCATCACGCGGTCGAACCCGGTGAGGTCCCGTACCGCCCGCGCGGTGATGTCGTAGAGCTCGGCCAGCCCGGTCGCGCGGTTGAGCTCCTCCACCGCGAGTCGGACCGACTGGTAGGTGTTCGGGAAGGAGAACGGACGTTCGCCGTAGGCGATCTCGAGCTCGACCAGGAGCACTCCACCCGGCTCGCGATGCAGGATGACGTCGAACGGCTTCAGCTCGCCTGCGACCTCGACCACGCAGTCGAGCGGGTTGCGTTGACGCAGATCGCCGAATGTCGAGGCCGCCTGCTGGATACGTGAGGCCTGTTCGATGCCGACCAGCGCCGACAGGTGACGTCCGACGACGTCCGCGACCGGTCGACCCAGGAGTCGTTCGACGTTGGCACTGACCTGGCGTACCTCGAACTCGGGCTCGCGCAGCACTGCGAGCACGCCCCGTGGCTGCACGCTGCCGGGGATGTGGATCGGTTCCCGCGCGCAGTTGTCGAGGTCGATCGCCGTGCCGACGGAGACGAGGTCCTCCGTCGGTGGGCCACTGCCAGGCACGATGAATCCTCCAGCTCAACGAGGTGGGCTCGCCCTTTGCTGGACCAGTCGCCCTGACACCGATGGTCAGGTCTCGGAACGCGGCAGCGCCGCGGTGCCGATTCTAGACATCGGCTACCCGGACGGTGGCAGGTGCTCCGGCAGCATCCGCTCCCGGAGCGAGTCGTAGATCGGCGGTGCCCTCACCAATTCCGCGACGAGCACTGCGGCCGCGGTCGCCCCCAGCATCGGCACCGCCACCGACGTGGTTGCCGTCATCTCGATGACCAGCACGATCGCCGTCACCGGAGCCCGCACGGTTGCCCCGAAGAAGGCCGTCATCCCGACGATCGCCATCGGGATGACCAGTGCGGCGGTGTCACCGGGCCAGATGGCGCCGAAGACACCGACGAACAGCACCCCCCACAGCGTGCCGACCGCCAAGAGCGGTGCGAACAGACCGCCCGGGACGGCGGCGGCATACGACAGTGGGCCGGCCACGACGCGTGCCGCCAGCAGGCCGACGATCGCGAGCAGTGCCAGACCATGCCCGCCAAGGATCATCTGCGTCAGGGTGTCGCCGCCGCCGGTCGCCAGCGGTTGCAGGAACGTCACCAGCCCGATCAGCGCGCCGATCATCGCGGCCTTCCCCACCGCGGGAATCCGGGGCGCCGATTTGACGCGGTCGAGGAAGGTCAACACCAGGCGGTTGTAGAGGACCCCGAGGCCGCCGGTCAGCAACCCGAAGACGATGAAGAGGGGAAGCCAGGCCAGCGACGGGGACGACAGCGGTCCGACGTCGAAGTCGGGGCGGTCTCCGGTGATGAGCCGAGAGCATCCGACGGCGGTGGCGGTGGCGGAGATCGTGGCGAGCACGGGCAGGAGTCGGACGGACTTCGTCACCTCCTCGAGCGTGAAGAGGGCACCGGCGATCGGCGCGTTGAAGGCGACGGCGAGACCCGCCCCACCGAGGGCGGCCTGCAGCAGTCGGACGTCCGCGTCGGGCAGCCTGGCGCGGCGCGCAGCCTCGGCCCCCACCGCCGCGCCCATGTGCACCGTCGGTCCCTCACGGCCCAGCACCAGACCCGACCCGATTGCGAGGACACCGCCGACGAACTTGGCGGGAAGTAAGCGCAGCAGCGGGGGTGTGGCGTCACCCCGGTGCACCGCCTCCACGTGCTGGATACCGCTGCCGGCGGCCAGGGGTAGCCACCGGACGATCAGTGCGGCGAGTGTTGCGCCGATCGCCGCCGCAACGACCACGACGAGCCAACCCGGCCCGGGCAGGCGGTGCGCCCAGTCGGTGAACTCGAGGCGCAGCGTGTCCGCAGACTCGAGACACCACCGGAAGGCGCCCCCCACGAAGCCGATGGCCACGCCTGCCGCGACCGCGACGATGCACACCGGCACGTAGCCCCTCCGGGACCCGGCGTCAGGCGCGATGTCGTCGGGCACCAGCAGATTCTGCGGGCTGGGGACCTGGGAGCGCAACGACGGAGGGTGGTCTCCGTTGACCGCTTCGATGTCGTGATCAGGCCGCCCCGGTCCACTTGGGCAAACTCACACTCGAAAGACTTCGCGATGAAACAGCTGCTCTGGTTCAATTGGTGCCGTGTCGACTGTTTTTCCGCAACCACAACGACCTCATGGCGAGCTGGCTCGCGGCGGTCTCGCCGAGAGTCTGCTCGACGTGGACGACGCGGCGTGGAGCAGCCTCGACCAGTTGAGCCGGGCCCTGCGGGTCGCGGATGCGAGCCTGGAGGACACCCTCGCCGCCGTGCTGCACGCCGCCGTCGAATTCGTCTCCGGCGCGGAAGCCGCCGGGTTGAACCTCTTCGTCAAGGGCAAGTTCACCCCGCAGGCCGTTCTAGGCACCGCGCCACCGATCCTGGGCGCGTTTCAGCAGCGCACGTCTGCCGGCCCATGCATCGACGCTTCCCGTGAACAGTGTCCGATCGACGTGGTCGACACGAGGTCGGAGGATCGGTGGCCGCCGTTCGCGGCGCGGGCCGTCGAGCTGGGCGTGCTCTCGATGCTGTGCGTGCCGCTGTGGGTCGACGATCGCAGACTCGGCTCGCTGAGCCTCTTCGCTCCAAAACCGGCGGCCTTCGATGAGTTCTCGAAGAACGTCGCGAGCCTCTACGCCACGCACGCCGCGCTGGCCCTTGCCGACGCCCAGCGCACGGAACTACTCCGTCGCGTGGTGGCCAACCGTGATGTCATCGGACAGGCGAAGGGCGTTCTCATGGCGCGACGCGGCCTGCCCGCAGACGATGCCTTCGGATTGCTGGTGCAGGCGTCACAGAGGCTCAATCGCAAACTGGTGGAGATCGCCGAGGCGGTGGCGACCACCGGCGAACTACCTGGTTGACGACTGGGTTCGGTGGCCTACCCGATCCTTGCCAAACCTGCTTAATAGCATTGTGCTGCAACCATTGTCGGCGCGGTTATAGCCGTCATCCAGTCGGACACGGGGGCGGGCTACCATTCGCCTATGTCGGCACACCCTCGAACCATCACCGAACCGAGTCGCGAGATCGACGTCATCCACGAGACCGACGTGTTGGTGGTCGGGTCGGGTCCTGGTGGTCTCGCCGCCGCCCTGGCCGCCGCGCGGGCCGGTGTGCGGGTGGCCTTGGTGGAGCGGTTCGGCTGCTTCGGCGGAAACATCACCACCGTCGGCGTCGAGGGCTTTGCCTGGTACCGGCGTGAGCAGACGGTGGAAGCCGGCGGCATCGGATGGGAGTTCGAACACCGCGCCAAGGAGATGGGTGCGGCGGTGCCCGAAAGTCAGTCGCTGTCTTACGAACTGGATTCTGAAGGCTTCAAGCTGGTTGCCGATCGACTGGTCACCGAGGCAGGCATTCACGCAATGCTGCATCGCCAGTTCGTCGCGCCTCTGATGGACGGTGACGCGATCGTGGGCATCGTCACGGAGTCCAAGGCGGGTCGGGAGGCGATCCTGGCGCGCAGGGTGGTCGACGCGACCGGCGATGCCGACGTGGCGACCCGGGCCGGCGCGCCCGTCCACCAGACGCCACGCGAGGAGATGATGGCCGCCTCGGTAATGTTCCACCTTGCCGGCGTCGACAAGACGGCCTTCCTCAAAGGGGTGGCCGACGATCCGCAGACCTACCGGGACTGGGCCGCTGGTGAATTCGCGGCCGAGACCGACGAGAAGGACGCCGATCTGTACTCGCCGTACCTGGGCAAACCATTCGAGAAGGCCATCGCCGACGGGGTGCTTCCGGTCCACTTGAACACCATTGGCGGCACCTGGGGTGCGATGCACGACACGGGTGAGTTGACCTACATGAACCTGGTCCACCTCGCCGGTTGCGACGGCACCGATCCCGACAGTCTCACGCGCTTCGAGATCGAGGGCCGCAGGCAGGCAATGTTGGCGATCGAGGCGTTGCGCCGGTATACGCCCGGTTGCGAGACCGCTCGGCTCCGTAATTTCGGAATGACCATCGGAATCCGCGATACCCGAAAGATCGACGCCGTCTACAACCTGACTGAGACCGACGTGCGCGAGCAAGGCCGGTTCGACGACAGCATCGGCATCTACCCGGAGTTCATCGACGGTTACGGCGTGCTGGTGCTACCGACGACCGGCCGCTACCTGCAGATCCCGTACCGCTCGCTGCTACCGCGGGCGATCCGCCACCTGATCGTTGCCGGGCGTGCCACCGGAGGGGATCGCATCGCGCACGCGGCGACGCGGAACATGTCGTGCTGCGCCGTCACCGGTCAGGGCGCGGGCGTGGCCGCCGCCATGTCCATCCGCGCGAACCAGCCGCTGGAGGAAGTGGCGATCTCCGCGATTCAGGCGGAACTGACGCGCCAGGACGTCCGGATTAGCTGACGGCCCTGGCCCAATTGGCTCCGAGGTACTCGGAGAGCTTGTTGCTCTGCTCGTTGGTCGGCAGCACCGGAGTGCCCTGCACCGCGGGCAACGCGGCAAGCAGAGCCTTGTCGACGGTGCCTGCCTTTTCCATGGAGTCCGCACGCACCGGCCGGGCCAGTCCCTTCAGGAACAGGTTCTGCCCCTCATCGCTGTAGAGGAACTCCTGCCAGAGCCGAGCCGCGGCGGGATGTGGACCGTCCTTGTTGATCGCCTGGAAGTAGTAGCCGCCGACGAGCGCATTGGAGGGGACGAACACCTTCCAACTCGGGAGCTTCTTCGTCTCAGCCGAATTCAGGTAGTCCCAGTCGATGACCACGGGTGTCTGACCCGATTCGATGGTCGCGGGCGTCGGGTCGACCGGCACGAAGTTGCCTGCCGCCTTCAGTCGTTGGAAGAAGTCGACGCCTGCGGCGATGTCGTCCACCGAACCGCCGTTGGCGATGGCGGCCATCAGCACTCCGTTGGCCGCGGCACTGGCGGTCGTCGGGTCACCGTTCAGGGCGACCTGGCCCTTGAACTCAGGGCGCAGCAGGTCGTTGACCCCGGTGATCTCCGGGAGTTTGGCGGAGTCGTAGCCGACGGACATGTAGCCGCCGTAATCGTTGACCCAGGTGCCGTTCGGATCCTTGAACTGCGAGGGTATGTCGTCGAAGGTCGAGACTTTGTACGGCGCGAATAGGGCCGTGTTCGCCAGCGCGATCGCCTGTCCCAGGTCGAAGACGTCGGGCGCGGTGCTCTTGCCCTTCTGCTGGTTGGCCGCGTTGATCTCGTCCTGGCTGTTGGCGTCAGGTTGGGCAGAGTTCACCTTGATGCCGTACTTGTCGGCGAACGTCGAGATTATTTCCTTGTAGTTGGCCCAGTCCGGCGGCAGCGCAATCACGTTGAGCGCTCCCTCGGCCTTCGCCGCCTTGACCAGGCCGTCCATCCCGCCGAAATCGCTCGCAGAGGTTGCCTCTCGGGCGTTGCCACCGGACGCCGTCTGGCTTCCGGTGTCCTTCTCCGGGGGCGCGCACGCGACCAGCCCAACGACGACGAGCGCGGACGCGGCGGCTGCGAGGAGCCGGGATGGGGTCATTGCCGAACCTTCCGATGGGCAGCGGACACCGCGGGTGAGCGGCGGTCACAGAAGCTGGTTGCCATGGTGAACTGATTCCGATTGGCGTGTCGAACACTATCGCGGCGTGCGCCCGTTGGCAGGAGTTCTGGCGCATTTCGCGTGACGGGCATGCGCCGGCGTCAGCCACGGGCGCGGTGTCATGCCATCAATCTGCTTGCGGCAGCCAGTGATTGAACGGTCTTCTCGCGTTCGTCCCCCATCCCGACGAGCGCGTCGACCGCGAGCGGGGTGAGTATCTGGGTCAGGCCGTGGCCCTCGTGCCCGAAGAAACCCGCCAGTTCGAGCATGACCGCGCCGTGGCTGAGGCTCCAGAGTCGGCCCGCGATGTTGAGCTCACCGTCGTCACGGACGCGCCCAGCGGAGATCATGCGGTGCACCACGTTTCGCAACGCGTCGAACGACGAGGCCCACTCGGCGCGGTCGGAGGCATCGCCCTTGCTGGTGAGGTCGGTCCGATGCCCGGATACCGTCGCAGGAGACGCGGTGCCGAAGATGAGTTGGTAGCGCTGCGGATTAGCCAGGGCGAAGGCCCGATAGGCGGCCCCCATCACGAAGAAGTCCGCCACCGGGTCGTCCGTCCGTCCCGCCTCCGTCAGGGCCTGGGTGAACCGCGCGAACGCCTCCGTGGCGACCGCGTCCACCACCCCGGTCATGCCGCCGAAGTGCGTGTAGACCGCCATGGTCGACGTCCCGGCTTCGGCGGCCACGTTGCGCACGCTGAGCGACTGCAGTCCGTCGCGTTCCAGCAGCCGGATGCCACCGTCGATCAGCCGTTCCCGTATTGCGTTCACCCTTGCGATCCTGCCATAACGCTGTTATACCTAAGGGCACATAACACCGTTATTGGAGGAAGTGTCATGACGAACCGCTACCTGGAAGACGTGTTCGCGCCGATCAGCGAGGAGTACACGCTGACCGACCTGGAGGTGACGGGAGCGATCCCGGATTACCTCGACGGGCGCTATCTGCGCAACGGCCCGAACCCGATCGGTGAGATCGATCCCGAGCTGTATCACTGGTTCATCGGGGACGGCATGGTGCACGGCATGCGCATCCGCGACGGAAAGGCTGAGTGGTACCGCAACAGGTGGGTGCGCAGTCCGCACGCCTCGCGGATGCTGGGCGAACCGCCGTCTAGCCAGCACTCGGGGATATCGGCCATCGGCGCCAACACCAACGTGATCGGCCACGCCGGCAAGACCCTGGCGCTGGTCGAGGGCGGTGTGGCGAACTACGAGCTGACCGACGAATTGGACACCGTTGGCCCCTGCGACTTCGACGGGAAGATCACCGGCGGGTACACCGCCCACCCGAAGCGCGACCCGGAATCCGGTGAGCTACATGCGGTGTCCTACAACATGTACCGCGGAAACACGGTGCAGTACTCCGTGATCGGCGCCGACGGCCAGGTGCGGCGCACCGTCGACATCGAGGTCACCGGCAGCCCGATGATGCACGACTTCTCGCTCACGGAGCGTTACGTCGTCTTCTACGACCTGCCCGTCACGTTCGACAACCGCCAGGCGGCGGAGATGACAGTACCGCGAGGTCTGCGCCTACCCGCGCGACTGTTGTTGTCCGCGTTGATCGGTCGCGTCCGCATCCCAGATCCGATCAGTGCCAGGACGCCGGCCGGGATGAGTGCGGACCGACGTTTCCCCTATTCGTGGAACCCGCGATATCCCGCCCGTGTGGGAGTGATGCCCCGCGAGGGCGGCAGTGCCGACGTGCGGTGGTTCGACGTCGAACCGTGCTACGTCTTTCATCCCATGAACGCCTACGACGACGGCGACACCATCGTGCTCGACGTCGTGCGGCATCCCAAGATGTTCGACACCGATCACCTCGGGCCGAACGAGGGACCTCCCACGCTGGACCGCTGGACGGTCGACCTCATCGACGGCAAGGTTCGCGAATCGCGGATCGACGATCGCGGCCAGGAGTTCCCCCGCGTCGACGAACGCCGCGTCGGCAAGCGGCACCGGTACGGATACACGCCGACGGTCGGCGAGGGCACCACGGGCGAGGAGTCCCTGCTCAAGCACGACCTCGTCGGTCACAACAGTCAGGTGCGCTCGTTCGGCGCCGGGAAGGCGTTGGGCGAGTTCGTCTTCCACCCGTCAGCACCGGATGCCGCCGAGGATGACGGGGTGTTGATGGGCTATGTCTACGACCGGCCGACCGATCGCAGTGAACTGGCGATCCTGGACGCGCAGACCCTGGAACAGGTGGCCGCCGTAAAGCTGCCACACCGGGTGCCCGCCGGGTTCCACGGCAACTGGGTGCCGACCACGTCGGGCTAGTCTCGAAGCGGCGGAAGGGACTGCATGGCAGCACGACTGAGACGGCCACGGTCGCGCGGGCTGGGGAAACGGGCGTGGGTGGTGACATGGTCGATCCGCCTGGTCCTGTGGACGCTCGGCTTCACCCGCGTGATCAGGACGAAGATCGTCAACGCCGACGTCGTGCCCGACAAGGGCCCGGTGATCCTGGCCGCCAACCACACCTCGATGATCGACGTGTTGTTCATTCTCGGGGCGCTTCGTCGCGAAGCGATAGCCATGGCGATGGCGGAGCTGTGGAAGTCGCCCCTCACGCGTTGGCTCGTGGAGGTGCTCGGACAGATTCCCGTCGTCCGTGGCGATGCGGACTCCGGGAAACAGGCGATGGAGAGTGCAACCCACGCGTTGGAGGACGGGGCGTTGGTCGGGATCTTCCCCGAACAGAAGTGCGTGAAGCCCGGAGAGACCGCGCCGTACCGGCCCGGCGTCGCGGTGCTGTCGAAGCGGACGGGTGTGCCGGTCATCCCGGTGCGCCTCGTCAATGCCAACAAGGTACTGCCGCTCGACAAGAGGTTTCCCTCCTTCGGGCACACCGTGCACGTGATCTTCGGGGATCCGATCCATCCCGATGAGTTCGCCTCGGTGCCCGAACTGCTCGACGAGGTCCAGCTCAGGGTCAGGACGTTGGACGTACCGGGGTAGAAGGCGCCACGGCGCGGCGAACCACTTGACTGTGCCGCGACGGCACGGTGTTCCGTGTGGACCGTGACGCTCAACGACACGACTCAGCCCAGAACGCACGTGACCGATTCCGACTACGCCCGTGCCGAGCAGATGCTCGCCCCCTACCGGGCGCGGAGGTTGCCCGGCAGTTCCGTGCAGCCACGGTGGTTTTCGGAGGGAAGGCGGTTCTGGTATCAGAATGAAACGCGGTTCGTGGTGGTTGACCCCGATGATGCCGACCGCAGCGACGCGTTCGATCACGACCGGCTGGCAGCTGCACTGTCCGTGGCGTCCGGTCATGCGGTCAGTGCCGACGACCTCCCGCTCACCGCCGTGGAGATCGAAGATACGTTGCAGTTCACCGCCTTCGGATCGCGGTGGGAATGGTCGGACAGCGCAGGCATCTGCGTCCAGCTCGACGACGACCAACCCTCTCCGTTCGGTGATGTGGTGTCCCCGGACAAGTCATGGATCGCGTTCCGCCGCAACGGCAACATCTGGGTCCGACGCCAAGATCGCGAGCAGGAGTTCGCGCTCACCGACGACGCCGAGCCGGACTTCGATTACGGCGGACTACCCGACGCCACCGGGGCGCGGGCGCTGATGCGAAAGCTCGGCCTACCGCCGCTGTTTCACGTGTCGTGGTCGCCGGATTCGACCCGAATCCTGGTGCAGCGCATCGATCAACGCGATCTGCCGGAATTGGTTCTCGTCGAATCCGCGCCCAGCGACGGTGGCCGCCCGGTCGAGCATCGAACCCGCTACCCGATGCCCGGCGAAGAGGCGCAGGCGACGATGTCCTGGACCATCCTGGACGTCCGTGACCGCACAGTCGTCCGGCAGCAGAACGAGCCGACCACCATCACGCATCCGACCGCCATCGTCTATGCGTGGTGGTCGGGTAAGGCAGGACATGCAGTGCACTTCCTGCATCAGTCGCGGGACGCGCGAACCCTCGAGCTGCGCCGCCTCGATCCGGCGAGCGGCGTGACCACCACGGTGATCAGCGAAACCGGTGAGACCCGTGTCGATCCGACGCCGCAGTTGGGCGAGCCGCCGATGGTACTGGTGCTGGACTCTGGCGAGATCCTGTGGTGGTCGCAGCGAGACGGGTGGGGACACCTGTACCTCTATTCGCCAGACGGCGAGCAGGTCACCCAGGTCACCATGGGGCAGTGGCTGGTCCGCAGCCTGCTGTGGGTCGACGAAGAACGTCGGCAGGCCTGGTTCGTCGCCGGCGGCCTCGTCGAGCACGATCCATACGTCCGCCAGATCTGTCGAATCGGTCTCGACGGGTCCGGGTTCACGCGGTTGACCGACGACGGCCTGGACCACGACGCCGTGAGTCCGCCAGAGGGCGGGTACCTCGTCGACCGGGCCTCGACGTCGAGCCAACCGCCTCGCACGGAGGTGCTCGACGGCGACGGGCAGGTTCTGGTCGAGCTCGAATGTCCCAGCGCGGCTGCGCTGGAGGCGCTTGGCTGGAGTCCGCCGGAGCGATTCCGGGCGACCGCCGCCGACGGCAAGACCCCGATCTACGGCCTGCTGTGGCGACCGCACGGTTTCGATCCGCAGCGACGCTATCCGGTGATCGAACACGTCTATCCAGGGCCGCAGGTCTATCGGGCAGGTCCGTCGTTCGACGAGATGCACTACGGCGAGCCGGAAGCGTACGCGGCGCTGGGCTTCGCGGCCATTGCGGTGGACGGACGCGGTACCGCTGGGCGCAGCAAGGCCTTTCACGACCACTCCTACGGTGACATGGGCAACGCTGGTGCGCTCGATGACCACATTGCCGCGATCCGAGAACTGGGCCATCGGTATTCCTGGCTCGACACCGAGCGGGTCGGGATCACCGGCCAGTCCGCAGGCGGCTTCGCCGCCGCCCGCGCGGTGCTGATGTACCCGGAGTTCTACCGCGTCGCAGTCGCAGTGTCGGGCAACCACGACAACGGCGTGAACCTGACGATGTGGGCCGAGCACTACCACGGTGACGTCAGCGCTGAGGGCAAGCGTGCCATCTCCAACGTCACCCTGGCCGCCAATCTGGTGGGCAAGCTACTGCTCATCCACGGGGAGCTCGACGACAACGCGCACACCCATCAGACGATGCGACTGGTCGATGGACTCATCAAGGCGGACAAGGACTTCGACATGGTCATCATCCCTGGCGCCGAACACGCCCTGGTCGGCCGTCAGCACTACTTCCTGCGTCGCACCTGGGACTACTTCGTCCGCCATCTGCACGGCACCGAGCCGCCGACGTATCGCCTCGCGCCCTTGCCGATGCCGGCGCTAGCGGGCTGACACCGCAGTCGACGTGATGTCAGCCCGACTCGGTGGTACCCAGGATCTCGTTCGCGCGGCGCAGGATGTCGAGTTGCGCGGCGTTGTAGAGATCTGACATCGCCGCCGCGATGGTCTGGTCGGCGAAGTGGGCACCTCCTGGCGCATCCGTCCGAGAGTCGCGCAGCCCGGGATGGGCCGCGTAGATGGCTCGGATGTAGGGGACCAGTTGTTCGGCGATGTCCTGCCGAGTCGTCTCATCCGTGTCGGGGGCGATGTCGTCGAAGGCGGTCACCGCGGGCTCGTCGGGAGCGTTCTCCAGGAGGTCGGCGTAGGTCCGCAGGCCCTGGGGGCCCAGCACCCGGGTGAGCACGACCACGAGCGATCGGTCGGCGTCCGACAGCTTGGCCACCGCCTCCGGTTCGACGAACTCTGGAGGCAGGTCGGTGGGAGCCGAGCTCGCCAGGATCAGGGCCAGTTCGACGCGTGCTCGTCGTAGGCGTTCGATCGTGGCTTCGAGTTCGGCGTCCAGGGCCCGCAAGGCTTCTTCCGGATGGTCGTCCGCGTCGCCCATGTCGGCGATCTGGGATAGCGAGAATCCCAGGTCGACGAGTCTCTTGATCCGGACCAGGCGGACGAGGTGGGCGACGCCGTACTGCTTGTAGTTGTTGGAGCTACGTTCGGGCTCGGCGAGCAAGCCGACCTGGTGGTAGTGCCGTACGGCTCTCAGGCTGGTGCCTGCGAGCTCGGCGATTTCGCGCGTGCTCCATGCCACGCTCCCATTCTGGGCCATGGCCCGTCGGGCTTGACTGTGCCGCAACGTCCGGGTGTCTGCTTGGTGACATGGCAACACGCACCGATGACGGGCCACCGACCCTGCTGGACCGGATGGGCGGGATCTCGGGTCTGGTGGTCGGCGCCGTCCCGACCGTCGCGTACGTGCTCGTGAACGCGATCGCGGGGTTGGACGCGGCGGTCGTGCTGGCCGTCTGCGTCAGCGTCGCACTGATCGTCTGGCGGAGAGTCCGCACGGAATCCATCCAGCCGGCTGTGTCCGGGCTGCTCGGCGTCGTCATCGCGGCGTTGATCGCGTTCTACACGGGTTCGGCGGAGGGCTATTTCCTGCCGGGAATCTGGATGAGCCTGCTGGCGGCAGTCGTCTTCGCGGTGTCCATTCTGGTTCGACGACCCCTCGTCGGGGTGGTCTGGAACGTGCTCACGAGCGCCGATGGTGCGCGACCGGCGTGGCGCTCCGACAAGGGCACGTTGCACGCGTTCGACGTGGCGACGCTGACCTTCGTGGCGCTCTTCGCCTCGAGGTACGTCGTCCAGGACCGGCTCTACGACGCCGGTGCCACCGGGTGGCTGGCCTTCGCGCGGATCGGGATGGGCTACCCGCTGCTCGCCGTGGCGCTGCTCGTGACCTATTGGGCGGTCCGTCGCACCCGGGCACGACTCGAGATCGTGACGGACGAACACTGCGAACGACTGGCGAACCACGGCCCAACCTGAACGGCCACAACGACTTTCGGCCGCGACACGGTGGTCAGCGGAACCGTACGTTCACCGTCGCCAGACCGAAGATCTTCCGGCCACCGGACTTGGCGCCGACGATCACCACACCGCTCCGGTTGGCCGGGTCCAACGACTTGATCCGGCCGCTGTACTCGATGTCCGCGCCGCCGGCGGCGGACACGACCGCGGGCTGCGACAGCCGTATCGCGTAGCGGGTCACGGCGCCGGGATCGCCCGACCAGGATGAGGCGAATCCGGCACCCAGGCCCATCGTGAGCATTCCGTGGGCGATCACGTCGGGCTGTCCCGCCAGCCTGGCGATGTCCGCGTCCCAGTGCAGCGGATTGGCGTCGCCGGCCACGCCGGCATAGTTGACCAGGTCGCCGCGGGACAGCCGGGCGTGATGCACCGGCAACTCGTCGCCCACCGTCACGTCGTCGAACGACGGCGTCCCCGGGGTACGGGTCGCGCCCGCCTCGGAGATCCGGACCTCGCCTTCGGGCCGTTGCGTCTTCTCGTACGGGGCGTCGGAACCGTCGTTTCCGAGCATGTTCACGTCGTGCATCATCACGCTGGCGATGGCTGGCCGGATCGCTTGATCGACGTCCTCCGCGGTGACGCCGACGACGGTGGTGTGCAGCGTGTGCACCTGCTCGCCGGCGGTGTCGGTGAAGGTGTTCGTCACGGTGATCAGATCCCTGCCGCCGATCCGTCGCACCGAGGTCAGTTCGACGTCGATGCTCAGTTCGTCACCGGCGACGATCGGGCGGTGCTGCTCGAAGACCTCTTCGGTCTGCAGGTACATGTCGTAGCCGACCACCACCGACTCGAACATGCGTTGGTTGCAGGCCATGGCCGGGGCCGAGGTGAACGTCAGCGGCGCCACCAGGCCCGAGTAGCCCAGCCCGGCAGCGGCGGCGACGTCCCAGTGCGCAGGGTGGTAGTTCTGCACTGCCCGGGCGAACTCGCGCACCTTCTCGTGCCCGACCCGGTAGGTGTCGGCCATCTGGTAGTAGTGGCCGACCCGTGATTCGAGCGTCGACGCTTCCGGTGCTGCGGTCATTGCAATGCTCAACTCTTCTTCGGATTGTTCGCTGAGGCGGACCAAAACACATTAACGCGCGCGCTCTGCGGCAGTACACGCCGCTGCTCGCGGGTTGTTCCCACGACGCTCCGTGGCCAACACTTCGGCTGGGACAGCCGCGCGAAACCCCCTGACGTGTCGGTGATTCGACGCGCTACGGCCACAGGTGACGGCAGAATCTCGGTCGGGTTGAGATGTGATGTCGGCCGATGGCTGGCCGTGGGAGTGCTGTCATGATCGGACGAGTGTCACCCAGAGCAGCGACGAGAACCGACAGCAGACTGGCTGCGCGTCTCGCGGCAATAGCCTCCCTTGGCGCGGCCGTCGTGCACTTGGCCGTGGTGCCGACGCACTGGCAGGAGTGGATGCCGGCCGGCGTCTTCTTCCTCGTGATCTCGCTGTGTCAACTGATCTGGGCGCAAGTGGTGCTGGTGCGCCCGACGACGACGGTGCTCGCCGCGGGGATCGTGCTCAATGCCGGAGTCGTTGCGCTGTGGGTCGTGTCGAGGACTTCGGGTGTGCCGTTGGGCCCGCACGCCGGCGTGCCCGAACTCCTGCGCGCTGCCGACCTGTGCGTTCTGCTGTTGCAGATCTACGTCGTGATGGGCGCTGGCTGGGTCCTGCACCGAGGGAATCGACGTGAGCCGATACCGGCGATCGGACATGCGGTCGTCCTCGTCGGGGCGGTCGCCGTCATCGCACTCGCGTCGACCGTGGGAGTGGCTTCTGGGCTGCGACATGGCGATCACCAGCTGACCGGCGCAGCGGCCCACCCTCATCAATGACGCGACCGTGTGGAACGTTGGTCCGCCCGCAGAGCTGAGAGCCGCTCCGACCGAGTTCGGCGACCGAGCCGCGCCCTACGAGCAATTTGCGCTACCGTCAATTCATTGCTGTCGACGGCGGAGTAACTTTGCTGGGGTATCGACAGCGTGGATCCCGAGGTAGGAGGGCGTCGCCGTCATGGGCCGAAACTCGCCAGGCGTGCGGGCGGCGATCGCGTTGCCGATCGTTGCGGTCCTCGCTCTGGCGGCGACGCTGGTCGTCGATGGCGGCAACCGTGCTGCGACGGCCGTCGATGACCTGATCACCGTCGGACTGTCGACGTACGCGACGGGGTGTGCCGTGGTGGCCGCGCGGTCCGCAGAGGGGCGTACCCGAAGAGCGTGGGCGACGATGGCAGGCGCGCTCGGAGCGTGGGCGCTCGGGGATGCGATGTGGCTGGTGTACGACCTCTTCCTGCAACGTGACCCGCCGTCGCCCTCACCTGCGGACGTGCCCTATCTGATCTTCCCGGTGCTCGCCGCCGTGTCCTTGGCACAGTTCGCTGCGGTATCGACGCAGCAGTCCCGACTGCGTCTCGTCTTCGATGCCCTCAACGTTGCCCTGTGCCTGTTCCTGCTGTCGTGGGTGCTGGTCCTGAACCGCCTCTACGACACCTACACCGACGACAAGGTCACGTTCAGCATGGCCTTGCTCTATCCCGCGCTCGATTTGGTGGTCCTGACCATCGCCATCGTGGTCCTCGCGCGCGCCGACTCGAACCACCGCAGGGTGCTCTCACTGCTCACCCTTGCCATCTGCCTGGTGACGATCGCGGACACTGCCTACGCATACGTCACCATGGTCGGTCGTTACGACACCGGCAACCTGATCGACGTCATCTGGGCGGCGGCACTGGCAACCCTGGCGGTGGCCGCGGCGATCAGCGGGCGAGCCCCGGCGGCTCGCCAGCGAGCCGTCTCTACTGCGTCGAACTCGTCGCTCTGGTTGCCCTACGTACCGCTGTTGTTGGCTGGCACGGTGGGTCCACCGCTGGTCATGACCGGTCTGGAGCGGATCATCGTGCCGATCATCGTGGTCACCATCTGTGCGCGGCAGTCCGTGGCGGCTTGGGAGAACCGCAAGAAGTTGTCGGCCGCCGCGGATCAGGCGCTGCGGGATCCGCTGACCGGCCTGGCGAACCGCACGCTGTTCCACGAGCGGCTGACGCACGCCATGATGCTGCGCTCACGCGACGACCGGACGGTGACCGTGGTGTCGCTGGACCTCGACGACTTCAAATTGGTCAACGACAGTCTCGGGCATCCCGCAGCAGACGGTGTCCTACTCCGTGTCGGGCAGCGCCTGCTCGAGTGTGTGCGGACCGGTGACACCGTGGCAAGGGTGGGTGGCGACGAATTCGCGGTCCTCCTCGAAGGCTGCCTCGACGATTCGCACCTCGTCGTCCAGCACATCGTGGAAGCCTTCAACCGGCCATTCACCGTCGACGGCCAGGAGATGCTGATGCGCCCCAGCGTCGGCCTCGCCGCGGCGACGCCGGACGAGCCCGACCTGCAAGCAGACACCGTGATCAGACGCGCCGACATAGCGATGTATGCCGCCAAGCGGTCGCGATCCTCGGAGGTCCACACGTTCCATGCCGAGATGATGCTGGTCGATCCCGACGTCGTGGATCGCAAGGGCGGACCTCCGGGCCCAGCGGGTGACGGCGCCGCGCGGATACGCCTGCTCGGGGAACTGCGTCAGGCCATCGACCACGGCAGCCTCAGCGTGGTCTACCAACCGAAGCGCGCGCTGGACATGGGCGCGGTCGTCGGAGTCGAAGCGCTCCTGCGATGGCCCCATCCGACGCTGGGAACACTGTGTCCGGATGCATTCCTGTCGCTGGTCCGCCAACACGGGTTGATGCGCCCGGTGACCGACCTCGTCCTCGACATGGTGCTCGACGACGTGGCGAGGTGGAGTGCGCAAGGTGTGCGGATCCCGGTCGCGGTGAACCTCTTCGCACCCTTCTTGCGCGACACCCACCTTCCCGAGACCCTGATCCGTGCACTGGAGCGGCGCGGACTACCGGCCGATCTGCTCACGGTCGAGATCACCGAGGACCTCGTGCTCAGCGAAGTCGCCCAGGTCACGGTGGTCCTGCGGCGACTGCGCGAGTACGGCATCAAGGTGGCGATCGACGACTTCGGCAGCGGTTACTCGGCGCTGTCGTATCTGCGGGATCTGACCATCGACGAAGTGAAGTTGGACAGACACTTCATCGCGTCCGTCGCCATCGATACGCGTGCCGCGGCGGTCGTGCGAGCGGTCATCGACCTGACCCACGACCTCGGGATCACCGTGGTCGCCGAGGGGGTCGAAGACGCCGACACCGCGAACTGGCTCCGGCGGCATGGCTGCGACGTGGGCCAGGGTTATTACTTCGGCCGGCCCGTGGACGCCGCGCAAATTCTCGAACTGGTTCGCGCAGCCGCGGACGGCGTCGCCCCGGTGCGCGGTTAGCGGTGTCCGCCGTCGGGCTGCCAGATGGCCTTCCACACGATGGGATCGTGGCCGGGGATCACCCGGGCGTCGCGGGCATCGGACGGCGCCCCGCTTCCTAGGGGTAGCGGTTGGCCCATCCGTCGTCGTTGTGGGCCATCAGGTGCAGCTCGCGTTCCCAGGCGCGCAGCCGAGATCGGTCCAGCCGCCTGCGGATCACGAAGGCGATCAATGCCGAGCAAGCCACGATCGTGGCCCATACGGTTCCCCCGGCGCCAAGCGCGCTCAGTTCGGCGTCTTCCGGTGTCAGCGGCGCGGCGACGACCTTGCCCGTGTCGTTCAGCCAGATCGTCAGCGCTTCGCCCGCCATGACCGGCGCCGGGGTGACGACCCGATCGGTGTGCAGCGTCGTGCCCTCGCGCCATTGCACGCGTACGTAGTCGGAACCTTGGAAGTCGGCCGGCAGCGTGGCACGCCCGTCGATCGCCATGGCGTCGACGGAATGACGACTGTGCGACTGCTCTGCTGCGGTGCGCATCCCCGCGTCGTACACCTGGTCTGCGGCACGCGCAGCGAGCGGAACGGACAGCAGCGCGACGACGAGCACCCCCAGCACGGCTAGGGCCTCTAGGCGATCACTGACGCGAATCAAGGGATTGAACCCGAGAGCGCGAAGGTGCCAGCGCAGTCGTCCAGCAAACAGTGTGATAGCCATCACCACAGCTCCGCGGGAGATGGGCCGATAGTCGCAAACACCCGTCCCATGGTGACACCGGCGGCGCTCCATCGCCAGCCAGGCTGCGACATCGCGACGGACGTCACAGCCGTCGATACCCTCACGGGTACATGTCCGAACACCCTCCGCAGCGCCCCCCGCCGACCCGGTGGGCATCGTCTCGTCATCCATTCATCTACGAGATCAACACCTGGCCTTGGCTGAGCGAGCTCGCTGCGACCGACGGGGACCCAGTGGATCTGTCCACGGTGGCGGCGCAGGAGTGGGACGCCATCGCCGACGCGGGGTTCGACGCGGTGTGGCTGATGGGGGTGTGGCAGCGCAGCCCCGCGGGTGCAGCCGTGGCCGTCGCGAATGGCGGTCTGGTCGCGGAATTCGTTGCCGTACTGCCAGATTGGACGCCGCAGGACGTGGTCGGCTCGGCGTACTGCATTCGGAACTACGAGGTCGACGAGCATCTGGGCGGCCGCGAGGGCCTCGCGGTGGCGCGGTCGGCCCTGGCGGCCAGGGGGCTGGCGTTGATCCTCGACTTCGTGCCCAACCACGTCGCGCCCGACCATCCGTGGACCGTGGCGCATCCGGAGTACTTCGTGCACGGCACCGCGGCCGAGCGCGACGCCGATCCCGCGTCATTCATCGCGGTCGACGGCTACGTGCTCGCCAACGGGAGGGACCCGTACTTTCCCGCGTGGCCCGACGTCGTTCAGCTCGACGCGTTCGCGCCCGGGTTGCGCGACGAACTGGTCGACACCCTGCACGACATCGCCGCGCAATGCGACGGCGTCCGGTGCGACATGGCCATGCTCGTGATGAACGACGTCTTCGCCAAGACCTGGGGTGAGCGGGTCGCACGTCCGCCGGGCGGTGAGTTCTGGCCGACGGCGATCAGCTCCGTGCGAAGGACACACCCCGACTTCACCTTCATCGCCGAGGCCTATTGGGATCGCGAGTGGGCCCTGCAGGAGCAGGGCTTCGACTTCTGCTACGACAAGCGGCTCTACGACCGTCTGCTCGCAGGTGATGCCGCAGCGGTGCGGGATCACCTGCGGGCCGACCCGGCGTTTCAGAACCGGTTGCTGCGGTTCGTCGAGAACCACGACGAGCCCCGGGCGGCCGCGATCGGAGATGCCGCTCGGCGCGAGGCCGTGACGCTGGCTGCGCTGACGCAGACCGGCGCGCGCCTGGTGCACCACGGCCAGCTGGAAGGGAGGTTGACCCGCCTCCCGGTGTTCCTCGGTCGCTCACCGCGTGAGGACACCGATCCCGACTGGGCGGCATTCCACCGGGCACTGCTCGAGGCGTTGCGCGACAGCACGTTTCGGACCGGAGAATGGATGCTGTGCGACACGGCGAACCTGCTCGCGTGGTGCTGGAACGGTGATCGGCGCTGGCTGGTCGTCGTGAACCTCGGCACCGCCGACGCCTCGGATCACGTGCGCGTGCCGTGGAACGACGTGACGGTTGGTGACCACCGACTCGTGGACCCCATCGCCGACGTCGAATGGGTGCGTTCCGGCCGCGAACTGCGCGACGGGCTCTACGTCGAACTCGCCCCCTGGCGGTATCACCTGTTCGAGGTCGTGCCGCCGGGCGGACAGAGCTCAGCCGAGAGCCGTTGACCGGCAGCATGATTCACCCGGCGGTGCGTTCCAGCTCCAGCACGGGAATGAGACGGGTCGTCTTGCGCTGATATTCGGCGAACTGGGGTTCCACCTTGGACTGCTGGGCGTAGACGTCGTCGCGTTCGCCACCCGTGAGCACACGGGCCGTGACGGCCAACGTCTCCGAACCAAGTTCCACGGTGGTCTGCGGGTTGGCGACCAGGTTGTGGTACCAGTCGGGATTGGTGTCGGCCCCGCCCTTGCTGGCGAAGATGAAGATGCGGTCGCCGTCGAGGAGCGGCACCAGTGGCGCGATGCGCTCCACCCCGGACTTGGCTCCCACGTGATGGACCAGCACCAGCGGCTTGCCCTCGAACATGCCTCCCGCCGTGCCCCCGGTCTCCCGGAACTCGGCTATCACCTTGCGGTTCATCGCATCGAAGTCGCTCACATCTGGCACGGGGTCGTCTCCTTGTTCACTGAAGAGGGCACGTCACAGCTCAGCGGTGATGTGGGTACCAGTATTCCCGCACCACGGCGAGCGTGACACTGAACCCCCGATGTGTAATGTCGGCGGTCCTTGTATACGGTCCAGGGATGAGTCGAGTAGCGGTGATCACGGGCGGCGCGGGCGGCATGGGTTTGGCGACCGCGACGATCGTCGGTCGTGACCACACCGTGGTGCTGGCTGACGTCCGCCATGACCGGCTGAGGGCTGGGGCAGCCACGCTCGAAGACCTCGGAGTCACCGCCGTGACCGTGGAATGCGATGTCACCGACCGGGAGGCGGTGACGGCGCTGTTCGAGACCGCCGCCGGTCTCGGCACGCTCGCGTCGGTGATCCACACCGCCGGGGTGAGCCCCAGCATGGGCGACGCCGACTACGTCATGCGGACCAATGCGCTCGGCACGCTCTACGTCAACGAGGAGTTCTACCGCGCCGGGGGCGCGGGAGCTGCGATCGTCAACGTCGCGTCGATGGCGTCCCACATGCTGCCCGAGGAGATCATCCCGACCGGACAGTTCCCGTTGGCGCTGACGGACCCGGGCTCCTTCATCGAGGCCATGACGTCGGCCTGCAGCATCGCCCCCGACGACGCGCGTCCGGGGCTGGCCTACGCCGTGAGCAAGAGCTTCGTGCGGTGGTACAGCTCGTCGCAGGCCGAGAGATTCAACGGTCGGGGACTGCGCATCGTCTCGGTGTCCCCCGGGTCGGTCGACACCGAGATGGGCAAGCTGGAGGAGCAGGCCGGTGCCGGGGCGATGGTCACCGATTTCGCCGTCCCCCGGTGGGGAACGGCGCAGGAGATGGCCGAGTTGTTCGCCTTCTGCATCAGCGACCGAGCCGGCTACCTCACCGGCACCGACATCCTCAACGACGGCGGAGTGATCGCCTCGATGAAGGAGCGAGCCAGGCTAGCCGCTGAAAACCGCTGAGTGCCAACGCCGCTCGACTAGCCGCGGTAGAACAGGGCGGGCGGCAGCGCCCGCAGACCACCGCCGGAGTTGGCGCCCGAGAAGCCGAGCTGGGCGTCGGTCGCCAGTTCGGTCAGTGTGATGGTCCCGACGGAATGAAAACGTGACAGGACGCCGCTCAGCAGGAAGTCGAGGCGCTCGCCGGGCTGCGGTATGGGACCGCTGATCTCGGGTGCCCGCGCTCCGAACGCCACCGGCCGGATTCCGGCAAGGTAGAGCCAGAGCGACGAATGGAGACGCTCGGCGTGCGACGTGACGGGCAACACCGCGTGATGCAGCGGTGCTCCGTCGCCCGAAGAGGCCAGGAGTAGATCCTGGTCGCGACCCGGTCCGTAGGCGTCGGGCACCTTGATGCAAATGGTCCTCGGCTCGAGCGCATCCCCGACCGGTGCGACACGCACGAGAACGTCTGTCGTACGGCCCGGGCGTAGCAACCACGTCCCGCCGGGCAGGTCGGCGTCGGCGTCGATCTCGAGGCGGCCATGAAATACCGGCCCGGGTTGAGCGAACAGGCCCGACAGATCCCCGAGCGCCGCGGACACGGTCTTGATCGTGGCGTCTCCGATCGCCGGTAGCACCCCGCGCCGGGGGTGCGCCGTCGGTGAATCGACGTGATCGGCCACGCGGACCTCCGTTTCGCAGGACTCCTACGAACGTGAAGATATCCCCGTGGCGGACCGCGCGCAGCAGGGGCCCCGCGGATGATTGAGCGCCCCCTGACGTGGGTACCCGGGGGCGATCGAGGGGTAGCCCCGCAGACACCGAATGCCCATCGCGCGTACGACTGAGGCCGACCGGAGGTCGCCATGGACACCGACACCAGCCCACCCGACGAGACCGAAACGCCCGCCGCCCTCGACGACGTCCAGATCAGCGAGATCGTCGACCGCGAATTGGCCACGGCCGTCGCCGACCCCGACGCGGTCTACGTCGTCCTCCTGGAATACCGGGGCGACAGCTATACCTCGGTCCACACCTCCAGGGATGGCGCCGACGCGCGCCTGCGAGAAACCGCGGCGCAGTGGGGTATCGAGGACGTGTTGGATGCGGATGAACTCGCCCACCAGATCACCAAGGTCCCCGTCGAAACCCCCTGACGAGAGGTTGCGCATGACCGACCCCCGTATGCACATCCGCCCTCCGGAATGGTTGAAGGACGTCAACATTCGGGTGATGGCGGATCAGCAGGCACCCGTCCTCGTGGTTGCCGGTCGCAAGTCCGGGCAACCGCGGCGAACGCCGATCACCGTGTACGAGAACGACGGTGCGCGGTTCATCGTCGGGGGCTTCCCCGGAGCGGACTGGGTGCGCAACGTGCGGGCTGCGGACCACGCGGAGCTCGAGGTCGCCGGCCGGGCCGAGCGCATTCGGCTGGTGGAACTCGACGCCGCCGCGGCGGAACCGGTATTGCGGGCGTGGCCGACGGTCACCCCGGACGGCGTCGCCATCATGCTCGAGGCCGGGATCATCGCCGACGCCACCCCCGATGCGCTGGCCGCCGTCGTGGGTCTCTGCCCGGTGTTCCGTGTGGAACGACTTACCGATTCCCCGACAACGCAATAGCGCGCGATTCGCCGTTACGGTGGACGGGTGCATACGGCCATCTCCCGGTACTGGCGCGCCGGGCTGATACTGCGCGTGGCGCCGCTCCTGCTGGTGCCCGTGATGTTGGCGGCGAGCACGTTCCCGGGCGAATTCCGCGTCTCGGAGACGTATTGGATGCTGTCGTGCAGTTCGGCCGTCGTCTTCGTCGGCGGCGCCAGGTGGCCCGTGGCGGCCGCACTGGTCCTCTCGGCGTTGGCGGTACCGATGTTCGCCGCCGAGGCCTGGGGGCTGTCCGGCCTGGTGCCGTACCTCGGCGCGCTGGCGGTGGCCGACGTGGCCGCGCGCAGTGACCGGGACCGGATCATCGCGACGGTCGCGGCGTGCTGGGTGACGGCGCTGCTGCTAGGTAACTGGCTGGACGACCATACGACGTTCGTCAGTGCCGCCACCGCCGTCACGATCGTGGCCGGTGTGGGGCTGCCGATCCTCCTGGGTCTGTACCTGCGCGGGCAGAAGCGGATGGCGGAGTTCCGCAGAGCATCAACCGAATTCGCAGTCCGCGCCGAAGAGCGTGCAGCGATGGCGCGTGAACTTCACGATCTCGTCGCCCACCACATGGCGTCGATCGTGCTCCGGGTCGGAGTTGCGGAACACGTTCTCGACGAGGTGGATTCGCGAGTGGCTGCGGTCCTCCGGGACGTACACGGCACGGCGGCCGATGCGCTCACCGACGTCCGCAGGTTCCAGGATGCCCTTCGAGACCCGGCCGCGACCCAGGTGGCGATGGTCGATCCCGAGGCCGTCTGGACCGAGATCGACGCCGCGGTCGAACGGACCCGCGCTGCGGGCTTCGCGGTGAGCGCCCAGGTCGACCGCGATGCCCTCGGGTTGGACGCGATCGCACGGCTGACCCTGCTGCGCGTGACACAGGAGGCGCTCACCAACGTGATGAAGCATGCCGATCGGACGGGTCCCGTCGAGCTGAACATCGGCCGACGGGAGCACGGCGTGGCAGTCCGCGTGTCGAGCACCATCGGACCGGAGTCACGGCCCAAAGTCGACGGCCACGGAATCGCCGGGATGACGGAGCGGTTGAGTTTGGCCGGCGGCCGGCTCGACGTCCGGCAGACACCGAACGTGTGGGAGATCGACGCCTGGTTGCCGAAAACCACTGACACCGTGACGGATCCGCATCGATGAGTTCGATCCGGGTACTCATCGTCGACGACCAGCGACTGGTGCGGGCCGGTCTGCGCATGCTGTGTGAGTCGACCGGCGACCTCGACGTGGTCGGCGAGGCCGCGGATGGCGCGCAAGCCGTCCGGTCGGCAGCTGAACTGACCCCGGACGTCATCCTGATGGACCTGCGGATGCCCGGACTCGACGGCATCGAAGCCATCCGACTCGTGACCTCGGCGCGACCGGAGACGAAGGTGCTGGCGCTCACCACCTTCGACGACGATGAGCACCTCTACCCTGCGCTGGCCGCGGGCGCAACGGGGTTCCTGGTGAAGGACACCAGTCCCGCCGAGCTCGTGGACGCCATTCGCCGCGCAGCCGACGGCGACTTCGCGCTGTCGCCGCACCTGTTGCAGCGGTTGGTTGCTCGGGCGGTCGACGCGAAGTCCTCGGAGACGTCGACCGACGCCCGCGTGGCACTGACGGCGCGGGAGATGGACGTGCTGCCGTTGGTCGTCGAGGGGATGTCCAACCAGGAGATCGCCGAGCAGCTTCACCTCGGCGTCACGACCGTCAAGACGCACGTCGCGAACCTGATGGTCAAGACCGGCACCGAGAACCGGGTCCAGCTGGCCGTCCACGGCTATCAGCGCATGGCGTGATCGCCGCCGGACATGTCCATCGCCAGGGGAGCGGGCACGTCATCGGGTCCGAGCACCAGGAACTGTCCCATCATGCCCTGGTCCTCGTGCATCGCCAGATGACAGTGGTACATGTACGGATACGTCGGATCGGTGTACTCCGAGAACCGCAGCGCCAACCGAATGCGTTGTCCCGGAGGCGTATAGACGGTGTCCTTGAGGCCCGCGAGCTCGGCAGGCGGTGGTGAGCCGTCGATGTCGACGATCCGGAACTGCGTGTCGTGCACGTGGAAGTTGTGCGGCCAGTTGTCGACGTTTCGAACGGTCCAGATCTCGTCCGCATCGACTGCTGCGTCGAAGTCGATGCGGGTCATGTCCATCCGACGACGATTGATCATGAACCACTGCAGTTCGAACGATCTCTGCGTCAGCGCCGTCGACGGGTCGGGCGGGGGAAGCGTCGCCAGCGCCGTCGGAAGGGGGCCGCTCGACGTCAGTGTTCGGTCCGGACGGAGCTCGAGGACGTCGAACGTGTCGTCGATGCCGAATCGGCGGGCCTCGGACGGATCCAATCCGGCGTGGCCCTCGATGGGGAAGGATCGCAGCAGCGCTGATTCGCCCGGGCGGGAGTCGACGACGATCTCCGTGCGTTCACCGGGGCTCAACTGCACGCGGTTGACCCGGACCGGCGCTGACAGCAGGCCACCGTCACTGCCGACGACGTGGAACTCACGGTCGTCGTCGAAGCCCAAGTTGTAGAGCCGCCCGCCGGAGCCGTTGAGGACGCGGAGCCGGATCCTCTCGGAGCGGACCGGAAGATAGGCGCCCGCAATGCCATTGGTGAGGATCGTATCGCCCAGGAGGCCGACGTCGGTCGAGTCGGACTCGTCGAGGGCGCCGGTCGCGGTGAAGCGTCGATCCTGGATGATCAGCGGCACGTCGTCGACGCCGTAGTCGTGCGGCAGCGCCACCGCCGATCGCGCGTCATCGTCGACGATGAACATGCCGGCCAGGCCGCGGTAGACGTGCTTCTCGGTGGCGCCGTGCGGGTGCGGGTGGTACCACAGTGTCGCCGCCGGCTGTCGCACAGTCCAACTCGGTCGCCACTGGCCGCCCGGCGACACGGTCTGATGCGGTCCGCCGTCGCTCCGCGCGGGCAGATGCATGCCGTGCCAGTGCACCGTGGTCGGCTCCGGCAGGTCGTTCTGGAAATCCACGGCGACCGTCTCCCCGCGCCGGGCCCGCAGCGTCGGACCCAGGACTGTGCCGTCGTATCCCCAGGTCGCGGTGCGCATTCCGGCGATCAGCTCCGAGCTGCCCGCCGCCGCGCGGAGTGTGAAGTGCCGCGTTCCGGCGTCGTCGACGGTCGAGGGAGCGAGCGGCGGGATCGGCAGCGGGCGGCGGGTGCGACCGGTCGGCAGCATGGTGCTGCCGCCTGCCGCCGAGCATGACAGCGACAAGGCAATCGGCGCCGCTGCCAGCCCGAGCAGAAACCGACGACGGGACGTTGACGGCACGGTGTCCTCCGAGAAAGTGGGCGATCAAGCAACCCCTCGAGTCTTCGGACTGGCGCCGTGCAGGGCGTCGGCCACGAGGCCGCCATCCGGCGCGGCGATTTCCTCCGCAAGGACCTTGCGCAGTCGGACCAAGCCTGCTAGTCCGAGGCGGGGCGATCCGCTCCGTCCGGCACGAAGCGAGTGTCAGCGCCGGTCGTGAACACCACGTACGCACGTTTCCACGGCGCGTCGTCGATCAGCCGCCACTCGTGCCCGGTGCCGGTGTGATCTTCGGCGAGCAGGACGTCACCGGGGTGGATGGTGAACGTCTCGCCGCCGACCGTCGTGAACTCGAGGACGCCCGACAGCGTGATGACGTACTGAGGGATCGGGTCGTTGTGCCAGTCGAACGACGAATGCGGCGCAGTCTCCTTGAATTCGATGGTCTCGGCATCGACCAGCTGCCCTCCGGCGATGCTGCCGCACTCGACGTGTGAGTTGCCGTCGGGTCCGGTGTAGAGGCGATAGGCGCGAATCATCGTCCAACCCTAAGTCCAACTGCGCTGATGCCAGCGCCATGCACTGTCGTGCAGGAATTCTCGAAGGGTGCGAGGTGGCCGGCCGAGAAGGCGCTGCACGTCATCGGTGATCTGCTGATTGGCACCCACTCGGGTCAGGGTGTACACCGCCGACATGAAGCCGATCGTGTCCCAGCCGACTCCGCGGGCCCGCAGGCGTCGGGCAAAGGCGATCACCCCGGGTCGGGCGTAGCGCACCGGCGATCCGAGCTCGGTGGTGAGCTCGTCGGCCACCTCGGTCATCGTCAGCGACTCTGGGCCCGTCAGGTGATGCACGACGTTGCGATGCGCCTTCGGGTCGGCGAGGACCTGGGCGGCGACCGCAGCCGCATCGCGAGCATCCAGGAACGTGGTGGCACCATCGCCCGCCGGAATGTACAGCTCGCCGCGCTCGCATATGTCGAGCCCGTGCGTCGATAGCGCTCGGTGCAGGTTCTGCATGAAGAAGCCGCACCGCAACACCGTCCACGTCATGCCGCTCTCCCGCAACGCCCTTTCGACCCTGAAGTGCGGGATGAACCGCGCCCGATCCGCACCGAAGACCGAGACGTACACGACATGGCGACACCCGGCGCGCTGCGCTGCCCGCACGAACGGGATGATCGCCTCCCGGGCAGCCCGATTTCCGGGCAACGGAAAGAGCAGGAACAACGACTGCACGCCATCGAGTGCATCCGCCCACGTGGTGGGATCGAAGAAGTCGAACACGACGGATTTTGCCGTCCCCGAGGGGGATTCGCCGGGATGTCGGCTGGCCACCCGCCACTGAAGCCCGGCGGTGTCGCGGGCCAGGAGTTGCACCAACTCGTGGCCGACGTTGCCGGATGGGCCGGTGATCAACAGCACGATCGGATCGTAGGCCTCGACGGCGACCGATCAGTCGATCGCGTTCGGCTCCCGTCATCTCCTGGCCGAGGAACGTGCCACGGTAACCGCCCGCGGCGATGGTGACGCGGGGCTGCGCCAACACGTTCCAGTACCACGCGGGATGTCGTGAACCGCCGTAGTTCGAGGCCACGACGATGGCCCGGCCACCATCGGTGAAGTACGTCAGCGGCGTGCTGCGCTGCCGGCCGGTCTTGGATCCAGTGTGGACGAGCAGAAGTTCCGGTGTGACGACCGCCGACGACACGCGGCCCCTGCTCAATCGGAGCAGCTGGCGGTCCAGGCGCGGTGCGATCCGACGGGTAAGCCATCTTCCCGGCGTATTGCCCGTCAGGCGGGCGCCGATGCGCAGCAGCGGCGAGCCGGCCGTGGGATCTACCAGTGGAATACCCATGGGCTCAACCGAACTCGAGCAGTGTGTAGGCACCGCGGAACTGCTTGGTCGGCGCGAACTCCCAGAACGCGGGGAACAGCTTCTCGAATGCGAATCCACGACCCCGGGGCATCGGCAAGTCGTGCACGGCGCGGATCCCGGGCACGGTGTTGGCCAAGTCGGCGAGTTGAGCGGGTGTCAGGCTGAACGGCATCGGGGGCACGCGGTACCGGCGTGAGGCCCGCATGCCCTTCGGCGCCAGCTTCTTCACCAGCACCGGCGGCAGGTCGAAGATCATCTGTCCACCCGGAAAGCGGTTGGCGCACTCCGTGATCAGGCCCATCGCCTCGTCGGGCCGCAGGTACATCAGCAGGCCCTCCGCGGTGATGAAGACCCCGTTGCCGGAGTCCACCCGATCCATCCAGGTGTAGTCCAGCGCCGACTGCGCGATGTCGACGATGCGGGGCGATGTGGGTAGCAGTCGCTGACGCAGCGCGATGATGGGTTCGAAGTCGACGGTGATCCAACGGAAGTCGGCGTTCGGAAGCGCGCTGTCCAGGCGCCAGAAGCTGGTCTGCAGCCCTTCGGCGAGCGCGACGACGGTGGCGGAGGGGTGCTGGGTCAGATACCGGATTGCGGCGCGGTCGAAGGCCAGCGAGCGCAGGGCCATCTCCTGACCCTTGCGGCCGAACTTGTCGAAGTCGAAGTCGATCGCGTCGACCAGTCGGATGGCCATCGGGTCGTCGATGATGGCCTGCAGATGGCGAGCCTGGTGCGCCCTGCCGTTGAGCGTCAACAACGCGGTTTCCGAGACTCCGGTCAGAGTGCTGGCGTCGGCCTTGTCGGCGTGTGCGGGATCCACCGGTGCGAATCTACCCGCGGTGCGCCGGGCATCGAAGCGGTCGACGCTGGTGAGACGATGGCGTCATGACCGCAACGCTCGTCGCGAAGAACGTGGCAGGCGGATTCGCCCATCGCACCCTCTTCGAGGCGCTCGACCTCACGGTGGCTCCGGGTGACGTGATTGGCGTCGTCGGCGCCAACGGCGCAGGCAAGAGCACGCTGCTGCGGATCCTGGCGGGGGACCTCGACCCGCTCGAGGGCACGGTCACCGTCGCACCCGCCGACGCGTTCGTCGGGTGGCTGCCGCAGGAGCACGAGCGGGTGCCGGGGGAAACCGTCGCCGCCTACATCGCGCGTCGCGCCGGGTGCACGGAGGCGACCCGGGCGATGGACGCGGCGGCCGCGGCGCTGGCCGAGCCTGATCCGAGCGGCGCGGTCGTCGATCCCGCCGACGCCTACTCTGCCGCCCTGGATCACTGGCTCGCCAGCGGCGCGGCAGACCTCGAGGAGCGGCTGCCCGCGGTGCTGGCCGACCTCGGCCTGGATTCCGATGCGGTACAACCGCATTCGACCCTGATGACCGCCCTCTCGGGTGGGCAGGCGGCGCGGGTCGGGCTGGCGGCTCTGATGGTGTCGCGGTTCGACATCGTGTTGCTCGACGAGCCGACCAACGATCTCGACCTCGACGGACTCGCTCGCCTCGAGCTGTTCGTCCGTGAGCTCCGCGGTGGGGTGGTGCTGGTCAGCCACGATCGGGAGTTCCTCGCCCGCAGTGTGACGCGCGTCTGCGAACTGGACCTGGCCCAGAACACCACCACGGTCTTCGGCGGTGGGTATGACAGCTATCTGGAGGAACGCGAGATCGGTCGCCGCCACCGGCGCGAAGAGTACGACGAGTTCGCCGACAAGAAGGCCGACCTCGTGGCGCGCGCCCGCACGCAGCGGGAGTGGTCCAGCCAAGGCGTCCGCAACGCAATGCGCAAGGCGCCCGACAACGACAAGAACCGGCGCCGGGCGGCCACCGAGTCCAGCGAGAAGCAGGCGCAGAAGGTGCGTCAGATGGAGAGTCGGATCGCTCGCCTCGAAGAGGTCGTCGAACCCCGCAAGGAGTGGACCCTCGAGTTCACCATCGCAGCGGCACCGCGGTCGAGTTCGGTGGTGGCGACCCTCGCCGAGGCCGTCGTGCGGCAGGGCGACTTCGTCCTCGGTCCGTTGTCGCTACAGGTCGACGCCGGTGAGCGGATCGGCATCACCGGGCCCAACGGCGCGGGGAAGTCCACTCTGCTGCGGCTGTTGTTGGGGCGTCAAGATCCCGACGAGGGCCGCGCGAGTCTGGGCGCCAGCGTCGCCGTCGGCGAGATCGATCAGGCACGGGCGGATTTCACCGGTGCCGACCGACTGGTCGACCGCTTCGAACAGCGGATGCCGGACTGGTCGACCGTCGAGGTACGAACCTTGCTCGCGAAGTTCGGGCTGCGCGCCGACCACGTGGAACGCAGTGTCGACGAGCTCTCGCCGGGGGAGCGGACCCGCGCCGGACTTGCGCTGTTGCAGGCCCGAGGCACCAACGTGCTGGTGCTCGACGAGCCGACGAACCATCTCGACCTGGCCGCGATCGAGCAGCTCGAGCAGGCGCTCGACACCTATGACGGCGCGCTGCTTCTGGTGACGCACGACCGCCGGATGCTGCAGAACGTGCGGCTGGATCGCACGTGGCTTGTCGATGGCGGCCGGGTGGCCGAACTATAGGGGCGGCGCATCGTCGCGACCGTCACGCCCACTTGGCGATTGCCCACCGCTCGAACAGGCCGAGGATCGAATCGGTGAGCTTGCCCAGCAGCGCCAGCGAGATGATCGCGAGGAAGATGCGGTCGATGCGCCCGTTCTGACCCGAGTCGAGGAGCAGGAAGCCCAGCCCCATCGAGCTCGCGATGAGCTCGGCGGCCACCAGGAACAGCCAGGATTGGGCGAGTGCGAGGCGTAGCGCGGACACCGTGGACGGGACGACCGCGGGTAGCTGCACCGCGGTGAACAGCCGCAGCCCGTGCAGTCCGAACGCGCGGCCCGCTTCGAGAAGGTGATCGTCGACGTGCCGCAGTGCCGACCCCACGATCGTGTACACCGGGAAGAACGCGCCGATCGCGATCAGGATGATCTTGGACTCCTCGCCGATCCCGAACCAGAGGATCAGCAGCGGGACCCACGCGAGCGACGGGACGGCGCGGATTCCTCCCAGCGACGGCGCGAGCAGAACGTTGCCGAGTTTCGATAGGCCGACGATTGCGCCCAGCGCCAGCCCGATCGCCGCACCGAAGGCGAACCCCACCAGGACGCGCTGGGTCGAGATGGCGATGTAGTGCCCGAATAGCCCGCGCTCGGTGAGGTCGACGGCCGCGAGCCACACCATGGCTGGGGAGGGCAGCACCGAGACCGCCACCAGGCCGCTGGCCGAAACCCACTGCCAGACAACGAGGATCAGCACCGGGATGACGGCTCCACCGAGGATGCGGAGGCTACGCCGCCCGGTTGGTGCCGCACCGGTGCGGGTCTGCGGTGACGCCGGCGCTACGCCAGTAGACGTCACTGGAAGCGGGCCGCGTTGGCCTGCTTCGCGAAGCGGTCGTCGACGATCGAGCCCAACGCGTCGTCGACCTGTCGCTGGTTTGGCACGTCTCCGAGGTCGACGAAGATCGGACCGATCTTCTCCAGCACCGCGAGCTGCGCCGGGCCTGGCACCTGGTCGACCCCGAGATTCGAGCGCTCGCGGATGACCTTCTCGGCAACCGCGGGATCGAGTCCCGCTGCGTCGGCGAGGATTCGAGCTGTCTCGTCGGGGTTGGCCGCGGCCCACGCGGCGGCGGTGGCGTAGGCGTCCACCACCGCTTGGGCGAGTTCGGGCTTCTTGGCGAGGAAGTCCTCCCGCGCGTCCAGGAACCCGTAGCTGTTGAGCTTGATGTCGCGGTAGAACAGCGTCGCACCCGTTTGCTCCGCGCCCGCCATGATCGGGTCCAGTCCGGCCCATGCGTCGACGGAACCGTTCTGCAGAGCGGCCCAGCCGTCGGCGTGCTGAAGGTTCTGCACGGTGACGTCCTTGGCGGTCAAGCCGTGTGCCTCGAGGGCCTGAAGCAGGAAGAAGTAGGGATCGGTGCCCTTGGTCGCGGCGACGTTCTTGCCGCGCAACTGCTCGACGCTGGTGATGGTGCTGCCCTTGGGCGCGACGAGCGCAGCCCATTCCGGCTGCGAGTAGATCGCGATGACCTTGATGGGCGAACCGTTCGAGCGAGCCAGCAGAGCGGCGGAGCCCGCGGTCGAGCCCACGTCGATCGCGCCGGCACGCAACGCTTCGTTGGCCTTGTTCGAGCCAGCCGACTGCACCCAGTTGACCGTGACACCCTGGGCCTCGAGCCAGCCCTGCTTCTTGATGATCAGGCTCAGCGGGTTGTAGGTGGCGAAGTCGATGTTGAGCACCTGGCCCTTGAGTGCATGGCCGCCCGAGCCATCCCCTGAGCGCTCCCCCTCACCGGACACGCAGCCGCTCAAAAGCATTGCAGCCGTGGTGAATAAGGTGATGAGCGCGGTCCTCAGTCGAATGTTCTTCATACCCTGCTTTCGTGTGCGGTGCGGGTGTGGCGGTCGACCCCGAGACCGTCGAGCAGTTGCCCGCGAAGTTCGGCGAGTTCAGCCGAGCCGCGGTCGCGTGGGCGTCGGTCGGGGACGACGATCGTCTGGCGGATCGATGCGCCGGGCACGTCGTCCTCGGGGCCGAGCAGGATGACGCGGTCCGCCAACTGCAGCGCCTCGTCGACGTCGTGGGTGACCAGCAGCACCGTCGTCGGCGCCGCCGCGTGCACGTCGAGCAGCAGGTCCTGCATCTTCAGTCGGGTGAGGGCGTCGAGGGCGCCGAACGGCTCGTCGAGCACCAGGACCCCTGGATTGCGGGCAAGTGCGCGGGCCAGGGACGTGCGCTGGGCCATGCCGCCCGACACCTCACGTGGGCGATGATCGGCGAACTCGGTGAGCCCCACGAGATCGAGCAGAGTGGCCACGATCTCGCGACCCGACGACGTGGGCGTGCGCGCAGGTAGGCCGAGTGCCACGTTCTGGGCGATGGTGCGCCATGGCAGCAGGCGCGGCTCCTGGAAGCCGACCGCACAGCGCGGGTCGTAGGACTGCACTGCGGCTCCGTCGATGCGAACCACACCCGACGTGGGGGCATCGAGCCCGGCGACGATACGCAACAACGTCGACTTTCCGCAGCCACTCGTGCCGAGGATCGCGAGGATCTCGCGGGGTTCGACGTCGAGGGTGAGATCACGCAGGACGGAACGGTGCTCACCCCTGCTGGAGGTGAAGGCGCGCCCGAGGCCGTCCAAGGACACCGCGAACGCCTTGTTGGCGACACGGTCGCGTGCGACCGGGGCGCTCGCAGGCATACGGGGACTCCAGAGGGATTACGTGCGTCGGAATTCGATGAAGCTTCGAGGGTGCCGCGGATCGCGGGCATCGTCATGGGTTTGCGCCACGGCGGTTTGAACGCTTGCCCTGGCCGTGACGCGTCCTCGGTGATTGGCGCTCGATGCTGAGAGCCGCTAATTTCCCTGGGGTGATGTCCTCAGCTGCCGGTGCAGCCGTTCGTTGGATCGCCCCCCTGCTCACGGTCGCGATGGTGATGGGCTTGGGCCTCGTCACACACCCGGTGCACGCACCGACGGTGCGGCTGGCCGCTGATGGAAACCCGCTGGCCGGAATGCCCTTCTACGTCAATCCCGATTCGAAGGCCAGGGTCGCCGCCAACGGTGTCAACCCGCCGAGCCCCGAGCTGAACGCCATCGCCGACACGCCGACGGCGTACTGGATGGATCAGCTCTCCACGCCGTCGGTGGACGCCAAGTACATCGCCACGGCGCAGGCTGCCGGCACCATGCCCATCCTGGCGCTCTACGGAATCCCGCACCGCGACTGCGGCAGCTTCGCCGCCGGCGGGTTCGGCTCCGCCGGCGCCTACCGGGGATGGATCGACGGCGTCGCCGCCGCCATCGGCGGTGGGCCTGCGGCCGTCATCCTGGAACCCGATGCGCTCGCCATGGCCGACTGCCTGTCGGGCGACCAGCGTCAGGAACGCTTCGACCTGATGAGCTACGCGGTCGATACGTTGACCCGCAATCCAGCCACGGCCGTCTACGTCGATGCCGGGCACTCACGCTGGGTGAGCGCCGACGACATGGCCGCCCGCCTCAACCAGGTAGGCGTCGCCAAGGCACGGGGATTCAGCCTCAACACGGCGAACTTCTTCACCACGGGCGAGGAGATCGGTTACGGCGACGCGATTTCGGGCCTCGTCGGGGGCAAGCCCTACGTGATCGACACCTCGCGCAACGGCAACGGGCCGACCGACGACAAGCTCTACTGGTGCAATCCGAGCGGACGGGCGCTCGGCGCCCGCCCGACGACGGACACGGGCAACGGGAACGTCGACGCTTTCCTGTGGGTGAAGCGTCCCGGGGAGTCAGACGGTTCGTGCGGCCGCGGAGATCCAGGTGCGGGGCGGTTCGTCAACCAGTACGCCATCGACCTGGCCCGCAACGCGGGTCAGTAGGGCCTTTCGCCGTCAGGCGGTCATGAGGTAGTCGGCACCGCCGACGTACACGATCGACTGAGGAGTCGGACTGACGGTGGCGCCGACGATGACTTCGGCGAACTCCTCGACCGTCGGCAACGTGCCGTGGGCGCGGCGTGCGTTCACCTCAGCCGGATCACGTCGCTGCAGCAGTCGCACGATCATGGTGCCGTCGATCATGTCCCCCGACACGACGGTGAGGCCGACGCCGGCCCGATTGAACTCGGAACGCATTGTGTAGAGGGCGGTTTCGCCAGCGCGCTTGCTCGCGGCGATCGCTGAGTAGCCCTTCGGCACCGCCTTGTTGGGGAAGAAGTGGGCCTGGTGGCTGGTGACGAAGACGATGCGCCCGCCGACCGGCATGAGTGGGAGCGCCAACTGCGCGAGGTGGCGCTGCGCGTCGCGGTTGAGGCGCATGGCGTAGCCGGGGTCGGCACCCAGCTCGAGGCCGCCGGAGGCGTTCAGCACCAAGGCGTCCAGGCGCCCGAACCGGGCGGCGACGGTGGCCATCATCGCGGCTGCGTCGGCCTCGTCGGAGATGTCGGCACCCATGATGGATGCGTTGCCACCCGCGGTGCGGATCGCCTCGGCGATCGTCTCGGCCCGCTTCGCCTTCTCGCGGTAGTTCACGATGACGTGGGTATCGGGGCCGGCGAGCTGATGTGCCACCTCCGCGCCGATGCCGCGTGAGGCACCCGTTATCAAGACGATGCGTGCAGGTCCGTCAGTCATGTGCCGTTCCTTTCATCGCCGGAGAGCACCGGGCGATGGGGGCAACCCTACACCGAAATTAAGAAACCTAAGGGAAAGATAAGGTCACGGTAAGGCGTCGCCGCGGCTGCGGCGCTAGCTGGTCTGGCCGCTCTCGCCCGCGCCCTCATCGACGGTGGTCGACGGTAGCGCTTGGGCACCCGGGGTGGCCGGGGTGCTCACCACCACGTCGTCGTCGTCGTCGACGTCGTCGGTCGAGTCGGTCGCGTCGGGAGTTGTCATCAGGGGCCCTTCGTGCTGGTGGACGGTGCGGTGCCGTGACATTTCATGCGCAATCTGTCACGGCGCCAACGACGTACCCGGGGCGGGGCAACGCCAATCGCGGCCCGTCGACGAGTTTGAGAGCGCCGGGGCACGGGGATGTTCACTGACGAGGCATGACAGGAGAGCACCCATGAAGAAATTGGTCGACACGATGAGCGACCTGACGAGGTTCCTCCGTCCGGCTGGCGGAGCACACGGGTTGGGGCAGGCGCATGTCCCGTTGCTCGAGCTGATGCCACGGCGTCAGACGATGGCAGGCCCCGAGTGGTCGGACACCAGCAGTCGGGTCGTACGGGCATGACCGCGGTCCCTCCAGATCCAGACCCCGCCGACTCACCGATCGCGAGCGCCCACGGCGTCGAGCCGGGAGAAACCCCGCCCGATTCCGGATCGACGTCCGCATCGGCGAATCAAGACCCGCCACCCCGTCGCAGATTCACCCCCACCACGGTGATCGCCATGGTCGCCGTCGGATTACTGTTCGCGATCTTCCTGACCGTCGCGGTCCTCTATCTCCTGCAGGTGGCTGGCCTGATGGACAGATGGTGACGAGCTAGCGGCACCAACTGGCACACGCCCCTCGCCGACGATCTGGCCTTGATCTACGACGGCATCTTCGGCGCCTGCGCGATCACTCCAGGACGAAGACGGGGATCAAGCGGTCGGTCTTGGTCTGGTACTCGGCGTAGGGCGGGTAGGCCGCTACCGCAAGAGTCCACCAGTGAGCGCGCTCGTCGCCCTCGACTTCGCGGGCGGTCAGCGTCGACGTCTTGTCGCCGTCCTGCACCGTGACCGTCGGGTTGGCCTTGACGTTGAAGTACCACGACGGATGCTTCGGGTCGCCGCCCTTGGACGCGACCATGGCGTACCGGCCATTCTCCTCGACCCGCATCAGCGGTACATAGCGCTTCTTGCCGGACTTCACGCCGGTGGTCGTGAACAGGACGATCGGGCGGTCGAGTACCTCGACCCCGTCGGTGGTGCCCTGCTGAAGAATCCGTTCGGTCTGCTCGCGTACCCAGTCGGTGGGGCTCAGTTCGGCGTTTTCAGTCATGAGCGCGAAAACACTGGCGGCGCCAGAGTTATTCCGACGCGTCACGAGGACGACGCAGACAGCAGCTAGGTTGTTCTGCCATGGCCCTGTCACCAGACATCGTCGGCATGACGTACCTCTATCCCGACCACTACGTCGTCGGCCGGGAGGCGATCAGGCAGTACGCCAACGCGGTGAAGAACGAGGACGACGCGTACGTCGACGAGGACGCCGCCGCTGCGCTGGGCCACGACGCGATCCTGGCTCCGTTGACCTTCATCTCCGTCTTCGGCCTACGCGCCCAGATGGCGTTCTTCGAGCACGCGAACATCCCGATCTTCGACGAGAAGCTGATCCAGGCCGAACAGGGCCTCAAGTTCCTTCGGCCGATCAAGGCAGGCGACACGCTCTACTGCCACATCCGCATCGACTCGCTTCGGCAGGCCTTCGGGGCCGACGTCCTGACCCTCAGAAGCCGCATCACCAATCAGCACGGCGACACGGTGCAGGAGGACTACACGACGATGGCAGGACGCAGTGAACCGGACGGCACCGGCTAGACCGACCTCCTCCGTCGGCTCAGGGCAGGTGAAGGGCCCCGGCGCGGGACCCGCTGACGCCACTACTGGACCTGACGGCGCGACCGCGGTATTCGCGGCACTCCTGCGAGCAGCCCGCGCTGTGGCACACCCATGACGGGCTCGGCTGCCGCACCGAGCTCGGCCAGCACGTCGTTCGCCGCGAGCACGCCCGACATGGCCGACCGCTCCATGAGCCCGGCGAGATAGGGGAGCTCGACGAAGTCCCCCGCCAGGCGAAGTCCGCGGGCGTCGGAGCGCACCGCCGGGCGACTCCCGGCCGAACCGGGTGGGAAGGCCGGCGCGGTGGCCTCGAGCCGGTCGTGGCTGTGCAGGACGGTGGCCCCCACCGTCTCGGGCCAGAGCGAACCAAGCTCGTCGCGCATGGCTCGAGCCGCGGCGTCGGCGCTGTCGAGCCGGCAGGAGTACGAGTGCAGCTCGACGACGGATCCGCCAGTGGCCCTTGCCCATTGGGCGCTCGGCTCCTCCAGACGTGAGTAGACCGCGATGGAGTCGAGGGTGGGTTGTCCGCTGACGGCGCTGAACGGGGCGCGTTCCGGTCCGACGTCCCGGTCGAACCACAGCCGGCTGACGGCGAACGGTGGGGCCACCCGTAGGCTCGCGCACTTCTGCGCCAGGGCGGGCGCGGCACCGGCCGTCGCGGGTGAGGCGGCGATCAACGACCGCAGCGCCCCGGGATCGAGTGCGAGCACGACGTGCCGTGTCGAGACGTCGATTCCATCACCGGTGATGCGCCAGTCCTGTCCGGCCGGCTCGATGCCGGTGACCGCGGCTCCGGTCCGAACCTGCGAACCGAGGCGCTCGAGGTGCGCGCGCAGCGGATGCCAGATGGCGGTCGCGTGATCGGTGTTGGTCACGTCGAACCCGATGCCCTCGGGGTTGCCGAGGAAGTAGTAGTGGAACATCGCCACCAGTTCGGCGGCCGACAGCTCCCCCTGGTTGCAGAAGAAGGATCGGGCGAACGCCTCGAAGAGCATGCTGCGGGTCCGCTCGGTCATCCCCAGGCGGTCCAGGAACGTGGCCGCATCGACGTCGTCGAGTTCGGCCACCGTCGTGGCCCGGTCGTAGGCCAGCAGCGCGCGCCCCGCATCGGGGTCGGCCTTCAGGAGTTCGCGACGACTCAGGCTCTTCGAGCGCAGCGCCAGGGTGAGCAGATTCAACGGCGGTGCCGCGGGCAGCCCCGAGAGATCCTCGGCGGGCCACGTCGCGGAGATCACCGGGTACTTCGGCACGGGCGTGAGAAAGGCCAGGCCCGGGTCGGCTCGCCGCAGGATCGAGCGCCAGGTGTAGTAGTGCCGAAAGAATGCGTGGAACCCGTGTTCCACGTTCTGCTCGCTGCCGTCCGGGAGTCGCTCCGGCCACGCGCCCAGCCGCCCGCCGAGGTGCTCCGCCGCCTCGAGCACACTCACTCGGATGCCGCGCTCGGCCATGACCACCGCGGCCGAGACGCCTGCGATGCCGCCGCCGACCACGACGGCGTCGGTTCCGGAGGGAACCTCCCGCGGGAGCAGCGGGTCGGGCCTGACGAGGTGGCGGGGCCGCATCCGGAACGGGGCGGCGCGGCTAGCGAGCGGGTCGGTCACGGATTTCCTCAATGGTGGGTCGGCGCGCGAGGCGCACGAGTGTGGCGGCGAACGGGATGGCGACGGCGCCCATCAGCAGGCCACCCGTCACCGCGGATCCGGGGAGTCCGAAGAACACGAAATGCCCGAGGACCGAGGAGAAGTAGACCCACAGGTACAACGCCGCCGCGGGCGCAGACGTGCCCCCTGGGCGGTCGAGCAGGGCGTTGAGGATCGCGATGACCGCCGCGGACACCAGCAGCCAGCCCACATAGTTGGACAGCGGGATGCCGGGGATCAGGGGTAGTGCGGGTGACGGATCGAACCACGTCCAGTGCCCGGCCGCCACCATCTGCGGGTCGAGGAACACGTCCCATGCCGTCAGGGCGGCTGCACCGATCGCCACGACGGCAGGGCCGCGAACCGCGAGGGTGCGTGCCACCACCAGCGCAGGCCAGGCCATCATCACCCACGCCAGCGGCACCACGATCGGCACGCCGAGCACCTCGAGGCCCAGCGTGCCGGTGTAGGCGTAGTGGCCGAACGGCCATCCGGTGGCGACGCCGACCGCCTCGGCGAACAGGCCCAACCCGCCGGCGACGCCCACCACGATCGCGGCTCCGAATGGGCCGTACATTCGCCAGACGTCGGCGACGACGGCGAGGAAGAAGACGACGACGCTGAGGATGGTGACCTCGGTGCGCCACGAATCCGGTATCAGGGGATAGGCGATCTGGACCGCGACCGCGGCGGCGGTCAGCACCCACGACGGGCGCGCCGAACGCAGCGACACCCGAGTCACGGCCAACGCCACGCATACACCTCCCCTGCCATGATGCCGGAGAGTCGGACACTTCGAGCGCCTAGAGGGAGGCTCGGACGGCGTCTCCGTAGAGTTTGCAGGTGCCCACTGCGCGCTTCACCGAAACTCGTCAGGCGCTGGTGGTCGTCGGATCCGCACTTGCCTGCCTGGGTACCGCGCATCAACTGGTAAACCAGCGACGGCTGAGACGGCCGCCCTCGAGTCCGCCGCCGGTCACCGCGGCGACGTCGCTGCTGGTGCCCGCCCGCGACGAGGCTCACCGCATCGGGCCGACGATCCGTTCGCTGCTCGCGCAGCGCGGGCTGGCCGACGTCGAGGTGGTGGTGCTCGACGACGGATCGACCGACGGCACCGCAGACGCCGTCCGACACGTCGCGGGGACCGATCCCCGGCTGCGCATCCTGACGGGGACTCCGCCGCCGCCGGGCTCACTGGGAAAGCCGCACGCCTGCGCCCAGCTGGCCGCCGCGGCGCGTGGCGAGATCCTGGTGTTCGTCGACGCCGACGTCGTGCTGTCACCTGACGCCGTGGCCGCCGCGGTGGCGATGCTGCGCGGTTCGCAGCCGCTCGACCTGCTCTGCCCCTGGCCGCGCCAGATCGCGACGGGACTGTTGGGCGCCATCGTCCAACCGCTGCTGGCGTGGTCCTGGCTGACCACTCTGCCGCTGCGGCGAGCGGAGCGCTCGCACCGACCGTCCATGGTCGTGGCCAACGGGCAGTTCCTGCTCGTCGAGGCCGACGCGCTCGTCCGCGCGGGCGGGTGGCAGGCGGTCTCCGGTGCCGTGCTCGACGACATCGCCCTTGCCAGGGCGGTGCGCGCGGCGGGTGGCCGGACGGGAGTCGCCGACGGCTCCACTCTGGCGACCTGCCGCATGTACGACTCGGCGTCCGACCTTCGCGAGGGCTATCGCAAGTCGCTCTGGGCGGCGTTCGGCTCGCCCGCGGGAGCGCTCGGGGTCGCGATGGCGTTGACCCTGGTCTACGTCGTTCCCGCGGCGGCTGCGGCGACGGGTTCCCGCGTGGGTGCCCTCGGTTATGCCGCTGCGGTCGTCGGCCGGTTCTCCGCTCGGCGCTGGTGTGGTGAACGTTTCGGATGGGACGCGGCGGCGCATCCCCTCTCCGTGGCGGCTCTGCTGTGGTTGTTGGCAGCGTCGTGGACGGGGCGGCTGCGCGGCTCGCTGAGCTGGAAGGGGCGGGCGATATGAGCCGCGCGATAGTGATCGGAGCGGGTCTCGGTGGCCTCGCCGTCGCCGCGCGCCTAGCCGCCGCCGGCCACCGCGTCACCGTGTTCGAGAGGGCCCCGACCGTCGGTGGCAAGCTCGGCGTCGTCGAACGCGACGGGTTCACCTTCGACACCGGACCGTCGCTGCTGACCCTGCCGGCCGTCCTCGAGCAGTTGTTCACCGACACCGGCGGGCCGGCCGACCTCCCGTTGACCGCCGTCGATCCGGCATGCGCCTACGTGTTCTCGGACGGCACCGAGTTGGTGCTGCCGCACGACGTCGAACTGATCCCGGCGGCACTGGATGCTGCGCTCGGAGGCGGTGCCGGGGAGTCCTGGCGGCGGCTGCACGCCCACTCTCGAAGGTTGTGGGAGCTCGTTGGGGAACCCGTTCTGCGCCAACCCATCTCGCTCGCGGCACTGGCGCGCAAGAGTGCTCGGCCCGCTGACCTGCGAGCGGTCGCACCGTGGCGGACGATCGACGGGCTGGGTCGGCAGATGCTGCCCGATCCGCGGCTGCGCACCTGGCTGAACCGATACGCCACCTACTCCGGCTCCGACCCGCGGCGCACCCCCGCCGTGCTGGCGGTGACGTCGTTCGTGGAGCAGGAGTTCGGTGCTTGGTACGTGCCCGGTGGGTTGCGCCGCATCGTCGACGCGGTGGCCGCGCGCTGTGCCGACCTTGGGGTCGACGTTCGCGCGGGCACGGACGTCCAGCAGGTGCTGGTTCGTGACGGTCGTGCCGTCGGCGTCCGAGTCGACGGTCACGACGTCGCCGCCGAGATCGTGGTGAGCAACGTCGACGCCGCCGTGCTGTACGACGAATTGCTCCCGCGCAGCGCGGCGGCGGCGGCGCGACGTCGTCTGACCCGCAGTACACGATCGATGGCCGGCTTCGTGCTGCTGCTGGGGCTCTCGGGACGCCGCCCCGGACCGTCGCACCGCATCTACTTCCCGCACGACTATGACGCCGAGTTCGACGCCATCTTCGGACGTCACCCGACCCCGGTCGCCGACCCGACCGTGTACGTCCACGCCCCCGACGATCCGGCGCTGCGTCCCGACGACGACTCCGAGGGATGGTTCGTGTTGGTCAACGCGCCCGCACACGATCCAGGCCGCGGCGTCGACTGGGACGAACCCGGGCTTCGTGACCGCTACGGCAGGCACGTCCTCGACGTGCTCGCGAGCCGCGGAGTCGACGTCCGAGACCGAATCCTGTTCAGCGAGAGCATCACCCCCGCCGATCTCGAGCGCCGCACCGGCGCGCCCGGCGGAGCGATCTACGGCACCGCCTCGCACGGCCCTCGGGCGGCGCTGCGCCGACCCGCGAACCGCAGCCCGCTCCCCGGCCTCTATCTCGTCGGTGGCTCCGCGCATCCCGGCGGTGGCATTCCCTTGGTGCTGATGTCGGCGGAGATCGTCGGCAAGCTCATCGGGCCTGCGCAAACCCCGGCGGCATCGACCGACGCACCCCGCGCAGCAACTGACCCATCCCCACCACCCCGACCACGGTCCACATGACGGCCAGCGTGAGCCCCCAACCCCACCCCAGGATCGGCATTCCTGCGGGCCACACCGCCGCGCCACCCGCGGCGATGATGACGACGATGAGGCGCGTCGGACGTTCGGCCACGGTCACCGCGCCGACGCCCGGCATACCGACGGATTGTGCTCGGGCCCTCAGGTATTCGAGTAGGAACACCAGCGTCACCGCTGCCAGCACCCACGCCGTTGGGGCACCGAGCGACCACAGCACCGCGCCCAGGAGGAGGTCACCGAGCCGGTCGGCGACCGCGTCGATCACCGCTCCGAGCGGCCGCGCCTTGCCGGTGCGCAGCGCCACTGCCCCGTCGAGGCCGTCCAGTACCCCGGCGGCGAGCACCAGCGGAGCTGCCAGTGCAGGCCATCCGAGCACCGCGACCGCCACCCACGCGCCGACCAGCGCCAGCACCCCGGCCGCGGACAGCATGTCGGGGGGTACGCGCAGAATCGGGCCAGATGCAAGGATCCGCACCATCTTCAGCCAGCCACGCACCACCGGCGACGGCCGTACGCCGCCGTGCAACGACGACCATCCGGCATCGTCGGCGCCACCCGCGGAATCCTCGGGTCTCATGACGCCAGCCTGCCAGGGCACCGGTCGGCGCGGGCGGGCACCGTCATGAGCCGCCTCGGCGAACTGGCGTCCGGGGTACGCAAGACGTTTCCCGGTAGCGATCTCGCACTGTGGGCGGCGGGTGCAACCTACTTCGGCGCGATCGGGCTGGTGCCGCTGGCGCTGGTCTCACTGTGGGCGGTCGGCGCCATCGTCGGCGAGCAGGCCGTCACCAACGCGATGCAGGCCGGTATCGATGGCTTGCCCAGCGGGCACGGCACACCGGAGGCACTGCGCACCCTGACGTCGGTGGCCCTGTCGATGTCGTGGTGGCAGGCGCTCGTCGCGCTGTTTCCGGCCAGCCTGTATGGCGAGGGGCTGCGGCGTGCCTTCGTGCAGATGTCGCCGGCGCGGGACACTCTCACCGGCTGGCGGGGGCGGGCCGGCCTGCTCGGGGTGGCCGCCGGCGCCCCGTTCCTCGTCCTGGCCGTCCTCGCCTCGGCGCCGTACGTCGGTCCGCTGTACGCCGGCCACGGTTGGACCCTGGTGTGGGGCGTGGTCGTCGCGTTCCACGTCGTCTGGCTCACCGTCTCCACCGCGCTGTTGGGAGTGTTCGCGTTGATCGGACCCGGGAGCCTGGGGCCGCGGGCCTTGGTGGTGGGCGCCTTCGGCACCGGCGCGATCCTCGCCGGATTCCTGCAGGGGTTCGTGTTGTTCCTGGCGATCCCAGTCTCCTGGTCGGCGCCCTTCGGTGGCCTGCCGATCGTCGGAGCGGTGTCGGCGCTGGCGCTGTGGCTCTATCTGGTGCACATCTTGGTGCTCTGCGGTTTTCGCGTGACCGTCGTGCTCGACGAGATGTGGCGCGCACCCGCCGACGGCGACCGGCGGCAGGATGGATGACATGACGACCGACCTGACGCTCGAGGAGAAGGCGTCGCTGCTCAGCGGCGCGGACTTCTGGCACACCACCCCGATCGATCGACTCGACATCCCGTCGATCGTGCTGACCGACGGTCCACATGGCCTACGCAAGCAACGCACGGGCGGGGATCATCTGGGCCTGGGGGACAGCGTCCCCGCGACGTGCTTTCCACCGGCCGTCGGACTCGGCAGCTCGTGGTCCGTCGAGACCGTCCGTCGCATCGGGGAGGCCATCGGCGCCGAGGCCGCCATCGAGGACGTCGCGGTGGTACTCGGGCCGGGGATCAACGTCAAGCGATCGCCGTTGTGCGGCCGCAACTTCGAGTACTTCTCCGAGGATCCCATCGTCTCGGGGGTGCTCGGCTCGGCCATGGTCGAGGGCATGCAGGCCAACGGAGTGGGCGCCTCGGTCAAGCACTTCGCGGCCAACAATCAGGAACACGATCGGATGCGGGTGAGTGCGGACGTCGACCCGCGGCCACTGCGGGAGATCTACCTGCGCGGGTTCCAGCGCGTCGTCGAAGAGGCCAACCCCCGAACCGTCATGTGCTCCTACAACCGCATCAACGGCGTGTATGCGTCGGAGGATCCCTGGCTCCTGACGACCGTGCTGCGCGGTGAATGGGGCTTCGCGGGCGTGGTGGTCTCCGACTGGGGCGCGGTGAACGACCGGGTGTCGGCGCTGGCCGCGGGCCTCGATCTGGAGATGCCGGGGACGAACGGCGTCACCGCCGCCCAGGTGGTCGCGGCCGTCACGGCGGGTTCACTCGACCGGGCGGCGCTCGACGATGCGGTGGCCCGGGTGCTGCGATTGGTCCGCACCACGCATGCGGCCGTGACCCCGGTCTCCGGACCGCTCGACGTCGATGCCCACCACGCACTGGCTCGCGACGCAGCGGGTCGATCGATCGTGTTGCTCAAGAACGAGCGTGACATCCTGCCGTTGTCGACGACCGCGAACGTCGCGGTGATCGGCGAGTTCGCGGTGACCCCGCGCTACCAGGGCGCCGGATCGTCGATGATCACACCGACCCGGCTTGACCACGCACTCGACGAGATACGTTTCCTGGCAACGGGATCGGTGACGTACTCGGCCGGTTTCAGCACCGTCGCCGACGTATCCGAGCCGGAGTCGGCACGACTTCGCGACGACGCCGCGGCCGTGGCAGCCGATGCCGACGTGGTGGTGGTCTTCCTCGGACTGCCCGCGCGCCTGGAATCGGAGGGCTACGACCGCGACGACATCGATCTGCCGGCGCAGCAGTTGGCCCTGCTCGACGCCGTCCTCGACGCGAATTCCAACACCGTCGTCGTGCTGTCCAACGGCGGGGTGGTGGCGCTACCGTTCGCGGCGAAAGTCCCTGCGCTGGTGGAGGGTTGGCTCCTCGGTCAGGCGGGCGGCGGGGCCATCGCCGACGTACTGTTCGGGGTCGTCAACCCCTCGGGCAAGCTCACCGAGTCCATCCCACTGCGGCTGGAGGACACCCCGGCCTACCTCGACTTTCCCGGCGAACATTCGCATGTGCGGTACGGGGAGGGGCTGTACGTGGGCTATCGCTGGTACGACGCGCGTGGCCTCGAGGTCGCCTACCCCTTCGGACACGGGCTGTCCTACACGACGTTCGAGTACGCGGGGGCCACCGCCGCGGTCGACGACGCGGGAGACGTCGAGGTGCGGGTGTCCATCGCCAACACGGGTGCCGTGCCGGGTCGCGAGGTCGTTCAGGTGTATACCGCGTTGCCCGACAGCCGGATTCAGCGACCGCCGCGCGAACTCAAGGCCTTCGCGTCGGTCGATCTCGCGGCGGGTGAGGCGCGCGACGTCGTCCTCGTGATCAGGCGCGAGGACCTGGCGTACTGGGACGTGCGCGTCGATGCCTGGGTCGTCGAAGGCGGTTCCTATACGGTCGACGTCGCCGCCTCCAGCCGCGACGTCCGGACGACGACCCACGTCCACGTCGAGGGGGATCCGGTGGTCGTGCCGCTGTCCCGCACGTCGTCGATCGGCGAGGTGATGGGCGATCCCGTGGCGGGTCCGATCCTGCGGGCCGTGATGACCTCGATGATGGGCGACGCGAATGGCGCGGGCGGCATCATGCCCGAGGGCGTCGAGCTCGGCAGGATGTTGGACTCGTTTCCCATCGGCCGAGCAGGCATGTTGGCCACCGCCAGCGGCGCCGACTTCGATCCCGCCGCGGTGGACGCGCTCATCGCGGCCGCCAACGCGGCGCGGCCCGCGGTTTGAGAAGGCCGTATCGGGGCAAACCGCTCTCACCGCTCCGCAGTGGGGACCTCCTGCTGCAGCCCAGAGGCGGTCCTATGGAGGAGATTGACATGGCGATCAGCGACGACGACATCACGACGACCGGTGCCGGTGGCGAGGGTACTGCGGACGGCGGCTCGAACCCGGACGGTCACGACGGTGGTGCGGACGGCTCGGCCGGTGGCGAGGGTCCGGCCGACGGTGGCTCGAACCCCGAGGGCCATGACGGCGGAGCGGACGGCTCGGCGGGCGGCGAGGGTCCCGCCGACGGTGGCTCGAACCCCGATGGCCACGACGGCGGAGCCGACGGCACCGCTTGATGGACGCACCATGCTGAGCCGCTGCATTGGCACCGACCCCCAGACGTTCGCACGCGAACACTGGGGGCGGTTGCCGTTGCTCAGCAGGGCGGACGCGCTGCCCCGCGACTTCGACGACCTCCTGTCGGCGCGAACCGTCGACGAGTTGCTCGCCGAGCGCGGGGTGCGCGCCCCGTTCATCCGCGTCGCCAAGGAAGGCGACGTCCTGGCCAGGGAGTCGTTCCTCGGCGCCGCCGGATTTGGCGCCGAGATGCCAGACCAGGTCGACTCCGCGAAGGTGCTGGGTCAATTCGCCTCTGGCGCAACGATAGTGCTGCAAGGCCTGCACCGACTGTGGCCGCCGCTCATCGACTTCGTCCGGGGCATGGTCGATGATCTCGGCCACCCCGTCCAGGCCAACGCCTACGTCACCCCGCCCCTGAGCCGGGGGTTCGACCCGCACTACGACGTGCACGACGTCTTCGTCCTGCAGACCGGCGGCTCCAAGCACTGGAAGGTGTACCAACCGGTCCATACCGACCCCCTCGCTACGCAGCCGTGGACCGACCACCGGGATGCGATCGCACAACGCGTCGAGGACGAGCCCGTCATCGACGCCGTGCTCGGTCCCGGCGACGCGCTCTACCTGCCCCGCGGGTGGATCCATTCGGCAGAGGCCCTGGGCGCGTTGTCGATTCACCTGACGATCGGCGTGTCCAGCCTCACGGCACTGGATCTCGTCCAGGCGGTCGTCGACCAGCTCCGCGACGTCGAGGACTACCGACGGTCGCTTCCGCTGGCCATCGACCCCACCGACCACGGCGACATGACGGCGCGGGCGACGAAGCTCGTCGCCGAGCTCACCGAGACGCTTCGCGACCGGTCCACCGAACTCGGCGAGGGCGCCGCCACCCGACTGGCATGGCGATTCGCCGACCGGACCCGTCCCTCCGCCATCCGACCATTGGCCTCGCTGGAGGCTGCCGAGGACGCCGCCACCGCTACGGTCCGATGGCGCCATGGACTCGTCTCCAGCGTTCATCGCGAGAACGGCCGCGTCGCGCTGCGGCTACGGGATCGCACCATCAGCCTGCCCGAGTCGTGCGCGGACGCGCTCACGGCGCTGCGCGGAGGAATCGTCGCCGATGCCGCGACCCTGCCGGGTCTAGACGCCGCCGACGGTGAGGTGGTGATCCGCCGCCTGCTGCGCGAGGCCGTCGTCGTCCCAGTGCGTCCCGGTGGCGGATCCGTGGCCCGCAGATGACCGCCGACGCGGAGTGGGCGCCGTGCAGCGACCGGTCGCGAGAGCGCGCCGACCCGATGTACGGATCGGCATCCGCCGGGTCGTCCTGGTTGATGCTCGAACTGTGTGGGCCCTGGGGACGATCGGCGTTTCTTGAGTCGCCGTCGGTCGTCGATCCGCAGCTCGGTCGGGCGATCGTGCGCCGGGCGGAGAAGGCCGGGATGCGGATCGCGGCCATCCGTCGGCCGGGCCGCCGTTCCGCGACACCGCGGTGGCGCTGGTTCGTGGCGCACTCGCACGTCGGTGGCGAGGCTCTGCGCTACGGGGAGGTGAGCGGGCCCGTCGACTACCTCGACGTGGCGCTCGACGGCTCCGACGGTCAGCCGGTAGCCGATCCGCTCGTCGCGGTCTGCGCCCACGGCAAGCACGACCAGTGTTGCGCCGTGCGCGGCCGCGGTGTCGCGGCCGCGATCGCGGCTCAGTACCCCGAATCCACTTGGGAATGCTCGCATCTCGGGGGTGACCGCTTCGCAGCGACGATGCTGATTCTGCCCGAGGGTCTGTGCTACGGCCGCGTCGATGCGACCGATCCGCCCCACCTCGTCGACCTGTACGTGGCGGGGCGACTGGACAACGCGCACCTGCGCGGGCGGACGTCGCTGCCGCATGCCGTCCAGGCGGCTCAGTACTTCGCCCGCGAGGCCCTGTCGGACGACAGCATCACCGGCCTCGCCCCGGTGCGGATCGAGCCGGGTGATGGCACGTGCCGCACTGTGCTGCAGGGTGTTTCGGGACCCGTCGAGGTCGTCGTTCGTGAGCAGTGGTCTGAGCCGCTCCTGTCGCAGTGCAGCGCGCGGCTTCCCGGCCGGGTGCGCACCTACGCGCTGGTCTCGATCGCCACGTGAACGGCCGTGACGTCGGCACGAGCTACTTCATGCTGGGCATCGCGGGGACGGATGACCGGACACTTGGTGCAGCCGTGGGGCTTTCGAAGCCGAGCGGCCGGTGCCGGCCTACTGGTCGCCAACTATGCGATCAACCCGACGTTCACCGAACTCGGACATCTGAGCGCCTTCCTCGTCGGGGTCATGACCGGAGGCGTCGAGTCCAGGTGGTCGACCTGGCGGCAGCGCAGACGCGGTTAGGTGCGGTCTCCGGGCGCTGAACTCTCCGGCGCCGCCACGGCGGTCTGCCACCGCGTCCGTCGCTGCGCATCGGTCTGCTCCCACCATGGCGGCGTGCCACGTTCCCCGAGCGCGACCTTGGCCGCCTGAACCCCCGCCCGCGCCGACGACTCCTCGGCGGTGCCCTTGGTGCGGCGCACCTCTCGGCGCCAAGACATCAGGAGGCGGGTGAGTTCGTCCCGACGCGCCTGCGGGATCGCGGGGTCGGTGGCGCGCCACCTGCGACCGTTGATCACGATGTGGTGACCGTCGTCGGTGAGGGACGGTTCGTTCACGTCGACGAGTCTATGTGAGCCGAAAACGGTTGAGCCATGCTCCAACCGACCACGAGGAGCAGACGCGGTCCGTTATCGTCGCGGCATGACTGAAGCGGTGCCGTCATCCAGCCAGACCGGTCAGACGCTCGCCCCCACGAGCACCCGTCGAGCGGTGCTCAACACCATGAAGGGCTCTGCGGGAAACCTCGTCGAGTGGTACGACGTCTACGTCTACACCGTCTTCGCCACGTACTTCGAGGCGCAGTTCTTCGACAAGAGCGATCAGAACTCGACGCTCTACATCTACGGCATCTTCGCGGTGACCTTCGTCATGCGGCCGGTGGGATCCTGGTTCTTCGGCAGATACGCCGACCGCCGTGGCCGAAAGTCCGCGCTGATGCTCAGCATCACGGTGATGTCGGCGTGTTCATTCGTGGTGGCCGTCATGCCGACCCGCGAGATCATCGGCTACTGGGCGGCGGTGATCCTGATCCTCGCCCGACTGGTGCAGGGCTTCGCCACCGGTGGTGAGTACGGAACGTCGGCGACGTACATGTCCGAGGCGGCCACTCCGCATCGCCGTGGGTTCCTGTCGTCATTTCAGTACGTCACGCTCGTCGGAGGTCACGTCCTCGCGCAGTTCACGCTCCTCATCCTGCTCAGCTTCCTGGACGTGGAGGCAGTCACGGCGTGGGGATGGCGCGTCGGCTTCTTCATCGGGGGTGTCGCCGCGCTGGTGGTCCTCTGGCTGCGCCGATCGATGGACGAGTCGCTCAGTGAGTCGTACCTCGAGGCGGTGCGCGCCGGAAGGGACCGGGCCGCCGGCTCGCTGAAGGCGTTGTTCACCACCTACTGGCGCCCACTGCTGCTGGTCTTCCTCATCACCGCGGGTGGAACGGTCGCGTTCTACACCTACACGATCAACGCGCCCGCAATCGTCAAGTCCACCTTCGGTTCCGAGCGGGCGTTGACCGCGACGTGGATCAACCTCGCGGGGTTGATCTTCCTGATGCTGTTGCAGCCGATCGGCGGCCTCCTCAGCGACCGGGTCGGTCGCAAGGTTCTGCTGGTGTTCTTCGGCGTGGGCGGCGTCCTCTACACATACGTGCTCCTGACCTACCTGCCGGAGGCCACCTCACCGCTCGTTGCGTTCGCGCTGACCGCCGTCGGGTACGTCATCCTGACCGGCTACACCTCGGTGAACGCCATCGTCAAAGCCGAGCTCTTCCCGGCTGAGACCCGGGCCCTCGGCGTCGGGCTGGGGTACGCGCTCGCGAACTCCGCCTTCGGTGGCACCGCACCGCTGCTCTATCAGGCGGCCAAGTCCTCCGACCGGATCGGCTCGTTCATCCTGTACGTGACGGTGGTCATCGGCGTCAGCCTGCTGGTGTACGTCTTCGCATTGAAGAACAAGGGGATCACCGAGCTCGACCGCGAGCAGGGCAGCGCCTGGGCCGTGCGCTAACCCCGTCCACCCCGCACCAGCGGGGAGGAGCCGGGGATCTGCCGCGCGGGTGAAGTTCACGTAGCGTGGTCCGTGGCGTCGGGCCGTACGGCGGGTATCACGGTATCCGCCCTGAACGATTTGTGACCGGGCGCGCGGCGTATCGCTTTGCGCGCCATCGTCTTCCGTCCTCGAAGGACCTCAGCTTGGTTGTCGACCCCACACACGGCTCTGGAGAACGCCCACCACGCGACATACGTCGTCGAACCGCCCTCAAGGTTCCGTTCGTCCTGGCCGGGGGCGCGTCGATCATCCCGACGCCACGGGCGGCTGCGGCCGGACGCGGTATCTGGTCGGCCGACCGCGCCTACAGCTGGTACCGCGCGCAGCGTAGGCCCGTGGGCGCGAACTACATTCCATCGAACGCGATCAACCAACTCGAGATGTTCCAACCGGACACCTACAGTCCGCAGCGCATCCACGCCGAACTGGGCATGGCACGACGCATGGGGTTCAACACCATTCGCGTGTTCCTGCACGACCTGCTGTGGACCCAGGACCGGCACGGCTTCTTGCGGCGGTTGATGCAGTTCGTTGCCATCGCGGCCAGCCACGCCATCAAGCCGCTGTTCGTCTTCTTCGACTCCTGCTGGGACCCGCGGCCCAAGGCCGGTCCCCAGCATGCGCCGGTGCCCGGCGTGCACAACTCCGGATGGGTGCAGAGTCCCGGCGCCGAGCGTCTCGGCGACCCGCGCTACGTCGGCGTCCTCAATGAGTACGTCACCGGCGTGCTGAACCAGTTCCGCAGCGATGACCGCGTGTTGGGATGGGATCTGTGGAACGAGCCCGACAACCCCGCCAGCGTCTATCGCACGGTAGAGCGCAGGGACAAGATGGATCTGGTGGCGGCGCTGCTGCCGCAGGTGTTCCAGTGGGCCCGCGCCGTCGATCCCGTCCAACCGCTGACCAGCGCTGTCTGGCAGGGCAGCTGGTCGGACCCGCGCCAGCGCAGCGCGATCGCCGGCATCCAACTCGACAACTCCGACGTCGTCAGCTTTCACTCCTATGCCAAACCGGCCGACTTCGAAGACAGGATCGGTGAACTCGCGCCCCTGCGGCGTCCCATCCTGTGCACGGAGTACCTGGCTCGCTCACTGGGGAGCAGCGTCGAGGGAATCCTGCCGATCGCCCGGCGCTACGACGTCGGCGCGTACAACTGGGGTCTGGTCGCCGGCAAGACTCAGACCTATCTGCCATGGGATTCGTGGGACCGGCCCCAACCCGAGCAGCCACGAGTGTGGTTCAGCGATCTGTTGCGGCTCGACGGCAAGGCGTATCAGGACGGGGAGATCGACACGATCCGGCGTCTGGCCCCGCTGACCCGCGCGAAGTGAGGATCATCGTCAGAGATTGACGTCCTCGCACTGCGGGACGATGAGGACCGGTGTCGTGGAGTGCGCGACGACGGCGGCCGCAACGCTGCCCTGCAGGTGTCCCAGCAATCCGTCGCGGCGGTGCGGGCCGAGCACGATCAGGCTGGCGTCGTGCTCGTCGGCGGCCGCGACGATGCCCCTCCACGTCGGCACGGCCTCGACGGCGATGCTCCTCGCCGAGAAGCCCGCCTCACGGGCCAACGACGCGCCGTGGGCTGCGGTCCGTTCGGCCGCCCGCCGTACGTCGGTCGCTCGATCGGCGTCGAAGTGCGTCGCGTCGGTGGGCGTGAATCCGACGTCGACCGGCTGCCAGACACACACCACCAGCGCGTCGCGTCCGGATTCGAGTTGCAGACCCGCCCGACTGATCGCATATGCGGCGAGCTCCGATCCGTCGTAGGCGATGAGCACCGGCGCCGCAGGTTGGTCGGGGTTCGGCGTCGCCTCGCCGGTGACGCGGAGCGCCCCAACCGGAGCCGGCGACAGTCCCCGGACCCGGGCCAGCAGCGGTGGTGAGTACCAGGCCGGGTCGTCGCCGTCGAGAAACTCGTCGAGGTCGGGACGTTGCGGTCGAGCCCCGCTCAACGCGTAGATGGCCACCCCGAAGAGTGCGCCGCCGACCGCGAGGCCGAACCCGATCCAGAGCGCATCGACGGTGCCGGCGGTCAGGTCGGTCGACACCGTGATCGCGAAGTGCGCCAGGATCGGCGCCACCATGAACGCGGCCACCGCTCGAAAGAGTTCGATGATGGCGAAGACGCGTTGGAGGCTGTTCGACTGCAGCGAGAACCCTGCGACGAAGAGCGCCGGAGCGACGGTGGCCCCCAGCGCGAGTCCCGTCAGCGCCGAGGCGAGCAGGACGAGCGGCTGGTTCGCGGGTAGGGCGAATCGGAACACCACGATTCCTGCCGCCAGTAGCACCATGCCGACCAGCGGTAGGTAGTGCATCGCCCGCCGGGTGATGACGATTCCGAAGACGACCGCCATCACGATGGCGCCGCCGAGTTCGGGCAGATACAGCAGCCCGACGTGGAAGGGGCTGTACGTCTGCAGGAGGACGTTCGCCGTGAGGGCGGTCGCCGCCACGGACGCGGCCGCCGCGAACAACGCGACACCGACACCCGCGACGGGGATCGCGCTGGTGAGCATGGGGCGAACCGTCAGGAGGGGCCGGCGCGCCCGGAACTGGTAGACGACCAGCACCACGATCAACGCCAGTCCGCCGAACATCGGCACGGTCACCGCGGCATCCCCGAAGCCGTGGGTGGTCAGTTGCGACGCGCCGATGAACGCGGCGCCACAGCCGACCGCCGCGAGTCCGATGGCCCGAAGGTCGCGCGGTGCGTCCAGATCGGCGGGTGGGGCGTCCTCGAACGTCAGCGCCGCCATCACGAGGGCCAGCAGTGCGATCGCGGCGATGCCCCAGAACAGCGGGCGCCACGCGTGCGACTCGGCCTGTGCGCCGCCGATGAACGGACCGAGCGCCACCGCCCCGAAGACGCACATGTTCATGATCACGGCCGTGTTGCGGAGCTTGTCCTTCGGAAAGCCGATCGTCAGCGGCGGCGCAGCGGCGATCAGCAGCATGCTCGTCGCCAAGCCTTGAAGGACATGGCCGCCGATGAACATGCCGGCGTTCTGCGCCGAGGCGGCGAGCACCGACCCGACGACGAGGACGACCGCGTAGGCCAGCAGCATCCGGCGCTGCGGCAGATGCTGGGCGAACTGCACCGCCAACACCGTCCCCACCGCGTACGCGGCGTTGCCCAGGCCCGAGCTCAGGCTCATCGTCTGTGCGCTCATGTGCAACTGCTCGGTGATGATCGGTACCAGAGGATCGAGCGCCGCCGACAGCGCGAGGTAGGGAATCAGTGCGAGCGTGACCATGGCGGCCACGGCCGGGTAACGCCCGGCGAGGGACCTTGACGCATCAGTGCCGCCCATGATCGATGGACGGAATCGGGGCGGGCACGTGAGCCTCCAACATCGATGGAGCGGGTGGGGATCCCGCGTTGACGGTCTTGTCGCGACAAGGTGTTCGCGCCCGAAGCACCATCGATTCCGGCTCAACCTATAGTGACCCTATCTAACGTTGTGGGGCCCGATTCATTCCGGGGCGGCATCGAAGAGGCGGCGACGGCCGTTCCCGAGCAACCCCCGCAGGCCTCGCCGACGATGAAGAGTGCTTGCGGTTCAACGGGATACGACACCGGGGCGCCCGCCCGCGGGAATAGCCTGACTTGAGCTGCGTTCCAGTCCGTGACGTCGACAGATGAGGTTCACATGAAGTTCGGGATATCCACGTTCGTCACCGACGACGGCATCGACCCGGTATCGCTGGCCCGTGCCATCGAGGAGCGGGGGTTCGCGTCGCTCGTCATCGCCGAGCACACGCACATTCCCGCCAGCCGGGAGTCGGCCTACCCCTTGGGTGGCGAGCTGCCGTCGATCTACTACCGGACCCTCGACCCGTTCGTCACCCTCGCGGCGGCCGCCGCAGTCACCTCCGAGATCGAACTGTTCACCGGCATCGCGCTGCTCATCCAGCGTGACCCGATCATCACCGCGAAGGAGGCGGCCAGCATCGACCTGATCTCCGGCGGTCGCTTCGTGTTCGGCGTCGGTGCCGGGTGGAACATCGAGGAGTTGCGCGACCACGGCACCGATCCCAAGACCAGGGGCGCGCTGCTCGACGAGCGCATCGAGGCGATCAAGGCGCTGTGGACCACCGAACCCGCCGAATACCACGGCACGTTCGTCGACTTCGACCCGTCCTACAGCCGCCCCAAGCCGGTGCGTACTCCGCACCCGCCGATCTACATCGGCGGTGACTCCGAGGCCACGGTCAAGCGCGTGATCCGTCACGAGGCGGGCTGGATCTCCAATCCGATGCCCATCGAGCATCTGGCCAAGCGAATCGGTCAGATGCGCGACGGCGCCGGCCACGACGTTCCGCTGGCGATGTTCGGCACGCCCCAGGATCCGGAGTACTGGCGCGCCGCCGAGGATCTTGGCTTCGGCCAGCTGGCGTTGCTCCTGCCCACCAAACCGCGCGACGAGTCGCTTCGGCTGCTCGATGCCTACGCAGCGAAGGTGCAGCAGTACCGCGGTTAAGGTGCAGCGGTGACCATCACCTACGACGAGGCGCTTCGCGCCTCGATCCGTGACCGACTGGCCGAGCACCAGCGGCGAGAGGTCACCGATCCGTCCAAGCGGCACGCCGCCGTCGCGGTCGTGCTCGTCGACTCCGAGGTCGGCGAGGATCGGGTGGATCCGGCTCCCGTCGATGATTGGATCGATGGGCGGCCGATGGAGCCCGGGCTCGACGGACGCATGGTGGGAGTCTCGGGTGGTGCTGCCTTCCTGTTGTGCCGCAGGGCATCTCGACTGCGAGCCCATGCCGCGCAGTGGGCCTTGCCCGGAGGCCGCATCGACGAGGGCGAGACCGCGATCCAGGCCGCTCTTCGAGAGTTGGACGAAGAAGTCGGCATCGAGCTACCCGAGGCGTCCGTACTGGGCCTTCTCGACGACTACCCGACGCGGTCGGGCTATGTCATCACGCCGGTCGTGATGTGGGGCGGCGGCCGACTCGACATCCGACCCGCGCCCGACGAGGTCGTGGCCGCCTACCGGGTGGGATTGCACCAACTGCAGCGCGACGATTCGCCGCGGTTCATCTCCATCCCGGAAAGCCCGCGACCGGTGGTGCAGATGCCGTTGGGCAACGACCTGATCCACGCACCGACGGGGGCGGTGCTGCTGCAACTGCGGTGGTGGTGCCTGGAGGGACGCCACGATCCCGTCGACCAGTTGGAGCAACCGGTCTTCGCCTGGAGGTAGACCGTCGCTACGGCTGGCGCAGGACCTGGTGTAGTCGGGCGGCCTGGCGGGTCAGATGATCGCGTTCGGCCAGGTTGGGCGCGCAGGCGGCGGCGTCGACGTACTTCCGAGCCGCCGTGGCGAGGTCTCCGTCGCACTCGTGCAAGAACGCCGCCGCCGCGAGGTAGCGCGGCACGCTGGGGTCGACGTCGTCGAGTGCGGCCAACCCGGCACGTGCACCATCCGCCTGACCGATCGCGACGGCGCGGTTGAGCCGCACCACCGCGCTGTCGGTGAGCGCGACCAGTTCGTCGTACCACTCCGTGATCTGCACCCAGTCGGTCTCCTCGACCGAGCGAGCGTCGGCGTGCAGGGCGGCGATCGCGGCCTGAGCCTGGTACGGCCCGAGTGCGTCACGGGCGAGCGCCGCCTGCAGCAGGTCGACTCCCTCGACGGTCATGTCTCGGTTCCACTGCTCACGGTCCTGCTCCGCGAGCGGCACCAAGCTGCCGTCGGGACGGGTGCGGGCGGCGCGTCGGGCATGGTGCAGCAGCATCAGCGCGAGCAGTCCGCTGACCTCGGGGTCGTCGACGAGGTCAAGGAGTTGTCGGGTGAGTCGAATGGCCTCCGCGGCCAGGTCGACGTCGCCGGTGTAGCCCTCGTTGAACACCAGATACAAGGTGGTGAGAACGGTGCGCACGTCGCCAGGCCGGTCGAAGCCGACGTCGGAGACCGTCCGCTTGGCCCGGCTGATCCGCTGCGCCATCGTCGTCTCGGGAACCAGGTAGGCGGCGGCGATCTGACGCGTGGTGAGCCCACCCACCGCCCGCAGCGTCAGTCCGACCGCCGACGCCGGGGTCAGCGCGGGATGGGCGCACAGAAAATACAGCTGCAGCGTGTCGTCGGCACTCGGTGTCGGACCTGGCGCGGGTTCTGCGAGGAGGCGTTCCTCCCGTCGGCGCCGGGCGACATCGGAGCGGACGAGGTCGAGGAACTTGCGCCACGTCACCGTGACGAGCCACGCCTTCGGGTCATCCGGCGGCTGGTCGGGCCAGGTGCGGATCGCCGTGAGCAGGGCTTCCTGGACGGCGTCCTCTGCCGTCGCGAAGTCGGCTCCGCGGCGGACGAGGACGCCGAGGACGGCGGGAATCAGTTCCCGAAGCTCAGCTTCACTCGGTGCGACGCTCACTCGGTGACCGTGGGTGCCTCGGTGAGCAATGGCCTGACCTCCAGCCACTCGTAGATCGGTTGGCCGTCCTTGCCCGGCGCGGCGGACAGCTCGCCAGCCAGGTCCAGCGCCCGCTGATGGTCGTCGACGTCGATGATCATCCAGCCGGCAATCAGATCCTTGGTCTCGGCGAACGGACCGTCAGTGACCGGCGGCCGCCCCGGGCCGTCATAGCGGACGAACGTGCCCTCAGCCGACAGGGCCTGCTCACCGACGAACTCCCCGTTCTTCTCCAGCGTGGCGGCGAAGTCCCTCATGTACTGCACATGGGCTTCGATCTCGTCCGGCGTCCACTGGTCCATGGGTGCGAACGGGCGGTCGGTGGGGATGCTCGAACTCCGGTAGTGCTTCAGCAACAGGTACTTGGCCATGATGGTCTCCCTCGATTGCGTTGCGGCCCATTGTGGCCGCACTCGACACTGAGACGGAGCCGCGGGGCAGTTCTCGACATCACCGCCGTCAGGGTCGCGAGGGAAATGCCCGGCGCGCGGCCAGGCTCACTGCGAGTCCGGCACCGACGAGCGTCGCGCTGACCCAGGGCAGTCCGCCGATGCCAATGGCGGGCAGTAGCGCGGCACCGATCGCCGAGCCGCCCGCAATGCCGAAGTTGGCGGTCGCGTTGACCCATGCCCCGGCGAGTTCGGGCGACACTGCGCGGGTGCGCACCGCGCATGCCTGATAGATCGACGGTACGCCGCCGAACGCGCCGTTCCACACGGCCGCCGCGACGATGACGGGGATCAGGGCGGGCATGCCGACGCCCAGCACGAGGACGGCTGCGATGACGGTCGTCAGGACGACGATGGTCGTGCGACGCGGTCGATGGTCCAGTGTCCTTGCGGCATAGACCAATCCGGCCACGCCACAGGCGCCGCACAGCAGCAGCAAGGGGCCGATGAGCGTCGGTCCGACGCCGACGGCGAGGAACAGGAGCGTGACATAGGTGTACAGGGTGAACTGGCCGAGGAAGGTGAGGGCGTTGGACGACACCACGGCGGCGAGTCCGGTTCTGCCGCTGTGGACTTCGGAGTCATGACGCGCGGTGCGATCGTTGGGAACCTGCGGCAAGGTCACGGCGACGAGCAGGAGGGTCAGGACGGACAGGGCGGCGAGCACGGCGAAGGACGCCCGCCATCCGAGGGCCGTGCCGAGCGACGTCGACAGCGGAACTCCGAGGACGAAGCCGGCCGTGGCACCGCCTGCGGCGATCGCGAGAGCCCGACCGACCTGTGGGCCGGTGATCAATCTGGGCACGTAGCCGATGCAGAGAGAGAAGAACAGCGCGTGGGTCACCCCGCCGAGCACGCGACCGGCGGCCAGCACGGCGAAGGTCGGAGCGAAGGCCACCGTCAGATTGCTGATGGCGTAACACAGCACCGTGGTCAGCAGGAGTGGCTTTCGGGCGAATCTGGCGGTAGCCAGGGTGAGTGGAACCGCGAGTGCCGCAACCATCACGGCGTAGAGGCCGACGAGCAGTCCGGTCACGGAGTCCGCCACCTGGAACGACTGACCGATGGCCGGGAGCAGTCCGACGGGCAGCATCTCGGTCGTGACCGCGAGGCACGACGCCATGGCCAGGGACAGCAGCCCGGTCAGGTGTGGTCGCAGGCCACCCGGCGGTCGTTCGAGGGCAGTGGCGGTCACCGCGATGAATATACTCAGACAGTGAGTTTAATCAAGTGACATCATGTCTGACGATGTCCCCGGATCAGCGTCCTGCAGCGCAGCAGCGGTGGTTCGGCGCCGCGCAGCTGATTGGGCTGGTGCGGGCCGAGCCGGGTATCACCCGCGCCTCCGCGGCTCAGCGTCTCGGCATCGGCAGCGGCGGCGCCGCCGACCTGGCCGCCCGCCTGCGCAGGGCCTGTCTGCTGGACGAGACGCCTGCCCCCGCCACGGGTCGGGGCAGGCCGACGACGATCCTCGGCCCCCATCCGAGTGGACCGCTCGTCCTTGCGGCCGAACTTAGGGCTCGGGACTGGCGGGTGGCGCTCGCGGGCATCGACGGCGAGCCGCACATCGTGGCACGGGGCCGCGACGCGGGCAGGGGGTCGGCGCGACTGCTGTCGGACATGGGCGAGGCCATCTCGACCGTCCAGCAGGGTGACGCGGGTCGGATCAGGGCGGTGTCGGTCTCCGTCGCGGGAACGGTCAGCGATGCGCGTCTGGTGCAGTTCACCACCCGCGGATGGCCAGACGTCGACCTGTCGGTGCTATCCGCCGATCTGCCCGACGGTATGCCACTGCTGCTTGGCAACGACGCCACCCTGGCTGGTCTCGCGGAAGCCCGCACCGGCGCCGCGCGGGGTGCGACCACGGCCTTGCACCTCCTCGTCGCGGTCGGGTTGGGCGGCACGTTGGTGGTCAACGGGGAGCCCGTGACGGGTGCGCACGGAGCTGCGGGAGAGTACGGTCACGTGCCCTTTGGTGATCGGAAGCTGTTGTGCCCGTGCGGTGCTCGCGGTTGCTGGGATCTCGAACTCGACGGCCGAGCGTTGGCCCGACTGCTCGGCGAACCGCTCCCGGAGGATCCGGTCGGGTATGCGTACGAGGTGCTGGGCCGGCCCGTCGACGACCGCACCGGACGTGCGTTCGACTCGGTGGCCGCGGCGCTCGGCGCCGGCATCGGCGGTCTGGTCAACCTCCACGATCCCGAGGTCGTCACCCTGGGAGGCTTGGCCGTTCCGCTGCGCGCGGCGGCACGTCGGGCCTTCGACGATGCTTACCGCGACGGCCTGATGGCGTTCCGCAAGTCGTCGGCACCACCGGTGCGTGACGGGGCCCACGGTGATGACGGTCCACTCCGCGGTGCGGTGGCGAGGGCGCTCGATCACGTGACCACCGAAGCCGCGCTCGATGCGTGGGCATCGCGCGTTAGTTGAGCGGCGTCGACCACGCCCATTTCGCTCTCGGCGGAATGTCGAGCGGCGAAAAGTCTTGGGCTGCATAGAACCCGCTCTCAGTCGCGTCTCAGATGCCCCGGGCACCCTTGGTGTCAACACAATGCTGTCCGCTCGAAGAAAGTATGGCGCCACGACATGACGAACCACCCGCACTATCCTCCGCACCGTCCGACCCCCATGAGGGGACCCAATGAGTCTGCAGGCCAGAGATATTCGGGGCAGTCCGCCTACCAGGCCAGCTACGACTGGCGCTACGCGCAGCAGTCACCGGCGTACGATCCGCAGTACCACGCCGAATCGGCGGACACCGCGCCGATCGCGACTATCACCAAGTCTCGCAAGCGATCCCGAGTGGGGCTGATGGTCACCAGCGCGGCCGCCATCGCGGTGGTGTCGGCCGGTGCCGGCGCGGTCGTGCTGACGAATCAGCACGACAGGACGGCCGCGAGCGGGCTTGCCAACGCCCTGGCGACGGCGCCGAGCCAACTTCCGGCCGTGCCGTCGGCCAATCTGCCCGTTGGCTCCGTCGAGCAGGTCGCCGCGAAGGTGGTGCCCAGCGTGGTGAAGCTGCAGATCGACATGGGTGGCCAGAGCGAGGAGGGGTCGGGCGTCATCCTCGACGCCGACGGCTTGATCCTGACCAACAACCATGTGGTCGCCGCGCTGAACTCCGCTCCGACCGGCGGCGCAGTCGAGGCCGCTCCGAGCGGTCAGGAAGTTCCGAACCCGGCGGCCACGCGGGCCACCGTGACGTTGGCCGACGGTCGCACGGCCGCGTTCAGCGTGGTCGGTGCCGACCCGTCGAGCGACATCGCCGTCGTACGCGCTCAGGGCCTCTCGGGCCTCACCCCGATTGCGCTGGGGTCGTCGAAGGACCTGAAGGTCGGTCAGAACGTGGTGGCGGTGGGCTCGCCGCTGGGTCTGCAGGGCACCGTGACGACGGGCATCGTCAGCGCGCTGGACCGTCCGGTGTCCACCGGTGGCGAGGGCCAGGGCCAGAACACCGTGCTCGACGCCATCCAGACCGACGCGGCGATCAATCCCGGCAATTCCGGCGGCGCGCTGGTGAACATGAACGGAGAACTGATCGGCGTGAACTCGGCGATCGCGTCACTCGGCGGCAGCGGAAACTCGTCAGGTGCACAGAGCGGTTCGATCGGGCTCGGCTTCGCCATTCCGGTCGACCAGGCCAAGCGGATCGCCGACGAGCTGACCTCCACCGGGACGGCTACGCACGCGTCGCTGGGCGTACAGCTCAGCAATGACGCCACCGCGCCCGGCGCCGCAGTCGCGCAGGTCGTCGACGGTGGCCCCGCCGCGACGGCCGGCGTGCCCAGTGGCGTGGTGGTCACGAAGCTGGACGATCACGTGATCGATGGCGCGGAGGCATTGGTGGCCGCGGTGCGGTCGAAGGCGCCGGGGGATCACGTGACGCTGACCTACCTGGACCCGTCCGGTTCGAGTCAGACCACAGAGGTCACGCTGGGCACCGCGCAGCAGTAGGGCGCGGACGTCGACGTCGCGGCTGAGTTGGACTCCAGAGTCCAAACAAAGGGCTACAGTTGGACGATGCCGCCGTCACCCAACGAAGTGTCGCGGCCGAAGCTGACCTCGCGCGGGGCCGCTACCCGGAACAGGATCGTGACCGCGGCGGCGGAGTTGATGCACGTGAGAGGCGTGGCGGCGACGACGATCGACGAGGTGCTCGCTGCCAGCGCCACCAGCAAGTCGCAGTTCTATCAGCACTTCGACGACAAGACGGAATTGGTGTACGACGTCATCACCGTGCGCGCCGACGAGATCCTGTCGTGGCAGCGCCTGCGCTTGGAGAAAGTCGACTCGTTCCGTGGGCTCTACCAGTGGCGCGATGCGATGGTGCAGCGCTGCTCACTGCGCCGTGGGCTGTGGGGTTGCGAGCTTGGCTCGCTAGCGGCGGAACTGTCCGACAGCGACGACAAGGCCCGCGTGTCGTTGGCCGCGCACTTCGCGGAGTGGCGGGCGATCTTGGCCGCGGCACTGGAGCGGATGCGCGACACCGGCGTCCTGAGGGCCGAGATCGACGGGCCGTCGCTCGCCACCGGACTGCTGGCAGCCGTCGAGGGAGGCTATCTGCTCTCGCAAACCGCCCACGACCCACGGCTCATGCAGACCGCGTTGAACTCCGCGCTCGAGCACATCAAGTCGTTCCGACCGGTCGGCGTCGAACTCGCCGACTGAGTGGCCACGAACTGGACGAGGCGGGCCAGTCGAAGGACTGGCCCGCCTCGTATCAAGCGGTGACGACGTTCGGTCTAGCCGGTGTGGTTGGTGCCGGGCATTCCGGTGGGAGCCGGCGGAGCCTTCACACCCGGGCTGAACGAGTTACCACTGCCGGGGTTGATGCTCTTCTCGGTGGGTGTCACCGAGGGGGCCGTGGTGGTCGTCGTGGTCGTGCTGGACGGGCTGGGGGATTCGCTTCCGCCGCAGGCGGTCAGTGTTCCCATCGAGATGAAGGCAGCGACGCCGATTCCGGCGGCGATGCGGCGAGTGGTCCGACTGTGCATGAAGCGGTCCTATCCGTGCTGTCCGTGGATCGATGGATCAGTTGTTGTGGGTGCCGGGGATGGCGGTGGGCGCGGGCGGAGCCTTCACGGGCGGGGTGAAGAGATTTCCGCCGGTGGGGTTGATGCTCTTCTCGGTCGGTGTGGCCGAGGGCGCCGTCGTGGTCGTCGTGGTCGTGCTGGACGGGCTGGGGGATTCGCTTCCGCCGCAGGCGGTCAGTGCTCCCATGGAGATGAAGGCAGCGACGCCGAGGCCTGCGGCGACGCGGCGAGTGAGCCGACTTGTCATGGTGAGGATCCTATCTGTGCAAGCGGGGAAATCTGAGTACTAGGCAAACTGAACTATATCGTCCAGAACGGATGACCGTCAACACGAAGTACGAGGTGCGACGGCCCTTGAGGGTGAATGGAAACCCTCTGTTCACAAGCCTCACTGACGCCGCTCGCGAGGAACGCGCGCTCGCGGCGGCGATGACGTCGCCGCCGGACCAACGGGACTGCATCGTCCAGACCCCACCGGCGTGCGCCCACCGCCGCCTACCCGCCTGTAACACCGACGGACCGTCACGACGATCAACCGACTGACGCAGCAGCGCAATGACACCCCGCTGCCGCGAGGGTTGGAGGGAACTGATCGTGATTCGTCGTCTCGGATTTGCCGTTCTGATCGCCGGAACGGCGGTGGCCGGATTGTCGGTCGGCACCGCCGCGGCCGCGCCAGGATGCGCGGACTACCACTGGCTCGGCGCTGCCGGATCGGGCCAGCGCGATGGCGCGGGCCTGACCACCAACGGCGGCATGGGCGGCGTGGTCTACCAGTCCTACCTGCAACTGCGCGACGACCTGGCCGCCACCGGGCACACCATCACCGCCGAGGCAGTGCAGTACCCGGCCGCGCCGGTTCCGCTGGAGGGGGGCCTGGGCGGCTGGATGGGCTTCATGGACAGCGTCGAGAAGGGCACCGACGCGACGGCCGAGCAGTTCGGCGCCTTCACCGCGCGGTGCCCGAACACCAAGGTGGTGCTCGCCGGCTACTCGCAGGGCGCCATGGTGATCCACCGCAACCTCCATGACCTGGCCGACGATCCCCACGTCGCGGCCGCCCTCCTCATCGCGGACGGTGACCGGTTGCCCGTCGACACCACGGTCAACATGGGATCGACCGCCGTCGTCCCCAGCGCCGGCAAGGGTGTCGCTCAAGAACACTCGTTCCTGGCGTCGGCCCCGACCGCGAAACTGCCACCCGAGATCGGCACGCGCACCGTCAGCGTCTGCGACGTCGGCGATCCGGTCTGCGATGCCGACCCCGACACCTCCACCGACTCGCTGTCACCGGCAGCGCTGGCGATCCACACCGGCTACGCGCCGGCGGCCTCCGGCGCGCACGCCTGGGTTTCGCCGCTCTACGCGTTGGTGACGAGTGCGGGCCCGGCCTCAGCCACCACCGCGGAGTTGACCGCGCACGGCGCCTGACCGCCGGTGGCCGTTGACTCTTCGGATCGGTAGATTGTCGAGAGGTTGAGACCCCAGCCCGCGGTGTGTATGTAGCTCGGCTACCGACGTCGGTGCTGGTCCCCAGTTGCTCGGCAGCCCACGAAGCGCACCGCCTCTCGAGCGTCGATCGCCGACGCCGGAAGCACAGGGGAGGTCCGTCGAATGTCGCTACGTCCGAGCGCAACGGACCACCTCGCCGAAGCGGCAATGGGCGTTGCGGTGGGTGATCAGTTGGTCTCCGACGTCAGCATCGGATTGTCGGGGTCGCTGAACCTACGCCGCACGGCGCTGCGACTCCTCACCACGATCCGTCCCCGACTCGCGGACTGGGGCATGGTCGTCCTCCCCGGCGAAGGCCCGGGCGCCCACGCGATCGTCGGCGGCGACGACGCCGGATTCCACACCGCCATCTCGACCGCGGCCGTGGACGACGCCGGACTCGGACGCGTCTTGCGGACCGGTGCAACGGAACTGCGCCACGTCGGTCTCGGCAACGATGCAGAAGTGGACCTCGCCTGCATGATCCCGCATCCGCGGCTGGTGGGCCAGGCCGCCGCGATGCGGCCCGCCGATCTGCTTGCCGTCGGTCTGACGGCCCGCGGAGCGACCATCGGCGCGCTGGTGTTGATCCGTTGCGAGGGAAGAGGTTTCGACGACGCCGACGTCGCGATCGCCGAACGGGTTGCGACCAGTGCGGCCATGGCCCTGGATTCGGCCCGACTATATGGGGAGCGCGGACGGATCGCGTCGGTGCTGCAACGCAGCCTCCGCCCGACGTCGCTTCCCGACATCGGCGGGGTCCGGCTGGCGGCGCGCTACCGCCCGGCCGCCGAGCACCTGGACGTGGGTGGTGACTTCTACGACGTCCACGGACACGACGACGACTGGCTGCTCTCGCTCGGTGACGTGTGCGGGAAGGGTGTCGAGGCCGCTGCCCTCACCGGACGGACGCGCCAAAGCATCCGGACCGCAGGCTATTTCGATCGCCGGCCGGATGTGGTTCTCGGCGCGCTCAACCGCGTCCTCTTCGATGAGCGCACTCGCGAGTTCGTCACCGTGGTGTGCGCGCACATGCGGCACGACGACGACGGCAGGCTCGCGGTCGAGGTGGCCTCGGCGGGCCATCCCGCTCCGATCGTGCTTCGAGCGGACGGGCGGGTCGAGCAGGTCGACGTCCACGGCACGGCGGCGGGCATGGTCGCGGAGGTCGCGTATCGGGCCACCGCCCTGTACCTCGATCCCGGCGACACCATGCTGATGTTCACCGACGGCATCGACGAGGCCATGGGTGCCGAGGGGTTGTACGGCGTCGAACGGCTTCTCGCGTTCCTCCCGGCGTATGCCGGAGCCGACCCGGAGGTCGTCTGCGAGGCGATCGAGCAGAACGTCCTCGACTACCTGGACGGGCGTTCGCACGACGACATCGCCCTGCTCGCGGTGTCATGCCAGGAGTAGGCGCCGGGCCGGAACTGGCGGCCTACGACGCGGCCCTGTCGTGTGGCGACGTCACCACGGTGACCGCACTCGTCGCGAGACTGCTCGCCGAGGGAGCCGAGCCGATATCGCTGCTCACCGACGTCGTCGCCGCCACTCAGCGGGAGGTCGGGAGGCGGTGGCAGCGCGGCGAGTGGTCGGTGGCCCAGGAGCACGCCGCGACCGCGACGGCCATCTCGGCCACCAAGATCGTCGCCGAACACCTCAGCCGACTGCCGGTGACCAGGGGGAGCGTGATCGTTGCCTGCGCCGAACGGGAATGGCACGCCCTGCCCGCGATGATCATCGAGTGCGCGCTGAGGGCGCACGGATGGGACACAACGCTTCTCGGCGCTTCGACCAACCCCCTTCGTCTCAACCAGTATCTGCAGGATCTGGGACCGGAGGCCGTCGCGGTGAGCTGTTCGGTGCTCGGCTCCCTTCCGACCTGCAGGCGCTTCATCGAGGCCACCACCGCCAGCGGGATACCGATCCTGGTCGGCGGTCCGGCCTTCGGCGCCGACGACATCCGGGCTCGGGCGCTGGGGGCGACGGCCTGGGCACGCGATGCCCACGGCGCGATCGCCGCGATGAACGAACTCCCCGCCGTCGTGGCTGCGGCCCCCGCGCTGCCGGACCAGTCGGCCGCCGAGCAGGCGGCGTTGGAATCGGATCACCGGCGACTGGTGGCGTTGCTGCGCGAGCGGTGGTCGCTGGTCGCGGAGGTCACCACCTCGGAGGTCGACGCGCTGCACAGCGTCATGGACGTCGCCGACGACGTGTTGCATCAGATCCTGCACGCAGTGTCGGCCGCACTGTTGACCGGCGATCACCGCGTCCTGCCCGAAACCGCCTGGTGGGTGGGAGATCTGCTACGAACACGCGGTGCCGACCAGATGATGATCGACGAGTTGGTCGAGGTGCTCACCCAGGCGATGAACGACTATCCGCTCGCAGGTGCGTTGGTGCGTGCCCACTTCGTCGTCCCGGTCGATGTCGTGCCCGTTGACTAGGACCGGGGGCGCCCTGGCAGCCGGCGCGTCGCAAAAGGACGGCGCGATGTGCGTCGTCCCTGTATGTCTTAGGGTCACCACGTCCTCACGGCTCGGCGACGAAAGGCATTCCCGTGGTCTTCCGCGCTGATGATGAGGTCGGCCGCGATCTCGCCAAGGTCGACTGGGCCGCCACCCCGCTCGGGCCGCCGGAGCAGTGGCCGCAGAGCCTCCGCACCGCGGTGAGCATTCTCCTGTCGTCCAGGTTCGCGATGTGGATGGCGTGGGGACCCGATCTCACGTTCTTCTGCAACGCCGCCTACCGCCGGGACACCCTCGGGCAGAAGTACCCCTGGGCGCTCGGCCGCCCCGCCAGCGAGGTGTGGCAGGAGATCTGGACCGACATCAGTCCCCGGATCGATCACGTGCTGTCAACGGGCGAGGCCACCTGGGACGAGGCCCTGATGCTCATCGTGGAGCGGTCGGGCTATTCCGAGGAGTCCTATCACACGTTCTCCTACAGCCCGCTGCGCGACGAGGACGCGCACGTCGTGGGCATGCTGTGCGTCGTCAACGAGGACACCGACAGGGTCATCGGCGAGCGCCGCATGGCGACGCTGCGCGATCTCGGTTCCGATCCGAGCGTCGTGCGGACCGAACGTCAGATGCTGTCCTTCGTCGCCGGCCAACTCGCGCGCAATCCCTACGACCTCCCCTTCACCCTGACGTATCTGTTCGGCGACGGCGGAGAGGCGCGACTCGCCGGGGTCAGCGGAATCGCGGCCCATCCCGCCGCGCCGGAACTGATTCCGGCCGACGGTCCTGCCGTGTGGCCCGTCGAGAAGGCACGTCGTGGGGAAATCGACCTGATCGAGCTCGACCGCTCGTTGGACGTGCCCTCGGGCGCGTGGTCGGAACCGCCCACCCAGGCTCTGGTGGTTCCGCTGCTGCAGCAGGGCAGCTCACCGGTCGGCTTCCTCGTCGCGGCCTTGAACCGGCATCGCACATTCGACGACGGATATCGCGGCTTCGTCGAGCTGGTCGCGGCGCACATCGCCGCGGGAATCGGCAGCGCCCGCAGCTACCGGGCGCAGCAGCAGCGTGCGGAGGAACTGGCCGAGCTGGACAGCGCGAAGACGGCGTTCTTCTCCAACGTCAGCCACGAGTTCCGCACGCCGCTCACGTTGATCCTGGGGCCCGTCGAAGAGTTGCGTGCACGGTCCGGGCTGGACGCGCGGGCACGTGACGAACTCGAGCTGGTCCACCGCAACGGCTTGCGCCTGGCCAAGCTGGTGAACACCCTGCTGGACTTCTCCCGACTGCAGGCCGGCCGGATGCAGGCCCGGTTCGAACCCGTCGACCTGTCGGTCTTCACGGCCGAACTCGCCAGCGTCTTCCGCTCGGCGGTCGACCGAGCGGGCTTGACGTTCACCGTCGACTGCCCGCCGCTCGACGAACCCGTCTACCTGGACCGCGACATGTGGGAGAAGGTGATGCTGAACCTGCTCTCCAATGCGCTGAAGTTCACCTTCGAGGGCTCCATCACCGTCCGGGTGCGGCGTGACGGCGCGGGCGCGGCCGTCACCGTCGCCGACACCGGTATCGGTGTTCCAGCCGAGGAGATACCGCGGCTGTTCGAACGCTTTCACCGCGTCGAGACCGCACGCGCACGGTCGACGGAAGGCAGTGGCATCGGACTCGCGCTCGTCCGCGAGCTCGTCGGACTTCACGGTGGCACGATCACTGCGGAGAGCAGGGAGGGCGAAGGCACCACCTTCACCATCGGCATCCCGTTCGGCTCGGTTCATCTTGCGGACGAAGAGATCTCGTCGGCGCGGGGTTCCAGCGCGAGCGCGGCGGCCATCGCAGAGCCGTACGTCCAGGAAGCGTTGCGGTGGCTGCCCGCCGACCCGGACTCATTGGCCTCAGACGTGCCGGACCCGGTCATCACGCCGCCCGCGAGCGGCGCCGGACAGGTGAGTGTCCTGGTCGCCGACGACAACGCCGACATGCGGGAGTACCTCACCAACCTGCTCCGCTCCGCAGGTTGTGAGGTCGTTGCGGTCGAAGACGGCAGGCAGGCGCTCGAGGCCGTCCGTCTGGCTCTCCCCGACCTCGTGATCAGTGACGTCATGATGCCGGGCATCGACGGGCTGCAACTGCTCGCAGCGCTGCGCAACGATCCACGGACCGCCGCGCTGCCCATCCTGCTGCTGTCGGCGCGCGCCGGGCAGGAGGCGTCCATCGAAGGCCTGGAGGCCGGCGCCGACGACTACCTCGTCAAGCCGTTCGCGGCCGCCGAACTCCTCGCCCGGGTACGTGCCAACATCGAACTCGCGCGCCTGCGCAACCACCACGCCCGGTGGCGCACCGCGCTGGTGGACTCGTTGCAGGAGGCCTTCTTCGTCTGCGACGAACACGGTGCCGTGATCGAGATCAACACGGCGTTCGCCGACATGCTCGGCTACGGTCCCGAAGGTCTGCCGTACTCGGCCGTGCACCCGTGGTGGCCGGACATCGACACCGATCCCGACGCCTACCGCATGGTCGAGACGGCGTTCGGAGACCTGATCGATCAACCCCACGGAAGTTTCACGGCTCCGGTGCGGCATCGCGACGGGCATCGGGTGTGGGTGGCAGTCACGTTCAACCACGCCGAGGACCCAGACACCACGCGTCGGGTCATGGTCGGCACCTTCCGCGACGTCACCGCGGAGCACTATGTGGTGCAGCGCGAGTCGGCGTTGGCTGGTCTGAATCAACTTCTGGCGCAATCTGATTCACTCGACGATGCGCTCCGCGGCGCCGTCGAGCAGTTTCGCCAGGTGTGGCGTGCGCGGCGCGTCGTGGCGGTGACGTTCTCCGACGTCGCCTCTGCGCCGGACGTGCTGTGCGTGGGTGAGGACGTCGGCTGGGCTGAGTTGTCCACGCGGCAGCGCCAATTGATCGAATCGGTCCGTGACGCCGACCTGCTCAGCACCGTGTCCGGCGACGCGGGCACCGCGGGCATCGCGCTACAGCATCCCCGGGGTGTACTGGTCGTCTGGATCGAGCTGTCCGAGCAACGGCCGTTCACGGTGGAGGATCACACGCTGCTCACGGTGTTGGCGGGACGGCTGGGGCAGGGATTGCAACGCGTCTACCAACTGGACGAGCAGCGCGAGACCGCCGTCGCCTTGCAACACGCGATGCTCGGGCCGGTGGATCTGCCCGCGGGCTTCACGGTGCGCTATCACCCCGCGAGCCGTCCGCTCGAGGTCGGCGGGGACTGGTATGACGTCGTGGATCTCGAGGATGGGCGCGTCGCGTTGATCGTCGGTGACTGCGTCGGCCACGGTTTGGCCGCCGCGACGGTGATGGGGCAGCTGCGTAGTGCGTGCCGCGCGCTGTTCCTCGAGCAGTCCTCACCCAGCGCCGTCCTCGCGGGGATGGATCGATTCGCTGCCCGACTCGGTGGCGCACGCTGCACCACCGCCTTTGCCGCGCTGCTCACCCTCGAGACCGGTGAGCTGGTCTACTCGAGTGCGGGTCATCCGCCCCCGATCCTGGTGCACGCCGACGGGACCATCGCGATGCTCGACGGTGGGCGCGGGCTGCCCCTGGCATTGCGGACGGGTCGATTGCGACCCGAGGTCCGGATGACGATGCCGGCCCGGTCGACGCTGCTGCTCTACACCGACGGCCTCGTGGAACGCCGCGGCACCTCGCTGGACGACGGAATGGCTCGTGCGGCAGACCTGGTGCAGGGGGGCCGCGCGCGGGCACTCGACGAGGTGGCCGACCACCTCATGTCGCGACTCGAGCCCGGTGGCGGTTACCCCGATGACGTGGCACTGCTGCTGTATCGGCAGCCGGCACCGTTGGCGATGGACTTCGCCGCCGATGTCAGCTATCTGGCGCCGAGTCGAGATGCGTTGCGCAGCTGGCTGACTCAGGCGGGAGTAGCGCCCGAGCAGATTCAGGACGTGTTGATCGCGGCCGGGGAGGCCGTCTCCAACGCGATCGAGCACGGCCATCGCGACAGACCCGAGGGCATGGTCTCCCTGCGGGCGATCGCGGCGGTGGATCGGCTGGAGGTCACGGTCACCGACACCGGACAGTGGAAGACGCCGCGCGAGGTGGCCGACGTCAGCCGGGGTCGCGGCACGGGGCTCATGCGAGGTCTCATGGAGGACTTCACCATTCACACCGACGACGTCGGAACCACGGTTCACATGCACACGAGGATCATCTGATGGCCACACCGCTCACGCTCAACACCGATCGCGACGCCGACGGGGAGCCTCGCGTCGTGGCGGTGGGGGAGATCGACCTCAGCAACGTCGACGTCTTCACCGAGGCACTCGCCACCGCGAGCGCGGGAACCCGCCGACCGATCACCGTCGACATGAGCGCGGTCAAGTACCTCGACAGTGCGGGCATCAACGTGCTCTTCGATCACGCCGACGTGGTCGATCGCCTACATCTGATCGTGCATCCGTTCCTGATCCGGGTCCTGACGATCAGCGGTCTCACTGAGATCGCGGTCGTCGAATCGGCCGAAGGCGATTAGCCGTAGGGGCTAGCTCGTCACCGGAACGGGTGCGGTATCCGTGTCCTCGCTCGGCGGACGGGGCGGCGATGACTTCCGAAAGTGGTTGTCGCCGCGGGGGTAGACCACCTGCGGCCACCAGAACCACCGGCCCAGCATCGTTGCGATCGACGGCATCAGCAGCGACCGCACGATGAAGGTGTCCACCAGCAGCCCGATGGCGATCGTGGATCCCATCTGGGCCAGCACGATGAGCTGGCTGCCCATCATCCCGGCCATGGTGGCGGCGAACACCAGCCCGGCCGAGGTCACGACGCCGCCCGTCCCCGCCATCGAACGGATGATGCCGGTCTTGAGTCCGGCGTGGATCTCGTCCTTGAAGCGGGACACCAGCAGCAGGTTGTAGTCAGACCCGACGGCCAGCAGGATGATGACCGACATCAGCATGACCAGCCACTGCACCGGTTTGCCGAACAGGTCCTGCCAGATCAACACCGACAGGCCGAACGAGGCGGCGATCGAACTGGCCGCCGTGGTCACGATGACGAGAGCCGCCACCGCGCTTCGGGTCAGGATCAGCATGATCATGAAGATCAGCGTCAACGCCGACACCACGGCGATCATCAGGTCGTACTTGGCGCCGTCCGCCATGTCCCGATAGGTCGCCGCCGTTCCACCGAGGTAGATCTTCGCGTCCGACAGGGACGTCATCTTCAACGCGTCCTGCGCGGCCTTGCGCTCCGAGTCGACCCGGCTGATGCCCTCGACCGTCGCCGGATCCGTTTCGTGGGTGATGAACATGCGCGCGGACTTGCCGTCCGGCGACAGGAACATCTTGAGCCCGCGGTCGAAGTCGGGGTTCTGGAACGCCTCCGGCGGAAGGTAGAACAGGTCGTCGTTCTTCGCCTGGTCGAAGGCGGCGCCCATGGCCAGGGCGGTGTCGTTCGTCGCCTCCTGCTGGTCGTAGAGCGCCTTCTGCGAGTTGTAGGTCGACTGCGCCAGGTCCCTGCTGGCCTTCATCGACGCGAGCGTCTGCGGCAGCAGTGCGGTCAACTTCGGCGCGAGCGCCGCCAGCTGATCGGTATTGACCTGCACCGCACCCGTCTTGTCGGTCAGCTCATCGATCCCGTCGAGCGAGTCGAAGATGGACCTCGCCGCAAAGCACAGGGGAATGTCGAAACAGTGTGGCTCCCAATAGAAGTAGGCGCGCAACGGCCGGAACGTGTCGTCGAAGTTCGCGATGTTGTCCCGCAGCTTCTCGGTGGTCGCGAGGAGATCCTGTGACTTGGCCGCCGAGTCCTGGGTGAGCTTCGTCTGCTCGAGGGAGAGTTGGTACTGCTGCTCCAGGATGGCGATGGACGTGTTCATCGTGTCGATCGTCTTGAGCTGGTTGGCCAACTGGTCCCGCTGGAACGGCAGGTTCATGTTGCTGGTCTGGCCCTGAACGCTCGTCTGGAACGGAATCGAGCTGTGCTGGATCGGGATGCCCAGCGGCCGCGTGATGTTCTGCACCATCGCGATGCCCTCGGTGTGCATCACGTTGCGGGCCACCGCATTCAGCACCAGCATGTCGGCCGGGTTTCGCATGTCGTGGTTCGCGTTGACCATCAGGATGTCGGGGTTCATCCGAGCCTGGCTGAAGTGTCGGTCGGCCGCGGCGTACCCGATGTTGGTCTTCGCGGTATCCGGTAGGTAGTACTGGTCGTTGTAGGCCGGCTTGTAGCCGGGGATGGCGACGATGCCGATCAGCACGATGAACAGGCTGACCACGAAGATCGGTGCGGGCCAACGGACTACGGCCGTACCGACCTTGCGCCAGAATCGGCTCTGCGGCGGTCGCTTGGACTCGTACAGGCCGATCTTGCTGCCGAGGAAGAGCACGGCCGGTCCCAGCGTGACCGCGATCGCGACGACCACGATCATGCCGATCGCCACCGGGGCGCCCATGGTGCTGAAGTAGGGCAGCCGCGCGAAACTGAGGCAGTAGGTCGCCCCGGCGATCGTCAGACCGGAGCCGACGATCACGGGCGCGACGGACTTGAACGTGGCGTAGTAGGACTCGTCGCGGTCCAATCCCATGCCGCGGTCTTCGCGATAGCGACCGAAGATGAAGATGCCGTAGTCGGTGGCGGCCGCGATCGCCAGCATCGTCAGGATGTTGCCTGCGAACGTCGTGAGGCCGAAGGCGCCGTTGAAGGCGAGCACCGAGACCACCCCACGCGCGGTGAGCAGTCCGAGGAACGTCAGAAACAGCTGGATCAGCGTGGTGACGATCGAGCGGTAGACGACCAGCAGCATGATCGCGATCGCGAGGAGCGTGTACAGCGTGATCTGCGCCAGGCTGGCGTTTCCGATGACGTGGAGGTCGTCGGTGAGCGCCGCCGGGCCCGCGACGTAGGCCTGCACGCCCGGCGGGGCCTTGGTCTCGTCGATGACCTTGCGGACGGATTCCACGCCCTCGTTGGCCAGCGTCTGGCCCTGCTCGCCGGCGAGGTTGATCATCACGTAGGACGCCTTGCCGTCGGAGCTCTGCGCTCCGGCCGCGGTCAGCGTGTCACCCCAGAAGTCCTGGATGTGCTGAATGTGTTCGGGATCTTCCCGAAGCTTCTTGATGATGGCGTCGTAGTAGTCGTGCGCGTCTTGCCCGAGGGGCTTGTCGCGATCCTCGATCACGACCATCACGGTGCTGTTGGAGTTGAACTCCTTGAAGTTGCCGCCCATGAGCTTCATCGAGGTCATCGACGGTGCGTCTTCCGGGGCCATCGGCGCCGAATGCAGTTCACCGACCACTTCGAGCTGCGGAGCGGCCACGTTGACGATGACCGCGACGACGATCCAGAACAGAATGATCGGCACCGACAGGATGCGGATCAGGTGCGGAAGATAGGGCCGCTTGGGGTGATTGGCGGTCTCGGTGGGGGTGGCGTGCGTCATGCGGACTTCACCAGGCAGTAGGTCTGAGCGTCGATCCCGTCGGCGGTCTTCTCTTCACGGACGGCTCCATTCACGGTGACGCGGCATCCAATCTGATCACCGTCGGTGCGCGCCATGAGGTTGGCGCTGACCGTCGGCAAGGTCGTCGACAGGGTGACCGACCAGGGCAGCGGTGCGGTGATCGTGTGCACGTTCGCATCCGGGTCGAAGTAGCTGATCTGGGCGGTGGAGCCCGGTGAGCCGTACACGTCGTAGACCATGACCTTCGGGTTGAACTGGACGATCTCGATCCCCGCGCCTGCGTTGGCGTTGAGGTCTTGGGAGGCGAACTGCCGGTGTAGCCGCGACACCACCAGGCCGGAGATCGCCAGGACGACGATGAGGACCAGTGGGATCCAGATCTTCTTGAGCCCGCGTCCTATCGGAATGGCCTTCACTCGAACACCTTCCGATGATGACTCTGAGGTTGCCGAGGCGGCATTTCTCCCACTCGGTACATATATCACGCAGGCTATGTAGTCAGCGACCCGGAGCCGGGTAGGACGTTCTTCACAGCTAATTGGCAGGAAACAGCGGGTGTGCCGGGAACAATTGACGCGGTGGGCAGCTTGTGTCGGGGTGGTGGGGACGGCGGTGCCGACCTAGGAGGATCGCGGAAGGAGCGCGGCTCCTCACTGACACACACTCAAAGATGAGTCGAGAGCCGTTGTCCTACAGCTCTTCCAATCGTCCCGGTTCCGCCCTGGAGGCGTCGATGGGCGGCAGGCGGTCCGCCGGAGCCGACTTGGCCAACGAGATGTATAGGTGCCGCTATGTATCGGTCACGCGCGTCGACAGTGCGGCCGCCAGCGCCTGTAGGAGGCGGTCGACGTCGGCGGCGTCGTTGTACGGCGCCAGCCCGACCCGCAGGCCGCCCGCCTCGCCGAGTCCGAGCCGTTTGGAGGCTTCGTATGCGTAGAAGGAACCAGCCGGTGCGTTGACGTCCTGATCGGCGAGCGCCGCGCTGACCTCCGCGGCGGTGCGATCGGCGAACGTGAGGAGCAGCGTGGGGGTGCGCCGCGTCGCCCGCGAGTGGACGAGCACCTGCGGGAGGCGTCGCAGACCGGCCTCGATCTGCCGGCGAAGGGTGTCTTCATGCCGCTCGATGGCTCGCAATCCGGCGACGACGCCGTCCCGACGGGTGTCGGCCGTACCCGCCACGGCCGCCAGGAAGTCGACGGCCGCCGTCGTGCCCGCCATCAGCTCGTAGGGCAGCGTGCCCAGTTCGAAGCGCTCGGGAACCCCGTCGGTGGAGGGCAACAGCTTGGCAGGCCACAGGTCGGCGAGGATGTCGCGCCGACCCACGACGACGCCACAGTGCGGGCCCAGGAACTTGTAGGGCGAACAGGCGAAGAAGTCGACGCCGAGCTCGCGGACGTCGACGACGCCGTGCGCCGTGTAGTGCACACCGTCGACGTAGACGAGCGCCCCGGCGGCGTGCGCACGGGCCGCGATGGTTCGCACGTCGGGCATCGTGCCGATCAGGTTCGACGCGGCGGTCAGCGCGACGACGCGCGTGCGGTCACTCAGCTGTGCCTCGACGTTCTCGACCGTCAGCTCGGAGGTCTCGGGCTCGAAGTCCACCCACCGCACGGTCGCGCCCGCGGCGGCGGCCGCAATCACCCATGGCCGGACGTTGGCATCATGGTCGAGTCGCGTGACCACCACCTCGTCACCGGGACGCCACTGCGCCGCGAGCGTCCGCGAGAGGTCGAAGGTCAGCGCCGTCATGCTGCGCCCGAAGATCACCTCGTCCGGTTCGGCGTTGGTCAGATCGGCCAGCGCGCGTCGGCACTGCCCCACGATCTCCTCGGCGTTGCGGGCCGCGCCCGTGAGCGTGCCGCGATTGGCCAGTGGCCGCAGCAGCGCATCGCGGATGGCGTCCGCGACGGCGGTCGGAGTCTGCGAGCCGCCGGGTCCGTCGAAGAAGGCGGTGCCGCCGGCGAGTGCGGGAAAGCACGCGCGGAGGGCGGCGACGTCGAAGGGTGAATCCTCGGTGGCCGCGCTGGCATCGTCGAGTGGGCCCGTCACGTACGAAGTGTCGCACTAGGGTGAGCTCATCGCCGTCGCCGAGCAGGACCCCATCCGAGTAGCGGTGCTGGCGCCCATCGCATGGCGGACGCCGCCGCGGCACTACGGGCCGTGGGAGCAGTTCGCGTCCCTGCTCACCGAAGGACTGGTGGCGGCGGGCCACGACGTCACGCTGTTCGCGACGGGGGACTCGATCACCACCGCGAGGCTACGGTCGACCTCGCCTCGTGGATGGTCGGAGGACGTGGCGGTCGACGCCAAGGTCGCCGAGTGCCTGCACATCGCGTCGGTGTTCGAGCGTGCCGACGAGTTCGACGTCATCCACAACGGGTTCGACTTCCTGCCCTTGACGTACGGCGACCTGGTGTCCACCCCGGTGGTGACCACCATTCACGGGTTCTCCTCCGAGCGGATCGTGCCCGTCTACGAGCGCTACGACGCCACGTCGACGTACGTGTCGATCAGCGACGCCGACCGTCATCCGAGGCTGCACTACGCCGCGACGATCCACCACGGCATCGACGTCGGTCGGTTCGCGGTCCACCCGAGTCCCGGCGAGCATCTGCTGTTCTTCGGACGGATCCACCCCGACAAGGGCACCGCCCACGCCATCGAGGTCGCCCGCCGCTGCGGACGAAGGCTCGACATCGCCGGAATCATCCAGGATGACAGGTACTTTCGCGACGAGGTCGCACCGCACCTCGACGACGAACACGTCCGTTACCTAGGCGCCGTCGACGCCTCGGAACGTTCCGAGGTCTTGGGGGGTGCGCACGCCCTGCTGCACCTGATCGACTTCGATGAACCGTTCGGTTACAGCGTCGTCGAGGCGATGGCCTGCGGCACGCCGGTCATCGCCAACGCGCGCGGTTCGATGGGCGAGCTGATCACCCACGGCGTCACCGGATACCTGGTCACCGACGCCGACTCCGCGGTGGCGGCAGTCGCTGCCGTCGACGAGCTGGACAGGGTCGGCATCGCCGCGCGCGCCGCGGAACGGTTTACCGTCACCGCGATGGTCGAGAAGTACGTGGAGGTCTACCGCGACGTCGTCGGTGATCGGTGACTCACATCATCAAGAAGGGCGGGATGACGCCGAGCGGCTTCTGCAGTTCCTTGACCTCGTCGGCGAAGGACGTCGCCACGTTGCGGGGAAAGACGTAGTTCGGGTCCAGGTCCCGCTTCAGCCGCTCCCACATGGTGATCCGCAGAGCCCGCGCGAAGGTCGCCTTGGGAAAGCCAAGCGATGTCCCGTCGACCTTGCTGGTGAACGCGACGCCGAACTCGGACTCCGAGGGCGTCTTCACGCTGACGAGGGATTGCGGCCAGAGGTTGCCCGATCCGATGAGAACGAACTCGTCGTCGAAGATCCACGTCTTCGTATGGACGAAGCCGTCGTAGTAGGTGGCCACCAGAGTGCCGCGCTCGAAGAGTTCATTCGGCCGCGTCACGGTCTGCAGCAGTACCGGCGGATTCGTCGCGCTGTCCAGTGATTTCACCAGTGCGGCCCGCGCCGCGGGGTCGGGAGGTCTCATCGGGCCGCTGTCCTGCGCGGCGACGACGACGAGCTTCACCCCTCTGCCGATGGCGTCCTTGAGCAGGCGTTCGATCGTATCCGGAAGGTCGGGCAGGTCGGAGCGTTGCCGCGGCGAGGATCCACCCGTCGGATTGGTCCTCGTCGGCGCAGGCCCCATGGTCTGGAAGAACTGCTCTTCGAGGTAGATCGTCTTCTCGGCGCTGGCGATCGCCCGCGACAGCAGCGAATAGTAGGTGTGGTCGCCATGTGGGGCGTAGGTGCGCTTCCAGGTGGTGGTGTCGTCGGGCCACGGGGGATACGTGCGCACGAACTGCACCTGATGGGCGTCGCCAGAGGCGGTCGGCAGGATCTGTTTCGTGGCACTGATGCCGCCCAGCGGCGGGTTGACCGATTCCCAGCGTTCCTCGAGGGTCTTGCGCCCGAGATCCGCTCCCGGACCGATGATCTCGGCCTGGACGTCGAACCATCCCTTCCTGCCCAGGGTGACGTCGATCCCCCCGATGAACAGATGCGAGCCCGACTGGAGCTTGACGAACACCGCCTTCTGGTGATGCGAGCAGCCAGCGCGGAGTTGGTCGTCGACCCTGGCATCGACACCCTTCTCGATCGCCCGCGCGACCTGCCCGGCGCCATCGTTCTGGGGAGTGGCGAGCAGTCGTACGCGTGCCTTACGCGCGCGCGCCGCCTCGAGAAAGGTCGAAAGCTGCGGTAAGCCTGCGAACTTCTCCGTGAGAACCAGGTGCAACGCAAAGGACCAACCGACGAGGATGATCTCATCGCCGTCCTTGGCCTGAGACATCACCGCACCGAGCCGGTCGTAGTAGGCGTCGCGCGAGGCGTGCACGCGGATCTCCGCGGTCGGGACGGTCTGCAAGCACCACTCGTCGGACGAGCCGGGGCCTCCGGGTGTCAGGAACCACTCGGTCACAACTGCCGTCCCGTCTTGGGGTCGTAGGCCACCTCCACCGGGACGACCTGGTCGGTGGGAAGTATTTCGACCCACTGGTCGAACACCTCGAACTCATCGGTCCCCGGGGTCGCCCGGAACCCGCCCTGAAGTGGGTAGAACCCATGCTCGTAGACCTTGTCGACCGGCGTGGCCGAGACGCGGTTGTCGTCGTTGATCTCATCTGACGGGTAGCGGCCCACCTTCGCCGCGTCGGCGTGCTTCTTGGCCACGACGTCGCACAGGTGGTCGATGGCGTCACGCACCGTGACCGACGGCCCGGTGTGCGGGATTTGCGCCAATTCGTCTGCCGGTGCCACGTATTGGTCGTCCAGCCCCTCGGTGCCCTCGACGTGCAGCCGCTGCAGCCAGTTCATCGCCGCGCGCTCCTTGCCGGGTCGGATGGGAATCACCGCCTTGACCCACGGGGCGTTGAGGAAGGCATTGCGAAGGTTGTCGCCGTCGAGTTGAAGTAGCCAGCCCAGTGACGAACCCAGCTTGGCGGGCCGCGACTCCTCGGTGATGTAGTAGTCGTCGACCCGGTTGTCGGCACCGCCCCAGGTCACGGTGTCCATCCCTGCGACCTTGGTGGCCTGGTTCGCCGCGGTGACGCTGGTGACGACGTTCTTCAGTGCCTCCGACTTGATCTCGCCGAAGACGCTGCCACCGAACGCCTTTCCGCTCGGGCCGGGTGATACGGCGACGTCGGACGGCTTGCGCATCCCGCCCAGTGATTGGTGACTGTGGTGCAGGCGGGGGCGCCACCATTCCGGGGCCACGAAGTACAGCATCTTGTCCACGTCGAAGATCGTGTTGAGCAACTCGGCCACGACGTGGCGGGTACGGTCGTCGGGCATCGGCAGGTCCTTGGTCAGCATCTCCTGGATCAGGTTGCGGTAGACCACGATCCGCTCCTCCTCGCGAAGGTCCTCGAACGGGCGTGGTTCGATGTTGCTGGCCTTGTTGATCCGGTCGCGGGCCGCCTCGACGAACGCCTTCTCGTACTCGTGACGGGTCTGCTCGGTGAACTTGTCGGTGGCGGCGGTGTTCTTGTCTGTGACGTCGTCGCGGGCGGCCTTCGTCGGCTGCCACGTGATCTTCGCGATCACTCGCAACGGTGACAGGTTGCGGAAGTTGACGTGCTCGAGGTGGATTCCGAACGAGATCTTGCCGGGGCTGGATTCGGCGACGTCGCGGACCGAGATGTCGATGTCGTTTCCGCCGTAGTCGAATTCGATGATGCCGTTCTCGACGTCGCCATCCGGACCGAACTCGAAACCCGGTTGGTCACACGTCGCGATGTAGCCGCCGAAGCTGGCCTGAATCTTCTCGGGCGTGCCTTCGTTGTCGTCGAGGTTGACCTCCTTGCCGTCCCTGTAGGCCTCGTCCATGTCGTCCTCGGGGATGGTGTCCTCCGTCTTCGGCACGAACGGGATGTCGATCGGGAACTCGGTCACGATCGGCGTCGGCATCGGGATGGCCTCCGGCGGGGGGATGCTGCCGACCTCGGGGCCCTTGGCCAGGTGCACCAGTTTGGCGATGCCGAGTTGGCGCCCGGGATCATCGACATAGGTCTGCCAGCACAGGTACGTGCCGATGTCCTGGACCTGGACGCCGACTTGACGCATCTTGCGGCGCAGCTCGTAGTTGATGAGTTCCTGGGTGGTGTTGCTGAGAACGTAACGCCTGCTTGAGGTATCGGTCGTCTCGGTGACGGTGCGGAAGGTGGTCTTGTAGTTCTTCCTGATCTCGGTGGACAGTTTCTCGGTCTGCTCCCGCATGCGCTTGTGCGTCACTTCCCGGGCCTTGGCCTGGGTCTTGCCGATGTCGATGTTGGCCGACGCGCTGGCGCTGCCGCCGATCCAGCTCTGGTTGGCGGTGGTGTTGACACCGAACTTGGTATCGGACTTGTTGTCCTCCTTCACCGCATCGGACAGCTCGTCCTGTTCGGTGGTCGATTTCTCGGACTTGACGACGGTCTCGATCGCGCTCTCGGTCATGCGCTCGACGAGGGTCTTGCGCGTGCTGACCTCGACCAGTTCGACTGTTGCGCCGGGGCTCATCCAGACATGGCCGACTGGCGGCCCGAGAAACGTGTCGAACTCGAAGAAGTACTGACGGAAGAGGTGGACGATGCCCAGTGGTGAGAGGCTCACCCGATCGAGATCGTGGAATGGGTCCATGTATTCGAGCGGATCGTGGAATTTCAGCAGCTTCAGCAGTGGGGCGAGGCTCTTGTCCGGCTGGTAGAAGATCTTCTTGAGTTCGTCGAATTGCTGATTCGACTTGAGGTGCATCACGAACCCTGCGACGGCCGATTCGCGGTTAAGCTGATTGGCGACCATGTCGTTGATGGCGGCCGGCCTGCGATCGGTTGGACGCGCCTCGGTGCCGCGCGTCAGGGCGGCCTGGTGCCACTTCAGAGTCTCGGGTATGACGACCTTCTGAAGGGTCTCCTGAATTCGCGGCGCCTGAATGGCCTTCTCCCAGATGGACGGATCGTATTGGTCGAGGGGTGGCAGTAGCGCCGCGATGCTCTCCATGACGAAGCTGCCGCCGAATCGAGTCTCCGACGCGGTCAAGGCCGCAGGTTCGAGATTGGCGATGCCGGCCAGGGATTGGCTTTCGCCGACCGTGAATTCGAACTGGCTGGTGAATTTCTTGTACAGCGACTCGAAGGCGCGGGACCGGTCTACGGAGAAACCGCGTTCCCAGCGGCGTTTCATGCGTGTGGCCCGCCACCCCAGCATGGGTTGATACACGCCGAATACCTCGCTGGAATAGGGGAGGGTTTCTTTGTACGGGGAAAGATCAATCGTCCTCTTCATGGCTGACTCGAGCCTCGACTTTCTGGCGGCGTGTGCTGCTGCCCCGTCGGCCGTTCAACGATCGGGGCATTTTCCGGGTATGTGAAAACGTGCCGCAGTCGTGGTCTACACGCGTGAGTACCGCACTACTCGAATTCGACGACGCGCGGTTACTTCGGTTCCGCAGAGTGGTGACGGGACCAGAACCCGGCCTCGGTGATCAGCGTCCCAACCGAGTCGCGAGCGCCGACCCGAGGCGGTGCCCCGACAGCCAGGCGGACTCGATCCGCGGCGCACCGGACGGGCACCACGAGTCGCCGCACAGCCCCAGCAGCCGGCCGTCGCGTGAGACGAGTCCGAACGCTTCCTCGTCATGGGTGGCAACGGGTTTCGCGAACGTCCAGCGGTGGGCGTGCGTCCACTGCGGGGCCTCGGTGACGTCCAGCACGCGCCGCAGCGCGGCGAGCACCGGGGTCACCGCTCCGTCCGGCGCCTCGAGGTGGGCGCGGGCCCGCTGCGCCGTCGTGTGGGTCACCAGGACGGCGGCGCCGTCGCCCCGGCGCGACCCGTCGTCGGCGATCGTGGTCACGTCGTCATCGTCGTTGACGAATGCGGCGTCGGAGATGGGCCAGCATCGCCTCGACCATTCCGCCACGACGGTGATCACCGGTTCGTAGTCCACCCAGTCGACGGCGTCGAGGGCCAGCCGGGCGGCCTGCGGATCGGGCATCGCCAGCACGACCGCGTCGTGGTCCAGGTCGTCGAGGCGCTCGACCGCGTCGCCGGTGCGAACCCCATCGGGAAGGGTCGCCCGGACCAGGGCGCGCAGCCCGCCGGGTGTGGCGTAACGCATCGGACCCGACGTCTGGCGGTGGCCGTCGGCCGAGAAGACGTCGAAGGTGTCGGTCCAGCTCCGAGCCAGGCCCTGCGCCGTCCAGGCCGCCACGACGGGCTCGAACTCCGGCTCCTTGACCGTGAAGTACGCCGCGCCGATGTCGACCCTGCGGTCGTGCAGCACCGGTGAGGCCATGCGCCCGCCGGGGGCGCGGCCACGGTCGACGATGTCGACAGCAACGCCGCGTGCGCGCAGCGCGTGGGCACACGCCGCCCCTGAGAGTCCGGCACCGACGACAGCGACACGGGGCGACATGGATTCCACGCTAGTCCGGGCCTGCCACCAGGTTCGGCGGACGCCCGCCGCCTGCGAAGACGTCGATCTGATGCATGGCGATCCGCAGCGCCCTGTCCCAGGCGCCCTCGGTACTACCCGCCACGTGCGGGGTGAGCAGGAGCCCGGGCGCAGACCACAGCGGGTGACCCTGCGGTAGCGGCTCGGGGTCGGTGACGTCGAGCGCCGCGCGCAGCCGGCCCGATGTCAGCTCGGCGAGGAGCGCGTCGGTGTCGACGGCCCCGCCGCGGCCTGCGTTCACGACGATCGCGCCGTCGTGCAGTCGCCGCATGAACTCGGCGTCGACGACGTGATGCGTCGACGGGCTCTCGGGCAGCATGGCGACCACCGCGTCGGCGCTCGGCAGTGACCCGTGGACGTCGGCGAGCGCGAGGACTCCGGGCCGCGCATGTCGACCGAACAGCGTCACCTCGGTCTCGAAGGGTTCCAGGCGGGCGGCGAGGTTCACGGCCAGGTCTCCGGCCCCGAGCACGACGATCCTCTTGCCGATCAACGTCTCGGTGTCCCTGGGTTTCCAAACACCCTCTGCCCGTTGGGATTCGAAGTAGGCAAGATCGCGGTAGATGGCCAGCAGTGCGGCTACCACCCACTCGGCCGACGAGCCGCCGTGCGCCCCTCGCCCGTTCGACAGCATGACGCCGGCGGGCAGGTGCGGCAGCCACTGCTCGTAGCCGGCGTTGAGAGTTTGGACGAGGCGGAGATCCGCCAACTCGGCGAACCTGGCGCCGATGGCCTCGGCGTTCTCGAAGCCGACGATGACGACGGTCGCGTCGAGGTGCTCGGGTCGCCAGGGGGCTCCGGGCTCGTAGGGGATGGCGTCGATGGTCGCCGAGTGGTCGGGCACCTCGAGGCCGAGGTCGTCGGGATAGAGGACTTTCACGTCGACCACGCTAGGCAATCCGCGGCTCAGAGGTAGGGGTCGGCCCACGCGCTGATGATGCGGGCGGCGCGAGCGGCCTGGTTCTTGCCGGTGAGGAGATGGTCGGCGCCCTCGAGGGAGACGAAGCTGCGGGGATGTCGCGCGGTGCGGAAGATGTCGCTGGCGTTGGCGATCCCGACGGTGTTGTCCGTCGGCGAGTGCATGACGAGCAACGCCCGGCGCAGGGTGCGGATCCGCTCGCGCAGGTCGGCCGCACGGACGTCCTCGATGAAGTGCCGCTTCAGCGTCAGGGCCTTGCCACCGACGAGGAACGGCGCCTCGCCCTCGGCTTCGATGCGGTGTACCAGGGCGTCGTAGTTGTGCTCGACGTGCGCGGGTTCGTACGGCGCGCCGACGCTGGCCACCGCGGCCACGGTCTCGCATTCGTGAGCGCCCGCGATCGCCGCCGCGCCGCCGAACGAGTGCCCGACGAGCAGCCGCACTTCGCGGCCGCTGTCGTTCATGAACTCGACGGCCCGCACCGTGTCCGCCACCTTGTGTGAGAAGGAGCCGTCGCCCCAGTCGCCCTCGGAGCCGCCGAGGCCGAGGTTGTCGAAGCGGAGCATCCCAATGCCCTCGCTGGCCAGTTGCTTGCACATCCGGCTGGCCGCCGGGCAGTCCTTGCCGAGGGTGAAGCCGTGCGCGAAGACACCCCATCCGCGCGGTTCACCTGCCGGGAGGTCGACGACGCCGCGCAGAACGGGGCCGGTGCTGCTGGGGAAACTGACGTGCTCGGCCACCCGCACGATCTTTCACTACGAGGCAGCGGCGTTCTCGTCGTGTTCCTCGGAGCCCTCGGCGTGGAACGTCCGCACCGCGCGGATCTTGTTCATCACGTCGAGGGCGGCGACTTTGTAGGCCTCGGAGAACGTCGGATAGTTGAGGACGGCGTCGACCAGGTAGTCGACCGTGCCGCCACAGCCCATGACCGTCTGACCGATGTGCACCAGGTCGGTGGCGGACGTGCCGAAGATGTGGACGCCGAGCAGGGTGAGATCCTTGGTCGAGACCAGCAGTTTGAGCATGCCGTAGGAGTCTCCGGAGATCTGACCGCGCGCCAGTTCGCGGTAGCGCGACACCCCGAACTCGTAGGGGACGGCGTCGCGTGTGAGCTCGGACTCGGTGGCGCCGACGAACGACACCTCCGGAATCGTGTAGATGCCGATGGGCTGCAGTGCGGTCATGTCGTGCGCAGGTTCGCCGAACGCGTGATAGGCGGCCAGCCTGCCCTGGTCCATCGACGTCGCCGCCAGCGCCGGAAAGCCGATGACGTCGCCGACGCTGAAGATGTGGTCGACCTTGGTGCGGAACTGACCGTCCACCTCGATGCGGCCGCGGTCGTCGGTGTCCAGGCCGGCCTTGCCGAGATCGAGGGCTGCCGTCTGGCCCGTTCGGCCGGCCGAGTACATGACGGCCTCGGCCGCGATCTGCTTGCCGCTCGCCAGGGTGGTCAGCGTGCCGGTCGGTGAGACGTCGACGTCGGTCACCTCCTCGCCGAATCGGAAGGTGACGGCGGAGTCGCGCAGGTGGAACCGCAGCGCCTCGACGACCTCGGGATCGCAGAAGTCGAGCATCGTCTCGCGCTTCTCGACCACCGTCACCTTGCTGCCGAGGGCCGCGAAGATCGACGCGTACTCGATGCCGATCACACCGGCTCCGACGACGACCATCGACGTCGGGATGAAGTCCAGGTTGACGATCTCGTCCGAGTCGAGCACCCGCTCGTGGTCGAAGTCGACGCCATCCGGCCTGCGGGGCGTGGTACCGGTGGCGATGACGATGAATTCGCCTGTCAGCGTGCGGTGTTCGGCTTCGATGGGCCCGTCGACGCGGACCGTGTTGGCGTCGACGAAGCTGCCCTGCCCGATGAACAGGTCGATCTTGTTGCGCACCAACTGGTCGCGGATGGTGTCGACCTCTCGGTTGATGACGTGTGAGGTGCGTTCGTGGAGATCGGCCGGGGTGATCTTCTGCTTGACGCGATAGCTGGCGCCGTACAGCTCACGCTGGTTCAGGCCCGTCAGGTGCAGAACCGCCTCGCGGAGGGTCTTCGAGGGGATGGTGCCGGTGTTGACGCACACGCCACCGAGCATCTGACCGTGCTCGATGACGGCGACCGTCTTGCCGAGTTTGGCGGCGGCCACCGCCGCCTTCTGCCCACCGGGGCCGGAGCCGATCACGATCAGGTCGTACTCAGTCTCAGTCGCCATGAAGGGAGGCATACCCACATCCCGGGATTGGCTCGAACATAGCTTGACGAGGAACGTGGCCAGATCACGTCGTGAACAAAATGTGCGCAAGCTATCCCATTGTCTCCGAGGCACAGATGATGGAGGCCATGACGGCCTCATCGCACACACCGCTGCGCACCAGGAGGCCGCACTGGTCGCTGGCCCGCACGTGGTTCCTCCAGCCGGGAGTCCCGGACGGGCATGACGCATTCGACGCCGCTGTGGCAGGCAGCGCGGACGCCGTCGTCCTGGACGTCGAGGACGGGTTGCCCGACGCGCTCAAGGCCGCTGGCCGGATGTCGGTGGCCGAATGGCTCGACGGTGGCGGACAGGCATGGGTGCGGATCAGCAGCACGAGCACGACTGATTGGGCGGCGGATCTGGACGCCATCAGTGGAGCGTCGGGGCTTCTGGGCGTCATGCTGGCCAAGACCGAGTCCGCCGACGAGGTCGCCGCGACGAGCGCACGGTTGGCCGTCGGGACACCGGTGGTGGCGCTGGTCGAATCGGCCGTCGGCATCGAATCGGTCGGTGACATCGCACGAGCTGCGGGCTGCGCCCGAATTGCCTTCGGGGTGGGCGACTTTCGCCGAGATACCGGCATGTGCGCCGACCCGGCGGTCCTGGCGTATCCGCGGGCGCGGCTGGTGATCGCCAGTCGGGCGGCGGGCCTACCAGCGCCCATCGATGGCCCCACGCTGCGCGGCCAGGAAGCTCATCTCGCCCGCGATACCGCGGTGACCAAGGCTGTCGGCATGACCGGACGGCTCTGTTTGGATCTCGCGCACGCAGCGACGATCAACGCACTGCTCAGCCCGTCACTGCCGGAGATCGACGAGGCGCGTCGCACGTTGGCGCGATTGGATGCGCCCGCCGGACCCTATGACGGCAGCGTAGGACCGACCCGGGCCAGGGCCGAAGCCCTGCTCGAGTACGCCGACCGGTTGGGCCTCATCGGCTGATCCACACGTGCGCCGCAGCCTCGAGGAGCTCAGACGACGTGCTCGTCGGCGACCGTCAGGGCGTCGTCGAGAATCTTGAGTCCCTCGGCGACCTCGGCGTCACTGATGTTGCACGCAGGCACCGCGTGGATGCGGTTGAAGTTGGCGAACGGCAGCAGCCCGCCGGACTTGCACGCCGCGATGACGGCGTTCATCGCCGGGCTGGAGCCGCCGTAGGGGGCCAGCGGTTCGCGGGTCTTCGGATCCTTGACCAGTTCGATCGCGTGGAACACCCCCAGCCCGCGCACCTCGCCCACCGACGGGTGCTTCGCCGCGAGGTCGGCCAGGCCGGGGCCGAGCACGTCGGATCCGATGCGCTTGGCGTTGGCCACCATGCCCTCGTCCTCCATCGCGTTGATCGTCGCGACGGCGGCCGCACACGCCAGCGGATGGCCGGAGTAGGTCAGCCCTCCCGGGTAGGCGCGCTCGGTGAACGTCGAGTAGATGGCGTCGTTGATCGCCACGCCGCCGAGCGGCACGTAGCCGGAGGTGACGCCCTTGGCGAAGGTGATCAGATCCGGAACGACGTCGAAGTTCTGGATGGCGAACCATTCGCCGGTACGGCCGAAGCCGGCCATCACCTCATCGGCGATGAACACGATGCCGTACTTGTCGCAGATCTCGCGGACACCGGCCAGGTATCCGGGCGGCGGGACCATGATGCCCGCGGTGCCGGGGACGGACTCGAGGATGATCGCCGCGAACGACGTCGCACCCTCGTGCTGGATCAGCCGCTCGAGGTACTCGAGTGCGCGCTCGCTCTCCTGCTGCTCGTTCTCCGCGTGGAACGACGAGCGGTAGAGGAACGGGCCGTTGAAGTGCACGACACCGCTGCTGGCGTAGTCGTTCGGGTAGCGGCGCGGGTCACCGGTCAGATTGATCGCGGTGTCGGTGCCGCCGTGGTACGAGCGGTAGCGCGAGAGCACCTTGTAGCGGCCGGTGTGCAACCGCGCCATGCGGACGGCGTGCTCGACGGCGTCTGCGCCACCGTTGGTGAAGAACACGCGGTTCAGATCTCCGGGTGTGCGTTCGGCAATGAGCCGGGCCGCCTCGGAGCGCGCCGCGTTGACGTGCTGCGGCGCGACCGTGCAGAGCTTCGCGGCCTGGTCGGCGATGGCCTTGACGACCTTCGGGTGCTGATGCCCGATGTTGGTGAACACCAGCTGTCCGGAGAAGTCGAGCAGCTTGTTGCCGTCGCCGTCCCAGACGTACTGGCCGTCGGACGCGACGATCGTCATCGGGGTGATCTGGGCCTGCGCCGACCACGAGTGGAAGACGTGCTTGCGGTCGAGTTCGTAGGCGCGGGCGCCCTCGGCCTTGGCGGTTGCGAGGTCCTGGCCGCTGGGCAGCGCGGTGTCGAAAGTCGTCATAGTCGAATTCTTCCTTGTCTTCCTTGGACTCAGCTGTTCTGCGGGAACCCGAGGTTGATCCCACCGTGGCTCGGGTCGAGCCAGCGCGTGGTGACAACCTTGCCACGGGTGAAGAAGTGCACGCCCTCGGTGCCGTGGGCGTGGGTGTCGCCGAACAGGGAGCTCTTCCAGCCACCGAAACTGTAGTAGGCGGTGGGCACGGGGATGGGCACGTTGATGCCGATCATCCCGACCTCGACCTCGTTCTGGAAGCGCCGGGCGGCGCCGCCGTCGTTGGTGAAGATCGCGGTGCCGTTGCCGTAGGGGTTGGAGTTGATGAGATCCAGTGCCTCGTCATAGGTCTCGACGCGGATGACCGACAGGACGGGGCCGAAGATCTCGTCGGTGTAGACGCTCATCTCGGGCGTGACGTGATCGATCAGCGTGGGGCCCAACCAGAAGCCCTCATCGTCGCCGTCGACCGAGATCCCGCGTCCGTCGACGACGATGCTGGCGCCGTCCGCTTCGCCGGCGTCGACGTAGGACGCCACGCGATCGCGGTGCGCCTTGGTCACCAGTGGGCCCATGTCGGAGTCGCGGGTCCCGTCACCGGTCTTCAACGTCTTCGCCCGGTCCGCGATCTTGGCGACCAGGTCGTCGGCGATCGGGCCGACGGCCACGCAGGCGGAGATGGCCATGCAGCGCTCGCCCGCCGAGCCGAAACCGGCGTTGACCATCGCGTCCGCGGCGAGGTCGAGGTCGGCATCGGGCAGCACGATGGCGTGGTTCTTGGCGCCGCCGAGCGCCTGCACCCGCTTGCCGTGCAGCGTGCCGGTGGCGTAGACGTACTGCGCGATGGGGGTGGAGCCGACGAAGCTGATGGCCTTGACGCTCGCGTTGGTCAGCAGTTCGTCGACGGCGACCTTGTCGCCCTGCAGCACGTTGAATACCCCTGCCGGCAGGCCTGCCTCGGCCCACAGTTCGGCGATCCACAGCGCTGCCGACGGGTCCTTCTCCGACGGCTTGAGGACGACGGTATTGCCCGCGGCGATGGCGATGGGGAAGAACCACATCGGCACCATGGCCGGGAAGTTGAAGGGTGAGATGATGCCGACGACGCCGAGGGGTTGGCGGATGGAGGCCACGTCGACGTTGGTCGAGGCATTCTCCGTCATCCCGCCCTTGAGCAGATGCGCTATGCCACAGGCGAATTCGACGACCTCCTGGCCGCGGCTGACCTCGCCGAGGGCATCGGAGACGACCTTGCCGTGCTCGCTGGTGATGATCTCGGCGAGCTCACCCTTGCGGGCGTTGAGCAGTTCCCGGAAGGCGAACAGGATCTGCGTGCGCTTGGCCAGCGAGGTGTCGCGCCACGCGGGGAAGGCGGCCGCGGCACCATCGATGACGGCGCGCGCGTCGGCGACGTCGGCCAGGGCGAGTTCGCCGGTGACCTGGCCGGTGGCCGGGTTCGTGACCGGGGCGGTGCGGTCGCCGGAGCCTGCGAAGTTCTTGCCATCTGCCCAATGGCCGATGGTGCGTACGCGGGTGCTGAGAGTCATGACTCGAGTCTGTCGCCTGACACTACCTCGGCGCTCTGTCGTTCTGTAAGGAAAATCGCCCATCGCATTACGATGTGTCAATGTTGCCTACCGTGCGTGAGATCCTCGCGCTTCCGGTTTTACGGGCGGGTGAACCCGAGATCGTGTGCGGCGCCGACCACCCCGAGAGCCTGGACCGGCCGGTGCGGTGGGTGCACGTGAGCGACCTGGCCGACCTGTCGAATCTGCTCGAGGGCGGCGAGATGGTCCTCACCACCGGACAGGCTCTGGTCGACGCTCGGCATCGCGACGAGTACCTGCCGCAGCTCGCCCGGGTGGGTGCCGTCGCCGTCGTCGTCGAACTCGGACTGCACGTCGACGAGGTGCCGAGTTCGGTCAGGGAGGTGGGCAGCCACCTCGAGTTGCCGGTCGTCGCACTGCACCGTCCCGTGCGATTCGTCGAGGTCACCGAGGAGGTGCATCGCCGGATCGTGGCCGAACAGTATGCCGAGGTCGACTACGCCCGGCGGGTGCACGAGGCATTCACGAATCTCAGCATGCGGCGGGCGTCGGTCGACGAGATCGTCGCTGCCGCGGCCGACATGCTCGACACCCCGATCGTCTTGGAGGACCTCAACCGTCAGGTGGTGGCGTTCGTGCGACGCGGCGTGCCGCTGACCGAGTTGCTCGCCGACTGGGAGCGGCGATCTCGGTTGAATTCAGTTGCGGGACAGGGCACCTGGGTGGCGCGGCCCGTCGGTCCGTATCGGCAGGAGTGGGGGCGGCTGGTCGCGCCGCATGGTCGCAGCCAGGATGGCGATGCCGACGGTCGCACCGTCACCACCCTAGAACGCGCAGCGCAGGCCCTGGCGCTGCACCGGATGGTCGAGCAGGATCGCACGTCACTCGAGATGCGCGCGCAGAGCGGTCTGGTCGACGACCTGCTGCGCGGCCGCATCCGGGACGAGAGCGAGGCCACCGCGCGCGCCCATGCGCTCGGGCTGCGGCCTGCGCTGACGTACGTGCCGATCACGGTGCGGCTGCGCGAGACCGCCAGCGCCAACCAGCTGCTGATCCAGCAGCGCCGCGGCCGAACGCTGGACGCCGTCGTCCACGCGATCCGCTCGGGCGGACACAGCGTCCTGGCCGCCAGCCGTGACGACGGGCAGATCGACGTGCTGCTGGCGCCACAGCCCAGGACCATGGCAGTCGGGGACGATCCCGAACGCGTGCTGTCCGACGTGGCCTCGGCGATCCGTCACGACGTGCTCCGCGTGGACGGCGTCTCGGCGTGCGTGATCGGCGTGGGACCGGCATCGAGCCGGCTCGTCGACGCGGCCGGCGGACTCGCGGAGTCCGGGCACGTCGCCGAGGTGGCGCTGGCGATGCCCGCCGACCGGACGTTCTACCGCGCGGCCGACGTGCGGTTGCGCGGTCTCATCGCCCTGATCCGCACGGACCCGCGGGTGCAGGCCTTCGCTGAGACGGAGCTGCGCGGCCTGCTCGAGCGGCGGGCCACGCACGGTGACGAGGCGTTCGACCTGCTCGCGGGTTTCCTCGAGGTGGGCGGCAACAAGGCCGAACTCGCCAAGCGACTGCACATGTCGCGCCCGACGCTCTACTCACGGCTGGCGGCCGTCGAGCGACTGCTGGGCGTGGACCTCGACGACGCCGAGTCTCGGACGTCGCTGCACGTGGCGATGATGGTCCTCGCCCGGCGTTGGGCCGCGCCGAGTTAGTGCTTCTTGCCGAACGGCAGCACGTGCACGATCGCCACGACGATGCCGCCCACGACCAGACCGATCACCGCCGAGAATCCGGTGTTGACCAACCATGCCAGCAGTCCGCCGACCCCCTGCGCGGCGGCGCGGACGCCCTCCTCGAGATGGTGGACGAAGCCGTACGGCGCGTGCCAGCCGAGGGTGTCGGTGCCGAGCAGCAGGATGTGGCCGCCGACCCACAGCATCGCGACCGTGCCGATGACCGACAGGGCGGCGAGCAGCTTGGGCATCCCGACCACCAGCCCGCGACCGACCTTCTGGGCGAACTGCGACGAGCGCTGGGTGAGGGCGAGTCCAACGTCGTCCATCTTCACGATCGCCGCGACCACCCCGTAGACCGCGGCGGTGATGACCAGGGCCACCACGATGAGGATGATGAGCCGCGGCACGAACGGCTGATCGGCCACTTCGTTGAGCGCGATCACCATGATCTCGGCAGATAGGATGAAATCGGTGCGGATCGCGCCGCTCGTCATCTGCTTCTCGGCATCCCCGCCGACGGCCGTGGTCGGGGTGGCGTGTGCCTCGTGGCCGTCGTTCTTGGCAAGGCGCCCCCACACCTTCTCCGCACCCTCGAAGCAGAGGTACGTCGCGCCGAGCATCAGGATCGGCGTCAGCAGCCACGGCACGAACTGACTCAGCAGCAGCGCGGCGGGCAGGATGAACACCAGCTTGTTGCGCAGTGATCCGAACGCGATCCGCTTGATCATCGGGAGCTCGCGCTCGGCGGCGATCCCGTGCACGTACTGCGGCGTCACGGCCGTGTCGTCGATGACGACACCCGCCGCCTTCGCCGTCGCGCGCCCCGCCGCCGCGCCGATGTCGTCGACCGAAGCCGCCGCGAGCCGGGCCAGTGCCGCAATGTCGTCGAGCAGCCCGAACAGCCCTGCACTCATGGCTCACAGGATACGGGCAGGATGCCGGGTGGACGGATCATCGCAACCCCAATAGCTTCGGTGCGGTGACTCCGACCGAGACCGGCGCCGACGTCATCGTCATCGGCGGCGGCATCGCGGGCGTATCGATCGCGTACGAGCTGTCCAAGGCAGTCGAGGTCGCGTTGCTCGAGATGGAGTCGACGCTCGCCTTCCACACCACCGGCCGCTCGGCGGCGACCTTCCTCGAAACCTATGGTGGAGAGCAGATTCGAGCGCTGACCACGGGCAGTCGCGAGTTCTTCGAGGCGCCAGCAGAGCTCTTCGAGCCGGTGCTGGTGACCCCGCGGCCGCTGCTACAGATCGCACTCGAGGGCCGCAGCCACCGCATCGAGGGCATGTACGAATCGGTCCGAGCACTCGTCTCGGATGCCGAACTGCTGGACGGACCGCAGTGCCGCGAGGTGCATCCGCTACTGAAACCGGGCGTGGCCGAGCGCGGCTTGCTGGAACCGCGAGCCATGGCCATCGACGTCGCGGCGCTGCACCAGGGGTACGTCCGAGGGGCGCGCGCCCACGGCGCCAGGATCTTCCGCGACGCGGCGGTGACGGCGTTGCACCGCGGCGCCGACCGCTGGACGGTCACCACCGCCGATGGACACGTCCACCGGGCGCCGATCGTCGTCGACGCTGCAGGCGCGTGGGCCGACGCGGTAGCCGCCCTGGCCGGGGTCGCCCCCATCGGTCTGACGCCGTTGCGGCGCACGATCTTCATGGTGGCCTCTCCTCTCGGGGAGGTGGGCAAGGGCCTGCCCAACTGCAGCGAGGTCGACGAGTCCTTCTACGTCAATCCCGAAGGCGCACAGTTCTTGTGCTCGCCTGCCGACGAGACGCCCTGTCCGCCAAGCGATGCCAAGCCTGACGAGATGGAGATCGCCCGCGCCGTCGAGGCCATCAACGCGGCCACCGAACTCGGTGTGCGCAGTGTCAGCTCGTCGTGGGCGGGCTTGCGCACGTTCGCCCCCGACCGGAACTTCGTCGTCGGCGAGGATCCCGATGCGCCGGGCTTCTTCTGGCTTGCCGGACAGGGTGGCTACGGAATCCAGACCGCGCCCGCGACCTCCCGACTGGGTGCTGCACTGGTGCTCGGCGGATCCGTGCCCGCCGATCTCCTCGCCAGGGGACTGGACGTGGAGCGACTCGCCCCGCGCCGGTGAATGTCTCTGCAACAGAGCGCTTCTACCTTTGCGTCAGTTTGATAAACACCGTTCGCTGCCAGTTCCACGACCGCGTCGTCGGTGTTAGTGTCCGCGAAGCCGTCGCGCACGCCGGACCGGCGAAGGGATGCCGATGTTGCAACTGTCCGAGCCCGATGCCGTCGAGGTCGCTCCCGACCGCGACGACGTCAGGGCTCGCAGGTTCGGCCGCTTTCAGCGTCGCCGCCTGCTGGCGAAGGTGAGCATTCAGTCCAAACTCGTCGTGATGATGGTGCTGTGCACGATCGTGGCCGCCACCGTCGTCGGCGTCATCGGCTTCCAAGCCGGTCGCTCCTCGCTGCGAGACTCGGTGTTCAACCGTCTGACCGAGGTACGTGAGTCGCAGTCGCGGTCGCTCGTCAGTCAGCTGTCGGACCTGAAGAGCTCGATGATCATCGACACCAGGGGAGCCACCACCGCAGACGCCCTTGCGGCGTTCACCGCCGGGTTCGCGCAACTGCAGAACCAGACGATCGATCCGGTGCTCTCGCAGTCTCTCACCGACTATTACGACGACGTCTTCATCAAGGACGTGGAGAAGTACAGCGGAGTCCGACTCAATCCCGAGCAGCTGATTCCGACCGGCAACGCGCAGCGCTACCTGCAGGCGCACTACACCGCCCAGCGCAGGTCCGACGACGTCGCCGTCACCATCGACGACGCACGTGACGGGAGCGCGTGGTCCGCGGCCAACGCGCGGTACCAGGACTTCTTCCGAGAGATAGTCACCCGCTTCGAGTTTCAGGACGCGTTGCTGCTGGACACCGCCGGGAACGTGGTCTACTCCGCGTACAAGGACGTCGACCTCGGCACCAACATCCTGAACGGCCCCTACAGCGGATCCAAGCTGCGCGCGGCCTACGAGAAGGCGCTGTCGTCCAACGCACTCGATTACGTGGGCTTCACCGACTTCGAGATCTACCAGCCCGCCGAGAACGAACCGACTGCGTGGATGGTCACCCCGGTCGTCTCGGGAGGCCGGGCCCAAGGTGTGCTCGCGCTTCAGTTTCCCGCGTCGAAGATCAATCGGTTGATGACGTTCGACAAGAATTGGGCAGCAGCAGGTTTGGGTGATACCGGTGAGACGTTCCTGGTGGGTCCGGACGACCTGATGCGGTCGGATTCGCGCCTGTTCCTCCAGGATCCGCAGGCCTATCGGCGCGACGTGATCCAGGCGGGTACCCCGCCCGACGAAGCCGATCGGGCCATCCGCCTCGGCGGCACGACCTTGGTGCAGCCGGTGACTTCGGAGGCCACCCAGAACGCCCAGCGCGGCCAGTCCGGAACACTGATCACGGGTGACTATCTCGGGCAACAGACATTGCAGGCCTACGCACCCGTGGTGATCCCGGACGCCGATCTGCACTGGTCGATCGTCGCGAAGATCAACACGGCGGAGGCGTTCGAACGGGAGGCGACGTTCACGCGGACGATGGTGATGTCCACGGTCGGGATCATCTTCGTGGTGTGCGTCGCGGCAGTCTTCCTGGCCCAGCTGTTCGTGCGGCCGATCAGGCGACTGGAGGCCGGCGCGCGAAGGATCAGTGGCGGCGATTACGCCGTCAGCATTCCCGTGGAGACTCGGGACGAGATCGGGGATCTCACCAAGGCATTCAATGAAATGAGCCGCAGTCTCACCGTCAAGGAGGAACTTCTCAACGCGCAACGCAAGGAGAATGATCAACTGCTGGCGCTGCTGATGCCGGAACCCGTCGTCGAGAGGTACCGCCAAGGAGAGGACATCCCGGCCGAGGAGCATCAAGACGTATCCGTGATCTTCGCCGACGTCATGGGTCTGGACCGGCTTCAGGTGGAACTCACGTCCGAGGAGTCGCTCGCGATCGTCGACGAGATCGAGCGCCAGTTCGACGCGGCCGCAGACAGTCTCGGCATCGAACGGATCCGCGGGGTGCGCAACGGCTATCTGGGGAGCTGCGGTCTCAACGTCCCGCGGCTCGACAACGTCCGCAGGACAGTCGACTTCGCCCTCGAGTGCCAGCGGATCGTCGACCGGTTCAACAGTGAGACGAAGAGCGGTCTCAGCCTTCGAGCGGGTATCGACACCGGCACGGTCAGCAGTGGGCTGAGTGGCCGCATGTCCGTGGTCTACGACATGTGGGGCGCCGCGGTGAACATCGCCTATCAGGTGAAGAGCGGTTCGCAGCAACCTGGCATCGACGTCACCAATTCGGTCTACGAGACGCTCCGGGAGACGATGCGCTTCACCCCTGCCGGAACCGTGACGGTGGAGGGACGAGAACAACCCATCTGGCGGCTGGAAGAACGATGATCGAGAACGTCTTCAGGTCATCGTGGTTCTACTGGGCGGTGGGAATCGCGATCGGGCTACCGGTCGGACTGGTGGTGCTGACCGAATGGCAGCACGCGCTGCGCAGGAGGGAGAGCTTCCTCGTCCGTCCGGTGACGTTGTTGCGAAACTACCTGCTTCCGCTCGGGGCACTGCTGTTGCTGCTGACCGAGGCCAGACAGGTTCCGGCGGACGCCACCCCGGTTCGGATGGTGGCCACCCTCCTCGCATTCGTCGTTCTGATCCTCGTCTTGTCGGGCGTGAACGCCACCCTGTTCCAGGGGGCGCCGGCCGGAACGTGGCGCAAACGAGTCCCGACCATCTTCATCGACGTCGGACGGTTCCTCGTCATCGCCATTGGCCTCGCCATGATCTTCTCCTTCATCTGGGGAGCCAACGTAAGTGGTCTGTTCACCGCCCTGGGCGTGACATCAGTCGTCATCGGTCTGACCTTGCAGAATTCGGTCGGACAGATCATCTCGGGTCTCCTGATGCTGTTCGAGCAGCCGTTCCAGCTGGGGGACTGGTTGGACACCCCCGCGGCTCGGGGTCGCGTCGTCGAGGTCAATTGGCGCGCCGTACATCTCGAGACGAGCAACGGATTGCAGATCACGCCGAACTCGGTCCTGGCTGGTGCATCCTTCACGAATCTCAGTCGGCCGGTGAGCAAGCACGAGGTCACCGTCACGACGGTCTTCTCGTTGGATGATCCGCCCAACCAGGTGTGTGCGATGTTGGCTCGCGTGGCCGCGGATCTGCCGCAGAGGCGGCGGGACGCCGCGGTGTCCGCAGCGCCGTCGGGGGGCTCGGAGTACCGCACCACGATCCCGCTGTCCTCACCTGCGGATGATGGTGACGCGAAAACTTATTTCCTGCAATGGGTCTGGTATGCGGCACGGCGAGAAGGCCTGCATCTCAACGAAGCATGGGAACAGCTTTCGACGCCCGAGCGCGTCGCCGAAGCCGTCCACCACGTGGTGGCACCGACGCTACGACTCGGCAGCGACGACCAACGCGACCTCATCCCGAACGCCACCCTGGAGCGCTACGGCGCAGGCGAGGTGATGCAGCGCTCCGGCGAGGTGCCCGAACGCATGACCTTCATCGTGTCGGGCCGCGTCCGGCTCACCGCGGCAACGGACGACGGCACCGAGATCTCGATCGGCACCCTCGAGGAGGGCGGCTTCCTCGGGCAGAGCACGCTGACCCGCCAAGCCGTCATCGGCAACGCTCGTGCACTCGACGAGGTCACCGTCGTGCACGTCGAACGCGACTACGTCGAGACGATGGTTCAGCGAAACCCCCTGCTGCTCCAGGAGTTCGGTCGCGCGATAGAAGAGCGTCGAGCCCATGCGCGCAAGGCCGTGACGGCCACCTCCGAGTAGTTCCTCGACCGACCCGGAGTCGCATCACCCCAGGAGCTCTGCCCCGCGTTGTTCCTCCCAGAGCGCCATCCGGGTACGGGCCGGTTCCCCCACGGCGTCCATCACCAGCGGGATGAGCAGCTCCGTCAGGAGGAAACCTGCGGCCATGCTCTGATACGTGGTGCCGACCGTGCTCGAGGCCGTCAGCACCACCTCGGCTTCCGGGGCGACCGGGCAGGCCAGGTCGTCGGTGATGAGAAGCACGGTGGCGCCGGCGCGGTGCACCCTGGCTGCGAGTTCGGCGGAGCTGCGTTGATAGCGGTGGTAGTCGAACAAGACGACGACGTCCTTGCGCGACAGTTCGATCATGGCGCCGAGATCGCGGCCGCTGGGGTCGGTGAGCACCCGCACCCCCGGTCGCAATTGCTCGAGGTGGGCGGCGAGGTGCATCGCCAGCAGATGGGAGAACCGGCCGCCGTGCAGGTACAGCGGTCTGCCGGTGTTGGACAGGAGGGCGACCGCCGCCTCGATGGCAGATGCGGGCAACTGTGCCAACGTTTCTGCGGCCCTGTCGTTCTGCGCGTGGGCCTGGTGCAGCAGCCGGTCCAGCAGGCCGGTTCGTGCCGTCGAGATGGTGGGCGCGTTCGGCAGCCGGGTGATGGGTCCGTTGGAGCGCTCCGTCAACTCGGCTCGCAGCGCGACCTGGAGGTCCGTGAAGCCCTCGTAGCCAAGGGATTGCGCGAACCTGAGCACCGTCGGGGGACTGACCTCGGCGCGTTCGGCGAGCCTGGCGGCGCTGGCCAGTCCGGCGCTCGGGTAGTCGGCGAGCAGCGCCCGCCCGACCCGCCGCTCGGCCTTGCTCAACGTCGGGAGGGCGGCACTGGCCCTGGCGGCCACGCTGTCGTCGGTCATCGGAGTCAATGATGCAGGAGCGGCAGCGTCGTCACCGACAGGTCGCGCATCGATACCGCGATCACGGACTCCGGCGGCAGCGGCTCCCAGGCCACGTCGCCGAAGCCGGTGGACCCCACCACCACGACGCCGTGGCCGAGCCGTGCGATGCGCAATGCGAAGTAGTCCTCCAGATGCTCGGCGGGTAGGTCGGTGGCACTGATCTCCTCGATGTCCTCGGCGAGCAGACGGCTGCGGGCGTGGGCGTGGACGACGATCAGCTGGTCCTCACCGAGGACGAGCGCGTTGAGGCTGGCGTCGGGATGGGTCCGTCGGAGTTGGGCGACGGCAGACCTCACGGCCTCGGCGAGCGTGGGTGCGGTGCGGCGGTGTTGGCGAATCACCGCGAAGTAGCGCTCACTGTCGGTGGTGCCGCGCAGCGTGGCGGCGGTGGCGGGCTCGACGAGGTCGTGCAGCGGTCCCATGGGCTTGATCGAGCCGTTGTGGGCCATGGCGAGCCCGTCGGCGACGAAGGGATGGGAGTTCTGCGGTTCGACGGCGAGTCCGTTCGTCGCCCACCGCAGGTGAACGAGGGAGGCCAGGGCCGCCTCGGCGTGGGTGGCCGCAGCGAACTCCGGGTCGTCCAGGGCACTGCCCGCGGACACCGTGGCATGGGGATCGTCACCGATGCGATCGACGCTCGCGACGCCCCAGCCGTCGCCGTGGACCTTCGTCAGTGCGACGAAGTCGGTCAGTACGTCGTCCCCGACGGCGGCGGCGACCGATATCGGGGCGACGGATACGACACCCAACAGGCGACACATGCCAGCATCCTCCGATCGCCGATCTTACGAATCAACCATAAACCGCCAAATTTAAAGATTCTGAAACATTCATCACATAGATTCCTCGCAGACTGGTGACGTCGAAGGAGGTTCCATGCCGGTGCGGAGCGAGCGGGCGGACGGGATGCGCCGACCATGAGCGTGCTAGCACACCAGATCGACGAGCTGCGCGCCAAAGGCGTTGAGCTGGTAGCTGGTTCGCTGACCGATCCGGCCGGCGTCACCCGGGCCAAGTACGTTCCGCTGCGCAGGCTCGGCGACTTCCAGCGCTCGGGAATGGGCGTGTCACCGTCGTGGAGCGTCTTTTGCGTGGACAGCGGGATCGCGTTCACCCCGACCATCGGCGTTGCCGGGGATCTGCGGATCCGGATCGATCCGGCCACCGTGCGCGTCGTCGACGACGGCATCGCATGGGCGCCAGGCAGCCTGACCGACCAGGGCGGCGAACCCGCCCCGCTGTGCCTGCGCTCCCTCCTGGCCCGCGCCGAGCAGGCCGCGGCGGATCGCGGCGTCACCGCGCTGATGGGCGCCGAAGTCGAATGCACGATGGTGGCGCCCGACGGCGGCCCGGCCTCGACCGGACCGTGGTCGCCCTACGGACTCCGCACCTCGCTGGACCGGTCGGCGTTCCTGGTGGACCTTGCGAGCACCGCCGAACGGGCCGGGCTGAGCGTCGAGCAGATCCACACCGAGTACGGCCATGACCAACTCGAGGTGTCGCTGGCGCCGGGCACCCCGGTCGCCACGGCCGACGCGGTGATCCTGACCCGGATCGTGCTCGGTCGCGCGGCGGCGCGACACGGATTGCGAATCTCGTTCGCGCCGGTGCCCTTCGAGGGCGCCGCAGGCAACGGTGCGCATCTGCATCTGTCGCTGGCCGACGGCAAGGGGCCGCTGTTCTCCGGCGGCGACGGCCCGTACGGAATCAGGCCGGACGGCGGCTCCGCGATCGCCGGAGTCATCGACTCGCTGCCCGACCTCGTCGGGGTCTATGCCGGTTCGGCGCTGTCGGCGTTGCGTCTCAAGCCGGGCAACTGGGCGGGAGCCGTCGCCTGCTGGGGGCTGGAGAACCGCGAGGCCGCCGTTCGATTCATCGCAGCCACGCCGGGCAGTCCGCACGGCGCGAACGCCGAACTGAAGCTGATCGATCCGAGCGCCAACCCCTACCTGGCCGCAGCCGCCTTCCTCAGCAGTGCGCTGCGCGGCATCGAGCGCGGCGTCGACCTGCCCGCCGAGATACCCGAGAACCCGTCGCAGTCCGCCACCGCGCCCCCGCCGCTGCGCACCGACCAGCAGGCGGCCATCGATGCCCTCGAGAAGTCCGCCGTCGCCGCGGAGCTTCTCACCCCGGAGGTCGTCGAAGCCGTTGTCGCCGTGCGACGTTACGAAATCACCACCTTCGGCGGGCTACCGCCGGCCGAGACCACGCAGGCGCTGCGCCTCGCGTGGAGTTGTTGACCCAGCACCGAAAGGAGACATCGATGAGCACGAGCACGTCGTCAGCCAGTCCATCGGGAGGGGCCGACGAGCTTCCGCACCGCCGCCTGCCGTTCTGGGTGGCACTGGCGATGTCCGTGGCCCTCGTCGGCCCCACCCTGGCGATGTCCGGAAACGGTCAGGGTCTGATCGGCACGGTCGGGAAGGCCATTCCGCTGGTGTTCCTGATCGGGTTGATCGGCGTGGCCCTCGTCGGGTACAGCTTCGTCCGCTTGACCCGGCACCTCAACCACGCCGGCTCGGCGTACGGATTGGTGGGCGGCACCATCGGGCCGCGGACCGGGTTCTTCTCCGGCTTCGCGATGCTCGGCGCCTACGTGGGCTTCGCCATCGGGACGCTCGCGCTGACGGCGGCGTTCGTCAACGCCTTCATCGCCGAACTGCAGCCCGGCAACGAAAACCCCTACCAGGTGCCATGGCTCGCGGTCGTAGTGGTGGGTGCGGTGATCTCGTTCCTACTCTCGGGACGTGACGTCCGCCTGCTGGCGAAGATCCTCCTCGGCATCGAGGGGGTTGGCATCCTGGCGATGATCGTCCTGGTCGTGGTCATCTTCGCGAAGGGCGGAGCGCCAACCACCGGGGTCGACTTCAGCGCGTTCTCCCTCGACGGGGTCTCCGCCTCGGCAGTGCTCAGCGCCGTCGTCGCCGCGTTCCTGTCGTGGGCCGGATTCGAGGCATGCGCGTCGATGGGCGAGGAGACCGACAACCCCGGCCGCAACATTCCGCGCGCGCTCGCCGGGACGCTGCTGCTCACCGGCGTTCTCTTCGTCGTCGTGATGTTCGCCCAGGTCGTCGGCTTCGGCACCGACGCGGCCGGCCTCGAGGCCTTCCAGAACTCCGGAAACACGTTGGGCGACTTGGGTAGTAGCTACGTCGGTCAGTGGTTCAGCCTGCTGATCATCTTCACCGCGATCGTATCCGCGTTCGGCTGCCACCTGGCGTGCTCGGCGACGTCGGGCCGGATGCTCTTCGCGTTCGGGCGGGACGGCTTCGGTCCGAAGGCCATCGCGCACATCCACGAGAAGACCGGCGGTCCTCGGCGCGCCACGTGGCTCGTCGTCGGCGTCTCGCTGGTGGTCGTCCTCCTCTGCGGTGCCCTCGGCTGGCCCGACATGGGCACCGGGAACCCGGCGATCAACACCTACTTCCTGTTCGCCGTGGCGGGCTCGGTGTGCCTCATGGTGTGCTACCTGCTCGTCGAGTTCGCGGCGATGTGGTTCGTGGGTGCGCCCAAGTTCGTCCCCATCCACGGCGGCACCGGCAAGGTGCTCGGTCTGCTGCTGCCGGGGCTCGGCGCGGTGGTGATCGCGGCGGTGCTGTGGTTCAACGTCAAGGGCGCGGTCACCTGGTCCGATGCGCCGCTCCTCGGGTTGTACTGGTGCGCCGTCGGATTGGTCATCGCGCTGGCAGCCTCCGGAATTGCGAAACGGGTTGGTGAGTCGCTCAGCAACGAGCTGGCGCAGACCGAATGAGCACCCTGTACGCGCGGGACGAAGCCGCAATCGCGGGGATCGAGAAACTGCGCTTCTTCCCGCTGGAGGTGGTATCGGGGCACGGCTCGACGCTGGTCACCCCCGACGGTCGCGAGTTGCTCGACCTGTCGGCGACGTGGACGGCGAGCGGGCTCGGGCACGGTCACCCGGCCATCGTGGAGGCGGTGAGCCGGGCGGTGCGCTCCGCGCCGGGCTCAGGCGGTCTGTCCGCCGTGCATCCCGATTCGGTGGGCCTGGCCGAGGACCTCCTGGCGTTGGTTCCCGGCCATGGTGAGCGCCGCGTGTATCTCGGCCATGCGGGTTCCGACGCCAACGACGTGGCGCTGCGGGCGTGTCGACACGCGACCGGCAAACGCACCGTCATCGCCTTCGAACACAGCTATCACGGTGGCGTCGGCGTCGCGATGGGCGTGTCCGGCGTGCATGTCGACGCGGGTGCCCCGCCGGATCCCGATGCCGTGTTCCTGGCCTATCCCAACCCCTTTCGGCCAGGTGCGAACGGAATCGAGTCAGACGTGACAGCCTGTCTCGACCTCGCCGAACAGCACCTGCGCACCGGTTCGATCGCCTGCCTGATCGTCGAGCCGATCCTCTCCGACGGCGGCCTCGTCGTCCCTCCCGACGGTTTTCTCGCCCGGCTGCACGAGCTCTGCCGACGGCAGGGCGTACCCATGATCTGCGACGAGGTCAAGATGGGGCTCGGACGGCCGGGCACGCTGCACGCCTTCGAGCACGATGGCGTGGTGCCCGACATCATCACGTTCGGCAAGGTGCTGGGCGGCGGCCTGCCGCTGTCTGCGGCCGTGGGACCCGCCGAGATCCTCGACAATCCGCCCGCGGCAGCGCTGTTGACCACGGCGGGCAACCCGGTGTGCACTGCCGCGGGGCGTGCCGTGCTGGCCACCATCGTCGGCGACCGCCTGCCGGAACGGGCCGCGAAGGTCGGGGCGCTGCTGGCCGACGGACTGCGGGCGCTGGCGGGTTCCCCCGGATCCGAACGCATCGGCGACGTCCGCGGACGCGGCTTGGCGATCGGCGTCGAGCTCGTCGACCCCGCGACGGGGGAGCGTGACCCTCGGCTGGCGGCGCAGGTGGTCTACCGTGCGTGGGAGTTGGGCGCGGTGGTCTACTACGTCGGTGGCAACGTTCTGGAGATCACGCCGCCGTTGGTGCTCACCGAGTCGGAGGCCAGCCGCGGCGTCGAGATCATCGGTGCGGCCCTCGCCGACGCCGCCGCTGGACGAGTGAACGCCGAGGAGGTCGCACGATATGCCGGCTGGTGAACTGCCCTTCGGGGTATCGGGCGGAGCCTTCGCCGGGGTCGAGGATCTGGTGCCCGATGCGTTGGCCGACCACCTGCGCGCCATCGAGCTGATCGACCACCACGTGCACGGCACGTTCAACGCCCCCGTGGACCGGGCCGGGTTCGAAGCGGCCATCAACGAAGGCTCGACCGACCCGGTGCCGAGCTTCATGACCCAGTTCGACTCGCCCCTGGGCCTTTCCATCCGGCGATGGTGCGCACCGCTTCTCGGACTCGAGCCGCTCGCCGGCGCCGACGAGTACTGGGCGCGTCGCAGCGAGTTCTCCCCCGAGGATCTCGCCGCGACGATGCTTCCCGCGGCGGGTGTCGCCCGGTGGATCGTCGACACCGGTTTCAAGGGTGACGTCATCACCACCCCGGACGAGCTCACCGCGCTCAGTGACATTCCGTCGTCGGAGATCCTGCGACTGGAGCGCCTCACCGAGGATCTGTTGGAGGTCGGGACGACGCCGGACGACTTCCCCGAGGCGTTCCGTGGAGCGTTGCGGGCTGCCGTCGACGATCCGAAGGTGGTGGGCACCAAGACGATTGCGGCCTATCGCATCGGCTTCGACGTCGACTGGTCGCGGCCGTCGGATGCCGACGTCGTCGCCCGCGTCCGTGAGTTCGTGGCGCGGCCCCGCCCGCTGCGGGTCGACGACGAGCTGCTGATCGCGTTCGGGGTGCACGAGGCCGCCGCGCACGGTCTTCCCATCCAGGTGCACGTCGGCTTCGGCGATCGCGACATGGACCTGCACCGCAGCGACCCGATGCTGCTGCTGCCGTTGCTGCGGACCATGACGCCGGTGCCGGTCCTGCTGTTGCACTGCTATCCCTTTCAGCGCCAGGCCGGTTACCTGGCGCAGGCGTTCGACCACGTGAACTTCGACGTGGGACTGGCGATCAACTATCTGGGGGTGCGCTCGACGGGACTGGTCGCCGAGGCCCTCGAGACGGCGCCGTTCGCCAAGCAGCTGTACTCCTCGGATGCGTTCGGCCCGCCGGAGCTGCACGTGCTCGGCTCGATTCTGTGGCGGCGTGCGATGGGGCTGATACTCGGGGAGTGGCTGCGCGCGGGTGACTGCGGACTGGCGGACGCGACCCGGCTGGTCGACATGATCGGGGTGCACAACTCCGAACGGGTCTACTCGATCACCGCCCACCCAGCTGCTCCCGCGCGTCCGTGAACCACGGTGCCGCACCGCTCTTCGACTCGCTGAGGCGATTCGTCGAGCGCGGGCAGGCCCCGTTCTACAGCCCGGGCCACAAGGGTGGCCGGACCCTGGATCCGTGGTTTCGGGAGCACCTCGCCGACGTCGACCTGAACAACCTGCCGGACACCGACACGCTGCACTGCCCCGACGGACCGATCGCCGACGCCGAGGCGTTGATCGCGGATGCGTGGGGCGTCGGCCAGAGCTTCATCCTGGTCCAGGGGTCGACGAGCGGGAACATCGCGGTCGCCCTGTCGGCGTTGCGTCCCGGCGAGCCGGTTCTGGTGGCGCGCAACGCACACAAGTCCGTGCTCGCCGGTCTCGTCCAGGTGGGCGCGCGGCCGATCTGGCTGGAGCCGCGCTGGGACGAGACGTTCGGCGTCGCCCACGGGGTGGACGCCGACGTGGTCCGGCATGCGTTCCGCGACAGCGGCGCGAAGGCGCTCTGGGTGTTGCACCCCACCTACTACGGCACCACCGGTGACATCGCGGCACTCGCCGAACTCTGTCGTGGACACGACGCCAAACTGCTTGTCGACGGCGCACATTCGCCGCACTTCGCCTTCCATCCCGATCTGCCCTCGCCAGGCGAGACGTCCGGTGCGGCGGCGACCGTGCAGTCGGTGCACAAGATCCTGTCGGGTCTGAGTCAGGCGGCGGTGCTGCACGTCGATCCGACGGTGCTCGATCCCGCGACGGTGCGGCGCGGACTTCAGCTGATCCAGACCACCAGCCCGCACTTCGCGATCATGGCGTCGATCGACCTGGCGCGACGCGAGATGATGACGAACGGCCGCGAGCTCCTCGACGCAACGCTGGACCGGGCCCGTCGGGCCGCGGACCGGCTGGCCGCGATCGGAGGGCTGAGTGTGCTGCGACCCGAGCATCTCGCCGGTGCGGGCACCGGGTTGCACCAGCTCGACGAGACGAAACTTCTGATCGGGACCACGGGGCTGGACCTGGACGTGCGGGATATCGTCAAGCGGCTCAACGATGTTCACGGAGTTCAGCCGGAGTTGAGCGGAGCCGGACACGTCCTCTGCATCACGACGATCGGCAACACCGAAGCCGACATGGACCGGCTGGTCGCCGGATTCGCGGAGGTCGCGGAGGTGGCGGGCATTCGACCGGCGGGTCGGGCAACGGCCTTGGTGGCCGACCTGCTCGCGGTGCGGCCGGAGACCGTCCTGAATCCGCGGGAGGCGTTCTTCGCGGCTCGGGAATCGGTGAGCCTGGCCCGGGCTGCGGGGCGCATCGCCGCGGAGGCGATCACGCCCTACCCGCCAGGCATTCCACTGGTGATGCCCGGGGAGAGACTCGACGACGACGTCCTCGGCCTGCTCGCCGCACTGAAGGCGGCGGGCAACCCGATCAGCGCCTCCGATCCGACGATGGGCGTCGTGACGGTGGTCCGCTGAGGGCCTGCGCCCCTAGGCTCTAGTCATGCCGAACCCCAACGAGCTCTCCGCCGCGGCCATGCAGGCCGCGGTCGACGTCATCACGGCGTTCGGCTCGCACGACACTGCCAGCTACTTCGACGGATTCGCGCCCGAGGCGACCTTCCTCTTTCATGCCGAACCGGCCTTGATCACCTCGCGGGCGGACTACGAGGCGACGTGGGCGCAGTGGGAGCAGGACGGGTTCCGGGTGCTGTCCTGCGAGTCGCTGAACCCCCGACTCGACCTCGTCAGCGACGACGTAGCGGTGTTCACCCACTCGGTTCGCACCCGTCTGGCGGGTGTCGACGAGGAGCAACGCGAACGGGAGACCATCGTCCTGCGACGCGGCCCGGATGGTCGTTGGCTCGGCGTGCACGAACATCTGTCCGTGGACTCGCCGCAGGTCTAGACATCATGCGGTCGAGGACGCCGTGATCGCCGGGGTCGTCGAACATGGGGACGACTTCGCCGTCGCCATCGAGAAGGATCCGGACGTCTCGCCTGACGCAGGTAACCTCGGCGGTCATGGCAGATACCCCGGCAGTCACGGTCGAGACCACCACGCGCAGGCGTGGGCGCAGTGGTTTTCGCCTCACGGTCGTCGCCGTCATCCTGCTGCTCCTGTTCGGAGTGCCGTGGTGGACGATCCTCGTGGCGGGCGCGCAGTGGCCGACGGGCGTCGTGATCGCAGGCACCATCGTCTTCGTCGCAGCCCTCGTCGGATTGCCGGTCATGATGATGCTCGGGCACGGACGCCGCCACCGGGACTGGGCGGCGGTCACCGGTGACGTGCTGCTCGGAGCGGTCTGGGTGCTGTTCGTCTGGTCGGTGCTGGCGCAGCTGCTGAGGCTGGCGCTGGTCCTCCTCGGCATCGCGGACCCGACCAGGTCCCGGCTGGTGGCAGGCGCCGTGATCGCCGTGGTGCTCGTGCTGCTCGTCTGGGGATACGCCGAGGCGATGCGACTTCCGCGCACCAGGTACGTCGACGTCGCCATGGCCCGCCTCGGCGACGGTCTCGACGGACTGCGCGTCGCGATGATCACCGACACCCACTACGGGCCGCTCGATCGAACCCGGTGGTCCACGCTGGTGGCCGACCGCGTCAACGAGATCGACGCCGACGTCGTCTGCCACGTCGGCGACATCGCGGACGGCACCGTCGCCACCAGGGAACAACAGTCCCGGCCGCTCGCCAGCGTGCGCGGCCGATTGGCCCGCGTCTACGTCACGGGCAACCACGAATACTTCAGCGAGGCGCAGGGCTGGCTGGACTACATGACCGACATCGGCTGGGATGCATTGCACAACAGGCACATCGTGGTCGAACGAGGAGGCGACTCTCTGGTCGTCGCCGGTGTCGACGATGCCACCGCCAGGGGATCGGGCACCGTCGGGCACGGGGCGAATCTCGGCGCCGCGCTCGCGGACGCCGACCCGACGCTGCCCGTGCTGCTGCTGGCGCACCAGCCCAAGCAGGTTCCCGACGCAGTGGCGGCAGGAGTCGACCTGCAGATCTCCGGGCACACGCACGGTGGCCAGATCTGGCCCTTCAACCTCCTCGTCCGGCTCGATCAACCGGTGGTGCACGGACTGAGCAGCCACGGCGAACGGACGCAGCTCTACACCAGCCGTGGCACCGGCTTCTGGGGCCCACCATTCCGGGTGTTCGCGCCGAGCGAGATCACCGTGCTGACGTTGCGTCGAGCGTGACGGCGCGTTGAGGTCGCGTCGCGGAGGTATCCCCGTCGGCATGTTCGACGTGGCGTCGAAGCGGTGGACGAACACGAGCCCCATCGCCGCGGTGAGCCGCGACGAGCTCGTGCTGGCGACGTTCAACATCTGGTTCAGCGACTACCACGCGGAGGAGCGCTACCAGGCCATCGCCGATCTGCTGTCGCGAAACATGCCGGATGTCATGGTATTTCAGGAAGTCACCCCCGCGGCGTTGGCGGTGTTCTCGGCCCAGCCGTGGATCCGCGTGCGATACCGGCGGGCCGAGGTCACCGGCGGGGATCGCGGGAACTACGGCATGCTGATGCTGTCGCGATTGCCGATCCTCGACGTGACCTACACCCGACTTCCGACCAACCTCGCGCGCGGTTTCCTGAAGGCCCAACTGGACACCGGTGGCACCACGTTGACGGTCGTCGCGGCGCATCTGGAGAGCGGGAAGGCTGCCGCTCGGTTGCGGGAGCGCCAGTTGGGACGGATCTACCGCTCCCTGCGTGGAGTCCAGAACGCCGTCGTACTAGGCGATTTCAACATGCGCGACGTCGAGAACGGCCGTATCACCAAGCCATATCGCGATCTCTGGCCCGTGCTGCGACCGGACGACGACGGGTTCACCGAGGACACCACCATCAACCTGATGCGCCTCGACAGCAAGAACAAGCAGCGCCACGTCCGCTTCGACCGCGTACTCCTCAAGGGCGACGGCTGGGCGCCGACCCACATCGACCTGCTGGGAACGGAGCCCATCTCGAGTGCGCTGCCGCGGGTATTCCCCTCCGATCACTTCGGTGTCCTGTGCCGCCTCGAACGAACGCCGGCTGCCGCCGTGGAAAGAGAAGGGCGCCAACGATTCTGGCGGCGTTGACCGTCAGAAGCTGAGGCGACGGTACCGCTGTAGACGCCGCATCGCCACGGTGGTCACGGTGCCGTCGTGCGGGCGCAGCGCGGACTCGACTCGGGTGCGCACCTCGTCGACGTCGAAGTGGGTGCCAATCGCGACCAGGCAGTTGGTGCGGGTGTGGGGCGGCGCGGTGGCGACGTGGACCGATGACCCGACGACGTTGACGACGTAGCTCCGTATCCGCTGGCGGGAGCGTACCGCCACGGTGCCCTTGAGCCGATAGACGCCCGCGGGCGGATCCTCGAGAAGGTCGAGCAGCGGGCCGGGGTCGATGCACCCGTCGCTCGACGCCGTGGCGGAGACGGCGTGCACGTGATCGTGCTCGTGCTCTTCGGCGTGCGCGTCGATCAGCAGGTCGCGAATCGACAGTTGACCCGAGCCGTCGTCGGAGTCGGACACGTCGTACAACAGCGCAGGATCGATCCTGGCGCCGATCGCACCGACCACGTGCGCGTGCGGATTGCGTTCGCGGACCCGCGCTTCGATGCGGGCCAGCTCGGCGTCGCGACGGTCCTCGGGGATCCGATCGAGCTTGTTGACCACGATCAGCGACGCCGCCCCGTACCTCGCGAGCGGCACTCCACCGCGGTCGACGACGTCGAAGTGCGTGGCGGCGTCGATGACGTCCACGACGCCGCCCGGCCGCACGCGCTCGACGCCGCTGAAGCGGATCAGCCGGGACACCGCGACGGGGTCGGCGAGCCCGCTGGCCTCCACGACGATCGCGTCAAGGGCCAGTCGGGGATCGGTGAGCTTCTCGAGCGCCTCGTCCAGACCGTTGTCGTCGTCCAGGCAGCAGACACAGCCGCCGGCGATCGACACGGGTTCGTCGACCTGCCCGGTGACCAGTGCGGCGTCGACGTTGATGTCGCCGAAGTCGTTGATCACGACGCCGATCCGGGCGCCGGGCGCCCGCAGCACGTGGTTGAGCAGGCTGGTCTTGCCCGCACCGAGGTACCCGGTCAAGGCGATGACGGGGATGGCGCGCACCGCAAGGAGTGTAGGGGAGTCAGTACGCTCGATTGGGTGACGGACGCCGATACGCCGCTGGCCGCCCTGTTGGCGCGTGCGGGCGGTGTCCGCGGACTGATCTACTCATCGCTGCCGGTCACGACCTTCGGTGCGGCGAACGCCGTGGCCGATCTTCGGTGGTCGCTGATCGCCGCCGTCGCCGTGGCGGGGTTAGTCCTGGCGTGGCAGATGATCCGTCGCGAATCCATCCGTCCCGCCCTGTTCGGGTTCGCCGGCGTCGCGGTCGGCGCGGGCCTGGCCTTCGTCACGGGCAAGGCGAAGGACTTCTATCTGCCCGGTATCTGGATGTACCTCCTGCTGGCGGTCGTCTTCACCGGTTCGGTGCTGATTCGCCGGCCCCTCGTCGGAGTGGGTTGGGCGTGGGTGACCGGCCGCGACGGCACGTGGCGTCGGGTGCCACGGGTGCGCCGGGCCTTCGACATGGTGACCATCGTGATGGCCGTGGTGTCCTGGGCGCGGTTCGTCGTGCAGTACTACCTCTACGACACAGATCAGGAGGGGCTGCTGGCCGCGGCGCGCATCGCAATGGGGTGGCCCATCTTCCTGCTCACCTCGACCCTGATCTACTTGGCCATCCGGACCGCCATTCGTGCGCTGCCACGCAGCGCCGAAACGGCGTGATCGACCGAGCGGAAGGACTACCCATGGGCGACGCAGACGCCGCATCGATCGCGAAGGCGCAGGGCGGCTTCATGGCCGAGCACCTGACGACGTATCTCGCCTCGGGTGGCACACAGGGCCACATCCTGGATCTCAGTGGCAGCGGCGGTCATGCCCTGACGACCAACTGTCTGATCAAGTACGTCGGCCGCAAGTCCGGAAAGCCCTACGTCACACCGTTGATCTACGGCAACGTCGGCGGTGAGATCGTCATCGTCGCATCCAAGGGCGGCGCCGACACCCACCCGGAGTGGTACCTGAACATCCGCGAGAGCCAGACGGTCGGTGTCCAGATCGCCACCCAGGCGTTCGAGGCCACCTGGCGTGAGCCCGAGTACGAGGAGCGCCACCAGGTGTGGGCGTACATGACGCACCTGTACCCGCCCTACCTCGGCTACCAGTCGTCGACCACGCGCCACATCCCGGTGGTCATGTTGCGTCCCGGGCGCTCCATCCCCGTCTTCACCGCGTGATTTCGCCCAAGTCGCAGAGGTGGGAGATGTCGGAGGCAGTGGTGCCGAACGTCTCGAGGATGCGCACGCCCGAGCCGTCGAGGGCGATCTCGAATAGTGCGTGGTCGGTGTAGACCCGGCTGACGCAGCGGCGCCCGGTCAGCGGGTAGGTGCAGTCGGCGACGAGTTTGGCCGAGCCGTCCTTGGCGAACAGGTTCATCATCACGAACACGTTCTTCGCGCCGATCGCGAGGTCCATCGCACCGCCGACCGCGGGGATTGCGTCCGGTGCGCCGGTGTGCCAGTTGGCGAGATCGCCGCGGTGGCTGACCTGGAACGCGCCGAGAACACAGACGTCGAGGTGGCCGCCGCGCATCATCGCGAACGAGTCCGCGTGGTGGAAGTAGGACGCCCCCGGGGTTTCGGTGACGGGGATCTTGCCCGCATTGGTGAGGTCGGTGTCGACGTCGTCGCCGAACGCCTGTCCGCCCATGCCGAGCATGCCGTTTTCGGTGTGCAGCACCACGCCGGCGGCGGGGTCGAGGTACTCGGCGACGGTCGTCGGTTGGCCGATGCCGAGGTTGACGTACGACCCGGCGGGGATGTCGCGGGCGATGATCGCCGCGAGTTCCCTGCGGTCCAGCGGGCCGCGGTCGAGATGCTCGACCGTCTGGTGGGCGGGTGCGTGCAGCGTCACGACGCCACCTCCGTTCGGGACGATGCGGACAGGTCGAGGATGCGGTCGACGAAGATGCCGGGGGTGACGACGATCTCGGGGTCGATCCCACCGGCGGCGACCACCCGGTCGACTTCGGCGATGGTGACGGTCGCCGCGGTCGCCATCACCGGGCCGAAGTTACGAGCCGTCTTGCGGTACACCAGGTTTCCGCTCACATCGCCCACGTGGGCGCCGATGAGGGCGACGTCGCCGCGGATGGGGTATTCCAGGACGTAGTCGCGGCCGTCGATGGTGCGGGTCTCCTTGCCCTCGGCCAGGGGTGTGCCGACCCCGGTGGGGCAAAAGAACGCACCGATGCCCGCACCCGCGGCACGGATGCGTTCGGCGAGGTTGCCCTGCGGCACGACCTCGAGCTGGACCTTGCCCGCGCGGTACAGCCCGTCGAACACATACGAGTCGGATTGCCTTGGGAAGGAGCAGATCACCTTGTCCACCCGTCCGGCGGCCAGCAGCGCGGCAAGGCCGGTGTCGCCATTGCCCGCATTGTTGCTGACGATGGTCAGACCGGTGGCACCGTTGGCGATCAACGCGTCGATCAGGGTGGTGGGCATACCCGCCATGCCGAATCCGCCCACCAGGATGGTGGCGCCGTCGCCGATGCCCGCCACCGCGTCGGCCGCATCATCGTGGATCACGGTGCGGCTCACGAGTGTTCCTCCGCGTCATAGTCGGCGAGCACCGTCGTGGCGATGCGAAACGCCGTGTTGGCGTCGGGGACCCCGCAGTAGATCGCGGTCTGCATCAGCAGCTCCTTGATCTCGTCTGCCGTCAGCCCGTTGCGGCGTGCAGCGCGCAGGTGCATGGCCAGTTCCTCGTGGTGGCCGCGGGCGACCAGGGCGGTGAGCGTGATCATCGAGCGGCTGCGGCGGTCCAGGCCGGGCCTGGTCCAGATGGTGCCCCACGCGTACTCGGTGATCATCCGCTGGAAGTCGGCGGTGAGGTCGGTGGTCCCGGCGACCGCGCGGTCGACGTGGGCGTCGCCGAGCACGGCGCGACGCACGGTCATGCCGGCGTCGTACACGGCGTCGGTGGTGTGGGGGCGGGTGGTGTCGATGCCGCAGTGCGCGGCGATCAACTCGGCCACGCGCACCGGTGCTTCCGCCGGCGCCAGGTGCCCGACTCCGTCGAGCACCTCGAGGCGACCGTGCCTTACGCCGGAGGCGATGCGCTGCAACGACTCCGGGGGAGTGGGCGTGTCGTCACCACCGGCGATCGCCAGGACGGGGGTGGCGATGTCGGACAACCGGTCGGTGACGTCGAAGCCTGCCAGCGCTTCGCATGTCTGCGCGTAGCTCTCGGGATCGGTGTCGCGCAGCGCTCCCAGCAGGACCGAGGACAGGTCGGGCTGGTTGCCGGTGAAACCATGGCCGAACCAGCGCTGCGCAGCGCCACCCAGGACGGCGGCGATTCCGTCACCGCGCACCGCGGCGGCGCGCTCGTGCCAGCCGTCGGTGGTACCGATCTTGGCGCCGGTGCAGAGCACCGTGGCCGACGCCACCCGGCGCGGCGCGTCGAGAAGCAACTGCAGGCCGACGCAGCCGCCGACGGAATCGCCTGCGTAGTGGAAGGTTTCGGCACCGAGTCTGTCGGCGAGGGCAAGGACGGCCGTGGCCAGGTCGGCAATGGTGAAGGCATCTGCCGCCGGGCTGCGCCCGTGCCCCGGCAGGTCCCACGCGAGCACCCGCAGATGCGCGCGTAGGTGCAGTGCCGCACGGGCCCACAGCGTGTCGGCCGACGTGCCGAGCGACGGGCCGAGCAGCAGCAGGGGCGCGTCGGTCGGGCCGCCGAAGTCGGTGCCGACGAGTCGGGGGGCACTCACGGGAGATCCTTTCGGTATCGGGCCGCGCGTTCGAGTGCGGCATCGACGATCATGGTGGCCGCGCCGAGGTACGACGAATTGGGTTGGTGCCCTGCCAGTTCGGCCATGGTGCGCTGCTCGGCACCGAGGTCACCCGCCGCGGCGAGGTTGGCTGCGGCGCGCTCGGCGTCGACGCGCAGGCCGGCCAGCAGTTCGGAGGTGTGGACGGCCGCGACGACGGTTCGCCGGGCCAGCGTACGGATCGTGGCCCACTCGGCGTGCCAGGCGCCATCGGCACGCTCGTCGACGCTGCTCGCCGACGCCGTGTGCAGCGTGGCGGCCAGGGGGCCCGCGGTCAGCGCTGCGCGCCGGATCAGTACCGAACGCACCGGATTGTTCTTGTGCGGCATGGTCGACGAGCCGCCGCCATGCCCCTCGGCGAACTCGCCGATCTCCGTGCGGCTGCCGGTGGCGACGTCGGCCGCGAGGTGCCCCCACGCGTCGCAGCAGCCGACCAGCAGATCACCGACGCGGGTGATCGGTGAGCGGGTGCCGTGCCACGGCGGTGCAGGCGCCAACCCGAGCGCCCGGGCCACCGAATCACTGAGCGCCACGGCGGCTTCCGCGGAGCCGGCCAATTCGACGATCGCCGCCAGCGTGCCCACCGCGCCGCCGATCTGTGCGGGTAGCCCCGCCCGAACGTCGGCCAACGACTCGGTCGCATCCAGCAGACCGGACAACCACGCGACGACCTTCACCCCGACGGTGCTGGGTAGCGCGGCCTGGGTCAGCGTGCGCGCGAGCATCGCCGTGTCGCGGTGGGTGTCGGCCAGTTCACGCAACACATCGACCTGGGTGGCCACCTCCCCGGCGATCTTGTCGAGCACCTCCTGAAGGCACAGCATCAGTGCGCAGTCGACGACGTCCTGACTGGTCAACCCGCGGTGCAACCAGCGGGCGGCCGGCTCGGGCGTGCGTCGCCTCAGCAGGGCGACCGCACCCGAGACCGGGTTGCCGTCCGTGTCGGCCCCGACCGCGATGGCCTCGGCGTCGTCCGCGTCGAGGTAGCCCGTCAGCGTGATGCGCGCCGCCGCCGGTGCGATACCCACATCGACGAGACCTGCGAGCCAGGCCTGTTCGACGGTCACGATCGCGCGCAGGAACGCCGCGTCGCTCATCGCCTCGCCGGCGAGGTGATCGCCCGGCCAGAAGAGGTCGGTCACGGCCGGTGCCCCGGGTAGCTCAGGAACACCGTCTCGTCGGTGCCCTGCAGGTGGACGTCGAACCGCAGACCGTTCTCGTCGCGGGTCGCGATCAGGGTCGCGCGCCGGTCGGCGGGAAGCGAGCTCAGCAGCGGGTCGGAGTTCACCTGCTCACCGGGCACGTAGGCCCGGGTGAACAATCGGTTCAGCAGTCCACGGGCGAAGATCGTCACCATGATGAACGGCGCCGCACCGGGCGTCGTAGCACCGGGCAGAACCGTCGAGAAGCCAAAGCGCCCTTCGTCATCCGTGGCGGCCCGGCCCCAGCCGGTGAAGGTCCAGCCGTCCCTGCTCAGTGCGCCGCCGACGGTGGGCACGTGCCCGTCGGCGTCAGCCTGCCAGATCTCCAGCAGCGCATCGGGAACCGGCGTGCCCTCGCCGTCGGTGACGGTGCCGTGAAACCGGATGGCCCCCGCCGACCCGGGTGGCACCAACTCGCTGCCGCGTTCGAATGGAAGCGCGTACCCGAAGAACGGGCCGACCGTCTGGCCCGGTGTCGCCGTCGACAACGTCGTCACGATTGCTCCATGGGCGTGCGCGACGCACCGGTCAGCACCACGTCCCAGCGGTACCCGGTGGCCCACTCGTGGGTGGTGACGTCGTGGTCGTAGGTGGCGACCAGCCGGTCGCGAGCCTTCGCGTCCGTGATCGCCTGATAGATCGGATCGAGTGGGAACAGCTGGTCGCCGGGGAAGTACATCTGGGTGATCATCCGCTGCGTGAATTCCGTTCCGAACAGCGAGAAGTGGATGTGCGCGGGCCGCCACGCATTGCGGTGGTTCTTCCAGGGATACGGGCCCGGCTTGATGGTGGTGAACCGGTAGTAACCGTCGTCGTCGGTCAGGCACCGCCCGACACCCGTGAAGTTGGGGTCGATCGGGGCGGGATGCTGATCGCGCTGGTGGATGTAGCGTCCTGCGGCATTGGCCTGCCAGATCTCGACGAGCTGACGGCGCACCGGCCTGCCGTCACCGTCGGTCACACGGCCGGTGACGACCATGCGCTCCCCGATCGGGTCGCCGCGGTGACCGATGGTCAGGTCGGACTCCAGGGCGTTGACGTCACGTGCGCCGAAACACGGTGTCCAGAGCTCGACGCCCTCCGGGTCCGCATGATGCAGGTCCTTGGTCGGATGCCGCAACAGGCTGCTGCGGTACGGCGCGTAGTCCAGCCGCGGCTGCGTCTCCTCGACGCCAGCGCGCTGATAGGCGCTCTCGATTGCCGCGATCTCCGCGCTGACCTCGGCCTGGCTGGTCGAGGCGCTATCGGAATTGGTTGCGGTGCTTGGCATTGCAGTCATCCGATCCGGGTCTAGTGGGGAATGAGGTCGCGGGCGGAGGCCGTGCTCTTCTTGCCGAGGAGCGCGGTGGGGACGTCCTTGGTCTCGCGAGCGGTCAGAGCCGACGCGGCCGCGATGACGCAGACGATGGCGGTGAACGCGCCGATGACGACCCAGCCGCCTTCGCGGATGCCGCCGAGCGCGGTCACGATCGTCGGTGCGAAGCCGGCGACGAGGAACCCGAGCTGGGTGCCGATCGCGACCCCGGAGAAGCGCACCTTGGTGCTGAACATCTCGTTGTAGAAGGAGGGCCACACGGCGTTGGCGGCGCCGTAGCCGAACGCGAAGGTGGCGATCGCGAGGACGAAGGTCAACGTGTGATCGGCGTTGCTCATCGACAGCATGTAGAAGGGCATCAGCGCAGCTGAGGACAACGCCCCATAGACGAATACCGGTTTGCGACCGATCCTGTCGGCGAGCATGCCGAACAGCGGCTGGGTCCCCAGCGCGACGACGTTCGCCACGACCACCAGCCACAGCGTGATGTCGGCGGGCAGCCCGACCTTCTTGCCGTAGGCGATGGCCAGTGTTCCGAAGACCGTCGACACCGCAGCGATGAAGGCGCAGAAGAACACTCGCAGTACATCGCGCCAGTGGTCGCGCAGCAATGGCTTGAGCGGCATCTTCGCGATGTCGCCAGCCGCCTTGGCCTCTTCGAACTCGGGTGTCTCGTGCAGTTTCCGGCGGATGAAGTACGCGACGAGCACGACGACGGCGCTGAGCCAGAACGGCACGCGCCAACCCCAGGAGAGTTCGGCTTCGTCGGACAGTGAGACGAACGGGATCAGCACCAGCGACGCCAGGATGAGGCCGCCCTGCGTTCCGGTCAGCGTCCACGAGGTGTAGAACGCGCGCTGGTGGTCGGGGGCGTGTTCGAGCGTCAGGGAGCTGGCACCGGCCTGCTCGCCCGCGGCGGAGAAGCCCTGCAGCAGTCGGCAGAGCACCAGGAGGGTCAGCCCCAGGTAGCCGGCAGTGCCGTAGGTGGGGAGGCAGCCGATCGCGAAGGTCGAGACGCCCATCAGCACGATGGTGAACATCAACACCTTCTGGCGGCCGATCCGGTCGCCGAAGTGGCCGAGCACGAAGGCGCCGACCGGTCGGGCGAAGTAGGCGACGCCAAAGGTCGCGAACGACATCAGAAGCGCGGCCTGTCCGCCCCCCTCCGGGAAGAACACCCTGGGGAAGATCAGCGCGGCGGCCTGGCCGAAGAGGAAGAAGTCGTAGTACTCGACCGCACTTCCCATGAAGCTGGCCAACGCGGCACGCCTCGGTGTGCGCACGGGTCCGTCCGGCGGTGTGCCGCCGGGCGAATTCTGGTGGGTTGCGGTCATCGGGTTCCTCCTAGTTTCCATGTGCGAATCGGGCGGCGGGTGCGAATTACCCGACGAGACTTCGAAAGTGCCGCGACATTCTGGCGGCGTCCGGCGTGATGCCGGTGATCAGACCGAACGCGGTGGTGGCCTGGTGCACGGCCATGTGTCCCCCGTCGAGCGTGCGGCAGCCGATGCGTCGAGCCGCGGTCAACAGCGCGGTGTTCAGCGGGCGGTAGACGATGTCGGCGATCCAGAGGTCCGTGTGCAACAGGTCTGCGTCGAACGGCAGGCCGGGGTGGTCGGCCATCCCGGTGGGCGTGCAGTGCACGACGCCATCACTCTGCGGCAGCAGCACCGCCAGTTTGTCGAACGCCGACGAGTCGACGCGGGCGTCCGGGTGCCTCGCGGCGAGTTCACCGGCGAGAGCCGAGGCGCGATCGACGTCGAGATCGACGACGGTGAGGTGGTCGGCGCCCAGTTCGAGCAGGGCATGCCCGACGGCCGCGCCTGCGCCACCCGCGCCGAGCAGGACGACGTTCGCGGTGGCGGCCCCGGGCAGTCCCTCGGCGAATCCCGTCGCGAAACCCGGCGCGTCGGTGTTGTAGCCGATCGTGCGCGGGCCGTCGAAGACGACCGTGTTGACCGCGCCGAGGGCGGCGGCCGCGGCGTCGACGGTGTCGAGGTGATCTATGACCAGTTGCTTGCAGGGGTGCGTGACGTTGAGGGCGTTGAAGCCGAGGGCGCGTGCCCAGGTCAATACCTCGCCGACGCGGTCGGGGACGATGCCGATCTCGCGGAGGTCGATGGTGCGGTAGAGGTAGTCCAGCCCGTGGGCCTTGCCCTCGGCCATGTGCAGCGCAGGTGTGAGGGACGGTCCGACGCCGACGCCGACGAGGCCGACCAGGAAGGGTGTGACACTCACTAGGCACCGCTCTCATTAATGTACTAACTGGTACGTACACAAATTAGAGCAGTGTGGCGTGCATCTCGTCAACCCCCAATGTGTGGGCGGGGTCTCGTACTAGTACTAGTGGGAGGTAAGCCAGCCGACGACGACGTCGCCGATCATCCGTCGCATGTGAGCGCGCTGCGTGAGCTCGGTGAAGTCGACACCGAAGAGGAACCCGAACGTGTGCCGGTTCGCAACCTGGAAGACGCAGTAGGAACTGATCACGATGTGCACGTCGAGCGCGTCCACGTCGGCGCGGAAACTGCCCTGCTCCCGCCCGCGGAGGAGAATCTCGTCGAGCAGTGACGTCGCGGGTTGAGAGATGGAGCGCAGGGAGTCGAGCTGGCCGATGAACTCGCCGCGGTGGATGTTCTCGATCGACACCAGCCTGATGAAGGCCTCGTGGTCGAGGTGGTGATCGAAGGTGAGCTCGGCCAGCCTGCGCATCGCCTCGACGGGGTCGACGTGGTCGACCTGCAGCTTCTGTTCGGCCTCGCGGATACCGCGGTAGGCGCTCTCCAGGACGGCGAGGTACAGGCCCTCCTTGCCGCCGAAGTAGTAGTAGATCATCCGTTTGGTGGTGCGGGTGCGCTGAGCGATCTCATCCACCCTGGCCCCGGAGTACCCCGACTCGGCGAACACCTCGGTGGCGACGGCCAGCACCTCGGCGCGGGTGCGTTCGGCGTCGCGCAGCAGTTCCCGTTTCGGCTCGGGGGCGGTCACGATCGGCAGCTTACTGCGGCGACATGCTCGATCTCGCCGATGGGCTTTCGAATGTATTAACCGTTTAGTACATTGGTGTGTGATTGGAGGCACATCATGAAGACGTCCATCGCGACCGTGTCCATCAGCGGGTCCCTCGTCGAGAAGCTGCACGCCTGCGCCGCCGCGGGATTCGACGGCGTGGAGGTCTTCGAGCCGGACTTGATCGCCAGCGACCACAGCCCCGAGGAGATCCGTGGGCTCGCGACGCGGCTCGGGCTCTCGCTGGACCTCTACCAGCCACTTCGCGATATCGAGGGGGTCGACGAGGCGACCTTCACCGAGAACCTGCGGCGCGCGGCGGCCACCTTCGCGACAGCCCGGCGACTCGGCATCCACACGGTCCTGGTCTGCAGCAACGTGGCGACGGCGACCGTTGACTCAGACGAGCACTCGGCCGACCAGCTGCGCAGACTCGGCGACGTCGCCGCCCGCCACGACATCCGGATCGCGTTCGAGGCACTGGCCTGGGGGCGCTTCGTGGACGACTACCGGCGGGCCTGGCGCATCGTGAAGGCGGCCGACCACCCCGCGGTCGGCGTGTGCCTGGACAGCTTTCACGTGCTGTCCCGCGGCCACCATCCCGCCGCGATCGAGGACATCCCCGGGGACAAGATCTTCTACCTTCAGCTCGCCGACGCGCCCGCGCTGTCCATGGACGTGCTGTCCTGGAGCCGACATCATCGGCTCTTCCCCGGCGAAGGTGCCTTCGACCTGGCAACGTTCGTCTCCCATGTTCTGGAGACCGGCTTCGACGGGCCCCTGTCCCTCGAGGTCTTCAACGACACCTTCCGCCAGACCGACCCCGACCGCACCGCGGTCCACGCACTGCGATCGCTGGTCTGGTTGCAGGACAAGGTCGCTGCACTTCCCGGCGCGGGCCGCACCGGGACCCTGACGCCGGTGGCCGACGCCAAACCGCCCGTGGGATTCGACTTCGTCGAGTTGAAGGCCGAGGACACCAGCGACGTCGAGGTGCTTCTCGCCCAACTGGGCTTCACGCTTGGGGGCCGCCACCGCACCAAGCCGGTGTCCCTGTGGACCTCGGGTGACGTCCGCCTCGTGCTCAACGAGCATCAGGCCCGGGACCAGGCGCCGCACGTCGCCGCGGTCGGTCTGCAGGTACCCGACGGTGACGCGACCTCTCGGCGCGCCACCGACCTGATGGCGGCGCCGGCCTACCGACGGACCTACGCGGCCGAACAGCCGCTGAGCGGTGCCGTCGCGCCCGACGGGACCGAGTTCTTCTGGGTCAGCGCGCCACCGGCCGGGTCGCCGCCACCGTGGGTCGGCGAGTTCGAGGACGGTCTGCCGCCCAAAACCGTTGCGCCACTGCGACACATCGATCACGTCAACCTGGCCGTACCCTGGCAGACCGCTGATGAGGCTGTCCTCTTCCTCACCAGCGTCTTCGGGCTCGCCGCGGATGACCCGACTGAAGTCGCAGGACCAAGCGGCCTGGTGCGCAGCCAGGTGATGCGCACCGCCGACGGCGCGATTCGGTTGCCGCTCAACGTGGCTCCGCAAGTCCTCGAGAAGAATGTGATGCCGCAGCACGTCGCTTTCGCGTGCACTGACGTCGTCGCCTTCGCCCGCGCAGCGCAGTCACGGGGCCTGCCGTTTCTGGCCGTGCCGGACAATTACTACGACTACGTGGCCGGCCGCTTCGGAGTCGACGAGGACGTCGTTGCGGAACTTCGCGAGCTCGATCTGCTCTACGACCGCAGTGCCGACGGAGCGTTCATCCACTTCTACACGCGCACCGTAGGCAACGTGTTCTTCGAATTCGTTCAGCGCCTTGGTGTTTACGACGGGTACGGCACGGACAATGCGCCGGTTCGACTGGCCGCCCAGCGGCACGGACGAGGCGCGCGGCGATGACCGACGAGCCAAGGCTCCTGCTCGTCAACGGCCCCAACCTCAACCTGCTCGGCACCCGCCAGCCCGAGATATACGGCACGACGACGCTGGCGCAGATCGAGGCGGGCGTCATCGCGACGGCCGCCGGGTTGGGCCTGAAGGTGCGTTGCGTCCAGAGCAATCACGAAGGTGTGCTGATCGATGCGGTGCATGCGGCCCGCCTGGATTGCTGCGGCATCGTGATCAACCCCGGCGGCTACTCGCACACCTCGGTCGCCCTCGCCGATGCGCTGACCGCGGTGGCGCTACCCGTCGCCGAGGTGCACCTGACGAACGTGCACCGCCGCGAGCCGTTCCGGCATCACTCGTACGTGTCGTCGGTGGCCGAGATGGTGGTGGCCGGCGCAGGCGTCCTGGGTTACGACACGGCGGTCGGATACCTCGCAGGACGCAGGGGTTAGCCGAGTTCGTTGGTGACGAAGATGGCCACGTAACCGAGCGGGATGCCGGTCGAGGCCGCGATGCACTCCCGGGCCACCAGTTCGACGGCGCTTCGGCGTCGGGCATGCGTGACGGCGTCGATCTCGGGAATCCGGATGGTCCACCCGTCGAGGTCGCGGCTGACCTCGATGTCGAAGCTCTGGCCGACCGTCGGGAAGCTCATGCGCGGCGCGATGCGCTGGCGACGGGTGCTGCGAAGGGATTGTGCGCGCCGCAAGGTGGGCTGAAGAGGCATGAAGGATTTCCTGTGTCGACGACGAACCGCGGGCAAGAGTAAACCGTCGGCACCCCGATCACCTAATCGGTTGATCCCCGTGGTATCGGACCCTGGACAGGACCGTCGACAGGCCTGGGGCTAGCTACCGAAAGCCGCAGGGAGGCAGCATGATTGGATCGGCAACCGTGCCCCGTGGCCAGAAGGTCGACTGCGATTCACCGAGTGTTCACAGGCAGTACGAGCGGGTCGCGAAGGACAGCGCGCGCGGATACACGCCGTCGAGGCCGCGCGCGACGACGACGGCGTTCGTGGCGTCGTCCAACTCGGCCAAGCACGCGGGAGAGTGCAGCGAATCCCATTGCTCGGCAATCTCGGACACCATGGTGCGGTTGAGCGCGTCGATGGCGGCACGCGAGTCCGACAGGTTCGGCGCCGTCGTCGGAGCCGCGGAGGGATCGAGCTTCCACTCACTGAAGCGCTCGTACTGGACGCCGACCGTCGCGTCGATCTGGTCGCGGAAGGCTTTGGCGACGTAGCCGGGAACGACGCCGCGGTCGCTGGCCGCTGCGATCACGGCGTCGATCACCTGCTGCTCGCGAGCGGGATCCTCGATCGCCCCGCCGGTCGTCCACTTGGAGGCTGCCACGGCGTCGGCGGTCTGCAGACGCGCCGCGGCGGCGTCGACCAACGCGAACAAGGGGGCCTGCTCGTCCGCGTGTGCCTGGACAGGCGCAGCCATCAGGGTCAGCGCGACACCGGAGGCGATGATCGCGACACGTGTTGCGAATGCGGTGGTGGTCATGTCGCTACGTTAGGCCAGCGCGGGCGTCAATAGACTCGATGGAACCGGCTGGAAGCAATGCGAGACCCTGGCGGGGATCGACCATTAGGTTGGGATGTCAGGAGTTGGCGATGGGAGACGTGATGCGGTGCAGTCGGCAATTCGGTGCACTCGCAGCTTGTTCGCTGATCCTCGCTGCGTGCGGTAATACCGCTGACACCAACGGCTCTGGCCCGGCGTCGGCGAGCATCAGCTCGGTGACCAGCACCGCGCCACCGCGACCGGTCGTCAGTCCGGCACTGCTCGATGCGGGCAGCTATCCGACTACGCCCCGCCCGCCGCTGGGGGTCTCGGGCAACCCGGGTGCAGGCGCGGTCTCCGACGCGCAGCACATGGCCGACTTCGTGCTCGGCCCGTGGGAGGTCGACGAGAAGCTCGTCGGCACGTATCTCAGCAGCTACTACGTCATCGCCTCCGCGAATGTGTTGCAGCAGTTGGGGCCGGAGGGGATCGCCGCCGCCGCGGGCCAGCACGGTCTGATCAACGGCTTCGCCTCAGCTCGAGAGGAGCCGGAGCGCACGTCATTGGTGAACGCCGTGCTGCGCTTCCCCGATCCGGCCGCGGCCGTGGCGGCCAGCGCGGCGATGGGGGACGCGGCGGTGAAGCAATCCGTCAAGGGCATCACCCCGACGGTGGTGTCCATCCCCGGTCATCCCGACGCCGTCGCCTCCACGTATCCCTTCACGCCACACGGATCCGACCAGGCTCGGGCGACGGTGCGCTCCTTCACGCCCCACGGTCCCTATGTGCTCATGCAATTCGCCCAGACGGTCGACGGACTGGACCGGGCCACCTCGTTGGTCGCCAAGGCGATCGACGCGCAGGGGCCGTTGATCGACCGGTTCCAGCCAGCAGGCGATCTCTCCGCCGTCCCGCTGGACCCCACCGGGCTGCTCGTCAGAACGCTGCCCGCCGCCGTAGCCGAAACGGCGAAGAACGCGGTATATGCCACCCGCGGGGCGGAGCACTTCCAGAGCAATCCCATCGCGTCGGCGACGCTGTTCAAGGACACGGGCACCACCGAGGTGGCGATGGGAAGCGCGAACGTCTACCAAACCAAGGACGAAGGCGCCGCGCTGATGATCACCAATGCGTTCAATCAGGAGATCTCGTCGCAGGGCTTCGCGCCGGCCGACACCGTCGCGGCGCTCCCCGACAGCCACTGCTACACACTCCCGCAGGCGTTCTACTGTGTGGCACCCGCGGGCCGCTATGCGATCGAGGCTCGTAGCCAGCAATTGGCCGACGTCCACCAGCAACTGGCCGCCCAATACGTCATGCTCACCGCGAAGTAGGCCGCCGGTCCTCCGGTCAATGCGTCACTTCGGCGCGGAAAGCGATTACCGCGCTCATTACTTCGCGTTGGGACACGATACGTCGACGTAGACCGTGGAGAGCATGATCATGCTTGCCATTGGCCCGTTCGGATTGTGAATCGCATCCACCTTGCATTCATTCAGCGGCACGTTCGGATGGCCTTGCAGCCAGTTGATTTGGGTATCGAATCCACTCGACGTCAGGGCATTGATGATGATGTCTGCCGATGCGGAGCCCGCTTGCGGGATGATGGGGTCGGCAGCGGCGGGCGCCGCGACGGCCAATGAAGACACGACCGCGGCGAGGAACATCGGCGCGAATACGCGCGCAGAATGGGAGGTCGGCGTGGTGGTCATGAATCTCCTCAGTCGAGCCTCGTGCACACCGTCGAGCGACGAGTGACGGTCCACCGCGTTCACGCCCGCGTCGATTCGGCGGCGCGACCGTAGCCGCACCGCTGATCGAAATCGGCGAGGGGCGCTCGGATGGCCTCCGTTGCGGCCTTCACGTCTGGGTGGGTTGCGTAGTACTCGACCAGCTTCATCGTCGACTGACCGTCGGCTTCGGACTCCAAGCCGGTGACGAACGCGTTGACGTCAGGGTGGGTGAACAGGTAGGTCGACATGGCAGTCGCGACGCCGGCAGATACGACGGCGAAGTCAGCACCGGTGCAGTTCGGCCGTTCGGCACCACCCGGATCAGCCGAAACCGTTGGGCACCAACACACCAGGGCGGCGGCGCCGACCGTTCCCAGAGCGGCCGCGAGCGGCCGCGCGAAGTCCTTCACGAGAGTGTTCCTCTCCGTTGTCTGGTGCGCTCGATCTGGCCCACCGACTAACACGGTAGTGCGCCGAGGTGTCGGAAACACCGTAATGAGATGAACAAATAGTACCAAGCGGTACATTCTCGCCAGGCCAAAGTCTTACTGATGATTGACATCGAAGGCGTTGGGCCGAGGGGACTATCGCCACGATGTACTGCGCGGTACAGTCAAGCCGCGGCGTCGGGGTGACGCCGAGAGTGACGTCGCCGCGTCCAACTGAGGAGCCAGTTCGATGAAGAGATTCGCCATCATGACGTTCGCGTCGGTCGCCCTGTCCGGTGCCGCTCTGGCCTTCGCCGGCTCGGCCTCGGCCGCGGGCGCCGACGTCACGGTCAACGACCTGCACAGCCAGGGCTACATCGTGCAACTCAACGGTGCCCAGAGTGCTCCTCTGACGGCCTGCACGGTGACGAATGTCAGCGGGCCGTCCGACGTCGGATCGGGCGGGCATACGGCCGTCGCGGTCGTCGACATCGCCTGCCCGCAGGGCTGCTAGCGGCGGCGGGTCCGTGCCGTGGGCGTGGAGACGGTCTTGGGACGGGCCTGTGCTTCCCAGCGATGAAGCTCGGCGATGGCGCTGGACAGGGCGTCCTTGAGCACCGTCACGTCGTTGCGCACACGCGCGAGGAGCATGCCGCCCTGCAGGGCGGCGATCACCGTGGCCGCCAGTCGGTCGGGGTCGGCGCTGCGCTTGATCTCGCCGCGGCGCTTCATGGCTCTGAGCCCGTCTGCCAGTGGCAACTCCCACCGCCGGAAGGCGGCGTCGAGTAATGGGCGGAAGGCCTCGTCGTTCTTCAACTCCGCCGCCATGGTGCCCAATGGGCAGGCGAAGGGTCCCTCGGGAGGCGCGTGCAGGTCCAGGTATCGGGCGGCCCACTCCTGGATGCCCGTCCACGAGTCGGTCTGATCGAGGTAGGGCTGTTGCTCTTCGAGAATCCACTCCAACTGCCGCTCGATGACGGCCCCGACGAGATCGCTCTTGTTCGAGAAGTAGTGGTAGAGCTGGCTCTTACCGGATCCAGCGGCGGCGAGGACCTCGTCGAGGCTCGTCATGGCGACGCCCCGTTCGTACATCAAGGTCGCGGCGGCGTCGATGATCGCCGCGCGGGTACGCCGACCACGCTCGGTGGTGGGAAGGGCCCGCACCCCATCTGGCGGACCGGTTTGCATGGTTAACACCATATAAGAGAACGGAAGACCGACGTAACATCGACTCGAACACCACGCTCCGCAGTCCGGGCCTGTGCAACGATCGGTAGGCTCCTGTACTCTCCGGTACAGTCGTTCGTGGGTCTCCGTGCTCGACGTCGACGAGGAGTGAGATGACAAGCCCCGAGCCGCCCGTCGACGCACCCGAGGACCAACCCCGGCACGGGTTCCCCGCTGCGCTGTGGCAAACGCTGGAGAAGCATCCACCGCCCGGTCTGTCGCGGATCCGGTGGCGGAGCCCGCTGCGAGGCCCCTGGCTGACGTCGGTGTTCGGCGCCGTCCTGCTGGTGATCCTGCCGATCGTCATCCTCACGGGATTGTTGTCCTACATCGCCTACGGGCCGAAGTTCGGCATGGCCATCCCGGCGGACGTCGGGTGGCTCAAGCTGCCGTCGTTCGACTGGCCGAGCAATCCGAAGTGGCTGTACCGCCTTACCCAGGGCCTGCACGTCGGTCTCGGGCTCATCATGATCCCCGTCGTGCTGGCCAAGCTCTGGTCGGTGATCCCCCGGTTGTTCACGTGGCCCCCTGCGCGTTCCGTCGCCAACGTGATCGAACGGGTGTCGTTGTTGATGCTCGTGGGCGGTGTGCTATTCGAGATCGTCACCGGTGTCCTGAACATCCAGTACGACTACATCTTCGGGTTCAGCTTCTACACCGCCCACTACTTCGGCGCGTGGGTGTTCATCGCGGGATTCGTCGCCCACGTCGCCGTCAAGCTGCCCAAGATGATTCACAGCCTGCGCTCACGGTCGATGCGCAGCGTGCTCGCGACGTCGCGTGCCGACACCGTTCCCGAGCCTCTCGACGAGGACGGTCTGGTAGCCCCGGATCCCGACCCGCCCACGTTGAGCCGACGAGGAATTCTGGCGGTGGTCGGTGGCGGCGCACTGCTGGTCGCGGTGCTGACCGCCGGCCAGACGATCGGCGGGTGGACACGTCCGCTAGCGGTCCTGCTGCCGCGTGGCCGCAGTTACGGCGACGGCCCGAACGACTTTCAGATCAATCGCACCGCCCTCTCGGCTCGCATCGACCCGGCGCTGACGGGCGACCGTTGGCGATTGCAGTTGCTGGGCGGCCCGCAGCCCGTGGTGCTCGACAGGGCGATGCTGGCCGCCATGCCGCAGCACACGGTCGAACTGCCGCTTGCCTGTGTGGAGGGGTGGTCGACCGTCGAGACGTGGACGGGCATCCGGCTGGCGGATCTCGCCGCCGCCGCGGGGCGGCCCGACCCGGGTTCGGCGATCGTCTCCTCGCTGGAACGCTTCGGTGCGTTCAACCACGCTCGGCTGCAGCGCAATCAGGTGCTCAATCCCGATGCGCTGCTGGCCTTTCGAGTCAACGGCGCCGATCTGTCCCTCGATCACGGTTATCCGGCCCGGATCATCGTGCCCGCCCTTCCGGGCGTGCACTGCACGAAATGGGTTGCCTCCATCGACTTCCGGGAGGTCTGATGAGCTTCTTCAAACGGCTCTACGGTGAGCACCTCCTGCACCTGATAGTGCTCCTCGGTGCGCTGGCGCTCGGCGCCTACACGGTCTCGGTGCTCGGGTTCGACCAGCTGTTCAACCCGACGGTGTGGTGGCAGTCGATCGCGGTGTGGTTCGCGGTCGCCGTGATCGGCCACGACCTCGTCCTGTTCCCGCTCTACGCCCTGGCGGAACGGTTTCTGCCCAAGGGCAGCAGGGATGCGAAGCAGACCAATCCGCACCGCGTACCACTGACCAACTACCTCCGGATGCCCACGCTCGCAGCCGGTTTGACCTTCATCCTGTTCTTTCCCGGCATCATCGAACAGGGCGCCTTCACCTATACCGCGGCCACCGGGCTGACGCAGGCGCCATTCCTGCAACGCTGGCTGCTGCTGGTGGCGGGCTTCTACCTCACCAGCGCCGTCTGCTACGTCGCGAAGAGCATCATGACCAGGACTCGTCCAGCTCTCCCAGCGACGCGATGAGCACGCTGTTGGCGGAGTAGTCGACCGGACAGGCGACGACGCTGACAGTGTTGGCCGCCAAGGCTTCCCGCAGCGTCGGCAGTAACTCTTCGGCCGAGGAGATCCGGTAGCCCCGGGCGCCGAAACTCTCCGCGTAGGCGACGAAGTCGGGGTTGTTGAACCGGGTATCGACGTTGTGCCCGATCTCGAGGTCCATCTTCCAGCTGATCAGCCCGTATGCGTCATCGACCCAGATCAGGATCACCATCGGCGTCCCGACCCGCAGTGCGGTCTCGATCTCCTGACTGTTCATCAGGAACGAACCGTCGCCGGTGGCGACGAGGACGTTCGCGGCGGGCCGGGCGATCTTGGCGGCGATCGCGCCGGGCAGCGTCCACGCCATCGTCGACAGACCGTTGGAGATCAGGCACGTATTCGGCTCGTACGTCGGATAGAGCCGCGCCATCCACATCTTCAGTGCGCCGGTGTCGACCAGGACGATGTCATCGCGCCCCAGCGCCGCCCTGGTATCGGCGACGATACGGGCGGGCGCCAGCGGGAACCTGTCGTCGGCCCGACCTCCGTCCAGTTCGGAGGTCAGGAGTTCGCGGATGCGCTCCTGACCCGAGGCGGGCGGATGATCGCGTTCGACCGCGGCGGCGAGCTCGTCGAGGCACCGCCCGATGTCGGCATGCAGCCCCACGGCGACGTCGTAGTGCTCGTCCACCTCCGCGGGGAAGCGGTGGACGTGAATGATCTTCGTGTCGCCGCGTGGGTTGATGCGGACCGGATCGAACTCCTGCAGTTCGTACCCCGCGGCGATGATGACGTCAGCCTGATCGAAGCCGAAGTTCACGTAGTCGTGGCGCATGAACCCGACCGCGCCGAGCGCGAGCGGATGGTCGTCCGGCATCACACCCTTGCCGTGGAACGTGGTGGCAACGGGGATGCCGAGCTTCTCGGCGAAGCGCCGCACCGCGTCGGCCGCGTGCGTCCTGGCGGCCCCATGACCGGCCAGCACCACGGGGTTGCGGGCCGCGCGGAGGATGTCGGCAGCACGGGCGATCTGAGAGGACGACGGGTCGTCGGGACGGGGCACGTTGACGCGCAGCGGTGTGGACTCCGCGGGCGCGTCCGCGGACTCGACGTCCTCGGGCACGGCCAGGTAGACCGCGCCCGGCCGTTCGGTCTGCGCGAGCTTGAAGGCCTTGCGAACCATCTCGGGTACTGCGCCGGGCGTTGCGACCAACGCCGACCACTTCGTCACCGGTGCGAACATGGAGACCAGGTCGACGCCCTGATGTGACTCCTTGTAGCTTCGGCGCATCCCGACTTGAGCTGAAAGTGCCAGCACCGGAGTCGAATTGGTCGTGGCGTCGGCGACCCCGAGGAGGAGGTTGATGGCACCGGGCCCCAGCGTCGCCGAGCACACGCCCGCGTTGCCGGTCAGCCGGCCGTAGACCTCGGCCATGAACGACGCACCCTGCTCGTGGCGCGTGAGGACGTACTCGATCGACGACCTCGACAATGCGTCGACCAGCCGGATGTTCTCCTCACCGGGGATGCCGAAGACGTGCGTGACGCCCTCGTTCTCCAGGCATTCGACGATCAACTCGGCCGTGGTGCGACTGGACTCCGTCATCTCACCGAGCGTAATCGCCGCGTCGCGCTCGCTGCCCACTACCCGCTAGCCGGTAGTACGGCTGGGGGTGAGCGTCGACGACACCGCGGACGTGCGCCGACATGATCGAGGACATGACCGCTGAGTCCGCGCTGTACGACGAGGAGTCGCCGGCCGCCCCCTCCCGCCACGTCGGCATCCCGTATGAGGGCGGCGAGCTTCCCGGCTGCCTGTTCCTCGTCGACGGTGGCGGGTCGCCACGGCCAACGATCATCCATACCAACGGTTTTGGCGCGACCCGCGCGGACGGCTACCTCGCCATGGGGGAAGCGGCGTTGAGTCGGGGCTACAACTTCCTCGTCTACGACGGCCCGGGCCAGGGCGCGATGCTTCGCGACCACCAGGTGCCGATGCGGCCGGATTGGGAGAACGTGCTCGGCCCGGTCGTCGACTGGGCACTCGGTGTGCCGGAGATCGACGGAGAGAAGATCGTCCAGATCGGTGATGACCTCGGTGCCTATTTCGTCGCCCGCCATGCGTCGCACGACCATCGTTCGGCGGCGATCGTGTGCAATGACGCGATGACGACGTTCTACGCGGCGTACCCGCACGTTCCGGAGCCGATCCTCGAGCTGGTCGAGGATGACCGGGACGACGACGCCGCCGCCATGCTCGACACGCTGATGACGACGAGCCCCGCCACCCGGTGGGCACTGCAGAACGGTCAACGGGTGTGCGGTGTGGACAGTGCGGTCGACTACGTGCGCACGACCGCCGAGTACACCCTCACGGCGGCCGACATTCACCGGATCACTACGCCTGCGCTCGTCCTCGAATGGGAGGACGACACGGTGTTCGCCGGCCAGGCGGCCAACCTCGTGCACGCGATGACCGCACCCGTGCACCACGTCGTCGTGCGCAGCGACGACGTGGTGCACGAGAAGGTCTTCGGCTACCTGGCGACGACGCTGCACCGGTGATACGAGGTGTTCCGGTGCGCGACGCCAGCCTCGACACTGTGCACGATCGGTCGTCGCTCAGCTTGCGCCGTGGGCCCCCTCCTGCAGTTTGGCCATGACCTGATCCATGCTGAAGCTGGCCGATTTCTGCCGTTGCGGGAACTCGACGAGCGTCTGAATCATCTGTAGGACGTAGGCCTGTGCCGGCACGAACAGGTAGATGTGGTCGATCATCCAGTCGTAGTACGTGTTCGAGGTGTGCTGCGACTTCTCGTACGGGTCGGTGCGCAGATTGAACAGCAGCGGAGCGCGGAGTTCGGTGTAGGGCTCGGCCCAGATACGCAGCGTGCCCTCACAGCGCTGCTCGAGGAAGACGACCTTCCAGTTGTCGAAGCGCAACGCGGTGAGGTCGCCGTCGTCGGAGACGTAGAAGAAGTGCTTTCGCGGGCCCTCGTCGGTCTCGCCGGTGAGGTAGGGCAACTGGTTGTGGCCGTCGAGGTGCACCTTGTAGGTGGTGCCGCTGAGGTCGGCACCCACCTTGAGCCGGTCTGCGATGTCTGGGTCGCCGGCCGCGGCCAGCAGCGTGACGAACCAGTCGTTGTGGCTGACGATGCCGTTCAGCACGGAGCCCGCCGGAAAGTGCCCCGGCCAGCGGACCATCGCCGGAACGCGGTAGGCGCCCTCCCAGTTGGAGTTCTTCTCGTTGCGGAACGGCGTCATGCCTGCGTCGGGCCAACTGTTCATGTGCGGGCCGTTGTCGGTGGAGTACATGACGATGGTGTCGTCGGCGATGCCGAGTTCGTCGAGCGTGTCCAGCAGATCGCCCACGACGTCGTCATGATCGAGCATCGTGTCGTGATAGGTGGACTGCCAGCGCCCCGCGCGGCCCACGCTCTCGGGCTTGGTGTGGGTGCGGAAGTGCATGTGAGTCGAGTTGAACCACACGAAGAAAGGTATGTCGGCCTCGTGCTGTCGCTTGATGAAATCGACTGCGGCATCGCGGAATTCCTCGTCGCACGTCTCCATCCGCTTCTTGGTCAGCGGGCCGGTGTCCTCGATGCGCTGGGTGCCGTCCGCATTGGCCCAGGTGTGCAGCACGCCGCGGGGCCCGAACTTCTTGCGGAACTCCGGATCCTTCGGGTAGTCGGCGTTCTCCGGCTCCTCCTCGGCGTTGAGGTGATACAGATTGCCGAAGAACTCGTCGAAGCCGTGCTGTGTCGGCAGGTGTTCGTCACGGTCGCCGAGATGGTTCTTGCCGAACTGGCCGGTGGCGTAGCCCAGCGCCTTCAGCGCCGTGGCGATGGTGGGGTCCTCGGCCTGCAGGCCCTGCGCGGCGCCGGGTAGGCCCACCTTGGTCAGTCCCGTGCGGTACGGGTTCTGGCCGGTGATGAAGGCCGCGCGGCCCGCGGTGCAACTCTGCTCGCCGTAGTAGTCGGTGAAACGGATGCCCTCTGCGGCGATGCGGTCGATGTTCTTGGTGCGGTACCCCATCACCCCGTCGCTGTAGCAGCTCAGGTTGCTCTGACCTATGTCGTCGCCCCAGATGATCAGGATGTTCGGCTTGTCACTCACGAGATGGCCTCTCCGGCGCCGCTGTGATGGACGCTCACGGGCGGAACACTAGGCTGATTATTTGGCCGGCGGGTTAATTCCGGTGCGGCCCGGTCCGCCATCGCCGCCGCGCAGCCATCGGGCACGATGGTCGTCAACGAACTCAATGCGTAGTCAGGAGAGCCCAGTGTCCGTCACCGTCATGCTCGAGCTCAGGTTCAAGCCCGAATCGGTCGCCGAGGCCCGCGAGGTCTTCACTCGCGAGCTGGCCAAGACCCGCGCCTTCGACGGTGCCCTCGTCATCGACGTCCTCGTCGACGAGGACGACGAGGCGCACTGGATCATCTACGAAGTCTGGGACACCGTCGAACACGACGAGGCCTACCGCGCCTTCCGCGCCGGCGACGGGAAGATCACCGACCTGCCGCCGCTGTTGGCTGCGCCGCCGGTCAAGACGCGGTACACGACCACCGACGTCTGAGGCCTTCGCTGCGGCAATGGGCTTTACAAACCGGTTTTGCGCCGTCACGCTCACAGGCATGTGCGCGCACACCGAGAGCAGTCAGCAACGTCGCCGAGGGCAGGCGTGAGGTCGGCGGTCGATCCCGGCGACGTGGAGGACACCCTCGCGCGGTCCGGGATCGTCCAGGGGGTCGAGCCCAGCGCGGTCGCCGCCCTGATCACCCAACTTCAGCCCGTCGACTTTCCCCGCGGGCACACGATCTTCGTCGAAGGCGAACCCGGCGACCGGTTGTACATCATCGTCTCGGGCAAGGTGAAGATCGTCCGCAGCGCGCCCGACGGCCGCGAGAATCTGCTCACGATCCTCGGTCCGTCGGACATGTTCGGTGAGTTGGCCATCTTCGATCCGGGGCCGCGGACCTCCAGCGTCACCACCGTGACCCAGGTACGCGCGGTCTCCATGGACCGCGACGCCCTGCGCGCCTGGATCAACGGCCGCCCCGAGATCGCCGAGCAGTTGCTTCGCGTGCTCGCTCGCCGGCTGCGCCGCACCAACAACAACCTCGGGGACCTCATCTTCACCGACGTGCCGGGGCGCGTCGCCAAGCAGTTGCTGCAACTGGTTCAACGCTTCGGCGCACAGGAGGGCAACGCGCTACGCGTCACCCACGACCTCACTCAGGAAGAGATCGCCCAGTTGGTCGGCGCGTCGCGCGAGACGGTCAACAAGGCACTCGCCGACTTCAGTCAACGCGGCTGGATCAGGGTCGAGGGAAAGAGCGTGCTGATCCTCGACCCGGAACGGCTCGCGAAGCGCGCTCGCTAGGTTCACGACAGCCGTGGGTGGCCGTCGGCATCGCGGCTGATCAGTCCTGCCGCCTCGAACTGGTCCAACCAGCCGCGCATGGGCCACCACCCCCAGCGGCGTTGGAAGACAACGGCATTCGCGAGAATGTCCACCAGATGCTCGACGGGTGGATCTGACACCGGATGGAACTGATGAAAGGCGTGGGCGTTGCCGACCCAGCACATCGGTATCCCGAGGGACCGTGCGATCTGGCCGAAATCGGTGTCCTCGCCGCCGTATCCGCAGTAGTCGGTGCAGAAGCCGCCGATCCTCTCCCACGTCGCCGACCGCACCGCAAACGACAACGACCAGAACAGTTCATAGTCGGTGGTCTCGACGACGTCATCGCCGGTCGGCATCACCCGCCCCGGATGCGGATCGGCCTGCACCGTCACGGTCTCGACGTCGTATCCCCCCGGACCCGGTGGCGGCAGATAGGTCACCGGCCCGCAGAGCAGACTGTCCGCGTGGCCGGGACTCGCGGCGGCACGCTGATAGCGGCCGACCAACCCGGGAGCTGGTATGCAGTCGACGTCGAGGAACACCAGCAACTCGGCGCCCGCGTCGATCGCGCTCTGCGCGCCGAGGTTCCGGGCACCGGCGATCTGAAGTCGCTCCGTCTGGCAGTGGACGTCGACGACGCGACAGGTGCCGCCGGCGGCGTGAACCGTTGCCGCGGCGGTGGGGTCGTCGATGGCGACCACGACGTGATCCGCCGGTTGGTCGTGACTACGTGCCAGCCCGTCGAGTTGGCGGCGCAGGTGGGTGGCCCTGCCCTTGACCACCGTCACCACGGCGGTCCTCACCGTACGGCGACCCGGCCTCGGCGGGCGGCGACCTCGTCGATGGCAGCCGCCGCGCGCGCGGGTGCACCCGCGGTCTGCCATCGCTGCCAGCCGTCGACATCGAGCCCGAGCGCACGGTCGATGAGTGGCTCCCATTCGTCTGACCGCGGCCAGTCCTGAAGGCTGACCGCCAGGCCCGAGCGGCCGAGCACCGTTGCGGTGGCTGTCTGTTCGCCGAACGGTCGTGGTTGCGGGACCACGATGGCAGGGCGGGCGGCGGCGGCGATGTCGGCGATGGAACTCTGCCCGGCATGGGCGACGACGACGTCGGCGTCGCACAGCTCGCCCCACGGGTCCTCGCTCCACCGGGCGCCTGCGACCCCCAGTGCGCTCCAGCGGAATTGCGGATGGTCGGCCGCGTAGAGATCGATCATCCCGGCATCGACGGTGGAGCCTCCGGCGCCGCCCAGCGTCAGGACGTGGCGTGTTCCGTCGGCGTGCGCGGCGCTGCGGGGTCGGCCGTCGAAGCGGCTGATGCCGCCGACGTAGGACGTCTTGGCGTCATGACGGCGCAACCAGTCCGGCTGGTAGAGCGCGCGGGGCCAGGCCGCCAGAATGTGGTCGGCGAGTTCGTAGACGAGCTCGTGCGGTCGGTCGGTCCGCTCGCCCGGCATCGCGACGACCACCACCGGGACGCCGAGCAGCCGGACGAATGTCGCCACCTCCACCGAGACGTCGACGACGATCGCCGCGGGCCGGGCCGCCTCGACCCACTCCGCGATGAGTCGCATCCGCGTCCGTAACCCGTCGTGGTGCAGTGGAGCCCAATGAAAGACGCCGCAGGCGGTGGCGTCCTGCGGGGACGGGTCGCCGTCGTCGCGGGGCAACTCCACCACGTCGCCGAAGCGCCACGGCTCGGCAAGCGGCAATGAGGTGAGCGCCGTCGCGCTGCCGCTCAGGTGGGCACAGATGCTGGTGGCCCGGGCGAGGTGACCCCGGCCGTGGTGATGGACGTAGTAGCCGATCAAAGGGGCCAGCCTCCCAGCATCGTTGCGGTGGAGGGTGCCCGCTCCCCGAGCGGCTCAACCTCGTGGGCTTCACCACGCCAGCGAGGTGTCCGGTGGCCCTTCGCGCAACCCCAGGTCAGCCGCGGACAGACGGGTGGATCGAGACAGCCCGCGCAGCCGTTGGGCATCGACCTTCGTGCTCCAGCGCCGAACCCGGTTCAGCGCCCAGGATGACTCACACGTCACCTCGCTGTCTCCCGCACCGGAGCCCACCTGCCCGATGCCGCCCTCGGCGCAGGCGGCAATCAGCCGCGAGGTCGCCGACCGTGACAGCACGGGTCTGCCGCTTGTGGAGACGACGAACCGGCATCGCTGCCGCACCTCCAGCGGGACGGCACCGACACCGATGCGGGGATCGTCGTCACCGAGGTCGCGACGGAGCTGCGGGGCTGACGGTCCGGTCAGCCAGACGCCGACGTCGAGATGCAGGAAACACGCGATGGTCGCCACCAGCGAGCCAACGGTGTGGGCCGTGGTGTCGATCTCGACGGCGACCTCGGGGATCGCATACCGCAGCCCGGGACGGCGAGCGTCCGGATCGGGCACCAGGCGTGCGACGGCTAGCGCCTCGCGATTCTTCGACGCGGTGCGCTCGCCGACGTCGCGGCCGGCCCAGTCCGGCCCGACGTGCCAGGCGACGGCCTCGGGGACGTGCTGCAGGACTGCGCCGCCGGCGACGGCGCGGTGGGCCAACTCCCAGTCTTCGCCGCCATATTGCGAGAACGACTCGTCGAATCCACCAATATCGTCGAAAAGCTCACGGCTGCATGCCATCACCGAGCTGATGACGTATCGGTAGGAGCGGTGATCGATCTCGAGGAGGTTGTGCGAATGCGCATAGGCGTCGATCAACCAGCGCGGCTCGGGGAGGATTCGCGGTGCCGGTCCGCCGGACCACCACCGGCGCAGGTCGGTCGGAGTCCACTCCGCGATGTCCGCATGGCGCCGCCTGCCGACGACGAGTGCGTCGGGTAGCAGCGATGGCAGCCGAGCGATCTCGGCGAGGTAGCCCGGTTCTGGGTAGGTGTCGCAGTCGAGGAAGCACAGAATCGGCGCCGTGGTTGCTTGCACGCCGAGGTTGCGGGCCGCCGCCGCTCGAAATCCGTTGCGGGACTGCCGTACTACGGACACGTTCAGCGCAGAGTCCGGCTCCGGTGCCCTCGAGGATCCATCGTCGGCCACGACGATCTCGACCAACTCGCGAGGGTAGGTCTGCAACTCGAGTGCCGTCAGCAGCACGGCGAGCTGATCGTGCTGCTCGTAGAACGGGATCACCACGGCGATCCGCTCCTGGCGACCCGGTAGGCCGTCCAGCAGGTCCCACCGATTGGCCGGTACCAGAAAACGACCATCCAACAACGGAATTGGCGACTCAGTCATGCCACCGCGCGAACGCTTCGACGTAGCGCCTGGCCGCATCCGCGGGTGTCGATCCGCTGGCGGCGTCGGCGGTCAGCCACGTCGAGTCCGGGTCGTCCAACGCCGAGGCGATCGCCTCCTCGAGGCCGCGATCGGTATCGGGATACAGCCGCAGCGTTCCAGGATGGCGTTCGGCGTGCTCGAGGGTGTAGCGGTTCACCGGGGCCAGGGGCCTGCGGTGTGCCGCGATCCACGTGTTCAGGGAACCGGACGCCGACACGTGTCGGTGATGGGCGACCGGCGCCGAGACGCGGTGCATGGCGTCGGTCAACTCGTCGCTCGGCACGTAACCCGTGACGGCGAAGCGCCGGCCGGACGCACGGGCGGAGGCCGCGAGGCGGTCCGCGAGATCGGCGTGCCCGGCCGAGCACTCACCGATCGCCACGAATTCCACGTCGCGCGGCAGATCCGACATCGCCGCGAGCACCTCGGAATGCCCCTTGCCGGGGTAGACGAACCCGAGCACCGCAACGCTGCGTGTCCCGACGACGGGACGGGCCGGCCGCACCTCGCCGAGGTGCAGCGGTAGCGGAACGACGACCACGTCGGCCGGCCCGGCGATGTCGCTCTCGGCGAGCAGGGACCGCTCGTGCTCGCTGTTGGTCGCGAGTCCGTGCACCGCATTGCACACCGCACGGTAGGCGTCGACGCGCTCGCGGTAGTTGCCCCCATCGGCGGGTTGCGGCACGTCGTGCAGGGTGGCCGTGACGCGCCCGCCCGCGGACGCGACGGAGGTGACGATGCCCGCCACGCGGTCGCCTGCTGCACGCGGGGTCGCGCCGAACAGTCGGTCGGTGAAGTTCAGGTGCAGGCCGGCGGCGGGTTCGAGGCGAGCGAGCGCGTCCTCGAGACCGGTCCAGTCGTCGACCCGGACCGTGCGGGCCGGATGGTTCACCCGCGTCAGCTCTGCGACGAGGTCCAGTGCGAAGGTCACGACCCCGTGCCGCAGGGGACCGACCACCAGATGGCCGGGATTCCCGCTCACGCGGCGTTCGCCGACCCGAGGCCGAGCATGTCCAGGGTGTGGGCGTGGCGGGCGAGAGCCAGGCCGACGAAGTCGGGATTGTCGCGGTACCACTGCAGCTGGGCTCGGTGCACGGCATCCGGTTGCAGGGCTTCGCCGTTCATCACCCATCCCGGTCGCGCGGGAGCGGTGAGATGGAGGGCGTCGAGGACACGGCGTTCCAGAGGCGCGGTGACGGAGCCGAGCAACGTCGTGTACGGCTCGTCGACGGGGAGGTCGACGTCCAGTGTGCGAAGGATTCGGCGTCCCAGCTCGGTCAGCACCCGATTGCCCGGATGGTTGATCGTATGAGCCGCCCCGGCGCCGTATTCCCTGAGCACGTCGGATATTCCCACGTCGCACTGACGGGCTTCCCGATGCGCCAACTCGGCCTGGCTCGCATTCGCGACCGCGACGAAACCCTGCGGGTCCACCGCCACGTCCCACTCTGCGGTGTCCGATCGACCATCTCGGGCGGCGACCACGGTGCGCAGGTCGTGATACGGCACCACGGGCGGCACGACGCTGCGGTCGGCGGGATGTCGCACGATCGCCTGGAATGGATGCAGGCCCGCGTACCGGATCACCGGCCAGCGGACGACGCGGGCCCCGGGCGGCAGCTCCGCGGCGAGCTCGTCGGTACCCAGTGGCAGCTCGCGATAGCCGGGCCTGATCGGCTGGCACAGCAGAACGGATGCCTTGCGGAGCTGACGGCGCAGCGCCGGCAGGTCGGACGGCTCGAGTTCGTGCACCGGCGGCATGCGGACCGTTGCATAGGGACGGCCCTCGACGCCGTCGATGACGAGGCGCAGCGCCTCGGCCTGACAATTGCCGACCACCAACCACAGGGGTCTGGTCGAGCCGGGCTCGGCGCCGCCCCGGTCGTCGTCGCATCCGTAGAACTCGCTGAAGTGCCGGGTTCTCGCCGACGTCTCGTGCACTACATCACGCTAGCGGCCGGAGTGAGTCGGCGCGGACCGGGTAAGGGAGGCGATGGCGGTCGCAGACGGCGGCGCCCCATACCGTCGATCGGAGGCTCGTTGCTCACCGTGGCTTCCGTGCCGTCAGGCCATCCCTACGTCGAGTCGATCTCGGACCCGACTCGGGTGAGAGTGCTGCCCGACCCCGTCCCGCGCACGTGCACGCTGCCGGGTCAGTGGTGGCCGCCCCGCTTCCTGGAGTCCGACTTTCTGTCTCGGCAGCTCGGGTCCTTCGACGTCATGCACGTGCACTTCGGTTTCGAGGAGTTCGCCGTCGAGCAACTGCGGGATGTGGTCGACGTGCTGCACCGCGCCCGCGTGCCGCTGGTGCTGACGGTGCACGACCTGCACAATCCTCACTTCGCCGACCCGGCCCGGCACCTCTCCCAATTGGACGTGCTGGTGCCTGCGGCCACCGAGGTCATCACCCTGACCCGTGGTGCGGCATCGGTGATCCTCGACCGGTGGGGTCGTGACGCCGTCGTCCTTCCGCACCCGCACGTGCTGCCGCTCGAGTCCGTGGGGGCGGCCCGGACGGCGCGGCGGGTTCCGGTGATCGGAGTCCACGGAAAGAGCTTGCGCGCCAGCGTGCAGCCCTGGCCGATCCTCGACGCGCTGCTGGACGGCGACCGTCCCGATGCGCTGGTGAGGTTCGACCTGGACGCCGAATGTCTCTCCACGGCAGGGGTTTCGACGGCACGGCTCGCGGCGTATCGACGCGCGGGGGCCGACGTCCGGGTGCATGCCCGCTTCACCGACGCCGAACTCACCGCCTATCTCTACGACGTCGACGTCGTCGTGCTGCCGTACCGGTTCGGCACCCATTCCGGGTGGCTGGAGGCGTGTTACGACGCGGGGACCACCGTCGTGAGTCCCAGCTTCGGTTTCTTCGCCGAACAGCATCCGGGTCCGGTATTCGATTACGGCCCAGAGGGTCTCGATGCGGCAGGGTTGCGGCGCGCGGTCACGCTCGGCCTCGAATCGCCGCGGTCAGACGGCGGGGACCACGACAAACGACGGCAGCGCGCGCGAGAGCGGCAGCGGGTAGGGGACCGGATGGTGGACCTCTACGTCGACGCGATGACCACGGCGGTGGCCGCATGAGCAGCCAACCCCTGCGCATCGCGCTGCTCGCGTCCTCCCGGTATGCCGTGAGCCAGCCCTTCGCGGGCGGGCTCGAAGCCCACGTGTCCCAGGTCGCGCATGCCCTCGCCGCGCTCGGTCATTCCGTCACCATGTTCGCGGCGCCCGGATCGGCGACCGACCTGCCCTACGACGTGCTGCCGGTGCGCACCTTCGAGATGACGCCGCAGTCCCGTAACGACTATCTCACTCCCGCCTGGACCGTGCACGAGACCCATGCGTATGTCTCGGTGATGTTGGAACTCGCAGGGCCACTGCGGGATTCGTTCGACATCGTCCACAACCACAGCCTGCACTACATCCCACTTGCCCTGGCCAGGACCATTTCGATGCCGATGCTGACCACCCTGCACACCCCGCCCCTGCCGTGGATGGAGTCGGCGGTGGCGCTGCCCGGCGGCATGTCGAGCGAGTTCGTCGCGGTCAGCGCCTACACGGCCGCGCAGTGGCTGCCCGTCAACGGAGTCGTCCCCGTCATCGCCAACGGCATCGATCTCACCGCGTGGCGTCCCGGCCCTGGCGGGGACTATGCGGTCTGGTCGGGACGGATCGTGCCGGAGAAGGGCCTGACCGATGCGATCGTCGCCGCGCGCAGGGCCGGCGTGACCCTTCGGTTCGCCGGTCCGATCGGCGACGCCTCGTACTACGAAGGCGAGATTTCGCCCCTGCTCGGTCCGGACGTCCGTTACGAGGGCCACCTCCGCCAGGACGAGCTGGCGGCTCTGGTCGGGGGTGCAGCCGTCGCACTGGTGACGCCGCGGTGGGAGGAGCCCTACGGCCTCGTCGTCGCCGAAGCGCTCGCCTGCGGAACCCCCGTCGCAGCACTCGCCCGTGGCGGGATACCGGAGATCCTCGACGCGTCCAGCGGGAGGCTGGCCCGACCCGACGACCTCGACGCGTTGACCCGAGCGATTCGGGAGGCCGCGTCGCTGTCTCGAGCGGATGCGCGACTGCGCGCCGAGACGCACTGCTCGCAGGACGTCATGATGCGCAAGTACCTCGAGAAATACGACGACATGCTCGACAAGGGCCGGATGGACGGGCCACCGTCGCGCCCCGGGCGCAGACCCGCAGCCTGAGCCCGACCGACCCCGTTCACCGTCTCGGGTCCAGGCACCTGATGCAGAATGCGGACATGGCCATCACCCGGACCGCGCTGCGCATCTGCCCGCTCTGTGAAGCCACCTGCGGGCTCACCCTCGAAGTCGACGACGACGCTGCCGTGGTGACCGCGGCGCGCGGCGACCGCGAGGACGTGTTCAGCGCCGGGTTCATCTGTCCGAAGGGCGCCAGCTTCGGTGAGCTGGACGCTGACCCCGACCGGCTGACCGGACCGATGGTGCGCCGAGACGGTGAACTCGTCGAGGTCAGCTGGGACGAGGCGTTCGCGGCCGCCGCCGAAGGACTCAACGCCGTGCTCGCCGCCACCGGCGGGCCGTCCGTCGCCGTCTACCTCGGCAACCCGAACGCCCACACCATCGCCGGCAGCCTGTACGCACCGCTGCTGGTGCGCGGACTCGGCACTCGACAGGTGTATTCGGCGAGCACGCTCGACCAGATGCCCAAGCACGTATCGCTGGGCATGATGCTCGGCAATCCGATGGCGTTCACCGTCCCGGATCTCGACCACACCGATCACCTCGTCGTGATTGGTGCAAACCCGTTGGTGTCCAACGGAAGTCTGGCCACCGCGGCCGATTTCGGTGGCAAGCTCAAGGCGCTCCGCAGGCGTGGCGGACGGCTCGTCGTGATCGATCCCGCTCGCACCCGGACCGCCGCCATGGCCGATGTGCACATCGCGCCGCGACCCGGCACGGATGCCGCGCTCCTGCTCGGGGTCGTGCACACGCTGTTCGACGAGGGTCTCGTCGATCTGGGCGAGTTGGAGTCCCGCGTCGACGGCGTCGACGACGTCCGAGCTCTGGCCGCCTCGTTCGCACCGGAGGACGTGGCCGCCCACTGCGGCGTCTCCGCCGAGGACATCCGCACCGTCGCGCGCGAGATCGCCGCGGCCACGTCCGCGGCGGTGTACGGCCGGATCGGCACGTCCACCGTGGAGTTCGGCACCGTCGGCAGCTGGTTGGTGGACGTGGTGAACGTTCTCACCGGAAACCTGGATCGACCCGGGGGAGCCATGTTCCCGCAGTCACCGGTCGGTCCGGCGCCGCGACCTCCCAAGGCGGGGCGTGGCTTTCGCATCGGGCGCTGGCACAGCCGGGTCTCGGGTCACCCGGAAGCGCTCTCCGAACTGCCCACCGCGGCGCTGGCCGAGGAGATCGACACGCCGGGTGAGGGGAAGGTCGAGGCCGTCATCACCATCGCGGGCAATCCGGTGCTGTCCGCGCCCGACGGTGAGCGGCTCAGCCGGGCGCTCGCCGGCGTGGGCTTCATGTTGAGCGTCGACCCGTATCTCAACGAGACGACCCGCCACGCCGACGTCATCCTGCCGCCCCCACCGCCGTCGCGCACCGCCCACTTCGACGTCGCGCTGGGCAACGCCGCGGTCCGCAACACCGCGCGGTATTCGCCGCCGGTGCTACCGCTGGCGCCGGGCCAGCCCAGTGAGGCGGAGATCCTGTCGCGACTCGCGTTGGTGCTCTTCGGTCTGAGTCCGCTCGGTGACACCGCGGTGGTCGACGACCAGGTCATCGCCGCGACGCTGACCAAGGAGACGGCCGACCCGGACTCGCCGGTCTCGGGCCGCGACGTCGACGAGCTGACCGCCATGCTGGCGCACGGACCCGGTTATGAGCGCCGCCTCGACATGATGCTGCGACTCGGGCCCTACGGTGACGCCTTCGGCACGAACCCGGACGGCTTGACGCTGGAGCGGCTCAAGGCCGCACCACATGGCATCGACTACGGTGCGCTGCGGCCGCGCCTCGGCGAGGTGCTGCGGACGCCGTCGGGCAAGGTGGAACTCGCCCCCGAACCGCTGGTTGCCGACGTCGCGAGGTTGCGCGACTCCCTGAGCCGCGATGCGGACGACTTCGTCCTGATCGGGCGTCGGCACCTGCGCTCCAACAACAGCTGGATGCACAACCTGCCCGCGCTGTCGGGTGGCTCGAATCTCTGCACGCTGCAGATGCATCCGGACGACGCCACGGCCCTGGGCATCACCGACTTGGCCCTCGTCACCGGCCCGGGGGGCAAGCTGGAGGCGCCGGTGGAGCTCACCGACGGCATCCGGCGCGGTGTCGTCTCGCTACCGCACGGGTGGGGCCACGATCTCGACGGGACCAGGATGTCCGTCGCGGCCGGGCATCCCGGTGTCAACGTCAACCAGCTCAACGACGGGTCGTCGATGGACCGATTGTCGGGCACGTCGGTGCTGAACGGGATTCCCGTCCAGATCGCGCCCGCGTAGCAACCTCCGCGTTGACGGCCACGCCACGATGGGGCAGGCTCGGAAGTTACCGGCGGGTACCGCGAGGGCGCGATGAGATCGAACCGAGTTGGAGAGATCGACCATGAATGACGTGAAGTTCCTCGAGTTGCACGGAGAACGGGTTGCCTACCGGGACGAGGGCAGCGGTGAGGTCCTTCTGCTGATACACGGCATGGCGGGCAGCTCCGATGCGTGGCGTGAGCTGATCCCCCGCCTCGCCAAGAACTACCGGGTCGTCGCACCCGACCTGCTGGGCCACGGCCAGTCCGTGAAACCCCGCGGCGACTACTCACTCGGTGCGTTCGCGGTATCGCTGCGCGACCTGCTCGACGAGTTGGGCATCGCCCAGGCGACGATCGTCGGCCATTCGCTCGGTGGCGGGGTCGCGATGCAGTTCCTCTACCAGCACCCGGATTACTGCGAGCGCCTCATCCTCATCAGCAGTGGCGGTCTCGGCTCCGACGTCGGCTGGATCCTGCGGCTGCTGTCCGCGCCCGGCGCCGAGTTCGTGCTCCCGGTCATCGCGCCCACCCCGGTTCTCAAGGCGGGCAACAAGATCGGTTCCTGGTTCACCTCGTCGGGCATGCGCAACCCGCGGGCCAGCGAGATCTGGCGCGCCTACTCATCCTTCGCGGACAAACCCACCCGAGATGCCTTCCTTCGCACCCTGCGCTCGGTGGTCGACTACCGCGGTCAGGCCGTCAGTGCACTGAATCGTCTTCACGTCCGCGCCGAGTTGCCGACCCTGGCGATCTGGGGTGAAGACGACGAGATCATTCCGGTCGAGCACGGGCACGCTGCCATGGCAGCCCGTCCCGGCGGTCGTCTCGAGGTGCTGCCCGGAGTGGGACACTTCGCGCACGTCGAGGCGCCCCACGAGGTCGCGGAGATCATCGACGACTTCATGCGCACGACCAAGGACGACGTCGGTTTCGACGTCGAGATTCCGCCGTCGACGGTGCCGTCCGAGTACTGATCAAACATTCGTTTGCTACGTTTCGCGCCCTCGGGTGTGAACTGCGCCACCCCTGGGTACGTTGGTGTACATGTGTACACCGAAGCCGTTCGTCATTCGTCGGGCCAGGAGCTGAGCGCCGTGGCGCCGACGCTGAGAAAGCTCGCCCGCTGGAGCGAGAAACCCGCCAAGAACGTAGAGACCGGCTCGAGCAAGCGAATCAATCTGATCCGTGGGCTGGCCGCCAGGGCGACGACGCCGCTGCTACCCGATGACTATCTGACCCTGCTCAACCCGCTGTGGTCGGCGCGCGAACTCCGCGGTGAGGTCATCGAGGTCCGCAAGGAAACCGAGGACACGGCGACCGTGACGATCAGACCGGGGTGGGGCTTCTCCGGGGACTACCAACCGGGGCAGTACGTCGGCATCGGCCTGAGCATCGACGGCAAGTGGCACTGGCGGTCGTACTCGCTCACCTCGATCCCCGTGCGCGACGAGAAGCTGATCTCGATCACCGTCAAGGCCACGCCCGAAGGCTTCCTGTCGACCCACCTGGTGAACGGTGTGAAGGGCGGAACGATCGTTCGCCTGGCGTCGCCGAAGGGCGACTTCGCACTGCCCGACCCGCCGCCGGCGAAGCTGTTGCTCATCACGGCGGGCAGCGGCGTCACCCCGGTGATGGCCATGCTGCGATCCATTCAGGCGCGCGGTCACGACTGCGACATCGTCCACCTGCACTCGGCGCCCTCTGCGGACCACGTGATCTTCTACGACGAGCTGCGGCGGTTGGAGCACGACCGGGACGGTTTCCGGCTGCACCTGCAATTCACCGACGAGCAGGGTCACCTCGACTTCGCCGGGCTCGATGGCATCGTCCCGGACTGGAAGGAACGGTCGACCTGGGCGTGCGGACCGCCCGCCATGCTCGACACGCTCGAAAAGGTGTGGGCGGACGCGGGCGTGCCCGACGAACGGCTTCACATGGAGCGGTTCGTCATCGCCAGGACGGACAAGGGCGGCGAGGGCGGCACCGTCACGTTCGCTTTCTCCGACAAGGAGATCGAGGTGGACGGAGCCACCTCGCTACTGGAAGCCGGCGAGAAGCTGGGCATCCAGATGCCGTTCGGGTGCCGTATGGGCATCTGCCAAACCTGCGTGCTGCCACTGGAATCCGGTCACGTCCGAGATTTCCGGTCGGGCAAGGAACACGGCGCGGGCGACCGAATTCAAACCTGTGTGTCCGCCGCATCCGGCGACTGCACCATCAACGTCTAGGAGTTGACATGGCCATCAGTGACATCAAGGAATACGCGCACCTCACCCCCGAGGACGTCGAAGAGCTCGGGCGCGAGCTGGACGCGATCAGAACCGACATCGAGGAGTCGCGAGGCGAGCGCGATGCCCGCTACATCCGGCGGACCATCCAGCTGCAGCGGGGCCTGGCCGCCGCGGGCCGTATCTCCCTCTTCGCGAGCCGGGACAAGCTCGCCTGGCTGGCCGGCACCACCATGCTCGGCACCGCCAAGATCATCGAGAACATGGAACTCGGCCACAACATCACCCACGGGCAGTGGGATTGGATGAACGACCCCGAGATCCACTCCACCGAGTGGGAATGGGACACGACGTCTCCCTCAGTGCATTGGAAGAAGTCCCACAACTACATCCACCACAAGTACACGAACATCGTCGGCCTGGACGACGACATCGGTTACGGCATCATGCGTCTCACCCGCGATCAGCGGTGGGAGAAGTGGATGATCGGCAACCCGATCTACAACATCCTGCTCGGCACCCTCTTCGAGTGGGGCGTGGCGCTGCACGGCGTCGAGACCACCAAGTGGCGCAAGGGTGAGAAGACGATGGGCGAGGTGCGCAAGGATCTGCGGATCATCGGCAAGAAGGTCGCCAAGCAGGTCGGCAAGGACTACATCGTGTTCCCGGCGCTGACGGGACCGGCATGGAAGCACACCCTCGGCGCCAACGCGGTCGCGAACCTGATCCGCAACTACTGGTCCTACATGGTCATCTTCTGCGGCCACTTTCCCGACGGCGCAGAGAAATTCACGCAGGAGGAGTACGAGAACGAGACGCAGGCCGAGTGGTATCTGCGCCAGATGCTCGGTTCTGCGAACTTCAACGCGGGGCCGGTGATGGCGTTCATGAGCGGCAACCTCTGCTACCAGATCGAGCACCACATGTTCCCGGATCTGCCGAGCAACCGGTACGCCGAGATCAGCGTGCGCGTCAGGGCGCTGTGCGACAAATACGACCTGCCCTACACGACGGGTCCGCTGCTGCGGCAGTACTGGCAGTCGTTCGCGACGATCGCGAAGCTGGCGTTGCCGGACAGGTTCCTCAAGGGGACCAGTGATGATGCACCGGAGACCAACTCCGAGTTGAAGTTCCGCATTCGTGGCGGCATGCGTGACACCTTCGGCATCGATCCCGCGACGGGCAAGCGTCGCGGATTGCGTACGGCACTGCGGGAACTCCAGTCCGCAGGGGTCGCGGCGGCATAGCTTCTCGACACACGGCGAAGATCGACCCCGGCCGACATCGGGGTCGATCTCCGTCGGTATGGCCTACCTGGTGCGGGTGGTGTTGCGCCCGCCGACGCGGCTCCAGATCAGCAGCACGATGACGGCGCCGATGATGGATCCGATGATGCCCGAGGGCTGGAGGAAGCCGTTCGCGGCGTCCTTGCCGAAGATCAGGTAGCCGAGGAAGCCGCCGACGAACGAGCCGACGATGCCCAGCACGATGGTCATCACGATGGAGATGTTCTGCCGGCCGGGGATGAGCAGCCGTGCGACGGCGCCGGCAATGAGACCGACGATGACGATGCTGACGATGAGTCCGAGCATGATGTGTGCCTTTCCGATGTGCGCCCGTAGAACGCTGGATACCGGGAGGTCGAGCGGTTGCTCGACGCTGACCTCAGTTCACACCCCTTGGGGGGGTACCGATACACCCCTAAGGGGGTAATGATCGACGGGTGACGTCAACACCGAATGGTCCGATCACCGTCGCGCTCGTCGATGACTACGACGTGGTGCTGATGGGGGTGGCCAACATGTTCGACAAGTACCGCGACCGGGTGGTGGTCGCTGAACTCGACGCCAACCAACCTCTCGACGACGCCGTCGACATCGTGTTGTACGACTCGTTCGCGCAACCGGAGGCCGATCACGAGGAGATTGCCGCGCTGGTGGCGAATCCGCGAGCGCGCCGAGTCGTGGTCTACACCTGGAACTTTCACCCAGACCTCATCGACAGCGCCAGGCAGCACGGAGCGCACGGCTACCTGTCCAAGACGCTGCCCGCCCGCGATCTGGTCGACGCGCTGGAGGCGGTACACGCCGGCGAGACCGTCATCAGCGATGCCCCGCAGCGTGCCCGCAGCGCCGTCGGGCTCGACTGGCCGGGCCGGGGCGAGGGGCTCAGCGACCGGGAGGCGGAGATTCTGGCGCTGATCACGCAGGGCAAGAGCAACGCGGAGGTCGCGGCGCTGACCTATTTGAGCCCCAACACCGTCAAGTCCTACATCCGGACCGTCTACCGAAAGATCGGGGCGGGTAGCCGCACCCAGGCCGTCCTCTGGGGCGTCAAGCACGGGTTCACGCCGGATCACCATCGAATCGACCATTGGAAGGGGGGTCCGTGAGTGGGCGGCGGGCCGAGCGCACGGCACCCGCACTTGCCGCCGTGACCAGCGCGATGGCCAGGCAGTCGAGCACCCTGAGCGACTGACCGAGGACCACCCACCCGGCGAGTACGGCGACGACGGGGGACAGACACGTCAGCACCGCGAACGTCCCCGGTTCGAGGCTGCGCAGCGACCACAGCTCCAACGAGTAGGGAATCACCGAGCTCATCAGGCCCACGGCGAGCGCGAGCGCCGCGACGTGCCCGCTGAATGTCAGGTGGTTGGCGGTGACGACGGCGAAGGGCGCCACCAGAAGGGCGCCGATCGCGGAGGCGATCGCCAGAGCGTCGAGCCTCGGAAACACCCGAACTGCTCGTGACGTGGCGACGATGTACGCCGCCCAGCTCAGTGCCGCAGCGGCGGCGAAGGCCACGCCGAGCCAATCGAGGTGATCCGTCCGCTTCGGGGTCACCCCGAGCGCCGCGATCCCGATGAAGGCGAGCAGGGCCCACAGCCACGCACTGCGTCGTCGGCTCAGGGCGACGGAGAGCACCAGCGGACCGAGGACCTCGATGGTCACCGCGATTCCCAGCGGGATGCGTGAAATCGCTTCGTAAAAGCACAGATTCATGGCGGCGAGCGAGACGGCCAGCGTCGCTGCCGCACCCCAGGCCCGGCCGGTCAGGCGGCGGATGCGTGGGCGCGCGGCGATGCACAGCACCGCGCCCGCGACGGCGAAGCGGGCGAACGTCGCCCCGCCCACCCCCAGCGCACCGAACAGACCCACGGCGAACGCGGCCCCGACCTCCTGCGAGGTGGCGGCGCCCACGACCAGCAGGGCGGGGCCCGCCGTCGTGCCCTGCTGGTGCCGAGGAGCGGTCATCGGTCGGCGACGATGGCGATGAGCCGCTCCAGTGCCGTCAGCTGTAAGCCGTAGTCTCCGTCGAGTTTGGCCAGCAGAGTGGTGATTCCGGCCTCGCGGTAGCTCGCCACTCGGTCGGCGATGGCGTCGTCGGTGCCGAGGAGGTTGGTGAGGCGACCGAGGTCCAGTGGCACCGCCTGGCGGGCCTCGTCGCGTCTGCCGGACTGCCAGAGCTCGGTGACCGTGCGTACCCCGTCGCCATATCCCAGCCGCGTGAACGCATCGTTGTAGAAGTTCCGGCCGGAATACCGTCCCGGGTCGCTCCGCTCCTGCCCGCCGGAAGCCCCCATCGCGCCGATCGTGAAGGCGTATCCCTCGGCGTGCCTGCGGGCGGCGGCGTCACCCTCTTCCCGCGTGGCGGTGAACTCGACCGCGACCGGGGCGACGAGGTCGAGGTCGGCCAGGGTGCGGCCGGCCCGTTGGGCGCCCTCGCGCAACGGTCCGAGGAAGACCTCGGCGGCCTCGGGGATGAAGGCGTTGCCGAGCCAGCCGTCGGCCAGCTCTCCCGTGAGGCGCAGGTTCCGCGGCCCCATCGCGGCGTTGTACACCGGGACGTGGCCCGGGCGCACCAGCGGCCGCAGCACGCTGCCGTCGCCGTCCGGCAACGGCAGTGGGTAGACCTCGCCGGCGTGCTCGAGGCGCTCCCCGCGGCTGACGGTCCGGATGATCTCGATCGTCTCGCGCGTGGTCTGCACCGGACGCCGGAACCGGACGCCGTGCCAACCCTCCATCACCCCTGGGCCGGAGGTACCGATGCCCAACGTGAAGCGTCCCCCCGAGAGCTCCTGCAGGCTGAGCGCCGACGTCGCCAACAGGGCCGGACTGCGGGAACCCAATTGCACGACAAAGGTTCCCAACCCGATGTCGGTGGTCTTGGCGGCGAGGAACGCGAGACCGGTCAGGGCGTCGTACCCCCACACCTCGGGCACCCACAGTGATGCCACCCCGATGCGCTCGGCGGCGACGGCGAACTCCGCCGCACCGGGTGCGCGAGGCTCGATGAGGGCTCCGACCTTCACTGGTACTCCTCGGTTCGATTCTGCGGATGCCGCCCCTGCACTATGGCAGGCTGCGGTGCATGCGCTACCGCGACCAGCCCACGGTGGAGGTGACGCAGCGCGTCGCGTGCGACGTCCCCACCGCGTGGAGGTTGGTCACCGACATCGAGCTGCCTGCGCGGTGCTCGTCGGAGCTGCAGCGCGTGGAATGGCTCGGGGATGCCGACGAAGTCGCGGTGGGCGCGCGGTTCCGCGGCTGCAACGAGAACCCGGCGATCGGCGCCTGGCAGACCGAGTGCGAGATCGTCGAGGTCGACGAGGGGCGCCGCTGGGTGTGGAACGTCACCGGCTCGGACGGTCCGATCGCGACGTGGGCGTTCGAGATCGAGCCCACCAGCGACGGTGTGCTGATCCGGCAGTGGGCTCGGATGGGACCGGGACCGTCGGGACTGACCCCGGCGATCGCCGCGCGGCCGGAACTCGAGGGCAGAATCGTGGCGAGGCGGCTCGCCGACTGGCAACGGAACATGCAGGCCAACCTCGATTGCATCAGGGATCAGTTCGCGTCGGCCGACTGATCCCTAGGTGATGGTGACACCACCGTCGACGGCGATGGTCTGACCGGTGACGTACCCGCCCGCGGGCGAGGCCAGCCACACCAAGGTGGCGGCGAGCTCGGCGGGATCACCCATTCGCGGCAGGATGAAGCGACCGCTGAGTGACTCGAGGTAACCGGGCTGGTACTGATCGGTCATCTCGGACTTGAAGAATCCCGGTGCGATGGCGTTGACGCGGATGCCCTTGCGAGATCCCCACTGCTGAGCCAGGTCTCGGGTCAGTCCCACGATGGCGGCCTTGCTCGCACTGTAGGCGGCCTGCGGAAGCCCGGCCGTCGTCAGGCCCAGGATGCTGGAGATGTTGACGATCGCACTGCCGGGTGTCATGACGGCCGCGCACGCCTGGGCCGACCAGTACGAGCCGTGCAGGTTGATGTCGACGACGGCGCGAAACTCCTCGGGAGTCTCGCGGCTGGCGGGCACGGCCGTTCCGACACCGGCGTTGTTGACGAGGACGTCGACGCGGCCGAACTCCTCCATCGCCCGCTCGACCATCGCTCGGCACTGCTCGGGATCGGTGACGTCGGTCTGGACCGTCAACGCCCGGGCACCCGCTGCCGTGACCAAATCAGCTGTGTCGCTGAGTTTCTCGATACGTCGGGCGGCGAGGACGACGTCGGCTCCGGCCTGCGCGCAGGCCTCGGCGAAGGCCACCCCGAGGCCCGACGAAGCGCCGGTGACGATGGCGACCTTGCCGTCGAGGCGGAACATGTCCATCAGTGTCATGAATGCTTTCTACCCTCCCGCGATCGGTGCGTTGCCGCGAGGGTCGTGCCCGCGACGGCCACGAAGAGCGCGGGATGGCCTGCGATGTGGTCCGCCCCCGGTCGCTTCTCGCCTCCTAGACGCTGAACAATCGGATGGGCAATCGCTCGTGACGCCTGATGATGTTGTTGACGGCCCATGTCGGTGGCCCGGTCAACTCGATGCGCTCGACGCGTTCGACGAGCGCCCGAAGCATGGCGCTGGTCTCCAGCCGGGCGAGGCCCTGTCCGGCGCAGGCATGAGTTCCCTGCCCGAAGCCCAGGTGGCGGGTGGCGTCGCGGTGAATGTCGAAGGTGTCAGGGACGTCCCATTCGCGTTCGTCGCGGTTGGCCGACGCGTACACGACGAGCACCCTGGCCCCCGCCGTGATGCTGGTACCGCCGATCTCCTTGTCGTGAAGCGCCTTTCGGGAGAACGCCCGCAGCGGCGATTCGTAGCGGATCACCTCGTTGATCGCGTTGGGGATCAGGGCCGGATCGTCGCGAAGCAGTTGCCACTGTTCGGGATGGCTGGCGAACAGGTACAGCGCGTTCGCGATGGCACTGATGGTGGTGTCCAGTGACGGGGCGATGTAGTCGACCATCAGGGGTGAGCAGTCGGCATAGGAGATTTTGCCGTCGTCGGCAGCGAGCAGGACGTCATGGCCGAGGCTGCCCTCGATCATGTCGCGTGTGCGCACGACCCGACGGGCAAAGCGCAGCATCTGCAGGGCGCCTGGCATCGCCCGCACGGCATGCCTGTTGAAGGGGCCGAGAACGTCGAACGTGGCGCCGCCCCAGGGCAAGAGGTTGTCGCGCCGGTCGCGGGGCCAGCCGACGAGGTCGGGGACCACCGCCATGGGCAATGCCATCGCCACGTCGGCGACGCCGTCGACCGAGCCCT
>NZ_JAEMTA010000003.1:0-69452 GCF_016462545.1 Mycolicibacterium sp. | reverse complement strand
ACCACCGCCATGGGCAATGCCATCGCCACGTCGGCGACGCCGTCGACCGAGCCCTCGGTCAGCGCGGCGTCGACGACCGCCGCGGCCTGTGCGTCGGCGCCGTCGCTGTTGAGCGTCGTTCCGCGGGAGAGGCGGTTGATGAACCCGTTGAGTGCGACACCCTTGCCGGAGATGAAGGCGGCGTCATCCCTGAGGACGGCCTTGCATTCGGTGTAGCGGGGCAGCGCATAGACGCGTTGCTTGGGGAGCCAAACCACGGGGCCGAGGTCGCGCATCCTGGCGTAGTGCGGATGGGGCTCGAGGATCGCGTCGGTGGCGTAGACGTCACGTTCATAGACGGGAACACCATTGTGCAGCTTGGTCATTGGCTCGACTCCAGCGTGGACGCGGACCTGGGCAGGAACTCGCAGAGGGTGCCGACGTCGCGGCCCGCCTGCATGACGGTTCGGTCGGGCCGAATGACCGCGGCGGTGGCCCGACCACGACGAAGCCACTGAGCCAGCTCGCTTCCCGGTGCCGTGACGTGGAGGACGGCGCTGCGTGCCTCGATCAGGGTGCGCTCGACGGGTCCGGGTGGAGTCAACGTCACGATGGCGAATCCGTCGCCCAGTTCGTCGTCGAGACGTCTGCCTCCCGAGAGAATCGGGTTCGGACACAGCCGGCCGGCCAGATTCGACCGCATTCTGGACGTCCGAACGAGCGCGCTCCGCCGCAGCGCCGGGGTCCTGCTGTCGAGGACTTTGGCACTCAGGCCGGGTAGCCGATGTAGTTGCGGCACGACGAACCGGCGCGCCAGGCTTCCGAGCTCGCCGCCGGCCGTCATCGCCCTACCGACGCCGAGCGCGAGGCGGATCATGTGGCGGGCGTGCGGCTTACGCTCCTGCTCGTAGGTGTCCAATGCCGCGACGGGCAGCGAGCCGTCGAGCACACCCGCCAGCTTCCACGCGAGGTTCACCGCGTCACGCACGCCGGCGCCCATCCCCTGGCCGATGAAGGGCGGGGTGAGGTGAGCGGCGTCGCCGAGCAGGAAGATCCGGCCCCGACGCCAGTGGTCGGCGAGCTGCGCCCGGAACGTGTACTCGGTGACGCGTACCAACTCCAGGTCGCCCACGTCGACTCCCGACACCCACGGCTTGATCAGCGGTGCCAGCGTGTCCATGGTGTCGAAGTCGGCTGCGCTCTCGTCGTCGAGGAGACGGAACTCCCACCGGTAGCGGGTCGCGCCGATGCGCATGTACGTCCCGGCCCGAACCGGATTGCACACCTGATGGACGCCCTCCCACTGGTGCAGGTCCGCCGACGTCGCGACGTCGACCACCAGCCAGCGCTGCTCGAAGCCGAGATCCTGCATGCCCGAGCCGATGAGAGAGCGAACCAGGCTGTTGGCGCCGTCGCAGCCCAGCACGTAGTCGGCGTCGACGACGTGTCCGCTGCCGCCAGTCCTATCGACGTAGGTGACGCGAACGCCACCGTCGGCATTCTCGGCGACGTCCGTCACGGCGGCGTTCCCCCGCAGCTCCGCGCGGGGATGGCGTCTCAGGTTGGCACGTAGCAGCGTCTCGAGATCGGGCTGATCGAACATGTTGGCCCGGGGAAATCCGTTGCAGCTCAGCCCGGTATCGCGGGTGAACTCGGCCAGGGTCCTCATGGAGCTGTCGAGCAGGCGCAGTCCCAGGGCCGGTCGGGAGATCGCGGCGAACTCGTCGGCGATGCCCAGTCGGGCGAGGACCCGGAAGATCTCGTCGTCCAGGTGCACTGCCCGCGGCTGCGGGTAGACGTCGGGCCAGCGGTCCAGTACGAGACAGTCGACGCCGTACCGGGCGAGCAGCGTGGCGACCGTGACGCCGGTGGGTCCCGCGCCGATCACGACCACGGGGACGTGCGGAACGCCGATCATGCGTACCGGACCACCGCCCGTTGGGTGCCGAGGTCGATCGCCTTGTCGTCGGTGGCCACGCTGGCTTCGACGACGTCGCCCTCCTGTAGGTACTTGGGATTCCTGGACTGGCTCTTGAAGAAGGACTTCCACTTCAATGCGGGTGGGATGAGCGAGCCAATGATCTCGATGGGCTTGGGCGGTGCGCTCAGCGCGGTGCCGGCCGGTGTGCCCGTGAGCAGGAGGTCGCCGACGTCCATGCGTTGGAAGCGGGTGAGTTCCTGCAGCGCGCGCAGCGGTCGGTAGATCATGTCAGCCGCGACGACGGAGTTCTGCCGGACCTCGCCGTTCACGCTGAGTTGGAGCCGCAGCTCGCCGAAGCGCATCAGTTCGTGGGCGTCGAGCAATACCAGCGCGGGACCGACCGGGGTGAAGGTGGGGTATGACTTCGCCTCGTAGAACTGCGTCTTCGGCAGTTGGACGTCGCGGGCCGACACGTCGTTGGTGACGACGAGGCCTGCCACGTAGTCGGCGAGAGTGGACTCGGTGAGCGTGCTGCCGACGGGCAGTTCCCTGCCGAACACCAGCCCGATTTCCACCTCGTAGTCCATGAACCGGACGTGGGCGGGTTTGACGATGTCATCGGTCGGGCCGTTGATCGACCCGGACGCCTTGCGGAAGAATGTCAGGGGGATCGTCTTCGGATCCATACCCGAATCCTTCACGTGCGACGTGTAGTTCGTCATCTGAGCGACGACGCGACACGGTGCGGTGACCGGTGATACCAGCGCCAGGGTCTCCACGGGGACACCGCCGCCGCTCGTGCCGGCGGCCTCGATCGAGGCGCGGTCGCGGAGCAGTTCGGCGGTGGTGGCGGCCGCGGTGTCGATCGCCACGGCCCCCGTGTCGGTCTGGACGTACCAGGCGTCGGCGGTGCGGAGGACGGTGGTGGTCACGAGGTGGCTACTTTCATCAGTCCCGCGAGGCGGGTGAGGGTGAATTCGTTGTCCCGGTGGCGAATTGCTGTCGCCATCGACCGCAGTTCGTCGAGCGACTCACGGCCCGGTGCGATGCCGAGGAAGTCCTTGGTCACGGGTGGCCCCCATTGGGAGAGGCCTGATGCGGTGAAGGCCGCCCAGCCGGGTTCGAGGGTGTCGTCGAACATGTCGCCGTCGGTGAAGTGCTCGACGAGGAAACCGTCGGGATCGCGCCAGTAGTCGAAGATCTGGCTGCCCTGGATGTGGCGGCCGATGCCCCACGACCTCTGGTATCCGCGCTCGCGCAGGTACTCACCGCCCGCAGCCAGCGCATCGAGGTCCGCCACCTGATACGCGGAGTGCACGTAGCGGTTTCGCGGGCCGAGTGCCATCGCGAGGGTGTGGTGGTCGGTGGGGGTGTCACCGCGGTCGCAGCGGATGAAGCTCATCGTCGGGCCTCGGTCGCGTTGGCCGGGGAAGTACAGGAAGTCGCTGACGATCATCCCGAGGTTGTCGAGATACCAGTTCAGCGCCTCCAGGTACCTGGTGCTCTGCAATACCACGTGGCCGAGGCGCTGCACGCGGGCCGGGATGCGCGGCGGTCGCTGGGTTGCGTTGGTGCGCAACGTGTCATGGCCGACGTTCAGCGTGTGTAGGGCCTGGGGCGGCAGCGCCGCCAGTGGATGGGTGCCCGCGACGACGTGTACCGGGATGCCGCTGGGGTCGATGAGGTCGACCGCGATGCCGCCGATGCTCTCGGGTAGGGCGCGGGTCGGCGCGCCCATGGCGTCGGCCAGGCTCAGGACGTCGACCTCGTCGTGTGCGGTGAAGGCGTAGCCGACGAATCGCGACCGCACGCCCTTGCGGACCATCAGGCAGGGAGCCGCCGGATCGGTGCCGCGCAACTGGAGTCGATCGTCGGTCCGCAGCACCGTGGCGAATCCGAAGGCGTGGGCGAAGGCCTCGGCGCGGACGAGGTCGGGCTTTTCGAACTCCAGCCAGGCGATGTCGTGCACCTTGATCACGGGATTGCGCGAGCGGTCGCGGTGCTCCCCCCGGAGAGCGCCGTGCTCGCTGTGCAGGTCCTGATGCGTGCCGACCGTCTGACTCATCGGAACCTCCCTTCGTATACCTGACGAAATCGTCACATACGCTGTTATCCTCAGTCAAGCGGAACTGACGAATTCCTCAGATATGAGGAAGGCGATAGGATCGGCCGATTGCGGAGAGGAGGACGGGCCATGACGGAGCACCCGCGGCAGCCGATCGACGAGCGGGACGTTGCGCCGAATCGGGTGGCACGGCGCAAACAGCGCACCCGTGCCGCGTTGATCTCGGCCGCGCAATCCTTCATCGCCGCAGGCAAGCTCAACGTCCCCGTCCTGGAGATCACCCAGGCGGCCGACGTCGGCATGGGGTCGTTCTACAACCACTTCGAGAGCAAGGAACAGCTGTTCGACGCCGCCCTGACCGAGGTGCTCGACGTGCACGGCGCCCTACTGGACGAGCTGACCGAGCCGCTCGACGATCCCGCGGAGGCCTTCGCCTGCAGCTTCCGCCTCACTGGCCGACTTTTCCGGCAGCGTCCCCAGGAGAGCAAGGTGCTGCTGGCCAGCGGACTCGCGCTGTTGTCCTCGGACCGAGGCGTTGCCCCACGGGCGCGGCGTGACGTGCGCGCCGGCATCGAGGCGGGCAGGTTCCACGTGAAGGATCTGACCCTGGCCATGGCGGTCGTCGGCGGTGCGCTACTCGGGCTCGGTCAGCTACTCCATGACGAGCCCGACCGCGACGACGCCGAAGCCGCCGACACCGTGACCGAACACGTGCTGACGCTGCTCGGGATGCCGGCCGATGAGGCGAACCGCATCTGTCGGCTGCCGCTGCCCGACCTTGCGTCGCTGGGCCACGCGGGATCTGCGGCCTGACGAAACTACAGCGGGATGACCGTCTCGCTGTTGAGGGTCTTCCACAGGCGCCGGCACGCCGCGGCGAGGCGTCGCCGGATGGGGCTGTGCGACATCGCATCGATCAGTTCCTGGTCGACGATCACGTAGCCGCCGTCCAAACGGCGCCACCAACCGGCGAGGGACAACTCGATCGCGGCCATCGTCGTGACACGGCCGTGGGCCAGTGTGTCGAGGACCTCGTCGGTGATGAAGTTCGAGCCGGTGCCGTGAGCCAGGTGGTCGATGACGCGGACGTGGACCTCGAGCGAGGCCGGCGAGAGGACCGGGCGCGATTGATCAGCGCGTAGGGCCTCGACCTCGAAGAACACCGACTTGTCGTCCATGATCACACTGTAGGCGCAACATGCCCGTAACACTGAATTCACAAATGAACACGTCGTGAACTGGTCAGCCCTTGATGCGGTCGACGATCAGGTCGTGCACGAGGTCCGGCTGCTCCTCGGGGATCCAGTGCGAACCGTCGGTCACCTCGAACCGGTACGGGCCCGTCACGTACTCCTCGCACAACTCGGCGCAGCGCCGACCCAGCGCGACGTCGTTCGTGCTCCACAGATACGTGGTGGGCACCGACACCCTCCGCAGGTAGGCGCTGCTGCTGAACGGGATCGCGCGGTACCAGTTGATCGCCGTCCGCAATGCCCCGGTGGCGATGATGTCGGTGTGCACCCGGCGCAGCGCCTCGGCATCCATGCCGCTGTTCCCGAGGGCGCGATCGGTCAGCTTCGGGTAGCGCGTCAACAGGGCCTCGGGGAGCCACGGCACCTGGAACATCGCCATGTAATAGGACTTCAGCGGCTGATTGCTGCTCACCAGCGAACGTAGGAAGGCCCGGGAGTGCGGCACGGACACCGCGGTGAGGGTGTGCAGGAGTTCAGGATGACGCGCGGCCACCGCCCAGGCCACGACGGCGCCCCAGTCGTGGCCAACCAGGTGCACCGGGGCTCCCGCCGAGTCGATGAGTGCGGCGACGTCACCGGCGAGTGCACTGATGCGGTAGGCGAAGCGCCCCCGAGGCCGGGCGGTCGGCGTGTAGCCGCGCTGATCGAAGGCCAACGTCCGGAAACCGCTGGCGTGCAGCCTTTCCCGGACCAGCGCCCATGACGTCGACGTCTGGGGAAAGCCGTGGAGCAGCACCACGATCTGCCCGTCGATCGGTCCCTCGTCGGTGACGGGGAAGGTGAAGCCGTCGTTGCCGAACTCCTGGATGCGGTCAGTCATCGGTCCTCGTTCGTTCGGGGGAGAGTAGCGCCAGAAGCAGTGGGATGCGCCCGGCCTCGATCTCCGGTTGGGGGAGTACGGTTCGCACGATGGCGGCACCGTCGAATGCGTTGGTCAGCAAGGCGACGACACCGGCCAGCGTCTCCTCGGGGTAGTCGTCGGCGGTGGGCAACGCGCGCGCGGTGTCGAAGATCCGGGTGCTGTACTCCGTGAGTACGTCTTGCAAGGTGGCCCTGAGCTTTTCGTCGGTGCGGGCTGCGATCAGGAGCTCGTACATCACGACGTTGGTGTCGTTGCCGGTGATGCTGCGCATGGTGTTCAGGACGCCCTCGAGGGCAGGCTGACTGGCCGGTATCTCGGCAACCTGCTTGCCGAACGCGTCGAGTTGGCGGCGCATCACCTCGTAGGCCGTGGCGGCCATGAAGTCGCCCATGGTGTCGAAGTGCCGGAACAGCGCCCCGCCGGACAGCCCGGCGCGACGGGTGATGACAGCCGCCGACGCTCTGGCATAGCCGACGTCGATGATGCTGGCGATGCTCGCGTCGAGCAGTCGCGAGACGGTCTCCTCACGACGCTCCTGCTGCGTCCTCGCCATGTCAGGCGGGCAGGGCGACGTCGGCGGTCGGCCGTAGCGCGCCTGCGGCGCGCAGGAACCGACCCGACTGAATGGATTCGCCGTACCCGCTGCGGAACTCGCCACTGCGGTAGACCACGTGGCCGTTGACGGCCGTGGCCACGACGGCGGCGTCGTTGCGGTTGACCATGCGGCTCAGCCCGCCGTAGAACGGGACCGCCGCCTCGTGGTAGCCGTCGACGGCGTCGTCGAGACCGGCCGGATCGATCACCACGAAGTCGGCGCGGTCGCCCCGGCGCAGGGTGCCCGCGTCGAGGCCGAACCAGTCGGCGACCTCGGCGGTGAGGCGGTGGACCGCGTGCTCGAGGGTGATGAAGGGCCGGCCCTCGCGTTGAGCGACGTAGGCGCGCTTGAGAAGTCGCAGCGCGTAGTTGTAGAAGGCCATGTTCCGCAGATGGGCGCCCGCGTCGGAGAAGCCCATGTGGACGGTCGGCTCGGTGGCGAGCTTGTCGAGCTGGCGTCGACGGTGGTTTGCGACGGTCGTCGTCCAGCGGACGTTGCGTTCGCCGTTCTCGACGAGCACGTCGAGGAAGGCATCCAGGGGGTGCAGTCCGCGCTCGTCGGCGATTGCCCCGAAGCTCTTCCCGATCAGCGTCTCGTCGGGGCACTCGACGATCACGGCGTCGTGAAAGTCGCGGTGCCACAACGTCGGACCGAGCTTGCGGCGGTCGAACTCGCGGCGGAACTCGCGGCGGTACTCGATGTCCGCCAACAGTTCGTTTCGCTCCAGCTGGTCGCGCAGATGCAGTGCCGCGGTGCCCGCGCCGAACTCCTCGAACACGGGCAGGTCGATGCCGTCGGAGTACAGCTCGAACGGAACGGGGAGGTGTTGGAACCGGACGCTGGCGCCGAGGAGACGGTTCAGTAATCGAGTGCCGCGGCCGAAGACGCTGACGGCGCCGGGGGCAGCCTTCGAATCCGCCGAAACCAGCAGGCTCATCCGCACTCCGTCGCGGCGACCGAACATGCGGCTGCTCGACAGGAAGAACAGCAGCGCCGTCCACGGCCGTGCGACGTCGGGCGCGCTCTGCAGCATCCTCTTGCGGTGGCGAAGCACCGTGATCAGGGTGCGGCGTTCCCGCCAGGTGGCGAAGGTCGACGGCAGCCCGCGGGACCGGTAGCGGTCACCGTCGAGCTTGTCGATCGCCGAGTCCATGCCGGACATCCCGAGCAGTCCGGCGTCGAGCGCTTCACCCAGCTTCGCCGTCATCGCGGTGAGCTCGGCCGGAGTCGGCGTGACGGTGTCGTCGGTGGCGCGGTCGAGCCCGAGCACCGAGGTCCGCAGATCCGAATGTCCCAGCAGCGAACTGACATTGGGGCCCAGCGGCAGGGTGTCGAGGGCGCGCACGTACTCGGCCGCGGTCGTCCAGGTCTTCTTCGCGTTGAGAGCGCCGAGGACGTACTCGCGGGGCACGGCCTCGACCCGGCTGAAGAGGTCGGCGGCGTCCTCGTTGTTCGCGTAGACCGCAGACAGCGAGCAGTTGCCGAGCAGGACGGTGGTGACGCCGTGGCGCACCGACTCGCGCAGACCCGGATCGAGCAGCACCTCGGCGTCGTAGTGGGTGTGCACGTCGATGAAGCCGGGCACGATCCACTTGCCGTCGGCGTCGATGACGTCGGGGCAGCCCGTCTCGTCGAGTGGGGTGGCGGACACCGACTCCAGGATGCCGTCGCGGATGCCGAGCGTTCTGATCAGCGGGGGAGCGCCGGTGCCGTCGAACCACAGACCATTGCGGACGATCACGTCGTAGGGCATGCCCCGAAGCTAACAAAGATTGCGAGCACTCGCAATCTTTTTCCACTTTGGCGATTCGTGCACGCCCGGTTGCGGTCAGCGCAACCCGGCGTGCACGAATCGCGCGCGAAGGGGTGGGGGCTAGGCGGCCTTGGCCTCGGCCGCTGGCTTGCCGAACACGACGTTGGTGACGACGGACGGCGCGATCGCGGAGGTGGCCTTGCGGGCGAAGTCGTTCGGCAGCGACAGCTTGAACACCTTCTTCCACGCCGACGCGACCTGCTTGGGCAGCGACCCGGTGGTGTAGGTCAGGCCGTAGCGCTCGAACAGCTCCTGCACCTTCGGAGCGATCTCCTTGTACCGATTGCTGGGCAGATCGGGGTAGAGGTGATGCTCGATCTGGAACGACAGGTTGCCGGACATGAAGTGCATCAGGGGACTTCCCGAGATGTTGGCCGAGCCCAGCATCTGGCGCAGGTACCACTCGCCGCGGGTCTCGCCGTCGATCGAGTGCTTCTCGAAGGTCTGCACGCCCTCGGGGAAGTGTCCGCACATGATGACCGAGTGCGTCCACAGGTTGCGCGCCAGGTTGGCGGTCATGTTCGCCGTGAGGGTGGTCAGCGCCGACGGGCCGGACAGGAGCGGGTGCAGGACGTAGTCCCTGGTGGCCTGCTTGCGGATCTTGGCGAGCACGCGCTTGCCCTTGGCCTGGAAGTCGGCCTTGTCGGAGCGGCCCTTGAGGTACTTGCCGATCTGCAGGTCGTACGCCGCGATGCCGTACTCGAAGAAGCACGCGTTGATGAAGTTCCACAGCGGCTGGGCGACGTAGAACGGCACCCACTTCTGGTTCTCGTCGACGCGCATGATGCCGTAGCCGAGGTCGTGGTCCTTACCGCGAACATTGGTGTAGGTGTGGTGGACCTCGTTGTGCGAGTGCTTCCACATCTCTGCGGGCGAGGCGTTGTCCCACTCCCACGTCGTCGAGTGAATCTTGCTGTCGCGCATCCAGTCCCACTGACCGTGCATGACGTTGTGGCCGATCTCCATGTTCTCGATGATCTTGGAGACGGACAGTCCGACGGTGCCGACGATCCAGGCCGGTGGGAAGAGCGAGAAGAGCAGGATGCCGCGGCTGGTGAGCTCGAGCTTGCGCTGGCCGTCGATGACCTTGCGGATGTAGGCCGCGTCGCGTTCCCCGCGACTGGCGATGACCTGCTCGCGGATGGCGTCGAGCTCGCGACCGAGGTTCTCGACGTCCTCGGGCGTGAGGTGGGCGGTGGTGGCGTTGGTGGTGATGTCAGCTGTAGTCATGTCGGATTCCCTTCCGTGACTTAGAGATCGATGTCGCACGAGCCTGCGGCGGCGGAGACGCAGGTTTGGATCTGGACGTTGTCGCCGATGGCGGCGGAGATGACGTCGCCGGTGCGCAGGTCGCGAACGGCGCCCTGTCGCAACGGAACGACGCAGCCGAAGCAGATGCCCATCCGGCAACCGGACGGCATCAGCACGCCTGCGGCTTCACCGGCGTCGAGCAGCGTCTCGGCGCCGCCGGTGTCGATGACGGTGCCCGACTTGGAGAAGGTCACTTCGCCGCCGTCGCCCGCGGTGATGATGGTGGGCCGGAAGCGTTCGGTGTGCAGGCGATCGGCGATGCGCATCGCCTCCCAGCGGGACTCGAGCGCGTCGAGCATGCCCGCGGGACCGCACGCCCAGGTCTGCCGTTCGGCGAGGTCGTCGACCAAGTCGTCGAGTTCGGCGACGTCGAGCATGCCGTCGGTGTCGGTGTGCTTCTCCACCAACCGGATTCGGCCCCGTTGGGCCAGCATGCGGAGTTCGCCGCCGAAGATGACGTCGTTGGCGGTGGGGGCGCTGTGGACGACGATGACGTCCGCGTCGGCGTCGGTCATGTTGCGCAGCATGCCCATCACGGGGGTGACGCCGCTGCCCGCGGTGAGGAACAGGATCTTCGCCGGCTGCTGGGGTCCGAGCGTGAATTCACCTGCGGCTTGGTCGAGTTGGACGATGGTGCCGACCGTGGCGCGACGGACCAGGTGGTTGCTGACGACGCCGTCCGGGATGGCCTTCACCGTGATGGCGATGCAGCCGTCGCGGCGCGACCGCTCGGAGGTCAGCGAGTAGGCCCGCCACTGACGGACGCCCTCGACGTCGACGCCGATGCGGACGTACTGGCCGGGGGTGTGGCCGCGCCAGCCGCGGCCGGGCTTGATGACGATGGACACGGCGTCGCGGGTTTCCGGATGGATGGCGACGATGCGCCCACGGAGGTCGGCGCTGGAGCGCAGCGGGTCGATGACGTCGAGGTAGTCGGCGGGGACCAGCGGGGTGGTCACCCGCTCGGCGAACTTGATGACGCGCTCCCGGAGCGCGCCGACTGTGGTCGGGCGGGGTGCTGTCGTGGTCATGATCTCACTCTGCCTGCGACGAGGGTATAAAGTCTTGACCATCGAGCGTGAATGATCATGCTCAATTTGTTCGCAAGGAATAGTTTTGTCGGAATCTGCCCTCCGTTTCAGCGGATTGGACCTGACGGCCGAGGTCGTCGCCGAGTTGCAGGCCATCCTGCCGCGGATGGCCGAGCGCACCGTGACCGCGGTGACCGTGGAAGTGCCCAGTTACACGCGCGCGTTCAGCGGCCGGATGGGGCAGATCATCGAGAACGCCGTACAGATGGCGCTCGGTGCGTTCCTGCGACTCGCCGTCCGCGCCCACGACTCCGATCCGGCGGCGACGCTGACGCCGGCGCTCGACGGGGCCTACGAACTGGGCCGGGGCGAAGCGCGCCAGGGCCGTTCGATGGACGCGCTGCTCTCGGCGTACCGGGTGGGCGCCAGAGTGGCCTGGCGCGAACTGTCGGCCACCGTCGTGGCGGCCGGACTGCCTGCCGACACCGTGGCCCGGTTCGCCGAGTTGGTGTTCGCGTTCATCGACGAGCTCTCGGCGTCCAGCGTCGCCGGACACGCCGACGAACTCGCCACCACGGGTCGGGTTCGGCAGCGCTATCTGGAGCGACTGGCCAGGCAGCTCCTCGACGGTGAGCCCGCCGAGACGTTGCGGGCCAGTGCCGAGAAGGCCGACTGGCACCCGCCCGAGACGTTGACCGCGGTCGTGGTGGCGGAGGCGCAAACCCGCGGCCTGGCAGCACGATTCGGCCAGTCGACCTTGCAGCTGAGCGAGGATCTCCCCGGTGTCGACGCCTCGGAGTCCTTGGCGGTGCTGCTGGTTCCCGATCTGGACGGTCGCCACCGCGGTCAGCTGCGGTCGGCGTTGCAGGGCCGACGGGCGCTGGTGGGACCGGCCAGGCCGTGGCTGCAGGCCCAGGCGTCCTACCGCCGTGCGCTGCGGGCTCGCGAGCTGAGCGTCGACGAGGACGTCGTCGACACCGACGAACACCTCGTCGAGCTGGTGCTGACGGCCGATCGCGACGCCGCCGACGATCTGCGCCGACAGGCCCTGGCACCGTTGGCAGATCTGCGACCCAACACCGCCGAGCGCTTGGCCGAGACCCTGCGCTCGTGGTTGCTGCACCAGGGCCAGCGCGATGCCGTCGCCGCTGATCTGTTCGTGCATGCTCAGACCGTGCGCTACCGAATGACGCAACTGCGTGAGCTCTACGGTGACCGGCTCAACGATCCCCGCACGATTCTCGAGCTCACCGTTGCCCTGGGGGTTCCGAACTGACCGCCAGGGCAGCGGCCGCCTGCTGGCTGGTCGCGGGCATCGCCTACGTGACCCTCGAATTCATCTCTGCCACCGGGCTTCCCGGGTATCGCTACGGTCGTGACTTCATCAGCGATCTCGGGCGGCCGGACTCGCCGCTCGCCCATCTGATGAACACCGCGTTCGTGGTGCAGGGCACGCTGTTCTTCCTCGGCGCGGTGTTGGCGACCCGAGTGCTCGACGATCGACGACGCACCCTCTTCGTGGCCTTCGCCGCCGCCAACGCCGTGGGCAACATCGTCGTCGCCTCGGTCCCGAGTGGTGGCGCGGGCATCGCGTGGGTGCACGTCACCGGTGCGGTCATCGCCATCGTGGGCGGCAATGCCGCCGTCCTGATCGGCTCACGGCACATCAGCGCGTCGCGGTGGTACCGAATCGCCTCGGTCGCGCTCGGAGTGCTGGGCCTGCTGAGCTTCGCTCTCCTGGCCGTCGGTGCGACCACGTCGACGGCGGTGCTCCTGGGGGATGCGGTGTGGGAGCGGACCAGCGTCTACACGATCATCGGCTGGCAGGTCCTCTCGGCCGGGATGCTCCTGGCCCGACCGATCAGGGCAGCGAGACGCCGGGTCTGATGTCGACCGTGGGCCCCATGGACGCATAACAGTCCAAGCGCGTGCACGGCGCCCACAGTCGTGCCGGTAAGGCCGCGGTGCTGGACTCGTCACTCACCGCCGAGCTTGCCTGCCGCATAGGTCGCGGCCTGGTCCACCAGGCCGTCTGGAATGTAGGCGTTGTGGAGCCCGAAGTCTCCGCCGTCGGAGCAGATCGGATCCCCGGGAACGCACGAGTCGAGGGTCTTGCCCGCGTACAGCGGGCCGATCGCGATCGAGGGTTCGCCGACGAAGCCCATGAATCGTGCCGAGGGCTTGCCGAACAACGTCACCGCCGCCACGTGATCCGCCACCGCAGCCGGCATGGGTCCGGTGACGCCCGAGTCCGCCGCACCCGGGGGCACCACATCGGAGGTGACGAAGCCGGCGACCGCAGCGCCCTGCGAGAAACCACCGAGGACGATCTTGGTGTTGGGGCACCGCGCCGCCGTTGCCTGGATGTGCGCGGCCGCATCGTTGATTCCGTCGACGGCGCGCGGAAAGTCGACGGTGGCCGGGTACTGGACCGCGTAGACGTCGACCGACCTATTGCCCACCTTCGAGCGCAGCGAGTCGACGAACGCCTGGCCCACGCCGCCGACGCCGACCGGTTCACCGGTCCCGCGGGCGAAGACCACCTCCACGTCCGAACAGCCAGGGGTGGAGGCGTTGGGGATGGGTTCGGCGGATGAGGTGGGGATGGGTGCGCTCACCAATGCCCACGTCGCCGCTACCGCAACACCGAGGATTTGGGTGAGGTGGCGCGAATTCATGCCTGAGTGTTGCCGCCGCGCGGAGCCGGAAAACCTACGGAAGTGTGACCTCGGTCAATCCCTAGGTCCCGCAGAATGTTTGGTAGGGGCCGAAGTCGTCGGGGGCGGGTTCGGTGTACCGCTCGTGCTCGGCTCGCTCCGTGAACGGCGTGGACACCGCGTCCAGGAGTCGTTCGAACGGGCCGAGGTCGTCGGACGTTGCAGCGGCGAGGGCTTCCTCGACGAGGTGATTCCGCGGGATGTAGCTGGGATTCGCGCGGTCCATCGCCGCGGCGTCGGGAGCCAGGGCACGCCATCGGGCAAGCCACTCGTCGAAGCGGGCGAGGTCGATGAACTTTCCGCGGGCGAGCTCAGCGTCGCCGCGCGCCGCCGAGCCGAGGCTGCGGAAGAAGGAGGTGTAGTCGACGTGGCTCTGCTCCAGTTGCGCGAGGAGATCCGTGGCCAGCGAACTGACATCCTCGTCTGCGACGGCGGTGGTCAACCCCAGTTTGGCGCGCATGCCCGCCGACCACGCGGCGTCGTAGGCCGCGCGGAAGCGGCCGAGCGACTCCACGGCGAGGTCGATCGCGCGCTGCTGGTCGTCGGCGATCAGGGGTAGCAGGGTCTCGGCGAAACGGGCCAGGTTCCACTGGGCGACGACGGGCTGGTTGGCGTAGGCGTAGCGCCCGGCGTGGTCGATCGAGCTGTACACGGTGGCGGGGTCGTAGGCCTCGAGGAAGGCGCACGGCCCGTAGTCGATGGTCTCGCCCGAGATCGTCATGTTGTCGGTGTTCATCACTCCGTGGATGAAGCCGACGAGCATCCACCGCGCGATGAGCGATGCCTGGGCGGCGACGACCGAGTCGAACAGGGTCAGGTACGGCTGCTCGGCGTCGGCGGCGTCGGGGTAGTGCCTGGCGATCGCGTGGTCTGCGAGGCGGCGCACCAGCTCGACGTCGCCGCTGGCCGCCGCGAACTGGAAGCTCCCCACGCGCAGATGACTGCTCGCGATGCGCGCCAGCACGGCGCCCGGCAGAAGCGTGTCGCGCTGCACCGGTCGACCCGTCGTGACCACGGCCAGCGACCTCGTGGTCGGGATGCCAAGCGCATGCATCGACTCGCTGATGACGTACTCGCGCAGCATCGGTCCCACCGCCGCGAGTCCGTCGCCCCCGCGCGCGAAGGGCGTTCGCCCCGAGCCCTTGAGGTGCAGATCGCGAAGGCATCCGTCGGCATCGGCGAACTCGCCGAGCAACAGGGCCCGGCCGTCGCCGAGGCGCGGCGAGTAATTGCCGAACTGATGGCCGGAGTAGGCCTGGGCGACGGGCGTGGCGCCATCGGGGACGGCCGCGCCGACCAGGAGGGCCAGTCCGTCCGCACTCCGAAGCCACGACGGGTCGAGGCCGAGTTCTGCCGCCAACGGCTCGTTGAGCGCGAGCAGTCGAGGTTCGGGTGCGTCCGCGGCCTGCCACGCAACGGCCATCTCCGGCAGCTCGCGGGCAAAGCGGTCGTCGAGGACGAGGGTCGAAGCTGGTGCAGCGCTCACCCGTTCAGCGTACGGAGAACTCACGGGGTGGGCAGTGGTCCTTCCCGATCGATACCGCACCCGACGCGAGAGTGGCGACGGTAGCGTCTGCCGCATGCGCAACGTCGTCATCACCGGTCCCGGCGCCGTCGAGGTTCGCGATGCTCCCGACCCCGTTCCGCCGGGGTCCGACGGGGCCGTGGTCGGCGTCGAATCGGCGGCGATCTGCGGCTCCGACCTTCACTTCTACGACGGCGATCTGCCGGTGGGCGACGGGGTGGCGGTCGGTCACGAATTCATCGGCACCGTGCTCGACGTCGGTCCCGAGGTGACGAGCGTGCGGGTCGGCGATCGCGTGCTCACGGCCTCGGTCACCGGATGCGGCAAGTGCGACGGGTGCGCCGTGGGAAATCCGGTCATGTGCGTGCAGGGGATGCAGGTGTTCGGGTCCGGCGTGCTCGGCGGGGGCCAGGCGACGGCGGTTGCCGTGCCACACGCCAACTTTCAGCTGCTCCGAATCCCCGACGGAATGGACGACGAGGCCGCCCTGCTGCTGACGGACAACCTGTCGACCGGCTGGATCGGCGCGAAGAAGGCCGACATCCCGCCGGGTGGCACGGTCGTCGTCATCGGCCTCGGCGCGGTCGGGTTGTGCGCGGTCCGCGCCGCCTTCGCCCAGGGCGCGGGCACCGTGCTCGCCGCCGATCCGGTCGCGGGCCGGCGGGCCCTGGCGGTCGATTCGGGCGCGACCGCGCTCGAGGGGCCGACGGTGGCTGCGGTGCTCGAACACACCGGTGGCCGCGGAGCCGACAGCGTCATCGACACCGTGGCATTGGATGCGACGCTCAACGACGCCTTGGCCTGCGTGCGTGCGGAGGGCACGGTGTCCGTCCTCGGCGTGCACGACCTCGATCCCTATCCGATGCCGATCCTCATGGCGCTGGTCCGCAACCTGACCGTGCGCATGACGACCGCCCCCATCCATCAGACGTGGACCGATCTGATGCCCTTGGTGGCGAGCGGATCACTGCGCACCGACGGAATCTTCACGCACACCTTCCCGCTGGCGGAGGCGGCCGACGCGTACGCCGCGGTGGCGGCCCGCACCCCGGAGTGCGTGAAGGTGATCCTGACGCCGTAGGGCGCGAGGATCAGCCGGCGTAGACGACCGCGTCGAACGGCCAAGACTCCGCCAGCCACGTCCGAACAGTTTGGCGGACAACGGGATCGAGGTCGGCGACGTCGGCCGTGACCCAGGACCGCACGGCCACGCTGCCGGGTTCCGGGCCCGGATCGAGGTAGACGCAGCCGATCACGTCGTCGGAGTCGGGCCGCAACACCGTGTAGGCGAAGGCCACGCGTCGCTCGAATTCGCCGGCGTGCCGGATCAGGTCGCCGAGGTTGGCCTCGGGAGTGAAGCCCTCGTTCGGCGGCCACCCGTAGTCCACGAACCCTGGACTCGACTGGATGTGGCCGATGCTCGACATCCAGGCCGCGAGATCGCGCTCATTGTGCTGGGGACCCAGCGGCTCGAGGCGGAATCGTTCGGTGCGCAGTTCACGCGGTACCTCGAAATTGGCTGGGACGAAGGGCTCCTGGCTCATCGGCTCAGACTAGGCGCGGGCTGGTGGCCGTGAGCATGGCCGCCAGCATGTGCACGATCTCCTCGGGGTCCCCCTCGTGGTCCGATCGCTCGTACTCCGCTGCGAGCGCGAACATGGCCGTGGCGACGGCGGCGACGCGGCGGCGCCGGGCCCGGCGGTCGGCGACGGGCACGGCATGCGATAGCGCGTCGAGGACCCGCGGCCACGCGGTCTCCGCGGAATCATGCGGCTCGGTCCTGAGCCGGGTGCCGACGACCTGAAGGAACCGCGCATAGTGCGTGCTCTCGAGACGCAGCAGCGGCAGGACGAGCACCCGCATCAGCGCGTGGACGTCTGTGGTGTCGCGCTCGTCGAGTTCGCGGAGCATCCGTTCCCGCTCGAGTTCCATCGGCAGGAGCCGACGGGCCACCACGGCGTCGAGGAGGTCCTGCCTGCTGTGGAAGTGGTAGTTGACGGCCGAGTTGTTGCGTTGGCCCGCCGCCTGGGCGATGTCGCGCAGCGGCACCTCGAAGCCGCGCTCGGCGATGAGCCGCTCGGCGGCATCGAGCAGCGCGTCCTTCGACCGGGAACCTCGATCCACGTTCGGCATCCTAGGCGTTTCCCGTCGCCGATTAAGCGCATGTGCTTAACTCGATGTCGGCCGCTCGTCGGAAGGATCGCCGCCATGACTGCTGCTGAACAGGTTCGCGAGATCGACGCGGGTACCCCCATGACGCGCTACGCCAGGGGATGGCACTGTCTGGGTCTGGCCGAATCGTTTCGCGATCGCGAACCGCACGGGATCGACGCGTTCGGGACCCGACTGGTGGTGTTCGCCGATTCCGATGGGGTGATCCACGTCCTCGACGGCTACTGCCGCCACATGGGCGGTGACCTGTCGAGGGGAACGGTGAAGGGCGCCACCGTGGCGTGCCCCTTTCACGACTGGCGCTGGCAGGGCTCGACCGGGCGCTGTGTCGAGGTGCCCTATGCCCGCCGTACCCCGCGACTGGCGCGCACGCGAAAGTGGTTGACCCAGGAGGTGAACGGCCAACTCCTGGTGTGGCATGACCCGGAGGGCTCGACGCCTGCACCGGAGCTCACCCCGCCCACGATCGAGGGCATGGACGAGGGCAGGTGGTCGGCGTGGACCTGGAACTCGATCCTGATCGAAGGCTCGCACTGCCGGGAGATCGTCGACAACAACGTCGACATGGCCCACTTCTTCTACATCCACCGCGCGTACCCGACGTACTTCAAGAACGTGATCGAAGGCCAGACAGCCAGTCAGTTCATGGAGTCCAAGGCGCGCCCGGATACCACGGCGAACTACGAAAAGCTCTGGGAGGGAACAAATCTCCGCTCGGAGGCAACATACTTCGGCCCGGCGTACATGATCAACTGGCTGCACAACGACGTCGCGCCGGACTTCACCCTGGAGGTGGCGCTGATCAACTGCCACTACCCGGTCACCCAGAACTCCTTCGTCCTGCAGTGGGGGGTGGCCGTGCAGAAGATCGAGGGTCTGCCCGAGGACAAGGCCGCCCGACTGGCCGCCACGCTCAGCACCAACTTCGGTGAGGGATTCCTCGACGACGTCGAGGTGTGGAAGCACAAGACGCGGATCGACAACCCGCTGTTGACCGAGGAGGACGGCGCGGTCTACCAGCACCGCCGGTGGTACGAGCAGTTCTACGTGGACGTCGCCGACGTCACCGACGACATGGTGGCCCGATTCGAGCTCGAGGTCGACACCACTCACGCGAACGGCGTGTGGCGGCAGGAGGTCGGCGAGAACCTTCGGCGCCGCGACGAAACCGTGGCTGCGTCGAGCTGAACGTCAGTTTTGCGGACAGTCGTTCACTCAACTGACTGCCTAGCTCGGCGCGCCGTCGGGTGCGGATGGGCCCGTGCTCTGGCGCCTGAGGAAGCTGCGGAAGTAGGGGACCGCGTCGCTCACCAGGATCGCCTGCAGCAGCACGTCCCAGAGATCGGTGAGTTGGCGCGCGACGCCCCGATCGTGGACCGTCAGACTCGCCACGGCCCACGCTCCATACGTGGCGCAGACGATCGCGCGTGCGAGCACCTCCGGGTCGGCGTCGGCGCGGACATCGCCCTGTCCTTGTCCGCGGGCGAACTGTGCGCCGAGGGTGTCCACCCACGTTGCGTAGTGCCGGTTCGCCGCGCCCGACGAGGCGCCAACGGTGTGTATCAACTGCGACGATACCCGCACACCCGCGTCGCTGACGTGCAGCGAGGCGACGAGGAACGTTCCGCGGATGACGGACTCCAGCGCTCGTCCCCCGGCGTCCGCCGATCTGAAGGCGGCGTGAATCTTCGCGTTCGACTCCGTCAGAATCGCGCTGGCGACTGCCTCCTTGGTGTCGAAGTGGTGATAGAAGGCACCGCCTGTCATGCCGGATTCCGCGATGATCTGCCGGGTTCCGGTGGCGGGGTAACCACGTTCGGCGAAGAGGCGGATCGCGGAGTCGAGGATCCGTCTGCGGGTGGCCACGGCCCTCGGCTGCGTGCGTTTCGCCGCCCGACTGGCCGCGTCGCCGTCGCACTCCGCGGTCATGGTGTCGACCTTCCGTCGTCGCCCGGCGGGTGGGCGTCCTGGCAATTGAGTGCACGAACGTTCACCCAAAGTAGCAGGGCTGGCACGCGTCCGACCACCAAGTGAGCCTCTCGTCACAATCGGGTCGAGGGAGGTTTGCGGCAGGCGCCGCGGTCCATTGGTGCAGGCTGTTCGACATGACCGTTCTGCTCCGCGCCGCGGCCGTCCTGTTCTCGCTCGTGCTGGCCGTGTCGGGTGCGGGCATCGCCGGGGCCGCCGGCGACCCGAGCGCGCTCTGGCGCATCGTGGGAGATGAGTGCGTCCCGAACGAGATTGCCCATGGCGATCCCGCGCCGTGCGCGGAGGTCGAGCCGGACTACGCCGTGCTGAAGGACCTCGTCGGTCCCACGCAGTTCCTGCTCATCCCCACCCGACGCCTCTCCGGCATCGACGATCCCGCGATCCTGGCGCCCGGTGTGCCGAACTACTTCGCCGCCGCCTGGCGGGCCCGGTCGTTCGTCGACGAGCGGGCCGGGGCGACGTTGCCGCGGGAGTGGCTCAGCCTGGCGATCAACTCGGCGTTCGCCCGCTCACAGGATCAGCTGCACATTCACGTCGACTGCCTAAGCCCGGGCGTGCACGAGGCGCTGACCGAACACGCCGCGGCGATCGGTCCCTCGTGGGCTCCGTTCCCGGTGCCGCTGGCCGGTCACCGATACGACGCGATGTCGGTCATCGGCGACGAGCTCGTCGCCGATCCGTTCGCGCTGTTGGCCGACGGAGTGCCGGGGGCCCGCGATGACATGGCCGCCCGGACGCTGGTGGTGGTGGGTTCCAACGACGTCGGCGGTGGCCCGGGCTTCGTCGTCCTCACCGACCGGGCCGATCCCGCAACGGGAGATCAGGCCGCAGGCGAGGAGCTGCAGGATCACGACTTCTGCCCCCGATTGGCGGCGGTGAGTCCGGGCAAGTGACGCGCCGTCGCGTCAGTCCGGCTCGCCGTATTCGTCGAACCAGTACGCGAGCTTGCCCCGACGACTGACGGCGCGGAGTCTGCGTTCGGCCGCGGCGCGGGTCTTGGTCGTGGTGACGATCAGCAGCTCGTCACCGGCTTCGATGCGGGTGTCGGGCAGGGGCACGAACGTGTGGCCGTCCCTGATGATCAGGGTGATGACGCTGGGATCGGGCAAGCGGAGCTCGATGACGGTGACGTCGTGCAGGCGCGAGGTCGGCCGCACCGTCAACGTCAGCAGCTCCGCCTCCAGGACGTCCAGCGGCGCGGCCTCGACCTGAATCTCGCGCGGGGAGTCGCGGGGGATCAACCGCAGCGCATGTGCCAGCGGCCGCAGGCTGGGACCCTGCACCAGGGTGAACACCACCACCAACAGGAACACGATGTTGAGCAGGCGGTTGCTGTCCGGTACGCCCACGACGATCGGGAACGTCGCCAGCACGATGGGGACCGCGCCGCGCAGGCCGGCCCACGACAGGAACATCTTCTCGCGCAGCGGAATTCCGAACCCCGCGAGCGAGCCCACGACCGACAGCGGGCGCGCGACGAGGAGCAGTACCAGTCCCACGACGATCGCGGGAACCACGTCTGCGGCGAGCTCGCTGGGATCCACCAGCAGGCCGAGCAGGACGAACAAGCCGATCTGCGCCAGCCAGCCCAGCCCCTCGGCGAACGAGCGCGTCGCCGATCGGTGGGGCAGCCCGGAGTTCGCGAGCACCACCGCGGCCAGGTAGGCGGCGATGAAGCCGCTCGCGTGTACCGCGCCCGCCGCCGCGAACGCCACGATGCCCAGCCCGAACGTCCCGATCGGGTACAGGCCCGACGCGGGCAGCGCGACCCTCCGCAGCACCAGCGCGCCGAGGAACCCGCAGCCGAGCCCGATCGCCGAGCCCGCCAGCAGTTCGTACACCAGGTCGGCCACGGCGCTCTCCGGTTCGAACACGAACGGCACCGCGCTGAACATGAGCACGAAGATCACGGCGGGCGCGTCGTTGAAGCCGGACTCGGCCTCGAGCAGCCCGGCCACCCGTCGGGGCAGGGGCAGGACGCGCAGAACCGAGAACACCGCCGCCGCATCGGTCGACGACACGATGGCTCCGAGCAGCAGGGCCAACTGCCAGTCCATGCGGAGCAGCAGGTGAGCACCGGCGGCGGTGACCACCATGCTGATGACCACGCCGATGGTGGCCAGTGCGCCCGCGGGTGCCAGCACCTTTCGGATGTCGGCGAAGCGGGTCGTCAGACCACCTTCGACGAGGATGACGGCGAGCGCGGCGGTGCCGACGTTCCTGGCGAGTTCGACGTCGTCGAACTGCAGTCCGAGGCCGTCCTCGCCGATCGCGACGCCGACGAAGAGGAACAGCAGCAGGCTGGGGAACCCCACCCGGGTCGCGACCCGGGTACCCACGATGCTGGCGAGCAGCACGAAGCCGCCGATCAGCAAGGCCAGGTACAGCTCGTGCAGGCTCAATGCGCTCCCGTTCGGAATGGTCGGGCGGGCAGGGTCGGGACGGCCAACGGCCACGTGCGCCAACCGGAGTGTGGGGCCAGTATTTCAGGACGGTGCCCGATTGGTCGTACCGCGAGGCGACGGCGGTGCCTCCGATGCACGAAGATGGCGGGGTGGCGCAGCGGAGGACACGCATCGGAATCGCCGGCGCGGGCAACGTCGGTCGGTCCGTCGCGCAGGAACTCCTCGACAACGGTCACAAGGTCCTGCTGATCGAACGCGAACGCCGCAAGTTCGAGCCGCACGTCGTCCCGGAGGCGGACTGGTTGTTCGCCGACGCCTGTGAGGTCGCGACGCTCGAAGAGGCGGGGGCCGAGACGTGCGACGTCCTCATCGCCGCGACGGGTGACGACAAGGCCAACCTCGTCGTCGGTCTCCTGGCCAAGTCCGAGTTCGGGGTGCCGCGGGTGGTGGCGCGCATCAACGAGATCCGCAATGAGTGGCTGTTCACCCAGGCGTGGGGGATCGACGTGGCGGTATCGACCCCGGGTGCGATGGTGGCGGGTGTCGAGGGTGCCATCGACGTGGGCCACCTGGTGCGGTTGATGGGGTTGCGGCAGGGGCAGGCGGATCTCGCGAAACTTACACTGCCCGAAGACAATCCACTCGTCGGTCAGCGCGTCGGCGATCTCGATCTACCTCAGAACACCGCCATGGTCACCCTGCTGCGCGGTGGCAGCGTCATCTTGCCCACCCCCGATGAGGTGCTCGAAGCGGGCGACGAGATGTTGTTCGTGTCGGACAGTTCGGTCGAGAGTGCGATCAGGGCTGCCATCCATGGGGCTGAGCCCGTCCGGGCGTTGAAGGACCTGCCTGACTTCTAGCCCGGCGGCGTCCGAGGCGGGCGCAGTCGTCTGAGAACGCGAAGCAGTGCCACCGCGGGTGGGGATGCGCCGAGAGCCGGGGCGAGGACGAGCCAGGCCCACAACCATCCTGGCGCGATCCCGCCGTCGCTGAAGGTCGCGATCACGGTCAGGACGATCTGGGCGATGAAGAACGGGCCGAGGAAGATCAGTCCGGCGAACCCGACCGCGACTCCACCCTCCCAGCGCATCGACTCGTCCGACGAGTCGGCGACGCCCAGAGCCAGCGCCGCCACGGCGAATGCGATGACGCCTCCGAGGACGAGCGCGACGAGGTCGACGACGGGCACCCGTCGAGTATCCACGGCAACGCCGTCGGCGAGAATGGCGGAGTGCAGGAACTGGTCGAGTTTCGGGAGCCGTACGCCAGGGTCGTCGTCCACCGGGACGGCGATGATCTGGTCTTCTGGTCGGACACCGACGACAACGGGCGCTCGATCGTGGACACGACCCGCATCCCCCTCGGCGACTACGTGGCAAAGGGTGAGGGGCCCTGGCCGTGGTACGACCTGGGCTACCGGCGCGACGGAGCACGTCGGGTGCTCGAGGCGCTCGGCGTGGCGCCGCAGCCGTGGACCGAACCCCTCCCGCCAGAGGTCCTCGCCCTCTTCGACACGGCCCGGGCCGGCTGGGCGTCGATCGCCGACCGTCTCACCGCAGGGCTCGAACCCGACGCGCTCGACGCGTGCGGGGCCACGCCGCTGTGGTACGCCGTGCGGGCCCTGGACCACGCGGCCGCACTCGTGCTGATCGATGCCGGTGCCGATCCGACGCGGCGAATCGAGCTGTCGGCGCGGGGGGAGCGGTTCACGACGATCCTGCACGAGACCGTGCGGTGTGGCCGGACGGTGGCGCTGAATCGGGCGCTGGCTCGGGGTGCGGACCCCTCGCCTCTCGACTCCGACGGTGCGACGCCGATGCATGCCCTCGACGACCGGTCCGACCATCTCAATCCGGAGTTGGTGCGCGCGCTGGTGGCTGCTGGTGCCGACGTCGACGCGGTGACGGCCGGCGGCCTACGACCGATCGACGTGGCCGCGCAGCGAGTCCTGCCGAGCACGGTAGCGACGCTGCTGGACCTCGGTGCAGAGCCTGCGAAGGCGCTGACCGCGCTCCTGATCTGGTGGGCGGCAAACGTCCGCTGGGCCGCGTACCGCAGGGGCGATGTCGTGAGGGTGGTCGATCTCCTGCGGGCCGGCGGCGCAGTGGTCGCGCCCGGCGATCGGGAACTGGCAACCGAGGCGGGCGTGTCCGAGGTCGTCGCCGCGCTCGATGCCTAGGCTGGGGCGAGGCCGGGAAAGGGGTGCCAGTTGACCGCCGTCATCGTCATCGTCGTGGCACTGCTCCTGGGCATCGGGCTCGTCGTCAGCCAGCTCGCCCGTCTCAAGGAGTGGCTGGCGAAGGCACCGCCGCCAGAGCCACCCGAGGTCGACCCGCGGCAGGAGTAGGCCGCGGGGCGTCAGTCGTGCGTCGGTCCGCTGAGCACGACGTCGACCGCTGCTTCGATGACGTCGTCGTCGGGCACGGTCCCGAACATGATTGCCGGGCACGCGACGACCCCGGTGAGCATCGAGACGGCCGCATCGAGGGCGGCGCCTGAGAATCGCTCGCCGAGCATCTCGTACATCTGGTGCTGTCCGTCGGTGTTGACCCTGTTCCTGATTTGGGCCATCTGCTCGACGGACGCCCACTCCGCCATCCCCGAGATCACGCGGTCGAGTCGAATGTCGAGCACGCCCGAACGAAAGACCTTCAGTTCTCCGATCAGGTCGGCGCGCAGATCGCCGGTCAGTTCGTGGTGTGGCATCTCGCCGAGGCTCTCGATGGCCATCGCGATCAGGTCGATGCGCGCAGGCCAGTGCGTATAGAGCGTGGTCTTGGAGTAGCCGGCCAACTCGGCGACCCGGGCGTGGGTCACTGCGTCGGAGCCGTCCTTCGTGAGGACCTCCAGGGCGGCGCGTGCCACATCGGCGCGCGTGCGCAACACGCGTGCATCTTCGATGGGGTCGGCTGCCCTACCATCCGGTTCGGGTGTCATCTGTGCCACGTCACGCGGTTCCAACGGCCTTTCGCTCGCTTGCATCGATCACCGTTATTACATGATGAACGGGTCTGCCAGTACTAGAAGCGGTAGCCAATAGTGAACGTTCTGATCATTAGCCTACCTGGGATTTCTCTGACAGCGGCTCAATGCGCCACCCGGTAGCGGGCCCGGGTGCGCGCTGCCTCCGGCGTCGATGGTCTAAGTGAACTTCGTCGCCAGTAGAAAGAAATCATTGCACTATTGGACGTTTAGGCCAATAGTGAACAGGGCATCCACGAAATCTGATGGGCACGTCCAGCCACCGGCGCGTCGTCATACCTACCGACAGACTTAAGGAAATTGCCATGTCAGCAATCCTCTTCGGCTCGATCAGCACCCTCGCCGACACCTCCGAACTGCAGCGCAAGGCGTTCAACGACGCGTTCGAGGCCTACGGTCTGGACTGGGAGTGGTCACGCGAGGACTACGTCTCGATGCTGGGCTCCAACGGCGGGGCGAAGCGGATCGAGGAGTACGCCGCCGCCCGCGGCGCGGACGTCGATGCCGCGGCGGTGCACGCCAAGAAGTCCGAGATCTTCCAGGACCTTCTGCGCACGTCGTCCGTCTCGCCCCGACCCGGTGTCGTCGAAACGGTCGAGGAGGCCAAGCGCAACGACCACAAGTTGGGCTTCGTCACCACCACCTCGCTCGGCAACATCGACGCCCTGCTGGCGGCGCTGCGGCCGCACATCAGCGCGGAGATGTTCGACCTCATCGTCAACCATGACAGCGTCGACGCCCCGAAGCCGAACCCGGCAGCGTATGCATTCGCACTCGACGAGCTCGGTGAGGACGCGGGCAACGTCGTAGCGATCGAGGACAACGTCGGCGGCGTCAGCGCGGCGGCAGCGGCGGGCATCCGCTGCATCGCCTTCCCGAACGAGAACACCAGCGGCAGTGACTTCAGCGCAGCCACCGAGACCGTCGACTCACTCGACGCAGGTCGCGTCATCGGCATCGCCACCTCCTGACGCCGACCGCCGAATCACGACGACCCCCTTACCGAGGAGCATCCCGATGAGCAATATGCAGGCCCGAGTGACCGTGAGCGACAGGACATTCCACGTCTCTGGTTACGAGAAGATCGAGTACGACCTGGTGTACGTAGACGGCGTATTCGCCCTCGACAGCACCGACCTCGCGGACAGTTACCGTCCCTACGGTCGCGCCCTGATGGTCATCGACGACACCGTCTTCGAGCTCTACGGTGACGCGATCCGGGCGTACTTCGATCATCACGACATCGCCCTGACCGTCGTCCCGGTGCAGATCCGGGAGACGGCCAAATCGCTGGACACCTTCGAAAGGATCGTCGGGGAGTTCGACGCCTTCGGGTTGGTGCGCACGGAGCCGGTGCTGGTGGTCGGCGGAGGCCTGACCACCGACGTCGCCGGCTTCGCCTGTGCCAGCTATCGGCGCAACACCCCGTACATCCGGATCCCCACCACGCTCATCGGCTTGATCGACGCCAGTGTGTCGATCAAGGTGGCCGTGAACTACGGCAAGCACAAGAACCGTTTGGGGGCCTATCACGCATCGCAGAAGGTGCTTCTTGACTTCTCGTTCCTCAAGACCCTTCCGGAGGACCAGGTCCGCAATGGCATGGCCGAGCTGATCAAGATCTCCGTGGTCGGTAACTCGGAGATCTTCGAGTTGCTCGAGGAGCACGGAGCCGAACTGCTGCAGACGCGGTTCGGATACCTCGACGGCACGCCCGAGGTGCGGGCCGCCGGGGAGCGCGTCACTCACCAGGCGATCGCCACGATGCTCGAGCTCGAGGCACCCAACCTGCACGAGATCGACCTCGACCGCGTGATCGCGTTCGGCCACACGTGGAGCCCCACATTGGAGCTCACGCTGGCCGTGCCGTTCTTCCATGGCCACGCGATCAACATCGACATGGCGCTGTCGACGACCCTCGCCGAGAAGCGCGGACATCTGTCCGTGGCCGATCGCGACCGGGTGCTCGGAGTGATGAGTTCACTGGGTCTCTCGCTGGACAGCGAGCACCTCACCCCGGAACTCCTGGAAGCGGCGACGGCGTCGATCCTGAAGACGCGCGACGGGCTGCTCCGGGCGGCGATCCCCGATCCGATCGGGCGCTGCCGCTTCCTCAACGACGTCACCACCGGCGAGCTGGCCGATGTGCTGACGCTGCACAAGAAGATCTGCCTGGACTATCCCCGCGGTGGCGACGGTGTCGACGTGTTCACGGTCGCCGATCCCGACGACCTCGCGTGAACGACGTTGCGGTGCTGACGGATCCGGCCGTGGACGGCGTCCCGACAGCCCGCCCGGTGACGCCGTCGACGATCCTGGCCGGGGAGCTGGGGGAGCTGTGTCGCGAACTCGACGCAGTCCCTGGCATCGATCCGGCGCTCGCGCAGCGGCTGAGGCGAGCACGGGATCTGGCCGCAGGCCTCGATCCGTACCTCGATCAGTGCACGACGCCGGAGTCGACGGCGCTGTCAGAGCTGGCCAGACGGACGCGTGAGACGGACTGGGCTGCAGCGCCGCCGGGCGGAGTGCGACTCGAGCAGGAGATGCTGTCGGGTCACGTCGAAGGCCAGGTCCTGAAGTTCCTGGTGCACCTCGCGCGAGCGAGCCGCGTCCTGGAGATCGGGATGTTCACCGGGTACTCGGCTCTCGCGATGGCGGAGGCGTTGCCCGACCACGGGATCGTCGTCGCATGCGAGATCGACCAGGCCGTAGCCGATTTCGCCAGGACCTGTTTCCGCGCCTCGGACGTGGGCCACAAAATCACGGTGAAGGTCGGACCCGCGATCGACACTCTGCGACGGTTGACTGCGGAGCCGGGGTGTCAGTTCGACTTCGTCTTCATCGACGCCGACAAGCCCGGCTACCTCGACTACGTGGAGTTCCTACTGGGCAGCAGCCTGCTGTCACCTCGAGCCGTGATCGCGGTGGACAACACCCTGCTCCAGGGCGAGCCCTACGCGGACGTGGACCTCTCGACCAACGGCGCGGCGATCGCGGGATTCAACGCAGCCCTTACCTACGACCACCGTGTGGAGCAGGTGTTGATTCCGCTGCGCGACGGGCTGACCCTGATCCGGAGGGTGCAGGGGTGACGGCATTGCTGGACCTCGGCACCCCGACCGCTGCCAGCGTGCCGCAGCGTCGGGGGGCCAATGCCGGACGGACCGTCGTCACCCTGGCCGGGCTGGTCCTGACGCTTCCTGTCGATCTCGGCCTGGTTGCGGTAGCGCTTCTGAGCCGGCGACGAAACCCGTTGAAGCACCGCACCATCGGCGCGAGCAAGACCGTGCTGATCAGCGGAGGCAAGATGACGAAGGCGCTGCAGTTGGCGCGCTCGTTTCACTCGGCCGGGCACCGGGTGGTGCTCGTCGAGTCCAAGAAGTACCGGTTCACGGGCCACAGGTTCTCCCGTGCGGTCGACGCGTTTCATTGCGTGCCGGAGCCGACCTCGCCGGGCTACGCAGAGGCGTTGCTCGACGTCGCTAGGCGTGAAGGCGTCGACGTGTTCGTTCCCGTGTCGAGTCCTGCTGCCAGCGTGCATGATTCGGGCGCCCGGCGACTTCTCGACGACGTCTGCGAGGTGCTCCACGTCGGACCCGAGACCGTGCGAATGCTCGACGACAAGGCGGCGTTCTCCGAGGCGGCCAGTTCTCTCGGACTGCGTGTGCCCGACTTCCGCCGGATCACCGATGCCAGTCAGGTCGCGGAGTTCGACTTCCCCGCGGGCCGCAGCTACATCCTGAAGCGGATCGCCTACAACCCGGTGGGTCGAATGGACCTCACGCGGCTGTCGCGGGAGACGCCCGAGCGCAACATGGCGTTCGCGAACTCGCTGTCCATCTCCGAGGACGATCCGTGGATCCTGCAGGAGTTCATGGACGGCAAGGAGTTCTGCACGCACGGAACGGTCCGGCATGGATGGTTACAGGTCTACGGGTGCTGCGAGTCGTCGGCGTTCCAGATCAACTACGAGAACATCGACAAGCCCGAAATACGCGCTTGGGTAGAGGAATTCGTCGGTGCCTACGATCTCACGGGTCAGGTGTCCTTCGACTTCATCGAGGGTGCCGACGGCCATGCGTACGCGATCGAGTGCAACCCTCGCACCCACTCTGCGATCACGATGTTCTACGACCATCCTCAGGTGGCCGGCGCCTATCTCGACGACGCCCACCCCGTCATCACTCCCCGCCCGGGTGCCCGTCCCACCTACTGGATCTATCACGAGCTGTGGCGCCTGCTGACTCAGCCGAACCGCGGGAACAGGCTCGCGACGATCTTCCGCGGTAAGGATGCGATCTTCGCGTGGTGGGATCCGCTGCCGTATCTGATGGTTCACCATCTCCAGATCCCGTCGCTGCTGATCCGGAATCTGCGTGACCGTCGTGGCTGGACCCGTATCGACTTCAACATCGGCAAACTCGTCGAGCCGGGAGGTGACTGAATGCCCATCTCCGTTCTGCACCTGATCGGGTCTGCGGTGGACGAGTTCCACGCCGAACTGTCCCGGCTCTACGCCGGTGCAGCCCTGGAGGCCCTGGCCGACCCCGACCGCTACGACGTCCATCTGGCGTACGTCTCCCCGGACGGGTCGTGGCGGTTCCCCGCGGACCTCGGTGCCGACGCACTCGCCTCGGCACCGGCGATGACGCTGTCGGAAGCCGTTGCGCACCTGGATCGTCTACGTCCGCAGGTGGTGGTGCCGCAGATGTTCTGTCTGCCGGGCATGACCGCGTACCGGGCGCTGTTCGACGTCCTCGGCATTGCATATCTGGGGAACACTCCCGAGGTGATGGCGATCGCGGCGGACAAGGCGAAGGCCAGAGCGATCGTCGCCGCGGCCGGCGTCTCGGTGCCCGCGGGTGAGGTGCTGCGAGCCGGCGACTGGTCGTCGCTGTCGCTACCGGTCGTCGTCAAGCCGGTCGACGCGGACAACTCCGTCGGCGTGTCACTGGTGCGTGATCCCGGCGAATACGACGCCGCCGTCGAGCTGGCGATGGTGCATGGTGGAGCAGCGCTGGTCGAGTCCTACGTCGAGCTCGGTCGAGAAGTGCGGTGCGGCATCATCGTTCGCGACGGCGAGCTCGTCTGCCTGCCGCTGGAGGAGTACGCCGTCGATTCGGCGACCAAGCCCATCCGCGGCCGCGACGACAAGCTCGACCGGACCGGCGACGGCGAGCTGTACCTGGTGGCAAAGGATGCCAGCCGGGCCTGGATCGTTCCCGAGGACGATCCGATCACGGCCGTCGTGTGGGAGGCCGCCAAGAGATGTCACGTGGCCCTGGGATGTCGGCACTACAGCCTGTTCGACTTCCGCATCGATCCCGAGGGCAAGCCGTGGTTCCTGGAAGCCGGGCCCTACTGCTCGTTCGCCCCCACCAGCGTCGTCGCCGTGATGGCCGCGGCGGCAGGCGTATCGGTGCGTGACCTCTTCGCGGACGCGCTGGCTGAACTCGAAGTGGGAGCGGCGCCGTGCTTCAGTACGACGCACTGAGCCCCGTAGGCGCGACGGTGACCGGGCTGCCGGTCGGCGCGCTCGACGAGCGGCAGGCCGACGAACTTCGCGTCAAGCTCGCCGAGCACGGCGTCCTCGTGTTTCGCGGGCAGGACGTCGACGACGACGGGTTCCTGCGGTTCCTGCGCAGCTTCGGCGACACGGTGTTCACCGCGGGTGAGACGCCCGTACCGGGCTGGCCAGATCTCAACGTGATCAGCAACGTCGGCCGTCGTACGCCACCGCGGTCGACGTTCCACACCGACACCAGCTATGTGCGAAACCCACCGGCGTACACGGCGTTACGTGCGGTGGACGTTCCCGAGCACGGTGGGCAGACGCTGTTCACCAACCAGTACGCGGCCTACGACACCCTGCCCGCCGAGATCCGCTCGTGGTTGGACGGCCGCCTGGTCACGCACGTCGTGACGGGTCTGGAGCTCGATGAGGAGCAGGAGACCTCGGCGGTGCACCCCATCTTCCGGGTTCACCCCGTGTCGGGGCGGACGGCGCTATACCTGTCGACGCCGCAGCGGTGCGTCGCGGTCAGCGGAATGCGCCCCCAGCTGGCGAAGGACACCATCGCGTACCTCTTCGACCATTCGACGCGAGACGACAACGTGCTGCGTCACTCCTGGGCCCCGGGCGATGTGGTGATGTGGGACAACGGATGTGTGCTGCACCGCGCGGACCACGACGGCGTCATCGGTGACCGCGTCATGCACCGCGGGATGGTGGCCGCTTACGCCTGAGGTCGGCGCACGGCCACCACGGCCAGGGCGTCGTTGGTAGCGTCGACCCCGTCCGGCCCGATCCGGTCCGCGAGTTGCGATCTCAGCTGGGCGCGCGACATCGGTTCCAGCGCAAGGTGGTTGGAGTAGGTGAAGACGAGTTCCAGCCAGGCGTCGGTCCCAAAGTGCAATTCTTCGACGACGTGGCGGCGCTCCACGGTGAATCCGCACTCCTGCAGCAGTGTGGTCGTCTGATCCTCGATCTCGATGGACGGCCGTGCGGTGACGTCGAGATGGCCGGCGTACACCGCGTTCAGGTCGTCGACGCTGGGCGACCTCGGCGTGATCCGATTCCAGAGCAGCGCCAGGCGACCGCCCGGCTCCAGCAGCGCCGCCACCTTCTCGAGCGCGGACCGTGGCCGTACCCAGTGAAACGATTGCGCGAACACCACCAGGTCGAACGATCTCAGGCCTGGATCCCACTCCTCGAAGGTGGCTTGCTCGACCGCGAGGCCCTTGTCCGCGGCCACGCGCGCCATGCGAGCGTCGGGTTCGATGGCCAGGACGTCGGCACCCGCGGCGCTCAGCTGCGCCGACGCGATCCCCGTCCCCGCCCCGACGTCGAGGGCTCTGACACCGTCGCCAACGACGAGGTCCGCGATGAGGGTCGCTGGGTAGCGAGGACGGCAGCGGTCGTACTCCAGCGCGGCGGTGCCGAACGACTCGGCCCGTCGGCGGTCGGTGTGTACGGGCGGCCGTGTAGACATGTCCCCCAGCATTCCAGTGAACAGTTCCTGGAAATTGTCAACTGACGGTGGCTGCGGCGGTAGCGTCTCGGACATGACCATGACAACGCACGTGCACGACGACGTCGTCGCCACCGCGCGCGGGATGCGCGATCTGGTGCGGGCCGAGGCGGCGGAGTCCGAACGGTTGCGCACCCTGTCGCCGACGATCGTCGACGAGATGTGGGCCACCGGCTTGATGACGGCCTTCAACCCGGCGGACGCGGGCGGTTCCGAACCGTCGTTCGCCGAGATGATCGATACGTGGATTGAAATGGCTTGGCAGGATGGATCGTTCGGCTGGACCGGGATCGCGAACCTGCCGTCGTCGTTCGCTGCCGCCTCGTATCTTCCCGAGCAGGGCTTCGCCGAGGTGTTCACCGCCAACGACAATCACGTCACCATGGGCGGACAGTTCGCGCCCAACGGGCAGGGTGTCGTCACCGACGGCGGCTACCGACTGACCGGAGCGTGGAGCTTCGGGTCCGGTACCGGGCACGCGCAGTACGTCGCGGCGGGCTTCATCCCGATGGACGACGGTGAGATGCGCTGGATCAGCGAGGGCATCCCGGAGCTGATGGTGGCGTTGCTGCCGCGGGACGACGTGTGTTTCACCGACGGCTGGAACGTCCAGGGACTCAAGGGAACCGGGTCTTACGACTACAACGTGGCCGACGTGTTCGTCCCGGAGCACCGCACGTTCCGGCTGTTCACCACCGAGCCGTTGCGCGGAGCGTCACCGGCCGGGCGGATGGGCATGATGCCGGTCACCGCGGCGGGACACGCGGCGTGGGCGCTCGGCGTCGCGAAGAGCATGCTCGACGACGTCCAGGACCTGGCGGCCACGAAGTACCGGATGAGCGACATGGAGTCGCTGGCCAGCCGCCCGACGTTCCAAAAGGACCTGGCGCACCACGTCGCGGCATGGCGGGCGGCGCGGCTGCTGACGCTGCAGGCCTTCACCACCGCCGAGTCGGCAGTCGCCAACGGCGACGACCTCACCCCGACGCTGCGGGTCGACATGCGGGTTGCTGCCGTCTACGCGACCGACGTAGCCCGTGAGTGCGCGCAGTGGGCACACCTGGCGGCGGGCACGACGTCGATCCGCGAGGGCAGCAGGCTCGAGCGCGCCTTTCGCGACGTGTACACCGGGACGCAGCACGCGTTCATCAGCGAGAAGGTCGCGATCGACTCGGCGCAGGTCTGGCTGGGGATCATCGACGACCACTTCTCCCTCTAGAGTTCGCTGAATGGCCATCGCTCTGACGGACGATCACCAGGCACTTGCCGAGAGCGTCACGGGTTTCGCCGCGCGACATGCCCCGAGTGAGACGACGCGTCTGGCCTTCGATCAACTCGCGGCAGGGGTCGTCCCGCCGCATTGGGCCGAACTCGTCGCGCAAGGACTGCATGCCGTGCACCTGCCCGAGGAATGTGGTGGGCAGGGCGGCGGCCTCGAGGAGTTGGCCGTCGTCGTCGAAGCCGCCGGTTCGGCTCTACTGCCGGGGCCACTGCTGCCGACCGTGATGGCCAGCGCGGTCGTGGGCCTGGGTGCAGCCGGCGAGAAGCGTTCGGCACTGCTCGAGACTTTCGCGGCGGGTGCCACCGGGGCCGTCGTCCCGCCTTCTCACGGGGTGTCCGCCACGCGTGACGGCGACGGATGGAGGCTCTCGGCCTCGAGTTTGCCGGTGCTCGGTCTCATGTCCGCCACCGTGGTCATCGTCGGCGCTGGCGATGCGGACGGTGGCGTCGTCTGGCTGCACCTGGACCTCGACACACCCGGTGTCACCCGAGAGCCGTTGGAAGGCACGGACCTGACTCGCGACGTCGGTCGTCTGAGGCTCGACGACGCCCGCGTGACGGTCCGCGACGAGATCGCCGGCGTCGACGTGACCGCGGCCCGCGCCGTGGTGATCGGACTGCTGGCCGCCGACGCGGCGGGGGTCCTGCAGTGGTGCCGCGCGACGTCCGTCGAGTACGCGAAGGTGCGTGAGCAGTTCGGTCAGGCCATCGGAATGTTCCAGGCCGTGAAGCACAAGGCGGCTCGGCTCTTCATCGCCGAGGAACTGGCGTCGGCGGTGGCGGCCGATGCGATCCGGAGCCTGGAGCAGGATGCCGATCAGCAACGGATCGCCACCGAGACCGCCGCCATCATCGGCATCGGCCGGGCGAGCGACGCAGTGATGGAGGCGATCACCATCCACGGCGGCATCGCCGTCACCTGGGAGCATGATCTCCACCTGTATTGGCGACGCGCGATGAGCGTTGCGGCGCAGGCGGGTTCGGTGCGGACGGCGGTTCGTGCCCTTGGCGAGGTGGCCCTGGGCGTCAAGCGCGACTTCACCATTTCCGCCGAGGACACCGCCGACCCCGAGTTCCGGGGGTGGGTCGGTGGAGTGCTCGACGCGGCGCTTGCGTTGCCCGCCGACGAACCGAGCACCAACGACCCGACGAAGGTCTACACCAGGGGTCGGCGGCGCGACTTCCTCGCCGAGTCGGGTCTGGTCGCGGCGCACTGGCCGAAACCCTGGGGCGTGGGGGCAACGGCGACCCAGCAGGTGATCATCGCCGAGGAGTACGAGCGCCGCGATCTCGCTCCACCCAAGGTGGTGATCGGCGACTGGGCAGTGTCGACGATTCTCGCCCACGGCACCGATGCACAGAAGGAGCGTTTCGCCGGGCCGACCCTGCGCGGCGAGATCGTGTGGTGTCAGCTGTTCAGCGAGCCGCAAGCAGGGTCCGATCTGGCGAGCCTGAACACCAAGGGCGACAAGGTCGATGGTGGTTGGTCGTTGACGGGTCAGAAGGTGTGGACCTCGGATGCGCACGTTGCCGACTGGGCGATCTGTCTGGCTCGCACCGAACCTGATGCGCAGAAGAAGCACCGGGGACTGAGCTACTTCCTCGTGGACATGCACGCACCGGGGGTGACGGTGCGGCCGTTGAAGCAGCCGAGCGGCGACTCCCACTTCAACGAGGTATTCCTCGACGAGGTCTTCGTGCCCGACGACCAATTGCTCGGGACGCGTGGCGAGGGCTGGGCGCTGACGATGACCACCTTGCTCAGCGAGCGGACGACGATCAGTTCGGTGATGACCCTCGGGGACGACGATCGAGTCCGACGCATCATCGCCGACAATCTGTACTCCGGTGACCGCGGCGATGCCGTCGCGGCACTCGGCGAGATCGTCGCCGAGACGACGGGCGTTGCGGCACTGAACTATCGCGAGTCGGTGCGCCAACTGCACGGTGATCTCTTCAGCCCGGGGGCGTCGGTGGTGAAGGTGGCCTCGGCGGAACTCAGCCGGACGACGTCGGCCGTCTCGCTGGATCTCATCGGGCCGGAAGCCAGCCTGCGGCATGCGCCGGCAGACGTGGTATCCAACGCGATGTTCGTGCCCTCCTTCCTGATTGGGGGCGGCACGGTGGAGATCCAGCTCAACGTGATCGCCGAGCGGATCCTCGGCCTGCCGCGCGGCTAGACCGCCGGCTACGCAGCATCTTCGGCACCCTCGTCGTCCTCGTGTGCGAGGAGTCGTTCGGGGTGGTGGTGGTAGTTGATGCGGGCTTGGCCGACGTCGAGGTGCGGCGAGCTTGGCGGTGATCGGTTCGATGGTGGCCCGACATTCCGGGGTCACCCAGCCACTGATCCGGCTCATCCCGTCGGGGCCTTGCGGGCCGAAGTGGATGCAGCGTGTGCGAGCGCGTTCCCGGTCGTCGGGTTCGGGTCCGTCCTGGTCGATCAGGGTGGCCAGGGTGTCGGCGTCCTTGCGCAGGGTCTCGGGACCGGTCAGGGTCGCGATGCGGACCAGGCTGGCCTCGGACTGCTCCCGAGTGGCGGGATCGACCCAACCGGGCAGCTTGTCGGTGAAGGAGCGGATGATCTCGACGTGCTCCGGACCGATCGCACCGGTGGCTTGGGCGGCGGCGGTGTCGGCCAATAGCGGCGCCATCGGCTCCCCATTCAACGCGGTCCTCGGACCCAGATCCTTGGCCTCGGCGAGGCGGCGGGTGGCATCACGCCCCGAGATCCGCAACCGCTGCGTCAATACGGCTTTCAGTGACTTCGCGCCCAACTCCACCGGGGAGGCCTCGCGCTGCAGCCGCGCGAGGATCCGATGCTCGAGAGCGGGCAGCCGCCACGCCTCCGTCTCCAACGAGCCGAACAGTTCCAGCAGTTCGGGGTGGGTGAATCCGTCGCAGTCCAGCTCCACCAACTCCGCGACCGCGCCCACATAGGCGGCGAGGGCGGTGGCGACCCGATCCGAACTCATACCCGAACACTAGTTCGACCCACTGACAAGAAAACCGCGAATATGGCACCTGAAACTCAAGTGACACAGGAGGTTTGAGCCCCGATCGAACGTGCGTCGAGTGTCACAAACACGCGGCGTGTCGTGTGCGAACACGCACGCTCGCGGAGAAGGGGAGAGGGCTCGCGGCAAAGGGGGGTGTCACACGTTGTGGTAGTCCGGCAGCACCGGGGCGCTGTCCGTGGACGACGACGTCAGCCGGGCGATGATTGCGCGCACCGGCGCGCTGGCCGCAATGCCGACCACGAGGCGCAGAATCCGGACTCCCAGTCGACTCGTCGGGTTGGCGATGCCCGGAACACCGGGCGGCAACTTCTGCGCCGCGTCCACGATGGGCCGCATCCGCGTCTCATAAGCCGCGAATGCGGCTGTGTGATCAGGGTTCTCGGCAAGTTCCCCCGCGAGGAGGTAGGCGCCGATGAGGGCGAGGCTGGTCCCCATTCCGCTGACGGGTGTCGCGCAGTAGGCGGCGTCGCCCACCACTGCGACCCGTCCCTTCGACCAGGCGGGCATGCGCACTTGCGCGATCCGGTCGAGGTACAGGCTGGCGGGATCGTCGTTCAAGGTGGCGAGGATGCGCGGCGCGGCGTTGCCGACATCGGAATACACGTCGCTCAGGACTCGGACCTGATCCTCGCGATCTGCGGTGTCGAGACCCGTTGGGGGAGAGGGAAAATTGAAGCTGGCGCGGGTGGTCCCGACGTTGTCGGGTCGCAACTGCACCGACCTGCCGCCCGTCGTCGAGTACCACCGCCACCACTGATCGTCGTCGGGCGTCCTCGGAATGGTGCAGTACGCCGTGTAGAAGCCCAGGTCGCGGTAGTCGGGTTCCCCGCCGAAGACCGTGTTTCGGGTGGTGGAGCGGATGCCCTCCGCCAATATGACCAGATCGAACCGCCGCGTGGGCCCCGTCGCGAAGGATACGGTGACGCCCGCCTCATCCTGGTCGACGGCGGTGATTCGGGTGCCGTATTCGAACTCGACTGATTCCGAGCATGATTCGACGAGGACGCGAGCGAGTTCGCCGCGCAGGATTTCCAGCTCGGCGGTGAAACTCTCACCGGTGGCAGAGTCGCCTGCAGGGAACTCCGCGATGGCTCGTCCCGCCTCATCGACGAAGCGCAGACCGACCTCGCCAGTACCGCCGGCGCGCACCCGATCCTCCAGGCCCATCCGGCGCAGGACGTCGCGGCCGGCGCCGCGGACGTCGACGTTCTGGCCGCTGTCCCGCGGGGCCGGGGCGCGCTCGATGACCGTGGTGGAGAAGCCATGGCGTTGCAGCCAGAAGGCGACGGTGGCGCCGGCGACGCCCGCGCCGCTGACGAGAACGGTTCGATCGTTGATGGGTGCTCCTCCAGGGGTCAGCTGACCTGGATGACGACTTTACCTCTGGCGTGGCCGATTTCGACTGCCGCCACGGCGTCGGCGGCTTCGTCGAGCGGGCGCACGTCCTCGACGTGTGGGTCCAACTTGCCGTCGGCGACGAGCGCGCCGACGATCTCGAGGACCCGGTGGGTGCGGTCGCGTTCGATCATGTGCCCACCGAGTTCGGTGACCGCCGGGTCACCGGCGCTGATCAGCTTGGTGCGGTCCGACACCAGGTCGGCCACGGCCTTCAGGGCGTCACCGCCGGCCAGGTCGAGTATCGCGTCGACGCCGTCGGGGAGGATCTGCCGGATTCTTACGGCGACGTCGTCCCCGGAGGCCACCAGGGTGGCGCCGAGCGTCTCGACGAGCGTGCGCTTGTCTTCGCTCGCGGTGCCGATGACGTTGATGCCGAGGTCTCTTGCGATTTGCGCAGCGGCGACACCGACCCCGCCCCCGATGCCGTTGATCAGCAGGGACTGGCCCTCCTCGAGGTCCAGCTGGGTGACGCCGTCGTATGCGGTCGCGGCCGCCACGGGCAACGTGGCGGCGTCTTGGAAGGACACGGACAACGGCTTGTGCGCCGCGGCGCTCGCAGTGACCAGCGTGTACTCGGCGTATCCACCGGAACCCGGCGCGACGGATCCGAAGACCTCGTCGTTGACCGCGAAGCCGTTGACGTCCTTGCCCACCTCGCGAACCACGCCAGACACCTCGCTACCGAGAACGGCGGGAAAGGTGCTCGAGTCGGATGCGCCGAAGAGTCCGCTGCGGATCTTCCAGTCCACGGGGTTCACGCCCGCGCAGCGCACCTCGACCAAGAGCTCGCCCGGCATGGGACTCGGCATGTCGATGTCGAGGAACTCCTGGACGTCGGCTCCGCCATTGCTGTTGTATCCAAATGCCTTGACCATCTATCGAAACTACCCGTCCTGGTGAGGGTGAAACTGGTGACGACGAGTCGCCGACCCAATGATACTTAGGTTAGCCTTCACTTCATGAGTGCCGAAGGCTTCGTCGTCGAGGCGAGCGACGTCGGGCCCCGGATGCGACGCGTCGTCTTCGATGTCCCCCGGCTCCACGACCTGGAACTGCCGGGAGCTGGGGACGAGGCGGTGGGCGTGTACTTTCCCTCGGCCGGCGACGCTGCGGACGGACGCAACTACAGCGTCCGGTACCGCGGTCCCGGTGCGAATCGGATCACGTGCGACTTCCTGCTTCACCAGCGCGGCGTCGCCAGCGACTGGGCACGGCGGGCTGAGGTCGGCGATCGAGTGGTGCTCGATCACGCCCGCAGTTGGTACCGACCCGAGGACACGACCCGCTGGCAGCTTCTGGTGGCCGACCTCTCCGGACTGCCCGCACTGGCGCGCATCCTCGAAGAGCTTCCCGACGGTACCGACGCGACGGTGATCGTCGAGGTAACCGAGAAGTCGGACCTCGCCTACCTGCCCACCCGGGCGGGCGTGTCGATGGTGAGCACGGTCGGTACCGGAAACGGCTACGCCCCAGGTGAACTCGCGAATCTGGTCCGACGCCATGCGCACCGCGACGGCCGCGGATACTGCTGGTTCGCTGGCGAAGCCGGTACCACCCGGGAGGTCCGCAAGCACCTGCGCCGGGAGCGGGGCTGGGATTCGGAGCAGTACGACGTCGTCGGCTACTGGCGCTTCGACTCGGAGGTGTGGGACCGCAGATACGAGGCCGTCGGCGACGAGATGCTGGCGGTCTACGAGCGAGCACTCGCCGAGGGCAAGGGCGCCAAAATCGCCGCCGAGGAGTACGACGAAGCGCTCGAAAGGGTCGGGCTCTAGGCATTGAACACCGCGACCAGCCCTCGCAGTACCGGTCGGCATCGCCTCGTCGGCCTGGCCGTGGCGGCGGGCGTGCTGGCATCGACGTGCGTCCTCAGCCTCGCGGTAGGCACCGAGAACGTCGGGCTGCCGACGGTCTGGCAGGCGGTGACCGACTACGGCGACGTCGGTAATCAGTGGATCGTGCACGACCTGCGGATCCCCCGCACGCTGCTGGGCATCGTGGTCGGTGTCGCGCTCGGCGTGAGCGGAGCGTTGATACAGGGGGTGAGCCGAAATCCGTTGGCCGACGCACAGATTCTCGGCATCAACTCCGGTGCGGGGCTCTTCGTGGTGGCCGCCATCGCCTTCCTGGGTCTGCGCTCGCTGTGGTCCTACGTCTGGTTCGCCTTCGTCGGGGCCTTCGTCGCCATGGTGCTGGTGTATCTGATCGGAATGACCGGCCGCGCGGCCGCCACCCCGGTGCGCATGCTGCTCGCCGGGGTCGCGGCGGGTGCGGTGATGGAGGGGATCTCGTTCGGTATCCGTCTGCGCAATCCGCGCGCCTTCGACTCGATGCGGTACTGGGACGCCGGAGCGCTCGACGGTCACTCGTTGGCCGTCGTCGCAGCGATCGCCCCCTTCGTCGTGGTCGGGGTGGTGCTGTGCCTCTACGTCGGCAGGGGGCTGAACGCGGTGGCGCTGGGCGATGACCTCGCGGTGGCCATGGGCGGCAACGTCGTTCGCACCAGGCTGATCGGTCTGGTGGCCGTTACGCTGCTGGCCGGCGCTGCGACGGCGGGCGCGGGACCGATCGGATTCGTCGGCCTGATGGTTCCGCATGCCGTGCGGTGGTTCACCGGTCCCGACTGGCGGTGGATCTGCGCGTACTGCGTCTTCGCCGCACCCGCGCTGCTGCTGGCGGCCGACGTCCTCGGCCGGGTCGTGGTGAGACCCGGTGAGTTGCCTGCCGGCATCGTCACCGCGTTCGTCGGCGCACCCGTGCTGATCTGGTTGGTAAGACGCAGAACGGCGGCCGGCCTGTGAGCCCTCTCGAGACGATCGACTTCGGTCGGCGCCAACTCGTCGTGCGCCACGAGCCGACGATGTCGCTGCGGGTGTCCTGGCGCAGCGTCGTGGTGCTGTCGGCCCTCGGGGTGCTCGCCCTGGTGCTCGCCGTAGTGGCGTTGGGTATCGGCCAGTACCCGGTGTCGGCAGCGCAGGTCGTCTCCATTCTGTTGGGCCGCGACCACTCGTTCGCGAGTGTCCTGGTCCTCGAGTGGCGGATGCCGCGAATCCTGTTGGCGCTCTTGATCGGTGCCGCTCTCGGCCTCTCCGGTGCAATCTTCCAGGCGCTCACGCGCAATCCGCTGGGCAGCCCGGACGTCATCGGCTTCGACTTCGGTGCGTACACGGGTGCATTGATCGCCATCGCAGTGCTCGGCGGCGGGTACTACACGATCGCGGTCAGCGCGGTGATCGGCGGCCTCGCCACGGCCGTCGTCGTCTATGTGTTGTCCTACCGCAACGGGCTGGCGGGGTTGCGCCTGATCATCGTCGGGATCGCGGTCAGCGCGGTGCTGAGCTCGGTCTGCCAGTGGATCATCCTCAAGATCAGGCTGCGCCAGGCGATCACGGCGTCCGTCTGGCAGCAGGGCTCGCTCAGCGGGTTGGAGTGGGCGCAGGTGCTGCCCGTCGTGGGCGGTCTCGCGATTGCGGTCGCGATGCTGCTGCTCGTCGGTCCGCAACTTCCGATCCTCCAGATGGGCGACGATGCGTCGGGTGCGCTCGGCATCCGTCCGGAGCGGGTTCGATTGGCCTACTTCGGGATCGGCGTGCTGCTCATCGCCATTGCTGCGGCCACCGCGGGTCCGATCTCCTTCGTGGCGCTCGCCGCACCGCAGTTGGCCCGTCGGCTCACGGGTGCCCCCGGCGTCGGGCTGACGTCGGCGGCCGCCATGGGTGCGTTCCTGCTGTTGGCGAGCGATCTGATCGCGGTGAAGATCTTCGCACCCGCCGAACTGCCGGTGGGCGCGGTGACGGTGCCCCTGGGTGGGCTCTATCTCGTCTACCTGCTCGTCGTGCAGGCGCGGCGCCGGTAGGGGGAGGGACATGTCGGATCATGCGAGTCTCGCCGCCCGCGAACTGACGCTGGGCTACGGCGCCACGCCGATCGTCGACGGTCTGACCCTGGAGATCGCCGCAGGCGCCGTGACCGCGATCGTCGGGCCGAACGCGTGCGGCAAGTCGACCCTTCTGCGCGGCCTCGCTCGCCTACTGAGTCCGGTTGCGGGACAGGTGATCCTGGACGGCACCGACATCAGTCGTCGGCGAACCAAGGACGTCGCCCGCAGACTGGGTCTGCTGCCCCAGCCGTCGATCGCGCCCGAGGGCATCACGGTCGCCGATCTGGTGATGCGCGGGCGCTTCCCGCATCAGACGATGCTGCGGCAGTACTCGCGCGTGGATCAGCAGGCCGTCGCGGACGCGATGGCGGTGACCGGGGTGACCTCGTTGGCCGGTCGGCCCGTCGACGAGCTCTCCGGCGGTCAGCGCCAGCGCGTATGGATCGCAATGGTGCTCGCGCAACGAACACCACTGATCCTGCTCGACGAGCCGACCACGTTCCTGGACATCGCGCATCAGATCGACCTGCTGGAGCTGTTCGCCGAGCTGAACGCCACCCACGGCAGCACCATCCTCGCGGTGCTGCACGATCTGAACCACGCCTGCCGCTTCGCCGATCGGATCATCGCGATGAAGTCGGGATCGATTGTGGCTCAGGGCGACCCCGTGCACGTGATCACCGCCGAACTGGTCGAGGAGGTCTACGGGCTCGAGTGCCAGGTCATCGACGACCCCGAGACCGGTACCCCGCTGGTGATTCCGCGTGCCTCGAAGCGGCTGCGTGCCCGCAGACGAGAGCGTGCCGCGGAGCCCCCCGTCTCGGTTAGGCGCCAGACAGATCGGCGACCGGCTTGCCCGTGAGCGCGTTGCTCAACTGGGGGACGAGAAGGTCGAGCGCGTAGAGCATGGCGTTCGGTCCACCGAAGGCGATGGCGCCGCTGAGCGTCGAATCCGAGCCCGCGTAGAGGGTGCGGCCGTCACGCACCACGGCGAGCCGCTGGAAGGCGGGAACGTCGGCCATCTGTTCCTTGGTGAGGCCGTTGACGAAGAGAAGGTTGCCGTCGAGCACGTCGAGCCTCTCCTCGGAGACGTCGCCGACGGTGTCCTCGGTGTCGAGGCCAAGGCCGTCGAAGATCGCGTTGCGCGGGTCACCCTTGCCAATCACGTAGTGCGCGTTGGCTTCCGAGGTGAAGTCGGAGATCAGCGTCTTGCCCGCGAACTCGGGATGCGCGGCCTTCGCCTCGGCGAACTTCGCGTCGAGGCGATCCACCAGCTGCCGAGCGCGGTCCTCGCGGCCGAGCGCCTTGCCCGTGGTCATCAGCTGCACGTTCCAGGGCGTTTCCTCGTCGGGGTAGTCGGCGGACTGGACGACGGTGGGGGCGATCTGCGAGAGCCGGTCGTAGGTCTTCTGGTCGATGGTCTCGTTGATGGCGAAGATGACGTCGGGCTTGGCGGCGGCGATGCCTTCGAAGTTGATGGTGTCCCCGTCGATCGACGGCACGCCCTTGCCGCCGGTTTCCTGCTGCACCCAGGGGAAGTCGTCGTAGTTGTCGAAGTATCCGCCGCGACTTCCCACCGGCACGACGCCGAGGGAGAGGACGAAGTCCTGGTCGATCCAGCCCGCGGTGACCACTCGCTGCGGGTTGGCGGGAATCGTGGTCTCACCGAACCTGTGCGGGACGGTGACGGCGTCCGCGCTGGTGGACGGCTCGGTCGTCGGAGGGGTGGCGCCGCCGCAACCGGTCAGCACGGCCACCCCGAGAAGGGTCGTGACGATGAGCGTGAGGCCGCGATGGGCCCACGATGATGGTCCGGTCAGGAACATTTGGTTAGGCTAGCATTACCTAATGGTTGGGTGGATCGTCCGTGTCAGGCTCGGCAGGAGTACCTCGTCGACCAACGCCGTGACAGTCGCGTCCGACGGCGGCGTGCCGGAAACCATCTGTCGGAACACCAGATAGCCGCCGAGGACGTCCCACAATTCGTCGCTGATCGCGGCCGCGTCGATCTCCCCGCGGTCCACGGCCTGCTGCAACACCTCGGTCATGACGGCCCTGCGTTGGTCGACGAACACGTTCTTCATGGCATCGCCGAGAGCTGGATTGCGGGACAGTTCGGGAAGTACGGCGCCCACGGTGCTCGCATGTCGGCCCGACTGCTCGTTGACAGCCTGGCCCAGGGCCAACAGGTCGCTGCGGAGGCTCCCGGTCTTCGGGGGCACCACCGTCTGACGGATGCCCTCGATGAAGGCGGCCAGCACCAACTCGGCCTTGGACGGCCATCGGCGGTACACCGTCGCCTTGCTGGCCTTGGCGGTGGCGGCGACGGCGTCGATGGTGAGGCGCTCGTAACCGTTCTGCTGGAGCAACTCCAGCGTGATGGCCAAGAACTCCGCCTCGCGGGCCGACCACTGGCATGCGGCGGACGAGCCCGCCGCACCGGTGGTGTCCATCCGCTCACAGTAGATCGTTTCCGGTAAGTACGGTCCAGTACCGTACTGATATCTCGATGGTCGACAACCGACCGACGGGCGTCGACAGCCGGTCTCGGGGCCAATCGGTAGGGTGTCCTCCCGGCGGCCCGCAAATTACGGGTCACGCGCAACGGAGCGCCAGTCAAGTCGAGCACGTCGCCCGATGATGTGAAATTGGAGCAGTCTCTTGGCACTCAACACCATCGCGCTGGAGCTCGTCCCGCCCAACGTCGACCGTGGCGCGGCCTACGCCGTCGACGAGGCGCACAAGGTGCTGCAGCTCTCCGTCGACGCAGGCATCGAGGGCCGGATCCGGCACGTCATGATCCCCGGGATGATCGAAGAGGACGGCGATCGTCCCATCGAGATGAAGCCCAAGCTCGACGTGCTCGAGTACTGGTCGATCATCAAGCCGGAGCTGCCGGGCCTGAACGGTCTGTGCACCCAGGTGACCTCGTTCCTCGACCAGCCTGCGCTGGGGCAACGCCTCTCCGACCTGCGCGACGCCGGTTTCGACGGCATCGCGTTCGTCGGCGTGCCGCGCACGATGGCCGACGGCGAGGGAGCGGGCGTCGCGCCCACCGACGCCCTCTCGATCTACGAGAGTGTGGTGCCCAACCGTGGGGCGATCCTGATTCCCACCCGCGACGGCGAACAGGGGCGCTTCACCTTCAAGTGTGACCAGGGTGCGACCTACGGCATGACGCAGCTGCTGTACTCGGACGCGATCGTCGGGTTTCTGACCGACTTCGCCAAGACCACGGAGCACCGGCCCGAGATCCTGCTGTCGTTCGGCTTCGTCCCGAAGATGGAGACGAACGTCGGCCTCATCAACTGGTTGATCCAGGATCCCGGCAACGCCGCCGTCGCCGCCGAACAGGACTTCGTCAAGGAGTTGGCGGCCGCGGACCCGGCCGACAAGCGCAAGCAGATGCTCGACCTGTACAAGCGCGTGATCGATGGTGTCGGCGAGCTCGGCTTCCCCCTGAGCATCCACTTCGAGGCCACCTACGGGGTGTCCCGACCCGCCTTCGACACGTTCGCGGAGATGCTCGCCTACTGGTCGCCCGACCGCTAGCGTCCGCCCGCAGGCACCGAACCCACGTAGTCGGCGAGCGCCGACCCGAAGGCGGCAGCGCCTGCGCCGTTGGGATGCAGCGGCGCCGCGGGCCGCTCCGGCGCGAAGCCCTCGATGTAGCGGTCCTGCGGCGCGGCGCAGATGTCGTGCCCGACCGACAGCGGCCGAGTGTCGAAGAATTCGACACCCGCTTCGGCCGCCACCTGTTGGAGGCGCCCGTCCACCTCGTCGACCTTGGACTGGAAGTAGGCGGCGTCCACGGGATTGATGGGCTGCGTGGGAAAGCAGCCCTCGGGTCGGACGTACGTGCCGTACCCGACCAGGATGACGCGTGCCGCCGGAGCCTTGTCGCGGATGGCGCCAACCAGGGCGGTCCACCCGTCAGCACGTGAGTCGATGGCCTGCGAGATGGTGTCGACGCCGTCGACCACGAGGTCCGACGAACACGGCGGTACGTCCAGGGTCGGTTGTCGGCACTTCATGGCGGTCGCGGGCAGATCCACGTCGTTGCCGCCGATGGTGACGGTGACCAGCTGGGTGTCGGCGGTGACGGCGTCCAGCTGCGGCGGCACCTCACCGGTTCGAGTCGGCTGCGAGCGTGAGACGAGGTTCTCGGTCCTGGCTCCGCTGCACGTCACGTCGGCGAACGACGCCGCCCCGATCCGACGGGCGAGCACGGATGGATAGTCATTGCCGGACTTGAGGCACCCTGCGGGTTGGGCCTGAGGAGGTACCAGCGGTGCGGCCGCCGCCGAGTCGCCCATCGCCACGTAGCCGGGACCGGTGCCGGGAGCTGCGTCGGGCGGTGCCTGGCTGACCGCGGGCGCAGGCACCTGACCCGGGGCCGCCGTCGGGGCGGCGTCGACGCAGGCAGTGGCGATCGCGGCCGTCAGAACCGCCACGGTCGCGCGACGGATTCTGTTCGGGGCCATCATCCGTTCATACCCGGGTCCGCAGACCATGCCACTGTGGGCTACGTGACGCTCCCCTCCGACAACCACGTGCACTCACAGTTCTCCTGGGACACGGGTGCGAACGCCTCGATGGAGGACACCTGCCGCCGCGCCGTGGCAGTCGGCCTGCCCGCGGTGGCGTTCACCGAGCACGTCGACTTCACCGAGTGGGGTGGGGACGACCAGCCGCCCGACGGCGTGCACGTCGGCACTCGGCGCCGCGTGCACCCGATCGACGTCGACGGCTACCTCGCAAGCATCGAGCGATGCCGTGACCTGTTCCCCGAACTGCGCATCCTGTCGGGGATCGAGGCAGGCGAACCGCACCACTTCGCGGGCAGCGTCGCGGCCGTGCTCGCATCGGGCACCTTCGACCGGGTACTCGGCTCGCTGCACTCGATCGTCCACGATGGTCACCTCGTCTATGCCAACGAGCTGTTCGGCTCCCTGCCCGCAGACGGCGTGGTCCGCGACTACTTCGCCGAACTTCTGCGACTGGTCGAGGGATCGGACGTCTTCCAGGTCCTGGCGCACTGCGACTACCCGCGTCGCTACTGGCCCAGCCGGCGGGAGGGTGATTACCGCGAAGCGGACTTCGAGGAGGAGTACCGCACGGTGTTCCGCGCTCTGGCCTCCTCGGACCGGCCGCTGGAACTCAACACCTCCAGCCCGCTGGCGTCGGCGACCTTGATGGGCTGGTGGTACTCCGAGGGCGGCGGCGCGGTGTCATTCGGCAGCGACGCACACGTTCCCCTGCGGGTCGGGGACAAGTTCGACGTGGCGGTCGACATCGTCGAGGCGGCAGGCTTCCGGCCTGGCCGTGACGAGTACGACTTCTGGCGCCGCTGAGCGTCCGTTCGCGAACGCCTATCGTTGCCGGAGTGTCCGAAACGTCCGGCCCCGAGCTGCGCGAGCTGCGTGCGCGCCTCGATGGGCTGACGATCCGCGACGCCGACCGCTTACGGCGCCGGCTGCGCGGCATCCGCGGTGGCAACCCCGAGGCGCTGTCGAAGATCGCCGAGCAGTTCGCCACGGCCGAGGCTCTGGTCGCGACCCGGCTGGCCGCCGTTCCCGAGATCACCTACCCCGATCTGCCGGTGAGCGAGATGCGCCACGACATCGCCAGGGCGATCAACGAGCACCAGGTGGTCGTCGTCGCCGGTGAGACCGGATCGGGCAAGACCACGCAGCTTCCCAAGATCTGCCTCGAGCTGGGCCGCGGCATCCGCGGCACCATCGGGCACACCCAGCCGCGTCGCCTGGCCGCCCGCACCGTCGGCCAGCGCATCGCCGACGAGCTGGGCGTCCCGCTCGGAGAGGCGGTCGGCTACACCGTCCGGTTCAACGATCACGCCAGCGACCGCACCCTGGTCAAGCTGATGACCGACGGCATCCTGCTCGCCGAGATCCAGCGTGACCGTCGACTGCTGCGCTACGACACCCTGATCCTCGACGAGGCCCACGAACGCAGCCTGAACATCGACTTCCTGCTGGGCTATCTGCGCGAGCTGCTGCCGCGGCGACCCGATCTCAAGGTCATCGTCACGTCGGCGACCATCGAGCCGGAGCGCTTCGCCGCACACTTCGGCGGTGCCGAACATGGATCTGCGGGCGGTGCACCGATCGTCGAGGTGTCGGGGCGCACGTACCCGGTCGAGATCCGTTACCGCCCATTGGAAGTGCCCGCACCGACGGACGACGACGAGGATCCCGACGACCCCGACCACGACATCGTGCGCACCGAGGTCCGCGACCAGACCGAGGCGATCATCGACGCCGTCCGTGAACTGGAGGCCGAGCCGCCCGGCGACGTTCTGGTGTTCCTGTCCGGCGAACGCGAGATCCGCGACACCGCAGAGGCTTTGAGCGGCGCCCTCGGTCCGTACACCGAGGTGCTTCCGCTGTATGCCCGGCTGCCCACGGCGGAACAGCAGAAGGTCTTCGCACCGTCGCACTCCCGTCGTCGCGTGGTGCTGGCCACGAACGTCGCCGAGACGTCTCTGACGGTGCCGGGCATCCGCTACGTCGTCGACCCCGGCACGGCGCGTATCTCCCGCTACAGCCGGCGGACGAAGGTGCAAAGGCTGCCGATCGAGCCGATCTCGCAGGCCTCGGCCGCGCAGCGCGCAGGCAGGTCGGGGCGCACCGCGCCGGGCGTGTGCATCCGGTTGTACTCCGAGCCCGACTTCGAATTGCGGCCCCGCTACACCGATCCCGAGATTCTGCGGACCAACCTCGCTGCGGTGACCCTCCAGATGGCGGCGCTGGGACTCGGCGACGTCGAGAACTTCCCATTCTTGGACCCGCCCGACGCACGCAGCATCCGCGACGGCGTACAGCTTCTGCGCGAACTCGGCGCGTTCGACGGCGACGGAGCGATCACCGACCTGGGACGCCGACTCGCCAAGCTTCCGCTGGACCCGCGCATCGGCCGGATGATCATTGCGGCCGACGCCGAGGGCTGCGTGCGCGAGGTGCTGGTGCTCGCCGCGGCGCTGTCGATACCCGATCCGCGAGAGCGCCCGACCGACCGCGAGGAGGCGGCGCGGCAGAAGCACGCCAGGTTCGCCGACGAGTTCTCCGACTTCAACTCCTACCTCAACCTCTGGCGCTATCTGGGCGAGCAGCGAAGATCATTGTCGGGCAGCGCCTTTCGTCGCATGTGTCGCGAGGAGTTCCTGCACTACCTGCGGATTCGGGAATGGCAGGACCTCACCGGCCAGCTGCGCAGCATCGCCCGCGACCTCGGAATTCGGGAGAGCGACGATACCGAGCCCGCCGATCCGGCCCGCGTGCACGCCGCGCTGCTTTCGGGACTGCTGTCGCACATCGGTTTACGCGAGGGAGATGGCCGCGACTACGCCGGGGCGCGCAACTCCAAGTTCGTCCTCGCGCCGGGTTCCGTTCTGACGAAGCGGCCCCCACGCTGGGTCGTCGTCGCGGACCTGGTGGAGACCAGCCGGCTCTTCGGCCGCATCGCGGCACGCATCGAGCCCGACGTGGTCGAACGCGTCGCGGGCGATCTGGTCCAACGGACCTACAGCGAGCCGCACTGGGACGCCAGGCGCGGTGCGGTGATGGGCTACGAGCGCGTCACGCTGTACGGCCTGTCGCTGGTGGCCCACCGTCGCATCAACTATGCGCAGGTCGATCCCGCGGTGGCGCGAGATCTGTTCATCCGGCACGCCCTCGTCGAGGGCGACTGGCAGACACGGCACCACTTCTTCCGCGACAACACCGCGCTGCGTGCGGAACTCGCCGAGTTGGAGGAACGCGCCCGCCGTCGCGACCTGCTGGTCGACGACGACGAGATCTACACCCTGTACGACGCCCGCGTGCCCGCTGAGGTGGTGTCGGCACGTCACTTCGACGGATGGTGGAAGAAGCAGCGGCACCGCACGCCTGACCTGTTGACCTTCACCCGCGACGACCTCCTGCGTCACGACGACGACGCAGATCAGCCGGACACCTGGGAGGCCGACGACCTTTCCTTGCCGCTGACGTACCGCTTCGAGCCGGGACAGGAGGACGACGGAGTCACCGTCCACATCCCGGTGCAGGTGCTCGCGCGCCTGGGTGGTGACGAATTCGCTTGGCATGTACCGGCATTGCGCGAGGAGCTGATCACCGCGCTCATCAAGTCGCTCCCGAAGGAGCTGCGACGCAACTTCGTTCCCGCGCCCGACACCGCACGGGCCGTCGTCGGCTCCATCGACCCCGGCAACGGACCGCTGCTCGACGAACTGCAACGCGAACTGCGCCGCCGCACCGGTGTGCTGGTGCCAATCGACGCGTTCGACCTGGCGAAGGTCCCGGATCACCTGCGGGTGACGTTCGCCGTCGAGGCCGACGACGGGACCGTACTGGCCCGGGGGAAGGACCTCGAAGCCCTGCAGGAGCGCCTCGCCGCCCCGGTCCGCGACGCGGTGGCCGAGGCCTTCGCGGGTGATCTGGAGCGTCGCGGGCTGCGTGCATGGCCGGACGATCTCGACGAGCTGCCACGTGTCGTCGAGACTGCCGGTGGGCGTGCGGTGCGCGGATATCCGGCCCTGGTCGACGCGGGTGACTCGGTGGATGTGCGGGTGTTCGCGACGCAGGCCGAACAGGGCGCCGCGATGGGACCCGGCACGCGTCGACTGGTGCGTCTGTCGGTGCCGTCTCCGGCCAAGGCCCTCGAGAAGCAGCTGGACACGAAGACCCGACTCACGTTGGGCGCCAATCCCGATGGCTCACTGTCCGCATTGCTGGAGGACTGCGCCGACGCCGCCGTGGCTGCCCTCGTTCCGGCCCCGGTGTGGAGCCGAGCGGAGTTCGTCGCCGTCCGCGACCGCGTGGCCGGTGCCCTTGCGCCGACGATGCGTGACGTGCTCCGGCGCGTCGAGCGCGTGTTGTCCGCGCTTCGCGAGGTCGATCTGGCACTGCCCGGCACGCCGCCCTCCGTTCAGGCGGACGCCATCGCCGACATCCGCGCGCAACTGGCCTCTCTGCTGCCCGCGGGTTTCGTGGCGCTCACCGGCGCCCCGCACCTCCTGGACCTGGCGCGCTACGTCACGGCCATCGGCCGCCGTCTCGAGCGACTGCCCCATGCTCTCGCCGCCGATCGCGAACGGATGCTTCGGGTCCATGCGCTGCAGGATGAATACGACGAGCTGCGGCAGGCACTTTCGCCGTCGAGGGCGGCCTCCGACGACGTGCGCGACGTCGGACGTCTGATCGAGGAGTTCCGGGTCAGCCTGTGGGCACAGCAGCTGGGCACCGCGCGACCGGTGAGCGAGCAGCGCATCCATCGTGCGCTCGATGCCCTAAAGCCCTGATCTCGGTCGCATCGTATCGGCGCACCAAAAGGGGGCACCCGCTGTGCGGATGCCCCCGATCGTGGAGTCGGTTAGCGGCTCTGGTGCACCGTGGTGTCGACGTGCGGCACGCTGACGGTGGGTGTGATCTCGTTGATGAATGCCTGATGGCTGACGTCGGCCTGCGCGGCACCCGAGAAACCAAGGGCGCTGGCGGCCAGACCACCGGCGACGATCGTGGCGAAACCAATCTTCTTCATGTTCTTCATGACGTTCATCCCTTCATCTCGAACGTGTTCGAACCGTGGCGGTAATGCCGCGATTCGGACGCTCCTACCGGGCGAACTACTTCGCGCCGGTCTGTCAGGTTGAACCGCGAACGGAGCTGAAGTCATTCCAGCTGTGTCGCGTCCCACAGGAGGCTCTGGGCGGAATAGTGCGCATCGCCTGGCAACAGTCAGATCACCGCCAACACGCCCCCGGTCCGGCAGCAGCCGCAGGTGATCATCATTCACCGCAACAACTAGCTCCGATCTACCGCACGTGGCCCGCCGCGGCGATGAACTCGGTCATGACGTCCATGGAACCCAGCGGCTGCAACGCAATCGTGTCCACGCCTGCCTCGCGGTACGGCGTGAGACCTGCGCTGATCTGTTCGGCGGTCCCCCCGACACCGAACACATCCTCCGGGGGCACCTCCTGACGGACGGCTTCCTCGGCGAGTCGGCGCGCGGCGTCCTCGCCTGGCGCGCAGACCAGGAAGAGCAGCGTGGTGAACGGACGCGCTCGTGGACCGGCCTCGGCCCGGCCTGCCGCGACGTGCCCGAGCGCGTCGTGCACCGTGCGGGTCGAGTACCTGCTGTCGATCACCACACCGTCGGCGATCTCGCCGGCAAGGCGCAGCGTCTTGGGTCCGGTGCCTCCGACGAGGATCGGAAGCCGACGTTCGGGCGCGAAATCGAGTCGGACCTCGGAAAGGTTGACGTAGCGGCCGGCCACGGTGACCTCGTCGCCGGTGAGCAGGCCGCGCAGTGCGATGACGTACTCCCGCAGGAGCGTCAGCGGCGAGTCGACCGCGGCGCCCGCCTGTCGCATCCAGCTCTGCACACCGTGCCCGACGGCGATCTGGGTCCGGCCGGGAAACATCGCCTCCAGCGTGGCGAACTCCATTGCCGTCGCGGCGACGTTGCGTAGCGGCGCCGGGATCAATCCGACGCCAACGCTGAGCCGCTCGGTCGACGCGAGCGCCACGGCGACTTGCGCGATGCCGCCTTGCTGGAAGCAGTCCTCCCAGACCCACAACTCGTCGATGCCCGCCGCCTCCGCTGCCGCCGCGATGCGGCGCAAGCCGTCGGGGTGAAAGTCCGGGCGGTAGATGATGCCGAGTCGAGTGTCCATCCGCCCATGATGCGCGAGAATCGCGCCGTGGACGGCAGATCGCTGCCCGCGATGATTTGCTAGCTAGGCTAGCGTTTCGCGCCCTGGGTTGATTTCTGCCAACCGGCAGCCAATTGCTGCCATCGGAATTACGTCGCTGACAGCGGTGTTAAAGCCTTCAGAACCCCAAGAGGATCAAGGAAGAAGGCTTCAACGTGAAGAAGTTCGGATTTGCCACCATCGCCGCCACCGCCCTCGCCGCCGGAATCGTGGGGCTCGCTGCTCCTGCTGGCGCCACCGTCGTCGCGACGCCGGTATCGGTCGATTACTCCACCGGTATCGACCACCACCAGTGGATCAACGACATTCAGCAGCAAGTGAAGACGCCGCCCGCGCCCGTCGTGGGCAACGGCCGCTGAACCCAGCGTCGCACCAGGAAGGGCACCCGTCATCGGGTGCCCTTCTTGCTATTCGGCAGCTCTCCGTCGAGCGAGGCGCTTGAGATCGTCTGGCAGGGCGTCCGCGTCGAGAATCGTGGGCAACAGGTCGGGCTCCAGCATCAGCGCGCGGTACACCAGTCCGATGGTCACGGCGTGCTCCGGTCGCTCGAGCACGTCGATGGAATCGCCGCCGGACACCGACCCCGGCTCGATCACCCGCAGGTACGCACCCGGTGAGCCACCATGCGTGAAAGTCTTTATCCAGCCCGCGATTCCGAGCTTCTTGGCGAAGGTCTTGCACGGCGTCCTCGGTCGGGTCACCTCGAGCAGCAGGCCGTCCGAGCCGACCCGCCAACGCTCACCGATCACCGCGCCCGTCACGTCGATGCCGGACGTGGTGACGTTCTCGCCGAACATCCCGTTCGCGAGGTCGCGACCCAACTCGGCCGCCCATGTGTCGAGATCCTCTCGGGCGTAGGCATATACGGCCTGATCGTCGCCCCCGTGCAGCTTTCGGTTGCCGATCACGTCGCCGACGATTCCGCTGCCGAGGCCGCCGCGCATCGGCCCGGGTGCCCTGATGGGTACGGGTCCCTCGACGGGACGCTTGTCGATGCCCGTCTTCGGCGTCTTAGCGCCCTCGTCGACGTGCGCGCTGTTCACCGTGACCACCGATCCCACCCCCACAGGGTAGTCACGCGCCGTCTCAGCCGCCGTTCTGCGCCGCCGCCGCGTCCCGCAGAATCTGCTGCAGGCGGTCCAGCGGGTCTCCCGACCCGGGGTCGAGGCGTAGCGGGCCGTCCGGCTCCGTGCGCGTGGTGGTCGTGGTGGATGACGGAGGCGGTGGTGGCGGTGGTGGTGCGTCCGGTGGTGGCGGTGGAGCGGGAGGTATGGCGAGGGCCGCGGCCAGCTTGGCTTCGAGGCGGGAGGCAGCGTCGTCGAGCAGAGCGCGTCGCTGTTCGTCCGGATCGGCACTGCCGGTGAAACAATCCGCCGGAGCGGACTCGACGGCGGCCAGCGCTCCGCGGTACCAGGCGGCCGCTGACGCGCCGTCCAACGCAGTGGCAGACCTATCTCCCAGCGTCTCCCTGACGAATTCGAGGTCTACCCGGACGGGGCACGACCGTGCGGGATCGGTGTGGGCCAGTGCCTCGGTGAACCGCCCGTCGGCGTCGGAGAGCCGATCGTCCAGCACGGCGAGGCTGCCCGCCGCGACGTAGGCCTTCGCGGGCTCGATCACGTTGAGCACGCCCAAGGTATCGACGTCGCCGCGGAGCGCGCCGGAATCCCGCTCGGCGAACTCGCTTGCCGCAGACCCGCCGGCGATCACGACGGACCACATCTTGACGATGACGAGGAGCACCACCACCGCGACGGGTGCGGAGAGGACGAGGAGCCGCCGGCGCCGCGGGTTCACGTGACCACGCGCCCGGTCAGCAGACGGGTGCGGCGGAACTCGCGTAGCACCAGGTAGAGCTCGACGAGGATCAGGATCGCCGCCAAAATCGCTGGAAACCAGTACAACTCGGTCCGCCCGCTGGAGTCGACCGGGGCCGACGGCGCCGTCGCGGGCGCGACGGTGTCACCCGGCACCGCGGAGCCGAGAGGTTCACCGTCTGTGCGTGGGGTGAAGGGCACCCCGATCTGAGCGGCGACGACGCGCAGATTCGATGCGCCGATCGACGACCGGGTGACGTCGGTGCCGGGAATCGGGCCGCCTGCGGCCGTGCCGTAACCGAGCACGGCCCCGCCGTCGACAGCATTCTCTGGCAGGTTGAAGTCACGCGGCGGCAACTCTGCCTCGGGGGTGCCCGACCCGAGGTAGTAGACGAAGGTCTTCGCGCGGGGATACTGCTGCTTGGCATTGATCAGCTGATACCGCAGCATGTTTCCGGCCGCGCCCGCGTTGGTCTGGCCGAGCGCGTCGGGTGCGGAGGCGTAGGGCTCGAACGCGGACACCTTGGGGCGCAGGCTCCAGGTGTCCGCCGAGAGCGGCCAGTCCAGGTTCGGCCGCGCTGCAAACGAGATCACCGCGACGCGGGCGCCGGGGTATCGGTCGATCAGACCCGCGACGTCCTGGCGGGCCACGTCCATCCTGGACGTCGCACGCGGATAGTCGACGACTCGCATGTCGGGTGACCGGTCGACGATCAGGAATACGTTTGGAGCCTCCCGATCCGCGACGCGGGTGGCGCTCGTCTGATCGGGATCGATCACCGGCCGGGCCGCAGCCACGACCAACGACAGCGTCGCAAGTGTCAGGCCGCACCAGCGCCACAGCGCGGAGCCGGTCCGCGCGGCCGGGGTCGACCGGCGCAGCGCGGCGATCCGGGCCACCAGGATGATCGCCGCGACGGCCATCAGGATCAGCGGCGGACATACGGGCTCGAAGGTCATCGGCGGCGCACCACCGGCCACACGGCAAGCGCCAGGGCCGCCAGCAGGGCGATCGAGAGGGGGACGTCCGGCGACTCGATCGACTGGCCATCGGCCGACTCCTCACTGACCTTCGGCGTGGGCGGCGAATCCCGAATCGCATTCAGCCGGAGGGTGATTGCCGAATCCGCGGGCAGTGACTGTCCGCCGGTGTCGCGGGCGAGCGCGGTGAGCGACGCCGACTGCGGTCCGACGACGAGCGCGTTGACTTGGACTCCGGCGGAGGTCGACAACTCCGCGAGACGGTCGGCGGTGAACAGCGCGGGGCGTCGCTCGCCGGGGGCGCGTGGCTCGCCCGGTCCGACGTAGATCACCGAACGGCGTTGTGCCGCTTGTCGATCGAAGGCGGGAAAGCCAGTGAGGCAGAGCGCGATATGATCCTCGACGCTCTCGGCGTAATCCACGTAGGACACCGCCGGCGAGAAGGCTTCCGGGCCGTGTGCGGGTCCGGCGTAGTTCGCGAAGGTGGCCTTGACGTACTGGTAGTCCCTGGTCAACGGCACCACCCGACGGTTCGGCGAGGTCAACCCGATGCGTTGGGTGCCAAAGCCGTCCACCCGGTCGGCGAAATAGCGCAGCGTCTCTCCGACGGCCGGATCCGAGTCGGGGGAGCCGACGCACACCATGATGTCCTCGGGATCGCCGCCGTCGGATTGCCGCGCCGAGGTGGGCAGTCCGGTGGGACGTGCCGCGACGACGACAGCGCCCGCGAACATCACCACCAAGAGGGTGATCGTGACGACGGCGTCGCGCGTCCTGGCCCGCTTCGCCCGGAGGTATTCCGGCAATCTGGTCAGCCGGCCGACGTTGGCGAGCGGACGCAGCCGTCGCCGCTCGGCGTCCATCGGGCGGAGCAGAACCAGCGCGATGCAGACCGCCAGCGCGACGCAGCCGGCGATCGCGACGACCAGCCAGGTCAGGTCCACGACCGGATCAACTCCTCGGCGTCGGATAGGACTCGCGCGACGTCCAGCTCCGTGGCGGCGTTGAACTGGACGTCGACCAAGTCCTCCAACAGCGTTGCGGCGGGGGCTATCTCGCTTGCGGGCACGTCGGCCAGCTGCATGTACTCCGCTGGCTCGCCAGTCATTCGGTGAAGGAATCGGCGGACCTCGCCGCTGGCGGCAGCGGCTGCGGGCGCCGCGGCGAGACTGCCGGCCCGGTAGCGGTGGCCGATTTCGCGAATCGCCCGCATCGCGCGTCGGCGGGCCGTCAGGTCACGTGCGGCTGCGACCAGTGGGACGCGTCGCCCCGGCCTGGTGAGGACGAAGACGCCGACGTACCAGAGGACCAGTGCGACGGTCAGCGCGACGGCCGTCCACAGCCACCACGCCGAGTACGGCGTCGGACCGATGAGATGGGGGAGCAGGTCATCCGGCACGGGCGTACGTCCCGGTCATCGACAGCATCGCGTTGCGGATGGCCAGGCTGCCCCGCACCATCGCGTGCGGAACCCCGTGCGTGGTCATGAACTCCGAAAGCTGCTCGCGCCGTTCGACTTCGGCACGCCGATAGGCGTCTATCACCTCCGCGCCCAGGCCGTCACTCAGCACGAAGCCGCCGTCGCCCACGTCGTATCCATTGCCGTCGTCGGCCGAGCCCGCGGCCGGGGCGTCCGACACCATCGCCCACAGCACGTCATGCCTTCCGGTGAGCCGGGTGAGAAGGTCGTGCAGTCGCGCGTCGACGTCGAGTTCGTCCGACACCACGAAGATCAACAGCCGATGGCGGTAATGTCGTGCCACCCAGTCGAGTTGGGTGCCAACGTCGCTCTGCGCGGGAGACGTGGTGGCGTGGTGCTTGAACCTGTGCAGCATGTACTCGATGTGCGTCTCGCCCCGTCGCAACCGGATGTCGACGGATCCGCGGCGGTCGCCGAAGACCATGCCGATCTCGTCGGAGCGGCGTAGCGTGACGAGTCCCATCGCGCCGACGAGGTTGGCGGCCACGTCGCGTTTGAGTTCACCGGTGGGCGTGCTTGCCGACGTGTTGCGACCCGCGTCGGCGACCACCAGGATCTTGTGGTGCTTCTCGCTGACGAATCGCTTGATCAGCACGTGGCCTGATCGGGCCGAGGCCTTCCACTCGATGTCGCGGACGTCGTCGCCCGCCACATACGGCCGTAGGTCGTCGAATTCGAGGCTGCGGGTGTGGACCAACGAATAGCGCCCGCCTTCGAGCAGGCCGGTGGTGTCGCGGCCGAAGTGCGCCTTCGCTCGATCGAGGTGAATGCCCATGCGTCGGTCTACCCCACGACCTCAGGGCACCCGCACGGCGTGCAGCACGGCGTCGACCACCGCGTCGGGGGTGATCCTGGCGCTCGCGGCCTCGAAACCGAGGATGAGGCGGTGGCGCAGTACGCGGTGCGCGAGCTGGGCGACGTCGTCGGGCAGGACGTGGCTACGGCCACGCAGCACGGCGAGCGCCCGTGCCGTCCGGCAGAAGGCGATGGTCGCGCGTGGGCTGGCGCCGTACTCGATGAGCCTGGCCGTGCTGGCCGCCAGGTGCCGTTCGGGTTCGCGGGTGACGTTGACCAGCCGGCTGGCGTACTCGATCAGCGCGCGATCCATGTGCACCGCACGGACCAGACCCTGGACCCGTCGGATGTCGTCCACGTCGACCACCGGAGCGGTGTGATGGGCACGTTCGTACAGCCCGGCATCCATGCGCGAGATGACCTCGACCTCGTCGTCGATCGACGGGTAGTCCACGACCTCCTTGAGCATGAAGCGGTCCGTCTGCGCCTCGGAGAGCGGGTAGGTGCCCTCCTGGTCGACGGGGTTCTGCGTCGCGATCACCAGGAACGGCTCTGGGATCGGATACTCGACGCCAGCGATGGTCGTTTGACGTTCCTCCATCGCCTCGAGCATGGCGCTCTGCGTCTTGGCGCTGGAGCGGTTGATCTCGTCGAGCAGCACGATGTTGGTGTGCACCGGCCCCAACTGCGTGACGAACGAATTGGTCGCGGCCTCGTAGATCTGGGTGCCCAGGATGTCGCTCGGCAGAAGGTCCGGCGTGCACTGAATGCGGCGGAAGCCGCCGTCGATGGATTCGGCGATGACCCGGGCCGCCGTGGTCTTGGCCAGGCCGGGAACGCTCTCGACGAGGAGGTGGCCACCGGCGAGGAGGCCGATCAGCATCGATTCGCGGAGCCGATGCTGCCCGACGACCTTCGCGGAGAAGGCGGTCCCCACCAGCGAAACGATGCGCTGCGCTTCGGCCATGTCGTGCTGGTCGAGATGCGATCGTGCTGCGGTCATGGGTCCCTTCGCGAGTGTGCCGACTGACCCGTATACCCGAAACCGTGGAGTTCACGCCGCGACCGCCTCTCCCGTAGGTTCTCCTCTGTCATGCTCGGACTCCTACTGCCTCTGCTGGGCTTCGCACTGCTCGACTCGCTGAACGTGCTCAACCTGGGAGTGACGTCGGCGGTGGTGTACGACAGCCGGCTGAGCCGCAGGTCAGCGCTGCCGGGCGGGCTGAGTTTCGTGGCGGGCGTGTTCGCGGCGACCACCAGTTTCGGGGTGCTCACCGTGCTCGGCATCAGCTTTCTGGCCGACCGCGTCGAATTCGATGTGACCCCGACGATCCGCTACTGGGGCCAGCTGATCCTGGGTGTGATCCTGATCGCCGTTGCGAGCATCTCCGGTTCGGCGCGGCCCGCGCCTCCGCTCTGGGCGCTGAACATGACCCGCCGCAATCCCTGGCTGTTCGCGATCGTCGGGCTGGTGATCGGGTTCGGACAGGCGGCGACGTCGGTCCCGTACCTCACCACGTTGACGATGGTGTCCGCGCGCAACCCGCTGCCGACCCTGTGGCCGGTGATCGTGATCGTCTATTGCGGACTCGCGCTGCTTCCGTCGTTGGTGGTGTTGGCGCTCTCGACCCAGCGGACGATCCGTGCGAGGCGCGTACAGCGCAACATCGTGCGAGTGACCACTCGCTTCGGCCCGACTACGGTGCGAATCCTGTTCCTGGGCATCGGAATCGTGCTCGTCGTGGGCGCGTTGATCAACTACCGCGCGCTGTGGTGACCGGGTCACCGGACGTCGACCGTGTAGCCTTCCGTCGAGAATTCACGCCGTGCTCGACGACACGCCGCGCAGTCGGCGTGGGCTGGGCGCAGCGGACGCGCTAGGGCGCGTAATAGTCTCCGCCGCGGGAGAATTCGACGAAGGTGCAGGCTTCCTCGCCGACGGTCCACGCATCGTGGCCCGGCGGCAGCAGCATCACGTCGCCCGCCGCGAACACCTCCTCCGATCCGTCGGCCATCTGGACGCCGAGCGCACCGCTGACGACGACCGCCACGTGCGGCAGTTGGCAGAGGTCGGTGCCCGCGTACTCCTTGAGGTCGTTCGACCACCGCGCGCCGGTCCCGAAGGTCACCTGCGTGACCGCGACGCCGTCGAGCTCTGCCGTCTTCTTGGAGATCAGGCCGTGCACGTCGCTCTCGATGTCGGCGAAACGCGCCTTCTGCATGTCGGGGTGGTAGCTGCTCATCGCGAAATTGCAGCACGGTCGGAGCCAAAAGGACAGATTAAAGCTCGGCGAGCGTGCGCAAAATCGCGATGCTCAACGGCGTGTCGGGCGCAGACACGCACGCTCGCGCGTGAAGGCTAGGTGCCGTCGGCCACCCGCGGTGGCTTCTCTGCGACCGCGTGGTCGAGGATCAGTTCGGCCACGCGCGAGCGGTGTTCCTCCGCGCTTCCCAGCAGCGCCGCGTCGGTGGTCGCACGCTTGAAGTACAAGTGCGCCTGGTGTTCCCAGGTGAACCCGATGCCGCCGAGGGTCTGGATCGCATCCGTGGCGACCCGGCTGAACGCGGCCGAGCACGACGCCTGAGCGATGCTGCTCGCCAACGCAGGATCGTCCGTTCCGTCCGCCAGCGCCCATACCGCGTGATACGCCGTCGAGCGGGCGTGCTCGAGGTCGACCATCATGTCGGCCAACCGATGCTTGACGGCTTGGAACGAGCCGATGGGCCTGCCGAACTGCAAGCGGTCCTTCGCGTACTGCACCGCGACGTCGAGCATGTGCTGTGCACCGCCGACCTGCTCGACCGCCAGCAGCGCGGAACCGACCTGCAGCGCGTGGGTGATGACGCGCTCGGCCTCGTCGGGTCCGGCGATGAGACGTGCGGAAGCATCAGACAGCGTCACCTGAGCCTGCGGACGCGTCTGGTCGACGGTGAGTAATGGCGTCCGCTGTACGCCTGCGCCGGAGGTGTCGACCGCATACAGGCCGATGCCATCCGGCCCGGTCGCCGCGATCAACAGCTCGTCAGCCGCCCCCGCATCGACGATCCGATTGACGGTCCCGGTCACCGTCCACGCGTCGGCGGATCCCGATGCGGTGACCGCGATCAGGGTGGCGTCGAACGCTCCAGCCCGGTCGGGGATCGCGAACGCCGCGGTGCGCCGACCTTCGACCAGCTCGGCCAACAGCTCGTCGCGCACCGTGCCCGCGGAGGCGGCGACGAGGGCGGGGATCGCGAGGAAGACCGTCCCGAAGAGCGGACCGCACGCGAGGGCCGCGCCGAGTTCCTCCACGGCGACCGCCTGGTCGACGAGGGTGCCGCCGACGCCGCCGTCGGCCTCGGGCACGGACAGCCCGAGGACGCCGAGCTCGGTGCCCAGCCGGGTCCACGCCTTCGGATCGAACGGCGGGTCGGACTCCATCAGCCTGCGCACCGCTGGCTCGTCGAAGTTCTCGGCACTGAACTTGCGCACCGCGGCGCGCAACTGGGCCTGCTCGTCGGTGAACGTGAACTCAGATGTCTCAACCGTATTGCGGGGCTGATCCGCAAACTTCTCAACCGTATTGCGGGGTTGATCCGCAAGCTTCTCAACCACGGGGAACTTCCTTCCACGGCATGCCGGCATCGGCACGCAGATCACCGGGCAGGCCGAGGACCCGCTCGCCGAGAATGTTGCGCATCACGTCGGACGTACCGCCTTCGATGGTGTTGGCGCGGCTGCGCAGGTAGCGCTGCTGGATCGGACCCCGCCAGTCTGAATCTTCCCTGTCGCCTTCGGGTTTCGCATAACCGTGGTACAGAATGCCCTCCGGCCCAAGGAGATCCATGCAGAACTGGTAGATGTGCTGGTTCAGCTCGGCGCCGACGAGCTTGCCGATCGACCCCTCCGGGCCGGGGCCGCCGACGCCTGCCATCGCCCGCGAGCGCTCGGAGGTGAGGCGCTGGGCTTCCGACCGCAGCCACAGCTGCGTGAGCCGGTCGCGCAGCACGGGCGTGTGCCGCTCCGGCCTGGCAGCCCACAGCGAGACGGCTTCGGAGATGGTGCCCGCGCCGCGTCGGCTGCCGCTGCCGCCGAGTGCGCTGCGTTCGTTCATCAGCGTCGTCATCGCCACGACCCAGCCGTTGCCGACCTCGCCAAGGCGGTGGGCGTCGGGGATGCGCGCGTCGGTGAAGTACACCTCGTTGAACTCCGCCTGGCCGGTGAGCTGGCGCAGCGGCCGCGTCTCGACACCGGGGGAGTGCATGTCGATGACGAAGTAGGTCAGTCCCTTGTGCTTGGGCACGTCGGGGTTGGTGCGGGCCAACAGCAGACCCCAGCGGGCGCGGTGCGCCAGGCTGGTCCAGACCTTCTGTCCGTTGATCACCCAGTCGTCGCCGTCGCGCACGGCGGAGGTCGCCAGCCCGGCGAGGTCGGAACCGGCGCCAGGCTCGGAGAACAGCTGGCACCAAATGTCCTCGGTGGTGGCCAGTGGCCGCAGCCAGGAGCGCTTGAGGTCGTCGGACTGCGCGTGTTCCCGCAGCGTGGGCGCCGCCATGCCATAGCCCATCGGGTTCAGACCGAGCGGGACGGGCCCGCCTGCACCCTGCAGGATCCGGTCCGCCACCGCCTGATTACCGCGCGAAACACCCAGTCCGCCAAGGCTTTCGGGGAAGTGCACCCATGACAGGCCAGCGTCGTAACAGGCGCCGAGGAACTCCTGGACGGGCACCGACTTCGGGTCGTGATCGCTAACGACCCCCGACGCCAGGTCGGCGACCCGCTCTGCATCAGCAACGTTGCTCATTCAGCCACGATAGAAGTCGACACCCGTCAACCGACACCGGGGGCACCTTGGCGTCCGCCATCCGCTCCGGCGAGTGCACGCTTGTTGCACGAGAACCGCGAGAAGGCCCGTCAACAAGCGTGCACTCGGCAGGCGGAGGGGCTCGCCTACTGTCGAGCACATGACTCGCGACGAGATCCTGGGTGCCTGGACGTTGGCGTCCTACACCGCCGAGTCGGATGGCGATGCCAGCGAACCGCTCGGCGCCGATCCGGTCGGCATCATCATGTACACGCCCGACGGCTACATGTCCGCACAGTTGATGCGCCGCGACCGACCTGCCTACGACAGGGCCATCACCGGTGGCGGCACGCCCGCGCAGATGGCGGGCGCGGCCAGCGGCTACCTCTGCTACAGCGGGCCGTTCGCCCTCGACGAGGCAGCCGACGTCGTGCACCACCATGTCGAGGTCTCGCTGCTGCCGAACTGGGTCGGCGGAGTTCAGGTTCGGCAGGCGCGTATGAACGGAGACGTTCTCACCCTCAGTGCCGAAGTGACCTCGCGCAGAGGCGTTTCGTCGAAGCACGTCCTGGTGTGGCATCGGGCTCAACCTCGGTAGGCATTAGCCGCAGCGGCAGAACTAGAACGTGTTACATTTCTGCCCGCCGCATCCTCGAGGAGCCGATGAGTAAGACCCGGTCACTGGCCATCGTCACCGCCGCCTACGTCGTCGCCGTCGGCGTGGCTGCCGCCTGGCTCGGGTGGGGCCCGGGCACGGGTCTGCTCTGGCTCGACACCTTCATCGCCGACGTGTTGGCCACCGTCGTCATCTTCACCTTCAGCCGCGCATACCGGAACTCGAGTTTCTACGACGCGTACTGGAGCGTGATCCCGCCGCTGTTGCTCTTCTACTGGTGGAGCCAGGCCGGCCCCGACGTGGACGGCCTGCGCTGCTGGTTGGTGGCCATCGTCGTCGTCCTGTGGGCGATCCGGCTGACCGCAAACTGGGTGTACGCCTTTCCCGGTCTGCACCACGAGGACTGGCGCTATCCGATGTTCAAGGAGCGCGCAGGCCGGTGGGAGTTCGGGGCGGACCTGGTCGCCATCCACCTCATCCCCACGTGCCAGGTCTTCCTCGCGATGATCCCGGTGTACGTCGCGGTCACCCGACCCGGACCCGGCCTCGTGTGGCTCGGCTGGCTGGCGTTCGTCATCGGTCTGGCCGCGGTCGCCCTCGAACTCGTCGCCGACGTCCAGATGCACCGGTTCGTCCGCACCCGCCGTCCCGGCGACGTGATGGATCGCGGCCTGTGGAGTTGGTCGCGGCATCCGAACTACTTCGGGGAGTTCAGCTTCTGGTTCGCGATCGCACTGTTCGGCATGGCGGCGGCACCTGCCGACGCGTGGTGGCTGCTGATCGGCGCGGCCGCCATCCTGGCGATGTTCCTCGGCGCCAGCATCCCGATGATGGAGACGCGCAGCCTGGAACGGCGCCCGGCCTATCGGGACGTCGTCGACCGGGTATCGCGGTTCGTTCCCCGGCCGCCGAAGCGGGTGTCGTGAGGCGGCGCGTCGTCATCGCCGGGCTCGGTGACAGCGGGCTGCTCACCGCCATCCGGCTGGCCCGCGACACCGACGTCGTCGGCATCTCCGCCAAACCCGCACTTGTCAGCGGCCAGGAGCTGGGCATCCGGCTCAGCAGGCCCGAGGACTGGGCCCGCGACTACTTCATCGGCTTCGACCGATACCGCGGGCTCGACGGCGTGCGCACCGTGCACGGCAGGCTGTCGGGAATCGACCCCGTCGCGCAACGGGTTTCGGTCGAACGCGCAGACGGCAGCGTGCAGATCGAGCCCTACGACGCGCTGGTGATCTCCACCGGGGTGGCCAACGGCTTCTGGCGGCGGCCGACGCTGCAGTCGGTCGCCGACGTCGACGCCGACCTCCGCGCCGCCCACGACCGGCTGGCCCGCGCCGCTTCCATCGTCGTCGTCGGGGGTGGAGCGGCGGCGGTCAGCAGCGCCGCCAACCTCGCGAGCACCTGGCCCGACACGCGCGTGGACCTCTACTACCCCGGTGAGCGTCCGCTGCCGTCGCACCACCCGCGGGTGTGGGGCCGAATCCGGCGCAGGCTCGACGATCTCGGGGTCGGTCTGCATCCCGGGCACCGTGCCGTCGTGCCCGACGGCTTCTCCTGCGACGAGATCAGCTCCGGGCCCGTCGAGTGGAGCACCGGCCAGTCAGCTGCCGCCGCGGATGCGGTGCTCTGGGCGATCGGGTGGGTCACGCCCAACACCGACTGGTTGCCGTCGGAGATGTTGGACGACGACGCGTTCGTCCGCGTCACGCCCGACCTCCGCGTGCCTGGCCACCCCGGCGTGTTCGCCATCGGCGACGTCGCCGCGACGGACCCGCTGCGCAGCTCGGCCCGCAACCGGGCCGACGGTCTGCTGGCGCGCAACGTGCGTGCGCACTTCGACGGCACGGCGCTGCGAAGCTACCGCGCGCCGAGAAGTCGGTGGGGTTCGGTGCTCGGCCCCCAACGCGACGGACTGGAGGTCTTCGCACCCAACGGTCGCGCGTTCCGATTTCCGGCGTGGTCCATCGACCGGATCCTGCAACCGCTGATCGTGCGAAAAGGCATCTACAAGGGTGTGCGCGACTGACGACCGAATCACGATTCGGTAACGCAATATGCCCTTTCGATCACGATCAATTAAGAATCCGACGCTGAATCTGAGAAATCGGCGAGCTGTCCGTCCAATTCCCGACGAATTGTCATTCAGCTCACCCTGAATTGGCGTAACGCCAGGCAGGGCGGTTGCGAGGCGGGCTCGACGAGCCGCGGGGGGTGTGCTGGGGGCTAGGTACCGTGGAATTCGGGTCGAGGAAACGGCACCTTCACATGAATACTCCCGAGGGGAAATCGATCATGAAATTCAGTGGTATCACCATGCGTCGCGGAGCCGTCGGCACCGTCGTCGGCGGGCTGTTCGCCGGGGTGGCTGCGGCCACCTTCGCCGCCCCCGTGGCATCCGCGGCACCCGATTGCAGCGGCGCGGGGGTCGCCAATACCGTGAACACCGTGACCGGCTCGGCACGTGACTACCTGCGGGCGCACCCGGGCGCCGAGCAGGTGGTCTTCGCGGCGCGCAACCAGCCGCGAGATCAGGCCGCCGCCGACATCCGGAACTACTTCACCGCCAACCCGACGGAGTACTACGAGCTGCGCGGCATCATCGCACCGATCGGTGAGACGCAGAGGACGTGCAACGTGTCCGTGCTCCCGGCGGATCTCTCGTCGGCCTACGACCAGTTCATGGCCGGCTGACCTACCAGGTGTCGACGAAACGCGGCCGCGGCGCATCCACGGGGTGCTCCGCGGCCGCGGCCAGGGTCGAGGCGATCAGGTCACGCGTGTCGGCGGGGTCGATGACGTCGTCGATCTCGAAGAGCGCCGCCGCATTCAACGCCTTCGCGTTCTCGTGAGCCGCCGCAGTCGCCTGCCGGACACGATCCTCGCGCTCGTCGTCGTCGACGATCGCCTCGAGCTCCTTGCGCAGGCCCAACCGGACCGCGCCCTCCAACCCCATCGGGCCGAGGTGGGCGCCCGGCCACGCCACCGTCAGCAGCGGCTCGTGCAATCCGCCGCCGCACATCGCTTGCGCACCAAGGCCGTAACCCTGGCGCAGCACCACGGCCACCATCGGCACCCGCAGCGACGCACCGGCTACCAGCAGCCGCGAACCGTGCCGCACCAGCGCCTCCGCCTCGGCGGCTTGGCCGACCATGTAGCCGGGACAGTCGACCAGCGACACCACGGGCAGCCCGAATGCGTCGCACAACTGCAGGAAGCGGGCCGCCTTGTCCGCCGCGCCCGCCGTGATCGCGCCCGCCATCACGCGGGTGTTGTTGGCCACCAACCCAATAGGACGTCCATCGAGGCGGGCCAGCGCGGTCACCATCTCCGGGGCGAACCGCTCCCGCAGGAACGTCACCGACCCGACGTCGGCGATGGTCTCGATGATCGGGCCGACGTGATAGGCGCGGCGGGCCCGCTCGGGAACCATTGCACGCAGGGCGGTTTGGTCCGCTGACTCGGCCCCGGTGACCGGACCGCGGAAGTAACCGAGCAACTTCTTGGCCACGGCGACGGCCTCGGCCTCGTCGGTCACCACGACGTCGACCACGCCGTTGGGCGCCTGGACCGAGATCGGGCCGACATCGTCGGGCGCGACGGTGCCGAGGCCGCCGCCCGCGATCATCGCCGGGCCGCCCATCCCGATGGACGCGTCCTCGGTGGCGACGATCAGATCGGAGCAGCCTGCGATGACGGCGTTGCCCGCGAAGCAGCGTCCCTTGACCACCGCGATCCGCGGGACCAGGCCCGACAGTGCCGCCCACAGCTTGAACGCGCGCACGTCGAGCGACGACACCACGGGATAGTCGGTGTCTCCCGGTCGGCCGCCACCGCCCTCGGCGAAGAATACGGCGGGCAGTCGCAACCGTTCGATGACGTCGAACAATCGGTCCTTCTTGCGGTGACCGAGCGCGCCCTGCGTGCCCGCCAGCACCGTGTAGTCGTAGGCCAGCACCGCGCAGGCGCCCCCGTCGACCCGCGCCGTGCCCGCGACCATGCCGTCGGCCGGCGTCCGGGCGATCAGGTCGTCGACGTCGCGCCGGAAGCGCTGTGCCGCAATCGCATACCGGCCATACTCGACGAATGATCCCGCATCCACGAGGTCGGCGATGTTCTCCCGCGCCGTGCGTCCGCCGCCTGCATGTCTGCGCTCGACCGCATCGGGTCGGGCAGCGTCCTCGGTCAGCGCGCGGCGTCGCGCCAACTCCACGAGGTCGGCCCGCGTCGTGTCGTCGGTCGGCATGTGAACCCCTCTACGGAATAGTGCGTGCGCGATCATGGGTTGCGCTCTGACATGACCGTTTCATCATTCAACCCGCGCACCCTGCTGTCCGACGCCAGGCTCGGCGTGCTGGCCACCATCAAGGCGAACGGCCTGCCGCAACTGTCCCCGGTCACGCCGTTCTACGACCAGGCCGCGGACGTCGTGTACGTCTCGATGACGGAGGGCCGCGCGAAGACGGCCAATCTGAGACGCGACCCGCGGGCAGCGCTCGAGGTCACCAGTGCGGACGGCTGGTCCTGGGCGACGGCCGAAGGATCGGTGACGCTGACCGGACCGGGGTCGGACCCGCGCAGTCCCGAGGTCGAAGCGCTCGTCGACTACTACCGCGCGGCGGCGGGAGAACATCCGGACTGGGACGAGTACCGGTCGGTGATGGTGTCGGATCGCCGGGTGCTGATGGCGCTGACGGTCGAGAAGGTCTACGGCGAAAGCATCCGCTAGCCGTACAGTTCCTCGAACTTCTTGATCGATCGCTCGATGTCGCCCTTCACTGCGCGCGACGCGGCCATCCCGATCGGCCCGAAGAGCGGTGCGCCGCCGAGGTCGATCTTGAGCTTGAACTCGCACCCCTTCGCCAGTGGCTTCACGGTCATGTTCAGCGCGTACTTGGTGCCGCCCACGCCGTCACCGGTGATGCCGATGAGCTTCGGTGGATCGAAGTCCTTGACCGTCCAGGTGACGCGGTTGCGCATCCCCTTCGCGCCCGCGACACCGACGAGGGTGGCGCCTTCGGTGAGTTCGTCGGGGAGATCGCTACGCCAGCCCTGATGCATGGTCAGCCAGTCGCCCAGCGAGGACAGATCGGAGACGTGCGACCACGCCTCCTCCGCGCTGATGGACAGTTTGCGGGACAGTTCGACTTTGGCCACGCGCCCAGATTAGCCCGCGACGGTTCGGGAGAAGCCGGCGGCGATCGCATCGAGGACCGCGGGGTAGCGCTTGGCTTCGCGGTGTCCGCCGGGTTTGCCGCTGCTGACGACCCCGACCGCAAGGTCACGCTCCGGATCCGCCCAGATGGCGATGTCGACGAGACCGGTATGTCCGAACGCGGCAGGGGCGTTCAGCCCGAAAGGCCCGAATCGCTTGGAACCCAACATGTATCCGGTACCCCAGCGCAGCGGCATCAAGCCCATCGCGATGTCGGGACGCAGACGTCGGGCCTGGGTGGTCGCGGCGCGCAGCGTCTCGGGCTGCATGATTCGCACCCCGTCGAGTTCGCCGCCGCGCCGGAGCATCTCGGCGAAGCGGGACAGCTCGTTCGCCGTCGACACGGTGCTCGATGACGGCACCACGCTGGTGAGGAACTGCGGCGTATTCGTGAACGGGATGATCTGATGCGTCGTGCCGCCGATCGCGAGTTTGAAAGCCGCCGCGATGGGTGCGGGCAACGGCGTGCCCGTCGCGTGGCTCGGCGCCACCAGTGGAACATCTTGGGGCGCAACGCCGTAATTGGTCCACCGGAAGCCGAGGGGATCGAGGATCTCGTCGGCCAGCACGTCGCGGATGTCCTTGCCGGTGGCGGCCGAGACTATCTCCCGGGTCAACGGTCCCCACGTCAGGGCGTGGTAGACGTGCACCAGCCCCGGCGGATAGACCGTCCTCAGGTTGCCGAGCATCTCGCGGGCGTACTCGCTGTCGTTCATCCGCTTGAGGTCGGGCTTCGGACCGGTCGCGAATGGGACGCCCGCGCTATGGGTCAGCACGTGCCGGATGGTCGTGCGGTCCTTGCCGTGGCTGGTGTAGGTCGGCAGGTACTCGCACACCCGGTCGTCGAGGGAGAAGACGCCACGCTCAGTCAGTAGATGGATGACGGTCGTCGTCATGGCCTTGGCTGCGGAGTACACGCAGAACGGCGTCTCCGTCGTCACCGGCACCTTCTCGGTGTCGGCGGGATCCTGTGGACCGTTGCCCCAGCCGTGCCCGATCGCCCGGTTCAGCACGACCTTGCCGCGATGGCGGACGCACAGCTGGATCGCCGGGTGCATGCCAGCCGAGTACCAGTGCCGGGTAGCCCTCCAGATCCGCTCGACCGACGCGGCGTCGCTGTCTGAGTGGTCCTCCGCGCCGATGGACGTGACGGCGTCGAGGTCGGCCGGCACGCGGATCCTGCCGTCTGCCGTCATGCCTTCTTCCTGTGCAACGTCGCGGCGAGATGGTGCTGCAGAGGTTGTCCGACCGCGCCCATCCTCAGGGTGTAGACCAGTTCGTCACCGTCGACGCGAATCGAACGGCTCAGCGCCGTAACGTCTTTGGCGGAAGCGGTGAGTCCGATCGAGGTCGCGGTCAACTCGAACTCGAGCACGTCGCCGACGACCGTCAGCGAGCCCTCCTGGACCTCCGTGATTCCCGTCGGATGCGCGAGGACCAGTTCGACACGTCCCGTGGCTGGCAGCCGGAGGTAGCCGGTCTCGGCATGCAGGGGTCGGCCGTCGTCGTCGGCCCTGGTCTTCTGCCCGTAGGCGAGGAACGGCTTGCCGACGTGGCCGAAGGTGACCTCTTCGAGATAGCCGAACGACGGGATCGTCGGATACTCGCCGGCGCCGGTACCCGCCCAGGTGCCCAGCAGTGGAGCCAGCGGCGCCAGCGACGGGTGGGGGTCTGGCGGGGCGCCGGGCGTCATGCCAAAAACCCTACTCACCTCGTCTGAGGCTCAGCAGGCCGCACGGTCAGAACTTGTCGTACCCCGCTGTCATGATGGTGTCATGTCTTCGACCGCAACGTCTTTGGTG
>NZ_JAEMTA010000021.1 GCF_016462545.1 Mycolicibacterium sp. | reverse complement strand
CGACGTTGCCATGCGTGTCGGCGATGACCTGGGCCTCGACGTGGCGTGGCTTGTCGAGGTAACGCTCGACGAAGCACTCACCGCGACCGAACGCTGCGACGGCCTCGCGGGTAGCAGAGTCGAAGAGCTCGGGGATCTCCTCGATGGTGCGCGCGACCTTCATACCGCGACCGCCGCCACCGAACGCGGCCTTGATCGCGATCGGCACGCCGTACTCCTTGGCGAAGGCCACGATCTCGTCGGCGTCCTTGACGGGTTCGGGGGTACCGGGAACCAGCGGGGCATCGGCCTTGGCCGCGATGTGGCGGGCCGTGACCTTGTCGCCGAGGTCGCGAATGGACTGCGGACTCGGGCCGATCCAGATGAGGTCCGCGTCCAGCACGGCCTGGGCGAAGTCGGCGTTCTCCGAGAGGAAGCCGTACCCGGGATGGATGGCGTTCGCACCGGACTTCGATGCGGCGTCGAGGATCTTGCCGAAGTCGAGGTATGACTCCGCCGAGGTCTGCCCACCCAGCGCAAAGGCCTCGTCGGCGAGACGCACGTGTGGTGCGTCCGCATCGGGATCGGCGTACACGGCCACGCTGGTGAGCCCCGCGTCCTTGGCGGCCCGGATCACCCGGACGGCGATCTCGCCGCGGTTGGCGACGAGGACCTTGGAGATCTTCGAGCTGGCGTGACTTGGCACTGCGCCTCCTGATGGCATGTCTCTAAGAAACCTCTTTAAGAATGTATCGGAGGCAGTTTAAGCGGCCGCGTCCACTACCGCGTCAAGCGGTATCCGTTACTCGTCGGTAGGTTTTCTTGCCACTCATCGGGTTTCGCGGAGCCGGCGCGCGAGCCCGCTACCGGTTCCCGATCCCACCGGCCCTGGCCACCAATCTTCGCGTGACCAGGACGACGGCTCAGATCCTCTGCCGCACCATGATCGAGGATACGCTGCCCCTCTCCCCGGGTGCCGGGATATGGCTGTGCAGTGGGCTGGCTGGGAATCGGAGCATTCAGGATCCGGAAGACGACTACCGCACGTCCCGCAACCGAACGACGTTGGACTCGTCCCTACTGGAGTACGGCCAGCACGGCAACCGCACCTCGTCAATCCACTTCCGGCCGGCGCACTCGAGTGCCTCGACGTCGGCGTCGACCATCAGTCGGGCCAATTCGCGGCCGTGGATGGTAGGTACCCAACCCAACTTCGTCTCGGCGCGCGAAGCGTCACCGATCAGCGCATTCACCTCCGTCCGTCGGAAGTACCGCTCGTCCACCCGGACGTGGTCCTCCCAGTTGAGGCCGGCGTGTGAGAACGCGATCTCGACGAACTCCCGAACCGTGAATCCAACGCCCGTCGCGAGAACGTAGTCGTCCGGTTCATCGGCCTGGAGCATTCGCCACATCCCCTCGACGTACTCGGCGGCGTATCCCCAGTCGCGCACGGAGTCGAGATTTCCCAGGTAGACGTATTCTTGCTCGCCCGCCTTGATCGCGGCGACTGCGCGGGTGACCTTGCGGGTGACGAAGGTTTCGCCGCGGCGGGGTGATTCGTGGTTGAACAAGATTCCGTTCGCGGCGAAGAGGTTGTACGCCTCGCGGTAGTTCTTGGTGATCCAGTATCCGTACAGCTTGGCCGCGGCGTAGGGAGATCGCGGATAGAACGGAGTGTCCTCACTTTGAGGCGGGGGAGTCGCTCCGAACATCTCCGATGACGACGCCTGGTAGAAGCGCGTCTCGATGCCGGACAGTCGGACGGCTTCGAGTAACCGGATCGTGCCCGTCCCAGTCGTGTCAGCGGTGTGTTCTGGCTCGTCGAAGGACACGCGTACATGCGACTGCGCGGCAAGGTTGTAGACCTCGTCGGGATCGATCTCGGCGAGCAAGGTCGCCAGCCGACCGCCGTCGCTGAGATCGCCGTAATGCAGGAAAAGTCTTGCGTCCGGCGAATGCGGGTCGACGTACAGATGATCGATGCGCGACGTGTTGAACGTGGATGCGCGTCGGATGATGCCGTGGACCTCGTACCCCTTGCCGAGCAAGAATTCGGCTAGGTACGAACCATCCTGACCCGTTATGCCAGTGATCAGAGCGCGTTTAACCATGGTTCTGCCCCGCTTCTCCAGCCGTCACGCAGTCGTGAACGGCACGCTGACATGGGTTCTGCAGTGCTCCCGCGTGCGCGGTACGCGCGAAAACTCCTCGTGTGAAACCGCCTGGCCCGTGGTAGCTGGATGAGGTTCCGAGCCGGTCAAAGTTCTTTGCCATAAAAGCATGGCGCGTGTTTTTGGGAATCCGCATCTTTACCCTGTCGAAGGGGGCAGTGATTCTGCTGGTTAAGTCGATGGACGCCTGAGACTCTGCGTCAGTCACGTGACTACCTACCTCGAGGCTGGTAACGACATCGAGCTCAACGGGTGCCATCCCCGTGCGTTCCGCCGAGCTGATCGCAGTATTGGATTCGTCATGTTCAGCCCTCGAGGTCGTACTCAAGACGACGCCACTATTGCTCTGCCGGATGCGGGCGGGAGAATTCGCATGTTGATTGCGTTTAGTTTCATTCTCGGCGATTAGCTCCTCGAGGCCGTGGGTCGGGGTGGTTGGTCATCGGTGCGGTTCCCGGGTCCATGGCCCGACCTCGTGTGGGCGCCCTGAACCCCGGTTGGCGACATGGCGACCTCCAGGGGGTCTGTGAGTACGGTTTGCGGAGAATCAGCGGCAGCGTCAGTCAAGATACGCCATGTGATCAGGATCGCGGGGAGTATTGCGCCGCGCGTCTTCATGTCCGCGATGACGTGCTCTAGCTGCTAGAACGCTGCGGATATCCGCGCGGTGGCGACTGTCGGTCGTGAGCCGTCGAATGGTTGGTGCACCGGACCTCAGGCGTTCCGCGCCGGCGTATCGAGCCGTAGCCGCGTTTGCGGTTGGGTGATGGGGGCGTGGACGCAGACGGCTATGGGAACCCCGGGGCTGCAGGTTGACGCGGGGGCCTCGACGGTGGATCGAAACACGAACGCCCATGGTCGCTCGTTGCGAGGTCCGGAGAAACCTCCGCAACACCACGACCTGTTGAAAGATGCCCGGGTGAGCGCGCCTCCCCGGTAACCGATTTGGCGCCAATTTTGTCCGCGGTGTGCCCCATCGACGAAATCGTGACGGTTCGGCTCCGCCATTTCTTCCGGGCGTATCAGTTTCGAAAACTCCTTTGTTGGCGCTTCAATCCTTCGATTTCGACCGTTACGTGCAATGTGAATTTTTTTCCGGTGCGGACGTAGGGTCGAACGTTCGGGGGAGCCTCGGCAACATCAATCCGCTCGACCTCGCGCCTCTCGGATTGGTTTGTGATAGACACCTTTTTGACGCGCGCGAAGGGCGACTGTCGACAGGTGTGAAGGGGCGTATCAGTTTGCCAAAGAACACTGCATCCAGGGTTGGTCCTCGTCTTGCCGGGGCGGTGACTGGTCGAATCGACCGCAGTTCGGCCAGCCCCGATCGCGCAGCCAGCGTGGGCCGGGGCGCTGTCCTATGAAGATCGCCATCGACAACGTCTCGCCTGGCATTTCCACAGCGCCGGGCGGCAAGGGTGGCATGCGGATGTACTTGGAAAGCCTGCTCACGGAGATGCTGAGGGCGGCCCCTGAGCATCGCTTCGTGCTCCTGACGCCCGACTGGAACGCCTCGTTCGACATTCCCGACGACCCTCGTCTCGAGGTGGTGCCTCTGCGTTCGGTTCCGAGGAGTCGAATGCAGCGGGTCATCTATGAACGGACCGCCTATCCCTCGGCCATCCGTCGGGCGGGATGCGATGTCTTCCTGGGCCTCTGCAACACCCTGCCGCCCCTGCTCAACATCCCATCGGCGGTCGTGATCCAGTCCACGCAGTTTCAATTCGTGCCCGAGGCGTATGGCTTCCTCCAGCGGCACTATCTGCGCTTGGGCGTGGCCAGTGCGGTACGCGCGGCAGATGCGGTCATCACTGTGTCGGAGCATTCTCGCCAGGACGTCATCGGTTGGTTGGGAACGGATCCAAGGAAGGTGACCTCAGTCCTTCACGGCGTCTTCTTCTCGTCCACGGAAGTGAACAGACCCGTGCCGACGGCCGAGCGGCCCTACATCTTGTGCGTGTCGGCGTTCTATCCCTACAAGAACCTCTTCCGCCTCATCGAGGCCTTCAGCATCCTGAAGGGGGCTGCGCTTCCACACGAACTCGTCATCGTTGGCGGCGACACGCCCGGGGTGACGCGGGCTGACCTCCTTGCTCACGCTCGGGCACTCGGCGTAGAGGATGCGGTCCGGCTGCCGGGGCGCGTGTCCCAGGACGAACTCGAGGAGTTCTACCGAGGCGCCGACGTGTTCGTGATGCCGTCCCTGTATGAGACGTTCGGCCTACCCGTCCTCGAAGCAATGGCGCTCGGCTGTCCAGTGGTGGCCGCCCGTGCCTCGAGCCTGCCGGAGGTGGCAGGCGATGCCGCCGAACTCGTGGATCCGCTCAGTCCGGATTCGATCGCGCACGGCTTGGCCGCGGTGATCACCAGCCCGAGTCGCAGGGCGGAGTTGGTGGGCCTGGGCCGGGAGCGCGTCACCGAGTTCTCCTGGGAGAAGGCTGCCAAGCAGACCGTAGAGGTGCTGGAGACGGTCGCTGCTCGGCGGGGCATCACATGCTGAGCAGCGCCTCTGGCGGGAGCGGTTCGTGAAGGCGTTCGTCACCGGCGGAGCCGGCTTCATCGGCAGCAGCCTCGTCGACCGACTGTTGGCGCGGGGTGACGAAGTCGTGGCCTTCGACAATCTGTCCACCGGCATCGACGACTTTCTGACGGACGCGCGAACATCGCCCCGCTTTTGCTTCGTCCGAGGTGACCTGCTGGAGGAAGCTGCGCTGCAGCAGGCCATGCGCGGTGCTGAGATCGTCTTTCACCTGGCCGCGAATGCCGACGTGCGTTTTGGAACCCAACACCCGCGCAGGGATCTCGAGCAGAACACGATCGCCACCTACAACGTCCTGGAATCCATGCGCTGCAACGGCATCGAGAAGATCGCCTTCAGTTCGACGGGCTCGGTCTACGGCGAGGCGCCAGTGATACCCACCCCCGAGTCGTGTCCATTTCCCGTTCAGACCTCGCTGTACGGGGCGTCCAAGTTGGCGGGCGAAGGCTTGATCTCGGCCTACTGCGAGGGGTTCGGATTCCAGGGGTGGATCTTCCGTTTCGTCTCGATCCTGGGTGAGCGGTATACCCACGGCCACGTCTTCGACTTCTACCGCAAACTGCTCGACGATCCCCACGAGCTGCCCGTGCTGGGCGACGGGCGACAGCGGAAGTCCTACCTCTACGTTCAAGACTGCGTGTCGGCCATCTTCACGGCACTGGAGAAGGCGCAGGACCGGGTCAACGTCTTCAACCTGGGAACCGACGAATACTGCGCGGTGGACGACTCGATCGGTTGGATCACCGACGCGTTGGGGCTCTCGCCGGTCCGTGTGTACTCGGGCGGTGACAGGGGCTGGATCGGCGATAATCCGTTCATCTTCCTCGACACCAACAAGATTCGGTCGCTCGGCTGGCGGCCGACGCTCACGATTCGTGAGGGGATCTTGCGCACCCTGACCTATCTCGAAGCGAACCCATCGGTGTTGCAGGCGCGAGCATGAAGGTCTGCGTGCAGGGCCTGTGGCACCTCGGTACGGTCACGGCGGCGTGCCTAGCCGACGCCGGTCACGACGTCACCGGTTTGGACGACGACGAACGAGCACTGCGGACCTTGACTTCTGGCGTTCCGCCGCTGTTCGAGCCAGGCCTGGAGGAACTCGTCCGAGAGGGACTGGCTGCCGGCCGACTGCGCTTCACGGCGGACCCGGCTGACGCTTTGTGCGACGCCGCAGTGCTGTGGGTCGCCTTCGATACGCCGGTCGACGAAGCGGACTGCGCTGACACGTCTTTCGTCGAGGAGCGGGTGAGGGCGACGTTCGACTATCTAGAGCCGGGCACTCTCGTCATCGTCTCGTCGCAGCTGCCGGTCGGTACCACCGCCCGATTGGAGGACGACTTCCGCCGCCGCTACCCGGGCAAGGACGTGTCGTTTGCGTACTCACCCGAGAATCTTCGGCTGGGCAAGGCGATCGAGGTCTTCACCGCACCCGATCGCGTGGTGGTCGGCGTGCGGGCTGAGGCAGGCAGGCAACGCGCAGCGGCGTTGCTGCACCCGATCACCGACCGGATCGAATGGATGTCCGTCGAGTCTGCCGAAATGACCAAGCACGCCATCAATGCCTTCCTCGGGACCTCCGTTGCGTTCATGAACGAGCTGTCCAGCATCTGTGAAGGTGTCGGCGCCGATGCCAAGGACGTGGAGCGGGGGTTGAAGACGGAGTCGCGGATCGGTCCTCGCGCCTATCTCGCGCCGGGCGCCGCGATCGCCGGTGGCACCTTGGTACGAGATCTCGGCTTTCTCGCCGAGATCGGTTCGCGCATTGGGGTTTCGACACCCCTGGTGGACGGGGTGCGCGCTGCCAACGAGGTGCACAAGGGCTGGGCTGGTCGTCGGCTGGCGGAGTCGCTGTCCGACCTCAGGGGCAAGACGGTGGGCGTGCTGGGGCTTACCTATAAGCCTGGCACCGACACCTTGCGCCGCTCCGGAGCCGTCGAGACGTGCCTGTGGTTGTCTGAGCAAGGAGCCGTCGTGCGTGCCCATGATCCCGCCGTCGATGAGCTCCCCCCCGAGCTAGGGAGCAGGATTCGCTTGGCCGACTCCGCCCTCGATCTCCTGGTGGGGCTGGACGCCTTACTGGTCGCTACCGAGTGGCCGGAGTACCGGCAGCTCGGGGCCGAGCAGGTGGTTGCGGCCATGAATCGACCAGTCGTCCTGGATCCCAACGGGTTTCTGCGCCAGAGCATCGGCGCGGACCCGCGGGTGTCCTATTCATCGGTGGGAGTTTCGCGGTGAGGCTGGACGGTCTTGCGGCCGTGGTGACGGGCGGCAGCCAGGGATTCGGATTGGCGGTGGCTGAAGCCTTTCTCACCGAGGGCGCCGACGTCTTGGTCTGCGCCCGTGGCGAAGACGAGCTCGATAGCGCGGTTGCGTCCCTGACCCAGAAGGCCGACGCCAACCGGAAGATTGCGTCGGTGGTGGCGGACGTCTCGAGGCCCGAGCACGCGGAGCGCGTCGTGAGAACTGCCGTCGATGCCTTCGGGCGAGTCGACGTTCTGGTGAACAACGCAGGCGTGTACGGACCGATGGGTGTCATCGAGGACGTGGACTGGGGGGATTGGACCAGGGCGATTGAGATCAACCTGATGGGCACGGTGTTGCCCTGCCGCGCTGTGCTGCCGCACATGAAACGAGCGGGGCGAGGGACGATCATCAATCTCTCGGGCGGCGGGGCCACCGCGCCTCTACCGCGAATGAGTGCGTACGCCGCGTCGAAGGCCGCTGTCGTCCGATTCACGGAGACGTTGGCCGAGGAGCTTCGCGACGACGGCATCGACGTGAATGCGGTGGCGCCGGGCGCACTCAACACGCGCCTCCTCGACGAGGTGCTGGAGGCCGGCCCGGCCAGGGTGGGGTTCGAATTCTACGAAAAGTCTTTGCAGCAGAAGAAGAACGGCGGAGCATCCCTGGGCAAGGGTGCGGCGCTGTGTGTCTTCCTGGCGTCGGAGGCGTCGAAGGGGCTCACGGGCAAGTTGATCAGCGCCCTGTGGGATCCGTGGGAGAACCTCCCAGCCCGCGTGAGCGAATTGGCGACGAATGACGTCTACACGCTGCGCCGCATCGTCCCGAAGGACAGAGGGCAGGAGTGGGGCTGAGATGGACGTAGCGATCGTCGGATGCGGACTGATAGGGCAGAAGCGGGCGAACCTGTTGGGGGCCCACCGTCTGGTCGCTGCGGTCGACGCCGATCCCACCAAGGCGCAGCAGCTTTCGGCAATGCAGCCCGGCGCCGATGCACTGACCGACTGGCGGGAGGCGGTGGCCAGAGCTGACGTCGACGCAGTGCTGGTCTGCACTCCACACGATCTCCTGGCACCCGTGGCCATCGCCGCCGTGGAGGCGGGCAAGCACGTACTGGTCGAGAAACCGGGCGCCCGGAACGCGGCCGAGTTGGCTCCTCTGGCTGAGGCCGCCCGGCACCGGAAGGTAGTCGTCAAGGTGGGCTTCAACCATCGGTTTCATCCGGCGTTCCAGAAGGCCCGGAGGTACGTGGACGACGGCGCAATAGGGGATCTGATGTTCCTGCGTGCTCGGTATGGGCACGGCGGCCGCCTCGGTTACGACAGGGAGTGGCGGGCGGACCCCGCCATCTCCGGTGGCGGCGAGCTGCTGGACCAGGGTATGCACCTGATCGACCTATCCCGTTGGTTCCTGGGCGATTTCGTCCATGTTGAGGGGTTCACCCACACTTACTTCTGGGACATGGCTGTCGATGACAACGGATTCATGGCGCTGCGTACGGCGCGGCAGCAGATGGCGTGGCTGCACGTCAGCTGGACCGAGTGGAAGAACTCGTTTTCGTTCGAGCTGTACGGCAAGACCGGCAAGCTGCACGTCGAGGGCTTGGGTGGCAGCTATGGCATCGAACGGTTGTCGTATTACCGGATGTCTCCAGAAATGGGACCGCCCGAGACCGTCATATACGAATATCCGGGCGCCGATCGGTCGTGGGCGCTGGAGTTCGCCGACTTCGTGAACGCCGTCGAGACGGGTGCGGCGCCGTGCGGTGGTCTCGAGGACGCGTTACAGGCGCTGACCGTGGTCGACGCCATCTATGAAGCGGGGCGCTCGTGATCATCTCGCGTAGTCCGCTGCGCATTTCGCTGGGCGGCGGTGGCACCGATCTGCCCTCCTACTACCGGGACCACGAGGGCTTCCTGATCGCCGCAGCCATCGACAAGTACGTCTACTTGACGCTGCACGAGACCTTCGTGCAGGACATCATCATCAAGTATTCGCAGATGGAGCGCGTGCCGTCGGCTGATGAGATCGAGCATCCCATCATCCGAGAAGCGTTGAAGTTACTGAAGATCGAGGAAACCAATCTCGAGCTGACGAGCATGGCGGATATTCCAGCCGGCACCGGCCTGGGCTCCTCGGGCAGCTTCACGACGGCGTTGTTGAAGACCCTGCACGCCTACCGGAAGGACCTGGTTCATCCGGAGGAACTGGCGGAGCAGGCGTGCCACATCGAACTCGACCTTCTGAGGGATCCGATCGGCAAGCAGGACCAGTACATCGCGGCCTATGGCGGGCTTACCTGCTTCACCTTTTGCAGGGACGGCAAGGTACAGGCCGACCCGCTGAAGATATCGACGGAGACGCTCTACAACCTCGAGGACAACCTGCTGCTCTTCTTCACCGGCTACTCGCGCTCAGCGGGGTCGATTCTCAAGGAGCAGGACGACGAGAGCAAGAAGCGCTCCGATGACATGCTGCAGAATCTGCACTTCGTCAAGGACTTGGGTTACCAGAGCCGGGACGCCCTGGAGAGGGGCGACCTACACGAGTTCGGCAGCCTGATGAACGTCCATTGGGACTTCAAGAAGAAGCGATCCGGATCGATGTCCAACGGGAGGATCGACGAGTGGTACGCGCTTGCCCTGAGGAACGGGGCTGTCGGAGGCAAGCTCATCGGTGCGGGCGGCGGTGGGTTCCTGATGTTCTACGCCGAGGACAAGGTCCGCCTGCGCCGCGCCGTGGCGTCCGCAGGTCTCAAAGAGGTCCGCTTCCGGTTTGACTTCGAGGGGACGAAAATTGTTGTCGCATCGTAGTTTTCCAACCTGCATCGCAGTATTGGCCGGCGGACTGGCAACCCGTATGCGGCCACTCACGGAGACGGTGCCGAAGTCCATGCTCGAGGTCGCGGGTGAGCCGTTCATTGCCCACCAACTGCGGCTCTTCGGAAAGCAGGGGCTGACGGAGGTGGTTCTGTGTCTGGGCCACCTGGGCCGTGCAGTCAGTGAGTTCGTAGGGGATGGAGCGGATTTCGGTCTGTCTGTTGCGTCATCGTTCGATGGCGACACACTCCTGGGAACCGCGGGCGCGCTGAAGAAGGCGGAGGCGTTGTTGGGTGATGTCTTCTGGGTGGTCTACGGAGATTCCTACCTGGACGTCGACCTGGAGCCCATCTGGAGGTCGTTCCAGTCGTGTGGACGGCCCGCGCTCATGACGGTGCTGCGCAACGAAGATCGTTGGGACAGAAGCAACGTGTTGTTCCAGGACGGCCGCGTCGAGTGTTACGACAAGGGCACTCTGAATCCCGCGATGAAGCACATCGACTTCGGCCTACTGCTCCTTCGGCGGCAGGTGCTCGACGCCGTGCCCGTCGGCGAGACAGCAGACCTCGGAGTCCTACTGTCCGCCTTGGTTCGTCGCGGCGGAGTCGCCGGGTTCGAGGTGGGGGAGCGCTTCTACGAAATCGGTTCGCGCGAAGGTCTGCACGAGACCGACCAGAGAATCCGACAGCTCCGGCAAGATCACTGACAATTCCGCAAAGGAAGGTACAACATGCCCACCGCAGTCGCTTCGACCTACACCACGCAGTACCTCGAAGAAGTCAAGACCATTGCCGGGCTGCTGGACCCGGCCAAGATCGATCACATGATCCAGCTGTTGGGCGACATCCGTCGTTCCGAGGGACGGCTCTTCATCCTTGGAGTGGGCGGGAGCGCCGGCAATGCGGGACACGCCGTCAACGACTTTCGGAAGATCTGCGGAATGGAGGCCTATGCGCCGACGGACAACGTGGCGGAGCTGACCGCTCGCGTCAACGACGACGGTTGGGAGAGCACCTTCATCAACTGGCTGAGGGGAAGCCGTCTCCGTGCCGATGACGCCGTGCTCGTCTTCTCGGTCGGCGGCGGAAATCTCGAGAAGAACATCAGCGGCAACATCGTGCACGCCGTGCGGTATGCCAAGGAGGTCGGCTCGACGGTACTCGGCATCGTAGGCAGAGACGGCGGGTACACGGCCCAGCAGGCGGATGCGTGCATCGTCGTCCCGACCCTCAGTGCCGAAACCGTGACGCCGCACGCTGAATCGTGGCAGGCGGTGGTATGGCACCTGATCGTCTCCCATCCGGCGATGAAGGCGCACGAGATGAAGTGGGAGTCGACGACGTGACGGCGCCGGCGGTCTTCTTGGACCGCGACGGGGTGTTGAACGAACTCGTGTGCAATCCGGCGACGGGGGAGTACGAGTCACCCCACGTACCGGAGGACCTGTACATCCTCGACGGGGTCGTCCCGTCGTTGAAGCTCTTGATGGATGCCGGGTTCGCGCTCTTCCTCGTGTCGAACCAACCCAGCTATGCGAAGGGCAAGACCACACTGGAGAACATCAGAGAGATCCACCGGAGACTCGACGTCCTGCTCACGGCGAGTGGTGTCGTCTTCCGCGACTACTTCTACTGCCTTCATCATCCCGACGGGATCGAGCCAGCCTTCTCCGGGCCTTGCCCGTGTCGAAAACCGGCGCCCTTCTTCTTGTTGGAGGCGGCCCGCACCCACGATGTCGACTTGACGTCGTCATGGATGGTTGGGGACCAGGCCACCGATGTGGAATGCGGCCAGAAAGCCGGCTGTAAAACGATTTTGGTGATGAACGACCGCTCGATTGCGAAGCGGGGACCTTCTCGGCCGGACGTGAAGGTGAACAATTTGTCGGAGGCGGCGGATCGAATCATCCGCTGCCAGAATGATCGAGGTTGATGATGACCAAGTTGACGATCGACATCTACGCCGACGGGGCGAACGTAGACGAGATGCTGGACGCGCTGAAGAAGCCCTACATCAAGGGATTCACGACGAATCCGACCCTCATGCACAAGGCCGGTCTGACCGATTACAGGGCATTTGCGGTCAACGTGCTGACTCACATCAGAGAGCTGCCGATCTCCTTCGAGGTGTTCTCGGACGATTTCGACGAGATGGAGCGGCAGGCACGACTCATCGATTCCTGGGGTCCGAATGTGTACGTCAAGATCCCGGTGACCAACACGCATGGGGAGTTCGCGGGGAAGGTCATCGCGTCGCTGGCGTCGGATGGCATAAAGCTGAACGTCACCGCGCTGTTGACGGTTGATCAGGTGCGGCAGGTGGCAGCCACACTCGACCCCGCAACCCCTGCCATCGTGTCGGTCTTCGCCGGGCGCATCGCGGACACGGGAATTGATCCCCTGCCAATCATGAAGGCGGCGTTGAAGATACTCGAAGATCTGCCCAACGCGAAGTTGTTGTGGGCGAGTCCGCGTGAGTTGCTCAACCTGGTTCAGGCCGACCAGATGGGTTGTCACGTGGTCACGGTGACACCGGACATCCTCAAGAAGCTGCCACTGCTCGACAAGGACCTCACGCAGTTTTCGTTGGAGACGGTCCAGATGTTCCATGACGACGCCCAGAAGGCCGGGTTCTCCCTGCCGACGGGTGTGGTCGCGAAGCTCTGATCATCACCTGCGTACGTGGCCATGTCGTGTGGATTCGGCACTCCTGCGCTTCTCTTCCTCGAGGACGTCGATGGTCGGCCACGGTCGCTCCGGATCAGACCCGACCCCGAAGGCCAGGCTGAAGCGTCGCCATCTTCGCCACCGACGGTTGTCGCAATCGACGATGACGACGGCGCGAATCGTGAACCCCACCTTGGTGATGAGCTGCGCTACGGCGTCGACCTCGGCGATCGTCGTTGCGTTCTTGCGGGCCAAGATGACGGCGCACCTGGGACCGGGAAGGTCATCCGGCAATCGAGCGGGATCGTCGAGCAGGGCGGGAATCAGCGATATCACGGAATCGGCACTGCCGAAGCGAGCAGTGGCGCTGCACTCCGCCGCGTCCACTTCTTCGACCGTGGGTGTGGTGAGTATCAACTTGTTCGTGAGTTCCCAGGAGAAGTCTGCGTCAGATGCACTCACGATCAGCAAGCGGTTCGTCGATGTCGCAACTCCGAAGGCGTCTGCCCGCAAGCGGGCGAGAACGTCGTCGGAGACCGGGAGCCCAACGAGGTGGATGCAGTTCTCCGCGAACATGTTTCGGAGGTCGGCGGGCAAGCGCACTTTGCAGTCTTCACGCACGGTAGCAAACGCTCCCAACTATTGAGCGCAGAGAACCTTCTCGTATGGATGAGATCCGAAAAGCAGGCGCCGAGATGATTCGCCACCTCGTGCAACAATACGACAGCCTTGAGCTCACGCCGGAGCGTTCGTCCGTACTGCGGCGGCCCTGGATGGAGGTGTGATGTCCTCGGAGTCGACGGCTTGGCGTGGTGCGACGTCCATTGTGTTTCCCCGGATCATGAGCAGAGCCGCGATCGGATGTCTGTTGCTGGCCGGCCTGACCGTGACGTGGACCGGACTGAAGCTGCCTGGCTTGGGCGACCCGGCGGACATTCTGATAGCCGCCGCGTTCGGGTTGTGCGCAGTGATGGTCGTCTTTGGTGACCTCAGATTCGCGATCCCGCTGTGGCCGTTCATCCCGCCCATCGCCGTCATCGCCTGTGTTCTGGCGCGGCAGCTGGATCCGCCCCCGTATTACCTTCAGGTGTTGCGTTATCAGTTCGGCACGGGCGCGCCGAGTAGTTTGGTCAAGGCCTTGTTCTGGTTGTTCGCGCTCCTCGTCGTACCCCTGACGATCATGGCGTGCATCGCAATCGATCGTCGCGTCGCCGTGTGGACGATGGCCGCCTACGTATCCGGCACGGCAGTATCGAGCGGTGTCGCCATCGTCGACCTGACCGGACTTACGAACATCGGCCGTAGTCTGCCTGGAAATCTGACGTACCTTCTGACCAACACCACGGTCGACACGTCCAACCGGATTCCCGGACTCAGCGACCATCCCAACAACCTTGCATTCACTGCGACGCTGTCAATACCCGTCGTGGTGTATTTCATGGGCACGATGAGGCGAAGATGGATCGCCACCATCTTGCTGATTGCGTTGTTGGGCGGGGTGCTCGCATCGGGATCGCGAGGTGCCCAAGCAGTCGCCCCCGTGGTGTTGGTGGTGTCGGTGCTGTGGTTGCCGCGGCGGCCGTCGGGCGAGCGGTCCAACGCGAGCTTCTTCTGGTTCTCCGCGCTTGCCGCTGGTGTCCTGGGTGTCGCGGTGCTGATATCTCTGCCGAGCAAGATTCGCGAGAGCATCTTGCGGATCACGTCGATCGAGTCCATCTTCGCGCAGGGCAACGCGAGTAATGACGGTCGCCTCACGCTTCTCGGCACCGGGTTGCTCGATTGGCGGCAGTATCCGATCTTCGGCGCCGGGCTGCGCCATATCGTGGAGGCGCACAACATCTATGTGCAACTACTCGCTTCGGGTGGCCTAGTTCTGCTGATCGCGATGTTCGCCTACTGGCTGTTGATGATCCGGGATTGTTGGAGGCTCTCCAGGATCGGTGTCCACTACGCGCGGTTCCTGATGCTCTCGATCATCGGATGGCTGGTCCTCGGATCAGTCGAGAACCAACTGACGGAACGCGGCATCTACTTTGCGGTCGGGTGTATTGCGGGTCTTGCGTCAATACATTTCGCGCATTGGCCAGAGGCCCCAGAAGACGAGGCGCCGGGGCGCGGGCACCACGACGCACTCCATGCCGGGCTTGTCGGGCACTAGCTCGTGAGGCGACTAGAGCATGGAATCTGAATGACACCAAGAGAACTGGGCGTCCACCCGGCACGTGTGCGCCGCGGGATCGGCTCCATGACGACGGGGGCGTTGGTAGGCGCTCGTACGATCTGTGTCGTGTTTCTGGTGATGGCACTGACGGCGTGCTCTGGAGACGTGCAGCCCTACGCGCGCACCTACTGGGGCGACAAGCCGGACTCCGAGGTGCTGCCGACGGCGGAGGACACCGGTCAAGTCGTATCGACCGTGGGCGGAGTAAAGGGAGTGGTCGTGTCGGGCCAACTCACCATGAGGGCCCCATCGTCGGGCGGCGCGGGGATGTACCGGGTCTTCGGTGGGAGCGAACCGATCACGCGCATCGGGGCCCGATTCACGTTCGGTTCACACGTGGTCGGGACGACGACGTCCGGCGTCATCGCACTGGTCATGACGAACAAGTCCTACACTCCGACCGATCCGGACATGCAGCTGAATGTTCATGTCTACGTGGGTCCCACGAATTGGGGCCTCCAGTCGAAGATCAACGGGGTCTGGAAGGTGTACGCCAGCGGCAACTTCTCGCCCCCGCTGTCGATCGACTCCACGGTCTACAGTTCCGAGATCTATCGTGTCGGGAACACCGTCACGGTCGTACTGCCCGACGGCACGGTCAGCTCGACGACGAACGCAGCGTTCGCCCCCGGCAACTGGGGCTATGTGGAGACCGCCATGGCGGCACCCACCGACAACATTCCTGGCATCGTCGAGAACTGGTGGGACATCGGTGACCAACAGCCCCCAGCGCCACGCAGCTGACGTCGACCGAGATGTGTCGGCCTCGGTCGGCGAAATCGTTGGTCACGCTGACGGTTCCGAGGCGTGGTTGCGAATGGCCCTCTTCGTGAACTCGAGACTTACGACGGCGGACAACACCGCTGCGGCGGCTCCTCCCCCGGCCACTCCGAGTGCGGTTCCGATGGTGAGCGCTGCGACGACCGCGGCGCACTGCTTGACGATGACCTCGAAGATCCGAAGCCACAGGGCGGTGTGGCTCATTCCTTGAGCCTGAGTCATGGCGTAAACCCCGACCATCCAACAATTGGCGGCGACCTCGAGTCCTACGAAGGGCACGACGGCCACCGCCGATCCCCACGTGTCGCCCAGCAGCAGTTGGCCAAGGTGGGTCGGCAGGGCGATGAGAAAGATGGTCCCGACGATCGTGATGACCGACGCCGCCCACGAAATCCTTACGAGGATCCGCCACTGCTGCTCAATCGATGTATTCGACCGCCGCGCATGCGGCACGAAGGCGAGTGGGAGTGCGGACACGAGCATCGCGATCGGACCGAATAGCGTGCTGGCGCCCCGCAATCCACCCGCGACGGCGGCACCGAGAATGAGCGTGATGGTGAAGATGAACAGGGCCGTCGCGATGGGGATCAGCGCTTGCACACACCCGAAGCGGATTCGAGCGATGTCGTAGGTCCGCCACCACCGCCACGCTCGATGACATCGAGGCCGAATGCCGATGGTGACGGCCAGCGCGACTCCCGAGACCAAACCACCTGCGCCCCACAGCAGGACGACCAGATCATGGGTGAAGACGTCGTCTGCGACGTTCAACAGGTAGAGGCCCGTCATCAGCGCTACCCACACACCGTCCGAGGCAACGGCAGCGAGCGGGCGGCCGAACGACAGTGCCGAGAACCTCAAGACGTCTTGGATGAGGATCGCAGGCACGGCGATCGCGAAGGCGATGCCCGTGGCCAGTGAGCCGGTAGCCGCCCCGACGACGACGAGAATCACGGCAGTTACGACAGCGCTGGCCGCTGCCCATGTCACGGCGTAGCCAGACTCGGTCCTGATCTCATGGGACCTGAGGTTGCTGACGAGCAGGATCGGCGTTCCCAGCGCTCCGCGATTGAAGCACATCACCGTGCTGACGAGCGCGACCAACAGTGTGATGACGCCGAATTGCGCCACGCTAGCGGTCTGTGCGATGGCGAAGAGCAGCAAAGCGTTGCTCAAGCTCGACAGGGCTTGGTCCAACGACGTATAGACGGCGAGTTTGCCACCAGAGGTCGCCATCGCTGGGCTGTTGGTTCCCGCGGCGGTCGGACCTCGCCGGTCAGTCATGACGAAGTCTGCTCGCGCTCATCAGGGAGTCAATCCTCAGAAAAATCCCTATTTCCATCGGTTGGACCGCCGCAGGAGACCAATTCGAAACGACTCGCCGTGCTGCTGCGCAGCGCTGTCCAATGCTATCCCGCGGGGACGCGACGCCGCGGAATGTTCAGTCAGAAACAGTCGCGGCGCTACCGGGCGTGGCTAAGTAAAGTGCGGGCGGTCGGAGTCCGCGCTGGGTGCTTCGGCGACCATGGGAAACGCATCCAAAGTTTGCCTATATCGCGTACGGACGGTCTCGGCATTTCCATCTGCTTTGCCGCCGCCCACGATCTCTGCCAGTGTTCCTCGTCGCCGCCGCCAGGGTGCGATGTTCGCTGAAGATCAAGTGCGCGTGTGTTCTTCGTGAGTACGCCGCCACGGCCGCAACGATGTAGAGCGGAGTCCGAGGCTGCTGATGTTGGGGCGGTGGTCTCAGGGGAGCAGATTCGAAGCCGAGCGAAGAGTTGCGTGTTGCCCGCCGTCGTCGAGGCATGGCGTACGCGTCGGCACCGGAGTGCGGCTGCATCGAGCCACGACGTCCGGCGAACCGCGATCCGGTGTTACGATCGCGTCAATAGCTCACTTCGCCGGTTGATGACCGGATGAATTGCAGAGGTGGTGCGAGATGCTCGAGGTTCTATGTTGGCTCTTGCCCGCGTCACGGTTCAAGAACAGACTGCTTTGCCTTTTCGGACATGCGATCTCGGCGGATGCGAAGGTCAATACCGTCCTTGTATTGGGCGTCGGGCGATTTGAGCTGGCACCGGGTAGTGCCATCAATTCCTTCAATGTATTCAAAGGGCTGAGCACCGTCGGGCTAGAGGATCACGCAGTGATCGGATCGTGGAACTGGATATCAGCTGACCGGTCTTTTCAGGCGATCGACTCAGCGGCGGGAACACTCTTCCTCGGCTACTGCGCGAAGATTGGGAGCAGAAACTACGTCGACAACTCAGGCACCGTCGTGGTGCGTGAGTACGGCGGTATCGGCGGTAACCGCTGTCTGATTCAGACCCACGAGCCCGACTTCGCAAGCTGTCACCAGACGGTAGGGCGGGTAACCATCGGGCACCACTCGCTGGTGGGAAGTTGCGCTGTGATGTTGAAGGGGGCTCATCTCCCCAATCAATCACTGCTCGCGGCGAATTCGACGATGACGTCCCATTCAAGCCCGGAGAACAAGCCCGGGCTCTATGCCGGGTCGCCTGCCGTGTGGAAGAGATGTACCAGCGGGCAGTACTTCGACCGGGTCGGCAGAATGACCGAGTTCCGGGTCGACGGCCCGATGGGGGTGTTGGAGGAGGACCGATCCGGCAAGGACTACCGGGTTCCGAGGAACGTCGTCGTCAACCATCTGTATTCGGTGAGGGATGTGCTGTCTCGCGATCGGTAGCGTCACCATCGACACCGGCGATGACGTCCGACCTTCGGAGGTTCTTCAGTTGGGGGAGTAGCGGAACCAGTCGACCAACATCTTTGCCGGAAGTGGCGTGGTGGCGTTCGGCGGTCCGGTGACCGTACTCCCCACTGCCAACTGCAGATAGGCATACATGGGTGAGTTGAAGACCCACTGTGCGTCAGTACCCAACATTGCCGGGGTGTACGTCGCCAAGGTCATGTCGTCGACACCCACCTGGATCGCGTCGAATTGCCAACTGGCCCAGTACACGTGGAAATCTTGGCTCAGATCCATCGGTACGGGCAGGTGTCCGGGAATCTCGAAGTTGGCGCCCGGTGTCATGCAGTTCGGGCAGATCGGCGTGACGCCGCCACCGCGTGGAGCATGCAGGGTCACGTGAAAGGTGCTGGAGTCATTGATCATCTCGGCGATGTCGAGCTCACCCGCCTGCGGCCAACCGACCGCAGGCAAATCGGTTCCGACCAAGACGAACGTCGGCCATAGCGCGTAACCGGCGGGCAGCTTCATCCGAGCCTCCACCCGGCCGAAGAGCATGTCGACCTTTCCCCGTGTACTGAGTCGACCCGTCGTGTAGCCGGTGGGCGTGGCCATCGCTTGAATGACCAGATGACCTCGGCCGTCGAGATGAATGTTGTCCGGCGAACTCGAGTAGTTCGCGACTTCACCGCTCGCGAAACCAGCGGTATTGGCAGGATCGATCGTCCAGAAGCGACTGTCCGGAGCGGAACCGGACGGGCCGTCGAATCCGTCGAACACCGGCCCGGAGGTCGCCGTGAGGCGGACGGTCGCGGAGTGAACGCTCGCCACGCCCGAGAGCGTGAGAGTCAGGGTAAGGGCGACGGCCCAGACGCTGGTCCGCAGTGAGGTCAGTACCGAAGCGAGTCCGACCCGTCCCGGCGTCGTTCTCGGTCCGGCGGGAGAGTCGTGTCCTGTTGCGGCCATCGCCATTCTCCTCCTTGGCCGAGAACGAGAACCGAGTCATGACGATCGTGCGGTGAGGTCGAGGCCGTGAACGCGACAGTATCGACGGACACCACCCCGCGCAAGATCGCCAAGCCAGTTGAGTGGTCATCCTTTTCGACGTGTTTCGCCCGGGGGCGCGCCTCCTCTCGGGAAGCGCTGACGTCAGCCGGGATCGACGAAGCCCCGTGCTCGGTCGAAATACCTTCCGGCGAGGTCGGTCTTCACCAGAGCCGCGCGAGGTTGCATGTACAACCCGGGTTCTGTGAGCTGCCCGGCGACGGTCGCTCCCATGCCGACCACCACTCGGCTGCCGACTACCGAGCCCGGCGTGACCGTGGCGTTCGATGAAATCAGGCAGTAGTCGCCAATCTCGACGGCGTTGGGGGTTTGCGTGCTGCTCTTCCAAGAGATGCCGTGGGTGAAGATCGTGGACCGAATGCCGGCAATGGTCGAGTGCGTGCCAATCCTGACGCCTCCGGTGCAATCGACATAGTGGCGGGAGGTCACCGCCGAGTGAGCCCCCAAAACCAGCAGGCCGTCCCCGCCTGCGTCGCGTATTGGGCGAGAAGCAGTTATCCAATTCCACTGACCGATTCGCGCGTAATCGCCCATTTTTAGCGAAGCCAGCTCCCGCACCACGTTGAACGGTCCGAGATAGGCGCCGTCACCGATGTCGACCTCGTCGACGTTGACGATCAGACAGGGACTGAGGTGCACTCCATCGCCGACGTGCCAGCCCAACCAGCGTAAGAAGCGGTTCTTGAGCTCGCTGGCCGGCAGCATCGCCACAATCGCCACGAGTACGGATGGTCTACTCACGCGTGCTCCTCTGGAAAGACCTGTGTCAGTCGCCGCACGCAACAGCTTAATCGTGGCTAACGATGCAAACGGGAGAACGTCATCGACCGGCTCACTCCTGTAAGGGAATTCATTTCAGTCTTCGACCAAAAACTACCCGTCCCGGTTACCGTTATTCGATGGACACAACCTGTCTACACCTCTGCGATCGACCATGACTGCCGACAACCGAAACTGATCACAGTGAGGACGAGTGTGCGCGTCGGTTTGCGTAGTGGCCAGCCCGGCTCGAAAGCGGCCAACGCCATCGTGATTGGCCTGTGCGACCCGCAGACACGACTGGCGACCTTGCGATTGACGGCGACGTCCTCGGCGGACCCGCATGGACGCCGTCGATGAGTGAGGTAGCCGCAACGGAGTTGCGGGCCGCGTCCCCTGCGACCATCCATTCTCTGACGGGGATCCGTGCCATTGCGGCCGGCTGGGTGGTGATCGCACACTTCGGAGATCAGTTGTACGGGTTGTTTCCCGCGACCCGCCACATCGACTGGTGGATCGACAACGGATACCTCGGTGTCGAGGTCTTCTTCGTCCTGAGCGGCTTCATCATCAGCTACAACTACGCCGATCGGCTGCGAAATGGTGCCAGCCGGTATCGCGATTTCCTCGTCAACCGGTTCGCCCGGCTCTACCCGGTCCACTTCGTGACCCTGTTGGCGACTGGCGCACTCGTAGCTGCGGCGGCGGTCGCCAACGTCTCGCTCAACAGCGCGTCCCGTTACACCCCACAGTCCTTCATCGGCAACCTGCTCATGCTGCAGGCGGCGCCCGGCGTGCCCGCGTGGGACGCGCCGGCCTGGTCGATTTCGGCCGAAGCGCTGGCCTACCTGACCTTTCCGCTGACGGCGTGGATACTGTCGCGGTTGACCAGCCCCCGAGTCGCGGTGGCCGCCGCATTCGCCTGGCTCCTGACCGGGACCGCCGCCATGATGGCGATGCGCCTGGTGACGACGGAGACGACTGCACCCGGGATGGCGTTGCTGCGCATCTCCACCGAGTTCGTGGCAGGTGCGATGCTCTGGAAGGCCTGGAACTCAGCCGGTGAGCCGCAGGGCCGTAAGTGGGATGTGTTGGCAGGCAGCGCATTCGCTCTGACGGTGGTCGGCTTGGCGACGTTGCCCGACTGGGAGGCGCTTCCGCTGGTCCTGACCCCACTGATCGCCGTCTTCGTCATCGCGTGCGCAGGTGCGCGAGGACCGATTGGGTGGGCGCTCTCGACGAGGCCGATGATCTACGGCGGAAAGATCTCGTATTCCCTCTACATGACGCACTTCATCGTCTTCGAGATAGTGCGAAAGGTGTTGCGGTGGGAAGCCTTCGCCGATTCCTCGCTTCCGGTCCGAGTGTCGGTCATGGCCTTCTACTATTTCGCCTGCTTCGTCAGCGCGGTGGCGTGTTACAAGCTCGTCGAGGAGCCTGGGCGTCGGGCGATCCAGCGCTGGGCTGCTCGCCGCCGGGCTGCTCGCTCGCCCGCTCGAGGAGGGTGACGTCGCCTGACGGCCACCCTAGAACGTGCACATGCCCGCATGTGCATCGCAGAAGGCCTTGCAGTCCGCGGCCGCTTTCTCGCTAGCCGTGCACGCTTCGGGATTCGCGTTGAGTGTGTCGGCTACGGCTTGCGCATCCTTTTCGGCCTTGCCTTGGGGACTTGCCGCCGAGTTTCCGGGGCTGCCGTCCGTTGCCACGGTCGCATTGCAGTTCAGGAAGAGCAGGATCGCCGTGGGCTTGCCCTTCACTGCACGAAGTTGAGAACGGGTGACTACGCATTCGTCTTGGGGGAGAAAGCTCCCCACGCGTGTGGCGACGACGGGCGTCAGCCCACTTCCGTCCAGCGCCTTGGAGGCGGCGGCGTACGTCATTCCAGCCAGTGCGTCGGCGTGTGCGACGCCTGCGCCGAATGGCGTAGTCACGACGGAGACTGCGCCGATGACGCCTAGGACCCCCGCAATGAACCTCTTCATTAGTGCCATCCTTTGAGACGACTGCCAACTTGCTACGGATACCTCGCCGTCAATATTTGCTGAGACGATACACGCTCAGATTGACAAACGGAGCAATGTCCACATTCTGGATGAATTCGCAGGCAAAGGGTGCCGGCTCTTTCTTCGGACCTGGCGTACCGGGCGGTCGAATGGCCCGGGGTCACCCGGTTTCGCATCCGCCGGAGCGCTCCGCCGGCTCGAATATGGGGATCGAAGCGCTCTTATGCGGCCGGCTGCGCACAACTGGAAGCCAGTCCACCCTGGGTCAGATCAGCGGCCAGTCTGCGGGTGTATTCCGTGTAACCGTCGGCGTTGGGAACGACTCCTGCGAACAGGCTGTCGTCGTCCAACCACTGCTCGGCCACGGGGTCGACGTACATCACGTCATTTCCGGCCGCAGCGGCAGCCAGGGCGCCTGACACGCGTACCAATTCCGGCGCCTCGGCACGGTGGGGAACGATGACCGGGCCAATCGCGACGATCTTGGCGTCGGGATTGCGCTCCTTCAGCGCCTTGAACGTCGCATCGGCAGCCGCCGTGATGTCCTCCGACGACGAGGTGTAATCGTTGGCTCCGCCCTGCACCAGAATGACGCCAGGGTGTTCGGAGCCGAGGTCGTCCAGGCGTTCCGGGTACGCCTTGGCTCCTGGTTGAAGGGCCGCGAGGAAGCCACTGCCCGGCTGCACGGACGCCTTCGTCAGGTTCCAGCACAGTTGATCGCTCAGGCGCAGCACCCAGCCCTGCGCCCAGCCTGCGCCAACACCCCTGGCGAAGTCGTCCCCGATCACGGCGAATGTTTGAGGCGGCGCAGCTCCTGGACGGGGTAGGGCCGGCGCGCGTTGATCCGGTCCCAGGGACAGCGGTGCCGGGGGTGGCGCCTCGGCGTGATGTCGAACCGTGGCCCACACGGATCCGGCCACCAGGGCGACGGCGCCGAGAATGATGATTGGCAACACGAGTCTGGCCAATGGATTTCGGCGGCCACCCTCGAAGCTCTTGGGGGACCCCGATCTCGCACTGCTGTGGCCGTGCGACCTGCCAGCCATCGCGCTCCCTCGATAAACCATCCAAAATGGCGAACGTAGCGGCTACCATACCGTGTGGTCAAGCTAACTCAAGGAGTTGCCAAAGCATGTTAGGACTGGGGTTTTCGCAACACGTTCTCAGCACGTCCCAGGAAAGAATGTCTCCATAACTTTATTTGCTGGAATTTGTAATTGATCGATTTTTCTGGATCCTAACCACCGACAGGGGAGCGAAGCGCGCATGGTCAACAAACCGAAACGCCCGGCGCCACGCAGCATTTCGACTGTGTTGGTCAAGGGTTGGGCGTTGATCGCAGGAGTCGCCATCGCATTCGGGCTTGGGGCGCTTGGGTATTCGCTGTTGGAGAAGCCCATGTACTCAGCGTCGACGACTCTCTACCTGACGTCGGGCGGCACGATCGTCCCGTCGGCGTATGACTCGTTGTCCGCGTCCCGCGAACGCGTGGGTTCATACGCGCAGCTGCTCTACTCCCAGGCCGTCTTGATGCCAGCCGCGCAAGCTGCGGGGCTCGACCTCACCCTGCAACAAGCACGACAGCGGGTAGCCGTAGACGTCAACCCTCAAATCGTCCTGATCACGCTCTCGGCGAGTGACAGCGATCCCGCTGTCGCACAGAAATTCGCGGACTCGCTGGCGAAGTCGATGGAGACCACCGTGTCTGCGTTGGAGGTGCCCGGCGCCAGCACTGAACCGCTCGTGAAGGTGCATCAGGTGACGACGGCGACCGTGGACGCTGGGCCCGCAGAGCCCAGGACCTTGGTAAATGTCGCCGTCGCGGTCGTGGCGGGACTGATCGCGGGTTGCCTGCTGGCGTTGCTGCGAGAGTTCTTGAATCGAAGGGTGCGCGACGAGGACGACGCCGAAGCCGCACTGGGGACGCCGGTGCTGGCGGAGGTCGTGCGCCAGGATCAGGCACCAGAGGCCTTTCGGGCCCTTCGCACACGGCTGGGCGTGCTGGACCCGCCTGCGCGAAAGTTGTTGGTGACCAGTGGTCGTGCCCACGAGGGCGCGACCACGACGACGATCGGCCTCGCCAAGGCACTGGCCCAGGCCGCACACTCCGTCGTGGTCGTGGACGCCAATTTCTACAACCCCGACGCCACGAAACGGTTGAAGGCCAGCGATGGCCTCGGCTTGACGGACGTGCTCCGCGGCGCACCTCTGGGCGATGTTCTTCAGCGCGCCGTGGGCGGCGTCAAGACATTGTCGGTGTTGGGGGCGGGCTCCAAGGTCTCGGGCCACCCCGCTGATTACTTGGCGTCCGCCGGCTTCGGACGAGTCCTGGACGAGCTCGCCCGACAGTTCGACTACGTCCTCGTGGACTCCGAGGCGATCTTGGAGAATTCTGGAACGGACGCGATCGCACCGTCGGTCGACGGTGTTCTCATGGTCAGTCGACGGTCTGGATCCTCGATGTCCGACCTGGTCGAATGCCGTCGCCGTTTGGGCACCGTGGAGGCGCGACTGGTGGGTGTGGTCTTCATTTCGTCGCAAGCCGAACCCGTGCCTGATGTCGAGGTGCTCGCGCCCGCGATGCAAAAGGTGTCGTAGGGGCGTGGAAGACCACCGCAGTTGCTGATCACCGAAGAGGCGACGTTCGTCGCATTCGTCCCCGAATGACGTGGAGGTGAAGCTTCCCCCGATGCGCCGCCTGAGAAAACTCGTCGTCATCCTCGCCTCGCGAAACGGCCTTTGGCTGCGTGCCCTCCTTCGCGGCGTGCCGGCGGGTACGGAACACCGATCGGTCTTGAGATCGATCGAGTGCCGCACCGTCGTGGACATCGGAGCCAACCGCGGCCAGTTCGCTCTTGCCGCCCGCGAACGGTGGCCGACGGCCCGGGTGATCTCCTTCGAGCCGCTCGAGAAGCCGGCCGCGACCTTCAGAAGAGTCTTCGCCACTGATGAATTGGTGAGCCTTCACGAGGCCGCCGTTGGCCCACGTGAAGCGGTGGGCACGATGCATCTGTCGAGAAGCGACGATTCTTCGTCGCTCCTGGCCATCACTCGCCTACAGGACACGGTCTTTCCCGGAACGGACGAAATCGGAACCGTCGACGTCAGAGTCGCGACTTTGGGCGCCTTCGTTCAGGCGGATTCGATCGTGGCACCGGCACTGCTGAAGATCGACGTGCAAGGTTACGAACTCGAGGTACTTCGCGGATGCGAGCCACTTCTGCAGGCGTTCGACCGCATCTACTGCGAGTGTTCGTTCCTCGAACTCTATGAGGGGCAAGGGTTGGCGGGCGCCGTCATCGCATGGCTTGCGGAGCGCGGCTTCACGTTGGCTGGTGTGTTCAATGCGGCCTACGGCGACGACGGCCGTGCCGTCCAGGCCGACTTTCTCTTCAGTCGATGCGGCGGTGAGCACGACTAGTGGCGCGCCGCGAATTCGACGCGGGGATCGGGCGAGGCGCCCAGGAGACTTACAGCACCCTTGCTATTTTCTTGCCACTCATCGGGTTTCGCGGAGCCGACGCTTGATGCGGGTCAACATCGCTGACATTCCTCGCAGCCGCAGGGGACTGATCAGCTTCGAGAGGCCGAGGTCTGCATAGAAGTCATCCGGCACGGCGAGGATCTCGTCCGCCGAGTGTTCATCGAGCCCGGCCGCCAGGATCGCGGCGAATCCACGGGTGGTGGGCGCCTCGGCGGGTGCGCTGAAGTACAGCCGGACGCGATCCCGGTCGGTGGCGTCGACGTGCAGGAACAGTGGCGACTGACACTCGGGCACCGGCTCCATCGCGGCCTCTTCGAGCTCGGCAGGAATGGGAGGCAGCTCGTTCGCGAACTCCAGCAGGAGTTGAAGCTTGTCCTGGCCCTGCATGTCGGCGAAGTCCGACACGACCTCGGCCAGCGCGGCCGGCATCGTCACGGGGTACCGGGTGCCTCTCCAGGTTCGGCGCCGACGGCCACGGGAACGCGTACCGCGTTACCCCACTCGGTCCAGGAGCCGTCGTAGTTGCGCACCCCCTCCTTGCCGAGCAGGTGGGTCAGGACGAACCAGGTGTGGCTGGACCGCTCGCCGATGCGGCAGTACACGATCGTCTTGTCGTCCTGATCGAGGAAGCCGTAGAGCTCGTCGAGTTCGGCCCGACTGCGGAACTGTCCACTGTCCAGCGCGGCCTTGGCCCATGGGATCGACTTCGCCGTCGGAATGTGGCCGCCGCGCAGTGCGCCCTCTTCGGGGTAGTCCGGCATGTGGGTCCGCTCGCCGGTGTACTCCAGGGGGGAGCGGACGTCGATCAGCGGCTGGTGGCCGAGGATTCCCAACACGTCGTCCTTGAAGGCGCGGATCGGCGCGTCGTTGCGCTCGACGACCGGATAGCCCGTCGTCTGCTTCGACGGCACGTCGAGGCTGGTGTCACGACCGTTGGACACCCACAGATCGCGTCCGCCGTCGAGCAGTCTGACGTCGGGATGGCCGAAGAGCGTGAAGACCCAGAGGGCGTAGGCCGCCCACCAATTGCTCTTGTCGCCGTAGATCACGACGGTGTCGTCGCGACCGATGCCCTTGCGATCCATCAGCGCGGCGAACTGGGCGCCGTCGATGTAGTCACGCACGTGTGGATCGTTGAGATCGGTATGCCAGTCGATCTTCACTGCTCCGGGGATGTGCCCGGTGTCGTAGAGCAGGACGTCCTCGTCGGACTCCACGATGGCGAGGCCCGGGCGGCCGATGTTGCCGGCCAACCAGTCGGCGGTGACGAGCCGTTCGGGATGGGCGTAAGCAGCCAGGGAGGGATGCGGGTCCGCGGGCAGAGGCACGGCTATGAGCCTACTGGGTCGACCGGGGCGGGCTACACCCTCAACGCAGCCTGATTCGATCGGAACCACGACACGGTGTCGGCGATCCCCGCGCGCAGCGAGATGGTCGGCTGCCATCCGCTCTCCCGCAGCGTGCTGACGTCGAGCAGTTTGCGTGGAGTGCCGTCCGGCTTCGCCGTGTCCCACTCGGTCGCACCCGTGAATCCGGTTGCCTCCGAGACCATTGCGGCAATCTCCCTGATGGTCTGATCCTCACCGGTGCCAACGTTGACCTGTCGTGGGCCGTCGAAGTGCTCCAGCAGATGCAGGCAGGCGCCCGCGAGATCGTCGACGTGGAGGAACTCCCGGCGTGGATTACCACTGCCCCAGTTGGTCACGACTGGGGTTCCTTGCGCCCTGGCCTCGTCGTAGCGCCGGATCATCGCCGGGAGGACGTGCGACGAGGTCGCGGAAAAGTTGTCGCCCGGTCCGTAGAGATTGGTGGGCATCGCCGATATCCAGGGCAGCCCGTACTGGCGACGGACGGCCTGGACGTGGAGGATGCCCGCGATCTTCGCAATGGCATATGCGTCGTTCGTCGGTTCGAGCGGCCCGGTGAGCAGGGCATCCTCGGGGATCGGCTGCGGCGCGAACTTCGGATAGATGCACGACGAACCCAGGAACAGCAGCCGGTCGACCCGTGTGTGCAGCGCCGCGTCCATCGCGTTGACTTGGATCTGCAGGTTCTCAGACAGGAAGTCCACCGGTTGTGTGCTGTTCGCGAGAATCCCGCCCACCCGCGCGGCCGCGAGGACGACGACCGTTGGCCGCGTCCGCTCGAAGAACTCGAAGGTGGCCCGTCGGTCCGTCAGGTCGAGCTCGTGTCGCGTCCTGACGTGCAGATTCGTGAAGCCCTCACGCTCGAGCCTGCGGTGGATCGCCGATCCGACCATGCCGCGATGGCCTGCGATGAACGTCGGCGCTGAGCGATCCAGGGTCGAGGGGGTGAAGTCCACGTCGTCGCGAGTCGCCATCGGCATCAATTCCACGACTTGACGAGTGGTGTGTCAATCCAGGGCTTGCCTTGACACTCCAGCGCGGCGATGTCCGCGTCGACCATGATGCGAGCGAGTTCGAGTGTGTCGACCTCTGCCTTCCATCCGAGATGGCGTTCGGCCTTCGACGCGTCGCCGACGAGGGCGTCGACCTCGGTTGGGCGCAGGTATCTCTCGTCGAATCGCACGTGCTCGCGCCAGTCGAGTCCGGCATGGGTGAACGCGGCTTCGAGGAAGTCCTGCACCGTGAAGTTTCCGCCGGTCGCGAGGACGTAGTCATCGGGCGTGTCGGCCTGCATCATCCGCCACATGCCCTCGACGTACTCGGGCGCATAACCCCAGTCGCGGATCGCGTCGAGGTTGCCGAGGTAGACGTGCTGCTCGACGCCTGCCTTGATGCGTGCCGCCGCCCTGGTGATCTTCCGCGTAACGAAAGTTTCTCCGCGCCTTGGCGATTCGTGGTTGAAGAGGATGCCGTTGGCGGCGAACATCCCGTATGCCTCACGGTAGTTGCGCGTGATCCAGTACGAGTACACCTTGGCTGCACCGTACGGGGAGCGGGGATAGAAGGGCGTGTCCTCGTTCTGAGGAGGCGGCGTGGCGCCGAACATCTCCGAGCTGGACGCCTGATAGAACCGGCAGTCGACGTTGGCGATGCGAATGGCCTCGAGCAGTCGGATGGTCCCGGAGCCCGTGGTGTCGGCGGTGTGTTCGGGCTCGTCGAAGCTGACCCGCACGTGTGACTGGGCGGCCAGGTTGTAGACCTCATCCGGACTGATCGTGGCGATGAGAGTGACCAGTCGGGCGCCGTCGCTCAGGTCGCCGTAATGCAGGAAGAAGCGTGCGCCGGATTCGTGCGGATCCACGTACAGATGGTCGATGCGTGCCGTGTTGAACGTGGAGGACCGGCGGATGAGGCCGTGCACCTCGTACCCCTTGGCCAGCAGCAGCTCGGCCAGGTACGAACCGTCCTGCCCGGTGATGCCCGTGATCAGTGCCTTCTTCATCACTGCACCGATCGCTGCGTCGAGGTCATGTACATCAGCTGCTCCATCTGTTTGCTAGTTCTCCATGTACTGGGATCATGGCAAATAATGCCTTCTCAAAGTGATCTTGTCACATCGGCACGCCGTTGACGCCGTTCTACCGGCTAGGGATGGCATGTCTCACTGATCTGATCGTTCCGCGGCGAGGCTAGATTACGGGCACAGAACAGATTCCTGGATGTCCGCCGAGTTTGCCTTTTCCTGGTCGACGATGCGCCGTAGTCAGTCAGTGACTGCGTTCGCCCGCCAAAGATCCGCAATGGTCAGGCCCACTCGCTCGAGCAGCCCCCGCATCATCGGCAGTCCGATGCCGATGACCGCGGACGGATCTCCGGCCACGCCATCGATGAACCACCCCCCGAGGCCGTCGAGGGTGAAGCCACCCGCCACCGCGGTGGGCTCGCCGCTGCGGGCGTAGGCCTGCATGTCCGCCTCGGACGGACGACCGAAGTGGACGGTCGTCACTGCATGTCGTGCGGCCTGGGCCACGATCCCCTCGTCGCGAAGACGAATGACGCAGTGACCGGTATACAGATCGCCCGACGTACCCGCCATGGCGCGCCAGCCGTCGATCGCGGCGGCCTCCGATGCAGGCTTGCCCCACAGACGGCCGTCGCGGTACAGCATCGAATCGCAGCCGATGACAACGCAATCCGTGCGGAGTCGTTGGTCCAGCGTGTCCGCAACGGCGCGCGCCTTCGCGGTCGCGAGGGCGGTCGTCACGGTCCCGGGGCCGGCATCCTCCGGAAGCGCTGCGACCAGGGCGTCCTCGTCGACTCCGGAGACGATCACCAGCGGGTCGATGCCTGCGCCTCGCAGCACCCTGCGGCGCCCGGCAGACGCCGACGCCAAGACCACGCGTGTCATGGCGTCATCAGCGCCTGATGTTCTTCGCGCAAGCGCTCATCAGCGCCGAATGTTCTTCGCGCAAGCGCTCATCAGCGCCTGATGTGAGTACGTTCCAACTGCGTCACGCGCTGCCAGCTCACGACCGAATAGCGCAGCTTGTCCACCGGATGGCCCCACAGATTGAGCTCCTGCGGACCGGGCTCCGCCGCACCGCCGCTTCCACCGGCGAGCACGGTCACCAGCGCCGCCAGTTCCTCGTCGCTGGGGTTGCCCTTCAGAATCCTGATCTCGGGCACCGATGAATCGACGGGTGCATCGATGGTCATGTCCTGAGGGTCGGAGACCTCGGTGATGTCGACGTCGTGTGACACGGTGAGTCCGTTCGTCGGGGTTCGGCAGGCGTGGCTGGGATCAGAGCGGGATGTTGCCGTGCTTCTTGGGCGGCAGCTGCACGATCTTGCGCTCCAGCAGGCGCAGCGCGGCCGAGATGTACCCGCGGGTGTGCGACGGCGGAATGACCGCGTCGACGTAACCCCGCTCGGCCGCCACATAGGGGTTGACCAAGGTGTCCTCGTAGTCCTGCTGCAATTCCAGGCGGAGTGCGTCGACGTCCTTGCCCTCGGCCGCGGCGTCCTTGAGCTGGCCGCGATAGACGAAACCGACTGCACCGGAGGCGCCCATCACGGCGATCTGGGCGGTCGGCCAGGCGACGTTGACGTCACAGCCCATGTCCTTGGAGCCCATGACGCAGTACGCGCCGCCGTACGCCTTGCGGGTGATGACCGTGATCTTCGCAACGGTCGCCTCGCCGTAGGCGTAGAGCAGCTTCGCGCCGCGACGGATGATGCCGTTGTACTCCTGGTCGGTGCCCGGTAGGAAGCCCGGGACGTCCACCAACATGATGATCGGAATGTTGAAGCAGTCGCAGGTGCGAACGAACCGCGCGGCCTTCTCCGAGGCGTTGATGTCCAGGCACCCGGCGAACTGGGTGGGCTGGTTGGCGACGATGCCGACCGTGCGCCCGTCGATCCGGCCGAACCCGACGACGATATTGCCCGCGTAGCCCGACTGCACCTCGAGGAACTCGTCGTCGTCGAGGATGCGCGTGATCACCTCGTGCATGTCGTACGGCTGGTTCGGGGAGTCGGGAATCAGGGTGTCGAGTTCGAGGTCCTCCTCGGAGAGGTTGTCCTCGATCGCGCCGGGGTGCGGCGGCGCGGGGTAGCGCGGCGGCTCGGACGCACTGTTCGGTGGCAGGTAGCTGAGGAGATCGCGAACGTAGTCGAAGGCATCCTGCTCACCGGAGGCGACGTAGTGCGCCGTGCCCGACTTGGCCATGTGGGTGTGCGCACCACCCAGTTCCTCCATGGTCACTTCCTCGCCGGTGACCGTCTTGATGACGTCCGGTCCGGTGATGAACATCTGGCTGGTTCCCTCGACCATGACGACGAAGTCGGTGAGCGCGGGGGAGTAGACGTGCCCGCCCGCTGCGGCACCCATGATGAGCGAGATCTGGGGGATGACGCCCGACGCCAGAATGTTGTTGCGGAAGATCTTGCTGTACAAGCCAAGTGAGACGACGCCCTCCTGGATGCGCGCGCCTGCTCCGTCGTTGATGCCGATCAGTGGGCGGCCCGTCTTGATGGCCAGCTCCTGCACCTTGACGATCTTCTCGCCGTAGACCTCGCCCAGGCTGCCGCCGAAGACCGTGGCGTCCTGGCTGAAGATGCAGACGTCGCGACCGTCGATGGTGCCGTAGCCCGTCACCACACCGTCACCGACCGGGCGGTTGGAGTCCAGCCCGAAGTTCTTGCTGCGGTGCTTGGCCAGCGCGTCGAGCTCGACGAACGACCCCTCGTCCAGGAGTGCATTGATGCGTTCGCGCGCCGTCAGCTTGCCCTTGGCGTGAACCTTCTCGACCGCGGTCTCGCCGACCGGGTGCAGCGTCTCGTCCGTGCGCTTGCGCAGGTCGGCAAGCTTGCCCGCGGTGGTGTGGATGTCGATCTCGGCCGCCGGGGTCTGTGCGGAAGGTTCGGTAACGCTAGTCATGGGTGGATAGTATCGGCGACCTCTTCCTGCTCCGCACATCCCCCGTCGCTGCACGCTTGGCGCCGAATCGAGCCTGCCGACACGCCACGGACGTGCCCTGGCCGCGCCAGCAGGCTCCTTCGAGTAGCGGATTCGCTCCGTGGCACGGCCTGTTCGGCGCCGCGCAGAGCGGGTCTGCGTAGCCGCGACGAGTTTGCCAAGAAAGAGCAATAGCGTCGCCATCGCTGGGCTGGGTACACCCGTGGTGACCTTCACCACCACTGCGGACCGACCCGTCGCCCGTATGCCCAGGCCCGCCGATGCCCCCGGACCATCCCCCGATCGGGGGGCAGATCAGCGGTCGGCGACCGCAGGAAAGCCTTACCTGTCGGCGACTTTGGCAAAGCCGATGTCGCAGCTTACGCAGTGGTAAAAAGTTTTCGCTGTGCTAAATGTCACATCTGCATTCCACGCGCCCCGGTCTCGTCGAACGGACGCCGAGGCCGCGGTGGTTTCGCGGCCGCCATTCTTCCGAGTCGGGAGCGGCGGCGACGGGAGGTCAGCGGACTTTCCCTTTGCTGACGATTTGGTAAAGAGTTGCCGAGATGCCGACGACGACCGGCGCCTCAGCGTCGCCGCGTGTACAGTATTAGGGGTTCGTCGAACTGCCCGGTTCGGCGGCCACCTCCCTGGCCTCGGCATATTCATGCAGGCGGGGCAATATCTGTGAGGTTTATCGACGGTGCCCCCTAAACTTGGCGACGTGGTGTCGACCCGCCCGAGAGTAGCTATCGCACACGACTATCTCACGCAGCTGGGCGGCGCGGAGAAAACCGTATTGGCGATGAGCAGGGCGTTTCCGGATGCTCCGATTTATACGATGTTGTATGAACCAGGCACCACGTTTCCGGAATTCAGGGATTTAGACGTTCGGGTTCCGGCGATAAATAGGTTGACGCCGCTCCGCAATCATCACCGAGCGGCATTGCCGATACTGCCGATGGTCGCGGGTTCGATGCACGTGGATGCCGACGTCGTACTCTGCAGTAGCAGCGGTTGGGCGCACGGATTCCGCACCAATGGCCGCAAATTGATCTACTGCCATTCACCGGCCCGGTGGCTCTACCAGGCGGACAGTTATCTCGGGGGCCAAGGCAACACGTTGGCCAAGCTCGGACTGCGCGCCACGTCTCGCTATCTGAAGCAGTGGGATCGCCGCGCGGCGATGTCGAGTGACCGCTATCTCGCAAACTCGACCGCGATCAGGGAACGCGTCCTCGGCGCCTACGGCATCGACGCCGACGTCGTCTTCCCGCCCGCGGGTCTGTCGATCACTCAAACCGTTCAACCGATTCAGCAGGTGGAGAATTGGGTGGGCGGCGAATCGCCCGCACTGGATTCCCCCGACGGAGCCTTTTATCTCGTGGTCTCGCGTCTACTGCCATACAAGAACGTGGACGCGATCGTCCGCGCCTTTGCAAACTCGGGACGACGGCTCGTAGTCGTCGGGCGCGGGCCGCAGGCGGCCCGGTTGAAGGCCATGAAGACGTCGAACGTCATGATGCTTTCCGACTTGTCGGACGGTGAACTCGGCTGGTTGTACAAGAATTGCCGCGCCATCATCGCGGCAAGCTACGAAGATTACGGTCTCACTCCACTCGAAGCGGGAGCCTGGGGCCGCCCCGCCCTCGCGTTGCGCTTCGGAGGATTCCTCGACACCATTCACGAAGGCATCAGCGGCATGTACTTCGACGAACCCACCTCAGCTGCCATCAAGGATGCCGTCGATCGTTTCGAGATGACCCGATTCGACGCCGACAAGATTCGTGATCACGTCAAGCAGTTCAGTCAGGATGCATTTTCCGAGAAACTGCACGATGCCGTTGACGGTCTTCTAGCGCCAAGCCGTTGAGGGTAGATCGTGGGAATGGATCACGCAGGTTGCCATGATGGGGCCGCCGTCGACTCGAGACCGATGTCGCGCCAGCCCGGACCCCGTCCGATTGCAGCGTGGGCTGCCGCAAAGCCGTTGGTGAGCAACCACTTTGGTGAGCGTGCCGGTCGAGTGCGGGGAGATCGAGCGCGTCGGCCGGCTGTTCTTTGCTATATCCTCCTCGGGGATCGTGTGCGGCTAGCGACCGGCCCCAAACTATGACAGGAGCAACATTGTCCGCTCAAGACGACGGCGCCCTCAGCGAACGCCAGAACGCGCCGCGGCTGAAGGTTCCGCCGCCTCCGCTGCTCGTCAAGGGACCTGACGACCGGGTGATCGAATACAAGATGCAGAACATGGGTCTCGCTCGGAAGGCCCGCAATCGCATTGGTGCCCTGCTGTACAGCTCGTTCGTCACCCACATTCCCTCGCACACCATCCGGCAAGCCTTCCTCAGGCTGTTCGGCGCCACCATCGGCAAGGACTCCGCGATCATGCGCGGCACCCTCATCACGGACATCGAGTTCCTGTCGATCGGCGACAACACCGCCATCGGTGGGCGGTGCTTCCTGGACTGCCGGGCAGGTATCGCCATTGGGGACAACGTCACGATCGCCAGCGACACGCAGTTCATCTGCGGTGGACACGAGATCAATCACCCGGATTTCCTGCCGACGATCAGCCCGACGGTCGTCGAGGACTACGTGTGGATCGCCAGTCGCTCGATGGTTCTGCCCTGCCACATCGGTCGCGGCGCCGTCGTCGCCGCACAGTCCCTGGTGAACAAGGACGTGGCCGCGCTCGACGTCGTCGGCGGCGTCCCAGCAAAGGTGATCTCGCAGCGGAAGCCCGAAGGGCTTGGATATAGCGGCAAGTATCGTCCGCTGTTCTCCTGATGATTGGTCGGTGGCCGGCGCGCTCCTATGATTGCGTTTCGAGGGCCAATCAGGAATATTCCGATCACGAAATTCTCACCTGCGGTTGCGATGGGAGCGGCGACGATGGCTGCTGAGCGCGATGACTTTTCGAGCAAACTCGAGGCGGCGCCGGATTTGAAGCTGCCGCCGAAGATGGTGTGGGTCAAGGGGCCCGACGGCAAGACCATGGACGCCAACAGCGTCGGCATCACCTTTCTGCAGAAGGTGGAGCGATGGTTGAGCATCCTCGTCTACAACAGCTTCATCACCCACATACCCTCACACGTCATTCGTCAGAGCTACCTACGGCTGTTCGGCGCGGACATCGGCAAGGATTCCGCCGTGATGCGCGGTACCACGGTCATCGACATCAAGTACTTGACGATCGGAAACTGCACGGCCATCGGTTCCAGATGCCTTCTGGACGCGCGTGGCGGGCTCTGGATCGGCGACAACGTGACGATCGCCAGCGACGTTCACATCTTGGGTGGGGGCCACGACATCAACGACCCCGACTTTCTTCCAGTACCCATTCCGACCGTAATCGAGGACTATGTGTGGATTGCTAGCCGAGCGATGATTCTGCCATCGCACATTCGCCGTGGCGCCGTGGTCGCAGCGTCATCGCTGGTGAACAAGGACGTCGACGAACTGGTGGTCGTCGGGGGAATCCCCGCCAAACCCATCAGCAAACGAAATCCAGACGCGCTGAAGTACAGCGGCAAATACCGACCGATCTTCCACTGATGGTGGCGAATCTTTCCGAGTACCGACTCGTCTTCGTTGGTCCTGCTACCGGCAAGACCGCGGTCGGGGACTACGGTGACGGTTTCGTCGAAGCGGTTCGCTCGCATTTCGGCGAGGTCGTGGAGGTGCGGACGGGCGCGCCCGACGACGATGGCGTTGCCGACATTCGCAGGTATCGCAAACAGGTGCGCAAGCTCGTCGCCGAGGGGCGCCCCGGTCGGGTCCTCGTGCACGCCGAGATCGCCGCAGGCGGCGTCGGCCCGTTCTGGGCGACGCAGGGACTCAAGGGAATTCCCGTCTCGTCGACCATCCACGATCCGCCTCACGGCGTCTGGATGCCAGGCCGCACTCGCTGGATCGCCAGTTCGAAGTGGCGAACCCACGCCATCCACTACCCGCTGCGCCCGGTATCCCAGATGATCGAGGGCGCCGTGTACGGCGAGCGCACGCTGTTCGCGCTGACGAAGACCGGACAGCGCGCCATCGAGCGCACCTACCCCAAGGTGCAGAGCTACGCGGTGCCCTACCGAATCTTCGACCGGCCCGAGATCAAGCCGGTGGAGGAGCGGCCCAAGGCGATCGGGTTCTTCGGTTTCCTCTACCGCGGCAAGGGCTTCGAGCAGATCGCCGCGATCCGCGAACAACTGCCCGATGACATCCTCATGAGAGTGGCGGGTCGCGGAACCGAATCGCTGGCGCCCGCCGAGGGAATCGACATCCTCGGCGGTGTCTTCGGGCCGGACGAGGACGCGTTCTTCGAGTCGGTGCGCGCCATCGTGGTGCCGTACGGCAAGCGGCACTTCTACGCCGAGACCTATCCCGCGTCTGCGGTCGTGGCGCACGCCACGGCATACCGAACTCCCGTCGTGTGCACCGCCTACGGGTCACTCGCCGAGCTCACCGAGGACGACGGCGTGGTCGTCGTGCGAGCCGAGGCCACCGACACCGGACCGCTGCCCGCCAAGTTCGGCGCGTCGGTCGCCGCCGTGGTCAACGATCCCGAGCGGCTGACGAAACTCGGGGAGGCCTCGGACGACACCCGCAGGCGACACGGTGCTGTGGGGACCGCGGATGCGTTCGCCAAGGTGTGGTCGGAGATGCTGACCGCCCACGAACGAGCTGACTGACGCTGACTGACACGGGCGCGGCACCGCGCAACATCGCCAAGACCCTGCTGTCGGTGATGTGGCTCTACGGTGGCCGCGGGGTGGGTCTGCTGTGGACCCTTGCCATCATCGCCAAGCTCGGCATCGCCGATTACGGTCTCTACGGGCTCGGCTTCGCGCTCGCGTCGATAATCGGTCCGCCGCTGGACAACTCGTTCGCGGTGCGCGCGATCCGCGAGTCGGAACGGCGATTCCTCGCCGAACGGACCACGCGGTTCCTGGTGGGCCTGTCGCTCATGTTCTGTGGTGCGGCGCTGCTGGACGTGAACTATGTGGCGTGGTTCGGACTATTCGTGGCGGGCGGCGAAATCGCCTTCAAGAGCTATCAGAGTCAGGCTGCGCGCGACGGGCATCCCGACCGAGTCTCGCGGATGGACAGCACCCGCCAGGGCATCAGCGTCGCGATGGCATGCGCCTACCTGTTCGGCACCGAGCACCCGACGCTGCTCGGCGCGACGCTGCTCTACTGCGCTCCCTACCTGGTGATCGCCGTGCTTGCGGGCCAACGGGTCTGGGGCCACCGTCCCGGCATCCCTGGACCACCCCGGCTGATGGCCGCACTCACCGGCGAGATGCTCGGCACGGCGGTCTATCTGCAGGGCGACGTCTTGCTGCTCGGATACCTGACCGACACCACGATCGTCGGGTACTACACGATCGCGATCACCGTCGGTATCGCGTTGTCGTCACTCGGCACGTCGTTCGGAATGACGTATCACGAGCCGTTGCGGACGAGTGGCGGCGACCTGGCGACCGGACCGCCGCTGCGCCACACCGTGTTGTTCGGTGTCGCCGCTGGAGCCTTGATGGCGATCATCGGCGTCGGCCTGTTGGTGTCGCCCGCGCCGACGGAGTTGGCGATCGCGATGATCATCATGTCCGCGTGGTGCGCCATCCGCACCGTCGTGTCGATCTTCCAGGTGATCCTCTATACGCAGCGTAGAGATCTGGTGCGACTCTCCGCAGCGCTGGGACTGGTTCCCTTCAAGCTGCTGCTGGTCGCCGCGCTGGCGTCTGCGGGAGCCGTCGGAGCCTCGGTGGCGTCGGTGATCACCGATGCCATCCTCCTACTCGTGTACTCGGTCGCACTGTACCGAAATCCCGCTGCGCGCAGGCACATCGAACCAACCGTTCCCAATGACAAGGCCGATGAATGACCAAGGTGGCGTTCCTCCTCTCCAAGGATCCGTCGACGGCGCACGGCGGTGATGCCGAGATCGGTCGTGTCGTGATGGGGCTGGCGGCGCAGGAATTCGAGGTGTCTGCGATTGCGCTGTCAGACGTGGCCGGTACGACGTCGACCGACGTCGTCCCCGGCGGACTCCCGCTCATCCAGGTCCGTAAGCCCGAGATCGATCGTATTGCGTTGCTGCGCAATGCAATAAGCAAGAGGCGAAGTCTGGTTCATGTCCGCTTCGACTCCGATGCCTTCGTCGACGCCATCGACTCGTCCGACGCGGATCTCTTCGTCTCCGACCACAGCTACATGGCGGAGAGCTTCTTGCGCAGCAGACATCTTGGCTCGCGGGGTTTCGTCATCAACACCGGGATCTCCGAGTCGCTCGTGTGGTCGGCGACGCGGGGCGCGCTGGGTCGGATCGAAGCGCCGCGACTGCTGCGCGACGAACTGCGCGTGGCTCGCGCTGCCGACGCCGTCGGAACATACGAGATCGAAGAAGCCCAGATGTACCGCGACAACGGGGTCGCCGGGGCGCGCTTTCTCGACGTCACACTGCCGCCGAGGACGCCGGTCGACGTCTCGGCTACGGGCCCACGGTTGGTCTTCATGGGTGCGCGGGACTGGCCGCCCAACCAGGAGGCCTTCCTGTACGCCCTGGAACTCTGGCCCCGGATCGCTGCAGGCATTCCCGGCGCGGAGTTGTGCATCATCGGGGCCAAGAAGCGCGGCGCGGCCGATCCGAGCTACCCGGACGGGGTCCGCGACCTCGGCTTCGTCGAGAATCTGCACGAGTTCCTCGGCACCTGCCGGGCGCTGATGGCGCCGATCAAGACGGGCGGCGGCGTCCGGGTCAAGCTGCTCGATTCGGCCAGCATCGGCCTGCCGGTCATCGGCACCGGTGCGGCGGTGGGCTCGCTGCGATCGGTGTTCGACATGCCGACCTACGACGACGAACTGGACTTCATCGAGCAGTGCCGACTGCTGCTGCTCGACAGGGACGCCGCGGTCGTCTCGGGTACACGGCTCTACCAGGTCAACGACGAGCACTGGCGGGCCGATCGGCCGAGGCGGGCCGTCGAAGACTTCCTGCACGCCGGCGTCGAACAGTAGACCCTGCCCACCGGGCTGCGCGCTCCGCGGAGCTCGGGTTCTCGGCCGCTGCCAAATTCATACCAAAGTTATTTAAAATGCTGTCCAAGCCAACGCCGCGTTTCGGCGAATGAAATTCTTCGCAACGGGGATCGGTGATCGGCGCTGATACTCGAGACGGTCCGTGACGGACATGTCGGTATCGATTAGATTGTTTGCCAGAATCGCAAGAAATCTCGATGTTGCTGCACGTCGGGTGACGATGCGCCACTGATATTTGCGCATCGAGTGTTTAGCAAATTCTGCCAGCTCCGGTACCCCGACGCGGTTGACTGAACTTTGAATGCTTCGGAGGCAATTCCCGATGTCTTGTTTGCGCTTTCAGCGAGAAGTTGAAAGTGTATGCGGCACAGGCGCATTCGCCCTCTCGGCCAGCTCCGGTGATATCTCAAGGACATGCCGGTCTGGGCCCTGGCCCAGGCCCAGACCGCGGGCATTCGCCCGCGGAACTACCCGTCGTTCGATGTGCGCAAGCTGCTCGCGCTTTGCGCGATTAACGCGTCGATGCTGGCAAACAGGTTATTCTTTCGGGTGTTGCCGGTGACGCTCACGGGTATCTCCTATCACAGGCCTTCGGCAAAGTGTGAAATGGCGTATGGTCACCTGTGCATCGGTACCCCCAGCTACGAAAGGGGAGGTGGTCGGAAATGAACGAACCAACGAGGTTCGACATCGGAATCATCGGGCTTGGGTATGTGGGTTTGACGCTGGGCACGGTCCTCGCAGAGGCCGGCTTCAGCGTTGTCGGCGTCGAAAGACGTCCCGAGTTGGTGGAGTTGACCAATGCTGGAACGCCACACTTCACCGAAACGGGACTGCCCGACGCCCTCAGCGGGGTGGTCAAATCGGGAAGACTCGTCGCGGCCACCGCGTTCGGGCCCGACTTCACCTGCGACACGTACATCATCACCGTCGGAACGCCGCTGTCTGGCGACGGCGTAGCGCGCCTCGACATGATCGAAGCTGCCGCACGCGACATCGCCGAGCACATGTCGGACGGGGCGTTGGTGATACTTCGTTCGACGGTGAAGATCGGCACGACCCGCGATGTCGTATCGCCCATCCTCGAGGCGTCGGGCAAGAGCTTCGACATCGCCATGTGCCCGGAGCGGACGTTGGAGGGCAAGGCGCTGCAGGAGTTACGTGAACTACCGCAGATCATCGGCGCCGACGATCAACCCGTCGCCGATCGCGCGGCCGCCGTGTTCCGTCGGCTGACGAAGTCGATCGTGCAGGTATCCAGCCCGGAGGCGGCGGAGATCGTCAAGTTGGTGGGCAACACCTTCAGGGACGTGCAGTTCGCCTTTGCCAACGAGGTCGCGCGCCTGTGCGACGCATTCGACGTGAACGCGTACGAAGTGATCACCTCGGGCAAGATCGGCTACGACCGAACCAACGTGCCCGTACCCGGCCTGGTGGGAGGCCCGTGCCTCGAGAAGGACCCGCACATCCTGATGGAGAGCGCCCGCAGCCGCGGGATCGTCATGGAGATCACCTCGGCGGGCAGGGTCGTCAACGAGCGTCAGCCGGCTGAGACCGTTGCGTTCATTCGGGACGAGATCGCCCGACGTGACCTCCCGCATCCACTTCGGATCAGCATTCTGGGCATGGCATTCAAGGGGGTGCCCGAAACCAATGATCTTCGGGGATCGATGTCGATCAAGGTGCTGGACGCCTTGAAGAAAGCCTGCCCCGAGGCCTCCATCGGCCTGTACGACCCAGTGACGTCCGCTGACACCCTGGCGGCGGAGTTTCCAGACGAGAGCACCTTTACGCGTTTCGGGGAGGCGGTCAGCAGCGCGTCCGTCGTCGTCATCGCCAACAACCATCCGTCGTTCTCGAAGATCGCCCCGCGGACGATCCACGAGTTCATGGCCCCCAACGGATTCGTCTTCGACTACTGGAGTCACTTCAGCCATCTGCCCTCTGATGAGCTGGGCGATTCGTACTTTGCGGTCGGAAGTAGCGGATCGGGATCGCGAGCTTGACGGGCACACGTGTCGTCGTGACGGGCGGCGCAGGCTTCATAGGCGCCTATTTGGTCAAACGCCTCGTCAACGACGGCTGGGACGTGGCCGTCGTCGACAATCTGGTGCGCGGTGACGCGGGCCGCTTCGCCGAAGTCGCCGACGACGTCGAACTCTTCACCTGCGACATCCGGGATCAGGAGGCTCTGGAGCGGGCCTTCGCCGGGGCAGAAGTCGTCATGCACCTCGCTGCGATCAACGGCACGCAGAACTTCTATACGCAGCCCGAACTAGTCCTCGACGTCGGCATGCTCGGAGCGCTGGCGGTCGTGAACGCGGGGCGCCAAGCCGGCGTGGCGGACTTGGTGGTGGCTTCGACTGCGGAGGTCTATCAAACGCCGTCGGTGCTTCCCACCCCGGAGACCGTTCCGTTGATGCTGCCCGACAGCCTCAACCCGCGCTATTCGTATGGTGGTTCCAAGATCGTCAGCGAGCTGATCGCGTTCAACTACGGGCGCGAGCACTACCGCAAGGTCCAGGTATTCCGACCGCACAACGTGTTTGGGCCGGACATGGGCTGGAAGCACGTCGAGCCTCAGTTCATCATGCGGGCCCTGGCGGCTCGCGACGCATATCCGGATGGCAAGGCCCCGTTCGACATTCAGGGCGACGGAAGTGAGACGCGCTCGTTCTGCTATGTCGATGACGTGGTCCAGGGGATCCTGACGATGTACGACGTCGGCGGGCACCGCGAGATCTACCACATCGGCAGTGACGAGGAGCTCTCGATCAGAGACTTGGCGGAGCGCATCGGCAAGATCGTCGGAGTCGATCTCGACATCCGTCCCGGAGTCTCCCCACCCGGGGGTACCCGGCGACGCTGCCCCGACATTGCGAAGATGCGCGGCCTCGGGTGGTCACCGACCATCGGTCTCGACGATGGTCTGACGCGGACGGTGGACTGGTACTCCGCGCATCGAAACGACGTCGTCGGCAACGACCTGATGTAGTCGCGAATCGTGAACGGCCGCTTGGCCGTCAGCGGTTGTCCTCAGTGTGCGTAGGTCACGGGACGGGTGTCCTCGGCCGGTGGCACGCCTCGGCGCGAGTGCGGCGGTGGCGTCTCCGAGGCCTCCTCTCGCTGTCGGTCCACGTACACCAGGAATGCGAGGAGCACCGAGAAGATGAGCGTCGTCTGGGAGATCAGCACGATCGGATGGTCGAGCTGGAAGGCGATCAACGTCAACCCGATGAAGGCGCCGCCGTATATCGCCGCCGGTAGCGAATCAGAACGGATCGCCTTGAAGCTCATGATGATGCCCATGACGAGAACGGTGACGAACGCCAGCCCAACGAAGATGCCGCCGCGATAGATGCTGTCCAGCGGCGCGTTGGCGGCGAAGTTGAGCTTGAAGGCCACTTCGCCGCTCTTGAACTCCGGCGATGCCCAAGGCTTGCCGAACAGCCAGTCGCCGGCCATGTCCGCGGGAAACTTGAGCAGAGCCTCCCAGCGCGCGGACGAGCCCGCATCGTCGGAGCCGAAGGACGAGAAGATTCGGTTGCGTATCTGTGGCACCAGCAGTGCCACGATGACGGCCAGGAAGATTCCTCCGATGGCAATCTGCCGGTCACGTTGGCGCATCTTGTGAAAGACCAGCACGAGAAGCAGCCCGGCCAGCAGGCTGAAAATCGCGGCGCGGCTCAAGGTCAAGAGGATCGCGATCGAGAGAATCGCGATCACGGCAGCTCGAGCCCGGCCCGTGAGTACCACCAGAGCGATCACGAAGGTGAAGATGAGTGCTAGCCCGGCGCCGTTGGGGTCGATCCACAGGCCCCCCAGCCGGATCGAGCGACTCTGGCCCTCATTGCTGAAAACGAAACGGTCCATCTGCTGGTAACCGAAGACGCTGAATACGCGGATCAGCCCCTTGCCCGGCAGAAGGACGGTGACGATGCCGAAGAGGGCATTTGCTGTCGCGGCAAACACGAAGATTCGTCCGAACCTAATCAAATTCTCTCTGGACAATCGCAATAACGCGATTAGCACCAGCGTCGCAAGTGACCATTTGATGAACTCGGCGACGTCGGAGAGGTTGGTTGCGGTAGCGAGCACCGACACTCCCGCGACGATGACGAGGACGACCACCGCGATTTCGATCGGATGTAGACGGGTTTCTGCCGTGGGATGCAGCAACGCAGCTAGCAGAACACCAGCAGCGAATGGCAAGTAGAGCGGCAGATGCACGCCGGGGAAGTAGCCATGGGGCAAGAAGCCCATCACCGCTGCCAATCCCCAATACAGCCAGAGTGGCTGGCGCAGACCAACGTAGATTCCCACAACCATTGCCAAGAGACCCACGACAGCTAACGTCGGCATTTTGCCACGATCGAGGGCGAACCAGGTCAAAAGCGGGCATGCAGCAACAATCGCGACATGTAATATATGCTTGCCGGGCAGATTTGAGTGGGCCCTCACGGCCACTATCGTGCCACCCTAGCTACGACAACAGCAACTGGGTCGAAGGATCCACACACAGCTTGCGACGTAGCGCCCGACAGTCTGGCAACCGCCGCTGCTACGAGTCTCATCGAGGGAGTCCGCGTTGGACGTACGAGAATACTTGCGCATATTCCGCCGATTGTGGGTGCTGATACTGGCGATCACCGTTCTCGGCGTTGCGCTCGGGTTTGCCACCACCTTCAACGTAGTGAACAAGCACCTTCCTCAAATGTTCAGCCACGACTATCAGTCGAAGGCCACGCTGTTCGTCGCCACCCAGAACGGCACGTCGGTCAGCGAGGCGTACCAGAACAACCTCTTCTCCACGGAACGGGTCGTCTCGTACGCGGGTCTGGCCACCAGCGAGCAGGTGGCCTCGCGGGCCGTCGACCAACTCAAGGCGCCCATCACGGCGGATGAACTTCGCAGCAAGGTCAAGGCCCAGCCGATCGACAAGACGGTGCTCCTGCAGGTCGGCGTCACCGACGCCGACCCCGATCAGGCGCAGATCTATGCCAACGCGATCGCGTACCAGTTGGTTCAGGTGGTCAGCGAACTCGAGACGTCGCGCCGGGGCGGAACACCCGCAGCCGGTGCCATCGTCGTCGACGAAGCGGACTATCCCACCGCATCGCTGGGCTGGGCGCTCTGGAAGCGACTGGTCCTCGGTGGCGTCGCGGGCCTGGTCCTCGGTGTCCTCATCGCGATCCTGGTGGGCATCGCCGACAGGCGCGTCCGCGGTCGAGAGACCGTCGAAGGCACGACGAACGCCCTCGTGCTCGGAGGCTTGCCGACCGACCCCCAAAGGCGGGACGGCGGCGTCGTAGACCTCGGCAAGAGCAGCCTCTACGCCGAGCGCCTTCGCGAACTGCGCACCAACATGCGCTTCACGGTCCTGCCGAGCGGCAAGTCGGCGCGCGTGATCGCGGTGACCAGCCCGGGAGCCGAAGAGGGGCGCACCACGACGGCCATCGACCTGGCTGCGGCATTGGCGGAATCCGGCCGATCAGTCGTGCTCGTCGACGGCGATCTGCGAAGCCCGGCGATCGCCGAGAGGCTCGCCCTCAGCGGCTCTCTGCGGGACGCGGCCACCAGGCGCGGGCTGAGCACCGTCCTCGTGGGCGACGACCACGTCTCCGACGTCTGCCTCTCCGACGTCCCCGTCGGCGGCGGTCACACGATCGCAGTTCTCCCTGCGGGACCGGTCGCGCCGCGGCCCGGCGAACTATGGGCCACCGACCGCGCGGCGACGCTGTTCGAGGAGCTCACTCGTAACTTCGACTTCGTGGTCGTCGACACGCCGCCCTTGAGCACGTACTCCGACGGCGTCGTGGTCGGCGCCCTGGCCGACGGCGCGATCCTGCTCGCGAGGATCTCGGCGACGACCAGCACGGCGCTTCGGCGGGCGATCCAGGCCCTCTCGTCGGGCAACGTCGCCCTCATCGGCACCGTGGTGACCTTCGAACCGACGACCCGTCCGGTACTGCGCCGACACCGCAAGGATTCGACGCGGGATCAGCAGACCGGCGACCTCGCGGGCGTCGAATCTGCCGGCGACGGCGCACCGACAGCCGGTCGCCGGGAAGCGGTGACCGAGACCGTCGAGACCGTCGGGGCAGCAGACGGCGCATCACTGGGCGCCGCCGACACTGGACGTGGGTCGCATCGCAATCAAGAAAGTCGCTGATAGTCGCATGCGTGCGTTGGTCGTCCTAGCCGTCGCCGCCGCCATCGCGTCCTCGAGCGCGGCGTGCACGACGGACCGACCGGAGGCTGCGACGACGTCGCCGCGTCCGGTTCCCACGCTGACCCCGGAGTTCGCTGGCAAACCCACCCTGGAGCCGCCGGACATGAGCGACGGTGGGCCCGGCTCGCTGATCGAGGTCACGCCGCTGAAGAACCAGAACTACTTCGATCAGGTGGACGCCACGGCCGTGCGGGTGGTCTATCGCTCGACTCGTGGGCTCGACGGTGAATCCAGCGAGGTGTCCGGTGTCGTCGCGGTGCCCGCCGGGAAGCCGCCGAAAGGCGGCTGGCCGATTCTCTCCTTCGGGCACGCGGTCACCGGGCTGTCGAGCGCATGTGCCCCATCGCTGGCCGACGACGTGGCGGGCTATGCGCCGATCATCGCGGTGATGCTGTCCCGCGGGTACGTGGTCGCACTGTCGGACTACGAGGGTCTCGGCATGGTGGGCAATCGACACTCGGTGATCGACACCGCCACGCTCGGAAACAATGTCGTGGACGCGGTGCGGGCAGCCCGGCGAGTGGTGCCGTCGGCCAGCAATCGCTGGGCGACGCTCGGATTCGGTGAGGGCGGTCAGGCCGCGTGGTCGGCCAACGAACGGGCCGTGTCCTATGGATCGGGACTGGAACTGGTTGGCTCGGTGGCGCTTGCGCCTCTGGTCGACTCGACCGGTCTGGTCGACGCGGCCATGTCGGGCAACCTGATCGGCGAGCAGTACAGGCTCTTCGCGCAGGTTCTCGACGGCGCAGCGGCGGAGGATCCCACCCTCGACCTCGATGCCTACCGCTCCGGCCTCGTCCGCGATCGTTGGAGCGATCTGGTCAACTGCGGCGCCGACGCTACCGCCATGGCCAACACTCTCGGCAGTCTTCGACCGGGCGATCTTCGGCCACCAAACGGGGCAGCCGCTGCCAAGCTGCGTGCACTCCTCGCCAGACACGCCCTGCCTGGTCCCGGCGGGCTGGCGGCGCCGCTCCTGGTCGTCTACGGCACCGAGGATCCGCTGATTTCCAAGGCCTGGGTGATTCCCTCCCTGCAACGCGCCTGCGGCAAGGGTGACGTGCTCGAGATCAGGCCGCAGATCGGTGCCAGCTCGATCGAGAGCGACCAGATCCTCCAATCGTCACTGGACTGGCTGCAGGCCCGGTTCGACGGCCAAAAGCTCGGTGACGTCTGCGGGGCCGCGGCATGAGGCCGCCCCCGGGTGTCCCCAGGGTGGCCGAGTACCTTCGCATTCTCGGTCGATCCTGGCTTGTGATCGCCTGTGCGACGCTACTTTCCGGCGGGGCCGGGTGGTGGGTCTGGCACAACCAGCGCGATGTGTACGCAGACGTCAGCTTCTTCGTCGTCACATCCGCGGGAGCGCAGCCGCTGGACGCGCAGTATGGGAACGTGAGCGCGTTGTCGAAGACCATCACCTACCAGACGCTGGTGAAGAGCAATCAGATCACCGAGCGCACGCTCGCCGAGATGAAGTCGACGCAGACTCCCGCGGAACTCGCGAAGCGCGTCACGATCGGCATCCCCGAGGCGAACTCCGTACTCCTGGACATGCGCATAAGCGGCAAGGATCCCGACGAGACACGTGATACCGCCAACGCCCTGGCGCGCACCATGGTGACACTGTCCCGGGAGATCGAGTCGATCGACACCGGCGACACCAACCTCGTGCTCGTCGACCCCGCGACCGGGGTGTCCGACGGTCGAGGGCCCATGTGGAAGGAGATCGTGATGGCCGCCGCGCTAGGCGGTGCCCTCAGTGCAGTACTGATCCTGGCCATCGGCTTGGCCGGCGGTTCGGTGCTGGACCGCCGCCAGATCGGCCACATCGTCGACGAGGCAACTGGACGAAGGGAACTTTGATGATCCGGAGTGCGCTGCTGATTTGCATCGCTCTGGCCACGGCGTCCGGTGTGTCTGCGTGCGGAAGCGACGCGAAGCCCGTGCTGAATCAGCCGGCCAACGAGTCGGGCCTGCGGTTCGACGGCGACTACAGCGGTTCGGGGCCGGGAACCCTGGTGTCGGCGACGAACCTACCCACCGTCGACCTGCGACTTCGGGCCATCACGTCGGTTGCCGCGCGCGTCACCTACCAGTCCACCTCCGGTGTCGACGACAGCCCGACGACGGTGTCTGGCACCGTCTTCATCCCCAAGGGCAAGGCTCCCGAAGGCGGCTGGCCTGTGATTGCCTACGGCCATGCCACGACCGGGATTCTCGAGGAGTGCGCACCGTCGCTGTCGCCGACGCTTCTGGGGGTGTCCGATCTCATCTCGGGTCTCGTGCGAGGTGGATACGCAGTGACCATGTCCGACTACCAGGGTCTCGGGATGAAGGGCGCGCCGCATCCCTACCTGGACGCCACCACCGAGGGCTACAACCTCATCGACTCGGTGCGCGCAGCGCGCAAACTGAGCGGCGATCTGTCAGACCGATATGTGGCGGTCGGCGGGTCCCAGGGCGGCCAGGCCGCCTGGGCCGCCAACGAGCTAGCCCCGAAGTACGGCAACGGTCTGACGATGTTGGGTTCGGCCAGCTTCTCGCCGCCCGCCGACATCGAGGGTTTCGCCGACGCCGCCGCCGCGGGACAATTGACCGAAGAGCAGAGCACCGCGCTGATGGCCATCCTGGAATCTCTGAGCAGGTCCCATCCCGACTTCAAGCTCGACGACTACCGCCACGGAATCGTCAAGGAGAAGTGGGATGTGCTGTTGTCGTGCCAGGGTGACGCCGCCGCAGCCGCGGAACGGACCAAGGCCCTAGATGAGATGACTCCCGACGACCTGCGGCCCAGCAGCCCGGAGGCGGTCGAGGTGCTGCGCGGGTATCTGCAGCGGTCTACGCTGCCCAGAGGGGCGGCGGCAGCTCCGATGCTGGTGATCTACGGCGGTCAGGACCAGTTCATCTCGCCGGTGTGGACCGATCGGGCGCTGGAACGGGCGTGTCGAATGGGTGACGTCATCCAGATTCAGCTGCAACCCGGTGCCGGCCACGGCGATCTCGACAACGGTGCTGCGGTCGCATGGATCGCCGCGCGGTTCAATAACGAGCCCGCACCAGACGACTGCCAAGCCTTCCTTGCGTCCAACGAACCGCCTGCAGAGGCGGCACCACAACCTCCCGTGGAGGGTCAGTGATGGACAACGGTCAGGCGGCCGGGGTGGGTGCAGACGAACTCGCTCCGGAGAAGGCGTTGAACACCGCGCCCGCCAAGCAGAACCGAGCGCGGATCATCGGTCTCGATGGTGTGCGCGGCCTGGGTTGCCTCGGGGTGGCGGTGGCGCACGTCGCCGGTCACTACTCTCCGCTCACCACCGCGGCCGGAAAGCTGAACCTCATCGGGATGGTTCTGCTGCTGTTCTTCGTGCTCAGCGGATTCTTGCTGTTCCTGCCGTACGTTCGCGGTTTGACCAGGGAACGCGGTGCGCTGAAGCTGCCCAACACCAAGCAGTACGCGCTGCACCGCGTTCTCAGGGTGTTGCCCGCGTACCTCGTCATCTTCCTCGTCGTCAACTACGTGCTCCGCATCGCCTACGTCACGAACCCGTCCCTCGTGACGCCGGGCACCGACGAGGGCACCGGGACGATCACCGATCCGTGGCAGCTCATCTCGAATCTCACGCTCGTCCAGACCTACATCCCGAAGTACTTCCAGACCGGCATCAATCCCTCGTGGTCGCTGACGCTGGAGATCGTCTTCTATCTCTCACTGCCACTGCTCGGTCTGCTGCTCTTCGGGCTGCGCAGGCGCACGAACATCGCGCCGCTCAAGCTGGCTCTGCTCGCGCCGGTCATTCTGCTTGCCATCGGATTCGTCGGGAAATTGTTCGTCCCCGCCCTCGCGGCGCACGAGAAGGTCACCGACCCCCTGATGATGGATTGGGGTGACAACTGGGTCGCGGTGTACCTGCGCAGCTTCCTGACCAACGCCGACTGCTTCGCCTACGGCATGTTCGTGGTGATCCTGTTCGTCGCGATGGAGCAGGGCGTCATCGGAGAACGACTCAGCCGTCGGATCCGTTTGATCGCCATCGTCGCGTTCTTCCCGGCCTTGCTCGTCGCCTTGGGACTCCTGATGCTGCACAGCGTCTTCGCCCTGAGCTCGGTGGCCTTCGTCGCGGGTATCTTCGTCGTCATCGTGGTCGCCCCGCTCGCGCGTGGGGAATCCTCGAAGCTGGCCACCGCGCTCGACTTCGCCCCGGCGCGCTTCATCGGCAAGATCTCGCTGTCGGTGTACCTATGGCACTTTCCGATCCTGCTGCTCATGGGCCGCTGGGGCCTGATGCACGGTGACTCCGTCGGCGAATTCCTCCTCAATTCGGTCATCGTCCTCGGCGTCTCGATCGCGCTGTCGGTCGTGACCTACTACCTCATCGAACAACCTGCGCTGAACCTCGCCAAGAAGTACAAGCCGAAGGCGCGCAATGCGTAGACGCCTGCTGTGGGCGGGTGTCGGGTTGGCGTTGGCGATTGCGCTCGTCGTCGCCGTGCTGTCGATTCCGGCCGTCGTCGGCATCGTGCAGCGAGTGTCGGACGGCGTCCAGCCGAGTGGCGAGGCTCAGCCGATTGCCACCGCCACCCTCGATGGCGCCGGGCCGGGTTCGTTGGTCACCGCGATGACGATGCCGGGTCTCAGCCACACGGCCGCCGGGCGGACCATGGAATCCGCGCGAGTCACGTATCGATCCAGCTTCGGGACGAAGGCGGAGCCGACCGTGGTGTCAGGATCTGTGTTCACCCCCAAGGGGCCGGCGCCCGACGGCGGTTGGCCGGTCATCGCCTTCGGGCACGGGACCACGGGCATCGACGAACCATGCGCTCTCTCGCTGTCCGACTCACTGCTCGGACAGATTGCGGCCGTCCAGACGTTCACCGCCAAGGGCTATGCGGTCGCCGTCGCGGACTATCAGGGCCTGGGTGCCGACGGCATCCATCCGTACGCCGATTCCCTCACCGCCGGCTACAACGTCATCGACGCCGTCCGCGCGTTGCGATCGACCTTCAAGGACGTATCGACGCGTTGGGTGGGTTGGGGTGGCTCGCAGGGCGGCGGCGCCGTGTGGGCCGCCGACGAGCAGGCGAGTACGTATGCGCCCGAGCTCGACCTTCTGGGCGCGATCGTCGTGTCGCCGGTCGCCGACATGGTCGGCCTCGTCGACAAGGCGCAGGCGGGCACCCTGACGAACGATCAGGGACCGGCCCTCCAACTCATCATCGAGTCTCTTGCACGGCTGAATCCCGACCTGAACCGCGACGACTACCGGCACGGCGCAGCCGCCGAGTACTGGGACACGTTGTCGGCCTGCTCGGGAAAGCTGGTGAACGACCGCAACGCAGCGATCGAGAAGCTAACCCCGAAGGACTTCGCGCCGACCACGCCCGAGGCCGCCCAGCGGCTACGGGATCTCATCGGAGCGTATGCGCTGCCCCAGCGGCGATTGTCGGCTCCGCTCGCGGTCGAGTACGGAGGCAAGGACACCTTCATCGACTACCCGTGGACGGCAGCTGCCATCGAACGGGCGTGCCAGCTCGGGGGAGTGCTGGAGTGGCGTTTCAGCCCGGACAAGGGCCACAGCGAGGGTGACGCCGCCTACGAACTCCAGTGGATCGCCGATCGATTCGCCGGTAAGCGAGTGACCAATGAATGCCGCTAGGGCTCCGAGGAATCCCGACGGAGACAGTCCGCTGCTGACCCAGCTGGTGGTCGAGGCGAAGTGCTTCGTCAAGCGTCGGCTCGCACCGCGCGGTGACCGGGTGGGACCGCCAGAATCGCCCTACCTCGTCGTGCCCGTGCTCGGTCAGTCGAACGCACAGGGGATGGGGTTCGGGCTCGACCTCGACGGCTTAGACCGCCCGCACCCACTGGTGCACCAGTGGGCAATGTGCGGCCGCTCCAAGAACAAGGCGATCGTGGGCGTCGATCCGCTCATCCACGAAGTCCCCTCCAAGGGGGTCGGTTTCGGCATGACCTTCGCCAAGCTGCTGGCGGAGGCGACGGGGAGAGCCGTGCTCTTGATCCCCGGAGCCAGAGGTGACACGTCCTTCACTCCCAAGAACGGGTACAGCTGGGATCCGCAGTGCACGAAGGTGCGGGTGAATCTCTATCGAAAGGCGACCCGCGCGATCGACGAGGTGCTTCGGACCTTCCCCGGCAGTGAGGTCGCCACCATCCTGTGGCACCAGGGCGAGACGGACGTTCCGTTGACGCCGGGCCCGGTGTACCAGGCGAAGCTCGACCTGGTGATCGATTCGCTGCGCGAGCGCTATGGCAGCGACGTGCCCTTCATCCTTGGTGGAATGGTGCCCGAGGAGATGGAGAACGGCCACCGGGACTATCCGGTGATCAACGCGGTTCACGAGGACACGCCGAACCGGCGACCGCGAACGGCTTTCGTACCCGGCCCTCGCGACTCCTTCAACAGCGCCGTCGACCCGCACTACAACGGGGCGGCCCAGCGCGAACTTGGCCGCCGGATGTTCGGCCGTTACCAAGCTCTGTGCGGTGACGACCCGGCGAATTCAAGGACCTGAACTGCGACGCGCCTTCTTCGTCCTCACCACGGCGGTCGTCGTGATCATGGCACTCGTCGGAGTCACGGGTTTCGTCGTGTTCAAGCACGCGACCGTCGATCCACTGCAACGTGCCGACGTCATCGTCGTTCTAGGCGGCGAACACGATGGCCGCGAGGACTATGGGATATCTCTGGCTCGGGCCGGTTGGGCTCCGACGGTCCTGCTGTCCAATCCGTATGACGCCGACGATCCGATCATGCGCCGCGTATGCCACGAATCCGGCGGCGGCATCGAGACGATGTGCCTGCGGCCCAATCCGCTCACCACGCGTGGCGAGGCGGAGATGACGCATCGGCTGGCGAAGGAACGGTCCTGGAATCGGATCATCGTCGTCAGTTGGCGGTACCATTTGCCTCGGGCCAGAATGATCTTCGGCAAGTGCTTCCCTGATCCGGGTGCGCTCGTCATGCGCGAGGTGCCGCGCCCCTACGACATGTCGATCCTGTCGTGGGAGTTCGTTTATTTCTATCAGTACGCCGGTCTAGTGAAGACTGTTTTTCAAGCCGCTTGTCCTTGACCTCGCATTTCCGTCTGATCAAGCATATTTTCGCAAAGTCTGCCATAGTGGTCGAAGTTCATGCGGGGGCTGTGCGGCGTCGGGTTGATGGGCAAGCGGAGGAAATCGAGCAGCAATGTTCCAGGTTCAAGAAGCCACCACCTCGGAGATCGAGTCGTCAAGGGCTCGACTTCCGATAGCACGGCCACAGTGGCAACGCCGCTACAAGTTTGCCCTCGTGATCACCGACCTTGCGGTCGTCGTTTGCTCGGTGATCGTGGCGCAGTGGCTGCAGCTGCAGGGGCTGGCCACGACACTGAACTACGCGTCGTTCTGGTATTCGGTCGCCTCCCTGATGGTGGTGGCGACGTGGATGGCGTTTCTGGCGATCTACCGAACACGGTCCCCACGGATCGTCGGCGCGGGCATCGAGGAATACCGCCGGGTCCTCTCCGCCACGCTTGCCGTCGTCGGCCTGATCGCGATCGCGTTGATGGTCCTGCGCCCGGAAATTGCCAGAGGCTATCTGGCCATCGCCCTTCCGGCAGGAATCTTCGGCCTGCTCGTCAGCCGTAGCCTCATCCGGCGACTGGTGGCGCTACAGCGTCGCCGGGGACGTTGCCTGACCGCGGTGCTGGCAGTCGGCGAGGTCAGGGCCGTCCGCAGTCTCGTCCAGTCCATGTCGCGGGAATGGACGTACGGCTACTCGGTCGTCGGCGTGTGTCTGACCGGCAGTAAGACCGGCGGCACCATCGACGTGCCGGGCGCCGGGGTCCTGCCGATCCTCGGCAGCGAGGACGATGTCGAGCGGGCCATCCTTGCGACGAAGGCAGACACGGTGGCGCTCACCGCCACCGGCCATCTGGGACCCGATGGCATGCGGGAGTTGTCGTGGCGCCTCGACGCCCTCGGGGTGGACCTCGTCGTGTCACCGGGCGTGGTCGACGTCGGCGGCCCGCGGCTGACGCTGAGGCCGGTAGCGGGTCTACCCCTGATTCACGTCGAGAAGCCCCAGTACAGCGGCAGCCAGCGGTTCAAGAAGCGGGCGCTCGACTTCGTGTTGGCGACGACGGCTCTGATCCTCGCCGCGCCGGTGATGATCGCCAGCGCGATTGCCATCAAGCTGACCAGCCAGGGTCCCGTGTTCTACAAGTCGGAGCGCATCGGCCGCGACGGTCTGCCATTCGAGATGATCAAGTTCCGCACCATGGTCGTTGGGTCCGACGCCAAGCTCGACGAATTGACGTCGGCCAACGACAGCGTGGGTGGGGTGCTGTTCAAGATGCGCGCCGACCCGCGGGTGACCTCGATCGGTCGCTATCTGCGCCGGTACAGCGTCGACGAGTTGCCCCAGTTCATCAACGTCCTTCGCGGCGACATGAGCGTGGTCGGGCCGCGTCCACCCCTTCGCCGCGAAGTCGACACGTACGACGATCAGGTGCGCCGACGACTCCTGGTGCTGCCCGGCATCACCGGTCTGTGGCAGGTCAGCGGTCGATCGGACTTGAGTTGGGAGGATTCCGTCCGGCTGGATCTCTCCTATGTGGAGAACTGGTCGATCACCAACGACCTGGTGATCGCCGCCAAGACGGTCCGCACGATTCTCACTGCCTCCGGCGCGTACTGATCCGGCTAGCTCGCGGCCATCTTGTAGTAGAGCACCACGACGGAGTCGATCGACAAGTACCCGACTGCGGCGAACGCGACGCACACCGCGGCCTGAAGAAGCATCGCACTCGTCACCCGGCGAAGTAGCTGAAGTCCGTCCGCGACGGTCGTTGGTATGTCGTGACATTCGTTGGCGGCCATGATGAACGACGCCGCCGTCGCGAGGACGCCGAAGCCGACGAAGGCGCCGAGGTCGTCGGAATGACGCACGGTCGCGTAGAACGCGCCCAGGCACAGCGAGCTCACGACGCTCAAGGTCAGCGCGGTGGAGCGACCAGGCCAATGCCGCAGGAAGGCGAGCGTGACCGCGGCGCCGAGAGTGCCGCCGACGAAGACCCACAATGCGCCGCTCAGTGCGCGACCTCGGTCCGGTCTCGACGGCGCAGGATGCCTACGGCCGAGACGCCCAGGGTCAGCGCTGCCGCCGTCGCCACGGGCACGGTGATCAGGAATACGATCCCGGTCTTCGGGGCGGCGGTCACGCCCCACACGGCGTAGAGGCCCGAGCTGGCGGTACCGCTTGCCACCCCCATCACGAGTGCCGCCGCGCGCCCTCCGCGGAGTCCGAGTGCAACTCCGGCGAGCAGGCCACCGGCGACGGTCATGACCCCAACGGCGACCAAGCCCGGTGTCCCGGTCCATGCCGGTGCGATCACGCTGCGGAGGACGGCTCCGAGCCCAGCGCCGATCACCACCCACCCGACCAATCTCTTGTCGACCAGCACGTCCGCCACCCTAGTCGTCCATATCCGTCGGGGAATCCGTCGACGTATGCTGCCGAAATGACGTCCGACACACTCCGGCCCGCATATGACGTCGAGGCGCTGAGAGAGGGCGTGCTCGGAGCCGAATCATCGTGGCGACGACTGGACGTCGTCGAAGAGACCGGTTCTACGAACGGCGATTTGATTGCCCGAGCGGCGGCGGGGGAGGACGTCGACGGGGTCGTGCTGGTCGCCGAGAATCAGACGGCGGGTCGCGGCCGACGAGGACGTACGTGGTCCGCGGTACCGAGGGCACAGATCACGGTGTCCGTCGGGGTCGCTCCCAGGGACGTGCCCAGCGAGGCATGGGGGCTCCTGCCCTTGGTCGCAGGGGTGGCGGTGATCGACGCGGTGTCCGAGGTCGCGCTGCGGGCTGCGGGGATTCCACTCGGGCTGAAGTGGCCGAACGACGTCCTGGCCGGCGTCGGAGGGGCGGCTGGCAAGCTGGCTGGGATCCTGGCGGAGGTGGCACCGTCGGGACCGACGATCGTCGTCGGCATTGGTCTGAACGTGAGCCTGCTGCCCGAGGAACTCGAGGACCCGGGCATCGCCACCTCGATGCTCGCGCTGGGCGTCGAGGCTCCGGACCGCGACCGGGTGCTACGCGCACTTCTACGACACCTGGACAGACGAATCGGTGGCTGGCGCAGCACCGGCGGCGCCGACGAGCGGTTGCTGGCGGACTACCGAGCGCGCAGCCTGACCATCGGATCGCGGGTGCGAGCACTGCTTCCGGGTGACTCCGAGATCGTCGGCACGGCGACCGCCGTGGACGCGCAGGGCAGACTCCTCCTCGACACCGACGGCGGGGTAGTCGCCATCTCGGCGGGGGACATCGTGCACCTGCGCACGGCGGGCGATCTGCCGGGGTAGCTATCGCAGGGTCAGCTGGGCGATGTCACCGTACTGCCGGAAGTCGTGGGTGGCTGGCAACGGATTCTCGCTGAAGACGTACTCGACGTAGATCTTGCCGATCGACCGCGCGAGGTCCTCCGGTATGTCGGCGACGATGGCACCCTCGAGCCCCTCGATGTCGGCCTTCAGGACATCGATGCGCCCATGGCGGCCGACGACGTCTTCGAGCACGCTTCGCGACTTCACGCACGGCACGGTGATGGTCTTCCCGGTCGCTACGCCGACGCCGCCGTACCGCCCGGTGTCCTCCCACCCGAACTGCACCTCGCCCTCGTCCGGTCCGACGGCCGTTTCCTGCAGGACGTACTGATCGGGAAAGACGCGAAGGTTGTCTCGAAGCCGTTCGACGTTGCTGGGCAACGGCTCGAACAGATACGCGAACACGCCGGGGCCCCGTGACAGGAAGTACGCCGCCGAGATGCCGATGTTCGAGCCGAAGTCCACCACGACCTTGTCGCCGGCGTCTGCCTTGTAATCCTGCCTGCAAAAGATCTCGTTGATCGTCAACACGTCGTGCGGGGAGTACGTCCGAAGTGCCAGCAGAGATGTTGGCGTGCGCACCTTGGCGGTGTACGGGTACTCGCCCTTGTTGCTCAGATAGCGGCGGGCCATCTCCACGGGAGCTTCGTAGGTGCGGGCCATGTTTCCTGCCGCAATGTAGTGCCGCGGTTCGAGCATGGACTTGGCTAGGGTGCTGACATTGCGGCCGCCGATTTGCACTACGACTCCTCGAATCAGGGCATCGCCCGTCGGCGACGTCTCTATGGGGCACGTGATGACATATGTGATGTTGCTCTCGATCGCTCGTGCAAACCCCTCGGGTATTCGAGAGCATCCTCGCCGAGGCCTCTGCGACGCGCCCTTCAGCAGCACTCAGCGATCTCGTAGAGGCTACCCCAACGGCGTGTTCCAGCGGATGTGCGAAGGCCTCGTGCACCGACCACGGGAGTTTGCGAAGTCAATTGGCGACGCCGTGACATTCTTCGCCAAAGGTCGTCGGCTAGGTAGGGTCACTCCGTGGGATATCCGGATAACGTACTTGCCGCCGACGAGCGCGTCGTACTTCATCGGCATCCGCATTGGAAGCGATTGGTGGGACCGACGCTGGTCCTCATTTCTTCGGCGGCAGTCGCCGCTTTCGGAGTGGGTGCGGTGAATCGGCTGACGTGGGAGCCCACCGCCAAGAACATCGTCATGATCGTCATCGGGGCCCTGTGGCTGGTTCTGGTGGGGTGGCTCGTCGCCTGGCCGTTTCTCAACTGGCGTACAACGCATTTCGTCATAACCGACCGGCGGGTGATGTTTCGTCACGGGATTCTCACTCGATCGGGTATCGACATACCGTTGGCGCGAATCAACAGCGTCGAGTTTCGCCATGGTGTGTTGGATCGGCTACTTCGGACCGGCACTTTGTTGATCGAATCTGCGTCGCAGGACCCACTGGAATTTCACGACATTCCACGCGTCGAACGCGTGCACTCCCTGCTCTACCACGAAGTCTTCGACACTCTCGGTACAGAGGAGTCGCCCAGCTAGTCGTCAGGCTTCCACCTTGATGCCCCGATTCTTGTAGCGAACTCTGTCACACAGTGCGATAGTTGTGTCGAGCCGGGGACCCGCGGGCGGCCGCTTAGCTGCTAGCAAACACAAAGGCAGGAACGTGACAGTAACTCAAGAGGCTCTCGGCCTCACGCGAGCAGCCGCGAAGGCGGCTAATCCCGTCGACGGGCCACATTGGCAGCGGCGTTATGTCAGAGCCTTGGTCATTTCCGACATCACGGTCGTCGCCATTGCGCTGGCGTGCGCTCAAATGGTTCGGGTCGGGCGCCCGATAACGGCGCTCGATCCCCTCTCCATCTACTTTTCCATTCTCTCGGTCTGCGTCGCGGCCATCTGGCTCGCACTGCTGGCGGTTTACCGGACCCGTTCGCCTCGAATCGTAGGGGCCGGCGTGGAGGAATATCGCCGGGTGGTTTCCGCGACGCTGTCCACGGTCGGTGTGGTCGCGGTCGTCCTGATGATCTTCCGACCCGAATACGCTCGCGGATATTTGGCCGTGGCATTTCCGCTCGGTCTACTCGCGCTGATCGTCGGACGCCACGTGTGTCGCCTGTACCTTTCGCGACAGCGCAAGCGAGGTCGCTGCGTGGTCACCGTCCTCGCCGTGGGCGACGCGAGAGCGGTGCGCAGTCTGGTGCAGTCCCTCACCCGTGGATGGGTGTACGGCTACTCGGTGATCGGCGTGTGTCTGACCGGCCGCAGCTCCGGGGGCACCATCGAGATCCCCGGTGTCGGTACGTTTCCCGTGCTGGGGGACGAGGGCAGCGTGCACGATGCCATCCTGAAGACCAACGCCAACACCGTGGCACTCACGACCACCGACCATCTCGGTCCCGAAGGTGTGCGCGAGCTGTCGTGGGATCTGCACAAATTGGGTGTCGATCTCGTGGTCACGCCGGGTGTCGTCGACGTCGCCGGACCGCGGCTGACCATGCGCCCGGTCGCCGGACTTCCGCTGATCCACGTCGAGAAGCCTCAGTACAGCGGTACCAAGAAACTGCAGAAGCACGCGTTCGACTACCTCGTCGCCGTCGCGGCCCTGTTGGGTGCGTTCCCCGTCATGGCGGCAGCCGCGATGGCGATCAAGCTCACGTCCAAGGGCCCGATCTTCTATCGTTCCGAGCGCATCGGGCTCGAGGGTCGACCGTTCCAGATGATCAAGTTCCGCACGATGGTCGTCGACGCCGACAAGCAGATCGAGAGCCTGGTTCAGGCCAACGACAGCGTCGGAGGAGTGCTCTTCAAGATCAAGGACGATCCGCGAATCACTCCGGTGGGCAAGATCCTGCGCAAGTACAGCATCGACGAACTGCCTCAGTTCATCAACGTGTTGCGGCGCGATATGAGTGTGGTCGGACCGCGCCCACCGCTGCGTCGAGAAGTGGATACCTACAACGATCAGGTGCGCCGCCGGCTGTTGGTGCTGCCGGGCATCACCGGGCTGTGGCAGGTGAGTGGACGCTCCGATTTGTCCTGGGAAGACTCGGTGCGACTCGATTTGTCCTACGTCGAGAACTGGTCGATCACGAATGACGCCTTGATCGCTGTGAAGACCATTCGCACGATCGCGACCGGCTCGGGCGCGTACTGACCCGACCTCGGTGCGGCGTCACCGCGACGTAGCGCTAAGACGTCTTCGACACCCTGGGTTCCGGGGAATCGCCGGGCGGAGTCGCGCGGGGCGCCCGCCGGCCGCGCAGAGGGGTGACGATGCCCTTCTCGCGATCATCCTCGGATTGATCCTCGAGGGCTTCGGCGATGCCACCCGCGGTGATCGTCGCCTCCACGGCCTTGTCCGGATTGCGGCCGAACTCATCGGGAAACACCCAGCGTCGGAACGCCCAGAAGCGGAAGGCCATCTGCAGCAGGTTGCCGATCACGTACGCCGAGATGAAGTCCGCGATGTTCTCCATGGTCAGGCTGACCATGGGCACGCGTAGCTCCAGCACGTAGCTGGAGATCCACAGTGGCCCCATGCTGAGCAGCACGCCGACCCCGCTGACGCCGAAGAACAGCAGCGCTTCGTGATGGCGTTCGCGGCCACCGCGGTCGCGGAAGCTCCACTCCCGATTGAGGATGTACGACGCGATCACGGCGACGATGCCCGAGATGATCTTGGCCGTGACGGGCTTGGGCTCGAGGATCGTCAGCTTGAGCGTGTAGAAGATCGCGGAGTCGATGATGAACGTGGTGCCACCGACGATCGCGAACTTGATGAGCTCGTGATGCCGTTCGGCGAAGGGCCGAACCGCGCGCGGAAGCCGCGCAATGGTGGCATCGGTGAAGGACACGAGAGGGCAGTCTACGGAAATCCGGCACTATACGCGTAGCCGTGCAGGTCGCGACGGGTCCAACCCCGTGTCGGAGCCATGACAACATAGGCACCGTGAGTGCACCTCCAGTCGTAGCCATGATCGGCGGCGGCCAGTTGGCCAGGATGACCCACCAGGCCGCGGTCGCGCTGGGCCAGACCCTTCGGGTGCTGGCCGCGTCGCCGGACGATCCCGCCGCCCAGGTCACCCCCGACGTCGTCATCGGTTCGCACACCGACGCCGATGCGCTGGCCCGCGCCGCCGAGGGCGCCTCGGCGTTGACGTTCGACCACGAGCACGTCCCCACCGATCTCCTGCAGGCGCTGGTCGATCGGGGCGTCAACGTGGCCCCGCCGCCGCAGGCGCTGATCCACGCCCAGGACAAGCTGGTGATGCGCCGCCGGCTCGAGTCGCTCGGTGCGCCGATTCCCCGGTTCGTCGAGGCGACCGAGCTATCCGACGTCGACGCGTTCGCTGCGCGCATCGACGGACCGATCGTCGTCAAGACCGCTCGAGGTGGGTACGACGGACGCGGTGTGACCCTGGCCGGGGATCTGGCCGAGGCCCGCGAGGTGACCGAGCGCTATCTGGCCGACGGCATCGAGGTCCTGCTCGAGGAGCGGGTCGACATGCGACGCGAGCTGTCGGCGTTGGTCGCCCGGTCGCCATTCGGGCAGGGCGCGGCGTGGCCGGTGGTGCAGACGGTGCAGCGCGACGGCATCTGCGTGGAGGTCGTGGCCCCGGCACCCGACCTCGATCCCGAACTGGGCGCTGCGGCCGAACAGCTGGGCCTACGGCTGGCGAGCGAGTTGGGCGTCGTCGGGGTGCTCGCGGTGGAATTGTTCGAGACCACCGACGGCAAGCTGCTGGTCAACGAGCTGGCCATGCGTCCGCACAACTCCGGGCACTGGACCATGAACGGCGCCGTCACCAGCCAGTTCGAACAGCACCTCCGGGCAGTGTTGGACTACCCCCTCGGGGCGACCGGACCCATCGCGCCGGTCACGGTGATGGCCAACGTCCTCGGCGCCCCCCAGGCACCCGAGATGACCATGGACGAACGGTTGCACCACCTCTTCGCGCGCGTGCCCGAGGCAAGCGTGCACTTGTACGGCAAGGCCGAACGGCCAGGGCGCAAGATCGGCCACGTCAACGTGCTCGGCGCGGCGTCGGGTTCGTTGGCGGACGCCGACTACGTCGCGGAGGTTCGGGAACGGGCGAATCGTGCGGCGCATTGGTTGTCGCACGGCGAGTGGACGGACGGATGGGACCCACATGGCGGCTGAAGAAGAGACGACCGGGCGCACGGCCCGCGTCGGCCTCATCATGGGCAGCGACAGCGACTGGTCGGTGATGGAGGACGCGGCGACGGCCCTCGCGGAATTCGAGGTGCCCTTCGAGGTCGGCGTGGTGTCCGCGCACCGCACGCCCGGACGCATGCTCGACTACGCGCGGGGCGCTGCGGGCCGCGGCATCGAGGTCGTCATCGCCGGGGCGGGCGGCGCCGCCCATCTCCCCGGCATGGTGGCCTCGGCCACCCCGCTTCCCGTGATCGGCGTTCCGGTGCCGCTGGCACGCCTCGACGGGTTGGACTCGTTGTTGTCGATCGTGCAGATGCCGGCCGGTGTGCCGGTGGCGACGGTGTCGATCGGTGGTGCGCGCAATGCCGGTCTGCTGGCGGTGCGCATCCTCGGCGCATCGGACCCGGGTCTCCGGCAGCGCATGGAGGCCTTCCAGGCGAGTCTCGAGGACATGGTGCTGCAAAAGGATGCGGCACTGCGAGATCGGTTGATGGGCAAGTAGGATTGCCAGCGATGAAACGCACATTCGAGCGGTACGGCAACGTCGGCTACCGTTTCGTGACGGGCTTCCTCCAACCGGGGAACCTGCCGGTCCTGAAGGTTCTGGATGCGGCTCAACGCAGCCGCGGCGTCGACGGCGGCATCGCCGAGATCGGCGTGCACCACGGCCGGTTGTTCATCGCCCTTCATCTGCTCCAACGAGGCTTGGGCAAGTCGGTCGCCATCGATCTCTTCGGTGACCAGGATCTCAACATCGACGGGTCCGGCCACGGCGATCTCGGGAAGTTCACCGACAACGTGGCGTTGTGGTCGACTATGGACGGGCTGGTCCTGCACCAGGGCGATTCGACGAAGCTCACCCCAGAAGTGTTGCGGGACAAAGCCGATGGCCCCATCCGCTTCTTCAGCGTCGACGGCGGGCACACCGAGGAGATCGTCTACAGCGACATGCGCCTCGCCGAGGCGACCCTGGCCGACGGCGGCATCGTCATCGCCGACGACGTCTTCAACCAGCAGTGGCCCGGCGTGGCAGTCGGCACGCTGAAGTATCTCGAGGACGGCGCCAAGCTGGTGCCATTCGGGATCGGCTTCAACAAGACCTTGTTCACCCAGCCGGAGTATGCCGAGTATTACCGGACGGAGCTCGAGTCGGCCTTCGCCGGCAGCCTGCGGATCCAGTCCGATTCGACGGTGTTCGCCGGCCATCCGGTCGTGTATCTCGCGCCCGTGACACCCGTGGACGTCCTGCGTCGCAGCGAGACTGCACGATCGATCTATCACCGCACGTACAAGGAAATGGTGCGCGGAATGCAGCTCGTCTCCGGCAAGAGCACACCGGGCCGATAGTGAGCGCCGCGGACCTCGCAGGTAAAGTTACCGGCGAGTAGCGAGGAGTGGCTTATGTCCATCGGTAACCCGTCTTTTGACGTCTTTCAGCTGTCCGACGAACACGTCGAGATGCGCAAGGTCCTTCGCGACCTGTGCGACAAGGAGATCGCGCCCTACGCGGCCGATGTCGACGAGAAGGCCAGGTACACCTCAGAAGCCTTGGTGGCGCTGAACTCGTCGGGGTTCTCGGCGATCCACATCCCCGAGGAGTACGGCGGCCAGGGTGGCGACTCCATCGCCGCCTGCATCGTGATCGAAGAGGTCGCCCGGGTGTGCGCGTCGTCATCGCTGATCCCGATCTGCAACAAGCTCGGCACCGTGGGCATGCTGTTGAAGGGTTCCGAGGAGCTCAAGAAGCAGGTGCTGCCCTCGATCGGCGCCGGTGAGGCGACCGCCTCCTACGCGCTGTCCGAACGTGAAGCCGGCAGTGACGCGGCCGCCATGCGCACCAGGGCCAAGGCCGATGGTGACGACTGGGTGCTCAACGGGTCCAAGTGCTGGATCTCCAACGGCGGTCACTCGCAGTGGTACACGGTGATGGCGGTGACCGATCCCGACAAGGGCGCCAACGGCATCTCGGCCTTCGTGGTCCACGAGGACGACGCCGGCTTCTCGGTGGGGCCCAAGGAGAAGAAGATGGGCATCAAGGGATCGCCCACCACCGAGCTGTACTTCGAGGACTGTCGGATTCCCGGCGACCGCATCATCGGTGAACCGGGCACCGGTTTCAAGACCGCGCTGGCGACGCTGGACCACACCCGCCCGACGATCGGCGCGCAGGCCGTCGGCATCGCCCAGGGCGCCCTGGAGGCATCGATCGCCTACACCAAGGAGCGCAAGCAGTTCAAGAAGTCGATCAGCGACTTCCAGAACACGCAGTTCATGCTCGCCGACATGGCGATGAAGATCGAGGCCGCCCGCCTGATGGTCTACTCCGCGGCCGCGCGCGCCGAGCGCGCCGAACCCAACCTGGGCTTCATCTCGTCGGCGTCCAAGTGCTTCGCCTCCGACGTCGCGATGGAGGTCACCACCAACGCCGTGCAGCTGTTCGGCGGGTATGGCTACACCATCGACTTCCCCGTCGAGCGCTTCATGCGCGACGCCAAGATCACGCAGATCTACGAGGGCACCAACCAGATTCAGCGCGTCGTGATGTCACGGGCACTGCTGAAATAACGGGTGACGGGGGCGTCGATCCCCGAATGACGCAGCCGGTGTGAGCATTGAGTAGTGTGAGCTCGATTACTGACTGAGGTTGCGGACGCCTTTTCCGCGGGCACTGGAGACGTCGATGACATCCGCGCAGGGGGTCGGTGCTCGTCGTCCTCTCCGTCTGCTGGGCGTCGGCGTCGTGGCGCTGGTCGTGGCGGGTTGCGCGCCCGAGTTCGTCGCGCTCGGTCCGGCGAGCAGCCCCCATGCGCACGATCTCACCGTTGCGCCGCCGATCCCGCAGGTGCCCACGACGGTCGGGGTCGCGGATTCTGACCTCTATGGCCGTACTGCGGCGGGGGTGGACGCGTCGATCCGGCTGATGAAATCCGCCGGGTTGCGCAGTGTGCGGATCATGGTCCCGTGGGCGGGAATCGAGAGAGAGCCGGGGCGCTACGACTGGAGCGTCGTCGACGTCATGATCGACGCCGCTGCGTCGGAGGGGATCTCGGTCCTGGCCACCCTGAACTCGACGCCGACCTGGGCGGTGGTCCCAGGTCAGCCGCCGATCGCAGGACGGCCCGCCTCGGCTGTGGCGTTCGGGCGGTTCGCCGGGTCGGTGGCGGAGCGTTATCGCGGGAAGGTCGCCGCCTACGAGATCTGGAACGAACCCAACGCCACGGCGTTCTTCGAACCCGCACCGGACCCAGCGGGCTATGTCGACCTGCTCAGGGCGAGCTATCTGGCCGTCAAGGTCGCAGACCCGTCGGCAGTAGTGGTCGCGGGTGGTCTCGGGCCGTTGGTCGACCGCGCGGGCGTCGCCATGGACGCGGTGAAGTTCTTGGAGGCGATGTACGCCGCCGGCGCGAAGAACTACTTCGACGCTCTGGGTTATCACCCCTACCAGTACACGATGAAGTTCTCCGAAGGTGGCTATCACCCGGACGCGCCGATGAATCAGATTGCGGCGTTGAGGCAGGTGATGCTCGCCAACGGTGACCTCAGGAAGAGGATTTGGGCAACCGAGTACGGGGAACCATCCTCGGTGGCCGGTGAGGAAGCGCAGTCCGACTACCTCGATGACATGCTCCAAAAGTGGCGGAGCATTCCGTATGCCGGACCCGTGTATCTCTACACATTGCGAGATCGCAATTCGCTGAGCACGGACTTCGAGGACACCCTCGGCATGTACCGCTCAGACGGCTCCGCCAAACCCTCGGTGGAGGTGGTGACGTCTCACGCCGCCACGAGCGCGGTACTGGGCAAGCTGGCCGCTATTTCAGCTCCGCGGTGACCTTTTCGGCCTCTCGCCGCCGAGCCTGAGCGTCGGGATCTGGGTGCGCCACTTGGACCAGCGAACCGCCTGCGACGAACACTGCCAGCACGTGGTCGATCATCGCGTCAGCGGTGTCCCAGGTCGCCGAGGACAACACTCGGCTTGAGGCATCCAAGCCGTGTTCTGTAGCCGAATTCGTTGCAGCGGTGAATATTTCGTCCACCGATCGTCCGTTGAGGGCCGGTCCGGGGCTGCGCTCGGGCACGATCTGGTCGCCGTGCGCTCGCACCGAGGTCGCGTAGTCGGTGATGCCGAACGGGAGGTCGGCGACCGGTCTGCCGAAGGCGTCGAGGGACAGCGCGACGACCTCACCCATTGATCCGACGGCCGCATCGGCTTCGTCGAGTCGAGCCATCGTGCAGCAGGCGATGTCGCAGTCGGCTTGTCCCAGAACGACTTCCGCACCCGCAAACCAGACGCCGAGGATCACCCCGAGGGTCTGCCAGTGGGCGGGGAGCAGAATGGCGATCCGACTCCCCGGACCTGCGCCGAGCTCGTCGCGCAGCAGGTTGCCCGTCTTCGCCGCCCAGTTCGCGAGCGTCACCGTCGAGAGCTCGATGCGTTCGCCGGTCGCGTCGTCGTAGTAGGTGATCCGTGGTGCCGAGGGCAGGGCGAGCAGCGGATCCAGCACCGCCGATGCAAGATTCGTCAGTTCACGCACTCCGGACCATCCGAACCTGCGGTGATGATCGGCGGTGCGGGCAGCGGGGCGTCGGTGGATTCGACGGCGGCTGCCGCGTCGACGGACACGCTGGGGGTGTCGCCGGTCGAGACCTCGGTACCGAGGCCCGAGCCGGGACCGGTGTAGTCGGCCGCGAGCAGCACTCGGACCGAACCGGGTGCCATCGACGGATCCTCTACTACGGGAAGGTTGCCCAACTCCTTCGACACCGCCTGCGCCCCAAGGTCATCGACCTTCGCCGCCCGAATCTGACTACTCGCCACGCGTTCGGCGTCGTTGTTGCCCACGGTGCCGGGGACGAAGCCCTTGCCGGTGAGCACCTCCGATACCGAGGCGGCGAGCCCGTTGATGTCGGAGTCGTTCACGACGTCCGCGGTGGTCTTGGCGGGCGAGTAGGCGAGTCGTTCGGTCTTGCCCTGGTCTTGATCCTGCAGCAGCCCCGAGACGAAGTCCTGCACCTGGGTGGGGTCGACGCGCACGACGCTCTGCATGCCGTCATCGCTCCAGCCGTCCTCCTGCAGCACCGGAATGGTGGCGAAGGCGACGTTGCCGCCTGCCAGCTTCTGCATCTGCGTGACGAAGTCCATGATGTCCCAGCCGGCGGACAGCACGACCGAGCGTTGCACGGCGTCCTGCAGCCGGTTGAGCGTGGCCGGGCTCGACAGTGTCTTGCCGGAGATCACCTGATGGGCCAGGGCGGCCATGACCGCCTGCTGCCGGGTCACTCGGTCGAGATCGCCCCGCGGCAGGTCGTGGCGTTGCCGCACGAAGCTCAACGCCTGCGGACCGTCCAGCTTCTGCGGGCCCGCGGGGAAGTCCGCGCCGGACAGCGGCTCGTAGACGGCGTCCTTCAGGCAGACGTCGACGCCGCCGAGCGCATCGGTGATCAGGGCGAACCCCAGCAGACCGATCTCGGCGTAATGGTCGACGGTGACGCCGGTCAGGTTGGCGACGGTCTTGATCAACGCCTCCCGGCCGGCCTCGGTGGCCTTCGGCTCCGCCACCGCGGGATCCTCGCCCTGCTGCTCGACGAGTTCCTTCATCTTCTCCAGCTTGACCTGGCCGAACACCCCGTTGATCTTGGTCTTGCCGAGATCGCCGGGCGCCTCGACGTAGGAGTCGCGCGGGATGGAGATCGCGGTCGCCGACCGGCCGTTGTTCGGGATGCGAACCAAGATGATGGTGTCCGTGTTGGTCGAGACGTCGTCACCGGCGCGCAGCGTCGCGAGTTCCTCGGCCGAGAGCGGGTTGCCGTGTGCATCGGTCCTGCTGTCCATGCCGACGAGCAGGATGTCGATCGCGCCGTCTTCGCCGCCGCCGCCGAGCGAGGCGGCCGACACGTGATTGATGCCGTTCTCGAAGGAACGGATCTTGCCCCACGCGACACCGGTGCCGATGACGATGACCGCCGCCGCGACCACGGCAACGATGCGGGCGAGACGACCTGGCATCAGCCCAGGCTACTGGCGAGTCGCCCGAAGTCGGGGTAACGCCGGTCGGCGTGCCAGACTCGTCGGCATGTCTGAGCGTGTGGTCATCACCGGTGCCGGGGGGCTCGTGGGGCGGAGGTTGGCGGCCGAGGCGAGACGCCGCGGCCACCAGGTGCTGGCCCTGACGTCGGCGGAGTGCGACGTCACCGACCCGACCGCACCGGAGCGCCACTTCGAACCGGGCGACGTCGTGATCAACTGCGCCGCCTACACCAAGGTCGATCAGGCCGAGTCCGACGAGACGGGCGCCCGCGCCGTGAACGCCGCGGGAGCCGAGAACGTCGCGCATGCCTGTGCCCGGGCCGGGACCGAGCTCATCCACGTGTCGACCGACTACGTGTTCAGCGGAGACTTCGGGGACGAGTCGCCACGACCGTACGAGATCGACGACCAGACCGACCCGGTGAGCGTGTACGGCCGCACCAAGCTGGAGGGCGAGTTCGAGGTCCTCTCGGCGATGCCGAACGCGCACATCGTCCGCACCGCCTGGATCTTCTCGGGGGGTGACGGCGGCGACTTCGTCGCGACGATGCGGAAGCTGGCCGCCGGGGACGGCTTCGTGGACGTCGTGGCCGACCAGTTCGGCTCGCCGACCTATGTCGGGGACCTCGTCGACGCGCTCCTGCAGGTGGCTGGAGGATCGATCGAAGAATCCGTTCTGCACGCTGCGAACCAGGGCGTGACCAGCCGTTTCGAACAGGCCCGGGCGGTGTTCGAACTAGTCGGGGCCGATCCCGAGCGGGTTCGCCCCGTTGGCACGGACCGCCACCCGCGGCCGGCGCCCCGGCCGCCGTACTCGGCGCTGGCGTCCCGGCGATCACAAGAGGCCGGGCTCACCCCGCTGCGCCCGTGGCGGGACGCGCTGGCGTCGGCATTGTCGACCGTGGAGCTCTGACTTGGGCGCCGCGGCTCTGAGCGCCGAGCCGGCAGCCCGCCCCGCGCAGGAGCGCACGTATGGCAAAGGCGGTTCGGCCGCATGACGGGTTGGACCGGACGGTTCCTGGCGCGGGCCGCCGCGTGCCTCGTCGTCGGCGGCTGCACCGTCATGCCCCCGGCCGATGCGGCGCCGCCCGCTCTTCCGGCAGCGGGCTACGGCTTCGGTGATGGCGCGCAACTGGCGTGGCTGTCGCCCGCAGACGTCAATCGCGAGCTCGACGCAGTCGCCAAGACGAGCGCCACGTGGCTCAGGGTGCTCATCCCGTGGAGCGACATCGAGGTGGCGAAGGGCCAATACGACTGGGGTCGGCTCGACACCGTCGTCGACGCCGCTGTCGCCCACGATCTGAAGGTCCTCGGGGTCATCGCGTTCTCACCGGGGTGGGCGCGCGCCCCGGGCGCCGACTTCACCGCACCGCCGAACAACGCATCGGACTACGCGGACTTCGCCGCCGCCGTGGTCCGGCGATACCAGGCTCGGGTCTCGGACTGGCAGTTGTGGAACGAACCGAACCTGCCGATGTTCTTCGGGCGCTCGAGCGACAACTCACGGCGGTACACCGAACTGATCAAGGCGGCGTATCCGGCGATCAAGTCGGTACAGCCGAGCAGCACCGTCGTGCTCGCGGGGCTCAGTCGCCTGCCCGGCGACGAGTCGCCACCGGCGTTTCTGACGAAGGTCTACGCGGCAGGCGGACGGGGCAGTTTCGACGCCGCCGCCGCCCATCCCTACGTCTTCCCCACCGGTTTTGCGGCCGATCCCGAGGACGGCTGGTCGAACGTCGGGGCACTCCACGACGTCATGAGCGCCAACGGCGATGGCGACAAGAAGATTTGGATGACGGAGTTCGGCGCTCCGACGTGTGACTGCGCCGACGGCGTCAGTCCGTGGGGTCAGGCCGAGCAGATCTTCGAGGTGTTGCGGGCGGCGGCAGCGCTCGACTACAGCGGGCCCGCCTTCATCTACAGCATCCGGGACACGGACACGGCCAATCGAGGGGATCGCGAAGCGAATTTCGGCGCCCTTCTCACATCGGACTGGCGGCCGAAGTGGACCGGTCAGGTGCTGGCATATTGAGTACATCGTCTCGCGCCCCGCTAGCCTCTACGCCGTGACGGCGGAGTTGATCGTGGTGACGGTGACCTACTCGCCTGGCCCGCACCTCGACCGGTTCCTGGCCTCGCTGGGGCACGCGACGGAGCGTTCGGTGACGGTCGTGATGGCGGACAACGGTTCCACCGACGGTGTCCCCGAGGAAGCGCTCGAGCGTTATCCGAACGCCCGACTGCTGCACACCGGCGGGAACCTCGGCTACGGGTCCGCGGTGAATCGGGCGGTCCGGAAGTATCTGGCCGCCGACGGCGCAGATGGTCCCGTCGTCGATCCGGAGTTCTTCATCGTGGCGAACCCCGACGTGGTGTGGGGGCCCGGCAGTATCGACCTACTCCTCGAGGCGGCGCAGCGCTGGCCACGGGCAGGTTCGCTCGGGCCATTGATCCGCGACCCGGACGGTTCGGTATACCCATCGGCGCGGCATCAGCCCAGCCTCGTCCGCGGCGGCATGCACGCCGTCGTGGGACCGGTGTGGAAGTCCAATCCGTGGACGGCGGCGTACCGCCAGGAGCGCTTGGAGCCCAGCGAACGTCCCGTCGGCTGGCTCTCGGGCTCGTGTCTGCTGTTGCGCAGGCAGGCGTTCGACGCGATCGCCGGCTTCGACGAGCGCTACTTCATGTACATGGAGGACGTTGACCTCGGCGATCGTCTCGCGGGCGCGGGCTGGCAGAACATCTACGTGCCGACCGCGGAAGTGCTTCACGACAAGGGGCACTCCACGGGTCGCGACCCGGCCCGCAACTTGGCGGCCCACCACACCAGCACCTACACTTTCCTGGCCGACCGACATCCCCGCTGGTGGCAGGCTCCATTGCGGTGGACCATCCGGTCGGCCCTGGCTGCCCGTGCGGGGTTGGTGGTGGGTAATTCCCGGCGCAAGATCGCGAAGAGAAGGCAGGGCTGACGATGAGTGGTTCGGTCAATCCAGCAGAGGTCGACGCCGTAGTGCTCGTCGGCGGGCAGGGCACGCGCCTGCGTCCGCTGACGTTGTCCGCACCGAAGCCGATGCTGCCCACCGCGGGGCTGCCGTTCCTGACGCACCTGCTGTCGCGGATCGCGGCGGCGGGCATCAAGCACGTCGTGCTCGGGACGTCCTACAAAGCGGAGGTCTTCGAGGCCGAGTTCGGCGACGGCTCCAAGCTCGGGCTGGAGATCGACTACGTCTTCGAGCAGGAACCGCGGGGCACCGGCGGTGGCATCGCGAACGTGGCCTCGAAGCTGCGCTACGACACCGCCCTGGTGTTCAACGGCGACGTGTTGTCCGGCGCCGACCTGGGCGCCCTGTTGAACAGCCACCGCGACCGCAACGCCGACGTGACGCTGCACCTCGTCCGGGTCGGCGATCCACGCGCATTCGGCTGCGTGCCCACCGACTCCGACGGTGTCGTGACCGCGTTCCTGGAGAAGACGCAGGATCCGCCGACCGATCAGATCAACGCCGGCTGCTACGTCTTCAACCGGGCGATCATCGACCGAATCCCCGAGGGTCGGGCGGTCTCGGTCGAGCGCGAGGTCTTTCCGGCGCTGCTGTCCGACGGATTCAAGGTGTGCGGTTACGTCGATGCCACGTACTGGCGGGACATGGGCACGCCCGATGACTTCGTCCGTGGCTCCGCCGATCTGGTCCGCGGCATCGCTCCGTCACCCGCGCTCAAGGGACACCGCGGCGAGGATCTGGTGCACGACGGCGCCGCCGTCGCACCCGGCGCATTGCTCATCGGCGGCACCGTGGTGGGTCGCGGCGCGGTGATCGGGCCCGGTGCCCGACTGGACGGCGCGGTCATCTTCGACGGAGCGCACATCGAGGCGGGCGCGGTGGTCGAGCGCTCGATCATCGGCTTCGGCGCCCGCATCGGTCCGCGCGCGCTGATCCGCGACGGCGTCATCGGCGACGGCGCGGACATCGGGGCGCGGTGCGAGCTGCTGCGCGGCGCCCGAGTCTGGCCGGGCGTGCGCATCCCCGACGGCGGGATCCGCTACTCGACCGACGTCTGAGCGGCCCGCGCCAGCTGGGTCAGCCCGAAATCGGAACCCTCGGGAAGCGAGTCGAGCGGCCACCAGCGCAGGTCGTCGGACTCGTCACTGATGGCGAGTTCGGCGCCCTCGGGTGCGTGGGCGACGAACTGGACGTCGAGGTGGTGCGTGCGCTCGCCCAGCGAGCAGGTGAGGGCGTGCACGTGCAGAGCCGACGGCATCTCGTCGATGGTCAGTCCGGAGATACCGGATTCCTCGCCCGCTTCCCGTAGCGCTGCCGAGGCGATGTCGGCGTCGGAGTCCTCGCAGTGACCGCCGAGCTGCACCCAGCGGCCGAGACGCGGGTGCAGGGTGAGCACGGTGCGGGTTCCGGTGTGATCGAGCACCAGTGCCGACGCCGTCACGTGACCGGGAGCGCAGGAGCGTCGGCAGGCGTCGGGACGGGCCAACGTGAACGCGAGCATCGCGTACCGCAGCGAGTCCTGCGAGGGATCGTCGGTCCGCCAGTCCCTCAGCGTGTCGACCACGGACTGGTGAAGGCTCATCGGGAGATCAGCAGACCGTCGGTCGGCACCGGTTCGCGCGGCGTCGTCGGATCTTCGGAATGCCCGATCGCGATGGCGCCCAACGGTTCCCAGTCATCGGGTAGCTCCAGCTGCCGTCGCACCAGATCGGCCGCGAAGATCGTCGATCCGATCCAGCAGCTGCCCACCTCGCGGACCGCCAACGCGACCAGCAGAGCCTGCACCGCAGCGCCTGCGGCGACGGTGAACATGGTGGACTCGGCTGCGGTCCTGCCGGCGTCGGGGTAGGTGTGCGCCCCGTCGGGCACCATGAACGGGATCACCAGCTCCGGTGCGTCGTAGAGGATCTGGCCCCTCGCGACGCGCCGGTCGACGGCGTCGGTGGTCCGGCCGTCGCTCAAGAGGTCGGCGCGCCACGCGTCCTTCATGGCGTCGAGCAATCGCACGCGGACGTCGTGATCGCGGACCCATACGAAGCGCACCGGCCGCGTGTGGTGCGGTGCCGGTGCGGTGAGCGCCTCGGCGACGGCGGCCTCGAGGACTGCTGGGTCGACGGGCTGCGGGCTGAACCGGCGAAGCGACCGGCGCAGCAGCTGAGCCTGGAGCCGTCCCTTCAGGATGGCCTCTTCGGTGCCGAGCCAGAACAGGTCGTCCTCGCCCGCCCTGACGAGGGTACGGCCGTTGGAGCCGTCGTCGTGGAGAACCAGACCGCGCACGACCGCGACCGGGATCCCGGTCAGCTTCCCCTTGACGAGGTCTGCGGCCGCGGCGATCTCGTCGGCGACGGCGACCTCGGTGACCACCAGTTCGTTGCCGTGGGCGTCGTGTGCGCCGCCGTAGCCGTGCAGTACGGCGAGCCCGGCCGCGCCGATGGCGGTGTCGGTTTGTCCGTTGCGCCAGGCGCGTCCCATCGTATCGGTCACGACGATGCCGACCTCGACGCCGAGGAGTGTCTTGAGCCGGCTTCGCAGGATCGCCGCGCTGCCGTCGGGATCGACTGGGAGCAGGGCCAACTCGGCCGAATCGACGTTGGATCCGTCGACGCCCGCCGCGGCCTGAATGAGACCGATCGCGTTCTCGGTGATCAAGGTCCGTCCCTTGCGCGCCAGGACTCGCACGGCCTCGCCGTCGATCAGCCTGCGGCGCAGCGCATCCCGCAACTCGGGATCCGTCGGCGCATCGACGATGCGGCCCTCGCTCTTGGAGAGCACCTTGCTGGTCACCACGACGACGTCGTCGTTGCGCAACCACGGGGCCGCCCCGGCGATCGCCGCGGCCACGTCGTCGCCCGGCCGAAACTCGGGCAGGCCGTGGACGGGCAGGATCTCGATGGCGGCCGCGGCGCCGTGCTCGGAGCTCGTCACGGGCGTGTTCCGATACCCGCGAGTTCGACTCCGCTGCGCACCATCTCGGCCGTGGCCGTGGGGTCGGTCATCAAGAGCGGGATGGCCCGGACGTCGATGCCGTCGATGGCGGCGGTGTCACCCTCGTCGATCAGCCAGCCGTCGAGCAGGCCGGTCGTGGCGCGCGCTCCGAAGTGCGCGCCGACGGCCTGCGACGAGGTTTCGACGCCGATGACGGAGAGGCACTCGTCGGCCATTCCGCGCACCGCACGTCCCGCGATGATGGGGGAGTAGCCGATCACCGGTGCTGCCGTCGACCGAAGCGCCCCACGGATTCCCGGCACGGCCAGGATCGCACCGATGCTGACGACCGGGTTGGACGGAGCCATGAAGACGACGTCGGCCTCGGCGATCGCCTCGAGCGCGCCGGGTGTCGCGGTGGCCTTGTCGGCGCCGACGAAGGCGAAGTCGTGCGTGGGGATCTGAGCGCGGTAGCGCACCCACCACTCCTGAAAGTGAATCGCGCGTCGACTGCCCTCTCCCGCGTCTGCTGCTTGGGCACCCTCTTCGGGATCGGTGACGACGACGTGGGTTTCGCTTCGGTCGTCGGTGACGGGCAAGAGTCGAGCACCCGGCTGCCACCGTGCGCACAGCGCCTCGGTCACCTGCGACAGCGGGTAGCCCGCCCTGAGCATCTGGCTGCGCACCAGATGGGTGGCCAGGTCGCGATCACCCAGGCCGAACCAATCGGGTTGCACGCCGTAGGCGGCGAGTTCCTCCTTGGCATTCCAGGTTTCGTTGGCGTGGCCCCAGCCCCGGTCGGGATCTATACCTCCACCTAAGGTGTACATGCACGTATCGAGGTCGGGGCAAATGCGGACACCGTGCATCCAGGCGTCGTCTCCGACGTTGACGACCGCGGTCAACTCGTGGTCTCCCGCAGGCCCCGTTGCGGTGCCCGCGAATTGGCCGAGACCCAGGTACTGCTGGACGCCGAGAAGGAAGCGCGCGCCACCGACGCCGCCCACCAGAACAGTGACTTTCACATCGATCGACACTAGGCGCTCGCACGCGACCGCGGTCCACGGCGGGGGTCGAATTGGTCACTTTCGCGACACGCCAGGTAACCGACGCGCCGACATTAGGTCACGGGATGGTATGAAATCCCGTTCCAGCGCTTGACCCCTGCAGCTAACGCGTGTCTAATCACATCAGTGTCATTTCCCGGTTGGCTTCCGGTTCCAGTGTCGCAGACCGAGATTCGATCACTTGTTCGAATTGAAGTGGCCACACGGGTCGCGGCGGGGTTGACAACAGGGAACTTCTAAAACAGGCAAGGAGGCGGAAGATGTCTTATGAGCACGTAGATTTCGATCGTGTCATCCGATTCGACAGTCGGATGCTCGGCTCAGTAGGCAACGAACCGCATACCAACATCGGGCCGTCGCAGGGTGGGGTGAATGCGCGGCCACAGCTGAGCGTCGTCCCCGATCGCATCGAGGTCGGCTTGACGCCCGACGACGAACTTTGGCAAGAGAACGCGCTGTGCGCGCAGACCGACCCGGAGGCGTTCTTCCCGGAGAAGGGCGGCTCGACCCGCGAGGCGAAGCGCATCTGCCTGGGCTGCGAGGTCAAGGACGCGTGCCTCGACTACGCGCTGGCCCACGACGAACGCTTCGGCATCTGGGGCGGTCTGTCCGAGCGGGAGCGGCGTCGCCTCAAGCGCGGCATCATCTGATCCAGCTCTGAGCTGGATTGGTCAGTCGTCGTCGATCGTCGGATCGATGACCGACGGCTCGACGCCCAGATACGTGGCCACCTGTGCCACCAGTACGTCATGGAGCAAGTCCGACAAATCGAGGGTGTCCTTGGCCCGTCGCTCGATCGGCTTGCGGAACAACACGATTCGCGCCCGAGTGGCATTTCCTCTGACGTCGACGCCCGCAGGTATCAACCTGGCGAGTGCGATCGGCCCATCCGCGATCACCTCCGGCGGCCACTGGATGTTCTCCGGATCCTTCGGTGAGATCCGCGGAATCTCGTCGACCGCGACGTCCAGACCCGACACCCGGTCCTGCCACTGCCGCTCGATGGGTTCGTAGGCCTCGAGCACGGCCATGTCGAATCGTTCCGCCCGGCTGCGCCAGCCCGGCACCGTCGGAGGCAGCAGGGGGCCGCGCATCTCCCGGCGTCCGCGGTGCGCTCGTCCCGGCTGCCGGTCGACCATGCGGCGATCGTAACGGTTGGAGATCGGCCGGTTGCGTGCTGCGCGTGTCGTCGGCTCGAGAGGTTCGCGCGCGATAGCCTCGTGTCCGTGAACGTTCCCCGTCGCTGCTGCAGGCCCGGGTGCCCGCACTACGCCGTGGCGACGCTGACCTTCGTCTACAAGGATTCGACTGCCGTCGTCGGCCCGCTCGCCACCGCCTCCGAGCCTCACTCCTGGGATCTGTGTGTCATCCACGCCGGCCGGATCACCGCGCCACGCGGATGGGAACTGGTCAGGCACGCGGGACCGCTGCCGTCCCATTCCGACGACGACGACCTGGTCGCGCTCGCCGACGCGGTGCGCGAGGGTCGCGACGCCGCGGTCCTCGGCGCCGTGCCCGCCGGGTTCTCCGATCCCGTCACCGGCGTCCGGGGTGGCGCGCTGATGGCGCCTCCGGTGCAACGGGCGGAGCAGAATGGGCGCAAACGCGGCCATCTGCGTGTGTTGCCGGACCCCCAGGACTAAGTCGAGCCTGGACCCGTAGATTTGCCGAGCCGCTGGGTTCCACCTGCGTGACCCGGCGGCAGGACAGAAGCCCAGCCGATAGGCTGGCCCCAAGAGTCCCCTTCGCGAGGAGATCCATGTCTCGGCCCGCTGCGGCAGTCCACCGCGTCATCAAGGCGTACGACGTACGTGGACTGGTCGGCGAAGAGATCGACGAACAGTTCGTCGCCGACGTCGGCGGCGCGTTCGCCAGGCTGGTTCGCGACGAGGGCCCTGCACCCGTGTCCCACGTCGTCATCGGCTACGACATGCGGGCCAGCTCGCCGTCGCTCGCCGCGGCGTTCGCCGAGGGCGTCGTCGCGCAGGGCCTGAACGTCATCAGGATCGGCCTGGCGTCGACCGATCAGCTGTACTTCGCATCAGGTCTCCTCGACTGCCCCGGGGCCATGTTCACCGCCAGCCACAACCCGGCGACGTACAACGGCATCAAACTCTGCCGCGCCGGGGCGAAGCCCGTCGGCAAGGAGAGCGGGCTGACCGCCATCAGCGACGAGGTCATCAACGGCGTGCCCGCCTTCGACGGCCCGCCGGGCACCATCGAGGACCGTGACGTGCTCGCCGACTACGGGGCCTTCCTTCGGTCGCTCGTCGACATCGCCGGCCTGCGTCCGCTTCGGGTAGCGGTCGACGCGGGTAACGGAATGGGCGGGCACACCACACCGGCGGTGCTCGGTCCGCTGACGCCAATCACGTTGCTGCCGTTGTTCTTCGAGCTCGACGGGTCGTTCCCCAACCACGAAGCCAACCCGCTCGACCCCGCCAACCTCGTCGATCTCCAGCGCCACGTGGTGGACACCGGTGCCGACATCGGGTTGGCCTTCGACGGCGACGCCGACCGTTGCTTCGTCGTCGACGAACTCGGCCATCCCGTGTCACCGTCCGCGGTGACGGCGCTGGTGGCCGCGCGCGAACTCGGTCGGGAGATCGGTGCCACCGTCATTCACAATCTGATCACCTCGAGGGCCGTGCCGGAGTTGATCGCCGAACGCGGCGGCACCGCCATTCGCTCCCGGGTCGGGCACTCCTACATCAAGGGGCTGATGGCCGAGTCGGGGGCCATCTTCGGCGGCGAGCACTCGGCGCACTACTACTTCCGCGACTTCTGGGGTGCCGACTCCGGGATGCTGGCCGCGCTCCACGTGCTCGCAGCGCTCGGTGAGCAGGACCGTCCGCTGTCGGAGTTGATGGCCGATTACCAGCGCTACGAAGGATCGGGCGAGATCAACTTCACGGTGGCGGACGCACCCGCCTGCGTCGAGGCGGTCCTGAAGTCGTACGGCAGCCGCATCCAGTCGATCGACCATCTCGACGGCGTCACCGTAGATCTCGGTGACGGCACGTGGTTCAACCTGCGTACCTCGAACACCGAGCCGTTGCTGCGGCTCAACGTGGAGGCCAGGACCGCCGAAGGGGTTTCGGAGATCGTCGAGGACGTCGCCGCCCAGATCGCAGCGCTCAGCGAGACCGTCACGTGAGTGCCGCGCACGCGACCATCGACCTCGACGATGTCGAGGGTCTGCTCGCCGCCGATCGTGACGGTTTGCTGAGAGCAGCGTCGATGGCGGGTGCGCAGATGCGGGCCACAGCCGGCGCGCTCGAGGAGGGCGTGCTGGAACCCCTTCGCGGTGATCAAGCTCCGCGCACCATCGTCTGGGTCGCCAGTCGAGGCGCGGCCGAGTCCGCCGGCGCCATGTTGGCGGCCGCCCTCGGTGGCTCGACCGCGGCACCGATCGTGGTCGCCTCGGAGGTGCCGCCGTGGATCGGTGCCCTCGACGTCTTGATCGTGGCGGGGGATGACCCCGCGGATCAGGTGCTGGTGTCAGCCGCCGCGAGCGGAATACGCCGTGGCGCAAGGGTGGTCGTGGCAGCCCCCGACGAGGGGCCGATGCGGGAGGTCGCGGCCGGACGGGCCGTGGTGCTGGCACCGCGTCTGCAGGTCTCCGACGAGTTCACCCTCGTCCGCTATCTCGCCGCCGGACTGGCGGCCCTGCACGTCGTGCTTCCCGCGCTGAGCGTCGATCTCGCCGGCCTGGCCGACGCGCTCGATGCGGAGGCGTTGCGCAACAGTGCGGGCCGCGAGTCGTTCACCAACCCCGCCAAGGCGCTCGCCGAGCGCATGTCGGGCCGCGACGTCGTCCTGGCCGGAGGGAATGCCGCCAGCGTGGCGCTGGCCCGGCACGTTGGCTCGATTCTGCTCAGGGTGGCGCAACAGCCGGTGGCCGCCGTGGGACTGGCCGACGTACTGGTGGCGTTGCGCCGCGGATTGGCAAGCAATGCAACCAATTACGAGTCCTCGATCTTTCACGACGAGGAGTTCGACGGTCCGCTGCCCGTGCGGGTGCGGACCCTCGTGATCGCCACCGACGAGGAGCGACCCGGGATGGTGGCGAGCCTCAACGGTTACGACGATGTCGACGTGATCAGCGCCGACGACGTCCCCGATGCCGTCACGCCACGCATCAGCGGTCGTCCCGAACAGCAGTTGGCGATGTTGGCGGTGCGCTTCGAGATGACGGCGGCGTACCTGAGACTGGTTCGAGGTTAGACGAGTGGACGTATTACGCGGCGCGCTGCGGACCTACGCGTGGGGATCGCATACCGCCATCGCCGAGTTCACCGGAAGGACCAGTCCCACACCGCATCCCGAGGCGGAACTCTGGCTGGGCGCGCATCCGGGCGACCCCGCATGGTTGGAGGGCGACGGTGCGGCGCGGTCGCTGCTCGACTCCATCACCGCAGATCCCGAGGGGCAGTTGGGGTCGGCTGCACGGACGCACTTCGGTGACGCACTCCCGTTCCTGGCCAAGGTCCTCGCCGCTGACGAACCCCTGTCGCTGCAGGCGCACCCCAGTGCGGCGCAGGCGGCGGAGGGATTCGCGCGGGAGGATCGCCTCGGCATACCCGTCTCCGCGCCCACCAGGAATTACCGCGATCGGAGTCACAAACCGGAGTTGATCGTCGCGCTGAGCCCCTTCGAGGCGTTGGCCGGTTTCCGGCCCGTCGCCCGCAGCGTCGAACTGCTGCAGGCGCTGGCCGTGCCCGAGCTGGATCCGTTCGTCAATCTGCTTGCGGGCCAGGCGGATGCCAACGGACTGCGCGCGTTGTTCACGACGTGGATCACCGCGCCACAGGCCGACCTCGACGCGCTGGTGCCTGCGGTGCTCGACGGTGCGATCAACTATCTGCGCTCCGGGCAGACGGACTTCGTCAAGGAAGCCAAGACGACACTGCAGCTCGGTGAGCTCTATCCCGGTGACGCCGGTGTGCTGGCCGCCATGCTCCTCAACCGGATCGATCTGCAGCCGGGGGAGGGCATCTACCTGCCCGCCGGGAACCTGCACGCCTACCTGCACGGGATGGGCTTCGAGGTGATGGCCAACTCCGACAACGTGTTGCGCGGGGGCCTCACCCCGAAGCACGTCGACGTGCCGGAGTTGCTTCGGGTGCTCGACTTCACGCCGACCGACGAGACGGCGCTCAAGCCGCAGACCGCCACTGAGGGCATCGAGTTGTTCTACGACACGCCCGCACCGGAATTCGCCGTGTCGGTGTTGCGCCTCGACGGTCATGAACTCGGACACCAGACCGACGCACCCGCACGACACGACGGCCCGCAGGTCCTGTTGTGCACCGAGGGTTCGGTTCAGGTGCATGCCAAGGCGGACACCCTCACCCTCGATCGTGGTGTCGCGGCATGGGTGGCAGCCGACGACGGGCCCATCCGCCTGCTCGCCGAGCGGCCCGCCACGCTGTTTCGTGCCACGGTCGGCATCTGACGGAGAGGCTCCACATGTCGGCGTCCGGTAGCACCCGCGCCATCATCGCCGCCCTGTTGGCGAACGCGGGCATTGCGGCCGCGAAGTTCCTCGGGTTCTTCATCACCGGCAGTTCGTCGATGCTGGCGGAGGGGGTGCACTCGGTCGCGGACACGTCGAACCAGGGCCTGCTGCTGTGGGGGCAACGCGAGGCGAACAAGGAACCCGACGCCCTGCACCAGTTCGGCTACGGGCGCAGCCGCTACTTCTACTCGTTCGTGGTGGCCCTGGTGCTGTTCTCCCTCGGCGCGGCCTTCGCGCTGTACGAGGGCTACGAGAAGGTGGTCCATCCCCACGAGCTGACCTCGCCGCTAGTGGCGATCGTCATCCTGGTGGTCGCAATTTGCTTGGAGTCCTACAGTTTTCGCACTGCGATGGTGGAGTCCCGGCCGCTGAAGGGTCCTGGCAGCTGGTGGCGGTTCATCCGCAGCTCACGCAATCCCGAGCTGCCGGTGGTGCTGCTCGAAGACACCGGCGCGTTGATCGGGCTGGCGTTTGCACTGGTCGGCGTGGGCTTGACGATGGCCACCGGCAACCCGGTCTGGGATGGTGTCGGCACCCTCTGCATCGGTGCCTTGCTGGCGGTGATCGCGGTGATCCTGATGATCGAGATGCACAGCGCGCTCATCGGGGAGGGGGCGACGCCCAAGGAGGACAGTGCCATTCGCACCGCGCTGGAGCAGACCGCCCACATCGACCGCGTCATACATCTGCGCACGCAGTACATGGGACCCGACGACATGCTCGTCGGCGCCAAGATCGCGCTGGCTGCGAGGACCGACCTCGCGACCGTCGCGGCCACCATCGATGCCGCGGAGGCGGCGGTTCGCGCCGCGGTGCCCGCGGCCACGGTCATCTACTTGGAACCGGATCTCGATCGCGCGCTGACGAATTGACCCGTCGCCTGGCCCTGCCGAACTTCTCGGCCAGCAGCAGACCCATGTTGTGTCGGACGGTCCGGCCGAGCGTCTTGGCGTCGGGGACCATGTAGAGGCTGTCCAGCAGGCTGAATCGGCGCAGGAACCACTCGGCCAGATCGGCTTCGGTCTCGGCGGCGCCGAGGAACTGCTCGAAGAGGTTGCCCACGCGGAGGTACCACCAGGGCACGTCATCTGCCTTGGCGTTGAACAACGCCAGGTCGCCGATGGCGTTCATCGTCCAGACCGGCCAGGTGGTCTTCTTCGTCGCGCGGGCCAATCGGCCGGCGATGTCGGGATCGCCCGACTCGAGCACCGACCGCAGATTGCCGGCTTGGATCGACGTCATGGTCATGCCCTGGCCGTAGGTCGGATTGAAACTGACCACGGCGTCCCCGAACGGGATGATGCCCTTGGGGAAGCGGGCCAGCTGGTCGTAGCGGCGCCACCGGCTCATGGGGTACTTGTGAAAAGCCATGTCGCCGACAGGCTCTCCCGCGCGCAGCGCGGCGCTGAGGTGCGGCGGCAGGATGTCGTCGGCCAGTTCGCAGATCTCGGCGAAGCTCTGCGGCGGGACCGCCTTGCCCGTGCCGAACGACGTCGCACTCCACAGCCCGTCTTCGTACAGCAGCATGCCGAGACCGAGGGGCTGCTCACGGGATGCCCCAGCGACGACGACCTTCTCCTTGATCACGTCGTCGGGAATGCGCACGCGATGCGTCGCGTAGTCGATGCCGACGTCGACGGTGTCCTCCGTCGGACGGCCGAATCCCCACTGCTCGAGCCACACCGGCAACCGCGTGCCACGACCCGTGGCGTCGACCACGAGGTCGGCGGGCACTGCGGTTGCTTCGTCACCGGCCTCGAGCATGACACCCGTCACCCGCTCCGAGGCGGCGTCGTATCGCGGTTCGGCCACACTGGTGCGCACCAACTCGACGTTGGGGATCGCCAGCGCGCGCCGGCGGATCTGCCATTCCAGGTGGGGCCGGCTGGGCACGTAGGCGGTGAACTCCTTGCGCAACGTGGTCTTGGTGCCGAGTACGTGTCCCGCGGCGGCGAAGTGAATGCAGTCGGGTCGGTTCGCCAGTTTGGGGACTCCGGCGGCCACCATGTCGTCGAGCAAGCCGGGGAACAGACCCTCGAACTCGGCCGCGCCGCGCGCCATGAGTAGGTGCACGTGTCGGCCCTGCGGCACCGCGGTGCGATTGCCCGGGCCGTCGGGCAACTCGTCGCGCTCGTAGATCGTCACCCGGTCGTAGTGCTCGGAGAGCACCCGGGCCGCGCAGAGCCCCGCAAGGCTGGCACCGATGACTATCGCGTGTTCCCCCACCTCTCGGACGGTACTCGGTAGGGTGCCCGTCACACGAACCACGGAGGGCCGAATTTCATGACGGATCGATGGCGAATCAAGTCGGTCGAGCAGTCGATCGCCGACACCGACGACCCGGACACGCGCCTGCGCAAGGACCTCACCTGGCGCGATCTGACCGTGTTCGGGGTGTCGGTCGTCATCGGTGCGGGCATCTTCACCATCACCGCGTCCACCGCCGGTGATCTCACCGGACCGGCGATCTCCGTGTCCTTCGTCATCGCCGCCGTCACCTGCGGGTTGGCGGCGCTGTGCTACGCCGAGTTCGCCTCGACGGTTCCGGTGGCGGGTAGCGCCTACACGTTCTCCTATGCCACGTTCGGCGAGTTCACGGCGTGGATCATCGGCTGGGACCTGATCCTGGAGTTCGCCGTGGCGGGCGCCGTGGTGGCCAAGGGGTGGTCGTCCTATCTCGGCACGGTGTTCGGCTTCTCGGGCGGGACGGTGGATCTTGGTCCGGTCACGCTGGACTGGGGCGCGCTGCTGATCATCGGATTGATCTGCCTGCTGTTGGCACGGGGCACCAAGCTGTCGTCGAACTTCAGCGCCGTGATCACCGCGATCAAGGTGACGGTCGTCCTGCTGGTGGTCGTCGTCGGCGCCTTCTACGTCAAGGCGGCCAACTACACCCCGTTCATTCCGCCGGCGGAGTCCGGTGGCGGCGCGGGCTCCGGTATCGACCAGTCGGTGTTCTCCCTGATCACGGGGGCCGAGGGCAGTACCTACGGCTGGTACGGCGTGCTGGCGGGCGCGTCGATCGTGTTCTTCGCATTCATCGGCTTCGACATCGTGGCCACCACCGCCGAGGAGACGAAGGATCCGCAGCGCGACGTCCCGCGGGGAATCCTCTTCTCCCTGGGGATCGTGACGGTGCTCTACGTCGCGGTGACGGTGGTGTTGTCCGGCATGGTGTCCTACACCGACCTGAAGACGGGCCCCGACGGCCAGGCCAACCTGGCGTCGGCCTTCGCCGCGAACGGGGTCGACTGGGCGGCGACCGTGATCTCGATCGGCGCGCTGGCCGGCCTGACGACCGTGGTGATGGTGCTGCTGCTCGGTCAGATCAGGGTGCTGTTCGCGATGTCGCGCGACGGGTTGCTGCCGCGCCAACTGGCGAAGACGGGCTCCCGCGGGACGCCGGTGCGCATCACCGTGCTCGTCGGCGTCGTCGTTGCACTTGCCGCCTCGGTGTTCCCGATCGACCGCCTGGAGGAGATGGTCAACGTCGGCACCCTCTTCGCGTTCGTCCTGGTGTCGGCCGGTGTGATCGTGTTGCGGCGGACGAGGCCCGATCTCGAGCGCGGGTTCCGGGCGCCGATGGTGCCGCTGCTGCCGATCCTGTCGATCCTCGCGTGTGTGTGGCTGATGCTGAACCTCACCGGGCTGACCTGGATCCGGTTCGGCGTCTGGATGGTCATCGGCGTGGCGGTCTACCTGCTCTACGGGCGGCGGCACTCGATGCTGCATCGACGCGCGACCGCGGAGCGCGCTGAATAGGCCGGTTGTTTTACAAAATAGGGCTGCGTGTCTAGACAGCGGACAAACGTGCCGTTATAGTCAACTCCAGAAGGTGATGGCACTCACATGGAGGTGAATGGGCTATGACGACTCGAATGGATCCGACGGACGGCACGATCCCCGTCGATCGGTGGCGGGACAAGAAGCGGTATCTGTGGCTGATGGGCCTGATCGTCCCCACCGCGGTGCTGGTGATGCTGCCCGTCGTGTGGGCGCTGAACCAGCTTGGCTGGCATGCTGCCGCGCAGGTGCCGTTCTGGATCGGCCCCATCCTGGTGTACATCGTCCTGCCCCTGCTGGACCGACGCTTCGGTCCCGACGGGGAGAACCCGCCCGACGAGGTCATGGAGCGGTTGGAGAACGACAAGTACTACCGCTGGTGCACCTACAGCTTCATCCCGTTCCAGTACCTCACGGTGGTTCTGGGCGCGTATCTGTTCACCGCCTCCGACCTGGGATGGCTCGGCTTCGACGGTTCGCTGGGTTGGCCGGCGAAGATCGGGCTGGCGTTGTCGGTGGGCATGATGGGCGGCGTCGGCATCAACACCGCCCACGAACTCGGCCACAAGAAGGACTCCCTGGAGCGGTGGCTGAGCAAGATCACCCTGGCGCAGACCTGCTACGGCCACTTCTTCATCGAGCACAACCGCGGCCACCACGTCCGCGTCGCCACCCCGGAAGATCCGGCGTCGGCGCGCTTCGGCGAGACGTTCTGGGAGTTCCTGCCGCGCAGCGTGTGGGGCAGCCTGAAGTCGTCGTGGGAGCTCGAAGCCCAGCGACTTCGCCGCCTGAACAAGAGCCCGTGGCATCCCTCGAACGACGTATTGAACGCATGGGCGATGTCCGTGGTTCTCTACGGCGTGCTCATCGCATTCTTCGGCGTCGCGCTCATCCCGTACGTGGTCATCTCGGCGGTCTTCGGCTTCGCGTTGCTCGAGACGGTCAACTACCTGGAGCACTACGGCCTGTTGCGGCAGAAGACCTCGAGTGGACGCTACGAGCGGTGCGCGCCCGAACATAGCTGGAACTCAGATCATTTGGTGACGAACCTGTTCCTCTACCACCTGCAGCGGCACAGCGACCACCACGCCAACCCGACGCGTCGCTACCAGACGCTGCGCAGCATGCAGGGTGCGCCGAACCTGCCCAGCGGGTACGCCTCGATGATCGGTTTGACGTACTTCCCGCCGCTGTGGCGCAAGGTGATGGATCACCGCGTGATGGCGCACTACGACGGCGACATCTCCCGGGTCAACGTGCATCCGCGGGTGCGCGACAAGGTGATGGCCAAGTACGGGCAGGTGGCTCAGTGACTGCCTATCGGTGCCCCGGTTGTGACTACGTCTACGACGAGTCGAAAGGCGCTCCGCGGGAGGGCTTTCCAGCTGGGACGGCATGGGCCGAGGTGCCCGACGAGTGGTGCTGCCCCGACTGTGCGGTCCGGGAGAAGGTTGATTTCGAAGAGATTGGAGTGTCCTGATGAGCGCTGAGGCGTTCAAGTTATTCGTCTGCGTGCAATGCGGTTTCGAGTACGACGAGGAGAAGGGGTGGCCCGAGGACGGCATCGCCCCGGGCACCCGCTGGGACGATATCCCCGACGATTGGAGTTGCCCGGACTGCGGCGCGGCCAAGTCCGACTTCGAGATGGTCGAAGTCGTCCGTCCGTGACGATTACGCTCTCGCGTATGAGTAGTCCCGGCGGTCGCGTGCCCTACGCCGAGGCGTCGCGAGTGCTCCTGCGCGGCTCGATCCTCGATGGCATGCGGGACATGCTGCTGGCACGGGACTGGTCGTCGATCACGCTGTCGGACGTCGCGAAGGCCGCGGGGATCAGCCGCCAGACGATCTACAACGAGTTCGGTTCGCGCCAGGGCCTGGCCGAGGGGTACGCGCTGCGACTGGCGGACCGTCTGGTGGACGCCGTCGACGAGGCGATCCAAGGCAACGTCGGAAACGTCTACGCCGCGTTCCTCGAGGGGTTCCGAGCGTTCTTCGCGGAGTCGGCGTCCGACCCGCTGGTCATCTCGCTGCTGACCGGCGCGGCCAAGCCGGACCTCCTGCAGATCATCACCACCGACAGCGCGCCGATCATCACGAGATGTTCGCAGCGACTCACGTCGACGTTCATGGACAGCTGGGTCCGCGCGAGCGAAGAAGACGCAGGAGTGCTCGCCAGAGCCATCGTCCGGCTGGCGATGAGCTATGTCTCGATGCCTCCCGAGGCGGATCACGACGTTGCCCGTGACCTGGCCCGTTTGATGACACCGTTCGCCGAGCGATACGGTGTCATAGACACCTCCTAGCCGGCAGAGCGCCATGGCGCCTGTCCCGCGAGCCCGCAGGCTTCGGGTGTCGCCAGCGCACGTGCGTGCGCGGATGGCCTCGACGACCCGACAAGACCAACGAAGTAAGGGCTCTACATGACTGCACCAGAATTGACCGCCGACGTCCGCAACGGCATCGACTACAAGGTGGCCGACCTCTCGCTGGCCGAATTCGGCCGCAAGGAGATCCGCCTCGCCGAGCACGAGATGCCCGGCCTCATGGCACTGCGTCGCGAGTACGCCGACGTCCTGCCGCTCAAGGGCGCCCGGGTGTCCGGTTCGCTGCACATGACCGTGCAGACGGCCGTCCTGATCGAGACCCTGGTGAGCCTCGGCGCCGAGGTTCGGTGGGCATCCTGCAATATCTTCTCCACCCAGGACCACGCCGCGGCCGCGACCGTCGTCGGGCCGCACGGCACCCCCGAGGAGCCCAAGGGCGTTCCCGTGTTCGCCTGGAAGGGCGAGAGCCTCGAGGACTACTGGTGGGCTGCCGAGCAGATGCTGACGTGGCCGGGTGAGCCCGCGAACATGATCCTCGACGACGGCGGCGACGCCACCATGCTGGTGCTGCGCGGCGCCGAGTTCGAGAAGGCCGGAGTCGTGCCGCCGGAGGACGACGAGCACTCCGATGAGTACAAGGTGTTCCTGAACCTCCTTCGCCGCTCCATCGAGGCCGATAAGACGAAGTGGACCAAGGTCGCGGAGTCCGTCAAGGGCGTCACCGAGGAGACCACCACCGGTGTGCTGCGGCTGTACCAGTTCGCCGCCGCGGGTGAGCTGGCGTTCCCGGCCATCAACGTCAACGACTCGGTCACCAAGTCCAAGTTCGACAACAAGTACGGC
>NZ_JAEMTA010000071.1 GCF_016462545.1 Mycolicibacterium sp. | reverse complement strand
GTGAAGCAGCCCGCCAGGATCGAGATGATCGAGAACGAGATGGCGAAGTTGCTGAAGCTGGACCACGTACGGTTCAGCTCCTGGGTGTAGCCGAGTGACGCAAGGTGCTTCTCGTCGTCGGACAGCTCCGACAGGTCTTGACCCTCTGGCACGAATTTCTCCTTCTCGGGGCATCGCTCGGCGGGAGCGGCGGGGTGGAGCGCAGCGACACGGGGGTCTCTACGCTCACTGAATAGGGACAATAGAGCCGCAATGGACTTGTGTCCTACCTTTGGGCGTGACGGTCGTGTAAATCTGTAGGCGGAATGCCCGGTGAAGCGAATCCAATGGTTGACTTCAGGGATGTTGGCGCGCTGTGAGAGGCAGGAAACGTGAGCAAGGGATCCGCTCGACCGGGGATGCTCCAGCTGCCCGAGCTGGAGAAGATGGTGGCCGATGGTGACGTCGACACCGTCATCGTCGCCTTCACCGACATGCAGGGCCGACTGACCGGCAAACGAATCTCGGCCCGGCTCTTCGTCGACGACGTGGCCGCGCACGGCGCCGAGTGCTGCAACTACCTGCTGGCCGTCGACGTCGACATGAACACCGTCGACGGTTACGCGATGTCGAGCTGGGAGGCCGGCTACGGCGACATGGTGATGACGCCCGACTTCTCCACGCTGCGCAAGATTCCGTGGCTGCCCGGCACCGCGCTGGTGATGGCCGACCTCGGCTGGCATGACGGCAGGCCGGTGGCTCCCGCGCCGCGCGGCATCCTGAACGCTCAGCTAGACCGGTTGGCGCAACGGGGCATGGTTGCAGTCGCGGCCACCGAACTCGAGTTCATGGTCTTCGACGACTCCTACCGGGACGCGTGGTCGAAGGGCTACACCGGGCTGACCGCGGCCACCGACTACAACATCGACTACGCGATGCTGGCATCCACCAGGATGGAACCGCTGCTGCGCGACATCCGGGTCGGCATGGAGGGCGCGGGCCTGTACTGCGAGGGCGTCAAGGGGGAGTGCAACCTCGGCCAGCAGGAGATCGGATTTCGGTACGACGACGCACTGGTCACCTGTGACAACCACACGATCTACAAGAACGGCGCCAAGGAGATCGCGGACCAGCACGGCCAGAGCCTCACGTTCATGGCGAAGTTCGACGAGCGGGAGGGGAACAGCTGTCACATTCACCTCTCGTTTCGCGGCGACGACGGTTCGGCGGTGTTCTCCGATGACGACGATCCGCTCGGCATGTCGCCGATGTTCCGCAGCTTCGTCGCGGGCCAGCTGGCTACGTTGCGCGAGTTCACGCTCTTCTACGCGCCGAACATCAACTCCTACAAGCGATTCGTCGACGGCAGCTTCGCGCCGACCGCCGTCGCCTGGGGCATGGACAACCGGACCTGCGCGCTTCGCGTCGTTGGTCACGGGCACGGCATGCGAATGGAGTGCCGGGCGCCCGGCGGCGACGTCAATCAGTACCTTGCCGTCGCTGCGTTGATCGCGGGCGGTCTGCACGGGATAGACCAGCAACTCGAGTTGCCCGACGCGGTCACCGGCAACGCGTATACCAGTGGCGCGGAACGTCTTCCGACTACGTTGGCCGAGGCCGCGGAGTTGTTCGCCGAATCCACGGTAGCCCGCGAGGCGTTCGGCGACGAAGTCGTCGAGCACTACCTGAACAACGCCCGGATCGAGCTGAAGGCATTCAACTCGGCGGTGACCGACTGGGAGAGGCGACGTGGCTTCGAACGCCTCTGATTCCAGCACCGCTAGGCCAGTGGTGGGGCTCACCACGTATCTGCAGCAGGCCCAGACCGGCGTGTGGGACGTGCGTGCCAGCTTCCTGCCCGCCGTCTACGTCGAGGGCGTCACGTCGGCGGGCGGCATCGCCGTGCTGCTTCCGCCGCAGCCGGTGGACGAGGCGATCGTCGAGCGCGTGCTCGACGGGCTGGACGGTCTGGTCATCACCGGCGGCCGCGACGTCGATCCCGCGACGTACGGCCAGGCTCCACACCCGAAGACCGACGAGCCCGCACGTGATCGCGACGCATGGGAATTGGCCATGGTCCGTGGGGCTTTGGCGCGAGGGCTGCCACTACTCGGAATCTGCCGCGGCGCACAGGTTCTCAACGTGGCTCTCGGAGGCACGCTGCACCAGCATCTCCCCGACGTCGTCGGGCATTACCAGCATCAGCTCGGCAACGCCGTCTTCAGCACCTCGTCGATCCAGACGGTCCCCGGCACCCGGCTCGCCGCGCTGATCGGCACGACCACCGACGCCCAGTGCTACCACCATCAGGCCATCGCCGAGCTTGGGACGGGCCTGATGGCCAGTGCGTGGGATCCGGATGGGGTGATCGAAGCCATTGAGGGACTTGGCAATACGTTCGTGCTGGCCGTGCAGTGGCATCCCGAGGAACGGCTCGACGACCTAAGAATATTCACCGGCGTGGTCGAGGCCGCCGCCGCATACGCATCGAGCAGCAGACGAATGACGTCAGAAAGGACAACCGCGTGAGCACGTCGACCCTGATCAACCCGGCGACGGAGGAGGTGCTGCGCACCGTCGAGATGTTGGACGTCCCAGCCGTCGACGATGCGGTTGCGCGCGCGAAGTCCGCGCAGAAGCAGTGGGCCAAGCTCGCGCCCGCCGAACGGGCCGCCGCATTGCGCGCGTTCGCCGCGCAGGTCGATGCGCACGTCGACGAGTTGGCGGCGTTGGAGGTGGCGAACTCAGGCCACGTCATCGGCAACGCCGAGTGGGAGGCCGGCCACGTCCGCGACGTCCTACAGTTCTACTCCGCCAGTCCGGAACGGTTGTCCGGCAAGCAGATTCCGGTAGCCGGTGGGCTCGACGTCACGTTCAACGAGCCGCTCGGGGTAGTCGCCGTCATCGCGCCCTGGAACTTCCCGATGACCATCGCGTCATGGGGCTTCGTTCCCGCCCTCGCCGCGGGCAACGCCGTGCTGGTCAAGCCCGCCGAGATCACCCCGCTGACCACCATGCGACTCGCCGAACTCGGGCGCGCGGCCGGCCTGCCCGAAGGGCTGTTCCAGGTGCTGCCCGGCAAGGGATCGGTGGTGGGGGAGCGATTCATCAGCCACCCGGACGTCCGCAAGATCGTCTTCACGGGTTCCACCGAGGTGGGCGTCAAGGTGATGGCCGGCGCCGCACAGCAGGTCAAGCGGGTGACACTGGAACTCGGGGGCAAGAGCGCGAACATCGTCTTCGACGACTGCGATCTGGAGAAGGCTGCCGCCACCGCGCCCTACGGCGTGTTCGACAACGCCGGTCAGGACTGCTGTGCGCGGAGCCGAATCCTGGTTCAGCGCAACGTCTACGACAAGTTCATGGAGCTCCTCGAACCCGCGGTGAAGGGACTGGTCGTCGGCGATCCGTCGTCCAGGGACAGCGAGATGGGCCCGCTGGTGTCCAAGCCGCACTTCGACACCGTGGCGTCCTACGTACCCGACGACGCGCCGGTCGCATTCCGCGGCACCGCCCCGACGGGTCCCGGGTACTGGTTCCCGCCCACCGTTCTCACCCCCCAGCGCACCGACCGTTCCGTGACCGAGGAGATCTTCGGGCCGGTCGTCACCGTGCTGCCCTTCGAGGACGAGGCCGACGCGATCGAGCTTGCCAACGACAGCCCCTACGGGCTGTCCGGATCGATCTGGACCGACAACCTGTCGCGGGCCCTGCGGGTGTCGCGTGGGGTGGAATCCGGCAACCTGTCGGTGAACTCGCACTCGTCGGTCCGCTACAACACGCCGTTCGGCGGCTTCAAGCAATCGGGATTGGGCCGTGAGCTCGGGCCCGATGCGCCGCTGCACTTCACCGAAACCAAGAACGTCTTCTTTGCGATTACGGAGGAAAACTAGATGGATCTGACCCAGCGGCTCGCGGGCAAGGTCGCGGTCATCACCGGCGGCGCCAGCGGCATCGGGCTCGCGACGGCCAAGCGGATGCGGGCCGAGGGCGCGACGATCGTCATCGGCGACATCGACCCGAAGACCGGCAAGTCCGTCGCAGACGACCTCAACGGCACTTTCGTCCGGGTCGACGTCTCGGATCAGGCTGCCGTCGACAATCTCTTCGACACCGCGGCCGAGACCCACGGCTCGGTGGACATCGCCTTCAACAACGCGGGCATCAGCCCACCCGAGGACGATCTGATCGAGGTCACCGGCATCGACGCGTGGGACCGGGTGCAGGACATCAACCTAAAGTCGGTGTTCTTCTGCTGCAAGGCGGCGCTGCGCCACATGGTGCCCGCGCAGAAGGGCTCGATCGTCAACACCGCCTCGTTCGTGGCCGTGAACGGTTCGGCGACGTCGCAGATCTCCTACACCGCGTCCAAGGGCGGCGTGCTGGCGATGTCGCGCGAGTTGGGCATTCAGTATGCGCGGCAAGGCATTCGGGTCAACGCGCTGTGCCCAGGCCCGGTGAACACGCCGCTGCTCCAGGAGCTGTTCGCCAAGGATCCAGAGCGGGCGGCGCGCCGGTTGGTGCACGTGCCGATGGGCCGATTCGCCGAACCCGACGAGCTCGCCGCCGCGGTCACCTTCCTTGCGAGCGACGACGCGTCCTTCATCACGGGGTCCACGTTCCTCGTCGACGGTGGCATCACCGGCCACTACGTCACGCCACTGTAGGGGCTGGCCACGCCATGACGAGCCAGCCGGATCCGCAGCCAGTCAGTGAGACCCTGCTGCGTCCGGTCCGGCTCGGCAACGCCTTCGAAGACACGGTCGGCAGGCTGCTGGAGACCATTCGGCTCGGCGTGCTGGAGCCCGGCGAATCCCTACCACCGGAGCGTGAACTGGCCGCCCGGCTCGGCGTCAGCCGCGACACCGTCCGGGAGGCCATCAAGTCGCTGTCCGACGCCGGCTACCTGGTGTCGCGCCGCGGACGGTACGGCGGGACCTTCCTGGCCGAGGATCTGCCTGCGCCTAGCGCCGACGGGGTCAGGTTCAGCCGTGCGGACATCGACGACACCCTCCGGTTGCGCGAGATCCTCGAGGTGGGTGCGGCAAGGATGGCTGCGGGTCGGACGCTGACCGCCGCCGAGCGCGAGACATTGTGGGCCAGGCTGGCGGACGTCCGGGGAGCGGCGCCGGAGGACTACCGCCGGCTGGACTCGCGACTGCATCTCGCGATCGCGGAGGCCGCCGGTGCGCCGTCGCTGGTGCCGCTGGTGGCCGAGAACCGGACACGGCTCAACGAGCTGCTGAACCACATCCCGTTGCTCGCCCGCAACATCGCACACTCCGACGAGCAGCACGAGGCGATCGTCATGTCGATCCTGGCGGGCGACGCCGACGGTGCCGCCGAGACGATGGCGGCGCACGTGTGGGGATCGGCGTCGCTGCTGCACGGCTTCCTCGACAGCTGACACCAGCGCGGCGATGATCCGCCGAGGGGCACGGTGATGGTCGCCGCTGCTCTGCATCCGCCCGTCCGCGGGGGCTCGTGGACTAAATTGAACGCATGGATCCCGGTGGCGAGGCGATCGTCAGGCACGCGGCCTCTGCGCTGGCGGACGTGGACATCCACGGCTGGACGCAGCGCTTCGACCTGTTGTCCGACCCGAACCGGCTCGAAATACTTCTGTGCCTTCACCGCGCACCGGGCATCTGTGTCGGTGATCTCGCCAATGTCGTTGAGCGTTCGGAAAACTCGGTATCACAAGCACTCCGGGTGCTACGCCAGCAAGGATGGGTGAGTTCGACACGGGTGGGGCGGGCAGCAAGCTACCGACTCGAGGACCAGACCGTACACGATCTGCTGCACTGGATTGGCGCCCAGCACGGATAGGTGCGGGGCCGAATACACCTTGCCCCCAGCCGGATTGCAACTACCGCGCCGACTTGCGGCGGCCGCAGGCAAGACCCAGGGTTGATCTTCTAGCGTGGCACGGCCGACGACGAGAGGACCCGGTGCTGTCGAACTCATCGGTGGGCGCCGGAGATTTGCGCATACTCGATCCGACCGTTTCTGACGAAGCGTCACGTTCTCCGTCAGCCCAATGAAGGCCAGCAGATGATTCAGGACCTGCTCGTGCGTTGGATCGTGACGGCATTGTTCGTCGTGAGCGCCGCCGAGTGCATCTACGCCATCGCCACCGGCCGTCGGGTGTGGACGCACGTCGTCGGCCAGTCGTTGCACTTCGTGATGGCCGTCGCGATGGCCATCATGGCGTGGCCCCGCGGTGCGGCGTTGCCGACCACCGCTCCGATGGTCTTCTTCTTGCTTGCGACGGTGTGGTTCGGTGCACTGGTTCTCGCGCAGTCCGGCCATCGCGGCGTCAACGCCTATCACTCGGCGATGATGTTGGCGATGGCGTGGATGTACGCCGTGATGGGCGGCAGTCTGCTGCCAGTGCCCGCCGAGGGTGCGAGCCCTGCCGCGCACCACGGGTCGTCCGCATCCAGCATGCCCGGGATGGAGATGCCTGGGATGTCCGGCACCGTCGAGAGCCCCGAAGCGCCACCCTTCATCGTGGGGCTCAACTGGTCGTGCACCATCGGTTTCGCTCTCGCGACGGTGTGGTGGCTCTACCGCTATTTCGTCGCGCGGAAAGCAGACCCGACGCAGCCGACACACCGATTCCTCGGTACTGCGTCGCAAGTGATGATGGCGGCCGGCATGGCAATCATGTTTGGTGTGATGCTCTAGACCGCGCCGTCAGACCTGGCCATTCGGACAGTTCCCAGCCTGAACATCTGAACAGCTAGACAGACGATGTGGCGCCGCCTAGGGTCAAGGACTACGAGTTTCGCGGCGTTTGGAGAGCAAGTGGTCGTCAGCACGGCATCGGAATCCACGTCTGATTCCCGTGCGTCGAGGCCCTTGGATCGCACCGATTGGACGTCGATTGCCGGCATGGCGGCCGTCGTCGTGTTCCTTCATCTGTTCGGATGGGGTGTACTGGTGTTCGGCGTTGCGCCGCAGCACATCACGCTTGGTTCCACCGGTGTCTTCGGTGTCGGCCTCGGTCTGACCGCCTATCTGCTGGGCGTGCGGCACGCCTTCGACGCCGACCACATCGCGGTGATCGACAACACCACTCGCAAGCTGGTGGGTGAGGGAAGGCGGTCGCTGTCGGCCGGATTCTGGTTCTCCCTGGGGCATTCCAGCGTGGTGTTCGGGCTCGCGTTCCTGCTGGCGCTGGGCGTCAAGGCGCTCGTCGGGCCGGTGCAGGACGAAAACTCGTCGATGCTGCAGACGCTCGGCTTGATCGGCTCTCTGGTGGCGGGGACGTTCCTCATCCTCATCGGATTGACGAACCTGTTCGCCGTGGTGGGCATCGCAAAGGTGTTCCGCGAGATGCGGACCGGCCAGTACGACGAAGTCGAACTGGAACGCCAGTTGAACAGCCGGGGTTTTCTGGCCCGTCTGCTCGGACGGGTGATGCGCCGCGTGAGCAAGCCCTGGCATCTGTATCCCGTTGGGCTGCTGATGGGCCTCGGCTTCGACACCGCGACGCAGGTTGCTCTGTTGGTGCTCGCCGCGGGGACCGCCGCGTTCACGCTGCCCTGGTACGCCATCCTGGTGCTGCCCGTGTTGTTCGCGGCGGGCATGAGCTTGTTCGACGCCGCCGACGGGATCTTCATGGCCCGCGCCTACGGCTGGGCGTTCCTCAAGCCGATCCGCAAGGTCTACTACAACCTGACGATCACCGTGCTGTCGGTGTTCGTCGCACTGGTGATCGGCGTGATCGTGCTGATCGGCCTTCTCGTCGACCGCCTCGGCATCGAGTCCGGACCGTTGGCCTTCATCGGCTCGGCCGACCTCGAATTCGTGGGCTTCACCATCGTCGGGTTGTTCGTGCTGGTGTGGGTGGTCGCGCTTGCCGTCTGGCGCTTCGGGCGCATCGAAGAGCGCTGGGACACCTCCGCCTGAGTCGCTCGCCGTATCAGGCCCGCGGCCCGTCGTCTAAACGTCGTCGGACCGTTCGATGACGTGCAGATCTGACAGGTGCGCCATCAGCATCGACGCAACTCGCTACACCAAGCCGAGCAATGCATTCTCGATGACCTCCGGCAGTGCGGGGTGGATCCAATACTGATCCTGCGCAACCTGTTTCGCGGTCTGACCGAAGCTCATCGCCTGGATGAGCGGTTGGATGATCGACGACGCCTGATGACCCATCACGTGCGCGCCGAGGATCAAGCCCGTCGCGCGGTCGCCGATCAGCTTGACGATGCCGTGCCGATCCTCCATCGCCCACCCATAGGCGGTGTCACCGTACTTCTGCACCTTGGTGACCACGTCGAAACCGGCGACCCTCGCCTCGTCCTCAGTCATGCCCACCATGGCGATCTGGGGATCGGTGAACACCGCCGACGGGACGAAGCGATGGTCGGTGACCCGCATCGCCGCGGTGTCGTCCCAGTCGAGCAACAGGTTGTGCCGAACGACCCGCATCTCGTGGTTGGCGACGTGCTTGAGCTGATAGGGCGACGACACGTCCCCGAGTGCGAAGACTCCACGCGCCGTGGTCCGTTGGTACTCGTCGACCACGACGGAACCGTCCTCGGTGACGTCGACCCCGGCGAGGTCGGCGTCGAGCCGATCCCCGTTCGGCACCCGCCCGGTCGCGACCAGCATCATGTCGGCGCTGAGTGTCTTGCCGTCGTCGAGTTCGAGCACGATCCGCTCGCCGTCGTGGTGGGCGCCGATCACGTTCTCGTGCGTGCGAAGATCCCACTTCTCCTTCGCGAGATCGGTGAAGGGATAGCAGATCGCCTGGTCGCAATGGGTCAGCAGACCGTCCCCGCGCACGACGATCGTGACGCGCACGCCGAGAGCCGAGAACACGTGCGCGAACTCCGCGGCCACGAAACCGCCACCGACGATCACCAGATGATCGGGGAGCTCCGGGATCCGCATGATCGTGTCGCTGGTCTGGTGCTCGACGCCGCACTCGGCGATGGCGGGGGGAACGTGGATGCGCGAGCCGGCCGCGATGACCACCTTGTCGGCGGTGAACTCGTCGCCGGCCTCGGTGCGCAGCGTGTATCGCCCGTCGGGTTGGGTGGGCCCGAACCTGGTGTGGCTGGCGTACACCCGGACGTTGGGCAGGCCGCGTTTGTACGCTTCGCCGCCCGCTGAGATCGGGTCGATGCGCTTCTCGAACACCCGGCTCACGATGTCGGGCCAGCGCACCGTGTCCAGGGTCGAGTCGATGCCGTAACGCGAGCTCTCCCTGATGATCTGGGCGACCTCGGCGGCGTAGACGAACATCTTGGTGGGGATGCAGCCGACGTTGAGGCAGGTGCCACCGAAGACGTCCTCTTCGCAGATCGCGATCCGCATGTCGCCGTACCGGGCGTCGACACCGGTGTCCGGAATGCTGTTCCCCGAACCGGTTCCGATGATCGCCAGGTCGAAGTGTTCCATGTGGCTAGCTCCGTCCGGATTTCGTTCGTGCGCCCCGGGATTCAGAGCCTAGGTAGTGGTCGAGCCAACGGCCCAGCTCACCGTACGCGGCCGCGCGCGGCTCGGCCAGCGAGAGGAATACGTCGTGTTTGGCGTCGGCGATCGGGGCGATGGTCTGGCGATTTCCGACGCAACCCGCCCAGCGGGCGATCTGCTTCACGTCGAGGACCGCGTCACCGCGCTGAATGGCCTCCGGGTCGGGCGCCTCGGCCACACTGTGATCGGACCGCAGCAGGAGGTTCGGCACTCCGACGTCCAGACCGCGGTGCAGCGTCGCATGGCCCCGTCGAATGGCGTTGATCCAGCCGAACGTGATCGGGAACCCGCCGAGCGGCTTCAGCTCGAGGTCGTAGTCGAACTCCCCGGCGTAGTCGCGGTGCAAGGTGGTGCCGTAGCCACCCGGGGTGGGCTTGCGAATCACCTGCAGCTTGCGGAATCGGGCCAGGGCCATGAGCGCCGCCGAGGTGGGCGCCGTGCGCAGGATCGCCGGTCCGTGCAGATCGAAGAACGGGCTGTTGAGCACCAGCCCGCCGATGCGCGACGCGGCCCCACGGCGTTGGAGTCGGTCCAGCCACAGGGTGGCGATCAACCCGCCCGCGGAGTGGCCGTACATGCACACCCGGACGGGCTCACCGTCGACGCCGTCGGCGGCGATGACGTCGAGCGCGCGATCGAGTTCGGCGTCGTAGCGGGCCAGATCAGTGGTGAAGTGCGGGGTCTGCCCCGGTTGGCGCGATCGGCCGCACTTGTGCAGATCGAGCGCGTAGAAGGTGAAACCCCTGGCCGCGAAGTGATCTGCCAACTCGGTGTTGAAGAAGTAGTCGGTGTAGCCGTGCAGTGCGAGCACGGCATGGCTGCCGCGGCCAGTGTCCCCGCGGCGCACCAGGGTCGCGACGAGATCGCCCTCACCATGTGGATCCGGGCCGAGCGGCAGGGTTTGCTGCCAGTAGCCCGGCAGCACGTCGGGTACCCAGGTGGGCTCCCCGCTGGGTTCCCTCGGTGTCACGTCCTCACTCTAAGCGGCCGTCGACGCGTCGCCACCGGACGGGACCGGTGTCGGCCGACCAAATGCCCGCGAGACAGACGGGATAACCTGGTAGCCCTGCACGCGCGACGAGCGGGTGAGCGACCACGAAGGGTCAAGGATCAGGTGTCTGAGGTAGCTAAGACCGACGTCGTGCTGGTGGGCGCGGGCATCATGAGTGCCACGCTGGCCACCCTGTTGAAGCTGATGGAGCCCGACTGGTCCATCACGCTGATCGAGCGGCTCGACGGGGCCGCCGCCGAGAGCAGCGATCCGTGGAACAACGCCGGGACCGGCCACTCCGCGCTGTGTGAGTTGAACTACACCCCGCAGCGCGCCGACGGCACCGTCGAGATCGCCAAGGCCGTGACGGTCAACGAGCAATTCCAGGTGTCGCGGCAGTTCTGGGCGCACGCCGTCGAGAGCGGTGTGCTGCCCGACGTGCGGAGCTTCCTCAACCCCATTCCGCACGTCAGCTTCGTGCACGGGGCCAACCACCGCGACTATCTGAAGACCCGCCGCGAGACGCTGGTGCAGAACCCGCTGTTCGCGTCCATGGAGTACATCGACGATCCCGACGAGTTCGCCCGCCGGCTGCCGTTGATGGCGGCCAAGCGCGACTTCTCCGAACCCGTCGCGCTGAACTGGACCCAGGACGGCACCGACGTCGACTTCGGTTCGCTGACGCGACAGCTCATGGGATTCGCCGTGCAGCGCGGCATGACGACGCTGTTCGGTCACGAGGTGCGCGACCTGAGCAAGGAGTCCGACGGCAGTTGGACGTTGAAGGTGACCAACCGGCGCACCCGGCACAAGCGCAAGATCAATGCCAAGTTCGTGTTCGTGGGTGCTGGTGGTGGCGCCCTGCCGCTACTGCAGAAGTCGGGCATCAAGGAAGCCAAGGGCTTTGGCGGCTTCCCCGTGGGTGGGCAGTGGCTGCGCACCGGTAACCACGAGTTGGCGGCGATGCACCAGGCCAAGGTGTACGGCGCGCCCCCGCTGGGCGCCCCGCCGATGTCGGTGCCGCACTTGGACACCCGCGTGATCAACGGCCGGTCGTGGCTGCTGTTCGGTCCGTTCGCGGGGTGGTCGCCGAAGTTCCTCAAGCAGGGCAAGGTCACCGACCTGCCCTTCTCTGTGAAGCCGAACAACCTGGGTTCGATGCTCGGCGTCGGGCTGACCGAGATGAGCCTGGTCAAGTATCTGGTGGGCCAGCTTCTGTTGAGCGAGGCCGACCGGGTCGAGACCCTACGTGAATTCGCGCCCAGCGCAATCGATTCCGATTGGGAGCTCGACATCGCCGGTCAGCGCGTCCAGGTCATTCGCAAGAAGGGAGCGGGGGGAGTGCTGGAGTTCGGCACCACGGTCCTGGCCGCTGGCGACGGCAGCATCGCCGGTCTGCTCGGAGCATCCCCAGGCGCATCTACCGCCGTCCCGGCCATGCTCGACGTTCTCGAGCGCTGCTTCCCCGACCGCTTCCCGGGATGGCAGCCCAAGCTCAAGGAAATGGTCCCGTCGTTCGGTACCGAGCTCTCCCACGACCCCAAGCTGTTCGAGGAGGTGTGGAACTGGGGCACGAAGGTGCTCAAGCTCGACGCCAAGGCCACGGACGTGCCTGCGGTCACCGTATGACGGTCGCACCGTGACGATCTCGCCACGGCGAAGCTGGGCCAAGGACCTCGATGCGGCAACGCTCTACGAGCTGTTGAAGCTTCGTGTGGAGGTCTTCGTCGTCGAGCAGGCCACGCCGTACCCCGAGTTGGACGGCCGCGACTTGCTCGCCGAGACCCGGCACTTCTGGCTCGAGGACGCCGACGCCCGCGTCATCTCGACGCTGCGACTGATGGAGGAACATCCCGGTGGCGAGAAGGTCTTTCGCATCGGACGGGTGTGCACCAAGCGCAGCGAGCGAGGTCACGGCCACACCAATCGGCTCATGCAGGCGGCGCTCGCAGAGGTTGGCGACGATCCCTGCCGGATCGATGCCCAGACCTACCTCGAGGAGATGTACGCCAAGCATGGCTTCGTGCGCGACGGCGAGGAGTTCCTCGACGACGGGATACCGCATATTCCCATGCTGCGGCGCAGCGGACATCCCGGCGTGGGCTGAGGCCACGTGACATCCTCTCTCCCCACGCCCTATCCCTTCTCTGCGCTCGTCGGGCAGGACCGATTGCGGCTGGCGTTGATCCTGTGTGCGGTGCGACCCGAGATCGGGGGTGTGCTGATCCGCGGTGAGAAGGGCACCGCGAAGTCCACGGCGGTGCGTGCACTGGCCCAGGTGCTGGCCGCGGTGGACGAGGGCGCCCGCCTGGTCGAGCTGCCGATCGGCGCCACCGAGGACAGAGTCGTCGGATCGCTTGACCTGCAACGGGTACTGCGCGACGGCGAGCACGCATTCTCGCCGGGGCTCCTGGCCCGTGCACACGGCGGGGTGCTCTACGTCGACGAGGTCAACCTGCTGCACGACCACCTGGTCGACGTCCTTCTCGACGCCGCGGCGATGGGTCGGGTACACGTCGAGCGCGACGGCGTCTCGCACAGTCACGACGCCAAGTTCATGCTCGTCGGCACGATGAATCCCGAAGAGGGTGAGCTGCGTCCACAACTGCTCGACCGGTTCGGCCTGACCGTCGACGTCTACGCGTCCCGGGACGTCGACACGCGGGTGGAGGTGATCCGGCGGCGGATGGACTTCGAGGCCGATCCCGACGGTTTTGCCGCGCGATATACCGCGGATGACGCCGACCTCTCCCGCCGGATCGTGCTCGCCCGTGCCATGGTGGGATCAGTCGTGCTGCCCGACAACGAATTACGTCGGATCGCGGCGCTGTGCGCGTCATTCGACGTCGACGGGATGCGGGCTGACCTGGTGGTGGCCCGCACCGCCGTAGCGCACGCCGCGTGGCGCGGGGCCGATCGAGTCGAGGAACAGGACGTCCGCGTCGCCGCGGAACTCGCCCTACCACACCGCCGCCGACGCGACCCGTTCGACGACCCGGGCCTGGACCCCGGTCAGCTCGACGAGGCCATGAGCCAAGCCGGCGAGGCCGCCGCCGATTCCGAACCCGAGCCGGATCCCGATCCGTCGGGCGGCGGTGACGGCGCACCCTCAGACGGTCCCGCCACCGAGGCAGCCAACGGATCTGCACCGCAACGCAACTCGCCGTCCTCGACGTCGCGACCCAATGATGCGCCCGCGGCGACGTTCCGGGCGAGGGCACTGGTGGTGCCCGGGGTCGGCGAGGGTGCGCCGGGCCGTCGGTCGCGGGCCCGCAATCAGACGGGTACTCCCATCTCGGCGACCGATGATCCGCACGCCGGGCACGGCCTGCACGTCTTCGGTACCCTGCTGTCCGCCGTCGAGCGGCAGATCGGGCCGGGGCGACCTCGGCTCGGAGTAGCCGACCTCCGTCGTTCCATTCGTGAAGGCAGAGAAGGCAATCTGGTCGTCTTCCTGGTCGATGCGTCGGGGTCGATGGCGGCGCGCGATCGCATGTCGGCGGTCGGCGGGGCGACGCTGTCGCTGTTGCGCGATGCCTACCAACGCCGGGACAAGGTTGCCGTCGTCACGTTCCGGGGGCAGCAGGCGCAGGTGCTGCTGCCGCCGACGTCGTCGGTGCACATCGCCAGTCGCCGTCTCGCACGTTTCGACACCGGAGGCAAGACGCCGTTGGCGCAGGGCCTCCTCGCGGCCAGGGACCTCGTCGTTCGGGAGAAGGCGCGGGATCGGGCGCGGCGCAGCCTCGTCGTGGTCCTCACCGATGGCAGGGCTACCGGTGGTCCGGATCCGCTGGGACGCACGCGCATCGCGGCCGCGATGCTGGTGGCCGAGGGCGCGGCGGCGGTAGTGGTCGACTGCGAAACCTCCTACGTGCGATTGGGTTTGGCCGAGGTGCTGGCCACCCAACTTGGCGCGCCTGCGGTGCGGTTGGCGCACCTTCGCGCCGAGGGGCTGACGCGTTTGGTCACGTCGCAGGTCGCTGGGCGCGCGGCGTGATCCAGGACGAGGGAGGGATTCGATGCCGCAGGGCCAGCCGCTAACCGTCCCGGCCGACGGTCTGACGACGCGGGCGCGTCGCAACGCCCCCGTGCTCGCCGTCCACACCGGCCCGGGTAAGGGCAAGTCCACTGCTGCGTTCGGGATGGCCTTGCGCGCCTGGAACCAGGGTTTCGACGTCGCCGTGTTCCAGTTCGTGAAGAGCGCGAAGTGGAAGGTGGGCGAGGAGGCGGCCTTCCGTGAACTTGGCCGCATGCACGACGAGCACGGCGTCGGCGGCCCGGTGGAATGGCACAAGATGGGCTCGGGCTGGTCATGGACCCGCAAGCCGGGGTCGGACGTCGATCACGCCGCGGCCGCGGCCGACGGCTGGGCCGAGATCGCGCGCCGACTGTCCGAGCAGAGCCACGATTTCTACGTCCTCGACGAGTTCACATATCCGTTGAAGTGGGGCTGGGTCGACGTCGAGGAGGTAGTCGACGTGCTCGTTACCCGGCCGGGCAGGCAGCACGTCGTCATCACCGGTCGCGACGCCCCGCCGCCGCTCCTCGACGCCGCCGACCTGGTGACCGAGATGACGAAGGTCAAGCACCCCATGGACACCGGCCGCAAGGGCCAGCGGGGGATCGAATGGTGAGCACGCCGGCCGTCGTCATCGCCGCACCGTCCTCGGGTAGCGGCAAGACCACCGTGGCCACCGGCCTGATCGGCGCGCTGCGCGGGGCCGGTCGCACCGTCGCGCCGTTCAAGGTCGGCCCGGACTTCATCGATCCCGGCTACCACGCGCTGGCCGCGGGCCGACCCGGGCGCAACCTCGACCCCGTCCTGGTGGGCGAGCATCTGATCGGTCCGCTCTACCGGCACGGCAGCGCCGGGGCAGACGTCGCCGTCGTCGAAGGGGTGATGGGCCTGTTCGACGGCCGCATAGACGCGAACGACTCGGGACCCGCCCGTGGGTCGACCGCCCACGTCGCGGGACTGCTCCGGGCCCCGGTGGTCCTGGTGGTCGACGCCCGTGGCCAGAGTCACAGCATTGCCGCACTGCTGCACGGGTTCTCGACGTTCGACCGCGCCGTCCGGATGGCCGGGGTGATCCTCAACCGCGTTGGATCGCCGCGGCACGAGGCAGTGCTACGCCAAGCGTGCGAATACGCCGGCGTCCCGGTGCTCGGTGCGATCCCGCGTGCCGACGAACTCTCGGTGCCGTCGCGGCATCTGGGCCTGGTGACCGCAGCCGAACATGGTCAGCGGGCCCTCGAGGCGATCGACGCGATGTCCACCCTGGTGGCCCGACACGTCGACCTGGCCGCGATCGTGGCCACCGCGTCCTCGCACGTCGACGCCGAACCCTGGACCCCGCAGGTGGCGGAGTCGGTCGCAGGCGGGGTCACCGTAGCGCTCGCGGCGGGCAACGCGTTCACCTTCGGCTACCCCGAGCACGCGGAGTTGCTCGCCGCCGCGGGCGCGGACGTCGTGATGTTCGATCCGCTGACGGAGCCGTTGCCGCCCAGTACCGACGCACTGGTCATACCCGGCGGGTTCCCTGAGCAGTTCACCGCCGAGCTTGCAGCGAATGGCGTTGTCCGCCAACAGATCAAGGAGCTGGCCGGGCGAGGTGCGCCCATCCACGCGGAATGTGCGGGCCTGACCTACCTCGTCGACGATCTCGATGGGCACCCGATGTGCGGGGTGCTGCCCGGATCGGCTCACTTCACTCCGCGATTGACCCTGGGCTACCGCGACGCGGTGGCGCTCGGCGAATCATCGTTGCATCAGGCGGGCACGCGGGTCGTCGGTCACGAATTTCACCGCACGGCAGTGACATTCGCCGGTGATCACGAACCAGCGTGGGGTTTCCGCAACGGTGCGGGGGAGTCGGTCACCGACGGTGCGATCGCCGGTGGCGTGCATGCCGCCTATTTGCATGCGCACGCAGCGGCTCACCCCGGCGCGGCGACCCGCTTCGTCGCCGCCGCGTTGGAAGGTCGCCGCCGGGGCGGCTCCTCGGCCGATGGTCGCCGCCGGGGCGACTCCGCGGCCGATGGTCGCCGCCGGGGCGACTCCGCGGAAACCTCTAAGCTCGCCGGGTGACCGAGAACGCCTACCTGGTCGGCCTGCGCCTGAACGGCAAGAAGGTCGTCGTCGTCGGTGGGGGCAGTGTCGCGCAGCGACGGATTCCCCTGCTGCTGGCCAACGGTGCCGACGTCCACGTCGTCGCCCGTGCCGCGACACCCGCCGTGGAGGCGCTCGAGGGAATCACCCTCGAATTGCGCGACTTCCGTCCCGGCGATCTCGATGGGGCGTGGTACGCCATCGCCGCGACCAACGAACCCGAGGTGAACGAGGCCATCGTCGCCGAGGCCGAGCGGTTGCGCATCTTTTGCGTGCGGGCCGACGTCGCCCGCGACGGTACCGCGGTGACCCCCGCCTCCTTCGAGTACGACGGTCTCAGCGTTGGTGTGCTGGCCGGTGGTGAACACCGTCGCTCGGCGGCCATCCGGTCGGCCATCCACGAGGCCCTTCAGCAGGGGGTGATCGTCGCCGATGCCCCCGACACCCAGCACACCGGCGTCGCCCTCGTCGGCGGCGGACCCGGGGACCCCGAGCTCATCACCGTGCGGGGCCGACGGCTGCTGGCCCATGCGGACGTCGTCGTCGCCGATCGCCTCGCGCCGCCGGAACTCCTCGCCGAGCTCTCGCCACACGTCGAGGTCATCGACGCGGCCAAGATCCCCTACGGCCGCTACATGGCGCAGGATGCGATCAACGCAGTGCTCATCGACCGCGCCAAGGCGGGCAAGTTCGTCGTGCGCTTGAAGGGCGGCGATCCCTACGTCTTCGCGCGGGGCCACGAAGAACTGTTGGCGTGCGTCGACGCCGGCATTCCGGTGACCGTGGTGCCCGGTGTGACAAGTGCCATAGCGGTTCCCGCCGCAGCGGGCGTTCCGGTCACCCACCGCGGCGTGACCCATGAATTCGTCGTGGTCAGCGGCCATGTTGCGCCGGGGCACCCCGAATCGTTAGTGAATTGGGATGCACTGGCCGCGCTCTCCGGCACGATCGTCCTGCTGATGGCCGTCGAGCGCATCGAACTGTTCGCCAGGGTTCTCCTGGAAGGCGGCCGACCTGCAGAAACGCCGGTTCTGGTGATCCAGAACGGGACGACCTCAGCGCAGCGGACGCTGAGCACGACGCTTGCCGACGCGCCGGAACACATCCGGGCGGACGGCATTCGACCTCCCGCAATCATCGTGATCGGGGCCGTCGCGGGCTTCGCCACTTAAAGGGTTCTTAAGATTACTGTAAGGTAACCCGGCATGACGGCTCTCAACGACGCAGAGCGCGCCGCCATCGAACGCGATGCGGAAAGTGGTGGCGCGCAGGCTGAGGCCACGAGGATGCCCATGCCGATCACCCAGAACCAGATCGTGCGTAGCAGCTGGTATCCGGAATGGCTTCCGTCGCGCAGATTCATCGCCGCGGTCATTGCAATCGGTGGCATGCAGCTACTGGCCACGATGGACAGCACCGTGGCGATCGTGGCGCTGCCCAAGATTCAGGACGAGCTCAACCTGTCCGACGCCGGCCGCAGCTGGGTCATCACCGCGTACGTCCTGACCTTTGGCGGACTGATGCTCCTCGGTGGGCGCCTCGGCGACACCATCGGGCGCAAGCGAACCTTCATCGTCGGCGTTGCGCTGTTCACCATCGCCTCGATCCTGTGCGGTGTCGCGTGGGACGAGACCACCCTGGTGATTGCCCGACTGGCACAGGGCGTCGGCGCGGCCATCGCCTCACCCACCGGCCTCGCGCTGATCGCCACCACGTTCCCGAAGGGTCCGGCCCGCAATACGGCCACCGCGGTGTTCGCCGCCATGACCGGTGTCGGCTCCGTGATGGGCCTCGTCGTCGGCGGCTTCCTCACCGAGTATTCGTGGCGTTGGGCGTTTCTGGTGAACGTGCCGGTCGGTCTGCTGATGATCTACCTGGCCCGCAGGACGCTGCGCGAGACGCACAAGGAACGGATGAAGCTCGACGCGACCGGGGCCATCCTCGCCACGCTCGCGTGCACCGCGGCGGTCTTCGGCTTCTCGATGGGCCCGGAGAAGGGGTGGCAGTCCCCGCTCACGCTCGCCTCCGGACTGGCGGCGCTGGTGTTCTTCGCGGCGTTCGTCTACGTCGAGCGCACCGCGATCAACCCCGTGGTTCCGTTCAGCCTGTTCCGCGACCGCAACCGCGTCGCCACCTTCGCCGCGGTGTTTCTCGCCGGCGGCGTGATGTTCACGCTGACCGTCCTGATTGGGCTGTACGTCCAGGACATCATGGGGTACAGCGCCCTTCGCGCGGGCATCGGCTTCATCCCGTTCGTCGTCGCGCTCGGCATCGGTCTGGGCCTGTCGTCGTATCTGGTGTCGATCCTCCCGCCGCGCGTGCTGGTCATCATCGGCGGGGTGTTCGTCCTCGCGGCGATGCTCTACGGTTCCACGCTCAACGGCGACATCCCGTACTTCCCGAACCTGGTGATTCCCATTACGGTCGGAGGCTTCGGCATCGGCATGATCGTCGTGCCGCTGACGGTGTCGGCGATCGCCGGCGTCGCGTTCGACGAGATCGGCCCGGTCTCCGCGATCGCGCTCATGCTCCAGAGCCTCGGCGGTCCCGTCGTGCTGGCCATCATCCAGGCGGTCATCACCTCCCGGACGCTGTACCTCGGCGGCACTACCGGCCCGGTGAAGAACATGAACGAGGCCCAGATGCACGCCCTCGACCAGGGTTACACCTACGGCCTGCTGTGGGTCGCCGCCGTGGCCGTCATCGTCGGGATCGTCGCGCTGTTCATCGGCTACACGGCCCAGCAGGTCGCACAAGCGCAGGAAGTCAAGGAAGCGATCGACGCCGGCGAGATCTGATTCCGGCGGGTTCCGCCGGGCCGGTCCTTCGTTTGGCTGACGTCTGCCCTGGGTAGGGTGACACCTGATGTCAGGTACCTCAGGTTCGACGGAACACTCGACGGCGCCACTCGCGTCGTCGGTGCTCGGCATCGCGATCGTGGCGATCACCGGCATGCAACTCATGTCGACCCTCGACGGGACGATCGTCATCGTCGCTCTGCCGCGCATGCAGGCCGACCTCGATCTCTCCGACGCGGGCAAGAGTTGGGTCATCACGGCCTACGTGCTGACGTTCGGCGGGTTGCTGCTGCTCGGCGGTCGGGTCGGTGATGCGATCGGTCAGAAGCGCGCATTCCTCTCCGGCGTCGGCATCTTCACCATCGCGTCGTTGATCTGCGGCGTGGCTGGAGACGAGTACACCCTCATCGCTGCCCGCGCCCTGCAGGGCATCGGTGCCGCCGTCGCCGCCCCGACCGGCCTGGCCCTGATTGCCACCACCTATGCCGTCGGCCACGCGCGCAATCAGGCCATGGCGGTGTCGGCGGGCATGCAGGCCATCGGATCGGTGATGGGACTCGTGCTCGGCGGTCTGCTGACGGTCATCTCCTGGCGACTGGCGTTCCTGATGAACGTCCCCATCGGCGTCGTCATCATCATCATCGCGTGGCTGCGGATCGGCGAGACGCACCACGAACGGCTCAAGCTCGACATCACCGGTGCCCTGCTCGCCACGCTCGGCTGTACGTCGGCGGTGCTGGTCTTCACCCAGGGCCCACCGCGCGGATGGCTCGACCCGTGGGTGGTCGGTGCGGCCATCGCCGCGGTCGTGTTCTTCGTGTCGTTCCTCTTCGCCGAGCGCACCGCAGAGAATCCGCTCGTCCCGTTCTCGGTCTTCAGCGACCGCAACCGGGTCGCGACGTTCGTCGCGTGGTTCCTCGGCGGCGGCGTCCTTCTGACGGTGACCGTGATGGTCGGCCTGTTGGCTCAGGACGTGCTGGGCTACTCCGCGCTGCGGGCCGGCATCTGCTTCCTCCCGTTCGCGGTGGCCGTGGGTGTCGGCAACGTGTTGGCCACCAAGCTCGCACCCCGCTTCGCGCCGCGGTGGCTGATCATCGGTGGCGGACTGTATGTGCTCGCCGCGATGCTCTACGGGTCCACGCTCGACCGCAGCATCCCGTACTTCCCAGACCTGTTCATCCCGATCGTGCTGGGCGGGTTCGGCATCGGCATCATCTCGGTGGTCCTGCCGCTGTGCGCCGTGGCCGGTGTCGGGCCACGCGAGATCGGTCCGGTGTCGGCGATCACCCTGATGGTGCAGAACCTCGGCGGGCCGCTGGTGCTGGTCGTCATCATGGCCGTGCAGACGTCGCGCACGCTCTATCTGGGTGGCACCACGGGACCGGTGAAGAACATGACGCCCGCTCAACTCGACGCCCTCGGGTACGGCTATACCTATTCACTGCTGTGGGTGGCGGGCATCTCGATCCTGGTCGGTGTCGCCGCATTCTGGATCGGCTTCTCCGCCCGTGACATCGCGAGGGCCCAGCACACGAAGGAAGCGGTGGAGGCCGGCGAACTCTAGGGTTCCGCTGTCGTGGCCGATCGTTAGCGTGTCGCCATGGCCGCCCCGCTCACCCGTCAACAGATCTCCGACGCCGTCGACCCACTGGGTTGGCGACTCATTCTCGGCATGGCCGTCACCCATGTCCGGGTGACGTCCTTGGCCGCCGCTGCCGAGGCAGCCGCGCTCGCGGTGTCGGTGGACGGGGCCGACGGTCACCTCACCGTCGATCTGAACGGCGACCGCGTGGTGCTGCGCGTACACACCCTCGCCACCGGCACGGTCACCGGCCACGACCTGGGGTTGGCGCGCCTCGTCACCGAGGCCCTGGCAGCCCGCGGTCTGCGCACCGTGGCCGGCGACGGGAGCGTCGTCCCGCAGACCATCGAGATCGCCATCGACGCGCTCGACATCGCGTTGGTCAGGCCGTTCTGGCAGGCCGTCACCGGCTACGTCGAGGAACCCGGACCTCCGGATCTTCCCGACGGCGCGCTGCTGGATCCGCTTCGCCGTGGGCCGGCGATCTGGTTTCAGCAGATGGACGAACCGAGATCGCAGCGCAATCGAATCCACCTCGACGTCGACGTGCCGCCCGAGCAGGCCCCGTCCCGGATCGACGCGGCGCTGGCGGCCGGGGGCACACTGCTGGCCGACGATGCCGCCCCCGCATTCTGGGTGCTGGCCGATCCCGAGGGCAACGAGGTGTGCGTCTGTACGTGGCAGGGGCGCGACTAGATAGGGTTGTCGGCTGTGATCACCCGCATGTCAGAACTGTTCCTGCGCACTCTGCGCGACGACCCCGCCGACGCCGAGGTGCCGAGCCACAAGCTGCTGATCAGGGCGGGTTACGTTCGGCCGGTCGGGCCCGGCCTCTACAGCTGGCTGCCGTTGGGTCTGCGAGTACTCCGAAAGATCGAGCAGATCGTCCGCGAGGAGATGAACGCCATTGGCGGGCAAGAGATCCTGCTGCCCGCATTGGTCCCCAGAGGTCCGTACGAGACCACCAACAGGTGGACGGAGTACGGCGACGGGGTGTTCCGGCTCAAGGACCGCCGGGGCAATGACTACATGATGGGACCCACCCACGAGGAGCTCTTCACGCTCACGGTGAAGGGGGAGTACAGCTCCTACAAGGACTTCCCGCTGCGGCTCTACCAGATCCAGACCAAGTACCGAGACGAGGCCAGGCCCCGGGCCGGTATCTTGCGCGGCCGCGAATTCGTGATGAAGGACTCCTATTCGTTCGACGTCGACGACGCCGGGCTCAAGAGCGCCTACCACGCGCACCGGGAGGCCTACCAGCGGATCTTCGCGCGACTGGGCGTGAAGTACGTGATCGTCTCGGCGGTGTCGGGCGCCATGGGCGGCAGCGCCTCGGAGGAGTTCCTGGCCGAGAGCGAGGTCGGCGAGGACACCTTCGTCCGCTGCCTGGAATCGGGGTACGCCGCCAACGTCGAGGCAGTCATCACCCAACGTCCGGAGTCGCTGCCCACCGACGGCCTGCCGGAGCCGGTCGTGCACGACACCGCCGATACGCCCACCATCGCCACCCTGGTGGACTGGGCCAACGGTGCCGACCTGCCCCAGTTCGCGGGGCGCGAGGTCGTGGCCGCCGACACCCTGAAGAACGTCCTGCTCAAGGTTCGCGAACCGGGTGGTGAATGGGAACTGCTGGCCATCGGCGTGCCGGGTGACCGCGAGGTCGACGACAAGCGGTTGGGGGCTGCGCTGGATCCGGCGGAATACGTCATGCTTCCGGCGGAGGACTTCCCGAAGTACCCGTTCCTGGTCAAGGGTTACATCGGGCCGAAGGCGTTGCTGGCCAATGGAGTTCGCTATCTGGTCGATCCGCGGATCGTTGACGGGACGTCGTGGATCACCGGTGCCGATGCGGACGGCAAGCACGTCGTCGGCCTCGTTGCAGGGCGTGACTTCGTCGCGGACGGCACCATCGAAGCCGCGGAGGTGCGCGATGGTGACCCCTCGCCCGACGGTGCGGGTCCGCTGGTCTCGGCACGCGGCATCGAGATCGGCCACATCTTCCAGCTTGGCCGCAAGTACGCCGACGCGTTCACCGTCGACGTGCTCGGTGAGAATGGGAAGCCGGTCCGTCTGACCATGGGGTCGTACGGCGTCGGGGTGTCCCGCATGGTGGCGGTCATCGCCGAGCAGAGCCACGATGAGCTCGGGCTGCGCTGGCCATCGTCGGTATCACCCTTCGACGTGCACGTCGTCATTGCCAACAACGATCCCGAAGCTCGTTCCGGCGCAACGGAACTCGCTCGCGAACTGGACTCCCTCGGGTTGGAGCCGCTCCTCGACGATCGCAAGATGTCGCCTGGGGTGAAGTTCAAGGACGCCGAACTGCTTGGCGTGCCGTGGATCGTCGTCGTTGGACGAGGTTGGGCCAACGGCGTGGTCGAACTGCGGAACCGTTTCACCGAAGAGAAGCGGGAGGTGCCGGTCGACGGCGCAGCCGCGGCCATCGCGGCTGCCATCGTGGGCTAGCTATTCGGTGCCGCCGGGAAACGCGACCGTGGTCGGCACTACGCCGAGCACCACGCGCCACTTGGCGGCCGTCACCGCGGACCGGGTCAGCGCGGTGACCGCCATCTCGCGGTCGTCGCTGGCCTTGGCCTGCTCGAGGACCGCGCGCCAGGCCACGGCGGAGTCCTCTTCAACCCGAACGGCCAGCTTCGCGGCGGCAGTGGGATCGGCAACGACGAACGGCATCTGGTAACCGACCGCGGGGATCGGTGGGGCCACGTTGCGGGCGGCGAGTCTGGCGATGCCCTCCTCGCGCTGCTCGCGGTGTCCAGCGATCGACTCCGACACCAGATAGTTGGCCTCCGGTGTCGAATGCGCGGACACGACCCCGTAGGCGTAGATCGCTCCGTGCTCCACCGTGACTGCGTCGAACAGGGCACCGTCCGCGGCGTCCGATGGCCGGGATGGAGATGGCGACGGCGTGCCGGGGGAGGTCATGGCGTCTGCCCCTGGCCGGCGAGCGCGACGAGGGCGGATGCGGTGCACGCCGCTGCGATCGAGCCGAGCAGACCCGCTCGGTAGCCGGATTGCTGGGTCGCCAGCAGCGAGGCGGCGTCGGCCGATCGTTGCAGCGCCGCAACGACATCCGCGGTGCTGGGGGGTTTCGGGGGAGGCCCGGGCACTGTCGTCGGAGATGACGATCCGGGCACTGTCGTCGGAGATGACGATCCGGGCACTGTCGTCGGAGATGACGATCCGGGCACTGTCGTCGGAGATGATGCCGTCGAACCGGTAGCGGACGTCTGCGGTGCCTCACCGGAGATTCTGGTGATCTCGTCGGTGAGGGCCTGCGCGTGGGCGGCCCGCTGCGCAGCGACGACCGTCAGCACCGCGGCGAGCTTCGGCGGCGCTGCGGTGGCGGCGTTGCCGGCCAAGGTGCTGTCGTCGTGGGCGCGCTCGAGTTGTCCGAGGAGTGCGTCCATCTCGTGAAGGGGTGGCGTCGATCCGCAGGCGGTCGTGACGCTACCCCCCAGCAGCGCCAACGCTGCCGCACCGAGGAGCACGCGCCGCCTGCCGACGATGGGGAGGGTGCTCGACACAGCAACATCCTGCCATCCCGTGCACGCGGGGCCTTCGCAGCTCGATCATGATCGCGTTGGGAGAACGTTTGCCACTTGGCGGTCTGCCGCTGGCGTATCGTTGGCACACGGTTCCGCTCGGCCCAGGTCGGAGCGTGCCGCGTGAACGTGTCCGTACAACTCAAGATGAGGAGCTCGCCGTGGCATCGGAGAATCCGCTACGGTCCGCGCGACTGCCCACCCCGCAGCAGGTGAGGGAGCTGCTCGAAGGTGAGTTCCGTCGCGAGGGATTCGACGTCGAGGACGTCGTGATCGAGCCCTCCGCGCGTCCCCCGCGCGTCACCGTGATCGCCGACGGTGACCACGGCTTGAATCTGGACTCCCTCGGCGCGCTTTCGCGGTTGGCTTCCGGACTGCTGGATCAGCTCGACGAATCGGCAGACGAAACGCCCTACCTGCTGGAAGTCACCTCGCGCGGAGTGGACAGCCCGCTGACCGCCCTGCGTCACTACCGTCGCGCCCAGGGGCGCAAGGTCGAGGTGACGCTGACGGATGGGTCGCAGGTGACGGGACGCTTGGGCGAGACGACCGACGACATCGTGCATCTGGTGGTCGCAGATCGCCGCGGAGCACTTACCATCCGCGAACTCATCCTGGACGACGTCGCCAATGCCGTTGTCCAGGTGGAATTCTCACCGCCGAACCCGCTCGAGCTCGAGCTGGCCGGGGTGTCTGGCAAGGAGGCTGAAGAGTGAACATCGACATGGGTGCGCTGCATGCGATCGAAGTGGACCGGGGGATCTCGGTCGACGAACTGCTCGAGACGATCAAGTCCGCATTGCTGACCGCTTATCGACACACCCAGGGCCACGAGGCCGAGGCGCGCATCGACATCGACCGCAAGAGTGGCGTGGTCAAGGTGCTCGCGCGCGAAACCGACGCCGACGGCAATCTGATCAGCGAATGGGATGACACCCCAGAAGGTTTCGGCCGGGTCGCCGCCACCACCGCCCGTCAGGTAATGCTGCAGCGTTTCCGTGACGCCGAGAACGAGCGGATGTATGGCGAGTTCTCCGCGCGGGAGGGCGACATCGTCGCGGGCGTGGTCCAACGCGATGCGCGGGAGAATGCACGCGGCAACGTCATGGTCCGCCTCGGAACGGAGGCGAAGGGGTCTGAAGGGGTGATCCGACCCGCCGAACAGGTGCCGGGTGAGCCCTACGAACACGGGGATCGGTTGCGCTGCTACGTGATCGGCGTCACGCGCGGCGCTCGAGAGCCGAAGATCGAGCTCTCCCGCACCCACCCGAACCTGGTGCGCAAGCTGTTCTCGTTGGAGGTGCCGGAGATCGCCGAGAACTCCGTGGAGATCGTCGCCGTCGCTCGTGAGGCAGGGCATCGCTCCAAGATCGCGGTGACATCGCGGGTACCGGGCCTCAATGCCAAGGGCGCCTGCATCGGTCCGATGGGACAGCGGGTGCGCAACGTGATGAGTGAACTGTCGGGCGAGAAGATCGACATCATCGACTTCGATGAGGATCCGGCGAGATTCGTGGCCAACGCGCTGTCACCGGCCAAGGTGATGTCGGTCTCGGTGATCGACGAGACCGCGAGGGCCGCCCGTGTCGTGGTGCCGGACTACCAGCTGTCGCTGGCGATCGGCAAGGAGGGGCAGAACGCGCGGTTGGCCGCCCGCCTGACGGGCTGGCGGATCGACATTCGCAGCGACGCGACACCGGTGCCCGATGCGGACGCACCGCACGGCGCCTCTCGTGAGGGGTAGCGGGCACGCGTTTCTTTCTGCGGTGATCGTGACGGTAGACTGAGACGTGATCCAGCGCGAGAGTTCGGTGACCCGCGCACGGAAGCATCGAAGTCCCGAAGGACCAGTGCGAACGTGTGTCGGATGTCGGAAACGAGGGCTGGCCGTCGAACTGCTTCGGGTGGCCGCGGTAGCCGGTGGAGATGGCATTCACGCCATCACCGTCGACTCAGCGGGTAATCTCCCGGGACGGGGTGCTTGGTTGCATCCCGACCAGGCGTGTCTACACGTGGCGATCCGGCGGCGGGCGTTCACACGAGCGCTACGCATCACCGGTTCGCCGGACACCTCCGCGGTGGTCGAGTTCTTCACACCAGGTGAAGCCTCGGTCCGCCCGGCAACAGAACAGGTAGCGAAGAACATGAGCACACCGTGAAGTTCCGATGACCATGCGTCATAGCTAAACCCGAGGCGCGGCCCACTGCTGTCGCCTCCTAGACAGGAGATGTAGTGGCAGGCAAGGCCCGCGTGCACGAGTTGGCTAAAGAACTCGGTGTCACCAGCAAGGAAGTACTCGCCCGGCTGAGCGAGCAGGGCGAATTCGTCAAATCAGCATCCTCGACCGTCGAAGCGCCGGTCGCCCGTCGGTTGCGTGAGGCGTTGGGCGGCGGCTCCAAGCCGGCCCCCGCAAAGTCGGCCCCCGCGGCCCCGAAGGCGCCCAGCGGTGGCGCTGCAACCAATGGCGGAGTCGTCACCTCGGCGCCCAAGCCGGGCGGCCCCAAGCCCGCTGCGCCGCGGCCGCCCGCCGCGCCCGAACCCCCGCCGGCGCCGGTCGTCGTGCCAGAGGTTGCGGCCGCGCCGCCCGTTGCCCCGCAGGC
>NZ_JAEMTA010000108.1 GCF_016462545.1 Mycolicibacterium sp. | reverse complement strand
TGGCCGACGCAGCGCGAGCGCGTCACCGCGGCCGCGCGGGGCATCTATCGCGGACAGCCCACCGGCGTACCAACCTGGTCGGGCTTCAAGCGGATCGAACGATTGGACGTCAGCTTCCCGCCGCCATGGCTGCAACCGTGAACCAGGCGGCCCGGAGCGATGTCAGAGCCCTGCGATACATTCGAGTCGAGAGATGGGCACCGGGAGCGGGCAACCAATCTCTGGATCGCCAGCCGCCCGTGGCCAATCGCCTCGAGATGTGAACGCCCTTGGCGACAGCTTCATTCGAACACCCAGGGGCGAGGCCACTGAAGAAGGAGACGGCCATGCCAGCAATCCACTACGACGTCATCGGCGATGTCCACGGCTGCGCCACCGAGCTGAAGGATCTGCTCGACGCCATGGGCTATCGCGTCGCAGCCTCGGGCGCCCACGAGCACCCGACGCGTCAGGCCGTGTTCGTCGGTGACCTGGTCGATCGTGGGCCCGAGCAAGTGGGGGTCCTTCGGATCGTCAAGGGCATGGTCGATGCCTGCAGCGCGCAGATCGTCATGGGCAACCATGAATTCAACGCGATCGCCTACGACACGCCACATCCCGACAAGTACGGCGAGTTCCTTCGACCGCACACCGAGAAGAACGCGCACCAACATCAAGCGTTCCTCGACCAAGTGGACGACGCCAGCCGCGCCGAGATGCTCGACTGGTTCATGACGTTTCCGCTGTGGCTCGACCTTGGCGGCATTCGGGTGATCCATGCGTGCTGGCACGAACCGTCGATGCGCGTCGTCGAAGATGCGTTGGGTTCGGACCGCTTCAGCTCGCGCGACCAGTTCGTCCGCGCAACGACGAAGGGTGACTCCCTCTACGAGGCAATCGAAGTGCTGCTGAAGGGGCCGGAGATCGATCTCGCGGGCCACGGGCAACCGCCGTACCACGACAAGGACGGCCACCCCCGGAGCAAGGCAAGGGTGGCGTGGTGGAAGGACGAGGCCACGACGCTGCGCGAGCTGTCCGTCATGGACGGCAACTTCATGACCGCAGACGGCGAGCCCTATCCGGTTCTCCCCGAGATCGAAGTGGCGGCGAGCGAGAGGTCCTTCTCCTACCGCGGAGACGCTCCGGTGTTCTATGGCCACTACTGGCGCAGTGGGCTCCCACGGCACGGCATCGACTTCACTCCGCGGACGGCGTGCGTGGACTTCAGCGCGATCAAGACCGGCGCTCTCGTCGCGTATCGATGGCACGGCGAGACCGAGATCCGAGAGGATCACTACGTCGGCCTGAGGGGCTGAGAGACCCGAACCGTGTCGGTGGTGACCGCTACGTTTCGGCCATGATGGCAAAGCGTCGCTCACGGTCGAGCGGAGGATCCTCTGGCGGCGGCGTGGCAGTGTTCGGGCTGCTGCTCATCCTCGGGTTCATCATCAAGTTCTTCTGGTGGCTGGTGGCCGCTGCGGTTGCGGTCGGGCTGTTTTACGCGGTCCGCGCGCTGGTCCGCCACGTCCATGAGAGCCGTGCGGCCGCCGCCCGAGAAGCCGAGGAGATCGCCTACCGCGCGGAACGGCAGAACCGGATGGCGCAACGGGGTGACGCGCGCGGCATTTACGGCGCCACCGGCGCAGAACTGATGCGCGACTTCACTCTCGAGCCTCCGGCGATGCAGACGGATGCACCGGACGGTGTGGTGATCGCCGGCCTCGCCGACACCGAGTACGCGCTGGAGAAGCTCCTGGCCCACACGCCGCCGGGCTGGCGCTGGGCGGCGTTCGCGTCGGTCCTGGTGCAGCGGCGCGCGGCGGTGCGGTCGCGGCTGCGTGACATCCGGCTGGGCTATGCGACGCCGACGGGCGGATACGCCGTCAGCGGCAGCGACGTCGCCCACTTCGCGGCCGCCAGGATGGAGGAACTGGTCAAGCTCGTCGACCAGACGGAGGCGTTCATGCTGACGCCGGCGTTCATAGAGGTCTTCGGGCACCCGGGTGACGAGAGCACCGCCGATGCGGAGGGCATCGTCCAGGTGGCGAACCGGCTGATGGACTACCACGAACGGTTTCTCGTGCTGGCCGAGCGGTGCCGTGACTTCGATGCGCCGTCGCGCTATTCGGGGTTGATGCGCGACTGCCGCCAGCTGATGAGCATCCCGCTCGACGGCTACGACACATTCATCGACGACTTCGCCGAGTTCATCGCCCGGATGCCGGACCTGATGCGGCATGGCCGCGGAACCGTTGAGGCCGAACCCATCTCGCTGCACATGAGTGTGGACGATCGGCTGCTGAAGCGGGTCACCAGGGAGATCAAGGCTGCGGCGAGATAGACGTCAGCTGTAGTCACCTCCCTTCTTGGTCGCTTCCGCGACCAGACGCCGCTTGTAGTCAAGGCTCATCTCGTCGATCACGGCGATCGCGTCGTCGGTCAACTCCTGACGAATCCCACTGTCTGCGTGCGCGAACGCAATGAATGCGCGCAGGAGAGTGGGTGCATCCAATGCGATCTCGAGTGGAACGCCGTCATCGGGGAACGGGTCGCGCAAGATGTCGGAGATCCGTCGCACGCTCCATCGCGATGGGTCGCCGCAGCCCGTTTCGCACAGTTGGTCCAGGAAGGCCCGATAGTCGACGTCGACGAAGGGTGCGCCCGCGGGCGACGCGAAGAACCCATCGAGCAACTCCGACGCGGCGTTCGACGGACCCATGTACGGATGGCCACCTTCCGGAAGGAGGGTGATTACCCAACGGAGGAATGGCTGCGCCAGGCGACATTCGTCCGACCGTGACAACAACGCCCCGAATCGCAACCCGTACTCGAGCCGCGTTCGGGCGTCGGCAGGCTCCATTTCCTCGAATCTGGGTTCGGGTTCGGCTCTTTGGATCGGGCGGGCAAGCACTCTGTCGAGCGGTTGTCTGATCACGCCGATCTCCGTTACGCCCGACAGTTCATTGTGATCGACGAAGGCAACGACCGTCAGCTCGCTTGCGTCGGCGAAGCGGAGCCCAATGAGCAGTTCGTCGCCGTCGCCGAGTAACTCGGTCCGTCGCAGCACACGGAGCACCTCGACGCGAGGCAGCCCGGTCAACCACCTGGGCAGCTGGTCATGACGAGTCGCCACCTCGCTGCGGCACCGCTCTCGCAGGCGCTCGTCCTCGACGAGCATTTCGGCGAACGCCGCGAGCAGGGCGGTCGTCTCGCGAAGCCGCCGACCCGCGAGGCCATTCACGAACTCCTCCAAAGCTTTCGACTCCCTGGGCCCACCCTTCACCCTTGTACCCGGCTCGGGGACGGCCCAGCTGATGAAGCAGCTGGCAATGCCGAGCAAGGCGGCGGGATGCTTGGCCAACGTCTTTCGGACCGTCGTGACGAGAATGTCGTCGTCGGCCTTCGTGTGTCGACGCTTGCGTGTTCGTCGGACGTCTCGCCGCATCTGCTTGGCGGCGCGGAGCTTGCGTGTGTCGTTCATGCGGCGGACGCTACGCACGGGCACCGACACGTTGGCCCGGTCGCTACCAGCTGTGGTAACAGACTCCACAACACCACTTCTCGGGTGTCGGGCAACATCCGCCGGCGTGCCACCATGGCTCGATGTTCATGAAGTCGGAGGGCATGCCGTAGAACGTCTGGCTGGTGCGGCGCATGCCGCATGCGGGACACGGTGGGTTGAGCGCGAACTTGAAGTCGACGAACCTGACATGGCCCTCGTCTTGCATCCGCTTTCGGCAGCCGCTGCACAGCACCGCAGGCCAGTCCCGAACGTCCGGATCCGTCGGCTCGGGCTCGACCCTGCTGTAAGGATCGACGGTGTGGACGTGGACGTCGTTGCGGGCGCTGACCCCGGTGAGGTCGATGTTCCGGTCGCAGCCATCGCACCGGCCGTCGAACCGCAGGAGTGTCCGCGCGCTCGCCATCGTGTTGTGGCCGAACCGGCTTTCCGGGGCACACCAGAAGCGGCACTCATCCAGTGACAGCTCGAGTTTGATGGCGTCGTCACCCTCGAAGGACCACGCGTTGGTGGCTACCCGCTCGAGGCCGAGCATCTTCGCGAGAGTGGGCACCTCCACCAGGTTGGGGTCGCGGAGTGGTCTGTCGAAGACGGCCGCCCGCGGATCGTCGACGGTCTCCACGCGCGCCACGTCGGCCAGGACGGAGGGTGGATCGGTGTTCAGGACGAACGCGACGGTGTCGCCCTCCTGGGCTTCGGTGGTCCCGTAGCGCCACGGCCGATAGGGCGATCGCGGCTCCAAGAGCGTGATCACCGCGTCCTTCCAATCGGTCGATTGCGCCACGTGAAGCCGGTGATTCAGAGATTGCTGCATCCCCTCATTATCCCGGCAGGGTATGACAATTCGCCGACCCGTGGAGTTGCTGTCGGTCGGCTAGACGATGTTCAGCCGCCTGGCGAGGTCCGGGCCGCCGACCTCGCGGATGAAGTCGGGATCGCCGCAGACGACCAGTTGATCGCGCGCTCGGGACAAGCCGACGTACAGCCGCTCCCGGGAGCGTTCGAACTTGGCGTCCTCGTTGACGACGAGCACGACCGCGCGCCGCTCGAGCCCCTTGAAGCCGAGGACGTGGCCGTAGAAGACCTGCTCGGCGTCCCAGAAGGTGTCCCAGTACGCCTTGTGCCCGTCGCGCTGGCGTTCGGCCTGCTCGGGATGACGGCTGCCGGTGGTCAACAGCGCGAGGTCCTGCTGCCGCCAGCACTCTTCAATGAGCAGGTCGATCTGATCGTCGCCCACGCCGATCGCCTCGTCGCGGCTACACGGCACGAACGTGACCGCCGGACCCTCTCCGCCGAGGAAGCGCATGGGGTGGTCGACCAGCGGCTGGAACGCGTTGGCGATCTGGCGGGTGTTGCGCAGGTTGTGGTCGAGGATCAGCGGCACCAGCGGGACGGGTGGTGAGCCGTGCCGGTTGAAGACGCGCTGGCCCTCGTCGCTGAAGACGTAGATGCCACCCTCGACGGGGTCCTTGAGCGCGGCGAGCAGCGGGTCCCACCAGGCGTCGGCGAAGTCCTGGGCCTCGTCGACGACGATGGAGTCGAAGCGGTGACCGGGCTCGAGTTGGGCTGCGAGGTCCGCCATTTGGAGCGGAAGGTCGTGCTCCCAGAATTGGACGGTGTCGTCGTTGCGGAGCGCCTCGTCGGGTCCTGCGGGCGCACCCCACTTCTTACCAAGGTCGTGGAACTCGCCGACGTAGTCCGGTTGGTGACGCCGCGGCCAGGTAGCGGCGATGCGTTCGAGGTAGGACGCCAGGCCGTGGGAGTAGCAGACCAAGGCGACGCGTTGGCCCTTCTGCGCCAGCCGACGCGCCTGCTCCATGGCGAGGAAGGTCTTGCCGCTGCCCGCTCCCCCGCGGACCTCGACGCGGGTGAGCAGTCGGGTGGCGTCGAGGATGACGGCTTGGTGTTCGGTGAGGGCGTCGGCGGCGTCCTCGTTGGCCAGTGCCCGGGCGACGACGTCACGTTGCGGTAAACCCCTGCCGCTCAACGCCGTTGCGAGCTGCTCGATGCCCTTCGCCGTCAGCAGTGGACGGTCGAGTTCCTGGCGGATCAGGACTTCCTTGAGCTCGTGGACGAGGTTCGGCAGATCGGTGCGGTCGATGACCTTCCAGCGCGGGCAGTCCGGGAGGTCGAAGTCGGCGGGCAACTCGGTGTTGGGCAGGACGACGACGTGGTCCCAGCGGAGTCTGTTCTGCGTCCAGCGGGGGTCGTTCTCGACGAAGTTTCGCAGCGCGTAGCAGGCTTCGCGGGCTTGGCGCACGGGCTCGATCTCCTTGTCCCTACCGCCGCGCTTCTGCCACCAGCCCTCGCCGTCGTGCCAGACGTCACCGCCCTTGACCTCGAGGCAGACGATGCCGGCGCCCTCGATGGCGACGACGAAGTCGACCTCGTGATCCTTCAGGTGATCGGTGACGCGCTGGCCGGCGACGAGCAGGTCGTTGGGCTCGAGCTGCTCGACGAGCGCCTGCCAGACCCTGCGTTCGGCGGCGTTGGCGAGGCGCGGCGTTTCGGTCACGGTGATGGTCATCGTCGACCAGCGATCATTGGTGTCTGTCCTCCCCCGACAATGTGACGTGGCAAGGATATCCGCAGGCACCGACGAGCGGATCAGAGTCGGCCAATCACTCCGGCGGCGAGCTGGGTGTAGGCGAGTCTGCCCAGCAGCTGGAAGCACGCGGCGGATTCCGTTGGGAGGCGGACCAAGTCGATCTTGTTCGTAACAGGCCCTTTAGGCCACGGCACTAGATTTCTCGAGAGAGGACGTCGGTACGAGCGGACTTGAAGTTGTTGATTAGGCGGTCTCGCACCCACTCCAATGGATTCTGGTAGGACTCATAGTCGGTTCGCGCCCTGGAAACTACTTCGTCGAGCGGAAGATCGCGCCGTGCAGCGAACCTGCCGAGAAACTGCCACATCTTGGCCTGTAGACCGAACTCGTTCGGAGCGTCTACGGGTGCAATCATGACGTTCACTTCCCCGTCCCGCGACGACTCGTATATCTGAACTTTGCAGTCGACAGAACGGTAGTAGGCAACGCGGCGCTCTCGGCCGCCGTCGTCAGGGTGATCGTCAACCTCATCTAAGAACGAAGCCTCGCTCAGCTAGCGCCGGACCTACGATTTCCTGGACGTCCAGATAGAAACGAGAGTTCACCTGACGCGTCCTTCCACAAATGGCCGGGAGTCACCCACACGTTCTTACCCCTACGCTGCCGCGTTCATGTCCAAGAAATTCCTCCTCCGTCGTCGAGAATGATCACGCACGCTGCGTGGCCATTGCGCTACACACCGACATCAAAGATCCGCACTTGGTGAGCGCCTCACAAGCCCTGTCGAAGCATCTCGTCAAGTCGCGTCAGCGACAGCGGCAGCACGTGGCTGAGGATCGCGGATTTGGAGTTCGGCGCGACTGCAACCCCATCCGGAACGGCCAGCTCGACGAAGTTCGCTTGGGCAGCCGGTGCACGCCGAACATCCTCATTGAACCCTTGCTGTTGAAGCCTCCGACCC
>NZ_JAEMTA010000133.1 GCF_016462545.1 Mycolicibacterium sp. | reverse complement strand
CACCGTGTCATCCAAACACGGTCCCCGGATCGATGTGCCCCGTCAGATCGAAGCGAGCTGAGCACCAGATCGGTGGCGCCCGTCGGCCAGCTCACCGGTCACCCGAAGCGCCCTGGGACACATGGCCGCGAGCGAGATCGATTGAACTGTTGCGCCGGCTGCGTCAGCCGTGGTTGCGGGTCACCAAGCAGCGGAGCCGATCGACCGCGACGTCGAGCACCATCTTCTTGGCACGCTTGACCAGGAACTCCGGGATCGGGGCGGCCACGTCGACGATGATGTCGAATCGCACCATCGTCTGATCGCCGATCCTGGTGAGGTTGTACTCGCCGTGTTGGCCCCGCTGCTGAAACGTGTCCGTCGCGTCCCACACCACCCAGTCGGGACCCCAGTGGTACTCGAGGAGTTCCTTGTCGGTGACACCCATGATCTTGACCGTGGCCCTGACGTGGTGTGGGCGACCGTCCGGGTGTCGATCGAGGACCTCGGTATGCCGATGCAGCGTCGACCACGACGGCACCTCCTCGATGTCGGCGAGGGCATCGAGGATCGCCTCGGGCGAGGCGTCGAACACGATTTCACGTGTGGCACGCACTGCCATGAGCAAAGGGTAAACCTCGACGCCAGCAAGTGCAGGCGTTCGGCCAGCTAACCCACTCGAGTATTGACGACAGCGCCGATCAGGCGGTCACCCCTTCTTGACCCTATCGACCTGTTTGCGCAGACCGTCGGTGGCCGACTCGAGCCCACCCTTCATCGCCCGCTTCAGCACGAATCCGGGGATGGGCGCCGACGGGTCGACGGTGATGTCGAAGCGGACCTTGGTCTTGGCGCCGTCGGGCGTCAGCGTGTAGGACGCATCCTGTGTCTTCAGCTGGCCCGAGCTCAGCAGCTTCCAGCTCGCACCGAGGTCGCTCCAGGTGTACTCCACGACCATTTCGTCGGTGATGCCCATCGTCTTCAGCTTCATCCTCACCTTGCGAGGCCTGCCGTTCTCGTCGGTCTCGAGGATCTCCGCGCCTTGATGCTGTGAGGACCATTCGGGTGCGCTCTCGACGTCGGCGATGACGTCGAGAATCTCCTCGGGGGTGGCGTCGATGACGACTTCGCGCGAATCACTGGTTGCCATGACCGCGACCTTAGCCAGCGGACGGCGAACACCGAACGGTTTTGCCGACGCAGTGTCCTGCGCCGTTCACCAAGGGGTGGAAGCATCTCACGCGTGGCCACCACCGAAACGCAGACCATCGCCTATCCCGCAGCGGGCGCCCGCCCGAATCGCCGCGACGAAGAGGCCCTTGCCCCACACGTCGTCGTCCTCTTCGGCGCCACGGGCGACCTGGCCAAGCGCAAGTTGCTGCCGGGCATGGCCTATCTGGTGCAGTCCTCGTTGGCGCCCAAGATCCGGGTCGTCGGAACCTCGTTGGAGGACCTCACCGACGACGAGTTCCGTGCGCTGACGAAGCAGGCCGTCGATGCGTTCGGCACCCACAAGCTCACCGACGAGCAGTGGGCACACTTCGCCAGCCGCATCTCCTACGTCCCCCAGGGCGCCGGCCCCGAGGCGCTGGCCGCGGCAGTGGCGGCCGCGGAGCAGGAACTCGGACCGGAAACACGTCGGCTGCACTACCTTTCGGTACCACCGAAGGCCGCACGGGCCGTGATCACGATGCTCAAGGACGCGAACCTCGTCGAGCGCTCGCGCGTGGTGATGGAGAAGCCGTTCGGGACTGATCTGGCCAGCGCCATCGAACTGAACGACTTCGTCCACGAGACGTTCCGCGAGCGACAGATCTTCCGCATCGACCACTTCCTCGGCAAGGAGGCGGCCCAGAACATCCTGGCCTTCCGGTTCGCCAACGGCCTGTTCGAGCCGATCTGGAACCGCAACTTCATCGACCACATCCAGATCGACAT
>NZ_JAEMTA010000070.1 GCF_016462545.1 Mycolicibacterium sp. | reverse complement strand
GGCCGTCGACCGCGGGGAGGTCGGCGGGCCCGGGCGCGGGGGGTGCCGGCGCGAACGGGTCCATGGGCGGTGGCGGAGCCATCGGATCCTCGGCGGGCGCATCCTGCGCCACCGGCAGGTACATGTGCCGGGTGAACTGGGGCTGGAAGGCACCGCCGCCACCCACCTTGACGCCGCTCCCGCTCTCGCCGGAGGAGACGGGCGTGCCGTCGGGCAGGGTGACCGCCGTGTGGCCGGAGTTCCAGCCGATGTTCAGGGCGCCCGGCTGGGTGCCGTACTTGAAGCCGCGGGCCAGGAGCGCCTGCTCCTCGTTGCCGGTGTGGAACCGATCGCCGTAGATCGGACGGCCGGTGGCCGCGTTGGCCACCCAGGAGGCCAATCCCGAGCAATCCGTACCTGATGGCGAGTCGCCACCCGTGCGGTACGGCGTCCCCGAAACCTGATTGACCAAAGTCAACAGGGCTGTGGTCGCAATAGCATCGATCATGACGTCGGACGCTAACAACGGAATTTGCCCATCGCCAAAATCTGTGGCAGCCATCACCTTTCAAGATCGCAACGACGTGCGTCTCAAATTCTCTTGCGCGAGAGGTCTTCTCGATGCAACGCGGGTGGCCGTACGGCGGTCGGAGATTGCACCACGAGCGAACGGCTGATCCGCTGCGCCAACCCTACGAAACACCATGTCAAAGCGCAAATCTGGTGATCACTATGCAGTGCCGACCGCAGCGTCAACGGTATTCACGTTCCGCGTCGTTGGAGTTGCCAGAATTGCGCCGTCGGGAGATTGGTCAGACCCGGCTGAATCGGTCAAGGAGCCGATGCCGTTCCGTTACTGGGGGTTTGGTGTCAGTCCGGTACCGGCCATCAGCGGAAGACTCCCATTCCGCCGTCGACCATGATGGTCTGCCCGGTGATGAAGCCGCCATCGTCGCCAATGAGGAACGCCACCACGGCACCTATGTCCTCTCGGGTCCGCCCCACGCGATGCAGTGGTACGCCGCGCAGGGCCCGGTCGAACTCCTTGGGCGCAACGTCCTGCCAGAACCGCACGCCGGGGGAGTCGGCGAACGGGCAGATCACGTTGACCCTGATGTTGTCGGCGCCCCATTCCAGCGCGGCGGCCTTGGACATTCCACGGATCGCCTCCTTCGCCGCTCCGTAGGCCGAGAACTGCGATTGGCCGCCCGTACCGGAACCCGAGCCGAGGTCATAGTCGTCGGACGTGATGTCCACCAACGCCTTTGGCTCGTTGGTGGCGATCGCATCGTTGACGAGTCCGTCGACCTTGCCAAAGTTGCGTAGTGCGGCGCCGATGATGTCTCCTGGGCTGTCGCGATCTCTCAAATCGGCCACCAGGAACTCGAAAGTCCAACCCTCCGAGGAGAATTCGTCGATGGTCGCGGCGAGCATCTCGGTCTTGTTGTCGACCAACAGGACCGAGGCGCCGCGTTGCAGCAGCGCTCCGGCGATGCCCTTGCCGACGCCCTGCGCCGCACCCGTCACGATCACCGCGCGGCCGGTCAACGCGCCCGCGTCGATTCGTGCGTCCGTCATGGCGTCAACCTACCGACCGGGGCCTCGCAGGCGAGTAGGTTTGCGTCGTGACGAGGGGTAGCGGGTGGTGGCTGACCAGCAGTGAACACGTCGTGTCCGACGAGGTGCCTGCCCCGCCCTCGGACGTCCGTGCCTTCTACTGCGATCTGCAGAACATCACCACGCTGCATCCGCTCGTCGTGTCCGTGCAGACCATCCGCCGCGAGGAGACCGTGGACTCGTACACGGAAATCTATCGAGTCCGTGACCGCATCCCCTTGGGTCCGCTGCGGCTGGGGATCACCTACACCGCCCGAATCCACGTCCCCGTCCACGGCGACGTCGTTACCGAGGCCCGTCAGTTTCCCCGCGTGCGACTGACTGGAACGGTGTCGTTCGACCAGGTTGCGGCCGGTACGCGCCTCACCGAGCGGTTACGCATCGAGGCCCCGCGCCCACTCGCTGCGATCACCGTCAAGGAGGCCGTGGCGGCGCACACCGAGATGCTCGCCGGCATCCGCCGATGTTTCCGGTGAGAACGGGGCGGTCTCTTTTCCAGATCGTGTGCAGCTACCGTATTTAGCATTGCTGCGGCCGCGACGCGGCGAGCGACGCCCGCAGGGCGCAAAGACGAGGAGGCGTCCATGGGTACGAAGAACCAGAACCAGGATCTGAAACCACACTTCGACGACATCCAAGCCCACTACGACCTGTCCGACGAGTTCTTTCGCCTTTTCCTCGACGAGACCCAGACCTACAGCTGTGCCTACTTCGAACGCGACGACATGACGCTCTACGAGGCTCAGCTCGCCAAGATCGACCTGGCTTTGGGCAAACTCAACCTCGAACCCGGCATGACGCTTCTCGACATCGGCTGCGGCTGGGGTGCCACGATGAAGCGCGCCATCGAGAAGTACGACGTCAACGTCGTAGGGCTGACTCTGAGCCGCAACCAGGCCGCGCATGTGGCGAAGGTGCTGGCCGACGTCGAGAGTGAGCGCAGCAGTCGGGTCGAGCTCAAGGGCTGGGAGGAGTTCGACGGCTCCGTGGACCGCATCGTGTCGATCGGTGCGTTCGAGCACTTCGGGTACGACCGGTACGGCCGCTTCTTCGAGATGGCCTACGACGCCATGCCCGACGACGGCGTCATGCTCCTTCACACCATCACGCGAGCGTCGCCCGACGAGCGGGTGGAACGCAACCTCCCCGTCACGATGACGCTGCTCAAGTTCACCAAGTTCATCGCCGAGGTGATCTTCCCGGGCGGTCAGATCCCGATCATTGCCGAGGTAGAGAAGTTCGCAGGCGAGGCCGGCTTCACGATCGACCGAATTCACAAGCTGCGGGAGCACTACGCCAAGACGCTCGACATCTGGGCGGCGACTCTGGAGTCCAAGCACGACGAGGCCGTCGCGCTGCAGGGCGAGGAGATGTACGAGCGATACATGAAGTACCTGACCGGTTGCTCGAACTTCTTCCACAAGGGCTACACCGACCTCTGCCAGTTCACCCTGTCGAAGTAGTTCAGCCGGAGGGGGAGCCGGGCCGCCTCGCGGTCGCCGCGCCCGGCGCAGGGCAGGCACCGGATGCCAGGGGCGGCTGACGGCCAAATTGTTGCTTTACAGATTGATCGGAAAATGTCACGCTCGAGGTCGATGCCGCGATAGGCTCGACGAACCGCACATGAACAGCCCAAGAGGTGGAATGCGATGAGCGCACGGACGTTTGGTACCCGCACCAAGGCCAACACGGGCGGGCCGGGCAAGTATCAGCTCGACGTCACCGCAGCCGATGTCGCCGACCTGGTGCGTTCGGCCGGCGGCTGGCTCTACGACCGCTCCAAGGCGGGCTGGGACGTGAACGTCGTGGTCATCGGCGGTTGCGACCCGCGTCCCCTGCGGATCCTCGGTGTCAACACCGATCCGGGGCACGACGACGACGAGGATGCCGCACCGGTGCGGTCGGTGGCGCTCGCGGCCTCTGCCGACGTATTGCGTGCCGACGCCGAATTGCGGGCGAATGCCCTACTCGCCATGAAGCGCGGCATCGGCGAGGTTCTGGTCTGGGGCGACTCCTGGCCGGAGGGCCTCGAGCGAGGCCTCGACCCCGTCGAGCACCAACTGAGCGCCGCCGCCCGCGCCTTCAAGGGTTATGCCTTGGGCGCTCTCGGCCTGTCCGAGTCGGTCGGCCCGACTGAGACCTTTCGTGGGCGGGTCGGCGTCCGCGCCCACTACTCCGACCTGACGCCCTCCGCCGCCACGTCCTTGGCCCAGCGATAGTCAGCCTTCCCAGCGGGTGAGCGCACCACCTTGCCCGTCCTGATGAATGCCTTGGGGATCTTGTAGCGCGCGATCGACCTCTGGCACACCTCGACGAGTTCTTCGTCGGTCGCGGTGGCGCCGTCGGCGAACTGCACCACGGCCACCACCTCGCTGCCCCAACGCTCCGAAGGTCGACCCACCACCACGACGTCGTACACGCTCGGATGCGCGGCGATCGCACGCTCGACCTCCTCGACGAAGATCTTCTCGCCGCCGGAGTTGATGGTCACCGAGTCGCGGCCAAGCAGTTGAATTCGCCCGTCGGACAACACGTCCGCCCGGTCACCGGGCACCGACCACCGCACCCCGGCAATCGTCGGAAAGGTCTTGGCGGTCTTCGCCTCGTCGCCCAGGTACCCCAGTGGGATGAGGTCGCGACGGGCGAGCCAGCCCTGGCCCTCGCCCGGCTGCAGCACTCGGTCGAGATCGGCCGAGACGACCGCGGTGTCGGACTGCGGGGTGAAGGTCGCGGCCTGAGTCTCGGCGCCCGCCGTCGTCGCCGTGCTCATCTGTGCCCCGGATTCCGATGCCCCGACCGCATCCAGCAACATCAGATGGGGCAGCGCCGCGAGGATGCGCGCACGCACCGTCGGGGACAGGGGGGCGCCTCCGTTGGTGATGGTGAACAGGCCGGACAGGTCGTAGTCGCCCGACTCGATCTCGTCGAGCAGGGGACGGGCGATTGCGTCCCCGACCACCGGCAGGCTCAGCACCTTCTCCTCGGCAGCCAGCCGCAGCACCTCGGCAGGCCGCATCCGTTCTACGTCGTCGGGGATGACGATCCGGCCGCCCATGGTGACCGCGTTGAAGGCGGCCCACTGGGCAGCGCCGTGCATGAACGGCGGGATCATCATCATCGACATCGCACCCGCCGACGCACTCGCCTTCGCGGCCAACTCGTCGTGCGAGCCCAGGGGCTGATCGCTGCCCCAGGGCCGGCCACCCATCGACGAGAGGAAGATGTCGTGCTGACGCCACAGCACGCCCTTGGGCATCCCCGTGGTGCCGCCGGTGTAGAGGATGTAGAGATCGTCACCGGACGGCGTCGGCAACCCCGCAATGGGCGCCGGTGTAGCGAGGATGGTCTCGAAGTCGACGGAGTCGGGCAGCAGCGCGTTTCCCGACTGGTCGGCGACCTGAATGAGCACGCGCAGGTGCGGTAGCCGGTTGCGGATGGCGGCCACTCGCGGCGCGAACTCGGCGGGGTAGACGAGCGCCTTGGCCCCGGAGTCGGTGAGCAGGTAGATCAGCTCATCCTCGACGTAGCGGTAGCTGACGTTGAAGGGCGCCACCCGGGACCGGTACGAGCCGATCATCGCCTCGAGGTACTCGTTGCCGTTGCGCAGGTAGATGCCGAGGTGGTCCTGGCCGGACTCGTGGCCCGCGAGCGCGTCGCGTTCGGTGTGGCAGCCGAGACCGACCGACGCCAGGTAGTTGGCGAAGCCATCGACCCGGCTATTCACCTCGCCGTAGGAGAGCCGGCGGCCCCGCCAGACCAGGAACGTCTGATCGGGGATCGCGGCGGCTACGGTGCCGAAGACGTCGGACAGGTTGAAGTTAGTCGCACTACCCATGACAGCTGACCATACAGGGGCATGCTGTCCGTATGGTCACGAAATCGGTCGATCAGCCGGGGAAGAACCCGGCTCCGGTCAACGTGCCCGGCTGCCAGCCCTGATCGCCGAGACACACCATCGGGCGACCGTCAGGGGCCTGCGCCGCACCCTTGGGGCCATCGCACGGCGCACCGATCTCCTGGACACCCTTCAGCGGGTAGGACGACACCCAGAACCCGGTGTAGACCGGTGGCCACTGGTTGGGGATGTAGTGGCACACCACCGTCGAACCGCCACGGCTACGGCCGAAGGTGAACAGCTGGTAGTTGTCACACGGCGCGCCGAGGGACGCCTGATAGTTCATCCCGGGTACGTCGGTGGCCGACGTGTCGTAATGGCTTGGATCGTCCGGATACATCGGACCCGGGTCGGCCGCAGCCGACGGCGCCAGTGCGATGGCTGCCCCGGCGATCGCACCGGCGACCGTCAGTTCGCGAATCATGATGTTGCTCCTCCTCGGACACGTCGCCGCCTGGGCGGCTCCAGCGACGTTCGGCAAAGCCTAGCGGGTAGCGCCGAGGAGGCGTGCAGTTTCCAGTGAGGCGCTAGGGCGCCTCACTCGCGTCGAGGACGCTGACCGCGATGCCGTACGGCAGGAACCGCACCTTGCGACTCGCGTCGGTGTTGTTCTTGTTGGCGCGCAACGCGTCCAGTTCCGTGGGGTAGACCTCTTCGATGTGGGCGCCACCGGTTTCGTCGACCGTGTAGATCGACCACACGCCGTCGCCCGTCTCACCCGTGGTCTCGGGCTCCTGCTTGGGGCGGGCACCCCTGGTGAACTCGTCGAGCAGCGTCGCCCAGCCCGCCTGCTTGCCCATCCGACCGAGCGCTTCCTTCAGTCCGTCGCTCGCCTCACGCATCACGCGGTCGAAGTCCTCGGGGTTGATTCCGAACGGGTTCTGGCTCATGACGGACTCCTCGTCTGCGCCAACTCGAGGCCGACGGCGCTTCGTCCAGTGTGCAGGTCTCCGGCGAAGTTCGCCACGACGTTCCCTCCAAGGCGAACGGAAGGGAAGGTGGGAGGCATGTCCGCCACAGAGGCCGAGTCGATCGCCGCCGTCGAACGTTCCCCGCAGGCCGCGGGCGCCCACGACCGCGACGGCTGGGTCGGGCTGTTCGCCGACCTCGAGACACGACCGAGGCGAATTCGTGCGGTGCGGGTGTTCACCGACGACGGGTGGACGTGACAAGGTATTTGGACCATGCCTGACCACGACGCCATGACCTACGAGGAATTCGGCCGCAGGTTCTTCGAGATCGCCGTCACCGAGGAGCGCGTCGGCACCGCGATCGGACAGATCGCGGGCGCCGAGTTCACCATGGGTCCGATGGCTCAGGGCCCCGGCAAGATCGCCAAGGTCACCGCCAAGGTGAAGGTCCAGGACCCGGCGGTGACGCGCAAACTCGGTGACCAGATCACCTTCAACATCCAGATTCCGCTGGAGATCGAACTGGTCATCGACCTGCGCATCGACAAGCCGCGCTTCATCGTGTTCGGCGAAATCGCCCTGCGGGCCACGGCGATCGCCGCCCATCCGTTGGCGCTGATCCTCGATGTCGAGAAGCCCCGCCCGTCCGACATCTCGATCCACATCACCTCGACGACGCTGCGGGCCGAGCTGCTGCGGATCGTCGGTGGTGTCGACGCCGAGATCAAGCGCTTCATCTCCATGCACGTCGCGGGCGAGATCGACAGCCCTGAGTCCGCGAAGGCCAAGGTCATCGACATCGGTGGCCAGATCGCCGAAGTGTGGACCGGCGTCTGATTCGGCCGATCCCCGCGAACCGCCGTACGCTCTTGCTCGTGGACCGCAAAAACCTCACCGCCCGGATCGCCATCGTCGTCGGCGGTGCCCTTGGCGTCGCACTGATGGGTGCGGCTCCCGCCTCCGCGGACCCCACCACCGACTTCATCGACTCGTTGGGCAACGCGGGCCTCGGCACGGTCAATCCCGGCCAGGCGGCCGACCTGGGGCAGTCGGTGTGCCCGATGCTGTCGCAGCCCGGCCAGGACCTGGCCAACACGGCGTCGCAGGTCGCCGACGCCGGCGGCATGTCGCTGGGACCGGCCACCATGTTCACCGGTCTGGCCATCTCCGCGTTCTGCCCCGGCGCCATGGCGTCGCTGGCCAACGGCGAGTCCCCGGTTCCGCTGGGACTACTCGGCGGCCTCGGCGGTTTCGGCTTCTAGGCCCGACGCGACGGGCAGCAGCAGCGGGCGCTTCGGCTCGCGACCATTGCCGCTGGACAGTCCGCGCACGTGCCGCCAGAGGTAGGGCATCAGCAGATTCTGCGTCCACAACGCCTGCGAATACATCCTCGACCGGAAACCCTGGGCGACCACATCGGCCTTCGACATAGCCCAATCATGGTTGCTGCCAGGTAGTTCCAGCGCTTCGGCGGCTGCGGCGGCGAACAGCGCATGCCCGGCCGGTGAACCGTGCACGCGGTCCGGACTCCAGATGTCCGGATCGCCCATCGACTCCGCCGCGTAGAGGTCGACCAGCCGGAAACCGTGCCGCGCCGCCGCCGCCCGAATCACCGCATTGATCGTCACCACCCGGGGTCCGAGGAAGCGCCCCACCGGCAGGATCTGCTCCAGGTCGGGAAACGTGGTCGTCACTACGGTGGCACCGGTCTGGGCGAGCCGGTCGTGCAGCAGATCGATGTCCTCGAGCGCGGTGTCGAACGTCTTACCGGGCCGGGTGACGTCGTTCATCCCGATGCAACTGGTGATCAAGTCGGGCTGCATCGGGAGGGCCGCGGGCAACTGATTGTCGAGGACGTCGCGGATGCGGCGTCCCCGCACGGCGAGGTTCGCGTACAGCACGCCGGGATGTAGTTCCTCGAGCCGGGCAGCGAGCCGGTCGGCGAAGCCGCCGACCCCGGTGATGTCGTCGCCGTCCCAGAGCCCCTCGGTCTGACTGTCACCGAGAGCGACGTATCGCAGGTACGACCCATCTGCCACGAGGGCACTCTAACGGCGGGATCAGCGCCGTGCGTCGGCAGCGGTGGTCCACATGAGGCTGAGCGGTTTGCCGACGACGCTGAGCTGGCCGATGACGTCCTCGAGGCGGGTGTGCGGCATGTCGGCGCGCCACTCGGCCACGGTGCCGGTGAGCCGAACGATCCCGGGGGCGAAGTCGATCGACGTCAGCTGCAGGCCGTGGGGCAACTCGGGAATGCGAACCCGGTACGACGGGGTGCGGGCGGGCAGACTCCAGCGCCGACGTCGCACGACCGCGCGGGGCGTGACCCACAGCGTCGAACCGTCGAGGCGAGCGTCGACCTCGACGTGACCGCTGCCACGGCGCCTGGCGAAGTGCAGTCGGGCGACTCCGTCGGGCCCCACCTCCCCGGCGAGCCGCGGCGCCGCCCAACGAAACATGTCGTCCAGCGCGGGTGCGGGCAGCTCGACGGTCAGGTCTACGGGGGCGGCGACCAGCTCCGTCGGCCGAAGGTTTCCGCGGAAGTGAAGGTTGTGCAGCGTGACGTAGGCGCGCTCGAATTCGTAGCCTTGCCAGGAGATGTCGGTGGCGACCAGATGGACGTCGTGATGTCGGCCCGACGCCAATCGGCTGAGGTCCAGCTCCGAAGTGAAACGGGTGACCGTCAGGACGAGCAGGCCGTCGTCCACCCGGACCGACAGTCGCCTGCCCACCACCAGCTGGCGCAGCGTGACGAACATCGTCTTGTAGGCGGCGGCCACGCCGGTGTTGACCAGCAGGTCCAGCGGGCGGAATGCGTCCCAGCCGCGGAGCGGCGCCGGATCCGTCACCACTCCAGCATCCGGTAAACCGCCGCGGGCGCCAACTTGGCTGGTAACGCGATGGGGCTTTGCGGCTCAGGCCGTCACCTGGTGCCGCGGCACGATCATCACCGGGACGGGGGCGTGGCGCAGGATCTTCGACGCGGCAGAGCCGAGGAAGACACGCGCCGCGGGTCCGGCCGCCCCCGACCCGAGCACCAGCACGTCCCCGGGCTGCCAAGGCACGGCCTCCACCGCTTCCCGCCAGTCGTGTCCGCTGCTGACCACCACGTCGACGTCCGGGACCGGGATGCGGTCACGAATGACGTTGAGCTGCTTGACGACATCGTCGTAGGTCCGCCGCGACCACTGCTGCACGACGAGGTCCTCGGCCGACATTTCGATGGACCCGGCGAAGACGCGGACCGGCCGCACCGCGAACGACACGATCCGCAACGGTACCGACCACCTGGTGGCGAGTTCGGCCGCCGAAGCCACGAGCCCGTTGACGTCTGCGTCGCCGCCGTACGCGGCGCTGAGCCGTCGAACCGGTACGGATCCCGGGGCGTACCCGCGAGGGGCGATCGCTACCGGAACCGCCGCCGTGTGCACCAGCCTCTCGGTCACGCTGCCAAGACCGACCCGGCCCAGCAGGCCCGAGGACGACGATCCCACGACGACGAGATTGGCATGATGACTCGACGCCAGTTCGATCAAACCCGTTGGGATGGACGTCGATTGATGGATCACGGTCGAGATGTCGAGGTCGTCGGCCAGGTTGCCCACCACGCGCTCGATGGACTCGGCAGCCTGCGCGATGACGTAGTTCAGATACTCATTCTCGACGGGATCGTTTCTGGGAGGCCATGGCCGTTCGACGATCGCCGTCGCGATGATCTTGTCGCCCGTACCGCGGGCGACCTGGGCGGCCAGGTTGAGAGGGGCTGGGCCCATCCTGCTCGAGCTGAATCCGGCGATGATGGTCATGGCGTCGGACTCTCAGGTCCGTGCCGGGTCGGCCACGACATGGGTTACGGGCACGTCGTATTCGGCGCGAGCGCGGTCGACGACGTCGAACCGTTGCCAGATCGAATCCTCCGGCGGCAGCGTCGAGATGACGATCTGATCGGGATGGAACGACGTCACCGCGGCGGCCAGGGCGCGCAGGGGTCGAGCATCACCGATTTCGCCGTCCGCCGCTAGATTCTCCGAACGCAGTGTGGACAGCGTGCCATCGAGCCGTTCCTGAGTCACCCGGCGTGTCGTTTCCAGCAGATCGAGCGGTCCCCGGGCTGCGGTCCCGGCCTCGATGGGGCTGGCGGGAACGACGACGAAGTACGTAGCCGACTTGTTGGCGTCGATGCGACGCAACTCGTCGAGCAGTTCCTGGGACCGGACCGTCTGATTCGCCAGCACGAGTACGCGGTGAGGGGGGTCCGTGCTGGAGACGCCTTCGACTTCGGGACGCCGATTGATGAACCACCGATTGGCGAAGTACACCACGATGACGACTGCCCACGACAGCAGGCTCAGCACGAGTTGCGACCGCACATCGGATTGCAGACCCATCTGCACCAGGATCGCCAAGATCCCGATGGCAGTGAGGATCGACAGCGCCGGGAAGAGCCACATCTTGACCGTCAGCTCGGAGTCCGGCGTCCGGTAGCGCAGGATGATCTGGGAGATGGCGATCAGCAGGTAGACGAACAGGATGATCGCGCCGCTGGAGTTCAGCAGGAACGCGAAGATGGTGTCAGGCGATACGGCCGCGGCGATCACGCAGAGGAACCCGACGATCGACGACGTCAGGATCGCCGCGGCCGGCACGCCGCGACGGGTGACGTTGACCAAGCGCGCGGGCGCCTCCCGGCGCGCGGCGAGGACGAACAACATGCGCGAGGCGGTGTACATCCCCGAGTTGAGGCAGCTGAGCACCGCCGTCAGCACGACGGCGTTCATGATGTGATTCGCGTACGGGATTCCCATCTGGGTGAATGCCGAGACGAACGGGGAGGCGGCCGCCTTCTCGTCGTTCCACGGTTGGATGGTGGCGAGCAAGAGCGCCGAGCCGACGAAGAACACCGCGATGCGCACGATCACCGAGTTGGCGGCCTTTGCCACCGCCCGTTCCGGATCGGCGGACTCGGCCGCAGCGATGGTGGCGATCTCCGCGCCGACCATCGAGAAGATCACCGTCACCACGCCGACGGTGACCGCGGTGACCCCGAGAGGAAAGAAACCCCCGTGACTCCACAGGTTCGAGAAGTCCATCGACTTGTTGGGCCACACCCCGAACACGTAAAGCGAACCCAGCCCGATGAAGGCAATGATCGCGGCCACCTTGATCCCCGCGAACCAGAACTCGAATTCGCCGAATGACGACACCGAGAACAGGTTGGTCGCCGTCATCAACACCATCAGGACCAGCGCAGACAGCCACAGCGGAACGTCGAGCCAGTACTGGATGATCTTCGCCCCCGCGATCGCCTCGAAACCGACGACGATCACCCAGAAATACCAGTAGAGCCACCCGACGGAGAAGCCAGCCCAATTGCCCATGGCGGTGCGGGAGTAGTCGGCGAACGAGCCGGTCGAGGGGTTGGCGACGGCCATCTCGGCCAGCATTCGCATGACCATGATGATCAGGACGCCGGCCAGCGCGTAGGTGATGAAGGCACCGGGGCCGGTTCCGCCGATGACGACGCCGGACCCGACGAACAGACCCGCACCGATGACGCCACCAATCGCGATCATCGTCAGCTGTCGCTGGCTCAGAGCCTTTTGCAGGGTTGGTGTCGTGCCCATGTCAACCTCCGATGCGGCGTGTGGCGAGTTATCGGGCCATGCGAGTATGCGTGTGCCACAGGGCTTTCGAACTCGAAAATCCGTGCACCTGCATGCAACTCGCCCCCTGGCGTGCGCTTGTTCGACTGGCGGCCGGGGTCATGGGCCTAGGTGTCGCAGAGTAGGCCTCTGCGACTGCCGCCGCAGGCAAATGGGCATCGCCTCTCGATTTCACAGTCGAGCGCTTCGGACCGAGCGTTGCCGGCCACCGCTTCCGCCGCCTCGTTGGCGGATGTGGGAGGCTTGGGTATGCCAGAAGGACGAGACGCGAGCGTTGTCGCGAAATTTCTTGATGCGCAGCGCTTTACGCGCGAGCAGGTATTCACGGAGCCGAGCCCGGTCCCGAAGGCGCCCGGCGTCTACGGCTGGTGGTTTCGTGCCGTGCCCGAGATCGTCGACACGGCGGGCTGCGAGGTGCGGGACGGGTGGGCGTTGCTGCACGTCGGCATCAGCCCGACACCTCCGCCCGCGAACGGAAAGAAGCCGGTGAGCCAGGACCTGCACAAGCGGATCCGGTATCACTTCGGCGGCGCGCGCGGCAACGCCGACGGTTCGTCGCTGCGGAAGTCGCTCGGCGTCCTGCTGGCCTCCGAACTCGGTCTCGAGTTGCGCCGTGTCGGTTCCGGCAAGCAGACGACGCTCGCCGGCGGGGAGGCCGTGCTCAACCAGTGGATGGCCGAGAACGCGCTGGTGTCTTGGGTGGTTCGGCCCGAGCCGTGGCTCGTCGAGGACCGGTTCACCGCAGACCTCGTCCTTCCGCTCAACCTCCAGGGCGACAGCGTTTTTCACCAGGAGTTGAAGCGGCTCAGACGCGAGGCCGTGCTGAGGGCCAACAAACTGCGCGTGCTCAAGGAGTGGTAGTGCCACGGACGAGCGCGGGTCTGCTGCTGTACCGGATCGCGCCCGACGGCGTCGAGGTGCTCATCGGACATCCCGGCGGCCCGTTCTGGGCGCGCAAGGACGAGGCCGCATGGTCGATCCCCAAGGGGGAGTACGCCGATGGCGAGGATCCGTGGTCGGCCGCCCAACGCGAGTTCGTCGAGGAGATCGGGCTCCACGTTCCCGACGGGCCTCGGCTCGTGCTACCGCCCGTGAAGCAGTCCGGCGGCAAGATCGTCACCGCCTTCGCCGTCGAGGCGGACCTGGACGTCACCGACAGTACGAGCAACACCTTCGACATGGAGTGGCCGAAGGGTTCGGGCAAGATCAGGGCGTTCCCCGAAATCGACCGGGTGGCTTGGTTTTCGGTTGCCGAGGCGCGGGTGAAACTGCTCAAGGGTCAGCTACCGCTGCTCGACGCCCTCATCGCTCATCTCGAAGGTGCCTGACGGGGCGGGTCTCGATCGCATTGATCGTCAGCCTGCGCCCGTGGATGCGCCAGCCCGCAGGCGTCCGCAGGTACTCGTCGTCGTAGCGCAGATGCCACACCACGTCGGCGATCTGCGCCGCGGACCGCGTCCAGTGGTGGGCGACGCACGTGATCCGGCCCAGCGCGTAGCCCGGCTCCGGCGCGGCGGCGTACACCTCACCGACGATCGCGTGCTCGGTGCGGTGCACCGACCGCAGCGCTGCCATCGCCTCGCCGACACCGGGCCGACCCCGCTTGACGATGACCGGTTCCAGCTCGCGCGGAGGATCGGGTAGGCGCAGTTCCGCTGTCTCGGTGAATAATTCGACCACGTCGCCGAACCGGCGATCGTCGACTGCTGCGGCGTACAGGTGCACTAGGTCGGCCACCGCAAGCCTGTCGGCGATCGGCAACGTCATGGCAGCCCGTTGCTCCGCCGGATGTCCTCGCGGCACTCCCGCCGGGTCTGACCGGTCTGTTGCATGCACACCCGGACCGGTGTCTCCTGCTCGACGGGCAGCGGCGTCTCCGTCGGCGCGATCGTCACCGTCGGGCTGGGCACGTCACCCTCGCTCAGTGACCAGATCGTGGCGCTGCTGCCGTGGAGCGTCGAGCAGTAGGCCGTCGCCCCGTCGGCCGTGGTCGCCGTGCTGCCGACCGGGGAGCAGTCCGCGCCGACGACCGCGGCAGAGGGAGGCGTGCCGGTGGCCGTGGTGGCAGTCGCCGTACTCGGCGGTGGTGACGGTGGCGGCTCCGCGGGAGGGAGCGGTGGGACGAGCCGGGGCGAGGACGCGGTCGAGGACGTCGTCGCTGCCGACGGGGGCCGACGTTCGTCGTCGGCTCGCGTGAGCTCGAAGACCCCGAATCCGATGGCCACCATCAGCAACACGGCGAGCACGGCGGGCACCAGCACCCCGGCGCGCAGCGCGGATCGGCGCTGCGGGTCCGTCACTACGGGCGCCGAGAGTCGCGTCTCCCCGGAGTCGTCGCCCAGTCGGTGACGCAACGCGCGGGCGAAGTCCGCGCACCGCTCGTACCTGTCCTTGGGATCCTTGGCCAGCGCCTTGGCGAACACGGGGTCCAGCGATGCGAGTTCGGGACGCCGGTCGCCAACGGCAGGCGGCGTCGCCGAGAGGTGCTGGCTGATGACGACAGCCGGATTCGAGTGCTGAAACGGTGGCGCTCCCGTCACGAGGTGAAACGCCGACGCCGCCAATGCGTACTGGTCGGCGCGTCCGTCCAGCTCACCACCCATGAGTTGCTCGGGAGCCGCGTACGACACCGTTCCCACCGTCATGTTCGTCGCCGTCAAACCGCTCTGATCGTCTACCCAACGGGCAATTCCGAAGTCCGCCAATAGGATTCGCTGCTCAGGACTACCGGGATCGGCGAGCAGGATGTTGGCGGGCTTCACATCGCGATGCAGCAGGAGCCGTTGATGTGCGTAGTCGAGTGCGTCGGCTACGGCGGAGACGATGTCGGCGACCAGCGGGCCGGGCATCCCGCCGCGGTACTTCTCGTCGAGCAGTCGGCCTGCGTCGGTTCCGTCCACGTAGTCCATGTCGATCCACAGCCGACCCTCGGCCTCACCCCGGTCGTGCACGCCGACGACGTGCGGATGCCACAGGGCTGCGGCGATGTCCGCCTCGCGATGAAACCGCATCCGGTATTCACGGTCAGCCGACACCTCGGGACGCAGGACCTTGAGCGCGTCCTGGCGGGGCAGTCGCGGGTGCCGGACCAGGTAGACCTCGCCCATGCCGCCCGCGCCGAGACGCCTGATGACGGTGTAGCCGGCAAAGGTCGATCCCTCGTCCAACGGCATGGGCGAATAGTAGTCGGCCCGAAATGCTCAGAGGTCGAGGATCAACTCGTCATCAGTTCGGGCCCGCGAGACGCAGATCAGCATCATCCCCGCATCGCGTTCCGGCTCGGTGAGCAGCGTGTCGCGGTGCTCCACCTCGCCCGCCAGCACCCGCACGCGGCAGGTTCCGCAGAAACCCTGCTGACACGAGTACGGCGCGTGCACGCCCTCGCGGTTCAGCGCCGCCAACAACGTCTCGTCGGCGCCGACCCGAACCGCCCGACCCGTCGAGGCCACCGACGCCGAGAACGCCGTGCCGTCGACGACCGGGGGCGCGGCAAAGCGTTCGAAGTGCAGCTCGACGTCGTCACGCCCGGCCAGTGCCGCCCGCAACGCCGTGAGAACCGGTGCGGGCCCGCACGCGTACACCGTCGTACCGTCCGGGCAGTCCCCGAGCAGATCGGCCGCCGTGGGGAGCCCGGCCTCGTCGTCGGTCCGGATCTCGATGCGGTCGCCGAAGCGGGCCAACTCCTCGAGGAATGGCAGCGTGTCGCGGCTGCGGCCGGCGTACACCATCGACCACGGCACCCCGAGGCGCTCCGCTTGCGCGAGCATCGGCAGGATCGGCGTGATCCCGATTCCGCCCGCGATGAACCGGAACCGCTGCGCGGGAGAGCCATAACCGGGGACCGTCAGCGGAAACGCGTTGCGCGGACCGCTGGTGGTGATCGTCGCGCCCACGGACAACGCGTCGTGCACCTCGATCGATCCTCCGCCGCCATTCGGGATGCGGCGCACGGCAATTCGGTAGGAGTCGGTGACGCTGGGGTCACCACACAGCGAGTACTGCCGTACCCGGCCGCTGGGCAGATGCACGTCGATGTGTGCACCGGGATGCCAGCGCGGGAGCGTGCCTCCGTCGGGCGCGGCCAGCGTCACCGCGATGACGTCCTGATCGTGCGCGACGACCTTGCGATGGGCCACGACGAGCGGGAAGCCGCGGTCGACATCGGGAAGCGGTGCGAGCTTGCGGATGGCGCCGGAGAGATTGAACAGTCCGGTGACGACGGTGTCCGCGATGCCGAGGGACAGGTCGTGGCGGGACCGGCCCGACGCACTGGGGGGCGCCTGCCGGAAGCGCTCGAACATCAAAGATGCGCGGCGCGGGCCGCGGGGGAGCTGGCCAGGTAGGCCACGGCCTGGGCCGTCGATCCCATCTCCTCGGGCGAGAAACCCGGACGGAAGTACATGAAAGTGTTGGAGCCGAACAGCTTTCGGTACTTCGGCAGCAACCCCAGCTTGGAATCCCGCATCCGCATCCGCTGCAGGCGCCACCACCCAAGGTCGAGCGACGGATCGTTGGCGGTCAGGTACCGGGCGCCGCGCTCGAAGAACGTGAACATGAACACGATGGCCATGATCATCGCGCGGATGCGGTCGATGTAGCTGTCGTGGAAGTAGTGGGCGACGTCGTGCGCCACCATGCGGTGCTCGACCTCCTCGCTGCCGTGCCAGCGGAAGAGGTCCACCATCGTCGGGGCGGCGCCGTGGTCGTCCCAGGTGCAGTTCAGCGAGAAGTCGCCGAGGACGGCGGTGTAGTGCTCGATGGCGGCGATCAGCCATAAGCGATCACACAGGTGGTTCAGCTTGCGCTTGGGATCGGTGATCGACGGGTCGGGCGCCAGCATCTTCTCGAAGACGTACTCGATCTGATCGAGGATCGGCGTGACGTCGACGCCGTGTCTGATCATGTACTCGTGGAGCACCTTCTCGTGCACGTCGGCGTGGGTGGCCTCCTGACCGATGAAGCCGCGCATGTCCTCCGCGAGCTTCGGGTCCTTGACCAGTGGCAGGGCTTCGTTGTACGCAGCGACGAACCAGCGCTCGGCGGCGGGCAGCACGACGTTCAAGAGGCTGACGACGTTGGACGCCACCGGATGGTCGGGAATCCAGTGCAGGGGGACGTCGGTGACGTCGAAGTGCACCTGACGGGCCTGGATCTGCACCGGACCCGGATCGATCTCGGTGTGGAAACGCTGCGGTCGCATCATTGCTGTATGTCCCCTCATCGACGGGTGTCGGGTAAGGAGTGTACGGGACTCGGGGCGTTACGTGGGAACGCAGGTACCGGTTAGCTAGCGGGTCAGCCGACGGGGACGGGAACCCCGATGGGCCCGCCGTACGTACCCTGGCCAGAGCCCGGCGCCGGGGCCGTCGCACCGGGAACCACACCCGAGCCGGGGGTGGACGGTGCGTTGCCCGCCGCTTCCTGGCCGGCGGCCTGCGTGCAGTCGAGCATCAAGATCATCTTCTTGCTGGTGGCTTTTTGCTGACTGACGATGCACTGCGACTGAGGTAGATCGCTGCCGAACGAACCGCCGAACGTCGCTCGAACGCCCTGGCTCTTCAAGATGCTCACGGCCTTGAAATAGGGCTCACCGACGACGTTCATCGCATTGTTGGTGCTGGGGTCGGCTGCGGCCACGCCGGGGCTGAGCAGGGCCGCCGAAGCGATGGCGGCGGGAGCGATGAGCGCTGCGGCTCCCAGCCCAAGAATCTTCTTCACGTGCCCTCCGTGTGTCGCGGTGCGTTGCGAACATAGCGCAGTTCAGCCTCTTGAGGAACTTCGGTCACTCGCGTGCCGGCGTTACTTGCGCGCGCATCACGTCCGCCAGTGCCGCCGCCCTCGGGTCGGCGAAGACGTCCTCGACCAGCAGTTCCCGACCCTGCGGATCGGTCAGTTTCACCCGCCAGTTGGGATATTCGTTCGTCGTCCCAGGTTGATTCTGGGCGCGTATGTCGCCCACCGCATCCGGAAGCGCCAGCGCGAGAAGCCGAGACGGCGTCCGGCCCAGGTATGCGTAGAGGGCGCTGACGATCTGCTCGACGGTCGGATTCTCGCCGAGGAGCTCGGCGGCCCGCAGCGCGGCGAGCCAGGCGTCCTGCTCGGCTCTGTCCTCCGCGAGTTCCTCGCTGGCCGGGCGGGTCAGCAAGCCCAACTCCTCACGGATCCGGACGTGCTCGCCCGCCAGATACCCGGCCGTCGGCGGCAGATCGTGAGTCGTGACCGAGGACAGGCAGTACTCCCGCCACCGCCGCGGGGGCAACGGACCGCCGTCACCGTCGCGATCCAGTTCGAACCAGAGGATGGACGTCCCGAGGAGTCCGCGCTCGGCGAGGTAGTCCCGGGCCCACGGCTCCACGGTGCCAAGATCCTCACCGACGACGACGGCACCCGCCCGGTGCGCCTCGAGTGCGACGATGCCGATCAGTGCCTCGTGGTCATAGCGGACGTAGGTGCCCTCGGTCGGGGCGGCGCCCTTCGGGATCCACCACAACCGGAACAGCCCGATGATGTGGTCGATGCGAACCCCGCCCGCATGCCGCAGCACGGCATTGACGAGCGCGCGGAACGGCTCATACCCCTGCTCGATCAACTGATCGGGGCGCCACGGTGGTTGGGACCAGTCCTGCCCCAGTTGGTTGTACTCGTCGGGCGGCGCACCCACGCTGACGCCGAGGGTCAGGACGTCCTGCAGCGCCCAGGCGTCCGCGCCGTTCGGATCGACGCCGACCGCGAGGTCGTGCATGACACCCAACGCCATGCCCGCCTGGATGGCGGTGGCCTGTGCGCCCGTGAGCTGATCGTCGAGCTGCCACTGCAGCCACCGGTGAAAGTCGACGGCGTCGGCGCGTTTGGCGGCGAACGCGGCCACCGCGGGACTGGCGGGATGGCGCAGCTCCTGCGGCCACTCGTGCCAGTCGCTGCCGTATTTCTCGGCGAGCGCACACCAGATCGCGAAGTCGTCGAGGCTGCGGCCCTCTCGCCTGCGGTGCGCTGCATACGCGAGCTCGCGGCCCGCCGAGCGCTTGACGCGGTAGATCGCCTTGAGCGCCGCGCGCTTGACCTTCCACGCCGAGTCACGGTCGATGAGCGTGGACTTCTTGGCCCGAGCCTGGGCGACCGAACGGGCCTTGCGCAGCTCACGGCGATCTCCGACGTAGGCGAACTCGGGGATCGCCTCGACTCGCAGGTACATCGGGTTGACGAAACGACGCGACGTCGGCAGATACGGCGAAGGCTCCATCGGTGCGGTGGGTGCAGCCGCGTGCAGCGGATTGACCAGGATGAAGCCTGCGCCGTGCTGCGCAGCCGACCACACCGCCAGATCGGTCAGATCGGTCAAGTCACCTATGCCCCAAGACTTTTCCGAGCGTACGCTGTACAGCTGGGTGGCCAGACCCCAGGTGCGTCCACCGCCGAGCGAGGCGGGCAGCTTCGCCGTATCGGGGGAGACGATGAGCGCCGCGTCGGCGTCGACTCCGCCCGCATTCACGTGCAACCGGTGATAGCCAATGGGGAGGTCTGCGGGCAGCTCGAAGGTGGCCTCGCCGACCGACCGGCCGTCGACCTCATACGGCGGGCGGTTGTTCTCCAGCTGGCGCAGCCCCGTGCGCACGGTCCCGTCCTCGAGACGGATCCACCCACCGACGGGCTGGCCGTGGTCGACGTGCACCCAGAACGGTGTCGCTCGACCGCTCCGAGTAACGACCGTCGGGGGCAGGGTGCGACGCCAGTGGTCGTGGTCGTGCGCCATCAGTGCGGCCTGACGCTCGTCCTCGGTGGCGGCTGAAACGCCGAGCGCCGCCAACACCGAGACCAGCGTCGACTCCGCGACCACCCGGTGACCGCCCGTCCAGTCGTCGTAGGTGGCGGCCACGCCGTAGCGGCGGGCGAGTTCGACCAACGAGCCGGCCAGTTCAGTCATGGGTGCAATCTTGCCGGGAAAGGCGCGGCCGCGCGTACCCGGCTCGCTGTGGACGACGACGTGTCCGCGACTACTCGCCCAGTATCGTCAGGTCAGTGGTCGCTGCCGGTGTCAATCGTCGCGACAGTCGGGCCCGCATCGCCGTGGCAGCCATGTTCCTCACCAACGGGGCCATCTTCGCGAACCTCGTGCCGCGATTCCCCGAGCTGAAGACCGAGCTCGCGCTGTCGAACACCGCATACGGCGTCGTCGTGGCAGCCTTCCCGGTCGGTGCCCTGGTCGCGGGGCTGGCTGCGGGCGCGATCGTTCGTCGGTTCACGTCAGCCCGCACGGCGTTGCTCTGCACCATCGGCATCGCTCTGCTGATCTTCGCGGCGGGATCGTCGTCGACGCCGTTGCTGCTGGCGGTCCTGCTGTTCGCCGGTGGCGCCTGCGACTCGGTCACCGACGTGGCACAGAACGCACACGGACTCCGGGTGCAGCGGGTCTATGGCCGCTCGATCATCAACTCGCTGCACGCCGTGTGGTCGGTGGGGGCGGTGCTCGGCGCGAGCATGGCGGCCGTGGCGATCGCCCTGCGAGTTCCGATCGCGTTGCACCTCGGCGTGAGCGCTGCGGTGTTCATCACCGTCGCCGTGGCCGCCTATCCGTTCCTGCTGAAGGGCCCCGACCAGCCCGAACATTCGGCCGGGACCGTGACGATGGGAAGGCCGGGCAGGCGCGTCTACGGCGCCCTGCTGCTGCTGGTGATCATCGCGACCGCGGGCGCCGTCGTCGAGGACGCCGGCAGCTCGTGGGCCGCGGTGTACCTGGGCGGCGGGCTGGGCGCGGCGGGCGCCGTCACGGCCCTCGGCTACCTCGCGCTGCTGAGCTTTCAGTTCGTCGGACGGATCCTGGGCGATCGCATGGTCGACCGCTTCGGCGAACGCGCGGTGGCCCGCGGTGGCGGCCTGCTCGTCGCGGCGGGGATGGGGCTGGCCCTTGGCTTCCCGAGCGTGCCGGGGACGATCGCCGGCTTCGCCGCGGCCGGCCTCGGCGCCGCGACCGTGATCCCGGCGGCCATGCACGGCGCCGACCGATTACCGGGTCTGAAGGCGGGCACCGGGCTGGCGGCACTCGCGTGGCTGATGCGCGTCGGCTTCGTCGGCGCGCCACCGATCGTCGGCCTGATCGCCGATGCGACGAGCTTGCGCATCGGGCTGCTGATCGTGCCCCTCGCCGGATTGGCCATCGTCGCCGCGGCAGGAGTTCTCAGTGGACGACGCCCGCCAGTTCGATCGTGAGCACGCCGCCGATGATGAAGGCGATGCCGATCAGCATCTTGACGGTCAACGGATCACCGAACAGGTAGCGGGCGAACACCGCGACGAGGGCGACACCGCAGGCGGTCCATACGCCGTAGGCGATGCCGACTGGCATGCCCAATGCCAACGTGAGCCACAGCAGGTAGAACGAGGCCAGGTAGCCCATCACCACGGGTGCGATCCAGGCCTTCTTCCGAAAGCCGTCCGAGGCGCGCAACCCCAATGTCGCGAATACCTCGACTCCGATCGCGAGGGCGAGCACCAGCCACATCATGCCGCGGGATCCGTTGGTCGAGAACCGAATTCGATGAAGAGCACGCCGGCGATGATGAGCACGATGCCCATCGCGACGGGCCACGTGAACGGATCGTGAAAGATCGCCGCGGCCAGCACCGCCGTCAACGCCGTGCCCGAGGCGCCCCAGATGCCGTAGGTGACACCGACCGGGACCCCTTCGCGCAGCACCAGGGTCAGCAGGGTGAAGGCGATGGCGTACCCGGCGACGACCGCCACGATCCAGGCGCCGTGATCCTGGGATGCACGCAAGGAGAGTGTCGCTCCCACCTCGCTCACGATGGCTGCGGCCAGCAGCACCCACTTCCGCACCGGATCAACCTAGCGCCCGGTCGGGGGTCGCCGACCGGACCGCGTCCGGCGCGCCGGGAGACCCCGTGAACAGCGAGTGTTCGCAGTTTGCTGGATCGCAGCCCTCCTCGCGCTCACCGAGGATGTCAGTGCGCGCGAGTACCGTGGTGAGGTCGTTTGTTGAAGCAAAACCGAAGGAGCACCCGTGACGGATCCTCAGCGCACTCTGATTGCCGTACTGCTCGATCGCTCCGGCTCGATGGAGAGCATCAAGTCAGATACCGAGGGCGGATTCAACGCGTTCATCGCCGAGCAGGCACAGCAACCGGGGGAGGCCAGGGTCACGCTGGCGCAGTTCGACACGGAGTACGAGGTCGTCTACGCGCACCGGCCGATCGCCGAGGTGCCGCGTCTGGAGTTACAGCCACGCAGCATGACGGCTCTCAACGATGCGCTCGGGCGCTTGATCACCGACGTGGGCGCCGAACTGGCCGCACTGCCGGAGGCCGAGCGTCCCGGTCAGGTGATCGTCCTCGTGATGACCGACGGTCTCGAGAACTCGAGCGTCGAATGGACCCACGAGGCCGTCCGCGCGGCCGTGAAGCGCCAGGAGAGGGAATACGCCTGGGACTTCGTCTTCCTCGGGGCCAACATCGACGCGGTCGCAGTGGGGCAGAACCTGGGATTCTCGCCGGACAAGTCCCTGACCTACGCCGCGAGCGACCAGGGAGTGGCATCGGCCATGGCGTCGACCACCGCCTACGTCTCGCGTAAGCGCGGAGCGCCCCTCGCGGCGCCGGTCGCCGGGTTCTCGGATGAGGACCGGGTGGGTGCCAGGGGCGATCGGCGGTGACGGCGGAGCAGAGCACCGGTCGCGCGGTGGACGCCCCGATCGTGGCGACGTCGTACGGACGCGTCCGCGGGGTAGACGACGGACGGGTCAAGTCATGGCGGGGAGTTCGATACGCCGCGCCACCCGTCGGCGAACTGCGGTGGCGCGCCCCGCAGCCACCGGAATCCTGGACCGACGTCGCCGACGCCACCAGGGTGGGGCCCGTCTGCCGTCAGCCGACGGACCCGCGGATCCCGATCGACCTCGGCGCGCCCCAGGGCGATGACTCGCTCACGCTGAACGTGTGGGCGCCGTCGGACACCGCGGCCGGTGACGGCAAGCCGGTGATGGTGTGGGTGCATGGCGGCGCCTACGTTCTCGGGTCCTCGGCGCAGTCGCTCTACCGCGGACGGGCGCTGGCGGGCGACGGCGGCGCCGTCATCGTGACGGTGAACTACCGACTCGGGGCGTTCGGATTCCTGGACCTGTCGTCGTTCAGCACCGACCGCACCCGCTTCGAGAGCAACCTCGGCCTGCGCGACGTGCTCTTCGCCCTGCAGTGGGTGCGGGACAACGTCGCGGCGTTCGGTGGCGATCCCGCACGGGTGACGCTGTTCGGAGAGTCTGCGGGTGCCGGCATCGTGACGACGCTGATGGCCAGCCCGGCGGCGGGCGGCTTGTTCTCGGCGGCCATCGCGCAAAGCTCACCCGCCACCTCGGTGTACGACGCCAGCCGTTCCCGCGGTATCGCCCAGCAGTTCCTGGACACGTTGGGGGTGGGCGCCGACCAGGTCGACCGGCTGCCCAAGGCGCCCATCGGCGAATTGTTGGCCGCCTCCAAGCGGCTTTTCGACGAGGTCCCGGTGCGGACACCCGGCACGCTGGCGTACGCGCCGATCGTCGACGGCGACGTCGTGCCCGACTATCCGGTGGCAGTAGCACGGGCAGGACGCACGCATCCGGTGCCGCTGATCATCGGCACCAACAAGCACGAGGCCGCGCTGTTCCGCTTCATGAAGTCACCGCTGATGCCCATCACGCCGCCCGCCATCAAGGCGATGTTCGAAGGGATCGCCGCCGAGCAACCGGGCCTGCAACTTCCCAGCGAAGCCGACCTCGGATCGGCCTACCCGGGACGCGGGAAGACCCCGGGCATGGGTGTCGCGCGGGACATCGGATTCCGGATGCCGTCGATCTGGTTCGCCGAGGGGCACGCCGCGATCGCGCCGGTATACACCTATCGGTTCGATTGGGCGACGCCGATGTTGCGGTTGCTGCGTCTCGGCGCGGCGCACGCCACCGAACTGCCCTATGTGTGGGGCAATCTCGTTGCGGGACCCAAGGATCCGACTTTCAAGCTGGGCGGATTGAAAGCGGGTACCGCGTTGTCGGAACGCATCCGTGCGCGGTGGCTGAACTTCGCGGCCACCGGCGAGCCCAGTGGCCTGGCGGGTGAGCCGCGCTGGCGGCGCTACCGCGACGAGGACCGGGCCACCCTGCTCCTCGACAAATGCGACACGGTGGTCGAAGACCCCGACCGCCTACTGCGCGCTGCGTGGGGGAATGACGTTCTGAGCTTCCGCTAGGTCGCGGATGGCTAGGATCGCCCCCTGAAGGAGGTGCGGACGTGAGTTGGTTGGATGGAATTCGGTCCTTTCTGGACGTGCTGCCGCCACAGATGCGCGATCCCGTGTTGTTCGCGATCCCCTTCTTCCTGCTGCTGCTCATTCTCGAGTGGACCGCCGCTCGAACACTCGACCAACTCAGCACCGACGAGCGCTCGCCATCCGGCTCCTACCAGCGCCGTGATGCCTGGGCGAGCATCTCGATGGGCCTGGTCTCGGTCGCGACCACCGGGGCGTGGAAGCTTCTCGCCCTGCTCGGCTACGCCGCGATCTATGCCTACGTCGCCCCGTGGCACCTGCCGTCGACGGCCTGGTACACCTGGGTCGTCGCGATCGTCGGCGTCGACTTCCTCTTCTACGCGTATCACCGCATCGCGCACCGAGTGCGGCTGGTGTGGGCCACGCATCAGGCGCACCACTCGAGTCAGTACTTCAACTTCGCCACCGCGTTGCGACAGAAATGGAATAACAGCGGTGAGATCCTGATCTGGATTCCGTTGCCGCTGTTGGGTATTCCGCCGTGGATGGTGTTCGCCAGCTTCTCGGTGAACCTGATCTACCAGTTCTGGGTGCACACCGAGCGCATCGACGAGATGTGGCGACCGTTCGAGTACGTGTTCAACACGCCGTCGCACCACCGCGTACACCACGGCATGGATCCCGAGTACCTCGACAAGAACTACGGAGGCATCCTCATCCTGTGGGATCGCCTCTTCGGGACCTATCAGGACGAGCTGTTCCGGCCGCATTACGGGCTGACCAAACAGGTCTCCACCTACAACATCTGGACTCTGCAGACCCACGAATACGTGGCCATCGCGCGCGACGTCACGCGCGCCGACCGAATGCGCGACCGCCTCGGCTACGTCTTCGGTCCTCCGGGGTGGACGCCGCACCCCCTCGTCGGATCCGATGCCGCCGCCCCCGCCTCGAGCGGCGGGGCCCCGGCGACTTCTCGCCCCTGACGTCCGTCGGTAATGTCGACGGGGTGGATACCGTCTTCGATCGCTACGTCGACTCTGCGCTGGTCGAGCGGTCGCTCGCCGTCAGCGCCTTCGGATCGATGTGGCTCGACACCCAAGCGCACAATCGGCCCGATCACCCCAAGCTGACGAAGGGGGTCGCGTGCGATCTCCTGGTGGTGGGCGGCGGCTACGCCGGGCTGTGGACTGCTCTGCACGCCGCGCAGCGCGATCCCGATCAACGCATCGTGCTCATCGATGCGCACCGCATCGGGTGGGCGGCCTCGGGGCGCAACGGTGGTTTCGTCGAGGCCAGCCTGACCCATGGCAAGGAGAACGGAAAGACGCGCTGGCCCAACGAGATCGAGCGACTCGAGGCCATGGGTCTGGAGAACCTCGACGGCATGCAGGACGAGATCGAACGGCTCGGTCTCGACGTCGAATGGCAACGCAGCGGAATGCTGGGGGTTGCGACCGAACCCCACCAGGTCGATTGGCTGCGAGACTCCGCGTCCGAGGGCGACGGGCAGTTTCTCGACGAGGCCGCCGTCCGCGCCGAAGTCCATTCGCCGACGTTCCTCGCCGGGCTGCAACACTGCGGCACGTGCGCGATCGTGCACCCCGCCAAGCTGGCCTTCGAGCTGGCGCGAGCGTGCACCGAGGCGGGCGTCAGCATCTACGAGCACACGAACGCGACCGCACTGAACTCCGGTACCGCGTCGATTCAGGTCGCCACCGCCGACGCCGTCATCACGGCCAAACGGGTCGTACTGGCAACCAACGTCTTCCCGCATCTGCTTCGTCGCAACCGGCTGCACACGGTGCCGGTCTACGACTACGTGCTGGCCACCGAGCCGCTGACCGACGCTCAGGTAGACAGCATCGGCTGGCGGAACCGGCAGGGAATCGGCGACTCCGCCAACCAGTTTCACTACTACCGAATGACCCAGGACAACCGGATCGTGTTCGGTGGCTACGACGCGATCTACCACTTCGGACGCAAGGTCGATGCCGGGTACGAGGATCGGCCCGAGAGCTACCGCAGACTCGCCGCCCACTTCTTCATCACCTTCCCGCAGTTGGAGGACGTCCGCTTCACCCATCGCTGGGCGGGGCCGATCGACACGAACACGCGATTCTGTGCGCACTGGGGTTTGGCCCGCGAGGGACGCGTCGCCTACGTCAACGGGTTCACCGGACTGGGTGTGGGTGCGGCGAGGTTTGCCGCTGATGTCTGCCTCGATTTGCTCGGCGACGTACCGACACCGCGTACGGAGCTCGAGATGGTACGACGGAAGCCGCTTCCGTTCCCACCCGAACCTCTTGCCAGCATTGGCATTCAGGCCACGCGATGGTCACTCGATCGTGCCGATCACTCCGCCGGGCACCGCAATGTCCTACTGCGCGCCCTCGATTCGCTCGGCCTCGGCTTCGACTCGTAGCTGCGGCCCCATGCGTCCTGGCACGCAACCCATTGTTCGCCAAGCGTTTTGATTGCGTGGACCTGAACTCGCCCCGTGTCCAACGGCGGCCAGTAGGGTCGTTGATGCCGACGAGGAAAGGGTGCACGATCGTGGGAGACAGACTTCACAATGGAGAGAAGCTCGAGGTAGGTCAGTCGCTGACATCCCAAAATGGGGCGTACCGGTTGATCCTGCAGGACGACGGAAACCTGGTGCTCTACGCCGGTGACGACTCCGTCTGGTCGACCGGGACCAACGGCAAGAACGTGGTCCGCGCCGAGGTCCAGACCGACGGCAACTTCGTCCTCTATACGCCGGACGATCCGGTGTGGGCCAGCCAGACCAAGGGTGCCAAGGACGTTCGACTGGTGCTGCAGGACGACCGCAACCTCGTGCTGTACGGGTTCGACGGACCGGCCTGGTCGTCGGACACCAAAACCGACGAGGTGCCCGCGCCACCGCCGCCGGTCACCGAGGCGCCCGCAGAACCGGAGGTGGTTCCGGCCGCCGTCACCGAGGAGGCGCCACCGGCCGAAGCCGCACCCCCGCCGCCCC
>NZ_JAEMTA010000069.1 GCF_016462545.1 Mycolicibacterium sp. | reverse complement strand
GCGGGCTGTTCAGCGGTGGCGGCTGCACACCCTGAGCCGGTTTCGGCGTGCCCACGACCATCCAGTTTCCGGAAGCGTCCTGCACCAGGTGAGCCGTATCCCGCGATGGGATCATCCCGAGGTTTCGCGCCGCCTCGGCCAGCGCAGGCGCGGCCTGGGCTTCGAGCACGTCGCGCTCGAGGCCTTCCTTCTGCTGCGTCAGGGCCTGGTTGACCTGACGTGCGCGGCCCAGCTCGTAGGACCGCTCGGCGGCGTCGGTGGACAGCCACAGCGTGACGCCGAGACCGATGCCGAGGGCGCCGATGACCAACACCACGAACGGCACCCTGGTGACGAATCGGCGCGGATCGAGGTCGATGGCAGCCAACTTGACGAGGAGACGCTCCCGCAGTGGGGGGCGAATGACTTTGGGCGCCTTCGCCTTCCGGGCCTTGGATCGCGCCTTGGCCTGGGCGGCGTTCTTCGGCCTGACCGGGCCTTCGATGGGACGGGGCGTCGGGCCGTGGTGCGGCCTGGACTGCTCGGGGCGCTGTTCGCGGGTCGAGCGGCGACCACGCGGCGGCGTCTCGGCTGTACGACGCTGCGCCGCCGCCTCGCGCGCCTTGCGCGGCTTGCGTCGGCGTTCGTCACTGGTACGCACCGGTTCTCGTCGCTTGGCCATCACGAACCTTCCATTCTGACGATCTTCTCCGAGGTCCGTTTCTCTAGAGCCCGCAGTCGTACCGACGCACTTCGCGGGTTGACGGCGATCTCATCGGCCCCCGCCTTCTCGGCACCGCGCGTCAACGAGACGAAGTAGGGTTCGTGTCCCGGAAGCTCGACCGGAAGCCCCGCCGGAGTACGCGATGCCGTCGCGGAGGCGAACTGGCCCTTGACGATTCGATCCTCGAGCGACTGATAGGCCATCACCACTATCCGGCCGCCTTCGCGCAACGCGTCCAACGCGGCAGGCACCGCCGAGCGCAAGGACTCCAGCTCGCCGTTGACCGCGGTGCGCAACGCCTGGAACGTGCGCTTGCCGGGGTGTCCGCCGGTGCGGCGGGCGGGTGCCGGGATGACGTCGTAGAGCACTTCGACCAGTTCGGCCGTCGTCTCGAATGGCTTGCGCTCACGCCGTCGGACGATCTCGCCCGCAATGCGACTGGCGAAGCGCTCCTCGCCGAACTCCTGCAGGACCCGCGTCAAGGCACGCTTGTCATAGGTGTTCAGGATCTCGGCGGCCGTCAGAGGTGCGTCCTGATCCATCCGCATGTCCAGCGGGGCGTCGTGGGAGTAGGAGAAACCGCGCTCGACGCGGTCGAGTTGCATCGAGGAGACGCCGAGATCGAAGAGCGCGCCATCGATGGGTTGCGCGTCATCGCCCCGCTCAGCCCAGAAGCCGTCGTATCGGGTTTGCAGGAAGGTCACCCGCTCGCCGAACGGCGCCAGACGTTCGCCGGCGATGGCCAACGCAGTGCGGTCGCGATCGAGCCCGATCAGATGAAGCCCGGGTAGCTCGGTGAGGAAGCGTTCGGCATGGCCACCCGCACCGAGCGTCGCGTCGACGAGGACGGCGCCGGACCCATCGGCGTCGCGGCGGGTGAGTGCGGGCTTCAACAACTCCACGCAACGGTCGAGGAGGACGGGGTCGTGCGGGCGGTCGTCTGGCATCGCAGCACCCTTGCAAAGCGTGTCTGCCCTTGCATCGAGGTCTCTGTCCGAGGTAGCGGACCTGGCGTTGGGGAAGTACGCCAGGGCCGGTTCGGGCAGAGGCCACGATGCAGGGACGTGGCCGGTGTCAACGGTCGTTCTAGATGATGTCGCGCAGGGTGTCATCGCTGGCCGCGGAGAAGTTCTCTTCGTGGGTCTGCTGATACGTCTGCCACGCTTGCGCGTCCCAGATCTCCAGGTATTCGATCGAGCCGATCACCACGCACTCCTTGGAGAGGCTTGCGTACTGGCGGTGGTCGGCGGTCAGCGTGATGCGGCCTTGCGCGTCGGGATGCTGTTCGTCGGTTGCGGCTGCGAGGTACCTCAGGAACGCGCGCGCGTCCGGATTGCTACGAGATGCCGCAGATGCGCGCTCTGCGAGCTTCTCGAATTCCGCTCGCGGATAGACGGCCAGGCTGTGGTCTTGGCTCTTGGTGACCATCAACCCCCCTGCCAGCGCTTCGCGGAACTTGGCGGGCAGCGTCAGCCGCCCCTTGTCGTCGAGCTTGGGCGTGTAGGTGCCGAGAAACATCCCGCCACCTCCAGCGTCCCTGCTCACGGAGCTCCAATCGCTCCGTTGCCCGCCACATTACCCCACGATCCCCCACTTTGCTCCATTCAGTGGCTAAAGATTGGGCTCGATCCCCACTCCTTGCCACGTGACCCGACTCTTGCACGGTCCAGACCCGTCGCGGACCAGCGCGTTCCAGACATAAGGGCAGCTAGAACCCCCTCGGGCCCACAGTGGGGCGTGGTGGGGCGTGGAGGTGAACGAATCAGCCGCGGGCGTCGACTACGGCGTGTCGTGGGGCAAAGAAAAAGGGCAGCCCCATACGGAGCTGCCCTGACGTCGTGCGACCGTCATTCCTCGAAACGGCGGCGGAACCTTTCCTCCATGCGACTGGAGAACGAACTGTTGCCCTTGACCTTCTTCTGCCGGGCCGATCCTGGCTCCGGCACCGAGCCCTCCCGACCACCTGCGACCCGGGGACCCGTGATGGCGAAGATCACACCGCCGAACATGATGACGAACCCGATCACGCTGACGATGAGGAACGCGTGGTTCACATTGGCGTAGAACGGCACACCTGCCACCAGGAGGCCGAGGCCGACCAGGAACAGCACCGCCCCTTGCAGCCGCCGGCGCGCGGACGGCGCCCGCAGGTTCCCGCCGCGCACACTCGACGCGAACTTGGGATCCTCGGCATAAAGAGCGCTCTCGATCTGGTCGAGCATGCGCTGCTCATGATCGGAGAGTGGCATCCGTGCCTCCCATGTTGCGTCCCTGCTGCGCCCGCGAAACCGCGGCCGTGCGTTACAAGCCCGTACACCCGCGTTCGCGGAGCACCTGATCATCATGATACGAGCAGAATCTGACCCGTACCACCTAGTTCACCGAGACGTTTCGCTCCGACCCGCCGAACCGAGTTGTGTCCGATTGTAGTTGGTGGCCTGCCGGTGGCGAGATACCGCGTCGCTGACCGGATAATGACGTCGACTCGGCAATAGCGCGAAGGGCACCAAAAGGTTGGCCACGTTCCTCATCGACCTATCACCCGGCGATATGCAGCGGCGTCTCGGGGACGCACTCGGCATCTACGTCGACGCGATGCGATATCCCCGCGGCACCGAGGATCAACGCGCCTCGATGTGGCTTGAGCACACCCGTAGGAAGGGGTGGACGGCGGTCGCCGCCGTGGAGGCCCCGGACCGTTCCCCGGACGATCGGGACGTACCCGCGTTGCTCGCAGCCCCCATGCTCGGTGTCGCATACGGGTACTGCGGGGCCCCCGACCAGTGGTGGCAGCAGCAGGTGGTGCAGGGTCTGCAGCGAGGCGGCGCCGACACCTCACGCATCTCCGACCTGATGACCAGCTACTTCGAACTCACCGAGTTGCACATCCACCCCAACGCGCAGGGCCGGGGACTGGGCGAGGCGCTCACCCGGCGCCTGCTGGCCGGACGCGACGAACCGCACGTCCTTCTCTCCACGCCCGAGATCAACGGGGAGGCCAACCGCGCGTGGCGGCTGTACCGGCGCCTGGGGTTCACCGACGTCATCCGGGGCTACCACTTCGCCGGCGACCCACGACCGTTCGCCATCCTCGGCCGGGAACTGCCGCTGTGAACGTGCGGGTCTGGCACCATATCGGAGTGCCGAACCGCCGCAAACGCCTGCTCGCCCTGCTGTTGCTGGTGCTGATGGCGCCCATGATCGCGGGATGCGTGCGCGTGCGGGCATCCATCACCGTCTCGCCGGACGATCGCGTGTCGGGTCAGATCATCGCCGCGGCCAAGCCGAAGAACCCCGACGACAAGGGCCCCCAGCTGCTCAACAGCCTGCCCTTCAGCAACAAGGTTGCCGTTTCCTCCTACTCGCGTGACGACTACGTCGGCTCCCAGGCGGTCTTCTCCGACCTGACGTTCGCCGAACTGCCCCAGCTCGCCAACATGAACCGTGACGCTGCGGGCGTCGACATCGCGCTTCGCCGGGCCGGCGACCTGGTGATCCTCGAAGGCCGTGCCGACCTCACCTCGCTGAACGACCCCGACGCCGACGTGTCGCTCAACGTCGCCTTCCCCGGCGACGTGACGTCGACCAACGGCGACCAGGTCGCCACGGACGTCGTCCAGTGGACGCTCAAACCCGGCGTGGTCACCACGATGAACGCCCAGGCCCGCTACACGGACCCCAGTGCGCGGTCATTCACCGGCGCCGCGATCTGGCTGGGTATCGCTGCGTTCCTAGTCGCCGGGATCATCGGGGGCGTCGCCTGGACGAGCCGCGATCGCAGCCCCGTCATGACCAACCCGCACGAGCCACACTGAGGCCCGGGGCCGCCCTGACTTGCCACCAATCCGTCGGCACGCTCTAGTCTGAAGACACTTTGGGGTAAGTGGAAGGGGCGCGTGCTGAGCGTGGAAGCTGCCGCGGCACCGTCGGCAACCGAGTTGGCGAGCGCCGTCACCGAACGACTGCGGTCCTATCTTCGTAGCCGTCGGCACGACGCCGCGTACATCGGCGATCACTACGCGGAGATGACCGCTGCCCTCGAGGAGTTCGTCCTCCGCGGCGGCAAACGCCTGCGTCCGGCGTTCGCGTACTGGGGCTGGCGCGCCGTCGCTCCCCCGGGCCGCACCGCCGACTCCGACGTACTCCTGCTGTGCTCGGCGCTGGAGTTGCTGCATGCCTGCGCGCTGGTGCACGACGACGTCATCGACGCTTCCGCCACCCGTCGCGGCGTGCCGACGGTGCATCGGTTGTTCGCCGACCGGCACCGGGAGCGGAACTGGCACGGTTCGTCGGAGCAGTTCGGCCTGTCGACCGCCATCCTGCTGGGCGACCTGTCATTGGTGTGGGCGGACGACATCGTCACCTCGGCCGATCTGCCCGTCGACGCCCGGCGACGCGTTCAGCGGGTGTGGGGCGACATCCGGACCGAGGTTCTCGGCGGCCAGTTCCTCGACATCGTCGCCGAGGCGAGCGGCGCGGAGACCGTGGCGTCGGCGATGAACGTGTGCACTTACAAGACTGCGTCCTACACCGTGTCCCGACCACTGCAGATGGGCGCGGCGGCGGCCGCCGACCGACCCGAGGTGCAGGACGTCTTCCACACCCTGGGTACGGATCTCGGCGTGGCGTTTCAGCTGCGCGACGACGTGCTCGGCGTGTTCGGCGATCCGGCGGTCACCGGTAAGCCCTCGGGCGACGACCTGCGGTCGGGTAAGCGCACCGTGCTGCTCGCCGAGGCCTTGGAGCGGGCGGACGGCTCGGATCCCTTGGCGGCCAAGCTGTTGCGCACGTCGGTCGGAACGGACCTCTCCGACGCCCAGGTGCGGGAGCTGTGTCAGGTCATCGAGTCGGTCGGTGCGCTCGCCGCGGTCGAGAGCCGTATCGAGTCCCTCACCGCGCAGGCCCTGGCACTGCTCGACGCCGCACCCATCGACGCCAACGCCAAGGTAGGTCTGGCCGAGCTCGCCAGATTGGCGTCGAACCGGTCCGCCTGAGGCGAATGACGACTCCCGCCCCGGCTGCCACACGTGAACCGAGAACCGGACTCGGCCAGCACTTCTCGCGTCTGACCTCGTTTGCGACGTCCCCCGAGGGTCGGCCCGCCCTCCTCGGGTGCCTCGGCGCCGCCCTAATCACCCTTGGCGGTCTCGGCGCGGGTAGCACCCGATTGCACGACCCCGTCCTCGAGTCGATCCAGCTGTCGTGGTTGCGCTTCGGCCATGGCCTGGTGGTCTCCTCGGTGCTGCTGTGGGGTGGCGTCGCAGCCATGCTGATCGCGTGGCTCTGGCTCGGCCGACGGGTCGTGGAGCGCACCGCGACCACGTACACGATGCTGGCGACGACCGGCTTCTGGTTGACCCCGCTGCTGCTGAGCGTGCCGGTGTTCAGCCGCGACACGTACTCCTATCTGGCTCAGGGCGCGCTGCTGCGCGACGGGTTCGACCCCTACGTCGTCGGCCCGATCGAGAACCCCAACCCGCTGCTCGACGACGTGAGTCCGATCTGGACGACGACCACCGCCCCCTACGGACCGGTGTTCATCCTGGTGGCCAAGTTCGTCACCCTGGTGGTCGGCGACCACGTCATCGAGGGCACCATGCTGCTGCGACTCTGCATGCTGCCCGGCCTGATCATGCTGATCTGGGCGGCGCCACGGATCGCGCGCCATGTGGGAGCGGACGGCCCTGCGGCACTGTGGATCTGCGTGCTCAACCCGCTGGTGATCATTCATCTGATGGGTGGCGTCCACAACGAGATGTTGATGGTGGGCTTGATGATGGCCGCCATCGCCCTGACCCTGCGGGACAGACCCGTCTGGGGTGTGAGTCTCATCGCGATCGCGGTCGCGGTGAAGGCCACCGCGGGCATCGCCCTGCCGTTCATGGTGTGGATGTGGATGCACCGGTTGAGGGACAAACGTGGCTTCGGCACGGTGCGCGCCTTCGGGATCGCCACAGGGGCCTCGGCGCTGATCTTCGTGGTGGTGTTCGCCATAGTCTCCTGGCTCGCCGGCGTCGGACTCGGCTGGCTCACCGCGCTGGCGGGGTCGGTCAAGATCATCAACTGGCTCACGGTGCCCACCGCGGCGGCGAACCTCATCAACGCGATCGGCGGCCTGTTCGTGCCGGTGAATTTCTACGCCGTGCTAGAGGTCACCCGGATCATCGGCGTCGCAATCATCGCCATCTCACTTCCATTGCTGTGGTGGCGGTTCCGGCACGATGACCGCCAGGCACTGACCGGGATCGCACTCGCAATGCTCGTCGTGGTGCTGTTCGTCCCCGCGGCGCTGCCGTGGTATTGCACCTGGCCGCTGGCGGTCCTGTCCGCGTTGGCGCAGAGCAGGCAGGCGATCGCGGTGATCGCCGGCTTCTCGACGTGGATCATGGTGATCTTCAAACCCGATGGGTCACATGGCATGTACTCGTGGCTGCACGTGGCGCTGGCCACCGCGTGCGCCCTGGCGGCCTGGTACTCGCTGGTGAAGAACTCCCCGCACCCGGAGTCGGTCGAGGTCGCTCAGTAGGCCATCGCCTGAGCGCGACGCACCACCTCGCGCGCCTGATGCGAGTGCAGGGCGTCCACCGGCCTCGCGTTGGGCTGAGCCTCTCCGGCCCCGTCCCGGCTGATGGTCAGCGAGGCGTCGGGGGTGAACAGCCACCGCACGATGTCGGTTTCGCCGTAGCCGCCGTCGTGCAGGACCACCAACAGCCCCGAGAGGCTCTTGACGACGTGCCCGTCGTCGTCGAAGAAGATCTTCGGCACCACCAGAACCCCGTTGCGACGTACCCCGATGAGGTGCTTCTGACGAAGGTGCTGATGCACCTTCGTCACCGGGATACCGAGGATGGATGCCACGGTGGGAAGGTCGTAGACGGCTTCGTCGGGGTCCAGGACGTCGTCGGCAGCCGGAATGTTGCTCACGGGACCGAGTCTAAGATGCACGCGTGGATACCAGCCAGCGATCGGACCCGCTCGTCGGCATCGTCTTGGACGGTCGCTACCGGGTGGACGCCATCATCGCCACCGGCGGCATGTCCTCGGTGTATCGCGGACTCGATCTCCGGCTGGATCGACCAGTGGCGCTCAAGGTGATGGATTCCCGCTATGCGGGCGACCAACAGTTCATCACCCGGTTCCAGCGGGAGGCCCGCGCGGTCGCCCGCCTCAAGGACCCCGGCCTGGTCGCCGTCTACGACCAGGGCCTCGGAGATCACGGAGCCGGCCATTGTTACCTGGTCATGGAGCTGATCGAGGGCGGAACGCTGCGCGAACTGCTCCGTGAACGCGGCCCGATGCCACCGCACGCCGTGGCCGCCGTGCTGTCGCCGATCCTGGGCGGTCTGGCCGCGGCGCACCGGGCGGGACTGGTGCACCGCGACATCAAGCCGGAGAACGTGTTGATCTCCGACGACGGCGAGGTCAAGATCGCGGACTTCGGATTGGTCCGCGCGGTCGCCGAGGCGAAGATCACCTCGACGAGTGTGATTCTCGGCACTGCTGCGTATCTTTCGCCCGAACAGGTGGGCACGGGCGACGCGGGCCCGGAAAGCGACGTCTACGGCGTCGGCATCCTGGCCTACGAATTGCTCACCGGCACCACGCCGTTCACCGGAGACAGCGTGCTGGCGGTGGCATACCGGCGGATGGACCACGACGTTCCCCCACCGAGCGCCGCGATCGCAGGCGTCCCGCCGCAGTTCGACGAACTCGTGTCCCGCGCGACGAGGCGCACTCCCAGCGATCGGTACGCCGACGCAGGCGCCATGGGCGCCGAACTACGCACCATCGTCGACGAACTCGGCCTACCGCCATTCCGGGTGCCCGCGCCGCACGACTCGGCGCAACACGCGGCGTCCGAAGAGTTTCACAGCCGCGTCCACTCCGGCGAGCACACCACGCAGGCCACCGCGCCGCCGACGCCACCGCGACCGATTCTGCCGACCCGAGACCCGGCACCGCCGCGTGAGCCGCGTCAGCACACCAGGGAGATGACACGCGGGCCGGACGACTGGGAGCGTCCCGAAAATCGTTCCGCACCAGGACAATTCGCTGGCATCGACATCGACGAGCTGGAATGGGCCAGGCAGCGCAGCCGTCGCGTCTCACTCTTCTGGCTGGTGGGCATCCTGACGCTCACCGCACTGGTCGCCGCGGGCGCATGGACCCTCGGCAACAACGTGACGACGCTGTTCTAGTCCCGCAGCATCTCCGCGACCAGGAACGCCAACTCCAGCGACTGCTGCGTGTTGAGCCGCGGGTCGCATGCCGTCTCGTAGCGGCCGGCCAGATCGGAATCCGAAATGTCTTGTGCGCCACCGAGACACTCGGTGACGTTCTCGCCGGTGATCTCGACGTGGATGCCACCGGGATGGGTGCCGAGGCCACGGTGGACCTCGAAGAAGCCCTGGACCTCGTCGACGATGCGATCGAAGTGCCGGGTCTTGTACCCGGTCGAGCTCTCGTGGGTGTTGCCGTGCATCGGGTCGCACTGCCAGATCACCTGGTGTCCGGTGGCCTGCACCTTCTCGATGATCGGCGGCAGCAGATCGCGCACCCTTCCGTTGCCCAGCCTGCTCACCAGCGTCAGGCGGCCCGCCTCGTTGTGCGGATCGAGCCGCTCGACGTACTCGACGGCCAGTTCCGGCGTCATGTTCGGCCCGATCTTCACGCCGATCGGATTGGAGATCACCTCGGCGAACGCCACGTGCGCACCGTCGAGCTGACGGGTGCGATCACCGATCCAGACGTAGTGCGCGCTGAGGTCGTAGAGCTTGGGCGTCCCGTCGTCGTCGTGGGACAACCGCAGCATGGCTCGCTCGTAGTCGAGCACCAACGCTTCGTGGCTGGCGTAGATCTCCGCTGTCTGCAGATTGCGGTCGTTGACGCCGCACGCGCTCATGAAGCGCAGCGCGCGGTCGATCTCGGCGGCCAGCGCCTCGTACCGGGCGCCCGCGGGCGAGGTGCGGACGAATTCGCGATTCCAGTCGTGCACCGACTCCAGCGATGCCAGACCCGACGACGTCAACGCCCGGACCAGGTTCATGGCCGCGCTCGCGTTGGCGTAGGCCCGCACCAGACGCGACGCGTCGTGGGCGCGGACCGAGGCATCGGGGGCGAACCCGTTGATCATGTCGCCGCGGTACGACTTCAGCCCCAGTGCGTCGATGTCGGCCGAGCGCGGCTTGGCGTACTGACCCGCGATGCGGGCCACCTTGACGACGGGCATGCTCGCGCCGTAGGTCAGAACGACGGCCATCTGCAGCAGCGTGCGGATGTTCGCGCGGATGTGCGGCTCGGTGTTGTCGACGAACGTCTCGGCGCAGTCGCCGCCCTGCAGCAGGAACGCCTCGCCACGTGCGACGTCGGCGAGGTGCCCCTTGAGCCGCTCGATCTCCGTGGGCACGGTGACGGGCGGGACGCTCTCCAACACCGTCCGCATCGCCTTGGCCTGGTCGGCGGGCCAGCTCGGCTGTTGGGCGGCAGGCTTGGCCAGCGCTGCGTCGAGCCGCTCGCGAAGGTCAGTCGATAGCGGCGGGAGCTCCGGCAGCTGGTCGATGGGCACGTCGACGGTCCAGTTCACCCGTCTATGGTAACCGCGCCCGGATGCGCGCCTTGCCAGCCGTGACTTCCAATACCCGCAGTTCAGGCCCGTGCCGCCCAGGCCCCGTCATCGTCGTCGTCCTCGTCGGGTAGGTCGTCGGCGGTCATCAGCCGGAAGCGCGCCAGGTTGTGCTTGGCGTCGACGAGCGCGTCGTGGGCATCCCGCGGTCGAGGTGGCATCCGCGGGGATCCACGCCCCTCCCAGAACTGCCGCAGCTCCCTGGTGAACCTCGGAATCGCGGGCGGCAGATCGGTCATCGGGCCCCAGAGCTGGCAGAGCACCACGTGGTCGTAAGCGCCCACCCACGCCCACAGTTCGATCGTCTCGTCACCGTCGATGTCGAAGAAGTCCTCGAGGTCCGAACGGATCTGACGCCGGGACCGCCACAGCTTCGACGCCGGCGACGGAAGCTTCGGCAGGACGTTCTTGCGCACCCAGGGACCAGCCCGCTCGGGATCGAATTCCGTTGATATGGCGTAATATTCGCGGCCATCCTCGGCAGCGACCCCAATCGAGATCAGCTCGATGGTGCGGCCGTTGTCGATGAACTCGGTGTCGTAGAAGTAGCGCATCAGGCCGCGTCCGTCGTCACGGCGGCGGGGGCCGGTGCCGGGTGGACCTCGCGGTCGAGCTGAGCTTCGACCTCGTGGTCGTCGGGGAAGTGTGGCTCGCCCGCGATGACGTGCTGCAGCCAGAGCTTGGCCGAGACGACGGGTCGCCGCAGTCTCCGCTCCCGCTCGAGGGACCGATGCATCCGCCGCGGCCTCTTCCCGTAGCGCCACCGCGCCCACGGCGCATGGGGGCGTGACACCCTGATGGCGCCGATGATCAGCAGCGGCGTGATGAACATCCCGACCAAACCCGTCCACACCTTGCCCTTGAGCAACACCACCACCGCGAGTGCGAGCGTGATCAGTGCGATCCCGACGACGGTGGCGCGGGCCAGCAGCGTCTGGTCCTCGCGCCAGATGTCGATGTCGAAGAACGACAGTGGATTGAAGCCGAGGATCAGCAGCCCCGCCACCGCGACGGCGGCGAACACCGCATCCACCGAGGTCCGGCCGTCTTCGGACCAGTACACGTCCTGCAAGTGCAGGATCAGGGCGAACTCGTCGAGGACCAGGGCCGCGCCCATGCCGAACAGGATTGCGGCGACGGTGAATTCGGGTACCCCACCGTCCACGGCCAGCGTCACCATCGTCACCCCGGAGACCATGACGAGAATCACACCGATCACCACATGGTGGATGTGGGTGGTGCCGTGGCCGATGTTGCGCGGCTGCCACCACTTGGGTGGGGTGTCGTCGGCATTGTTGTTCTCGTTGTGCCGGATGTAGCGAACGATCGTCCGTGTCACCAGGAACGTCAGGAGGAAGGCGATGAGGCACCACATCAACGGCTGCCGACCCGGCGGGATCGCCAGGTCGAGGCCAAAGTCGAACTTCCAATCGTCGAACACGGCCAAAACTTACGCCGACCAGCGCGCGTCGCGGACCGGATGGTCCCCGACGCGCCGACTGGCACCGATACTCTTGTTCGCGAGATGAGAATTCGGCAGTCGCCCATGTGGGCGCGGTGGCCAACCGTGGCGTGGCGGCTGTTTCAGTTGCTGACGCTCTCGGCCATCGTCTGGGCGGGCTGGCGTCTGCTCGCCACCACGCCCTACCGCATCGACATCGACGTCTACCGCATGGGCGGCCGCGCGTGGCTCGACGGCACGTCGCTCTACAACGACGGCGTCCTGTTCCACACGGAAGCGGGACTCGGCCTGCCATTCACCTACCCGCCGCTGGCCGCGGCCGTGTTCTCCCCCTTCGCGTGGCTGACCCTCGATGCGGCGAGCGCCACCATCACCGTCATCACCTTCGCCCTCCTGCTGGTCACCACCATGATCGTGCTGACCCGACTGAAGGTCTGGGAGCAGTCGCCCCGGCGGGCCGGAGCGAAGCGACCCGGGGACGAACCGCCCATCGCGGGCCCGGCCTGGCGCAGGCGCTGCTGGCTGGCGGCGGCGATCGTCGCCCCGGCCGTGGTGTACCTGGAGCCCATCCGCTCCAACTTCGAGTTCGGCCAGATCAACGTGGTCCTGATGACGCTGGTGATCGCCGACTCCGTGCCGCGCAAGACGCCGTGGCCGCGAGGACTGCTGCTGGGCGTCGCCATCGCCCTCAAGCTGACGCCCGCCGTGTTCCTGCTGTACTTCCTGCTGCGCCGTGACACCAGGGCGCTGCTGACGAGCGTGGCCTCCGCCGTCCTTGCCACGGCAATCGGATTCGTGGTGGCGCCCCGCGACTCGTGGCAGTACTGGACCGAAACGGTCCACGACACCGATCGCATCGGCACGGCCACCTACCTCACCAACCAGAACATCGCCGGGACCCTGGCCCGCCTCGGCATCGGCGACACGCCCCGATTCGTGATCTGGCTGCTCGCATGCTTCGCGGTGCTGGGGTTGACGGTGTGGGCGGTTCGGCGCGTGCTGCGACACCACCAGCCCGTGCTCGCGTTGATCTGCGTCGCGATGTTCGGACTCGTCGTGTCGCCGGTGTCGTGGTCGCACCACTGGGTGTGGGCGCTGCCGGCCGTCCTGGTGACGGGCGTGCTCGGCTACCGTCACCGCAGCATCGCGATGGGAATGGTCAGCCTGACCGGCGTGCTCCTGATGTACTTCGCGCCGATCCACCTGATGATCGAGCACCGAGAGACCTCGGCGGCGCTGTGGCGCCAACTGCTCGGCGGGTCCTACGTGTGGTGGGCGCTCGCGCTCATCGCCGTCGCGGGAAGCGTCCCGCTACGAGAGCGCGGCAGCGCGCGGCCGTCCGTCGACACTGCGCCCGCGCACGCGGCTAACTAACCTGCGGCGGCGGCGGGAAATCGGGCAGGCGGTGTTCCACCTGCCGCGCTCCCTCCCGAGTCCTTGACGTCCGCGGCATAGAGGTCGACGTACTCCTGACCCGAGAGCTGCATCAACTCGTACATCACCTCGTCGATGACCGCGCGCTCGATGAAGCGGTTACCGGCCAGGCCCTCGAACCGGGTGAAGTCCAGCGGCTTGCCGAAGCGCACTTCGACCCGACCGAATCGCCACATCTTGGACCCGGGCGGATTGACGACGTCGGTGCCGACCATGGCGACCGGAATGACCGGCACCCCGGTCTCCAGCGCCAACCTGGCCAGACCGGTCTTGCCCTTGTAGAGACGTCCGTCGGGCGAGCGGGTGCCCTCGGGGTACATGCCGAGGAGCTTGCCCTGACCGACGATGCGCTCGGCAGTGGTCAGCGCGGCCAGCGCGGAGTCGGCGTCGGTACGGTCGATGGGCACCTGTCCCGCGGCGGTGTAGAACCACCGGGTGAACCAGCCCTTCAGACCGGTACCGGTGAAGTACTCCGCCTTGGCCAGGAAGGTGATCCTGCGCTTCACCACCAGAGGTAGGTAGAAGCTGTCGGCGACAGCGAGGTGGTTACTCGCCAGGATGACGGCACCGGAGTTCGGAACATGCTCCAGCCCTTGAACTTTCGGGCGACCCAGCAGCGACAGCAACGGGCCCATGAAGATGTACTTGAACAGCCAATACCACATCGAGCCTCCCGCGGCGGGTGCCCGAGCGGCGCCCTGCGACAACTGTACCCAGTTGGCGCTCAGTCCTCGACGGTGACGGGGATGTGCTGATAGCGGCCGGGTCCCGATGGTGGCGGATCATCGTCGGGCCCCGGTCCGGACGGGTCGGTCGGTGGCGCAGGGGCGTGTGGTCCGCCTCCCTCCCCCGCATCCATGGCATCGGTCATGGCGCGGACGACGGCGAGCAGCGCGACGCTGTGCTCGGCGATCACAGTGAGCAACGGGTGGCGTTCACCTGTCACCAGCGCGGCCAGGGCGCATACCGGGCACCACACCTGCTGGCACTTGCCCTCGTCTCCCGACGCGGCGCGGGTGGCGGCCAGCCTGACCGCGGGATCGAGACGGTCCAGGATCGACTGCGCCAGCCGACGCAACTCCGGCGGTACGTCGGAGTGGAACTCACTCACGCCGGCCACACCTCCGGATTGGGTCGAAAACGTACGGTCAGTTCGCTGCCGCGCAGCTGCGCGTCCGTCACGGTGCATCTGCGCAGAACGGACGCCAGCCGAACCCGACGACGCATGCCTCCGGCGCCGATGATCAGATCGTCGTCGACCCGGCCCAACGTCAACGCGCCCGGATCGACCTGCGGCAACTCTAGTCGCATCCGGTATACCGCCTCGAGCCCGGATCCCGACTCGCGGTCGACGACCGGCCGCACCGGGCCCGGGGGCGCGGACCCGTCGCGCAGCCGCGCGGCATCGAGCAGCTCGGCGAGCGCCTTCGGCCCGATCGGCTCCCCAGCCAGGTGCGGGACGAGAACCAACTTGACGTCGCCGATCGTGGCGTCCAGCTCGTCGAGGACCACCCGCTGGTCGGCGATGCGCTCGGTGTACCAGTCGAAGGCCGGGTGCTCGGGCAGGTTCCGGTACTCGAACGAGTCGTCCTGCACCAGAATCTGATTGACGATCAGCTCGTCGACCGAGACCCCCATCAGCGCCAGCGCGCCCAGCGTGCGGGCCGCCTCCGCCGCGACCACCCGCTCGGCGGTGAGCACCAGGTGAGCACTCACGCGAGAGGAGTCGGTGAGCATCTCACCGAGGCGATCGGTGCCGTCGGCGATCCGTTCCAGCAGCTCGACGATCCCCGCCGATCCGGCATCGCCCGCAGCCAGGGACAGCCTGCGGTGCCGTGGCCACGCACGTTCGAGATAGAGGCCGAAGGTCGCGGGCAGGGTGAGCATGCGCATCGCGTCGGCCGTGGACGCGCAGTCGACGACGACGTGATCCCACCCTCCCGACGCGGCGAGCTCACCCACCTCGTCGAGACCGAGCACCTCCTGGATTCCGGGCAGCGCCGAAAGCTCCTCGGGAGCAACGTCTCCGAGATCGGATTCCGGAAACCGGGCAGCCACCACGCCTGCCACCTGTCGCCACCGCTGTTCCAGTAGTGCCAGGGTGTCCAGGGCGAGCGCATCGAGGAACCCACCGCCGGCATCGGAGTCGTCGGTGAGAACCCTGGTCGGGTGCCGCTCGCCCGTCGGAACCACGCTGGTGCCCAGCACGTCGCCCGTGGAGTGCGCCTGATCGGTCGACACGACGAGCACGCGCAGGCCGTTGCGCGCATCGCGTACCGCGGTGGCCGTCGCCAGCGTCGACTTGCCCACTCCGCCCTTGCCGACGAAGAGGCTGATCCTGGCGGCGCCGGCGGGATCGCCGCTCTCAGTCAGCCTCGACTCGTTTCTTGAGATCCTTCAGTGCGGTGTCGGTGAGCCTGCGCTCGGCCTTGCGCTTGAGCAGTCCGATCATCGGGATGACGAGGTCGACCGACAACTCATAGGTCACGTCGGTACCGGAACCCTTGGGCGACAGAAGATATGCGCCGTCGAGGGCACGCAACAGCGAGCTGGACACCAGCGACCACCGCACCGAGGCGTGATCGGTGGGCCAGGTGTAGGCCAACACCATGGTGTCCTTGAGCACGGCGGCGTCCAGCATCAACCGCGCCGTCTTGGGGTAGCCCTCGTCGTCGGATTCGAGGACCTCGGTCTCCTTGTACTCGGCGACCCAGTCCGGGTATGAACCGATGTCCGCGATGACGTCCATCACCGTCGCCGGATCGGCGTCGATGTATATCGTCTGCGCAGTCTTGTCCGCCACGTGATCACTTCCCGGGTCGTTTGTGCGCTGCTGGACTCACGTCCTTTCGGACAGAAATGTACCCGCACCGCTTAAGGGACGGCTCGCCGTGCTCACGCCAGCCGGGATACCCCCACCTGACGCGACTCCTCGAGCTTCTGCTTGACCTCGAACGCCATCCTCTTGCCCGCCACGCGGCGTCGATGGGTGAGCTTGGCGAGGTTCATCTTGGCCAGTTCCCAGGCCGCGGCACCCGAGGGTTCGGCGTGGAGGAAGTAGTGCAGGATCACGCCGTCCGACGACGTCTCGAGCCAGATCTCCATCGTGCCGGTCAGCGCGCCGGTGACCGTCCAGCGCTGGCCGGCGGGCCCCCTGTCCTCGACGACGGACAGAAACAGGTCGGGCCACCATCGCCGCCAACTCGCCGGATCCGCGACCGCGGCACCGACGTCGACGGGGTCTGCGCACACGAACGTCTCGTCCGCCACCTGGATGCTGTTCATCGCTCCCCACCTTCACACATGCCCTCACGCCGGTTTCCGGTGCCCGACTACGCTGGGTTGACAAACTATCTGCCCGACCCGGGCAATCATTCGAAGAGGGGCCAAGATCGTGCGCGAGTTCAGCGTCCCGGCGTCGTTCACCGTCGGCGAGCACGACACCGTCGTCAGTTCCGTGTTCTCCCATGCCGCCGACGATCCCGGGCACGTGATCATCCAGCGGCTCGTCGACGGATCGTGGACCGACGTCACGTGTGCGCAGGTGGCCGACCAAGTGCGGTCGACCGCACGGGGTTTGATCGCCGAGGGCGTGCAGCCGGGTGATCGGGTGGCGATCCTGTCGGCGACCCGCTACGAGTGGCCGATCATCGACTTCGCCATCCTGTCCATCGGCGCGGTGACCGTCCCGATCTACGAGACCAGCTCGGCCGAGCAGGTGCGATTCGTGCTATCCGATTCGGGAGCGGTCGCGGCGTTCGCAGAGACTGACGAGCACTTCGGCAAGATCGAGCAACTCAAGGCTGAACTGCCCGATCTGCGCCACGTATACCGCATCGACGGCAACGGCCCGGCCGCCCTCGACGAGCTCGCCAGGATCGGCGGGGACACCGCGCTCGAGGCGGTCACGGAGCGGCTCGAGGCCATCAAGTCCGCGGACGTCGCCACCCTCGTCTACACGTCGGGCACCACGGGCACGCCGAAGGGCTGTCAGCTGACCCACTCGAACCTGCTGCACGAGATGCGCGGCGCCAAGGCGTGCTTCCCGGCGTTGTTGGACAAGGGCGAGAAGCTCCTGGTGTTCCTCCCCCTGGCGCACGTACTGGCCCGCGCGATCACCATCGCGGCGTTCAGCAACGGGGTCACGCTCGGATTCACCAGCGACGTCAAGAATCTGGTGCCCACGCTCGGAGTGTTCACGCCGACGCTGGTGGTCTCGGTCCCGCGCGTGTTCGAGAAGGTCTACAACACCGCCGAACAGAACGCCGCCGACGGCGGCAAGGACAAGATCTTCGCTCTTGCCGCCAACACCGCGATCGAGTGGAGCCAGGCCCAGGCCACCGGCCGACCCGGCCTGCTGTTGAACCTCAAGCACGCCCTCTTCGACCGCTTGGTCTACGGCAAGCTGCGGGCGGCCCTCGGCGGCAACTGTCACGCCGCGATCTCCGGTGGTGCGCCACTGGGCGCCCGGCTCGGGCACTTCTACCGCGGCGTCGGTCTGACCATCTACGAGGGCTACGGCCTGACCGAGACCAGCGCTGCCATCACCGTCAACCGCGTCGGCGACGTGAAGGTCGGCTCGGTGGGAAAGTTGTTGCCCGGCAACAGCATGCGCCTCGGCGACGACGGTGAACTTCTCGTCTCCGGCGGTGTGGTGTTCAGCGGTTACTGGCACAACCAGACCGAGACGGACGCGGTGTTCACCGATGGCTGGTTCCACACGGGCGATCTCGGGGCGATCGACGACGACGGCTTCCTGACCATCGTCGGCCGCAAGAAGGAGATAATCGTGACGGCGGGCGGCAAGAACGTCGCACCCGCCCTGCTCGAGGACCGACTGCGGGCGCATCCGTTGATCAGCCAGGCCATGGTCGTCGGCGACGCGCAGCCATTCATTGCGGCACTCATCACCATCGACCCCGAGGCCTTCGGTGGTTGGAAGCAGCGCAACGGCAAGGACGCGTCGGCCACCGTCGGCGATCTCGCCGAGGACCCCGATCTGCTCGCCGAGGTCGACCTGGCCGTGAAGGACGCCAATCAGGCGGTGTCGCATGCCGAGTCGATTCGCAAGATCCGCATCCTGCCGGTCGACTTCACCGAGGACACCGGCGAACTGACCCCCACGTTGAAGGTCAAGCGCAAGGTGGTCGCCCAGAAGTTCGCCAGCGACATCGACGCCCTCTACGCGAAGTCCGGGCACTAACCGGTCAGCAGTACCGACAGTCGCTCCGCCTTGGTGCGCCACTGCCAGTTGTCGACGACCCACTCTCGACCCGCTCTTCCCATCACCGCGGCGCGGTGCGGGTCGGCCAACAGGTCGCCGACGGCTGCGGTGATGGCGCCGACGTCCCAGCCGTCGACCACGAGACCCGTCTCACCGTCGACGACGGACTCCGGTGCGCCACCGGAGTTTCCCGCGACGACGGGAACGCCCATCGCCGAGGCTTCCAGGTAGACGATGCCGAGGCCCTCGACGTCGAGACCGGAGCCACGGGTTCGACACGGCATCGCGAACACGTCGGCCATCGCGTGGTGGGCGGGTAGTTCGGCGGCGGGCACACCGTCGGTGAAGACCACGTGCTCGGCAACTCCGAACCCATGAGCCAGTCGCCGTAGGTCGTCGCGGTAGGGTCCCCCGCCCACGATGACGAGCGCCGTCCCCGAGACGCGCTGGCGGATTGCCGGCAGCGCCCTGATGAGCATGTCCTGTCCCTTGCGTGGCACCAGACGCGATACGCAGACGACCACGGGACGGTCACCGAGTCCGTAGCGAGCCCGCATCTCCGCCCTCGCCACCGAGTTCGGCTCGAACCGTTCGGTGTCGACCCCGGGGGCGAGGCGCTCCAGCGCGGCGCCCGGACCGAATGCGGAGGCGAACCGGCTCCGAGTGTACTGGCTGATGAACGTGACGACGTCGACGTCGTTCCCGATGCGCCGCAATGCATTTCGTGCCAGCGGAAGCATCGACCAACCCACCTCGTGGCCGTGCGTGCTGGCGATCACCCGCGTCGCACCGGCACTGCGCGCCAGCGGTGACAACAGTGCGAGCGGCGCGGCGGCGCCGAACCACACCGTGTCGATGTCTCCGCCCTTGATGAGCCGTCTCATCCGCAGCGCCACCGAGGGCTCCGGGATCATCAAGGTCCTCGGGTGCCGCACGATCTCGATACCGGCGTTCAGGGCCTTCGAGTCATAGTCCTCGGCGCCCTTCCACTTCGGCGCGTAGACCGTGATGGTGTGCCGACCGGTCTTGACCAGTTCGGCCACCAGGTTCTCGAGGTAGGACTGAATGCCCCCGCGGCGCGGCGGAAAGTCATTCGTTACCAGCAGGACTCGGGCCATCGCGCCAACGCTATCCGCTGAGCCAGGCCCGCCACGCCGCAAGCACCTGCGGCGTGTCCGACCCGAGTGCCCCCTTGATGGCCCTCGCCTGATCGGGGTGGTCGGTCCCGCATGCGGTGACGTAGAGCTTGCGCAGCGTGTCAGCCCCGTAGCGGCTCGCGACGAAACGAGTGAACCACCACGCTCTGTCGTAGGCCAGGGACCGGACGTCGCCGGGCGTGTCCAGGTCCGCGTCCGTCGGCAGCGTGCCAAGTTCGGTGGCCCGCTCGCGTCCTGGCATCGGGGTCGGAGGCCTGCCGACGAAGTCTGCGACGCCCTCGGTGAGCCAGCGTGGTGCGTCGGCCGCCGTTCGTCCCCTGGCAGCGTAGTGAAAGAGCTCGTGGCGCAAGACGATTCGCAGGGACGCATCGCTCATCGAGCTCGCTCCCGGCGCGAAGACGATCCGCTGCGCCGTGGTCGCCGCGGCGATGTCGGGTTCGCCGGCGGCCAAGGCGCGGAACTCCTCGTCGGTGCGGGTGAGCACTACGACGATGTTGCGGGGCCAGTCATCGCCCCAGAAGGCGGTGACCGCGTCGGCGGCGCCGTCGAGTTCGCTCCAGACCCGACCCTCGAGATCGGCCGTCTGGGTTCCGCCCAACGCCATCATCGAGACGGTTCGACCGTCACGCAGGGTGAGTGGATCGCTCGGGGGCGCGGGGACGTCGAGCGCGGCGTGGGTGGCGGTGGGTGGGCCCTGGTCAGCCGACCCCGTCTCGCCAAGCGGGCGGGCCACGAGGACCACGGCGGCGGCCAACTCGGCCAGCAGCAGCAGGCCGACCAGCGGCCGCTCAGTAACGACGGACGTTGTGAATCGGCGCATTGTCCACCGGGGCGACGCGCACCGGTGTGCCATACGTGGAGGCGTGCACCATCATTCCGTCGCCGATGTAGATGCCGACGTGCGAGGCGTCCGAGTAGTAGGTGATCAGGTCACCGGGCTGCATCTGGTCCATCGACACCGGCTGACCGCCCTGCGCGAGCGCCTGGCTCGAATGCGGGAGGTTGACGCCGGCCTGACCGAAGGCCCACATGACCAGACCCGAGCAGTCGAAGGCGCCCGGACCCGCCGCACCCCAGGAGTACGGCGATCCGATTCGGGTCAGCGCTGCCTGCACGGCGACCATGCCCTCGCCGTCGGCGGGCGGAGCGACGACGGCGCCCTCCGGCGGTGCCAGATCGCCCGGGTTGATGCCCGGAGGTGCCTCAGCAAGTACGTCGGGCCCGGGGGCGGGCGGCGGTGCATCCGGCGCGGGCACGGGGGGTACGGGCGGAATCGCGGCCAGTGCCTCCCGCTGCGCCGGCGTCAGCGCCGTGTATTGCGACTTGACGATCGCCATCTGAATTTGCAGTTTGCTTTGCTTGGATTGCAAGTCGGCGCGCACTGCCGCGGCCTGCTCGGCGGCCGTCTTGGCGTCGGATGCCGACTTAGCGGACTCCAACTCGGCATTGTTAGCCAGCACACTGCTGGTCTTGAAGTTCTTCATCTGCACCGACATCTCGGTGGCCATCACGCGCTGAACCGCGAGCTGGTCGATGAGACCCTGCGGCGAATTGGCGGTCAACATGGCGTCCAGGCCGTCGGTGCGACCGCCCATGTACTGGGCTGCAGCAACTCGATCGACGGAGGTTTGGAAGGTTGCCAGTTGCGCCTTCGTGGTATCCACGGCGGCGACGTCCGATGCATGCTTCTGTTCGGCTGCCTGCTGTGCCTGCAACTTGTTTCCGAGATCCAGCTCCGCCGTGTGCATGGCTTCGGTGGTCTGCTCAGCCTGCCGGGACAGTTCGTTCAGCTTTGCCAAGGCGTCGTCTGCAGGGTCTGCCTGCGAACTTCCTGCAAGCACACCGCCAAACACCATCAGTCCAGCTACGGCACCAATCATCGGTCGCCGAAGGCCACGTGGGCTTCGGTGCATAGCGTCAAACCTCAAGATTTCGCGTCCTTCAACTGCCGATAGCGAGCCGCTCGAACTGCGTTAGGTCTCAGATAGGTTACGAAACGGCATCGGGGTTGTCCAACAGAGGACGCAAATTTAACAGGCGCCACGGGAATTTTTCGCTGCCCGTGACGTTCGCGGGCCCTAGGCGACCCCGTCTGCATGCCTCCGGTGAATCGGAACCAACCGTAGCCGAGGCGCCAATCCGGCGTCTGCGAGCACCTCGAGCGCTCGGCGCTCGTCCGCCAGCAAAGTGTCGGGAACGCCCAGCAACACACTGACGACACAGTCCTGGCACCCGTGTCCGCGCACCGCGCAGTCGTCGCAATCGATGTGCAGGGTCCCGGCGTCGGGCCCCGTGGCTTCTGGCAGGTCCGGTCCCGTCTCTGCTCGAGTCATGGCCGTACTCCTCTCAATTAGAGTCATGGCCGCACGGTAACGACGCCCACCGACAAGCCCGGCCGCGTGAATGACATCGATGTGAGCAGCTGTCGGTCGGGGGGCTTACGGTCCCAGCCATGGGCCAGCTGAGCTTCGGCGACGTCGACGCGGTCTTCCGTGATGATCCGGACGGACTGCCCGAGGGGCTGGCAGAGACGCTGCTGCGCGAGACGACCTTCGTGATCGTCGACCTCGAGACCACCGGCGGCCGGGCCAGGGGCGACGCGAACGGCAACGGTTACGACGCCATCACGGAGATCGGCGCGGTCAAGGTCCGCGGCGGCGAAGTGCTCGGCGAGCTGGCCACCCTGGTCGACCCCGGCCGGTCGATCCCTCCCCAGATCGTCGCGCTGACCGGCATCACCACCGCCATGGTGTTCGACGCCCCGACCATCGACGCCGTGCTGCCCGCCTTCCTGGAGTTCTCCAAGGGTGCGGTGCTGGTCGCGCACAACGCGGGGTTCGACGTGGGATTCCTACGGGCCGCCGCCGACCGTCTACGGATTCCGTGGAAGCGGCCTCCCGTGCTGTGCACCGTCAAGCTGGCGCGGCGGGTCCTGACCAAGGACGAGGCACCCAGTGTTCGGCTGTCGGCCTTGGCTCAGCTGTTCGGCGCAGCCACGACGCCGACGCACCGCGCGCTCGACGATGCGCGAGCCACCGTCGACGTGCTTCACGCGCTCATCGAACGCGTGGGCAATCAGGGCATCCAGACGTTCGCGGACCTGCGTTCCTACCTGCCCGACGTGACGCCCGCCCAGCGGCGCAATCGGCACCTGGCCACTGCGCTGCCGAAGGCACCGGGGGTTTACCTGTTCCGCGGGCCGTCCGACGAGGTGTTGTACGTGGGAACCGCGATCGACCTGCGACGTCGGGTGGGTCAGTACTTCACCGGCGCCGATCCGCGTACGCGCATGAAGGAGATGGCGTCGCTGACGACGCGCGTCGACCACGTCGAATGTGCGCACGAACTCGAGGCCGGCGTGCGCGAGCTCAGGCTGCTGGCCGCCCACGCTCCTCCGTACAACCGACGCTCCAAGTTTCCGCACCGGTGGTGGTGGGTGATGCTGACCGACGAGGCCTTCCCCAGGTTCTCGGTCGTTCGGGCGCCGAAGCACGACCGGGCGATCGGTCCGTTCCGGGTCCGTGCGGACGCCGTGGAGACCGCCGCGCTGCTGGCCCGTTTCACCGGCGTGCGGACATGCACCACCCGACTGGCCCGTTCGGCGCTCCACGGGCCGTCCTGCCCCCTTCGCGAGCTGTCGCCCTGCCCGGCCGGACGCGATGTCACGGCCATCACGTATTCAGGCGCGACCGCACGGGCCGCCGACCTCATCGCCGGCGCCGACGACTCCGCCATCTCGGAGGCGCTCGCCCACATCGGCGCCCTGGCGACGCTCGGCAAGTACGAGACCGCCGCCCGGCTGCGCGACCACGCGGCCACCGCGATCGACACCGTGTGGCGCGGCCAGCGGCTGCACGCGCTCGTCGCGGTCGACGAACTCGTCGCCGCCAGGCCGGACGGCGCAGGGGGCTGGCACCTCGCGATCATCAGGTGCGGCCAGCTCGCCGCAGCGGGCAACGCGCGGCGAGGCGTACCCCCGATGCCGGTCATCGATGCGATTCACGCTGCGGCGCAATCGATTCTGCCCGCCAAAGCCCCCCTGGGCGGCGCGCTCGTCGAGGAGACCGCGCTCATCGCCAGGTGGCTGTCGCAGCCGGGGGTCCGCATCGTGCGCGTCGACACGTCCACCGGGGACGGCTACGCCACGCCGACGGCCGCGGCGGGCAGGCACGCGGCCTGGGCGGCGACGGCGCGATCCGCGCGGATGGCGGCCAAGCAAACCGAGGGTCTGGAGCTCGGCTCAGAGGCTCTGAGTGAACCGCACCCAACGCGCGAGAAGCTCTTCGGCCGCCCCCGAGTCGATCGCGTCGCTGGCCCGCGCGAGGCCGGCCTCCCACGCAGGCACCCATTTGGCATCGCTGGATAGGCCGGCGTGCGCCACCATGGCGCCCGCAGCGTTCAAGATCACCGCGTCGCGAACGGCGCCCTTGGCGCCCGCGAACACCTCGCGTACGGATGCGGCGTTCGCCTCGGCGTCACCGCCGGTCAGTTCAGCGAGGTCGGCACGCTCGAAGCCGAAGGCCCCGGGATCGAACGTCAATCGCTCGACGGTGCCCGCCTGTACGCGCCAGATGGTGCTCGTCGTGGTCGTGGTCAATTCGTCGAGGCCGTCGTCGCCGTGCACCACCAGAACGCTCGAACCGCGGGTCGCGAACACCCCCGCCATCACCTCGGCGAGGTCACCCCACGCGCAGCCGATCAGACCGGCCCGCGGCCCCGCCGGATTGGTCAGCGGCCCGAGGAGGTTGAAGACCGTGGGGACGCCGATCTCGCGGCGCACCGCGGAGGCGTGCCGATACGACGGGTGGAACTGCGGGGCGAACGCGAAGCCGATGCCGACCTCGGCGACGGACCGCGCCACCTCGTCGGGGTCCAGCTCGATGCGCACCCCGAGGGCTTCGAGCGTGTCTGCGCCGCCGGACAACGACGACGCCGCCCGATTCCCGTGCTTGACGACGGGAACTCCGCTCGCTGCGACGACGATCGAGGCCATCGTGGACAAGTTCACCGTGTTGGCACCGTCACCGCCGGTGCCGACCACGTCGACGGCCGCCGTTCCGATGACGTCGGTCGGCACCAGACGTGCGTGCCGAAGCATGGTGTCGGCGAGTTCCTTCACCTCCGCCGAGGTGGGGCCCTTCATCTTCATCGAGACCGCGAACCCGGCGATCTGAGCAGGCGTCGCCACCCCGGTCATGATCTGATCCATGGCCCATCCCGCCTGCCCCACGGCGAGCGCACGGCCGGTGGTCAGGCGGCCGAGAATCTGCGGCCAGGTCATCGAATCCAGGGACGTCACGAATTGATTATTACGAATGTCGTGCCCCGGGTGGAGTTCAACAACTACAAAGCGTCATACTTGCGGATGTGACGAGTGCTGTAGGGACCTCGGGGACCGCGATCACTGCGCGTGTGCATTCGCTGAACCGCCCGAACATGGTAAGTGTTGGCACCATCGTATGGCTTTCCAGCGAGTTGATGTTCTTTGCTGGACTGTTCGCGATGTACTTCACCGCGCGGGCGCAAGCCGGCGGTGACTGGCCACCGGCCCCCACCGAGCTGAACCTGGTGCAGGCCGTGCCGGTGACGCTGGTGCTGATCGCGTCGTCGTTCACGTGCCAGATGGGCGTTTTCGCCGCCGAGCGCGGTGACGTCTTCGGGCTCCGCCGTTGGTACCTCTTGACCTTCGGCATGGGCCTGTTCTTCGTCCTCGGCCAGGCCTACGAGTACTACCACCTGGTCACCCACGGCACGACCATCCCGGGCAGCGCCTACGGATCGGTGTTCTACCTGGCGACCGGCTTCCACGGCTTGCACGTGATCGGCGGTCTGATCGCCTTCCTGTTCCTGCTCGCGCGTACCCGCATGAGCAAGTTCACCCCTGCGCAGGCCACCGCCGCCATCGTCGTGTCCTACTACTGGCACTTCGTCGACATCGTGTGGATCGCGCTGTTCGCCGTCATCTATTTCGTCCGATGAGAAGGGGCTCGATGACCAGCAAGTCTCGCCGTCGCCTACGCCGGCGTGTGTCAGGAGCAGTGCTGCTGCTGACCGGACTTCTCGTGGCGGGTGGCATCGCCGCCACGCTCACGCCCAAGCCGCAGGTTGCGGTCGCCGATGAGTCGAGCCTCGCGCTGCTGCGCACGGGCAAGCAGCTCTTCGAGACGTCCTGCGTGACCTGCCACGGCGCCAATCTCCAGGGTGTGCCCAGTCGCGGCCCGAGCCTCATCGGCGTCGGCGAAGCATCGGTCTATTTCCAGGTCGGCAGCGGCCGCATGCCCGCGATGCGCGGTGAAGCGCAGATCGCCCGCAAGCCACCCATCTTCGACGAGCACCAGGTCGATGCGCTCGGCGCCTACGTGCAGGCCAACGGCGGAGGACCCGTCACCCCGCGGGACGCCAACGGCGCGGTGGCAGACAGCAGCCTGATCGGCAGCGACGTCGCCCGCGGTGGCGATCTCTTCCGGCTCAACTGCTCGTCATGCCACAACTTCACCGGCAAGGGCGGCGCCCTGTCGTCGGGCAAGTACGCGCCGCCGCTGGATGAGGCCACCCCCGCGCAGATTTACACCGCGATGCTGAGCGGCCCGCAGAACATGCCCAAGTTCTCGGACCGCCAGCTCAGCCCGGACGAGAAGAAGGACATCGTCGCCTACGTCCGCATGGCCTCCAACACGCCCGATCCGGGCGGTTACGGCCTCGGCGGCTTCGGCCCCGCGCCTGAGGGCATGGCGGCTTGGATCATCGGGATGGTCGCCGTCATCGGCGCCGCTATGTGGGTGGGATCTCGCGCATGAGCGACAACGTCAACGACACGCCGACCGACGAGCAGTTGGCGAAGATGTCTCGCGAAGAACTCGTCGCGCTCGGCGGCAAGATCGACGGCGTCGAAACGGTCTTCAAGGAGGCCCGCTGGCCCATCGAAGGCACCAAGGCCGAGAAGCGGGCCGAACGTACTGTGGCCTACTGGCTGCTGTTCGGCGGCTTCCTCGGACTGGCACTGCTGCTGGTGTTCCTGTTCTGGCCGTGGGAGTACCAGCCCTACGGCTCGGCCGGTGAGCTCGTCTACAGCCTGGCCACGCCGCTGTACGGCGTGACGTTCGGGCTCTCGATCCTGGCGATCGGGATCGGCGCGGTGCTCTTCCAGAAGAAGTTCATCCCCGAGGAGATCTCGATCCAGGACCGCCACGACGGCCGGTCCCCCGAGCTCGAGCGCAGGGCCACGGCGGCCAACCTCACGGACGCGCTGGAAACCTCGACAATCAAGCGCCGCAAGCTCATTGGCTTGTCGCTCGGTATCGGGCTCGGCGCCTTCGGGCTCGGCACTGCCGTCGCTTTCATCGGCGGCATCATCAAGAACCCGTGGAAGCCCGTGGTCCCGACCGCGGAGGGCAAGAAGGCCGTGCTGTGGACGTCGGGCTGGACCCCGCGCTTCACGGGCGAGACCATCTACATGGCACGCGCCACCGGCCAGCCCGGCAGCTCTCCCTTCGTGAAGATGCGCCCGGAGGACATCGACGCGGGCGGCATGGAGACGGTCTTCCCCTGGCGGGAGTCCGACGGCGACGGCTCCACCTTCGAGTCGCACGAGCTGCTCACGGAAATCGCGATGGGTGTGCGCAACCCCGTGATGCTGATCCGCATCCGCCCCGAGGACATGACGCGTGTCGTCAAGCGTCAGGGCCAGGAGAGCTTCAACTTCGGCGATCTGTTCGCCTTCACCAAGGTGTGCTCGCACTTGGGTTGCCCGTCGTCGCTCTACGAACAGCAGACCTATCGGATCCTCTGCCCGTGTCACCAGTCGCAGTTCGACGCGCTGCACTTCGCGCGTCCCATCTTCGGTCCGGCGGCTCGCGCTCTGGCGCAGCTTCCGGTGACGATCGACAAGGACGGGTTCCTCGTCGCAAACGGTGATTTCATCGAACCAGTTGGACCGGCATTCTGGGAGCGGACGTCATGAGCCCAAAACTCGCTGAATTGGCAGCGCATCAAGGTGATGCGATTGATTCGCGGTATCACCCGTCGGCGGCGGTGCGTCGTCAGC
>NZ_JAEMTA010000020.1 GCF_016462545.1 Mycolicibacterium sp. | reverse complement strand
CCCATAGGGCGTTCCCCACCCCTATAGGGGGAACGCCTCGGGGTTGGGCGTTCCTGGGAACGTCGGGGAACGTCTTGGGAACGGGGAACGTCCTGGCATCAGAAGGCTTCTGGCCCTAGTCATCGTCCTGGCCTCCGGTCTGCTCTTCCTGGTCGCCCTGGTGTCGCCGCAGGCGGTCTGCCATCGGCATGTGGGACTGCGCCCGTGGGTCCTCGGCTTGCCGGTAGGGCCTCGCCGAGGTGTATCTCTGCGGCCTGTCCTCGCTCTTGGTGAAGTGGCCCTCGCGCTCCAAGAGGTCCACGGCTAGCAGCAACGTGGCCTTCTTGCCCTGCGTCTCCTCGGCGATCTGGTTGCGCGTCAACGCTCGTGGCCTGTCCTCGACCAAGCGGCTGGCACGCTCCATCAGCAGCGTGGGCCGGAACTCCTCACCGGCTCCGCTGGCGTCGGCCTGCGGGGGTGCCACAAGCCACGTGGAGCCGTCGGCGTTGGCGTCCAGTACGAACGTCCCGGCCAGCTGCTCGTCGTTGTCCTTGCCAGGGCGTGGGGCGGCGCAGTGGTCGCGCACCCCGCCGTGGCGGTCCTTGTTGACCAACAGGCGCGCCGATCCGCCCCCGGTGCGGGTGAACGGACGCTCTCGCACGACGCGCAGCGAGAGGCCACCTACGGTGCGGCGCTTGGCCATCGTGCCGCCGGGACCGAGTGCGCGTGAGTCCTTGCCCTTGGCCAAGTGGTCCACGAGCAGCACCGCCGCGCCGAGGTCGGCCAGCGGCTGCAGTACACGGGCGTGCACGCGGGTGAAGTCGTCGCCGGAGTCGCTGTTGGCATCGAACATCGGCAGCAACTCGCCGGTGGAGTCGACCATCACGACGTCGGGTGTCCAGCTGGCGCAGTCGGCGACCATCCGCACGACGTCGGGAACCTCGGCGGGCTCGCAGTGCCGGAACCGGTCACGATCGCGCAGAGACTCTTTCGGCGCGCCGAGCAGCAACAGGCGCGACACGATGGCCTGCGCGCCGTTGTGGTCGATGTCGGCCACCAGGACGCGGCCACCGGAGGCCAGCACCTCGGCGCACGCGGCCAGGCCGATCCACGTCTTGCCGTGCTCGGGGTCACCGAACAACAAGTTGACCTCACCCCGATAGAACAGGGGCACCCCGTCGGCGCGGGTCAGCACCTCGGGGTGCGGAGCCTCAGGCAGGGCGTCGTCCAGCATCGCCCCCACGTCGGTGTAGAGCGTCGGGCCGGGTGCAGTCCCCGACTGTCTCAGAACGTCGTCTAGGGCGTTGCGCAGGCCCACGACGGTAGCCTCAGGATCGGCGTCGAGAGTCTTGGACGCGGTCAGCATGACGTCCTGGGCCTGATTGACGGTGTAGCGCTGCTGCAACGCGGCGACCATCCACCCGACGGGCTCGTCGACCTTGGCGTCGAGCTTCAACGTAGGGAACTCATTGCCCATCATCATCGTGGTGGGCGGCGTCCCATCCGCCCGCCAGCGTTCGAGCATCCATCCATAGGCGGCGCGGCAGCTGAGGTCCTCGAATGCCTTGGAGGACATGCCAGCTGCGGCCACGGTGGCGATGTCGCCTGGGTCCAGCATCCGGGACAGGACCTTGTGTTCAAGTTCGGACATGGGCCACCACCAACCGTGCCCACGCATACCCCTGGGGGGTAAGATTGCGGATAGCTCCTGACTCGGGCATCTGGGCCGCTCCGGTGATCTCCTCGCCGGGGCGGCTCGTTCGTTCAGTCACGACGGCATCGCCTCCTCGGCGTGCACGGCGTGCGGACCCTGACCGACGCGGTCGTCGAGGTCGGCCAGGCCGACGTCCTCGACGACGTCACGGTCGGCCTGTGTGAGGGGGGAGGCGTTCACGCGACGTCACCGCCACGGAGGCTCGCGGCCTTCTGCGCGGCAATCCACGCATCGAGGTCGGCGCGGTCGTACAACACCTTGGTGCGGATCGCGTAGGACGCGGGGCCGATGTCGGCGTGCCGGTAGTAACGAAGTGTCGATTCGGCCACGCCTGTATAGCGGGCGGCTTCGCCCGTAGTCATGCGGTCGGGCGGATCGACCTGGGAGCAGTGCGGGCAGTGCGACGAAATTGGGTGTGCACCCATGGCGCGGGACCTTCCTCTAGAAACGGCAAACCAACTCGCGCCAGTGGCACGACTTCGAGGGTGTTGCCGATTCCAGGGGAACCGCGTGTCCGAGTCTACGTCAAAGCGTGCAACGGGACAAGGTGGTCCGCCTCAATACGGTTGCGCTGCAGTGCATTTCGTTCCAGGAGCTGTTACTTATGACGCTCTAGGCGCTGGTCGAGGCCTTGCGGGCAGCGGAGTCCATCGCAGCGGCGAGGTTGTCGAAGTCGTCGGGCAGCATGTGGCTGTAGACGTTCAACGTCGTCGTGGCGTTCCGATGACCCAGGAGCTTCTGCACTGTGGCGATGGAGGCACCGGAGGCCAATGCAAGTGACCCGGCGGAGTGTCGCAACGTATGCGGGGTGACACCAGGCACGCCGAGCTTGCGGACGGCCCGGTCGAACCGCACCCGGAACCACCCGATGGCCATCGGGCCACCGTCGGGACCGGGGAACAGGTACTCCGAGGGGTCACGATCCTCGACGAGTAAGCGCAACTCCTCGACTAGAGCGGTGGTCAGGATCGGTACGGACCGGCGCTGGTGAGTCTTGGTGTCACCCTCGACGAGCCCCTGGCCGCGTACCTGGGTCACTGACTTGCCGACCGTTACGCGGCGCTTGGTCGTGTCGACGTCGCTGACCCGAAGTGCGGTGCACTCGCCGTAGCGCAGTCCAGTGTAGGCGAGGAATCGCACCATGGTGCCGAGGGCCTGAGGGGGTGTCTGGGGCGAGGTGGTGTCGCTGCGGTAGCGAACGGCCTTCTCGGCGTTGGCCGTTTCCTCGGCCAGACGGTGCACCTGATCGTGACTCAGGGCGAGGTCCTTGCTCTGCGATTTGCTCGGCAGCTCGATGTGGTCGGCAGCGTTGGTGGCGACATACTTGGACCGCAGGGCGAAGCCGAGGACCTGAGACACCACCTGGTGAACCTGGATCACGCGGGCAGGGGACAGGCCGGCATCCTCCTTCCCCTTCTTCTTGTGTTGACGTGCCGTCGGGTCGGAGGCCAACCAGGTGGTCCAGTCCTGAAGGCGCTCATGGGTGATGTCGCGCAGGCGCTCGTCACGCCACTTGGGCAGGATGACGACGTCGAGGAGACCTCTATATCCGGCGATGGTCTTGGGTGCGCGGTTGGTGGCTTGCTTTGTCTTGAGCCAGGACTCGGCCACGGTCTCGAACGTCACTGCGGAGCGCTGGGGGTCGGCGTAGGTGCCGGTTTCCAGGTCGGCGACCACGCCGCGTAACTGCCTCTCAGCATCGGCCTTCTTGGCAAAGCTCTTGGACCGCTCCACGCCTTCGCCGACCCAACGGGCCTGCCAGCGGTGGCCCTGTCCGTGACGACCCGTGCAGACCAGGGTGCCGGGGGTGCCGTGCTTGGCGTCCATGCACCACGTCGGCTCACCTGGACTGACGTCGGCGGGATACCGGACTTCCTCGCTCCTACGGGCTGGCCGGTGCCAGCGGTCCTCTACTCCTGCACGGGATCCGCGCCTGGTCGTCGACATGCCCGCATCTTAGTTCCTGCGGGCTGTCTGCGGGCTGGGTCGGTGTGTGGGCTGTTCGGCGGGAGTCGATACACGCTGTGATCAGCTCTTTCTGGTGCCCTCGGTGAGACTCGAACTCACACTGCACGGGTTTTGAATCCGTTTCCTCTGCCAATTGGGATACGAGGGCCTCGCGCTGCGGTTTCCCACCATAGAGGATCGGCCCAGGGGACCGTCACGGCCCCGCGGTCGCTGTTCTGCGCTACTCACGCGACAATGTGGTCATGACCGGGTCCACGACCGACACTGCCAAGCCGCACCGTGTCCTCATCGCCGAGGACGAAGCTCTCATCCGCATGGATCTCGCGGAGATGCTTCGCGAAGAGGGTTATGAGGTGGTGGGCGAGGCCGGTGACGGACAGGAGGCGGTGGAGCTCGCCGAGAGCCTGCGGCCCGATCTGGTGATCATGGACGTCAAGATGCCGCGCCGCGACGGCATCGATGCGGCCGCCGAGATCGCGACGAAGCGGATCGCACCGATCTTGATATTGACTGCCTTCTCCCAGCGTGAGCTCGTCGAGCGAGCCCGCGACGCCGGCGCCATGGCGTATCTGGTGAAGCCCTTCTCGATCACCGATCTCATTCCGGCGATCGAGTTGGCGGTCAGCCGATTCGGCGAGATCTCCGCGCTGGAACTGGAAGTCGCCTCGCTGTCGGACCGGCTCGAGACGCGCAAACTCGTCGAGCGCGCAAAGGGTTTGCTCCAGGCCAAGCAGAAGATGTCGGAGCCGGAGGCGTTCAAGTGGATTCAGCGCGCGGCGATGGATCGTCGCACCACCATGAGGCGTGTCGCCGAGGTCGTCCTGGAAACCTTGGACACACCTGAGACGTAACAAGTGCGTTTCCTGACGCGCTGTTTCACCCGATCACACAGGCGACACTCAGTCCGCGTTCGTCAACATCACGCACCGGCGCGATGTGTTGGCTATGTTCTACCGGAAGCACCGGCGGGCCTGGGTCACGTGACCTGCGCCGTCGATGCCCCTGACAACGTTGACACGGAGGTGACACGTGCGCGGTCGCATGGCACGTAATGCATTTGCTCTCGGAAGCGCGGGCTTGCTCGTGCTCGGGATCGCTGGCTGCAGCCAGTCGGCGCCGGAGCAGAGTTCGTCGCAGTCTGACCTGAAGATCGTCGAGCAGGTCCAGATCGACGAGAACGGCGCCGAGGTCAAGGCGGCAGAGGGCGCGAAGCCGGCCGATCCGACTGGCGACGGCAAGGCAACCTGCCCGCCGGTGTCGATCGCGATGGCCGGCGCTCTCAACGGCCCCGACGCCGCGCTCGGCATCAACATCAAGAACGGCGTACAGCTCGCCATCGACAAGCACAACGCCGCCAACCCCGGCTGCCAGGTGCAGCTGAAGCCGTTCGACACCGAGGGCGATCCTCAGAAGGCCACCGCGGTTGCCCCTCAGATCGTCGACGACCAGTACACGATCGGACTGGTCGGGCCCGCGTTCTCCGGCGAGACCAAGGCCACCGGCACGGTGTTCGATCAGGCCGGGCTCGTCGCGGCCACGGCGTCGGCCACCAACCCGACGCTGAGCGAGAACGGGTGGAAGACCTTCTTCCGCGGTCTCGCCAATGATGGGGTGCAGGGGCCATCCGTGGCCAACTACCTGAAGAACACCCTCGGCTACAAGAAGATCTGCGTCGTCGACGACAGCACCGACTACGGGCTGGGACTGGCCGTCCCGATTCGCGAAACACTGGGACCGGTCGCCGATTCGGCCTGCAACATCCAGGTGAAGAAGGGCGACAAGGACTTCTCGGCCGCCGTCACTCAGATCAAGGGCGTCAGCCCGGACGCCGTCTTCTACAGCGGTTACTACTCGGAAGCCGCGCCGTTCGTCCAGCAGCTGAAGGACGGCGGGGTCGAGGCGACCTTCGTCAGCGCCGACGGCACGAAGGACCCGGAGTTCGTCAAGCAGGCCGGTGAGTCGTCGAAGGGCTCGATCCTGTCCTGCCCGTGCGGCCCGGCCACCGGAACGTTCGCCGACGAGTACACGAAGAAGTTCGGTCAGCAACCCGGCACCTACAGCACCGAGGGTTACGACCTCGGCACCATCTTGTTGAAGGGCATCGACTCGGGTGCGATCACCCGACCGGCGCTGCTGGATTACGTCAAGAACTACAACGGCCAGGGTGTGGCGCGCAATTACCAGTGGTCGCCCAACGGTGAGCTCACCACCAACCTGATCTGGATCTTCAAGGTCCAGTAGTCGTCGACACGAGGCGCGTCCGAGGCCCACACGTCTCGGGCGCGCCTCGTATCCTTTTACCCAGGAGGAGCCGCCGCCGGTGTTAATGGCTGCCAACATCAACTTCAACGTCGATGGCCTATTGAATGGCTTCTGGCAGTTGACGATCGACGGCCTGTCGTGGGGTGCCATCTACGCCTTGGTAGCCGTTGGCTACACGCTGGTGTTCGGCGTGCTGCGGCTGATCAACTTCGCCCACTCCGAGATCTTCATGCTCGGCATGTTCGGCACCTACTTCTGTCTCGACCTCATCCTGGGGTTCACCCCGAGCGGAAACGCCTACAACAAGGGCGTTCTCCTGACGATCGTCTACCTGGCGATCGCGATGGCCTTCGCGATGCTGGTATCCGGTTCGGCCGCAGTCGGTTTGGAGTTCATCGCGTACCGACCGCTGCGCCGGCGGAACGCGCGGCCGCTGACCTTCTTGATCACCGCGATCGGCATGTCGTTCGTGCTGCAGGAGTTCGTGCACTTCATTCTGCCGCGCATCATCAAGGGCTACGGCGGATCCAATGCCCAGCAGCCGATCACCCTGGTGCAGCCCAAGGCCCAGTTCACCATCTTCGGAGCGACGGTCTCCAACGTCACGCTGGTGATCATCGTGGCGGCGCTGGTGCTTGCCCTCCTGACGGACATCGCGATCAACCGCACCAAGTTCGGTCGCGGCATTCGGGCGGTGGCACAGGACTCGACCACCGCGACACTGATGGGCGTCTCCCGCGAGCGCATCATCATGACCACCTTCCTGATCGGTGGTCTGCTGGCCGGTGCCGCCGCCTTGCTCTACACGCTGAAAGTGCCGCAGGGCATCATCTACTCCGGCGGATTCCTGCTCGGCATCAAGGCGTTCTCGGCTGCGGTCCTCGGCGGTATCGGAAACCTGCGCGGCGCGCTGCTGGGTGGTCTCATCCTTGGCGTGATGGAGAACTACGGCCAGGCGGTCTTCGGCACCCAGTGGCGCGACGTGGTGGCGTTCGTACTGCTGGTCCTCGTTCTGCTCATCCGCCCGACCGGCATCCTCGGTGAGAGCCTCGGGAAGGCACGCGCATGAGCCATCAGGCGGAACCGCACACCCGCAAGGGCATGACGCCCACGCAGCGACTCCTCGCCCCCGGTGACGGACTGCGACAGTGGTGGTCCGGGCTGGGCCGTCCGCAGAAGTGGATCTTCGGCGTCGTCGGGTTCGGCCTGCTGGCGCTTCTGCCGCTGTTTCCCCCGCCGTGGATCGCGACGACCGGGATCAGCATGGGCGGCGTGATGGCTCAGTTCGCGATGATCGCGATCATCGCCATCGGCCTCAACGTCGTCGTCGGTCAGGCCGGTCTGCTCGACCTGGGTTACGTCGGCTTCTACGCCGTCGGTGCCTACACGGTGGCGCTGCTCACGAGTCCGGACAGCCCGTGGAACAAGGTCGGTGCCACCGGGTTCTTCAGCAAGGACTGGGCCTGGCTGTCCTGCGTACCCATCGCGATGGCGGTCACCGCTCTCGCGGGGTTGATCCTCGGCATACCGACGCTGCGGTTGCGCGGTGACTATCTCGCCATCGTGACGCTCGGGTTCGGTGAGATCATCCGATTGCTCGCCGACAATCTCTCCGACATCACCAATGGATCGCGCGGCCTGAACCAGATCGCCTACCCGCGGGTGGGGGAGAGCGAACGCCTGCCCAACGGAGTCTTCTCGAGCGGAAACTCCGCGGGTGACGCCAATTACGGCACCTGGTGGTTCTGGCTCGGATTGCTGCTCATGATCGGCATCCTCCTGCTGGTCGGCAACCTGGAACGCAGTCGGGTCGGCCGCGCGTGGGTGGCCATCAGGGAGGACGAGGACGCCGCAGAGGTGATGGGCGTCGACACGTTCCGCTTCAAGCTGTGGGCCTTCGTCATCGGCGCCGGCATCGGTGGCCTCTCGGGTGCGCTCTACGCCGGTCAGGTGCAGTACGTCGCGCCGACCAACTTCAACATCATCAACTCGATGCTGTTCCTGGTCGCCGTCGTGCTCGGTGGTCAGGGCAACAAGTTGGGCGTCATCTTCGGTGCGTTCATCATCGTCTACCTGCCCAACCGACTGCTCGGCGTGGAACTGTTCGGCGTCAATCTCGGCGACCTGAAGTACCTGTTCTTCGGGCTCGCGCTGGTGGTGCTCATGATCTTCCGTCCGCAGGGGTTGTTCCCGGTGCGTCAGCAGCTCCTCGCCTACGCGTCGTCGGCGCGAAAGTTGTTGAGCAAGGCCGACGATTCGAAGGCGGCGGCATGACCGACGATCAGGAAGCGGTAGCGGTCGACGAGGAACTCGCCGCCCTGCACCGCGAGGTGAAGGCCGCCGAGGGTGAGACGCTCTTGGCGACAACGGATCTGACCGTCAAATTCGGCGGGCTCACCGCGCTGGATGCGGTGACCTTCGACATCAAACGCGGTGAGATCCTAGGTCTGATCGGTCCCAACGGTGCGGGCAAGACGACGTGCTTCAACGCCATCACGGGGGTGTACCGACCGACGTCGGGCACGGTGATCTTCGACGGCGCGCCGTTGGGAAAGATCAAGCGGCACGAGATCACCCGGCGCGGTATCGCCAGAACGTTTCAGAACATCCGGCTCTGGGGCGAGATGACGGCACTGGAGAACGTCGTGGTCGGCACGGACGCCCGGCACGAGACGTCGGTCCCCGGCGCCCTCATCCGCACACCCCGGCACCGGCGCGAGGAGAAGTCGGCGATCGAGAAGGCCGCCGCCCTACTGCAATTCGTGGGAATCTCGCAACGGGCGGACGAGAAGGCGAAGAACCTGCCATACGGAGATCAGCGTCGGCTCGAGATCGCCAGGGCCCTGGCCACCGAGCCGAAGCTGCTCTGCCTCGATGAGCCTGCCGCCGGCTTCAACCCGAGTGAGAAGTCGGCACTCATCGAGCTGATCCAGGCGATCCGCGACGACGGCTACACGGTGTTGCTCATCGAACACGACATGCGACTGGTCATGGGTGTCACCGACCGCATCGTGGTGCTCGAGTTCGGGCGCAAGATCGCCGACGGTCTGCCTGCCGAGATCCGCGAGGACCCGAAAGTCGTCGCCGCCTACCTGGGAGTACCCGATGACGAACTCGGCTGAGTCGACCCAGAGCACCGACGCCGATCCGCGGCCGGTGCTACTCGAAGTTCGAGACGTCGTCGTGCACTACGGCAGAATTCAAGCGCTGCACGGTGTTTCGTTGAAGGTGCACGAGGGTGAGCTCGTCACGCTGCTCGGCTCCAACGGTGCAGGCAAGACCACGATGATGCGGGCGATCTCCGGGCTGCGACCGCTCACGTCGGGCTCGGTCTTCTTCGACGGTCAGGACATCTCGCGGGTGAAGGCGCACCGGCGGGTCACCGACGGGCTCATCCAAGCGCCGGAGGGACGTGGCGTCTTCCCGGGCATGACGGTCGTCGAGAACCTCGAGATGGGGTGCTACGGGCGCAAGTTCCCGAGCAAGGCCGAACATCGCGAGCGATTCGACTGGGTCCTGGAGACCTTCCCGCGGCTCGCCGAGCGTCGCAGCCAGGTGGGCGGCACGCTGTCGGGCGGCGAGCAGCAGATGCTCGCCATCGGTCGGGCGCTGATGGCACGACCCAAGGTGCTCCTGCTCGACGAACCGTCGATGGGGCTGGCGCCGATGATCATTTCGCAGATCTTCAAGATCATCTCCGAGATCAACCAGCAGGGCACCACCGTGCTCCTGGTCGAGCAGAACGCCCAACAGGCGCTGAGCCGCTCCGACCGCGCCTACATCTTGGAGACTGGCTCGGTCACCCGGGCCGGCAACGCGCGAGACCTGTTGGCCGACGACAGCATTCGGGCCGCCTACCTCGGAGTCGCCTGACTCCCGCCGGCCGCCACCCCTCCCCAGCGCGAGCGTGCGTGTCTGCACGCGACACGCCGAGCAGTTCCGGCGCAACGCGCACGCTCAGCGCGCGACGATCACGGACGAGCCGTGGCCGAAGAGGCCTTGGTTGGCGGTGACGCCGACGGTGGCGCCCTCGACCTGCCTGCCGATGGCCTGGCCCCGCAACTGCCAGGTGAGCTCGCAGACCTGCGCGATCGCCTGGGCCGGAATGGCTTCGCCGAAGCATGCGAGACCACCCGACGGGTTGACCGGCACCCGACCACCAATGGTGGTGGCGCCACTGCGCAGCAGGGACTCGGCCTCACCCTTGGCGCACAAGCCGAGGTGTTCGTACCAGTCGAGTTCCAGGGCGGTCGACAGGTCGTACACCTCCGCCAGGCTGAGGTCTTCGGGCCCGATGCCCGCTTCGGCGTAGGCGGCATCGAGGATCTGGTCCTTGAACACCCGATCGGGAGCGGCGACGACGGCGGTGGAATCCGTGGAGATGTCCGGCAATTCGGGGAGATGCTGCGGGTAGCGCGGGGTTACGGTGCTCACCGCGCGCACCGACGGCACGCCCTCGAGTGACCCGAGATGCTTCTGCGCGAACGACTTACTGGCCACGATCAGCGCGGCGGCGCCGTCGGAGGTGGCGCAGATGTCGAGTTGGCGTAGCGGGTCGGAGACCACGGGACTGGCCAGCACGTCGTCGACTGCGGATTCCTTGCGGTAGCGGGCGTTCGGGTTCTGCAGGCCGTGGCGGGAGTTCTTGACCTTCACCTGCGCGAAGTCCTCGGACGTCGCGCCGTAGAGGTCCATCCGGCGCCGGGCCAGCAGCGCGAAGTACACCGGGTTCATGGCTCCGATCAGATGGAAGCGTTGCCAATCCGGGTCGTTCTTGCGCTCGCCGCCGACCGGCGCGAACGCACCCTTCGGGGTGGTGTCGGCACCGATGACGAGGGCGACGTCGCAGAACCCCGCGAGGATGTGGGCGCGGGCGCTCTGCAGGGCCTGCGATCCGCTGGCACAGGCCGCATAGCTCGAGCTGACCGGAACGCCGTTCCACCCCAGCTTCTGGGCGAACGTCGATCCCGCGATGAAGCCGGGGTAGCCGTTGCGGATGGTGTCGGCGCCCGCCACCAGCTGGATCTGACGCCAGTCGAGGCCCGCCTCGGCGAGTGCTGCCCGCGCGGCGACGACGCCGTATTCGGTGAAGTCGCGGCCCCACTTGCCCCACGGGTGCATGCCTGCGCCGAGGATGTAGAGGGGTTCCGGCGGGCCGGAGCGGAGCGACCCGGGGGATGTCTCCGGCGGGCCGGAGCGGAGCGACTCGGGGGATGTCTCCGGCGGGCTGATGCTCATGCGATCCTCCATGCGTAGACGCTGCGCACGAAGCCGTCCTCGTCGGTGTACAGCGGCATCGTGGTCAGCTCCATCTCCATGCCGACCTTCAGATCGGCCGCCAGAGTGCCGTCGACGACCTTGCCCAGGATGATCAGGCCCTCGTCGGCGAGTTCGACGGCGGCGATGGCGAACGGCTCGAACGGGTCTGCGGCCGGATATGGAGCCGGCGGCGGATACCGGTTCTCGGTGTAACTCCACACCCTCCCGCGGCGAGACAGCGGCACCTGCTCGAGGGTGTCGCCGTCACAGGCCGGATTCGGGCAGCTGTTGGCCCTCGGTGGAAACACGTACGTGCTGCACTGGGTGCACTTTCCGGCGATCAGATGGGGTATTCCGGCGTCGTCGGCGGCGAACCACCCGTCGATCGCAGGCAGTTGCGCTTGAGCGTCCGTTGTTCCTGGCACGGGCCTGAGACTACGCGATCGAGACGGGTGAACTGAAACGTGTTGCAGTTTTACCGACGACCCGCATCGAGCAGTATTCGAAGGAGATCCTCGGCGTTGTCGCGCCGAATCCATCACCGATCAGGCCTGCGCCGCCACCGGGCCGATGAGCTCGGCCACCCGTGTCCTCGGGTAGATGGCACGGGAGCTCCTGCGTGTCGGGACGGGTGAATAGAGTGAGGGCGTGAGCCCAGCCAAGACCGATACCAAGCCCACATTGATGCTGTTGGACGGCAATTCGCTGGCCTTTCGGGCGTTCTATGCCCTGCCCGCGGAGAACTTCAAGACTCAGGGCGGCCTCACCACCAACGCGGTGTACGGGTTCACGGCCATGCTGATCAACCTGCTCCGTGACGAGCAGCCGACGCACATCGCCGCGGCCTTCGACGTCTCTCGTCAGACGTTCCGGGCCGAGAAGTACCCGGAGTACAAAGCGGGGCGCTCCGCCACGCCCGACGAGTTCCGCGGCCAAATCGACATCACCAAGGAAGTTCTCGTCGCCCTCGGCATCACGGCCCTCGCCGAGGTGGGGTTCGAGGCCGACGACATCATCGCGACGCTGGCGACCCAGGCCGAGTCCGAGGGCTACCGCGTGCTCATCGTCACCGGCGATCGCGATGCGTTGCAGCTCGTCAGTCCCGACGTCACGGTGCTCTACCCGCGCAAGGGTGTGTCCGAGCTGACGCGGTTCACCCCGGACGCCGTCGTCGAGAAGTACGGGTTGACGCCGACCCAGTACCCGGACTTCGCGGCCCTACGGGGCGATCCCAGCGACAACCTGCCAGGCATCCCCGGGGTGGGGGAGAAGACCGCCTCCAAGTGGATCGTCGAGTACGGGTCCCTGCAGGCGCTCGTCGACCAGGTCGACACCGTCAAGGGCAAGGTTGGGGAGTCGTTGCGCGCCAACCTCTCCCACGTGATCCTCAACCGCGACCTCACCGAACTCGTCAAGGACGTCCCGTTGGCGCAGACGCCAGACACGTTGCGGATGATGCCGTGGGACCGCGACCAGATCCACCGACTGTTCGACGACCTGGAGTTCCGCGTCCTCCGCGACCGGCTGTTCGAGACACTCGCATCCGCCGATCCGGAGGTCGAGCAGGGCTTCGACGTACGCGGTGGTGTCCTGGAGCGGGGCCAACTCGCGGCGTGGCTGGCCGAACACGAAACGGGCCAGCGCTTCGGCCTCGCCGTCGTGGGTACCCACCTTTCCTTCGACTCCGACGCCACCGCGCTCGCCATCGTCTCCGCAGACGGTGAGGGTTGCTACGTCGACACGTCGTCGCTGAGCCCCGACGACGAGGCCGCACTGGCAGCGTTCCTGGCTGACCCCGCCGTGCCGAAGGCGCTCCACGAGGCCAAGCTCGCGATGCACGACCTCGCCGGCCGCGGCTGGGACGTCAAGGGCGTGACCTCCGACACCGCACTGGCCGCCTACCTGGTGCGGCCCGGGCAGCGGAGCTTCGCATTGGACGATCTCGCCGTTCGCTACCTGAAGCGCGAACTGCGAGCGGAAAACCCCGAGCAGCAACAGCTTTCGCTGCTCGACGACGATGAGGGCGTCGACGACCAGGCGGTGCAGACGCTGCTGCTGAGGGCGTCGGCGGTCGCCGATCTCGCCGACGCGCTCGACCAGGAACTGGAGCGGATCGACTCCGCGGCGCTGCTGGGTGACATGGAACTACCGGTGCAGCGCGTACTCGCCCAGCTGGAGACCACGGGTATCGCGATCGACCTCGACCTGCTGGGTCAGCTGCAGAGTCAGTTCGCGAATCTCATCCGCGACGCGGCCGAGGCGTCCTACGCCGTGATCGGCAAGCAGATCAACCTCGGTTCACCGAAGCAACTGCAGGTCGTGCTGTTCGACGAGCTCGAAATGCCGAAGACCAAGCGCACGAAGACCGGCTACACCACCGACGCCGACGCCCTGCAGGGCCTGTTCGACAAGACCGGGCACCCCTTCCTGCAGCACCTGCTCGCGCATCGGGACGCCACCCGACTCAAGGTCACCGTCGACGGGCTCCTCAATGCGGTCGGCTCCGACGGACGCATTCACACCACGTTCAACCAGACCATCGCGGCGACCGGACGGCTGTCGTCCACCGAGCCGAATCTGCAGAACATCCCAATCCGGACGGAGGCGGGCCGGCAGATCCGCGAGGGTTTCGTCGTCGGGAACGGTTACGCCGAGCTGATGACGGCGGATTACAGCCAGATCGAGATGCGGATCATGGCGCACCTGTCCGGCGACGAGGGGCTCATCGAGGCGTTCAACACCGGAGAGGACCTGCATTCGTTCGTCGCCTCCCGAGCGTTCGGGGTGCCGATCGACGAGGTCACCGCGGAGTTGCGCCGACGGGTGAAGGCCATGTCCTACGGGCTGGCGTACGGGCTGAGTGCCTACGGTCTTGCGGCCCAGCTGAAGATCTCCACCGAGGAGGCCAAGGTGCAGATGGACGCCTACTTCTCACGCTTCGGCGGGGTGCGCGACTACCTGCAGTCGGTCGTGGAGCAGGCGCGCAAGGACGGGTACACGTCGACCGTGTTGGGCAGGCGCCGCTACCTGCCGGAGCTGGACAGCAGCAACCGCAACGTTCGGGAAGCGGCCGAGCGGGCGGCACTCAACGCGCCCATTCAGGGCAGTGCGGCGGACATCATCAAGGTGGCGATGATCAACACCGACAACGCCATTCGTGAGGCGGGGCTGCAGTCCCGGATGCTGCTTCAGGTTCACGACGAATTGCTGTTCGAGGTCGCAGAGGGGGAGCGGGAGAAACTCGACGAACTGGTGCGCGACAACATGGGCGGGGCCTACCCGCTCGAGGTGCCCCTGGAGGTATCGGTCGGGTACGGGCGCAGCTGGGACGCCGCAGCGCACTAGCGCAGATCGGCGGCTAGACCCAGCCCCAGGACCATCAGGATCGCGCCCATCGTGCGTTCGATACGGCGCCGAACATGATTCTGGCTCAGCATCTTTCGGGCTCGATCGGCGATGAGCACGACACTTGCGCACCAGGCCGTGTCGATCACCAATTGAATCGCCGCCAACAGCAGCAACGTAGCGAGTACCGGGCCGCTGGACGGTAGGAACTGCGGCAGCACCACGATGCCGAATGCCGCCGCCTTCGGATTGGCGGCGATCGAGATCAGGGACGCCCGAAAGGCCGCGGCGGGCGTCCGTCCCTTCGGCGCCAGCGGCACGTCGATCTGTGCGGGGAGCTTCGCGTTCCGCCAGGCGCTGATTCCCAGCCAGATCAGGATTGCCGCGCCGACGACGTGCAACACCACCGATAGTGCGTGATTGGCCATCAGTAGCACCGACAAGCCGGCCCCGCCGGCCAGCGTCCAGCTCAGGATGCCGATCTCGTTGCCCGCGACGGCGGCGAAACCGGCGGCCCTGCCGTCGCGGATCGAGCGGTGCAGGAACAACGCCGTCGCCGGACCGGGAAGTGCAGCGAGAATCACGCTCGCCAGCACGAACGCCGGCAGGACGTCGAGGACGTGCTGCAGTTGCATCGGGTAAGTATCCCGCAGCGCGTCAAACGCGATATGCGGCCAGCGACTGCAAGCTCGGGGCGGCAGCTCTCGCGGAGTACACCCCGTAGGTCTCCTCGTTCAGCAGCGCATGCACCCTCGGATCGCCGAAACCGCGGTCGATGCGGTCCCGGACGAACGCCAGCTCGATCACCGCGGCCGCAAAGTTCTTCACTCCCTTGCCCGCCGGCTTTCCTGCGAGCCTGGTCGCCTCCGTGATCGCCTGCTTGCGGGTGCGGATCGAGCCCAGCCAGGTGGCTTCGTTCGGGGTCACCACGCCGGCGGCCACCATGCCGGGCAGCTTGGCGGCGACGATGCGCTGTTCCCGACGGCGGCTGCCGATGGCCAGGGCGATCGCGACTCCGAAGACGGGCACCATCCAGAGGAAGTACACGAGGAAGTACGTCTCGATGCCGAAGAACGACGAACCGTTCCACAGTGCGTGCATGAGGACGGCGCCGGCGTAGCCAAGCAGCACGCAGCCTGCCTTGGCGAGAGGTCCCCTGCGTCGTAGGGCGAAGTAGACGCCGATCGCCGTCATCGTCGTGAACAGCGGGTGAGCGAAGGGACCCATGATGAGACGCAGCCCTGCGGTGACGAGCGACCCGCCCAGCGATTCACCGCCGCCGATGTACCCGATGTTCTCCAACCAGGCGAAACCCGCCGCGGTGATGCCGGCGTAGACGAGACAGTCCGTCAGCGAGTTGAGCTCGTGACGGCGCCTGCCGGTCATCATGATCAGCAGAAACGCGCCCTTGGCGGCCTCTTCGACGATCGGCGCCACGACGGCGAGGCCCAAGAACTCATCGGTCGCGGCTGCACCGGTAGCCAGCAGCGACCCGAAGACGATCTCCAGGATCACCGAGACCATGATCGCCACCGACGCGCCCCACGCGAACGCGAGGACCAGCAGTCGCGGTGGCTCCGGCTCCCATCGGTCCAGCCACAGATAGGCGAGCAGCACGATGACGACCGCCACGGAGGCGAGCACGAATCCGATCGAGGTGCCCACGGGGTTGACGGCGGTCAGCAGGATCACCGACAGGCCCGCGACGATGCCCATCGCGATGATGGCTCCGAGCGGCGCGCCGACCTTGCGGATCTTGCGTGGCAGCGGAGGGCCGAGCGGACGCGGCGACGAAGGCGCGGAGGCGTGCGACACGAACGCAGCCTAGCGGGCGGGCAGCGACCCAGGTTTGTCCAGCGTGTACCCCGTCGAGTAGTCTCTTCGGGTACCCGTGTGCGCGCGTGACCGCGTTCAACACCGGTGCACACCAATACCAACTGTCCCTACGATAAAACCTGTCCGGAGCCACCCACCACATGCCAAGCCCCTCCATCACCTCGCCGCAAGTAGCCATCAACGACATTGGCTCGGCCGAGGATTTCATGGCCGCGATCGACAAGACCATCAAGTACTTCAACGATGGCGACATCGTCGAAGGCACCATCGTCAAGGTCGACCGCGACGAAGTCTTGCTCGACATCGGTTACAAGACTGAAGGGGTCATCCCTTCCCGTGAACTTTCGATCAAGCACGACGTCGACCCCTCAGAGGTGGTGTCCGTCGGCGACGAGATCGAAGCGTTGGTCCTCACCAAGGAGGACAAAGAAGGCCGCCTGATCCTGTCCAAGAAGCGCGCTCAGTACGAGCGCGCCTGGGGCACGATCGAGGAGCTCAAGGAGAAGGACGAGGCCGTCAAGGGCACCGTCATCGAGGTCGTCAAGGGCGGCCTGATCCTCGACATCGGCCTGCGTGGCTTCCTGCCCGCGTCGCTGGTCGAGATGCGCCGCGTCCGCGATCTCCAGCCGTACATCGGCAAGGAGATCGAGGCCAAGATCATCGAGCTCGACAAGAACCGCAACAACGTGGTGCTGTCGCGTCGCGCATGGCTGGAGCAGACGCAGTCCGAGGTGCGCAGCGAGTTCCTCAACCAGCTGCAGAAGGGCGCGGTCCGCAAGGGCGTCGTCTCCTCGATCGTCAACTTCGGTGCCTTCGTGGACCTGGGCGGCGTCGACGGCCTGGTGCACGTCTCCGAGCTGTCCTGGAAGCACATCGACCACCCGTCCGAGGTCGTCACCGTGGGTGACGAGGTCACCGTCGAGGTTCTCGACGTCGACATGGACCGCGAGCGGGTTTCGTTGTCGCTCAAGGCAACTCAGGAAGATCCGTGGCGCCACTTCGCGCGCACCCACGCGATCGGGCAGATCGTTCCCGGCAAGGTCACCAAGCTGGTCCCGTTCGGTGCGTTCGTCCGCGTCGAAGAGGGCATCGAGGGCCTGGTGCACATCTCGGAGCTCTCCGAGCGCCACGTCGAGGTCCCGGACCAGGTGGTCCAGGTCGGCGACGACGCGATGGTCAAGGTCATCGACATCGACCTGGATCGTCGTCGGATCTCGCTGAGCCTCAAGCAGGCCAACGAGGACTACACCGAGGAGTTCGATCCGTCGAAGTACGGCATGGCCGACAGCTACGACGAAGCGGGCAACTACATCTTCCCGGAAGGCTTCGACTCCGAGACCAACGAATGGCTCGAGGGCTTCGAGAAGCAGCGTGACGAGTGGGAGGCCCGGTACGCCGAGGCCGAGCGCCGCCACAAGATGCACACCGCGCAGATGGAGAAGTTCGCGGCAGCCGACGCGGAGGCGGCCAGCAGGCCCGCCACCGCCAATGGCTCCTCGTCGTCGTCGTCGAGCTCGGGCGAGCCCTCCGGCGGAACGCTGGCCAGCGATGCTCAGCTGGCCGCGCTGCGGGAGAAGCTCGCAGGCAACGCCTAAATTCAGTACGACCAACGCCCCGGCTCACCCGAGCCGGGGCGTTCGTCGTGTCGGCGCCCTGACACACTGGTGCCGTGCTTCGTATCGGATTGAGCGGCGGCATCGGCGCCGGAAAGTCAACGGTGTCCTCCACATTCAGTGAACTTGGCGGCATCGTCGTCGACGGAGACGTCATCTCACGGGAGGTGGTCCAGCCCGGCACGGAGGGGTTGGCCGCGCTGGTGGAGGCGTTCGGCTCGGAGATTCTGCTTCCCGACGGCGCGTTGAACCGCCCCGCCTTGGCGGCAGTGGCCTTTTCCAACGACGACGCACGCAAGACTCTGAACGGCATCGTGCACCCGCTGGTGGGCAAGCGGCGCGCCGAGCTGATCGACGAGGCGCCGTCGGACGCCGTGATCATCGAAGACATTCCGCTGCTGGTGGAGTCGCAAATGGCGCCGATGTTCCCGCTGGTGGTCATCGTGCACGCCGACGAGGAGACGCGTGTCGCGCGTCTCGTCGAGCACCGCGGATTCACCGAGGCCGACGCCAGGGCGCGGATCGCCGCGCAGGCGACGGAGGCCGACCGCCGACTGGTGGCCGACGTCTGGCTGGAGAATCACGGTGGCTCCGACGAGCTCAAGCGCAGCGCGGTGGAGCTGTGGCACGGCCGCATCGTGCCGTTCGCTCGCAACCTCGACGCGGGCGTGCCTGCGATCGTCGAGCCGCGACTGGTCCCGGCCGATCCCACGTGGGCAGACCAGGCCGACCGGATCCTGAAGCGACTGAACACCGTCTGCGGTCATCGGGCCGTGCGCATCGACCACGTGGGGTCGACGGCCGTTCCCGGTCTCGACGCCAAGGACGTGATCGACGTCCAGGTGACCGTCCCGTCACTCGCGGTCGCTGACGAGCTCGTCGACGGGCTCCTCGCCGCGGGGTATCCGCGCATCGACGAGATCACCGAGGACGTCGCCCACGGCGACCGTGGGGCGTTGTGGCACAAGCGTTTTCACGCCTCTGCCGATCCGGGTCGCCCCACCAACGTACACGTGCGCGTCGATGGCTCGCCGGGGCAGCAGTTCGCTCTGCTGTTCCGAGACTGGGTCACCGCCGAGCCCGCGGTGCGCGACGAGTACCTCGAACTCAAGCGCAACGTAGCGTCGCAGGGTCACCACACGACGGCCGCCTACGCCGACGCCAAGGAGCCGTGGTTCGAGGACGCCTACCGACGCGCGTGGGCGTGGGCCGACGCCACGGGCTGGCGGCCCTGAGTCGGCGTCAGGCGGCGGGAGCGGAGTCGGCGGGGGCAGGTGCGGGCGCGTCGATCGGCGCCGTGTTACCGGTCGGGAAGTTGGTCACCGTTCCGCAGCTGAGCACGCCGTAGCCCGGGTCGTTGTGCTGGGGCGTGAGCCGCGGCGCGACGAACTGATCGGCTTCGGCGATGATCTGGTCGTTGACGAGGATCTCGCAGTGCAGACTCGCCGAGTACGGCCATTGGATGGCCACCTGCATGCCGGCCTTCTGGGTCTGCGTCACCACACCCGTCGCCTCGAACGTGCGGCCCGGGACCATCGTCGGCTCCGCGGTGTTGACCTGATCGTCTGCCATCGCATAGCTGATCGTCGCGCCCCGGGACACGCCGTCGACCCGGGCCCGGTAGACCACGTTGTACGGTCCGGGGCCGAAGTCGGTCTTCGCTTCGGGCGGGGGAGGCGGCGTATCGGCCGCCTGCTCGCTGGCGTCGGGTCCGGTCGGGACGCCGGGATCGGCCTGCGCAGGGGCAGGCAGCAGCTGCGCGCTGAACAGCAGAGCGGTCGCCGCGACGCCCGTCAGCAGCCCACGCTTAGTCAAGCTCATGAAAGCAGACATTACGCTGCCCGCCAGGTGAGAACCATTTCGTGGTCCGCCAACCACCGTCCGAGGTCGTATCCGTGGCGGGCCAAACCGTCGACGGCGGCAACTGCCGTCTGCACCGCCACGCGAGCGGTATCCGGCGTGATCAGGTCCAGCCGAACCGCCTCGAACAGTTCGTCGACGTCGATGAGCTCGACGTCTGTACCGGTGCGGACGACGAGGTCGAGGTAGTGGTCTTGGGTGCGCCAGACCTGGCCGTCGACGACGATCGGGCCGATGTCCAGATAGACGTCCTGATCGCGTTCGTAACCGGGATTGAAGTGGAAGATCGACGCACGCAGGCTCAACGACGGCAGCAGCCACGACTCCAGGTAGTGAAACTGTGCGCGCCCAGGTGTCGGCCGGGCCATGTAGAGCCCCCACGGATGCACGTCGTAGACGTCGACGTCGCGCACGACGCCCTTGGGGTCGGTGTTCGTGTGGGCCGCCACGTCGAAGGTCTCGCGCTTGGGCGGGTGAAGGTCGACGGTCATCGTGCCCGCAGCCACCGCAGGTCCAACGTCCTGGGCGCCCGGCCCTTGGGCCGCGTGCCGATCCGCAGTGCCACCCCCGCGACGAAGGAGACCGAGATGACCGTCCACAGCACGCTCACCGCGTCGAAGGAAGAACACTGATAGGACTCGGCGCTGTAGCGGTCGTTCCCGCAGGTGACACCCATCGCCTCGGCGACTCCCGCGGGACCGGGACGGAACAGCAGCACCACGCACGTCACGCAGATGGCCAGCAGCGCCAGGCCGAGCAGGCGCAGCGTGATCCGCAGGGCTTCGGACATGGCGTCACAATAATGTCCACCGGTGGGCGGGAACAGCACTTGTCGGTGGTTGGTTCTAACCTGGTGAACATGGCTTTCGCTACCGAATATCCCGTCGTGGCGCACTCGGAATACCGAGCCGTCGATGACGTCGTGCGTACGGGCGGCGCCTTCGAGGTGGTCAGCGAGCATTCGCCGGCCGGTGATCAGCCCGCCGCCATCGCCGAGTTGGAGCGCCGCATCAACGCCGGAGAGCGCGACGTGGTGCTGTTGGGCGCCACGGGTACCGGCAAGTCGGCGACCACGGCGTGGCTCATCGAGAGACTCCAGCGGCCCACCCTCATCATGGCGCCCAACAAGACGCTGGCTGCACAGTTGGCCAATGAACTCCGAGAGATGTTGCCCAACAACGCCGTCGAATACTTCGTGTCGTACTACGACTACTACCAACCCGAGGCGTACATCGCGCAGACCGACACCTACATCGAGAAGGACAGCTCGGTCAACGACGACGTCGAGCGACTCCGGCACTCCGCCACCTCCAATCTGCTGTCCCGCCGCGATGTGGTGGTGGTGGCGTCGGTGTCCTGCATCTACGGCCTCGGTACCCCGCAGTCGTATCTCGATCGCTCCGTCGAACTGACCGTGGGTGACGAGGTGCCGCGCGACGGACTGCTCCGTCTTCTGGTCGACGTGCAGTACACCCGCAACGACATGGCCTTCACCCGAGGCTCGTTCCGGGTGCGGGGCGACACCGTCGAGATCATTCCGAGCTACGAGGAACTCGCGGTTCGCATCGAGTTCTTCGGCGACGAGATCGAGGCGCTCTACTACATGCACCCGCTGACCGGTGACGTGGTGCGCAAGGTCGACTCGCTGCGCGTCTTCCCCGCGACGCACTACGTCGCAGGCCCGGAGCGCATGGCGCAGGCCATCTCCAGCATCGAGAAGGAGCTGGAAGAGCGCCTTGCCGAGCTCGAAGGGCAGGGCAAACTGCTTGAGGCGCAACGACTTCGGATGCGAACCAACTACGACGTTGAGATGATGAAGCAGGTCGGATTCTGCTCGGGCATCGAGAATTACTCACGGCACATCGACGGTCGCGCGGCCGGCACGTCGCCCGCCACGCTGCTCGACTACTTCCCGGAAGACTTCCTGATGGTCATCGACGAGTCACACGTCACGGTGCCTCAGATCGGCGGCATGTACGAGGGCGACATGTCGCGCAAGCGCAACCTGGTCGACTTCGGGTTCCGGTTGCCCTCGGCGGTCGACAACCGGCCGCTGACGTGGGAAGAGTTCGCCGACCGCGTGGGACAGACCGTGTATCTGTCGGCGACACCGGGACCCTATGAACTCAGTCAGTCATCTGGCGAGTTCGTCGAGCAGGTCATCCGCCCGACCGGCCTGGTGGACCCGCAGGTGGTGGTGAAGCCGACGAAGGGTCAGATCGACGATCTGATCGGGGAGATTCGCAAGCGCACGGCACTCGACGAGCGCGTCCTGGTCACCACGCTCACCAAGAAGATGGCCGAGGATCTCACCGATTATCTGCTCGAGCTCGGCATCCGGGTCCGCTACCTGCACTCCGAGGTGGACACCCTGCGCCGGGTCGAGCTGCTGCGGCAGTTGCGGCTCGGTGAATACGACGTGCTGGTCGGCATCAACTTGCTGCGTGAGGGGCTCGACCTCCCCGAGGTGTCGCTGGTGTCGATTCTCGACGCCGACAAGGAGGGTTTCCTTCGCTCGGCGCGCAGCCTCATCCAGACGATCGGTCGCGCCGCGCGCAACGTGTCCGGCGAAGTGCACATGTACGCCGACAAGATCACCGACTCGATGGCGCAGGCCATCGAGGAGACCGACCGTCGCCGGACCAAGCAGATTGCGTACAACGAGGCCCACGGCGTCGACCCGCAACCGCTTCGAAAGAAGATTGCCGACATCCTCGATCAGGTCTATCGGGAGGCCGACGACACCGACGCCACCGTCGACGTAGGTGGTTCCGGTCGCAACGCCTCGCGCGGTCGACGGGCGCAGGGCGAACCAGGTCGCGCCGTCAGTGCGGGCATCGTCGAGGGACGCGACATGGCGAACATGCCGCGGGCGGAGCTGGCCGATCTCATCAAGGACCTCACCGCGCAGATGATGACCGCGGCCCGCGACCTGCAGTTCGAGCTGGCCGGCCGGATCCGCGACGAGATCGCCGACCTGAAGAAGGAGCTTCGCGGCATGGATGCCGCCGGTCTGAAGTGAGCCACGTTCGCGACGTCTTGATCTCAACCATGGTTGAGCTCCTACGGTTAGTCGCGTGACGCGGACCGACAGCCCCCCGAACGGTAGTTGGGCAGAACTGCTGGGACCCAAGCATCTCGGCGCCTCGACAGTTCTGGCTGGTGGTGTCGCGCTGTACGCGACCAACGAGTTCCTCACCATCAGCCTGTTGCCGAGCACCGTTGCGGAGATCGGCGGCCAACGACTCTATGCCTGGGTGACGACCGTCTACCTGGTCGCATCGGTGGTGGCGGCCACCACCGTGGGCCCGGTTCTGACGAAGCTCGGGCCGAGGTGGGCCTACGTCTCGGGCCTCAGCGTGTTCGGCGTCGGCAGCGTGCTGTGCGCCGTGGCACCGAGCATGGAGTTTCTTCTGTTCGGTCGCGTGGTGCAGGGCGCTGCGGGCGGTCTGCTCGCCGGTCTGGGATACGCCGTCATCAATGCCGCACTGCCGCAGTCGCTATGGACCAAGGCGTCGGCGCTGGTGTCCGCGATGTGGGGAGTAGGAACGTTGGTCGGGCCGGCCGCAGGTGGGCTGTTCGCCCAATTCGGCTCGTGGCGTTGGGCCTTCGGTCTGCTGGCGCTGTTGACGGCGGCCATGGCGGCACTGGTGCCGTTTGCGCTGCCCGGTCGGACCCCGGGTGAGGATCGTCCGAGCGCCGATCGCATTCCGGTGTGGTCGTTGATGCTGCTCGGCGTGGCTGCGCTGGCGGTCAGCGTGGCAGGCATCGCGCGCAGTCTCGCCGTGACCGGCAGTCTGCTCGTCGTGGGCGTCGCACTGGTAGGGGTGTTCCTCGTCGTGGACCGACGGACGAGCGCGTCGGTCCTGCCGCCCATGGCCTTTCGGCCGGGGCCGTTGAAGTGGATCTACCTCACGCTCGGAATCTTGATGGCCGCGACGATGGCCGACATGTACGTGCCGTTGTTCGGGCAGCGGCTGGCGCACCTGGTGCCCGTGGCAGCGGGATTCCTCGGCGTCTCGGTGGCAGTCGGGTGGACCATCAGCGAGATCGTCAGTGCATCGCTGACGAAGACGCGCATCATCGTTCGGGTCGTCGCCGTAGCGCCATTGGTGATGGCGGTCGGGCTGGGAATCGCCGCGGTCAGTCAGATCGACGACGCCTTCGGTCTCGTCATCGCGGTATGGGTGGTGGCACTGGTGATCACCGGCACCGGTGTGGGAATGGCGTGGCCCCACCTGTCGGCGTGGGCCATGGGCAGCAGCGACGATCCGGACGAAGGGCGAACGGCGGCCGCGGCCATCAACACCGTGCAGCTGATCAGCGGTGCGTTCGGTGCGGGCCTCGCAGGCATCGTCGTGAACCTCACTGACAGTGGTGACGCGACTGCCGCGAGGTGGCTGTTCGCGGTGATGGCTGCCGTCGCCGCGGTCGGGTCCGTCGCCTCCTACCGCGCCAGTCGCGGCCGAGGCTAGTCGGGGTCGTCGTCGAGCTGGCGGATCGCGGTCACGCCGTCGATGCTGGCCAGCAGGGTCGGCGCGGTCAGTATTCCGTTGCCCGACAACGTCAGCAGCACCCCGCCCGTCGGATCCGATTCCAGCTCGGCCAACTGCCAGTTGCGTCGCTCGCAGGCCTGCAGGAGCGCGCTCATGACGCCGCGATTCTCCGCGTAGGTCACGTGGATGCGGATCGAACCGCTCAGCCGGGAGGCCAGGAGCTTGGCCAATGGCATGAATCCCAGGATGATCAGGAAGTGCATCGCCGTGACGGTGCAGGCGAGTAGCAGCAGGCCCGAGCCTGCGGCCATGCCGATGGCCGCCGACTCCCAGACTGCGGCCGCCGTCGTCAGACCGTGGACCGAGCCGCGTCGGAAGATGATGATGCCTGCGCCGAGAAAGCCGATCCCCGAGACGATTTGGGCCGCGACGCGGGACGGGTCGACGACGACGAGACCGTCGACCAACACGTCCTGAAATCCGTACTTGCTGACCAGAAGGATCAGTGCCGCCGCGGTGCCGACGATGGTCTGCGTCCGCAGCCCGGCGCTCTTGCCCTGTATCTCGCGCTCGAGACCGATCAGTGCCGTCAAGCCGAATGCGACGAACAGCTCGATGATCTGTCGGGGGCCTTGACCCGGGCCGCCGAAGAAGGGTGGGTCGGCCAGCCAGTGTTGCATCCGGACAAGGTATCGCGACCGGCGTGCTGTTCGAAGCAATCACGCCGATCGAAAGGATGGGATGGAACTCGCCGCGATGGCACAGTCGGCGTCAACGCGGGTGTGGCTGAGTGGCTAGGCACCGGCCTGCAAAGCCGTTTACACGGGTTCGAATCCCGTCATCCGCTCGCGTGTGTTCCCCGCCTACGGCGACTTGTCGCTCGGGAGGTCACTGGTGCGGGGTGGCGCCAGTTTCGGAGTGCCGTATCGGTTGCCCTGCACCCAGTCGTAACCGAGCGATCGCAGGGCCTCCTCCTCATCGCGGGTCTCGACACCCTCTGCGATCATCTGCAGTCCGAGTTCCGATACCAGTTGGATCGCCCACCGGGCGACTACGTTGGCGCCCTCGTCGCCGCGCAGCCGCTCGACGAACGTGCGATCCAGCTTGACCATGTCGACCGGCAGGTTCTGCAGGTGGGCGAGCGAGGAGTAACCCGTCCCGAAATCATCGATGGCCACCTTCACTCCGAGCGACCGGATGTCGCTCAGCGTCTGACGAAGGCGGCCCGATTCGTGAACCATTGCAGACTCCGTCAGCTCGATGGTCAACCGTTCGGGGAGGAGGCCGTAGCGGGCGATCAGCTCAGCGAGGTAGTCGACGTACTCCGCATCCACCGTCTTGGCGCTCGCGTTGATCGCCAGGTGGAATTCCCGCGAAGGTTCGCGCAACAACCCGCGGCACTCCACCACGGCGCGCTCGGTGACCCGTCGATCGACCTGGCGGATCTGCCCGGTCTCCTCGGCGAGCAGGATGAACTCGGCAGGCAGAAGGACGCCCCCGACGGGCTGGCGCCAGCGCGCCAGTGCCTCCGCACCCACGATCTGACCGGTTCGTAGCGAGACGATGGGTTGGAACACCGGAATCAGCTCATCGTGTTCGATCGCCTGGTAAAGCTGCTGTTCGAGCGTCGACCGACGCACCGCCGCGTGTGAGAAGTCGTCCTGATAGAACGTGACACGGGACCCTCCGGCCCGCTTGGCCGAGTACATGGCCAGGTCTCCGCGCCGAAGCATTTCGTCGGAGTCGACGTAATCGGCATCGGCGACGGCTCCGATGCTGACGTTGACCACGTTGCTCGCGCCGTCGACGATCACCGGATCCCGGAACGCTGCGAGGATTCCGTCGGCGAGACCGGAGACCATTTCGGGCGTGGCGTCGCGGAGGAGCACGACGAACTCGTCGCCGCCGAGGCGGTAGACGGTGCCGAACCGACCGACCAGATGGAACGCCTCCCGCTCGAGCCGGTCAGCGGTTGCCTGAAGGACCAGGTCTCCCATGTGGTGCCCGAACGCGTCGTTGATCTGCTTGAAGCGATCGAGGTCGAGGTACAGCAGCGCCGGGCGGCGCAACGCCGAGCGGGTTGGCATCGCGCCGTCGATCGCCTGTGAGAGCGAGCGACGGTTGCCGAGGCCCGTGAGCGGATCGATGGTCGCTAGGACCGCGAGCTGCCGATACGCCCACTCGGTTAGGCCGAATTGCAGAGCGCGATAGAGACTTTCGGCGACCATCCGATCGTGATCGGACCACTGGCGGCTACGGTCGGTGACGTTCTCGACGAACTCATCGAACGAGCCACGTGGGTGCAGCCGTCCGAACTCGTCTTTGCGGACCAGTGCGGTCAACTCCCCGCCCCATCGGACGGAGTCGAGGAACGGTCGACGGAACCATGCCACGTACCCCTCAGGTGTGCCGGGCAGCCTGGCCACGATCGCACCCGCGCAGATGTCGGGGTCGGCGAGTTCGGGCATGTCTGCTGCGAGACAGTCGGTCGTCTGTACGAGTTCGGCTCCAGTCGAGCTCAACTCGCGCACTCGCTGATCGATCATGTCCTGTTCCGGTACGGCGCCGAGGCGGAACACCTCGCGATCCAGCCGGGCCACCACTCCGTCGGCCTCCACTGCCGTCAGGACTTCATCACCCATCGCCTCGATGCACCGGATGAAATCGTCACCGGCGGTTAGGTTTCGGCGGAGTTCTTCGGCGAGCGTGCTCACCCGAGCACGACGGGTTCCGAAGGACTTCTCGTCCATCTTCGCTGCGACGAACGAGGCAATGCGGCTGACGGTGGCGAGCGCCAGACGATCACTCAGGCTGAGTGATCGGGGCTCGGTGTGGTGCATGACGAACATGCCCGTCAGCCGTTCCAACTGGACGATGGACACAGTTGCGGTGGCTGCGACCCCCATGTTGCGCGTGTACTCCAGGTGTACCGGTGAGACAGCGCGCCGGTTCGCGAAGCTGAGATCGAGTGCCGGCGCGGGCTCGCCATCGGGAGCCGATCCGAGAAGATGAACGGTCGGGTCATCGACGTCATCGATGACCCGCACCAATTGCATGACGTACAGCCGACGGGCTTGGCGCGGGATGTCCGAGGCGGGATAGTGCAGCCCCAGGAACGGTTCCAAGTCGGGCTGGTTGAGGTACTCGGCGGTCACCTCACCGTGATGGTCGGGATGAAACGTGTAGGCCATGGTGCGTGCGTAGCCGAACATCTGTCCCAGGGCCTTCACCGTCTGCTCGGAGAACGCCTGCCAACTCGGCGCCTCCAGCAGCGTGGCTATCATCGCGGTCGGATCCGAAGCGACGGAGGGAATGTCGCGCTCGAGTTCGAGGACGTAGTGGTCACTCGTCGAGTGGGCAGTGACCATCAAGGGATCGGAGATCAGCCAGGGCATCTCGGTCTGCCAACCCGCGATGGACTCGAATCGCATTGCAGCGTCGGGGAGTTGCAGTCCACACGCGACGTCTTCGAGCGTCGATCCCAAGACGGTGGGAGTATCGAGGACGGCGCCGATCGGAGCGTCCAGGTTCGACGACACGTGGGAGACGCGCCGCGTCGCGAGGTCGACGGCGAGCAGCCATCCGCGCGCCTGAATGGCGTCGGGCTTGCTGATCGGCTCGGATTCGCAGCCCTCGTGGCCGACTACCTTCCACAGTGCCTCGGAGCCCTCGCTCATCCGCCGCGTCCGACCGAAAGGTGGTCGACGAGAGACCGACGGTGCAGGTCGAAGCAGACACGTGCGGCCGTCGCAGCAGCGTTCGTCTCGTCGGAGTCCAGTCGCGCGAGGGCGGTCAGCACCGCTCGCCAACGATCGTCGAGGTGGGCGCCGTACGGCCGGAGCAGCAGGTGCACGCGTTCGCGCTGCCACCAGGGCGCGGTTCGGGCAACCCTCAACAGGCGCAGACCGCCCAGTCCGGATCCGACGTAGACGTAGAGGAGTCCCAGCATCGTGGCGCGCGGGTGCGGACCCGATCCGAGCAGTGGTTCCTGCAGGCCAGACGGTCGTCGAAGCGACCAGGCTCCAGCGAGCCCGTCCAAGAACGTCGACTCGTCGTCGAGCGCCAACCGCTTGGAGACCTCTGACGGGGAAAGCCCCTCGGCATGCAGCTCGCTCGGGATCAGTGGCAACGTCACCTCGACGCGCTCGGCGGCCTCGATCAGCCCGCGGACGACGGCAGCGTAGTAACCGATGTCGACGAGCCGATGCGGATGAATCAGCTGATCGACCGATTCGTGATCCGCGGCGGTCGCACGACGAAGGGCGGCAAGCGGCGCCGCACTTTCACGCATCGTCCACGTACCGGCCAATGTCCCGCCTTCGCTGCGTTTCGAACGTCTCGCATCCGGCCCCGTGGGCACGATTGTCCACTGCGATGGCAGTTGGCACGTGGAAAGCTGAGAATGCATCGTGCCTAAGGACTTTGGTCCCTCACATCCGTGCACGTGGTCCACTGCGATTACGACACCATCGACTCCTGCCAGAGCCCGCCTGCCCTAATCGAATCCCCGCACTCGCCCGATTCCCAGTGACGGTGCCCCCGCTATTCCTATGATCTCGTCATGGTCACCATCGCCGTCACCAGCGAGGAGGCCGCGCAGTATCGATCCGCCGGGTGGTGGTCGGACACCACGCTCTCGGAGCGCGTTCGACACAACTCCCTGTCCGCGCCGGACAAATCGGCGTTCGTGGACTTCCTTCTCGACTCGTCCAGCCGCACCTTGACATGGTCGGAGTTCGACCACGCCGCCACGAACCTCGCCTGCCAACTCCGCGACTTGGGCGTGTCGGCCGGTGACGGGGTGGCGATGTGGCACCGGGACAGCTCGGAGATCCACGTACTACTGATGGCGATCGAACGCTGCGGCGCGGTCGCGGTGGGACTCGGGGCGCGCGCCGGTGTTCGCGAAGTGACCCATATCTTGCGCACGGCGAAACCGTCGCTGCTCGTCAGCGATGCCGGGCGACACGAGGCGGCAGCACGGGCGGCCGCCGACGCCGACCCGACACTTCGTTCCGTCCTTCTCGACCAGAGTTCCGGCGAGGTCGTCGTCGACCCAGTCGACAGACCGGGTGCCGATGCGCGACTATCGCCCCTCCGACCCGACGACGTGTTCCTCATCAACTCCACGTCGGGCACGACCGGCCTGCCAAAGTGTGTGGTGCACACCCAGAATCGCTGGTACTACTTCCACCAGAAAGCCGTCGCCAATGGTGAACTCACCGCCGACGACGTCTTCTTGCCCGTCATTCCCACGCCATTCGGCTTCGGAATCTGGACCTCGCACACCACGCCCAACCATCTGGGCGCGACGACGGTCAGGATCGAGCGCTTCGATCCCGCCTCCACCTGTGCCGCGATCGAGCGGCACCGGGCGACCGTACTATGTTGCGTCAGTACTCAATTGGCCATGATCCTGGCAAGCCCCGCCGCCCGCGCCCGCGATCTCAGCAGCCTGCGCATCGTGTTCACCGGCGGTGAGCCGCTGCCCTATACACAGGCCGCGCAGTTCGAAGAGCTGACGGGGGTGAAGATCTTGCAGTTCTACGGATCGAACGAAACCGGCATGTTGAGCGCTACCACCGTGGCGGACACCTTGCACCGCCGACTTCGCACTGCTGGGCGAATCGTGCCGGAGATGCAGGTCCGACTGTTCGACGGCGATCTCGACGTCACGGAATCGGGTCGAGGACAACCTGTCTGCCGTGGTCCGGCAACCAGTCTCGGCTATCTCGACGGCACCGACCACGACCAGTTGTTCACACAGGATGGCGGGATGCGGATGGGTGACATCTGCGAACTCGACGCCGACGGCTATCTCAGCCTGACCGGGCGGACGTCGGACTTCATCCTGCGCGGCGGAAAGAACATCAGCGCCGTCGCGGTGGAGGAAGTCGTCGCGACCCATCCCGCCGTGGCAGTGGCCGCGGCGGTGGCGATGCCGGACCCCGTCTTCGGCGAAAGGGTCTGCGCGTTCGTCGAGTTGAAGCGTGACGGCGTCATCGACCTGCCTGCGCTCATCGAGCACCTGCTGGGCATGGGCGTCTCCAAGGAGTTGCTCCCGGAACGACTCGAGATCCTCGACGAACTGCCACGTTCCTCGGGCGGCAAGATCGCCAAAGGCCAACTTCGCGAGGACATCCGATCGACACTGGAGCCATGACCACAAAACAGGTTAGGCAGGGCGGCTTGGGGGTCTGGGCGCCGTCGAAGGTGCCCCCCATCGGGGTGGACCTCACCGACGAGCAGAAGATGGCCGTGGCGTTCCGTCATCTCGCCGACGTCGGGTTCGCCGAGAACATGGCCGGCCACATCACCTGGCAGCTCGACGATCGCTCCGACATGTTCGTCAATCCCTGGGGCCTGTGGTGGCAGGAGCTCACCGCCTCGGACATCTGCGTCGTGGACGAGAACGCACGGGTGGTCAGCGGACGCTGGGACGTGACGCCTGCCATCCACCTGCACACCGAACTGCACCGGCAGCGACCCGACGCCCGGGTGGTGATCCACAATCACCCGTACTACGTGAGCTTGATCGCCGCCCTCGGCATGCTGCCGGAGTTGGTTCACCAGACCGGTGCGCTCTTTCTGGACGACATGTATCTGGTGCCCGAGTACGACGGCGAGATCGATGCGCCGTGGCGGGCGAGTGAGCTCGCCGGCCAAGTCGGTGCGGCGAATCTGGTGATCTTGGCGAATCACGGTGTGATCGCGACCGGCGGCAACCTCGCGCAAGCGGTGTACCGGGCGGTCTCCATCGAGCGGGTGTGCCGGCTGGCCTACGACGTGCTGGTCACCGGTCGGACACCGTCCAGGATGAACCGCGGCGACATGGTGGGGATGCGGGCGTCGCTGATCGAACGGGCGGCCGACGTGTACTGGGCAGGCGCGGCGCGAATGACGATCAAGGCCGACCGCAGCGTCCTTGAGTGACGTGATCGACTACGAGAGAGGGAGATCGAGCGCATGGCTTCCATCGACGAGATGTCGGCGAACCTCAGCTTCACCACCGCCGGGACCGGGGCCGACCGAACGGTCACGTTCCTGCCCGAGCCCGAACGGGCCGCGCGGCAGTACACGGTGATCTCCGTCGACGACCACATCGTGGAACCGCCCGATAGCTTTGAGGGGCGGGTACCGCGGAGGTTCGCCGACCGCGCCCCGCGGGTGGTCGACACCGAAGGGGGCGGCCAAACCTGGATGTACGACGGTCAGTCACTGCCCAACGTGGGCTTCAATGCGGTGGTGGGCAGGCCGGTGTCCGAGTACGGCTTCGAGCCGACGCGATTCGACGAGATGCGGCGCGGCGCGTGGGACATCCATGCGCGAGTGAAGGACATGGACCTCAACGGAGTGTATGCGTCGCTGAACTTCCCCTCGTTCCTGCCGGGCTTCGCCGGTCAGCGACTTCAGCAGGTGACCAGCGACCGCGACCTCGCGATGGCGTCGGTACGGGCGTGGAACGACTGGCACATCGAGGCCTGGGCCGGCGCCTATCCAGAAAGGATCATTCCGTGCCAACTGCCGTGGCTGCTCGATCCGGACGTCGCCGCGACGATGATCCACGAGAACGCCGACCGTGGCTTCCACGCGGTGACGTTCAGTGAGAACCCGGCGATGTTGGGCCTGCCGACCATCCATTCCGGCTACTGGGAACCGCTGATGGCCGCGTGCGCCGAGACCGGGACGGTGGTGAATCTCCACATCGGGTCCTCGGGCACGTCGCCGTCGACCACCGCCGACGCACCTCCCGACGTGCAGGGCGTGCTGTTCTTCGCCTACGCGATCTCCGCCGCGGTGGACTGGCTGTACTCCGGTGTATGCACCAGGCACCCGGATCTGAAGATCTGCATGTCCGAGGGTGGAATCGGTTGGGTAGCAGGACTTCTCGATCGACTCGACCACATGCTCAGCTACCATGACATGTACGGCACGTGGCGGGAGTTGGGGGAGACCCTGACCCCCGCGGAGGTGTTCACGCGGAATTTCTGGTTCTGCGCGGTGGAGGATCAATCGTCATTCGTCCAGTACGAGCGGATCGGAGCTGACAACATCCTGCTCGAATCCGATTATCCGCACTGCGACTCGACATGGCCACACACCCAGCGCATCATCGGAGAGCAAATCAACGGGCTGCCCGACGACATCGTGCGGAAGGTGACGTGGGAGAACGCGTCACGGCTCTACCAGCATCCCGTTCCGCTCGCAGTTCAGCAGAATCCGGACGCGTACTGATCTCCGCCGAGCGTTGCATCGACTCGCTCGGTGTCGACCGTCCGCGCTGCGGCATGATGCCGGGGTGACATACGTACCCGCGCTGGCCGACATCGTCGCCACCCTGCAGGTCGACCAGGCCGACGATGACCGCTTCGTGGCCACCCAGCTCGACAACCCCGCCCATCACATCGTGGGCGGGCACATCGCGGGGCAAGCACTGATGGCCGCGGGTCGGACGGCACCGGGCCGCACCCCCCACAGCGTGCACGTGTACTACCTGCGGGCGGGGGACGCCGCGCGACCGGTGGACTTCCAGGTCGTTCGTTCCCGCGATGGGGGAACGCTGTCCACCAGGCAGATCACCGCGAGCCAGGATGGCGACGTGCTGCTCGAAGCGCTCGCGTCGTTCAGCATCCCGGTCGAGGGCGCCGACTATCACGCTCCCATGCCCGACGTTCCCGCACCGGAGTCGCTTCCGCCGGTCCACGAGCAACTCGCTCTCTACGCCGACGAACTCGGGGGTTTCTGGGTGTGCCCGCAGCCCTTCGAACGACGCTACGTCGACCCGCCGCCGCGAGTGGCCGTGGATCTGCCTGAGCCGTCGCCACGCATTCGGATGTGGTGGAAGCCGACCGAGCCCGTGCCCGACGACCAAGTTCTGCACAGCGCGCTGCTGACCTACCTGACGGGCACGACGATGTTGGAGACGGCGGTCGCCATGCGGCGCGCCACGCCCGCGACGACCTTCAACGCTCTGATCGACCATGCCCTCTGGTTCCATCGACCGATCGACCTGTCCGACTGGGTGCTCTCGGATCAGTTCTCGCCCAGTGGAATCGGTGGTCGCGGCCTCGCCACCGGCACGATGTTCAACCGCACGGGCCAGGTGGTGTGCATCGCCACCCAGGAGCTGTACTTCGGCCGGTCACGGACCGGCTAGACCCTCGTCCGGAACCACGGACCTGCCATCCCAGCGCTGGATCCCGGGAATGACGACGTCCAGGAGTTCGAGAGCCCGTGACACCGTCTGGGTGACGACGTCGTCGAGGGTGCGCGGCATCGCGTAGAACGCGGGGACGGGCGGCATGATGATCGCGCCGCTGGTCGTCGCCCTGGCCATCAGGTCGATGTGTCCGGCGTGCAGGGGAGTCTCGCGCAGCATCAGGACCAGCCTGCGTCGCTCCTTCAGACACACGTCCGCCGCGCGCACCACCAGCTCGTCGTTGTAGGAGTTGGCGATTCCGCTGAGGGTCTTCACCGAGCACGGTGCCACCAACATGCCGGTCGTGACGAACGAGCCCGACGACACCGCCGCGCCGATGTCGCGTGGGTGGTAGTGGCGATCGGCCAGCGCGCGGACCTCATCGGGTCCGTAGTCGGTCTCGTGCGCGATGGTCCGTTGACCCGACGGGGTCACGATCAGGTGGGTCTCGACGTCCTCGACCTTGCCCAGCATCTCCAGCGCGCGGATGCCGTAGATCGCCCCCGATGCGCCGGTGATCGCGACGATGATACGTCTCACGTCATCACTCCTTGCCGAATCTTGCTGCCGCCGAGGCGATTGTGTCGATCGCCGCACGCTCGCCAGCGCCGAGGCCGCGGCAGGCTCCGGTGACGACGAGCATCGCCGCCGCCGCGCGGTCGCGGGCGCTTCCCGGCGCTGCGGGCGCATCGAGACATGCGACGAGGGCGGCCAGTTCGTTCAGTTCGATCAATTCGGCCTCGAGTTCGACGGCCTTGACGGCGTCTCGCAGCGCTGCCGTGGCGTCGTTCGGGGCGGGTGGCGGACCGACTTTCAGCCCCGTTCGAACGGCTCGAAGTGGACCGATCACGTCGCGCTGCCACGGCATGGTGCGGGCGCTGACCGCCGCGACGTCGGCGGGGGTGACCGACGCTCCCTTGACCGCACCCACGTAGGCCGCCAGGAGCAGCACGTTGACGTCGACGCCGCAGCGGTCCTGCAGCAGGACACACGCCGAGGCGACGCCGTCGCATCCATGGACGTTCAACGCAAAACTTCGGAGGTCGTCTCGCGAGTCTGTCATCGAACTCCGTGTGCCGGGGCCACAGGCCAGCAATGATGTGGCACGATCAAACGTGATTTGCTGGCCACCTTCGTTTGCAGAGTATGGGGCATCCCGCCATGCCGTTCCAAGATTTCCGCGAGTTCCTCGATGCGCTGCGCGCCCGCGGTGAGCTCATCGACGTGAACCGCCCCGTCAACCTCGACCTCGAGGTGGCCAAGGCGATGCGCAAGAGCGCGGCCGTCGGCGGCCCCGCGATCGTGTTCACCGACGACGGGACCGATTTTCCCTTGGTCGGCGGGGTCTACAACTCGCGGGCCAAGGCGCTCATCGCCTACGGCTGCACCGAGGACACCGTGATGCAGCACATCCTCGACGGGCTGGCGAATCCGATCCCGCCAGTTCTCGTCGATGACGCCCCGGTCCACGAGAACGTGATCCTCGGCGACGACATCGACCTGACCACCCTGCCGGTCCCGAGGTACAGCCCCGACGACGGCGGCCCGTACATCACGCCGGGGATCGTCGTCAGTCGCGATCCCGAGACCGGGATTCCCGACATGGGGCATTACCGGTTCGAAATCATCGACGCTCACACGCTGTCCTTCATGGCGCAACCCTTCCACCGGTTCGGCAAGAACCTGGCGAAGGCGGTGCGGGCCGGTCAGAAGACCTTCCGGGCGGCGCTGGTGATCGGTGTCGATCCCATGCTCGCCTACACGTGTCCGGTCCAAACCACCGACGACACCGATGATTTCGAGGTAGCCGGTGGTCTGCGCGGGGCGCCGGTGGAGCTGGTGAAATGCAAGACGAACGACGTGGAGGTACCGGCCCACGCCGAGTTCGTCATCGAGTTCGAGGTGCAGTTCGAAACGGAGGTCATGGAGGGCCCGCTCGGCGAGTACACCGGCTACTACACGCCGGGTTCGATGAAGCCGATCGCGCGGCCCACCGCGATCACCCACCGCGACGGCGCTCACTTCCAGGCTCTGCTCACCGGCGTACCTCCCACCGAGAACCACACCCTCAAGCAGTTGCCCTTCGAGGCGTCGTTCCTGCAGATGATGCGACAGCAGTTCCCGACCATCGAGCGGGTGGCGATCCCGGCCTCCGGCGGTGTGTCGTTCTACGTCGTCATCGCGATGCGCCCGCGCTACGCGGGTGAAGCCCGAGCCGCGATCCTGGCCGCGATGGCGACGAACGTACGGCCGAAGACCGTCATCGTCGTCGATCCCGACATCGACGTGCAGAACCCCGATCAGGTCGAGTGGGCGACGGCATTCCGCAGCCAACCCGCCCGCGACGTGATCGTGGTCGACGGCTTGGGGGCCGGACCCTTGGATCCGTCGATCGACGACTCGATTCCGCTGGATCAGCGGACCGGCTCCGCCCTCGGCATCGATGCGACCTACCCGTACGGCACGGTCATCAAAGTTGCTGGTGATGCCTGTGGACCCTCGGTGGCTGAGCACGGCAAGGAGTTTCTCGAAGTGGCCGACGTGCCCGGTTGGCGTGACTACGACTTTCCCGAACTCGACCAGAGGTAGGACGACGTGCCCGAGATCGACCACGAACTCAAGATCGACGCGACGCCAGAGCAGGTTTTCGCGGCCCTGTCGACGCCCGACGGCGTCAAGGCCTGGCATACGCCCCATGCGACGGGCAGCGGCGAGGTTGGCACCGAATGGGTCTTCCGGTACGCCAACCACCCCGAATTCGCCTGGGAGATAGTCACTTCAGAGCCGGATCGAGTCATCTGGCGATGCACCCGGGGGCCGGGCGACTCAGTCGGCACCACGGCGACGTTCACCGTCACGGCGGCCGACACCCGAACCCTGCTGACGGTTCGGCATGCCGGCTGGCCCGGCACCCACGGCAACTTCCGCAAGTGCAACACGACATGGGGCGTCCTCCTGCACCACCTCCGCGACTACGTCGAAACCGGTGACGCCGTAACGGCATTCGAGTGAAAGGCGTGCCATGCCCCAGCAGAGTCTGAGAGACTTCGTCGACGACATGGAGAAGGCGGGCCTGCTGGTCCGCGTCACCGAAGAGAAGCGGGTCGATGAGTTGCCCGCCGTCATGGAGGCCCATCCGCTGACCGCGGTCCTGGTCGAGAAGGTGACCGACTGCGAGTTCCAGTTCCTGGCCAACGCCTATTCGAATCAGGATCAGACGGCGTGGGCACTGGGGTGCGAGAAGAGCGAAACCGGCCGCCGGATGGTCGAACTCGGCAAGGGCCGGATCAAGCCCGAGGTGGTCGACACCGCGCCGTGCAAGGAGGTCATCCTCACCGGCGACGACGTCGACCTGACGCGATTGCCGCTGTTCCTTCACCATGACCGAGACGGCCACGCGTACACCAACGACAACCTGGTGGTGACCAAGCACCCTGACACCGGTGTCTACGACTGGGGCATCTACCGCAGCATGTTCCGGACGAAGAACGAGAAGAACTTCGACATGACGTGCACATCGCATCGTGCGCGATTGAATGCCCAAGCGGCGCAAGCGAAGGGCCACAACCTCGAGCTCGCGATCGTGCTCGGCGGGCCGCTCGTCGACAAGGTGGCCGCGCTGACGGGCGTACCGCCGGGCACCGACGACTTCGAGGTGCTCGGGAATTTCTACGGCCACCCCGCGAAGCTGGTGAAGTGCGAGACCATCGACCTCTTGGTGCCCGCCAATGCCGAGATCGTGCTCGAGTGCGAGCTGATGTGCACGGAGGGGCTGACTCACGACGAGGGCCCCTACGGCGAGTTCACCGGCATGTACGGCGGCGGGATCAAGGCCAACTACCGGGCCGTCGTCAAGGCCATGACGTTCCGCAGGGGAGGCATCTTCCAGCACGCCACGATCGGCGGTACGCACCCCTGGTACACCGACAACATGTTGCAGCTGCCCATGATCGAGTCCGACCTGTACGGCGGCCTGGCGATGGCGGGCATCGACGTCAAGGAGGTGCGCGCGCCGCTGGGCGGGTTGTCGAACATTGCCTACGCGAAGATCAACACCCGCGGCGCCGGTGACTCGAAGCAGGCGCTCGGAGTCATGCTGACCTGCTCGAAGCAGGGCCTGCCGAAGATCGCGATGGTCTTCGACGAGGACGTCGACATCTGGGACGACAACGCCGTGCAGTTCGCGATGGCGTTCAGGTACATGCCGCACCTGGACACGGTGACCATCCCGAACGGAAACACGATGACGGTCGACCCCATGATCGCCGACGACGCGGCGCCGGGAACGGCGTCGAAGATCGGCCTCGACTGCACCATCCCGATCAGCCCCAAGTTCGTGCGATCGCACTTCGACCGCAGCACGGTGTTCGAACTCGGCGACCCGCCGCCGGACGTCGTCGTCAAGTCGGAGGATGAGCTGACCAGTGACATGGCAGCGCTCATTCGCGAGGCTCCTCGGACGTGGAAGGAGATTCTGCAGCACTTCCACGGGCAGCCGTACCGCGCCCTCTACGGAGCGTTCAGCAATCTCCGTCACCAACTCGGACGCTGCGATGACGAGCCCTGGTACCGCTACACGTTCTCCGACACCGACTTTGCGGTGCGCGCGGAAGAGGCCGCGCCGTCCAACTTCGACCCGAGGCACCGGGAGTGAGTCGGCAACCCGTCTATTCCCTTGCGGCGGAACGACTTCGGTCGCGTCGACGGTGCCGTCAATGACCCACGTCACGTTGGCGCCCCGGATGCGAGCCGGGGCCTCCGGGCGCGGCGGGCGTACCGTTGCTCACCAACCTCGCATTCGGCGCCGGACCCGAGGTTAGGATCAGTCCCGGCAATACGCGTGTCATCCGAGCGAATTGGCCCCTGTTCTTCGAACGACGGGTTACTGTCTCGGGTGGCTTGGCAATCGACACTGGAGGGCATGAATGGGCGCCTATCAGACCGTTTTGGTCGGCACTGACGGTTCGGATTCATCGCTGCGTGCGGTAGACCGGGCTGCGCAGATCGCCGGGGGAGCGGGCGCGAAGTTGATCGTGGCGACCGCGTACTTCCCCCAGAGCGAGGACGCGCGGGCTGCCGACGTCCTCAAGGACGAGGGCTACAAGATGGCGGGCAATGCCCCCATCTACGCAATCCTTCGTGAGGCCAGGGACCGGGCGCATACGGCGGGAGCCAAGGACGTCGAGGAGAAGGCCGTCGTCGGCGCTCCGGTCGACGCCCTGGTCGATCTGGCTGAGGAGATCAAGGCAGACCTTCTGGTCGTCGGTAACGTCGGCCTGAGCACCATCGCCGGTCGACTGCTCGGATCGGTGCCCGCCAACGTCGCTCGCCGGTCCAAGTCCGACGTCCTGATCGTCCACACGTCCTGATGTCCGGGGGCTACCAGCCCCTCGACCCCGGAATGCCCTTGAACGGGCCCTTGACCCAACTGGTCACCCAGCCGCCGTAGAAGCCACCCGGTTGGGGTTGCACCTGTTCACCGTTGACGGTGCAGCGGTCGACTTCTGCCGCCATCACGGCGATTGCTCCGGTGATCGGTTCGAAGCCGCCCGTGGGCTGCAGGTAGGTCCAAGCGGCACGGTCTGCGACGCGACCCTCGGTGACGAGGTCGTAGTAGGACGCGACGCCCTTCCACTCGCACCACGACGACCCCGCTGCCTCGCGCAAGACGCCGTCGTCGAACGCGGACGGCGGTAGATAGTAGGTGGGCGGGTGGCTGGTCTCCAGCACCCGCCACCCGCGATCGGTGGACGCGATGATCCGGCCGCCCAATTCGATCGTGATCGAGCCGGCGAACGTCTCCAGCCTCGGCGGTCGGGGGTAGTCCCACACCGATTCCTGTCCGGGACCAACCTTGTCCGGCGTGGGCCATCCGCTCATGGGTTCAATCCTTCCGGCGCGCGTGACCTCACTGCGACGAAATGTGCGAAATGTCGCAGTGGCGTCACATTCGGTGCCGGGGTTGCTCCGGGATCACCACCCGCGTTCGCGCCACTCCGCGAGATGCGGCCGCTCGGCGCCGACCGTGGTGTCGTCGCCGTGCCCCGGGTAGACGACGGTCGAGTCGGGGTAGACGTCGAAGATTCGCGTGGTGACGTCGCCGAGCAGACGCTCGAAGTCGCCGTCCTTCCAGGTCTTGCCCACTCCGCCGGGGAACAGGCAGTCGCCGGTGAACAGGTGAACCACGTCGCCCGCCGCGGAGCCCGCCAGGGCCAGTGCGACGGAGCCCTCGGTGTGGCCCTGTAGGTGGATCACGTCGAACACGAGGTCGCCGATGTCGATGGTGTCGCCATGGGCCAGGATGCGGTCGGGCGTCACGGGCAGCGGCGCGGCATCGAGTCGGTGGGCGGCAGTCGGCGCACCGGTGGCCTTGACGACCTCGTCGAGCGCCATCCAGTGGTCGCCGTGCTGGTGGCTGGTGACGATGAGCACGAGCTTCGGCGCGTACCGATCGATGAGGTCGAGCAGGATCGGAGCGTCGTTTGCGGCGTCGATGAGTAGCGTCTCGCCCGTGTGGGAACACGTGATCAGGTAGGCGTTGTTGTCCATGGGGCCCACGGACGCCTTCACGATCGACGCCCCGGGAAGCGTGCGGCGCGCGGCGGTACCCGACTCGACGTGGCCGGTGTAGTTGTCCTCGACGACTGTCATGTCCGCCACGGTAGCGGGCTTGTCGGGGGTGGGACATAACATGGGCGCGGACTGCCTTCTGCGGGCTTGGAAGCGCTGTGAAACCGGCGGTATTGAATTGAAGGAAGAGGATTCAGTTGGCTGACCGGCTGATCGTCAAGGGAGCGCGCGAGCACAACCTTCGAGGCATCGACGTAGACCTGCCGCGCGACTCGTTGATCGTCTTCACCGGCCTGTCCGGTTCCGGCAAGTCGTCGCTGGCGTTCGACACGATCTTCGCCGAGGGGCAGCGCCGCTACGTGGAGTCGCTGTCGGCCTATGCGCGGCAGTTCCTGGGGCAAATGGACAAACCCGACGTCGACTTCATCGAGGGCCTGTCCCCTGCGGTGTCGATCGACCAGAAGTCCACCAACCGCAACCCCCGCTCGACGGTCGGCACCATCACCGAGGTCTATGACTATCTGCGACTGCTCTACGCCCGCGCCGGTACCGCGCACTGTCCCGTCTGCGGTGAGCGCATCGCGCGGCAGACGCCCCAGCAGATCGTCGACCAGGTGCTGGCGATGGACGAGGGAATTCGCTTCCAGGTGCTGGCTCCCGTGGTTCGCACCCGAAAGGGTGAGTTCGTCGACCTCTTCGAGAAGCTGAACTCTCAGGGCTACAGCCGCGTCCGCGTGGACGGGGTCGTGCACACCCTGACCGATCCGCCCAAGCTCAAGAAGCAGGAGAAGCACGACATCGAGGTGGTCGTCGACCGTCTCAGCGTCAAGGCCAGCTCCAAGCAACGCCTGACCGACTCGGTCGAGACGGCGCTCGGGCTCGCCGACGGCATCCTCGTGCTCGAGTTCGTCGACGAGGACGAGGACGCCCCGCAGCGGGAGCAGCGGTTCTCCGAGAAGCTCGCGTGTCCCAACGGTCACGCCCTGGCGGTGGACGACCTCGAACCGCGGTCGTTCTCCTTCAACTCGCCCTACGGCGCCTGTCCCGAGTGCACCGGTCTGGGCATCCGCAAGGAGGTCGATCCCGACCTCGTCGTACCCGACCCGGATCTGACGCTCGCCGAGGGCGCCATTGCTCCCTGGGCCATGGGCCACACCGCCGACTACTTCACGCGGATGCTCGAAGGCCTTGGCGAGAGCTTGGGATTCGACGTGGACACGCCGTGGCGCAAGCTGCCCGCGAAGGCGCGCAAGGCGATCCTCGAAGGCTGCGACGAGCAGGTCCACGTCAGGTACAAGAATCGCTACGGCCGCACCCGCTCGTACTACGCGGACTTCGAGGGCGTGATGGCGTTCCTGCACCGCCGCATGGAGCAGACCGAGTCCGAGCAGATGAAGGAACGCTACGACGGCTTCATGCGCGACGTCCCGTGTCCCGTGTGCGAGGGCACTCGACTCAAGCCGGAGATCCTGGCCGTCACGCTGGCCGCGGACGACGACGCGAAGTCCATCGCGCAGGTCTGTGAGTTGTCGATCGCCGACTGCTCGAAGTTCCTCAACGGGCTCACCCTCGGCACGCGCGAGCATGCCATCGCCGGGCAGGTGCTCAAGGAGGTCCAGTCGCGGCTGGGCTTCCTACTCGACGTCGGGCTGGACTACCTGACGCTGTCCCGCGCCGCCGGCACGCTCTCCGGCGGTGAGGCGCAACGCATTCGGCTCGCCACGCAGATCGGCTCCGGCCTCGCGGGGGTGCTCTACGTGCTCGACGAGCCGTCGATCGGTCTGCACCAGCGTGACAACCGCCGCCTCATCGACACCCTGGTTCGACTGCGGGATCTCGGCAACACGCTGATCGTCGTCGAACACGACCTGGACACCATCGCGCACGCCGACTGGGTCGTCGACATCGGACCGGCAGCCGGTGAGCACGGCGGCCACATCGTGCACAGCGGCACCTACGCCGACCTTCTGACCAATCCCGAATCCATCACTGGCGCATACCTTTCCGGCAAGGAAAGCATCGAAGTGCCTGCCATCCGCCGGCCCATCGACCGTAAGCGCCAGTTGACGGTGGTCGGCGCCCGCGAGAACAACCTGCGCGAGATCGACGTGTCCTTCCCGCTGGGCGTGCTGACATCGGTGACCGGTGTCTCGGGGTCCGGAAAGTCCACCCTCGTCAACGACATCCTGGCGGCGGTGCTGGCCAACAAGCTCAACGGCGCGCGTCAGGTGCCCGGCCGTCACACTCGGATCAACGGCATCGACCAACTCGACAAACTGGTGCGAGTCGATCAGTCACCGATCGGACGCACGCCGCGCTCCAACCCGGCCACGTACACGGGTGTCTTCGACAAGATCCGGACGCTGTTCGCTGCCACCACCGAGGCCAAGGTGCGGGGCTACCAGCCGGGACGGTTCTCCTTCAACGTGAAGGGCGGCCGCTGCGAGGCGTGCTCGGGTGACGGCACCATCAAGATCGAGATGAACTTCCTGCCGGACGTCTACGTGCCGTGCGAGGTCTGCCACGGCGCCAGGTACAACCGGGAAACCCTAGAGGTGCACTACAAGGGCAAGACCATCTCCGAGGTCCTCGACATGTCGATCGAGGAGGCGACGGACTTCTTCGAGCCGATCACCTCGATCTACCGCTATCTGAAGACGCTCGTCGACGTCGGCCTCGGCTACGTCCGACTGGGTCAGCCCGCCCCGACGTTGTCCGGCGGCGAGGCACAGCGGGTGAAGTTGGCCGCCGAACTACAGAAGCGGTCGACGGGTCGCACGGTCTACGTCCTCGACGAGCCGACCACCGGTCTGCACTTCGAGGACATTCGCAAACTGCTCAAGGTCATCAACGGCCTGGTCGACAAGGGCAACACCGTCATCGTCATCGAACACAACCTCGACGTCATCAAGACCTCGGATTGGATCGTCGACATGGGCCCGGAGGGCGGCGGCGGCGGCGGCACGGTCGTCGCGCAGGGCACACCCGAGGACGTGGCGGCGGTCTCGGAGAGCTACACCGGCCAGTTCCTCGCCGAGATGCTGCCCGCTCCCGCGCCCGCGAAGAAGCGGCGCAAGGTCTCCTAACCGGGAGTCGCCTTCGACGGCGACTTCGACAGGGGAGAGGGAAATCGTGCGGCGACGCGCGTCCCATCGAGCCAGTCGGTGAGCTCCTCGGCCTTGCGCGCCAACGCCTTCGAGGCCCTGGCGTCGACCTTCTCGGTCAACCGCGGCACCACGCGGCCGTCGGCGTCCTGAGTCCACGCGCCCACGATTCGACCGTCGCACCATGCGGTCGGCCCGCCGTTGCCATTGCGGTCGAACACCTGTGCCTCGTGCTCGCCGAGATACCAGTCCCTGTCCTTCCAGCCCATCGTCGTCACGTCCAGTCCGGGGAGCAGGGCGCACCACCGGTCGACCGCGGGTTCGGGCTCCAGATCGTCGGGCAGCACGAATCCCGCGGTCCCGTCCATGTCCACTTCGACGGCGCCGACGTCACGAAGACCATCACGGGCCCACGTGAGGGTATGGCCGAAGTACCACTTCACGTCGGTGACGGTGGCGGGCCCGAACGCGCGCAGCCATCTCCGGATCAGGGTCGCCCGCGCGGCACCGGGCTCCGTCGGTTCGTTCGCGCCGAGCCAGTGCGCCGCGGGGGTCCACTTCGGGCGCGACGTGGTCCAGCCGCCATCGTTGGGGCCGCGCACCAGCCGTCCCTCGGCGCCGAGCACGGTGAGCACCCGCGGTGAAATGGGACCTGCACCGCCATAAGGCTTTCCGGGTGCCGCGTCGTAGGTACCGGCCAACTGGGGCAGCGCCTCTCGCAGTTCCCGGGCGCTGGCGTGGCCGTGGTCGCGCAGGTGTGCGAGAACGGCCGCCGACGCCTCGTCGAGCCACGCTCCGCCGTCGGCGGCGATACCGGCCTTCACCACGTCGGCGATCAGCTTCTTGCGCTCGGCGCCTGCCACCCGATCGCTTGCGGCGCTCTGCACGGCAGCCAGGTCGCCGACGTCGAACACCCACAGCGTGCGCCGCATGGCGAGGTGTTTGACCACCGTCCGGTCCTGATACATGGCGGCGTCCAAGTCGGCGACGCGGAACCCGTCGAGGCGTGCCCAGAGAGATAGATACGGGGTGGCCGGGTCGGTGGCGTGCAGACCGACGAACGAGCCGGCGACGTCGACCACCGGCTGGTCGGAGGCCTCGGCGAGGAGGTGGCGTCGCGCCAGCCGTGTGCGCCGTTCCGCGACGGAGAACGAACGCAAGGCGTCAGGCCTCGTCCGTCTCGTCCCGCATCGAGGCTCGGATCTGTTCGAGGCGATCGTGGGCGGCGCGCTGCCTGTCCTCGTACTGCTGCTCGACATCGCGGCCCTCGGCGGTCTCCGAGGCCAGCTCCGCTGACCCGATGGCGGTGCCGTATCGGGTCTCGATCTTCTCCCTGACCGACTCGAACGTCGGCACGCCGCCCGAGGTGTAGCCGGTGTCCGGCGGCGTCGCGGGTGATGGGTCCGGCACGATCTCGGCATCGATGATCTCGTCGGAGTCTCCCACGCCTGTCACGGTACCGCCGCGGCCGACCGGATCGCGTCAGTCAGGTGACCATCACGGCCTGCGGCAGCAGCCCATACTCCCGCTCGACGACGTCGATCACCTCGTCCACGGCGACCCGCGCCCGAACTCCGGAGTAGAAGAGCCATACCTCTACGTCGACGTCGCCGACACGGAGAAGTAGCGCAGCCAGCTTCGCGAGGGCGTCGATGGTGGACGTTCGACCGGAGTACTCGATCACCAGACAGGGCGTGGCGTCGTTTCCGGTGGAAGACGCGAGGATCTGGACGAGGTGGTCGCCGTCGAGGTCGGTGTCGCGGACGCGCATCGGCATCAGGTGGCGGCGCGGCGGCGTCGCGGGAGCCGAGCTGACGGGCACTTCTTCGGCTGAGTCGAACGTGCCGATCCTGGCGAAGAGGTCGGCGCGCGAGCCGACGTTCTTGAGCACGATCGGCGTGATGGAGAGCCGCGGCGGGTCGCTTGGTGAGGCCACGCGGCTGCGGTGCTGCCCGACGAGGACGGCGGTGGTGGCCGCGTCGACGTCCTCGTACGTGTTGTCGCGCCAGGTGAGCGGGCGGTACTGGGCGCGGTACTCCGCCGGGGTTTGCTTGAACCAATCGGCGAAGGATCGCGTGAAGTACTTCACGTCGGAGAACCCGCACTGCGTCGACACGTCTCGCACGGTGTCGTCGGTGAGCAGGAGCAATCGTTCGGCGTGCATGACCCGCGTGGCGGTCAACATACTGCTGAAGCTGAAGGCCGCCGTGTTCTTCACGAAGTGGGACACGTAGGACTTCGAGTAGTGATGCGCGACCGCGACGTCCTCGAGGGCATCACGACTGGCCAGATTCCTCCGCATGACCGCAACCATGCCGTGCAGCTTGGCCCGCTGAGCCGCGCTCGGGTCCCGATCCCGTTGGTAGTAGTTCTCGATCGAATACCCGGTACAGAGCAGTCGGACGAGGTCGGTCGCTCGCGCGTCGAGCCGGGAAGCGGACGGCGTGATCACGGCGAGGTCGACGACGTCGAGCAGGAGTCCCCTCAGTAGCTCCTCCTGCCGTCGATACCGGGGGAGGTCGAAGGACTCGCACGCGAACATGATCTGATCGGCGAACGGGTCGACGTCGGCAAACGCTGCGAGGTCGAGATGCATTACCGCCGTGACGTTTTCGTCGTCACCCTCGAGTAGGTGCGGATCGAGCCGGTTGACCACGACGTAGTCACCCGCGTCGAGGTCGAAGTCCTCGCTGCTGACTCGTACGTGCAGGCGACCCGAGAGCACGTACACGATCTCCAGCGCGTTGGGATGGGCGTGCAGCGCGGTGCCGCGGACGGCCTGGACGTGCGTGCGCACCCGGGCGCCGGACGCGTAGTCCGTCACCACGTCGAACATCGGTCAAACGTAGTCCTGCCGAGCCCCGGTCGCGACGCAACCGATCAGCCCACGGATTCCGTCGTCGACGCCGTCACCTCGTCGTCCTCGGCGATGTCGATCTCGGCGGGCGGGCGCCGGAAGCCGTTGGTGGAGAAGCCGAGATAGACGATGCCGAGCACGAGCCAGACGCCACCGAGGATCTTGGCCGAGACGTCGACGTTGACCAGCAGTGCAGCGCAGACGACCATGCCCAGACCGGGGACGACGAGGTAGCGGATCACGTCGCTGCTCGAGCGGCGTCGACCGCGGATGAAGAAGTGACTGATGACCGAATAGTTGACCAGCACGAAGCCGCACAGCGCGCCGAAGGCGACCAGCGACGCGGCGGCCATCAGATTGTCCGCGTAGAAGATCGCCGTCAACGCGATCGCGGTCATGAGCAGGATGTTGTTCACCGGCGTCTGGAAGCGTTCGTTGAGCGCGCCGAAAAAGCGGCGGGGGAGCGCACCGTCGCGGCCCATCCCGTACAGAATTCGCGACGCCGCGGCCAGGCCGGCGATCGCGCACACCATACTCGCGAGGTTGTCGGTCACCAGGAACGCCGTCGACAGGGTATTGCCACCGAGTCGGCCGAGCAGTTCGAAGATTCCCGAGTCGGGGTCTTGAATCTCGGTGGCGGCGTTCGGCCAGGCGAGCTGCATGAAGTAGGAGATGACCGAGAAGCCGATGCCCGCGGCGATCGGGACGAGCAAGACGGCGCGCGGCACCGTCTTGGCTGGGTCGACGGTGTCCTCGGCCATCGTCGAGACGGCGTCGAAGCCTAGAAAGGACGCGGCCAGGATGGACGCGGCCCACAGCACCTTCGACGCGTCGAAGTTCGCGGCGTCGAATACCGCCGCTCCGTCGAGCAGCGTGCCGGCGCCCTGCCCTCCGGTGACGTACACAGCGACGATGACGACCAGGGCGACCGAGAATAGGATCTGCGCGCCAATCACGACGGAGTTGATGCGGCCGGCGATCTTGACGCCGAAGACGTTCGTGATGGCCCCGAGGGCGGCGGCGAGCACTATCCACGCCCACACGGGTACGGCGGGGACGAATTCGTTCATGTAGATGGCGACCAGCAGGTAGCACACCATCGGCAGGAGCAGATAGTCGAGCAGCATCACCCAACCGGTGAGGAAGCCGAGGTGAGGGTGAACTGCCATGCGCACGTAGGTGTACGCCGAGCCGGCCACCGGGAAGGCCCGCACCATCGTGGCATAGCTGTAGGCCGTGAAGAACATGACCACCGTGGTCGCGGCGTAGGCCAGCGCCATCATGCCGCCGGTCAGCGTCGTCACGATGCCGAAGTAGTTGAACACCACCGTCGGCGCGAGGTATGCCAGGCCGAACACCACCAGATGTCGCAGTGTCAAAAGCCGCTTGAGTTCGGTCATCCGGCAAATGTAGGGACTGGCGGGGCCACCGCGACAGCACGATTCGGCTCGACCGGCATGACGATGACGCTCAATCGGCGGCGCGGCGCTGTTCCGCCGCGCCGCCGTGGGTAGCTTTCCCACGACGAGTGAGGAGAGTCGACGTGGGAATGGTGTTGACGAACGCGCGGGTGCACACCGCCGATGCGGGACGACCGCTGGCCGACACCGTCGTGGTCGAAGGGGGAGTGATCACCTACGTGGGCGAGCGCCGCACGCGCCCCGACGCCGGGGAGCTGACGGTATTCGACCTCGGCGGGCGGACGGTGATTCCGGGGATCGTAGATGCCCACACCCACCCGTCGATGGTGTCGCAGAGCTTCTGGCACGTGCGCCTCCCGTGGACGACCGACGTAGACGAGATCCTGCGATTCATCGCCGAGTACGCCGCTGCACATCCGGTGGCGGAGGCACCGTTTCTGTACTTCGAGTACTACCCAAGCGCGACGTTCCGCGACGGCGGCCCCACCAAGGAACTGCTCGACGCCGTGGTGCCCGACCGACCGGTGCTGTGTCAGGACTTCAGCGAACACGAACACTGGGTCAACAGCAAGATGCTGGACCTAATGAGCGTCACCAAGGACACTCCGGATCCGGTGCCGGGGTTGGAGATGTTCGTGCGCAACGAGAACGGCGAGCCCACCGGGCTGCTGCGCGAACTCGTCCATCGGCACTTCCTCGACGCGATGTACGAGCGCATCGGGTGGAGCCCGCCGCGGGAGCTCACCCCGGCACGCATCAAGCCGTTCTTCGACTTCATGACCGACCACGGGGTGACGACGGTGTTCGAGGCGCTGCTCGACGACGAGCAGATTCTCGAGTCGCTCGTCGAACTCGACGAGCGCGGCGAGCTGAACGTCTATTACCAAGGCGCCGTTCAGTTCACGAACTCGACGGATCTCCCGGCCGTGCTGGTCCGAATAGCCGACCTGCAATCCAGATTCGGCCGCCCGCACATCGGCGTCAACGCCGTGAAGCTGTTCCTGGACGGCACCAACGAGAGCGGCAACAGCGCGGTGATCGCCCCACTGTGCAGTCATGCGCAGGAACACTTCGGCGAGATCGGCATGGAAACCGACGAACTCGAGCAGTGCCTGCTGCTGTGCAACACCGCTCACGTCGACGTACACGTTCACCTGGTGGGCGACCGCGCCTTCCGGGTGGCCTGCGACGCCGTCGAGGCTGCCCGGGGACGGCTCGCGACACAAGGCGACGCATGGCGAATTCAGGTGACGCTGGCGCACTGCGAACTGGTCGACCCGGCCGACATGGTGCGGCCAGCCGAGTTGGGCATTTTGGTCAACTGGACCACGCACTGGTCAGGCGGATACTTCGGCGATGAAGCCAAGGAGCACCTCGGCGAGGAACGCTGGAACCGGATGTACCGATTCAACGAGATCGCCGCCAGCGGCGCCACCGTGACCTTCGGCAGCGACGTCGTGAGCGGTTACGAATTGCACAGGGCCGACCCGATGTTCGGCATGCAGATCGCCGTCACGCGCGTGGACCCAGAGTATCCGTTGGACCCGGCGACCTACCCGGGCAGCGTCCGGCCCGCAGCCGACGCCCAGTTGCCGCGCGACCTGCTGCTGGAGGGTTACACCATCAACGGGGCTACCCAGCTTCGCCTGCAGGACGAACTGGGTTCGCTCACCGTCGGCAAGGTGGCGAACCTCCTCGTGTTGAACGGCTCGCCGTTCGACGTCCCGGCGGAGTCGCTGAGTGGCATCAAGTGCGACGCCGTCGTATTCGAAGGGCGGGTGGTCTCGGGGTCTCTGTGATCTGGCCGAGCCGTCACGCGTCCGGCCCGCCGAGCGCGCATCGACCCAGAAGTTGGGATCGGTAGCGCCGCACCCCTCGTGTACTTGCCTCACGACGACGTCATCTCCGGCGTTGCGAACGAAGGGAACCGAAGAAATGAAGAAGATCGTGACGGCGGGTATCGGCATCGCGGCGGCCGCCCTGGTTCTGGTGGGCTGCTCTGATGACAAGGGCTCGACGCCGGGGTCCAGCACACCTGCTGCCGGCGGCAGCAGCAGCACACAGGTCAGCACCAGCGGCAACACCCAGGTCAAGGTCGAGGGTCAGGATCTGGCGGGCCTGGACCTCAACTCCGTCACCTGCGTGAAGGCCGGCGGCAAGATCAACGTGGCCAGCGGAGCCGTCGGCGGGCAGCAGGGCGTCGCGGTGGTGATGAGCGACGCAACACCGCCGGCGGTGGAGTCCCTGGGCCTGGTCGTCGACGGCAACGCGCTGGCCGTGGCCCAGATGGGTGGGATGAAGTCCGGCTCGGCGGACGTGGCGGTCGACGGCAGCACCTACACCATCACCGGTGAGGCGCAGGGTGCCGACATGAAGAACCCGATGGCCGGAATGATCACGAAGAAGTTCGAGATCAAGGTGACCTGCAACTGACGGGTCATCCTGCGGGGGGCGGCGGACGTGCCTGGCACGTCCGCCGTCTTCGCCATTTCCGACTTCCACACCTCGCGTCCGCCGCGACTTATGATGCAGCAGTGTCGATCCCCGGGGAGCTGGAGCGGGCCCGTCACCTGGCTCTGGCCTCCGACGAGACGGCGGCCAAGGAGCTGCTGCTGTCGCTGATGCCGCAGATCGAGGCGGCCGACCGGGACGGCTGGATGCTCGAGGCCTTGGCCCAGCTCGGTGAGCTCTACCTGGTGAGGACGGCCTACGACGGGGTGCGGGAGGCGTCTCGTCGGATGGGGGAGTGCCTTGCCATCTACTCGTCGATCCTCGCGGGCACCGCGGCGCCGGAGGTGCTCGGACAGTGCACGATGACGACCGACGAGGTGCGTCATCTGGTGTGCCGTTACCGACGACGGGCCGGCTTCCTGGAGATCGGCTTGGCTGCCGCCATCGGCGACCACGAAGGGGCCGCGATAGCACTCGCCGCGCTGGACGACGACGACGAAGAGTTCGCGGATCTCGCCGAGGAACACACGTATCTGTCGATCTATGCTCGCATCGTCTGCGCGGAGGGTTTGTGCGACGACGACCTGCACGTGCGGTCGGTCTCGTTGTGGGACAACGTCATCCGCCACATCGAAACGTCCTCGACCGGTGACGAATCGGCCGACAATCTGCGGGTGCTCGGCAGCATCGGCTACGCCAGGTTTTGCATCGAGACCGGCAGGCTCGACCAGGCCACCCCGTGGTTGCGACGTGCCGAGGCCCGGGCGGAGGCGCGTGGGTGGGAACTGGCCACGGCGCGAGCTCGATTGGAACGCGGCGCGGCGAGTTGGTCCGCAGGCGACCGAGTGGCTACCGAGGCCCTCATGTACGAGGCCTACCCGGTGATCGCGCGCTACGCCCGCGCCAACGACGTCTCGCGGTGCTGGCTGTTCTTCGGACTGACCAGAATGTCCGCGGGTGGCCTCAAGGTCGCCGACGAGTGCTGGGAGCACGCCGAGCGTCATTGGCGTGAGCTCGGCAAACCGTTGCACATCCACCGAATTCTTTTGCAGCGCAGCTGGATCGCGATCTTTCGCGGCCGCTACGCCGAGGCCGTCGACATGGTGGCGCAGGCACGCGCATGTCTGGACTCCTCGCCCCGCAGCAGCTGGTTGGCCTATGCCAGGCTCGACGATCACCTCGGCAACGTGTGGCGGGCCGAGGCGCTGGCCGATCTGGGCTTCGACGGCGCAGGTGATCCCGACGCGGACTGGGAAGCTGTGGAGGAGAGCTACCGCTCGGGTTCGGGGGCGATGAGTCCCGAACCCGGCACCGCGAAGTTCGCAGAAGCGATGGAGAAGCTGGAACGCGCCGCCGAACTGAAGGTTCCCGCGTCCCTGGCCGTCGATTCGGTGCGGTACTCGGTTGCCGACGCCGAGGCGCGTGCGCAGTGGGCGAGGTGCGTGTCGGCGCCGATGCTGGCCGGCGCCTTCGCCGTCTGCTTGGAGTGGGAGAACGCGGATCTGGTCAGTCAGTTGGTCGAATACCACAGCGCACGTGGCACATTCAATGCCGAGAGAGTCGAGGGCGGATCGACCGAGTGGTCGAGTGTCTCCACGGCGGCCGCCCCGATCACCGACGTCGATGAGCTGGCCCTGGTCGCCGCAGGACCGCCGATCACCGACGGCACCGGACTCACGCGGCTGGGCCCGCTGCCTCCGCTGCGGATGGATCCGACCACGGGCCCGGTGCTCGATCGCTACCGTGAGCTGGCGTCGCAGCGTTACGGGCAGTGTGTCACCGCGGCTGAATCGATATGGGAGACATGGGAGAAGGGGTCCTGACTTCTCGCACTCTCGTACTGCGCTTCGCGGACGTCGGGGTGGCCACCTACGCCAGCCTGCGGGTGGTGGGGGACCCGTCCCGAACGGTGACCTGGGTGGTGCAGGCACCGCAGATCCGCGAATGCCTCGACGAACTCGCGGTCGCGCTCCCCGAACCGACCGGGGGTGAGTCCATCGCCGACGCCGTCGCCAGAGCCCTCACGCAGGGGCCCTTCGCGACCCGGGACACCGAGATGGCATTGGCCAGACGGCTCGGGGCGGCGCTGCTCTCCGATGCCGCATGGCGCCTCCTGTCCGACGGCGTGTCCGCGCCGCGGCCCGTCCTGTTCATCTCGCCCAGCGCGAGATTGGGGCGCGTGCCGTGGGGCCTGCTCGCGCTGCCCGTCGACTCCGAGACGGAGTCGTATCGGCTGATGGAACTGGTGGACGTGTTGTTGGCCATTCCGCCCAACATCGTCAACGCGCGGCGGCCGCGCACGACATGGGCCGAGCGGCGTCACCGCCTGCCGCTGGTGATCCTCGACCCGCGAGTGCCAGGGCAACGTGCCGACTCGGCGCTGGGCTCGGTCCTCGGTCGACCGTCACCCGACACGCGGGTGGCTCGGCACTTCGCCGAAGACGTCACCTCGCGACAGGTGCTGCCCAGGGTGTCCGCGACGGCTGAACTGTTCCGGCGCACGGACGCCGACCGGGAATGGCTCGTCGCGATGTTGACCGAGGAACCTCGTCGGCTCCTCTACGTCGGTCACGCGAGCGCCGCCGAGGATCAGTCGGGCCGTGCCGACCAGGCGGCGTTGCATCTGGCGGAGGAGGCTCCGCTCACCGCGGCGACCATCATGTCCCGACGAATGTCGATGCCGCCGCGGGTGGCACTCATCGCATGCGCGTCCGGTGGCGACTACCGGTTCGACGAGGCGACGGGATTGGTCGCCGCGATGGTCCTCTGCGGCGCCCAACTGGTGACGGCGACACTGTGGTCGCTGCCGACGACGGCCGGTTATCGGCAGTTCACCGGTGGAGCAGAGGATCCCATGGCCGAGCTCGTGGTCGCCGTGGACGACGCACACGACGAGGACGAGGGCGGCCGCGCGGTGAATCGATGGCAGCGCAACCGTATGCGGCAGTGGCGTTCCGGTGACGCGAGCGCACATCCGCTGTACTGGGCGGCGCTGGTCACGTTTGCCGTCGACGGTGCGCGGTGAGGGTTCAGCCGGGCGGTACCGACACGGTGACGACGGATTCGTCGTCTGCGTAATAGGCGTCGACCACCGAACCCGGCGCGACCCTGGCGAGTGCCGACTCGGGTATCAGCGTGGTCTCGTGCGCGGGAAACTGCCCGCCCGCTGGCCTGCGGACCATCAGGTCGAGTTCGATCTCGCGGTAGTCCTCGCGAGCTACGCCCGTCGTCCTCATCGCAGTCACGACACCACGGGACTTGATGCCATTCCTGATCAGGTCTACCTGTGCCGGTGTCACCAGGCCCTTGCGCACGAGCATCCGGTCGAAGGCCGCTCGCACCGCCGCCATGTCGTCTGCGAGCGAAAGTCGTTCGCGCATAGCCGGATCGAAAGTGACCAACAGCAGGACACCGGGCTGCAATCCGCCGAGCGACCCGTCGTCGTCCCGTCGATGCAGGCGTCCTTCGAAGTGTTGTCCCGAGACGCTCTCCACGTCGACGGTGATCAACCCATCGACGGCGCGCACGGTGCCAATGCCCACCCCTGTCGCCTTGCGGACCGGAAGTAGTTCGGACGGCGCGCGGGTGACATGCGACAGGTGAGCGCACAGCACTGCGCCGATCGCAACGGAGAGGAGGAACACGAGGGCGATCACCAGGGCGTCGGACATGCCACCAGGATCCGACCCGGACTCTGCTACCGAACCCAAGTTTCGTATGCGGCATTCGTCGAGGTACCGCCTATTCTGGGCGGATGACCACGGCTCCTCGCCTGGTGACCGACGCCGGCACCCCTGCAGTGCGGGAGGGTGCGGTGCTGCCGCGACGCATGGTGATCGACGAGGCGTGGCGCGCGATCGGACCGGGCGTCGAGGTCCTCAGTGGCATCGACGGCGCTCCGCTGCGCCGCACCGTCAAGCGGATTCTCGACCCGCTGATACTTCGGCTGCGCGCCAACCCGCAGTACTCCGCGCCCGTCGTCACATCGGAGACGGGCACCGCGATGCGACACTTGATTCTCGATCATGCACCCCAACTGCGCTCTGCTGCAGCGTGGTTCGCGGTGTTGAAGCTCGAGCGCCGCCGCATGCGCATCACGTCTGGCAACGCCCAGGAGCTCTACTTTCCCCTGTGCTTCGAGCTTGCGGTCACTCGAGGCCGACCGGCCACCGATGACCGGGCCACCGCCGAGTCGGTACTGCGTGGCGTCCACGACGACCGCGACCGGACCGGCATCGAGGTGCTCAACCGCTACGTGGGGGATGCGCACGTCGTGGCTCGGCTGTCCCGCCAGCTCGAGCGCAGCTGGCGCGACGTAGGGCCGGGTGACACCATTGCCGGGCCATTTCTGGCCGGCCTCACCACGGTGCTCGGAGCCGACGCGGGCCACAACGCCGCGATGGCCAGGCAGCGGGTGTGGTCGGCTCTCGTCGCGGACGCGACGCCCTACAACTTCGGTGCCAAGGCCCGCGTCGGCGGGGCCGAACTCCCATGGTCGATCGTCGACATCGGGCTGAGTTCAGTTGCCCCGCAACCGCCGCCGCCCGTGATGCGGAGTGTCGACGGGGATCCTCCGCTGAACCGTAGTGTGGTGGATCGCGTGCATGCGACGTTGCGTCGGGCCCTGGACCGCGACGAGCTTCCCGAGATTCCGCTGCTGTGTGCCGAAGAGGTCGATCGGGCGTGCGCGCCATGGGGTCTGCTCGGCGAGGACAAGCAGGCGGCATTGATCACGGGCATCGAGGTCGCGGTCGACCTCGACCCGCTGAGCGATGCCAAGCCCACCCGCTACGCGCTGTCGGGCGGCATCCAGGCCCGGCTGCGCAAGGAGGCCTACGTGCTACACGCGCGGCGCTACCTCGTCGATGGTGGACCGGTTCATCCCCGCCAGCGACAGGTGATCGATGAGCTGTCCGCCTTCGCACGCCCGTATCTCCGAAGGCTCTGGGCCCGGCTACACGGCCGCGACGTCTGGCAGGAGCCGTGTGCCGACGTCGACGATCTGCGGTCGCTGCTCGAGGGTGTCGCGCGGTCGGTGAGCCTGGACCACCGCCAGCGCATCAAGTCGATGTTGGAACTTCAGGAGTACGAGGTGGCCCGGTGAGGCTGGTATCCGACTCCGGTCTGCGGGTCGTCGGGCCGGCCGTCTCCGCGCCTCCCGCGGTGGCGGTGCTCGACGTCAGCGGTGCGGTACTCGAATGGACGGTGGACGATCCGGACGGCGTGGCTGCGACCAGAATGACCATCACAAATCTCGATGCCGCAGAGTGGCTGTGGCGCGTGGTGGGGCCGGCGGCGCACGCCCTGATTGCGTCGGATCTCACACCGATCGACGTCGAGTTGCTGCCCGAGGCCGTGGAGCCGTTGCGGCGGCTCGCCATCGGGCACTGGCTTCGCCGGTGGTGGCCCGAGAGCCGCCGGGACGGGATCGTGCCACTGGACCGCGCGCTGCTCGACGGCGAGTTGGCGGTTCTGCTGAGCGCGGCACAGGAGTTCTTCTCCGACGACGCGCTGGACGCCGACGTCGGAGGACTGCTCGCGCCGCACCGCGCCGCGCTCCTTGCCAGCGGGTCGGCGGACGATTCGCGAGTCAGCGAATTGGCGGCGCGCTGCGCCGATCTGGCCGACGAGGTCGGCGCCTGGTCAGGGCAATCGTCGGCAGCAACAGGCGATTCGGTGCGCGGGCGACGTGACGACTACGCGCTGGCGGCGGGCCGAGACGGCGACCGTGCGCAGGGCGCGATCGCCCGCGGCGCCGGGTCCGTCGACTGGGTGGCCGTGCCGCAGGGGATGTTCGACGCGGCGGACCGCACGATCGACTGGTCGGTCGAGACCGCCGACTCGTCGGTGATCGTCACGGTGCGTGTCGCGCTCACCGGCCGGGCGTCGGCCCGGGGCATCGACGTCAGGGTGCGCTCCGGAAAGCTCAGCGGCACAGGTGCTCTCGACGCGAACGGAGCGGCCGCCGTGACGGTGGTGGACGGGGACGGCCGCGAGGTGAGTGAGAACCAGGCGTGGGATCACGACTGGTCGGCGACCAGCGTGGCCATAGGTCCCGAGCGCGCCGTGACCGCCGACTCCAGTGCCGCCGCGGAGCTTCGGCAGCGCGTCCGCGACGTCGCCAGGGCGCGGCTCGCCCAACCCGGACCCGACGCGTTCCTCGCCGAGCTGGTCGCAGCCGAGTCCGACTACTGAATGTGCGACAACGTCGGCGCCGGGCCCGGCAGTGCCTGCACCGGGATGCCGGGTGTGTGGATCTGGCCTGCCAGCCACGGCAGCGCGGCGGAGAAGGCGCGGTCGGCGAACGGCCAGTCATGCTTGCCCGGTTGCATCACCACTGCGCAGCTGATGCCGTTGGCGGCGCCGAGGGCGCACAGTGAGTTCGCCGCAGCCGCCTGATCGCTGACGTGGGCCGCGGCATCCTTGCCGCCCAGTCCGGTGCCGTTGACATTGACCGCGTTCACCACCGTTGGGCCGTTCGTCGGCCCCGATCCGTTGATGTCGAACCATCCGGACACCCCGGTGTACGGGCCGTGCCTGGTGATGACCGTGGTGGGGTCGAAGGCGGCGTAGGCCGCGGCGTTGCCGCCGAACAACCGGTCGATGGTCTGCTGCTTGTTTCCGGAGTTGGGCGCCAGGTCGCCGGCAATGTCCTCGAAGGTGCTGAACATGTCTGGATGCATGGTCGCCAGATCCACCGCGCAGGTGCCTCCCATCGACCAGCCGACGAGGCCCCAGTTGGCACGGTTGGCGCTCACGCCATACGTCGACTCCATGAACGGCACCACGTCCTTGGTGAGGTGGTCCGCGGAGTTGCCGCGCGACCCGTTGACGCATTCGGTGTCGTTGTTGAACGCGCCACCGGTGTCCACGAACACGAGAACGGGGGCGTTGCCGCGATTGGCGGCCGCGAAGTCGTCGACGGTCTTGATTGCATTGCCGGCTCGCAGCCAGTCACCGGGGGTGTTGAACTCGCCGCCGATCATCATCAACGTCGGCAGGTGCGGAGCCGGGTTCGTCGCGAACCAGGCGGGCGGAAGGTAGACCAATTCGCCGCGGTGTTTGAAGCCCGACGAGGCAGAGCCGATGTTGACCGGAACCACGACGCCCCTGGCCGGGATCTGATGTTTGGTCTGCATGGCGACGACGGTCGCCTGGTCGGTCTGGTCGGGCAGAGGCCCCTCGGTGAGTTGGTTCCACGCCGTCTGGACGGTAGGGAAGTAGCCGACCCAGAGGTTTAGCGCCAGCGCCGCGCACAGCAGGCACAGCGGCAGTCCCGCGGCCGAGGCCGCCCGACGCCACCAGAGGGCGTTGCGCCAGCCGGCGACGAGCACCACCGCGGCGGCACCGGTGACGACGAGCCAAACCCACAGCAAATTCGGAGCTGGGTCGTCCGACATGCCCTGCGACGAGATGAACCAGTAGGACGCTGCCGCCAAAGCACCGCCGACGAACAGCGCCACGGGCAGCCACACCAGCCGCCAGCGGCGGGTGCGCCAGCCGATCGCGGCCAGGAGAACGACCACGGTGATGGCCTGAATCGTCAACGGCAGCCAGCCGTGCATCAACGAGAGATGTTGTTGCCGAAAGTCTCCGGCTGCCGACCACAGTGTCACGACGACATGGTGACTGCCGTTCCTGGTAACACGCTGGTAACTTCCCCTTAGCGCGGCTTCGCCAGCGGAAAGGGCAGTGTTTCGCGGATGCTGCGACCGGTGATCAGCATGACCACCCGGTCGACGCCCATGCCGAGACCGCCGGTCGGCGGCATCGCGTACTCCATTGCCTGCAGGAAGTCCTCGTCGAGTTCCATCGCCTCCGGGTCCCCGCCCGCGGCGAGCAAGGACTGCTCCTGAAGCCTGCGGCGCTGCTCGACGGGATCGGTCAACTCGCTGTAGGCGGTCCCGAGCTCGACGCCCCAGGCCACCAGATCCCATCGCTCCGCCACGCCGGGCAGGCTGCGGTGCGGTCGGGTCAGTGGCGACACCGACGTGGGGAAGTCCTTGTAGAACGTGGGATTCTCAGTGCTGTCCTCGACGAGGTGCTCGTACATCTCGAGGACGACGGCGCCCGGGTCCCAGTGGGTCTGGTACGGGATCTTGGCGGCGTCGGCATAGCGGCGCAGGGTCGTCAGATCGGTGTCGGTGTCGACGTGCTCACCGAGCGCCTCGGAGACGGCGCCGTGCACGGTCTTGACGGCCCACTCACCGGAGATGTCGACGGGCTCGAGGCTGCCGTCCTCCCGTGGCCGCATCACGACGTGTGATCCGTTGGCCGCCAATGCCGCATTCTGGATCAGCTCGCGGCAGCCGTCGATCCACACGTTGTAGTCGGCGTGCGCCTGATAGGCCTCCAGGAGCGTGAACTCGGGGTTGTGGCTGAAGTCGACGCCTTCGTTGCGGAAGGCGCGGCCAAGCTCGAAGACTCGTTCCACACCACCGACACAAAGCCGCTTGAGGTAGAGCTCCGGCGCGATCCTCAGGTAGAGATCGAGGTCGTAGGCGTTGATGTGGGTGATGAACGGACGCGCGTTCGCGCCGCCGTGGATCTGCTGCAGGATCGGGGTCTCGACTTCCAGGAAGTCCTTGGCGAACAACGTCTCCCTGATCGCGTGCAGGACGTTGCTTCGAGCCCGGATCAGGTCGCGGGATTCGGTGTTGATGGCCAGGTCGACGTAGCGGGTGCGGACCCGCGCCTCCTGATCGGTGAGGCCCTTCCATTTGTCGGGCAGCGGGCGAAGGCACTTGCCGATCAGCCGCCAACGGTCCACCAGCAAAGACGGGGTGCCGGACTTGCTGGCACCCATGGTGCCCGTCACCTCGACGAGGTCGCCGAGGTCGATGGCGTTGGTGAAGTCGGCGGTGTTGCCGTCGGTCAGCCGCGAGTTGTCCAACAGAAGTTGGGTTTCGGCGGACCAATCGCGAAGATCGGCGAACAGCACCGAACCGTAGTCGCGGAGCCGCAGGATGCGACCGGACACGGTGACCTCCTGACCGGAGGTCTCCAGCGCCTGGGCCACGGTGTGGCTGGGTGCCCTGCCGACGGGATAGGGATCGATGCCCTTGTCCTGCAACGATTTTAGCTTGGCCATCCGGACTCTGACCTGCTCCGGGAGCCGGTGGACGACCTCGTCGGCCGGCCCTTCGAGTCCGAGTCCGGTCAGGTCGGGCGCGCTACCATCGTGCTGTAATCGGCCGGAGTTGACCAGCGTCTCGGGTGCCGAGATGTGTTGACCCGTATGCTGTTTGGTGCGCCGGCTGAAGGGCAGCACCAGGAATCCCTCGGCGATCACCGATGCGATGCCGACGCGGGGGACCAGTCGGGCATCCTCGTAACAGGCGAAGCGCGGCACCCATTCGGGCATGTACTTCATGTTGGATCGGTACAGCGTCTCGAGTTGCCACCAGCGCGAGAAGAACACCAGCAGGGCACGCCACAGCCGCGCGACCGGACCTGCACCCAGCTGCGCGCCTTCCTCGAACGCCGAGCGGAACATGGCGAAGTTCAACGAGATTCGGTTGATGCCGATGTCCTCGCCCTGTAGGCACAGCTCGCTGACCATCAGCTCGTTCGTGCCGTTGGGCGACTGGGGCGAACGCCGCATGAGATCCAGCGACGCGCCGTTGGTGCCCCACGGCACCAGCGACAGCATGGCGACCACTTCGTCCTGCTGATCGACGGCTTCGACCAGCATGCAGTCGCCGTCGGCCGGATCGCCGAGTCGGCCCAGCGCCATCGAGAATCCGCGTTCGGTCTCGGTGTCGCGCCAATCCTCCGCGCGCTGCGTGGCCCTGGCCATTTCCTCCGGCAGGAGGTCACGGTGGCGGCGGATGCGCACCGTGAGCCCTGCGCGTCGTGCGCGGGTGACCGCTTGGCGCACCGGCTTCATGTCGGGTCCGGACAGCCTGAAGCGGTCGGGGTACAGGATGGCCTCGTCGCCGAGTTCGAGGGCGTTGAGACCGGCCTCGCGGAAGGCTTGGGCGGCCGTCGCGCTCGCGCCCATCACCCCGGGTGCCCAGCCGTAGGACTGGCACAGCGTGAGCCAGGCACCGATGGCGGCTGGCCAGGCTCGCGGATCACCGAGGGGATCGCCACTGGCGAGGCACACGCCGACCTCGACCCGGTAGGTGATGGCGGCTCGGCCGTTGGGCGCGAAGACCACCGACTTGTCCCGCCTAGTGGCGAAGTATCCGAGTGAGTCGTTCTTGCCCCACACTTCGAGCATTCCGCGGATGGCGGACTCGTCCTCACCGGTCAGTGCGTTCTCGGCCCGCTGCGACTGGAACAGCACGATGGCTGCCACCATGAGCGCCAGGGCGCCGAACAGGCCGAGCAGTGCGTTGACGAAGACGTGCGGGTGGTGACCGGAGAACGCGTCGGCGTCGACCCCGGCGAAGACCACGACCCGGTTGGCGGCGTACGGCAGGCGCTCGTCGCGGTCGAGGGATCCCGGGAACATCTCGAGCAGTCCCCAGCCGATCAGGATGCCGATCGCCATACCGGCCGCCAGTGTCGCGGCGGCCTTGATTAGGGCGCCGCGGCGGACCCGGGCCCAGAACTCCTTGCGCGCCAGCACCAGGAAGGCAATTGCCGCGACGTGAAAGCCGAGGCCGATGACCTCACCGACGTCCTCCATGACCGACTCGGGGCCGGTGGACAGGTCGGCGACGTTCCAGCCGATCGCGGCGACCATGTAGAGGACGAGAATCCACCACGCCACGCTCTTGCGGGCCGCCAGCGCTGCCGCGAGCAGTGTCAGCACGAACGCCCAGGCGAAGCTGGTGTCCGGGAAGTTGAAGATGTAGTCGTTGACCCACTCGCGCGGGACCTTGATGGCCCACCGCACCAACGGCGAGATGCTCGCGATCAGCGACAGTGTCGCAATGACGCCGACGAGCCAGCCCGCGGCGGCGGGCACCCACCGGAAAGTCGACTTTCGAAGCTGCTTCGGCGTGGTCAGCGTCATAGGCCGCGAGGATATTCGCTCCAGCCGGGAAATGGTTGAGACTGCAGGCTGCGGGGAGTGCGCATCGACTGGCTACCAGACCGGACCGGTGTACTTCTCGCCAGGCCCTTGGCCGGGTTCGTCGGGGAACGCGGAGGACTCGCGAAACGCCAACTGGAGTTGTTTCAGGCCATCGCGGACCGGCCCGGCGTGTGGTCCCAGGTATTCGGCGGATGCCTTCACCAGCCCGGCCAGCGCCGTGATCAGCCGGCGTGCTTCGTCCAGATCGCGATGCGGAGCCTCGTCGGGGTCGTCCTCCGAGAGCCCCAACTTCTCGGCGGCCGCACTCATCAGCATCACGGCCGCCCTGGTGATCACCTCGACGGCGGGTATCTCGGCGAGTTCACGGACGGTCGTCTGGGGCGCCGAGTCGGGCGATTCAGGAACATCGGTCATGACTGCTAGACTGGCACGCGCGACCGTCCCGGCATACGCCAGGACAGCAAGTGGAGTCCCGCTCCCACCGCTGGCCAACTCGGCACAGCGGTCCGGTCACAGACACCGTCAGGTGTGTGTTCTGCGTTTCACGCAGGCGACGCGAGTCGTGATCGGTCGGCATCGGGCCCTGCATTGTGCAGGGCCTCACTGCGTCATTGCGCAGTGCGTCGATGGCGTGGCCTCCTCGAAGACTACATAGGAGGCCCCATCAGCACTGAGACCCGCATCAACGAGCGCATACGTGTACCTGAAGTCCGCTTGATCGGACCAAATGGTGAGCAGGTAGGCATAGTGCGCATCGAAGATGCCCTCCGCGTCGCCGCGGATGCCGATCTCGACCTCGTTGAAGTTGCTCCTGCCGCGAAGCCCCCGGTCTGCAAGATCATGGACTACGGCAAGTTCAAGTACGAGACGGCACTCAAGGAGCGCGAGTCTCGCAAGAACCAGCAGCAGACCGTCGTCAAGGAGCAGAAGCTCCGGCCCAAGATCGATGACCACGACTACGAGACCAAGAAGGGTCACGTCGTCCGGTTCCTCGAGGCGGGCTCGAAGGTCAAGGTGACCATCATGTTCCGCGGACGCGAGCAATCGCGGCCCGAACTCGGTTACCGACTCCTGCAGCGGCTGGGCGCCGACGTCGCCGACTACGGCTTCGTGGAGACGTCCGCCAAGCAGGACGGCCGCAACATGACGATGGTGCTGGCACCACACCGTGGCGCGAAGACCAAGGCAAGAGCGGCTCACGACGCCGCGGCGCCCCAGGCGCAGCGCGCGGTACCTGCGCCCGCCGAGCCGGTGGCCGCACCGCCCGCCGACGCACCACCAGCGACACCATAGAACTGATCCACCACGAGAACTGAGGACTCATGCCCAAGGCCAAGACTCACAGCGGAGCGTCCAAGCGCTTCCGCAAGACCGGCACCGGAAAGATCGTGCGCCAGAAGGCGGGCCGCCGCCACCTGCTCGAGCACAAGGCGACCAAGCGCACCCGTCGTCTCGACGGCCGCACCGTCGTCGCGGCGAACGATGCCAGCCGCGTGAACAAGATGCTGAACGGCTGACCGCAGCTCTCCCTGTCCGTACGAGAAATTTAGGAACACCTCATGGCACGCGTGAAGCGCGCACTCAACGCCCAAAAGAAGCGGCGTACCGTACTGAAGGCCTCGAAGGGCTACCGCGGCCAGCGGTCGCGCCTCTATCGCAAGGCCAAGGAGCAGCAGCTCCACTCGTTGACCTACGCCTACCGTGACCGCAAGGCGCGCAAGGGCGACTTCCGCAAGCTGTGGATCACTCGGATCAACGCTGCGGCCCGTGCGAACGGCATCACCTACAACCGGCTGATCCAGGGCCTGAAGTTGGCTGGCGTCGAGGTCGACCGCAAGAACCTCTCCGAGATCGCCATCAGCGACGAGGCCGCGTTCACCGCGCTGGTCGAGGTCGCCAGGGCCGCTCTTCCCAGCGACGTCAATGCGCCGTCGGGCGAAGCCGCCTGATAGCACCTCTCACCGAACGTTCGGCCCGCGTGGTCGCGGCAGCCAAGCTGCTGCGCCACGTGGGCCGTAAACGTTCCGGCACGTTTTTGGCCGAAGGCGCCAACCTGGTCGAGGCCGCATTGGCGCGGGGCCTGGTGCTCGACGTCTACGCGACGGAGTCCGCGCTCGACCGCTACGACGGGATGCTTCAGTCGACGCCCGTGCACCTCGTCACCGAGAAGGCGGCGAAGTCGTTGTCCGACACGGTGACTCCCGTCGGCCTTGTCGCAGTGTGCGCGATGCCGACCCCCAACCTCGAAGACGTCTTGGCGACATCACCGCGGCTGATCGCGGTCGCCGTCGAGACCTCCGAGCCCGGGAACGCCGGCACCTTGATCCGACTCTCCGACGCCATGGGTGCCGATGCCGTCGTCCTTGCCGGGCACAGCGTCGATCCTTACAACGGCAAGTGCCTACGCGCTTCGGCGGGAAGTATCTTCGCCCTACCCGTGCTCGAAGTGCCCGATACCGCAGCGTTGATCGACGCGCTCGGCGCAGCGGGTCTGCAGGTCCTCGCCACCACCCTCGACGCCGACGTGTCCCTGGACGACGCCGACCTGTCCACGCCCACCGCCTGGCTCTTCGGCGCCGAGGCCCACGGGCTCGCGCCCGAGATCGCGGCGCTCGCCGACGCGCGCGTTCGGATCCCGATGGTGGGCAGCGCCGAGAGCCTCAACGTCGCTGCCGCAGCGGCGATCTGCCTCTATCAGAGTTCGCGGGCGGCGCGGCGGAAATAGCGACACCGGGTGTCCCGTCCGACTCGATGACCCGATACGACGACATCATCGCGGGTGCCGGCTCTGCCGGTTGCGTACTGGCCAACCGCATGTCGGCCGACTCCCGCACGAAGGGTGCTCCTCGTCGAGGCGGGCGGGCCCGACCGGCATTCGATGTGCCACGTTCGGCGCGCGCAGCGCAATTCATCATCGAGGATCGTTGAGCAGCCCACGCGCGACATGGGTGATCTGAACCTCGTTGCTCCCGGCGTAGATCATCAGCGACTTGGCGTCGCGGGCGAGTTGCTCCACGCGGTATTCGGTCATGTAGCCGTTGCCTCCGAACAGCTGGATGGCCTCCATGGCGACGTCGGTGGCGGCTTGCGAGCAGTACCACTTGATCGCCGACGCCTCGGGTAGCGAGATCGACGTGCCCGCCTGCGCGGCTTCGATGACACGGAACAGCATGTTGCGCACGTTCATTCGGGCCACCTCCATGCTCGCGAGCTTGAGCTGGATCAGCTGGAACTGACCGATCTCCTGACCCCACAGCGTTCGCGACTTGGCGTAGTCGACGCTCAGGCGCAGACACTCCTCGATGACCCCGAGCGCCATGGCGGCGACGCCGATGCGCTCCGCGGAGAAGTTCGAGCGGGCGCTGTCGCGGCCGTCGCCCTTGTCGTTGTCCTCGGTCTCGCCGAGCAGTCGATCGCGGCCGAGGCGGACCTCGTTGAAGAACAGCTCACCGGTCCGGGAACTGTGAATACCCATCTTGCGGAACGGCTTCGACTGCACGAATCCGTCCATGCCCTTGTCGAGGACGAACGTGAGAACCTTCCGGTCGCGCTTGCCGACTGCCGGATCTCCTTCGTCCAGTTTCGCGTAGACCACCGTCACGTCGGCATCGGGACCGTTGGTGATGAACGTCTTCTGCCCGTTGAGGATGTAGTCGTCCCCGTCGCGCACGACGTAGGACTTCATGCCGCCGAAGGCATCGGAACCCGAATCGGGCTCGGTGATCGCCCATGCGCCGACCTTCTCGTAGGTGACGAGACCGGGCAGCCATCGCTCCTGCTGTGCGAGGGTGCCGCGCGATGCGATCGTCGGAACCGTCAGGCCCAGACTCACGCCCATTCCCGTCACCAGGCCCATGCTGACCCGGCACAGTTCGCTGATCAGGACGAAGCCCATGCCCGCCTGGTCGCCCCCGCCGCCGAACATGCCGCCGGACGACGACCCTCCCGAGGCGCTCCGTCCGTCCCGCATCGCGGTGAGCCGCTTGTCCAGCGACTCTCTGGCCATGGCGTCGATGCCGAAGGTGCTGAACAGCTTGCGGATGACCGGATAGGGCTCCATGTCGCCGCTCTCGAGGTCATCGACGTGCGGACGGATCTCCTTGTCGACGAACTCACGGACCGCATCACGTACGGCGATGTCGACGTCTGACCATTCGAGCATGTGTCGAGGCAGCCTTTCTGGGCTCGTGCCGACCGTGCGCCGGGGATCCGGCACGCTGGCCATCGACTCGCCTTCGCCAACGTATTCGTGACAACGCGCGTTGTCCACCCGTGAACCGACGGCGTGGCGCGCATCGTCATCCGTCTGGCGCCGGCTCTTCACGCCGCCGTGACCTGCACACACTTCATCGGCGCGCCTCGTTGTGAGCCACGCCCTAGGGTCACTTCCCGAAGCGACACCTAGTGTGGTCGTCGTGGATGTCGAGTCGTTCGAGGAACGGTCCGGCCAGGATCCCGGGGGCCCACTGTCGTGGCTGAGGAACACCAATCACAATCCCGGTGTCATCGCCATGGTCAGACGAGCCCGTCGTGCGCTGCCGGGCGACCCCGACTTCGGGGATCCCTTGTCCGCGGCCGGTGTTGGTGGTCCGCGCGCGGCGGCGCGGGCTGCCGACCGCTTCTTGCACCGGCATGCCGCGTCTCGGGAGGTCAGCCTGGCGGGTCTGCAGATCTGGCAGGCACTCACCGAGCGAGTCTCCGGCCAGCCGGCGAACCGTGAGGTCACGCTGGTGTTCACCGATCTCGTCGGCTTCTCGGATTGGTCGCTTCGCGCCGGTGACGACGCGGCGCTGAAGCTCGTCCGGCGGGTCACCCAGGCGACGGAACCACCACTTCTCCAAGCCGGCGGCCACATCGTCAAACGCATGGGCGACGGTTCGATGGCGGTGTTCGCCGATCCGGCCACCGCGGTGGGCGCCGTCCTGAAAGCTTTGGACGCCGTCAAAACCGTTGAGGTCGGCGGCTATACGCCACTGATGCGGGCGGGCATCCACACCGGTCGACCCCAGCGCATCGGTTCGGACTGGCTCGGGGTGGACGTCAACGTGGCCGCGCGGGTCATGGATCGTGCCACCCGGGGTGGACTGGTCGTGTCGAACGTCACCCTTGCGGGAATCTCCGACGAGGACTTCGAGGCACTCGGCATCACCGTGAAACGCGTACGCAAGCAACTGTTCTCGGCCAAGGTGCCCGGCGTTCCCGACGACCTCACCATGTACTGGGTGAAGACTCGCAGCGATCTGCCAGGAGCGGATGACCTCTCGGAGGAGCCCCCGGGGGCATAGTCGGACCCAATGGTCCGTACAGCGCTCTCCGGGATCGCCCGCGTTCGGGTGACGACGATCTATGCCGTCGCGCTGGTCGCCGTCGCGACCGAACTCGGGCGACTCGATCCGGATGCCCAGGACCGAGTGATCCGGCACGCAAGTACCAATCTTCACAACCTCAGCCACGGACACGTCGGCACCTTGGTCGGAAGCGCGCTCGTCGTCGATGCCGGGCCTGTCGTCTACTGGTTGCCCGGGTTGGTATGTCTGCTCGGCCTCGGCGAGCTGCTGTGGCGAAGCGGGCGACTGCTGGTGGCGTTCGCCGTAGGTCACGTGGGCGCCACCCTGCTGGTGGCCGTCGGGCTCACCGCGGCCGTCACGAACGGATGGCTGCCCGTCAGCGTGGCCCGCGCCACCGACGTCGGCATGAGCTACGGCGCGACGGCCGTACTCGGTGCCCTCACTCCGGCGATTCCCCGTCGGTGGCGTCCGACGTGGGTGGGCTGGTGGCTCGCCGTCGCGTTGGCGGTGGTCACCATCGGCACCGACTTCACCGACGTCGGGCATCTGGTGGCACTGATCCTGGGCATGGCGGTGGCGACGCGCTTCGGCCCACCGCAGCGGTGGACGTGGCCGCTGGCGATGTTGTCCGCCGTCGCAGCAGCGTTCGGCTTCCTGGTGCTCGCCAGCGCCGACGGCACCCTGCTCCACGCCGCGACGTCCGGCCTCGCCGGAGCGCTCATCGGCACCGTTCTCGGCACGCTGCGGACTCTGCGGCGGCCAACCACGGTCGATCCACCGGCCGGATCCCTCGAGACCGCGACCGGCCTGGGCGTGCCCTGACGAAGGGCTCAGCGGAAGTGGTCGGCTGATGCCTCGATCCAGTCGGTACGCCAGGCCGCCGGGGGATCCTCGAGCAGCTCACCAGGCATCAACCAGTCGTAGATCTCGGCGTAGGTCCTGGTGCGTTGGCCTTCGATGCGACGATTGAGCATCGCGGGGGAGAGCTGGTGAAATCCGTCGAGACCCATCGAGGCGACGATCTGCGCGGCGCTGGCGACGGTCGCGCGTTGATAGTTGAACACCCGCGTCGTCTTGTCGGGGACGTCGAGCGCGCGGGTACGGGACGGATCCTGGGTGGCGACCCCGGTGGGGCAGCGATTGGTGTTGCACTTCAACGCCTGAATGCACCCGACGGCGAACATCATCGCCCGCGCCGCCATCAGGAAGTCCGCGCCCTGGCACACCCGGCTGACGACGTCGACACCGCTGGCCACCTTGCCCGATGCGCCCACCCGGATGCGGTCGCGCAGACCGGTGCCGACCAGGCTGTCGTGGACCAACATCAGGCCCTCGGTCAGCGGCATCCCGACGTGATCCTCGAACTCCTGAGGCGCCGCTCCGGTGCCGCCCTCGGCGCCGTCGACGATGATGAAGTCCGGCGCGATGCCGGTCGCCAGGATCGCCTTGCAGATGGACAGGAACTCGGTACGGGCGCCGATGCACAGCTTGAACCCGACCGGCTTGCCGCCCGAGAGTCGTCGCAGGGTTGCGATGAAGGCCGTGAACTCCGTCGGCGTGCTGAACGCGCTATGCGACGGCGGTGAGATGACCGTCTTGCCGATCGGGACACCCCGCGTGGCGGCGATCTCGGCGCTCACCTTGGCGCCGGGAAGCACGCCGCCGAGCCCGGGTTTGGCGCCTTGGGACAGCTTGATCGAAATCGCCTTCACCGCAGGCATCGTCGACTTCTCGCCGAAGGCCACCGGATCGAAGCGACCGTCGGCGTCGCGGCACCCGAAGTAACCCGACCCGATCTCCCAGATCAGGTCACCGCCACCGCGCAGGTGATACGGGCTGATGCCGCCCTCACCGGTGTCGTGGGCGAACCCGCCACGGGCGGCACCCGCACTCAGTGCTTCGATCGCGTTGGCGGACAGCGCGCCGAAGCTCATCGCGGACACGTTGAGCATCGCAATGTCGTAGGGCTGGGCGCAGTCGGGGCCGCCGAGGCGCACCCTGGGGTCGAGCGTGTCGGCGACGTGGGCACGGATGGAATGCCGGAGGAACTCGTAGCCGATCGCGTTGACATCGCGCTCGGTGCCGAACGGTTCGTCGCCCTTGGTGCCCTTCGCCCGTTCGTAGACCAGGTCGCGGGTCTCGCGGTCGAATGGCGTCGCCTCGGTATTCGACTCGATGAAGTACTGCCGAATCTCGGGGCGGATCAGTTCCATCAGGAAGCGAACGTGGCCGATGATCGGAAACACCCGCAGGATCGTGTGCCTCGTCTGCACCAGATCCCACGTGCCGAGTGCCGCGAGTGCCAGCAGCACCGCGGCAGGAGCCACCCACCACCAGGACACGAACGCGGTCGCCAGCGCGGCGACGACGGCGACGATCCACACACCTGCAACGATCACGGGCCGCATGATCACGGCCTGAGGCTATCGCGAGTCACACCCCGCCCGTCGCTATGATCGCCGGGTGGTAGATCAGCCGGACTCGTCGCGACTGTCGCAGGAGGCACTGACCACCGCCGTCGGCGCAGCGCGCGAGGCCTTCGAGCAGGCGGGCGACCTGGACGCGTTGGCCCGCGCCAAGACCGAACACCTCGGCGACAAGTCACCGATCGCACTGGCGCGTCAGGCGCTTGGTGCGCTGGCGAAGACCGACCGGGCGGACGCCGGTCGCCGCGTCAACGACGCCCGCACGGCAGCCCAAGGCGCGTTCGACGCGCGCATCGAGGTACTGCGGGCCGAACGGGATGCCGCCGCCCTCGTCGCCGAGCGCATCGACGTGACGCTGCCGTCCACCCGCGAACCCATCGGTGCCCGCCATCCCATCACGATCTTGACCGACCACGTCGCGGACGTGTTCGTCGCGATGGGCTGGGAACTGGCCGAGGGCCCCGAGGTCGAAACCGAGCAGTTCAATTTCGATGCGCTGAACTTCCCGCCCGACCATCCGGCGCGCAGCGAGCAAGACACCTTCCAGATCGCGCCCGACGGGTCGCGTCAGGTGCTGCGGACCCACACGTCCCCGGTGCAGATCCGCGCCCTCCTCGAGCGCGAACTGCCGGTCTACATCGTGTCGATCGGGCGCACGTTCCGAACCGACGAGCTCGACGCCACGCACACGCCCGTCTTCCATCAGGTCGAGGGCATGGCCGTCGACCGCGGCCTGACCATGGCCAACCTGCGCGGCACTCTGGATGCCTTCGCCCGCGCCGAGTTCGGCCCTCGGGGCCGGACCCGGTTGCGTCCGCACTTCTTTCCGTTCACCGAGCCGTCGGCCGAGGTCGACATCTGGTTCGAGAACAAGAAGGGCGGCCCGGGCTGGGTCGAGTGGGGTGGCTGCGGGATGATGAACCCCAACGTGCTGCGCGCCTGCGGCATCGACCCCGAGGAGTACTCCGGCTTCGCGTTCGGCATGGGCTTGGAGCGAACTCTGCAGTTCCGCAACGGCATTCCCGACATGCGCGACATGGTCGAGGGTGACGTTCGGTTCTCGCTCCCGTTCGGGGTCGGAGCCTGATGCGCGTTCCCTACAGCTGGCTGCGCGACGTCGTGCAGGCCGGCGCTCCCGGTTGGGACGTGTCGCCGGAGGAACTCGAGCGCGCGCTCATCAGCATCGGCCACGAGGTCGAGGAGATCATTCCCGTCGGCCCGGTGTCGGGTCCGCTGACCGTCGGCCGCGTCACCGAGATCGAGGAGCTCACCGAGTTCAAGAAGCCGATCCGGGCCTGCAAGGTCGACGTCGGCGAGAGCGAGCCACGCGACATCGTCTGTGGAGCAACCAACTTCGCGGTCGACGACCTGGTAGTCGTGGCACTGCCGGGTACCACCCTGCCCGGCGACTTCACCATCGCCAAGCGCAAGACCTACGGCCGCACGTCCGACGGGATGATCTGTTCGGCGTCTGAGCTCAACCTCGGCAGCGATCACGCGGGGATCATGGTGCTACCCCCCGGCACGGCCGAACCGGGGGATTCCGGGGCCGACGTGCTCGGCCTCGACGACGTCGTCTTCCACCTGGCCATCACCCCGGACCGCGGTTACTGCCTGTCGATCCGGGGCATGGCGCGAGAGCTCGCCTGTGCCTACGACCTCGACTTCGTCGACCCGGCTGACGTCGAGCCACTGCCCGTGACGGGCGACGCGTGGCCGCTGACCGTCCAATCCGGTACGGGGGTCCAACGATTCGGACTTCGACCGGTCGTCGGCATCGACCCGAAGGCGGTATCACCGTGGTGGCTGCAGCGCCGGCTGCTCCTCAGTGGGATCAGAGCCATCTCGCCTGCCGTGGACGTGACGAACTACGTCATGCTGGAGCTGGGCCACCCGATGCACGCGCACGATCGCAGCCTGATCACCGGCGGCTTCGACGTTCGGTTCGCCGAGCCGGGGGAGAAAGTCGTCACCCTCGACGACGTGACGCGCACACTCGATCCCGGTGACGTCTTGATCGCCGACGACGTGGCGACGGCTGCCATCGGCGGTGTGATGGGCGCAGGCACCACCGAGGTGCGTGACAGCACCACCGACGTCCTGCTCGAGGCGGCCGTGTGGGATCCGGCGACGGTGTCGCGCACCCAGCGCCGGCTTCGCCTGGTGAGTGAGGCGAGTCGACGCTACGAGCGCACCGTCGACCCGGCGACCTCGGTTGCTGCACTCGATCGGGGTGCCGCCCTGTTGGCCGAGATCGCCGGTGGCACCGTCGAACCCACCCTCACTGACTGGCGTGGCGATCCGCCCCGCGACGACTGGTCGCCAGCGCCGGTCGACATGCCGGCCAACCTGCCAGACCGGGTGGCCGGGGTGGCGTATCCCGCGGGCACCACGGTGCGTCGGTTGACCCAGATCGGCGGTCGGGTCACCGAATCCGAGGGAATCGTCACCGTCGTGCCACCGAGCTGGCGCACCGACCTCAAGCAGCCCGCCGACCTCGTCGAAGAGGTGCTCCGGCTCGAAGGTCTCGAGAAGATTCCCTCGGTCTTGCCGACCGCCCCGGCGGGTCGCGGTCTGAGCCCTACTCAGAAGCGTCGGCGTGCGATCGGAAAGTCACTGGCGCTCAACGGTTTCGTGGAAGTGTTGCCGACGCCATTCCTGCAGGCTGGGATCTTCGACGCCTGGGGGCTTGCGGCCGACGATCCGCGACGCGCCACCATGCAGGTGCTCAACCCGCTGGAGGCCGATCGCCCACACCTGGCCTCGACGCTCCTGCCGGGGCTACTGGAAGCATTGGTGCGCAACGTGTCTCGCGGTGCCGTCGACGACGCTCTGTTCGGCATCGAGCAGGTCGTGCTCGCGACCCCGCAGACCACGGCGATCGATCGACTGCCGGTCGACCGCCGCCCCACCGCGGCCGAGATCGCCCTCATCGACGGCGCCCTGCCTCGGCAACCGCTTCACGTCGGCGCCGTCCTGAGCGGCATGCGCGAGCCTGCCGGTCCATGGGGGCCCGGTCGCACCGTCGACGCGATGGACGCCTTCGAGGCGGTGCGCATCGTCGGGCGGGCGTGTCACGTCGAGTTCGAGTTCCGGGCTGCGCAGCACCTTCCGTGGCATCCCGGACGTTGTGCCGAGATCGTCCTCGCCGACACGGTGATCGGCTACGCCGGGCAGCTGCACCCGGCCGTCATCGAACGTACGGGGTTGCCGAAGGGCGTGTGTGCGCTCGAACTCGACCTCAGCGCCGTTCCGGTGGTCGAGCCGCTTCCTGCGCCCGCCGTCTCGCCGTACCCTGCGGTGTTCCAGGACGTAAGCCTGATCGTCGCCAGCGACGTCGCCGCTCAATCCGTGGTCGAGGCGGTCCGGGACGGTGCCGGTGACCTGCTCGAGGACGTCCGGATCTTCGACGTGTACGTGGGCCCGCAGGTTGGCGAGGGAAAGAAGTCGCTGGCGTTGGCCCTGCGGTTCCGGGCGCCGGATCGGACACTCACCGAGGACGAGGCCAGTGCGTCACGGGATGCAGCGGTGGACGCGGCTGCGGCCCGAGTCGGTGCAGTTCAGCGCCGCTGAGTAATGAATTTGCACCGACTCGCATAAACATGCAGAATCTCGGCATGACCTCAGTGGCAGTGGCCGGCGCCAGTGGCTATGCGGGCGGCGAGATCCTCCGACTCCTGCTCGGCCACCCGGCACTCGCCGACGGTCGCCTCACCATCGGTGCGTTGACGGCCGCCGCCAGCGCGGGCACCGGCGTGACCGAGCATCATCCCCACCTGCTTCCGCTGACCGACAGGGTCCTCGAGGCGACCGAGGTCGACGTGCTGTCCGGCCACGACGTGGTGTTCCTCGCACTGCCGCACGGACATTCGGCCGCGCTCGCGGAGCAACTGGGACCCGACACGTTGATCGTCGATTGCGGCGCCGACTTCAGGCTCACCGACCCGGCGGCGTGGGAGCGGTTCTACGGCTCGGCGCACGCGGGCAGCTGGCCCTACGGTCTGCCCGAATTGCCCGGCGGGCGGGAATCGCTGCGGGGCACGAAGCGGGTCGCCGTTCCCGGCTGCTATCCGACTGCTGCCCTGCTCGCCCTGCTTCCCGCGCTCGCCGAGGATCTCGTCGAACCCGCCGTGACGGTCGTCGCGGTCAGCGGGACCTCCGGTGCGGGCCGCGCGGCCAAGGTCGACCTCCTCGGCTCCGAGATCATCGGCTCGGCCAGGGCCTACAACATCGGCGGAGCGCATCGACACACGCCCGAGATCGCACAGGGCCTGCGCACGGTCACCGACAAGGACGTCAGCGTGTCCTTCACGCCGGTGCTGATCCCGACGTCGCGGGGCATCCTCGCGACCTGCACGGCCCGGACCGAGGCGTCGCTGTCCGAGATTCGTGCTGCCTACGAAAAGGCCTACGGTGGCGAGCCGTTCGTGCACCTGCTGCCAGAAGGGCGCCTCCCGACGACGGGATCGGTGATCGGTAGCAACGCCGCACAGGTCGCCGTCGCCGTCGATGCGGATGCCGGCGTGCTCGTCGCGCTGTGTGCGATCGACAACCTCGTCAAGGGAACCGGAGGAGCAGCCGTGCAGTCGATGAACCTGGCGCTGGGATGGCCGGAGACGGAAGGACTTTCGACCGTGGGAGTGGCGCCGTGACAAGACTCGTTCGCAACCAGGGTGTCACCGCGCCGTCGGGTTTCCGGGCAACCGGTATTTCCGCAGGGATCAAGGCCTCTGGCAAGCCAGATCTCGCGCTGGTGTTCAACGAGGGGCCGGACTACGCCGCCGCAGCCGTCTTCACCCGTAACAAGGTGAAGGCTGCCCCGGTGTTGTGGACCCAGCAGGTGCTGACCACCAAGCGCCTGCGCGCCGTCATACTCAACTCGGGTGGCGCGAACGCCTGCACCGGTCCGCTCGGCTTCCAGGACACCCATGCGACCGCCGAGGCCGTCGCCAGCGCGCTGTCGGACTGGGGGACCGAGACCGGAGCCATCGAAGTCGGTGTCTGTTCGACGGGATTGATCGGCGACCGGCTCCCGATGGACAAGGTGCTCGGCGGGGTCAAGGACATCGTGCACGAGATGGCGGGCGGCCTGACGGGTGGAGCGGAGGCGGCCCAGGCCATCATGACCACCGATACCGTCCCGAAACAGGTTGCGCTGCATCATGATGCCAGCTGGACGGTAGGAGCGATGGCGAAGGGCGCCGGCATGATGGCGCCGTCGCTGGCGACCATGCTGTGCGTCATCACCACCGACGCCGTCGCCGACGCCGACGCACTCGACCTTGCGTTGCGCAACGCGGCCGCCCGGACCTTCGACCGGCTCGACATCGACGGCAGCTGCTCCACCAATGACACCGTGCTGCTGCTCGCGTCCGGCGCCAGTGCGACCACCCCGACTCAGGACGAGCTCAACGCTGCCGTGCTGGCCGTCTGCGACGACCTCTGCGCACAGTTGCAGGCCGACGCCGAGGGCGTCACCAAGCGCGTCGCCATCACGGTGACCGGCGCCGCCACCGAGGCCGACGCGGTCGTCGCGGCCCGGGTGATCGCCCGCGACAGCTTGGTCAAGACGGCGATCTTCGGCTCGGATCCCAACTGGGGCCGGGTTCTGGCGGCGGTCGGAATGGCTCCCGTCGACATGGCCGCAGACCGGATCAGCGTGTCCTTCAACGGCACACCGGTGTGCATCGACGGTGCAGGGGCACCGGGCGCCCGCGAGGTCGACCTCTCCGGTCCCGACATCTCCGTCACCGTGGATCTGGCGGTCGGGACCGGTGAGGCCACCGTCCGCACCACCGACCTCTCGCATGCCTACGTCGAAGAGAACTCGGCGTACTCCTCGTGACGGCGACCCAGATCGCAGCGATTCAGACCAAGGCGGCGGTGCTCGCTGCGGCATTGCCGTGGCTCAAACAACTCCACGGCAAGATCGTCGTCGTCAAGTACGGCGGCAACGCCATGACCGATGACGTCCTCAAGGCGGCGTTCGCCGCCGACATGGTGTTCCTGCGCAACTGCGGCATTCATCCGGTCGTCGTACACGGCGGCGGACCGCAGATCAGCGCCATGCTCGCCAAGCTCGGTATCGCCGGCGACTTCAAGGGCGGATTCCGCGTCACCACGCCGGAGGTCCTCGACGTCGCCCGGATGGTGCTGTTCGGTCAGGTCGGGCGTGAGCTCGTCGGATTGATCAACGCCCACGGTCCGTACGCGGTCGGCATTACCGGTGAGGACGCCCAGCTGTTCACCGCGGTGCGACGCAGCGTGCTCGTCGAGGGCGTAGCCACCGACATCGGCCTCGTCGGCGACGTCGAGTCGGTGGACATCCGGGCGGTGATGGATCTGATTGCGGCAGGCCGCATTCCGGTGATCTCGACCATCGCCCCGGACGTGGCCGGCGTGGTGTACAACATCAACGCCGACACCGCGGCGGCCGCGCTTGCCGAGGCACTCTCGGCCGAGAAGCTGCTGATGCTCACCGACGTGGAGGGGCTCTACACCAACTGGCCCGACCGCTCCTCCCTGGTGAGCGAGATCGACGTCGCGACGCTCACCGAACTCCTGCCGTCGTTGGAGTCGGGCATGGTGCCCAAGATCGAAGCGTGCCTGCGCGCCGTCTCGAACGGGGTCCCCAGCGCCCACGTGATCGACGGCCGGGTGGAGCACTGCGTGCTGGTCGAACTACTCACCGACGAAGGATCCGGAACGAAGGTGGTGTCGTGACTTCCAGTACCAACACCGAAGCACTGCAGCAGCGTTGGCAGGCCGTGATGATGGACAACTACGGCACGCCTCCGGTCGCGCTGGTCAGCGGCGACGGTGCGGTCGTCACCGACGCCGACGGCAAGTCCTACGTCGATCTGCTCGGCGGTATCGCGGTCAACGTGCTCGGGCACCGCCATCCAGCGGTCATCGAGGCAGTGACCAGGCAGCTGAACACCCTCGGTCACACGTCGAACCTGTACGCCACGGAACCGGGCATCGCCTTGGCCGAGGCGCTGGTGGCCCACCTCGGTGGCGAGGACCCTTCGCCCGCGGCGCGGGTCTTCTTCTGCAACTCCGGCACCGAGGCCAATGAGGTCGCGTTCAAGATCTCCCGGCTCACCGGGCGCACCGGACTGGTGGCGGCCGAGGGCGCCTTCCACGGTCGCACGATGGGTTCGTTGGCGTTGACCGGCCAGCCGTCGAAGCAGGCGCCGTTCGAGCCGCTGCCGGGCAACGTGACCCACGTGCCGTACGGCGACGCCGAAGCGCTTGCACGCGTTGTCGATTCGACGACCGCCGCCGTCTTCCTCGAGCCGATCATGGGGGAGGGCGGAGTCGTCACGCCGCCCCCGGGTTACCTCGTCGCGGCTCGGGAGATCACCGCCCGACACGGCGCACTGCTGGTGCTCGACGAAGTGCAGACGGGCGTGGGACGGACGGGAACGTTCTACGCGCATCAGCACGACGGCGTCACCCCGGACGTGGTCACCCTCGCCAAGGGCCTCGGCGGCGGACTGCCCATCGGCGCCTGTTTGGCGATCGGGGATGCGGCCGCTCTCTTGACGCCAGGCCTGCACGGCAGCACCTTCGGAGGCAACCCGGTCTGCACCGCCGCGGCCCTGGCCGTCCTGAAGACGTTGGCCGACGATGACCTCGTCATGCGAGCCGACGTCCTCGGCAAGACCATCAGCCACGGCATCGAGGCGATCGGACATCCGCTCGTCGACCACGTCAGGGGCCGTGGCCTGCTGCGCGGCATCGTCCTGACCGCACCGCACGGCAAGGCCGTCGAGACCGCGGCGCGCGACGCCGGCTTCCTGGTCAACGCCGCGGCGCCGGACGTCATCCGGCTGGCTCCGCCGCTCGTCGTCACCGACGCGCAGATCGATGCGTTCCTCACGGCCCTGCCCGCCGTGCTCGACACCGCAATGGAGGCCTCGTGACCGTCCGGAACTTCCTGCGCGACGACGATCTGTCACCCGGCGAACAGGCCGAAGTGCTTTCTCTGGCAGCCGAACTCAAGAACGCACCATTCAGCAGGCGGTCGCTCGAGGGGCCGCGTGGGGTCGCCGTGATCTTCGAGAAGAACTCCACCAGAACGCGCTTCTCGTTCGAGATGGGCATCGCGCAGCTCGGCGGTCACGCCGTCGTGGTCGACGGCCGCAGCACGCAGTTGGGTCGAGAGGAGACGCTGGAGGACACCGGCCAGGTGCTGTCCCGCTATGTCGACGCCATCGTCTGGCGAACCTTCGCGCAGGAACGGTTGACCGCCATGGCCACCGGGGCGACGGTGCCGATCGTCAACGCGCTGTCCGACGATTTTCATCCGTGCCAGGTGCTTGCCGACCTGCAGACGCTCATCGAGCGCAAGGGCAGTCTCAAGGGCCTGCGGATGTCCTACTTCGGTGACGGCGCCAACAACATGGCGCACTCGCTGATGCTCGGTGGCGTCACTGCCGGGATCGACGTGACGATCGCAGCGCCAACGGGTTTCGAGCCCGCCCAACAGTTCGTGGCTGCCGCGGAACGCCGTGCCGCCGAGACCGGGGCGACCGTCACGGTGACGGCCGACGCGAAGGCCGCGGCCGACGGCGCCGACGTCCTGGTCACCGATACCTGGACGTCGATGGGGCAGGAGAACGACGGGCTCGACCGGGTCCGCCCGTTTCGGCCGTTCCAGCTCAACGGTGAGCTGATGGGGCGGGCGGATTCCGATGCCGTGGTCCTGCACTGCCTTCCGGCTCACCGCGGGCACGAGATCACCGACGAGGTCATCGACGGACCGCAGAGCGCCGTGTGGGACGAGGCCGAGAACCGTTTGCATGCGCAGAAGGCGCTGCTGGTGTGGCTTCTGGAGCGGGCACGACCATGACCACGGCCACCAGGGCGAGTCGGCAGGCGCGCATCGTGACGCTCCTGTCGGCGAACTCGGTGCGCAGCCAGAGCGAGCTGGCCACCATGCTGGCCGAAGAGGGCATCGACGTCACCCAGGCAACCCTGTCGCGTGACCTCGAGGAACTCGGCGCGGTGAAACTCCGCGGTGCCGACGGTGGCACCGGCGTGTACGTCGTTCCCGAGGACGGCAGTCCCGTCCGCGGAGTCTCGGGCGGAACCGACCGGATGTCACGGCTGCTCGGCGAGCTGCTGGTCTCAACCGACGCGAGCGGGAACCTCGCGGTCCTTCGTACCCCGCCCGGTGCGGCGCACTACCTCGCCAGCGCCATCGATCGCTCAGCCCTGCCCTACGTCGTCGGCACGATTGCCGGGGATGACACCATCCTGGTGGTCGCGCGTGAACCCATGACGGGTGCCGAACTGGCCAGCACTCTCGAAGAACTGAATTAAGGAGATCGATTCAATGTCCGAACGCGTCATCCTGGCGTACTCCGGCGGTCTGGACACCTCCGTGGCGATCAGCTGGATCGGCAAGGAAACCGGGCGCGAGGTGGTGGCCGTCGCCATCGATCTCGGCCAGGGCGGTGAGGACATGGAGGTCGTGCGGCAGCGCGCCCTGGACTGCGGCGCCGTCGAGGCGGTCGTGGTGGACGCCCGCGACGAGTTCGCGAACGAGTACTGCCTGCCGACCATCACGAGCAACGCCCTGTACATGGACCGCTATCCGCTGGTGTCCGCGATCAGCCGCCCGCTGATCGTCAAGCATCTGGTGGAGGCGGCGCGTGAGCACGGTGGCGGCATCGTGGCGCACGGCTGCACCGGCAAGGGCAACGACCAGGTGCGCTTCGAGGTCGGATTCGCCTCGCTGGCACCGGATCTCGAGGTGCTGGCGCCGGTCCGCGACTATGCGTGGACCCGGGAGAAGGCCATCGCGTTCGCCGAGGAGAACGCCATCCCGATCAACGTCACGAAGCGCTCGCCATTCTCCGTCGACCAGAACGTGTGGGGCCGTGCGGTGGAGACTGGCTTCCTGGAACACCTTTGGAACGCGCCGACCAAGGACGTGTACGACTACACCGAGGATCCGACGGTCAACTGGAGCTCACCCGACGAGGTCATCGTCGGCTTCGAGAAGGGCAAGCCGGTCTCCATCGACGGCCGGCCGGTCACGGTGCTCGAGGCCATCGTCGAGTTGAACCGGCGCGCCGGCGCGCAGGGCGTCGGGCGCCTCGACGTCGTCGAGGATCGACTGGTGGGCATCAAGAGTCGCGAGATCTACGAGGCGCCAGGGGCCATGGTGCTGATCACCGCGCACACCGAACTCGAGCACGTCACCCTGGAGCGCGAACTCGCCAGGTTCAAGCGGACCACCGATCAGCGCTGGGGCGAGTTGGTGTACGACGGACTCTGGTTCTCACCGCTCAAGCGGGCTCTGGAGACGTTCGTCGCCACCACGCAGGAGCACGTCACGGGGGAGATCCGCCTGGTCCTGCACGGTGGGCACATCTCCGTCAACGGCAGACGCAGCGCCGAGTCGCTGTACGACTTCAACCTCGCGACCTACGACGAGGGCGACACGTTCGACCAGTCCAGCGCCAAGGGCTTCGTCCACGTGCACGGGCTGTCGTCGAAGATCGCCGCCCAGCGGGACCTGAACTCGTGATCTCGCCCCCCATTCCCGCGAGCGTGCGTGTCGGCACACGACACGCCGACCCACATTGGCACTTCACGCACGCTCGCGAAGGTCTGACGTGAGCACGAACGAAGGCTCGCTGTGGGGTGGGCGATTCGCAGATGGGCCGTCGGATGCCCTTGCCGCGCTGAGCAAGTCCACCCACTTCGACTGGGTGCTGGCGCCGTACGACGTCAAGGCGTCCAAGGCGCACACTCTGGTGCTCTTCCGCGCCGGTCTGTTGACCGAGGATCAGCGCGACGGGCTGCTGGCCGGGCTGGATCGGCTCGGGGACGACGTCACCGACGGCAGCTTCGTGCCCTCACCCAGTGACGAGGACGTCCACGGCGCCCTCGAGCGCGGCCTGATCGAGCGCGCAGGCACTGACCTCGGCGGGCGACTCCGAGCGGGCCGTTCCCGAAACGACCAGGTGGCCACGCTGTTTCGGATGTGGCTGCGCGACGCGATGCGCGTCGTCGGGCACGGAGTACTCGACGTCGTCGGTGCGCTCGCCACGCAGGCTGCGTCCCATCCCACCGAGATCATGCCCGGTAAGACTCACCTGCAGTCGGCTCAGCCGATTCTGTTGGCGCACCACCTGCTGGCCCACGCCCACCCGCTGCTGCGCGACGTCGATCGGATCGTGGACCTCGACGATCGTGTCGCCGTGTCGCCGTACGGCTCTGGGGCCCTTGCTGGTTCGTCGCTGGGACTGGATCCGGACGCCGTGGCCGCCGACCTCGGCTTCACCGCCGCTGTCGACAACTCGATCGACGGGACCGCGTCCCGCGACTTCGCCGCGGAAGCCGCCTTCGTCCTCGCCATGATCGCGGTGGACCTGTCTCGGTTGGCAGAGGACATAATCCTTTGGAGCACAACCGAGTTCGGCTACGTGAAGTTGCACGACGCCTGGTCCACGGGTAGCTCGATCATGCCGCAGAAGAAGAATCCCGACATCGCGGAGCTGGCGCGCGGCAAGTCTGGCCGGTTGATCGGCAACCTCGCCGGACTACTGGCCACCCTGAAGGCACAGCCGTTGGCGTACAACCGAGACCTGCAGGAAGACAAGGAGCCGGTCTTCGACTCCGTGGCCCAACTTCAGCTCCTGCTGCCCGCGATGGCTGGGCTGGTGGGCACGCTGACCTTCGACGCGGACCGGATGGCCGAGCTCGCACCGCTCGGTTACACCCTGGCGACCGACGTCGCGGAATGGCTCGTCCGCCAGGGCTTGCCGTTCCGTGTCGCGCACGAGGCCGCTGGTGCCGCGGTACGGGTCGCCGAGGCGCGCGGCGTCGGGCTCGAGGAGTTGACCGACGACGAGCTCACCGGCATTCACCCCGAGTTGACGCCCCGGGTTCGCGACGTGCTGACGGTCGAGGGATCGGTGAACTCCCGCGACGCCCGCGGCGGAACGGCGCCGGTGCAGGTAGCCAAGCAGCTTCAGGTGGTCCGCGACACCGCTGATCAACTCTGGATCCGCCTGCGCAGCTAGTCTTGATCGATGTCGCCCCTCTCGAACCTCAGCCGTCGCGACGAGGATGGACGGGCCGCCAGGAAAGTGGTTCCGCGGCGCGGTCTCGGTATCTGGGATCCCGCCGCGCGCGGGCACGACGCCTTGGCGACGATAGTGGCGCAGAACGAGATTCGTGCACAGGAGCTGCTGCCGATCCGGCACGGCAGAATGGCTGCATCGCCGTGGACGTATTTCCGTGGTGCCGCTGCCGTGATGGCCGCCGATCTCGCCTCGACCCCGAACACCGGCATCACCGTGCAGCTGTGCGGCGACGCTCACGTGCTGAACTTCGGATTGTGGAATACCCCCGAGCGCAACGTGTCCTTCGACCTTCGTGACTTCGACGAGACACTGCCCGGTCCCTTCGAGTGGGACCTCAAACGCCTGGCGGCGTCGCTCGTCGTCCTGGCCCGCGCCCACAGGTTGACCGAATCGGTTGGCCGACAATCCGTCTCGTCCGCATTTCGGGGCTATTCGGGGCGCATGAAGCGGTACGCGCCGATGCCGGAGATCGACATCTGGTACGACAGGATCGTCGTCGACGACCTCATCCAGGACCTGGCTCCCTACGACGCGAACGAGGTCGGCAGTCACCTCGAGTCCCAATTGCGCAAGCGGACCAGCCGGGGGGCGTCGAAGAAGTTGACCGCCGTCGTCGACGGTCGTCGCAGGATCGTCGAGGATCCACCGTTTCGCACTCACGCGTTCGGCGAGGCGGATGCCGATCCCGACGAGATCTTCCTCGCCTACCGCGATTCCCTGCCGGATCACGTGTGGAGCCTTCTGACGCGATTCGACCTCGCAGATTCGGTCCGGCAAGTGGTCGGCGTCGGAAGCGTCGGGATGCGCGTGTATCTGATCCTGCTCGAGGAGCGGCGCACCCGCGATCCGTTCTTCCTTCAGATCAAGCAGGCGGGCCCGTCGGTGTACGAACAGTTCGTCGAAAGCAGCGAGTACGCCCACCACGGGCAGCGAGTCATCAACGGCCAAAGACTGATTCAGAGTTCCACGGATATGTTCGTCGGCTGGACCACCATCGAGGGGAACGACTACTACGTCCGGCAGTTCCGCGATGGCAAGGTCATTCCCACGGGAGAGGCCATCGCCGATCGGTTACCGGACTTCGCGGGGGTCTGCGGTCAGGTTCTGGCGCGCGCGCACGCGCGCAGCGGCGATGCCGCCGCCATTGCGGGGTACCTGGGTGCGGGCAACCGCGTGGAGACGGCGCTCGTTGACTTCGCCTGCGCCTACGCCGACCAGAACGAGCGCGATCACCGCCAGTTCGCCGCCGCAGTCGACGATGGTTCGCTGCCGTCGGCCCTGGGCTGGAATTAGTCCTCGGCCAGCGCCAGCCACTCCTCTTCGAGCGACTCCTTGCGCGCCACCATCTCGGTGAGTTCACCGTTGAGCTCCGCGACCCTGACGTGGTCGGCGGCCGCGTCGGCCATCGTGTGGTGCAGTTTGGCGATTCGCTCGTCGAGCTTGCCGAGCTGATTCTCGATGCGGGACAGTTCCTTTCCGGTCCTGCGTTCGCGTGCCGAGTCAGTCTCGCGGCGCTCGACGGGCCGCGCCGTCGACACGTTGTCGGCTGCGATCCGCTCGGCCAGGTACTGCTCGATCCCACCGGGCAGCAGCACGCATCGGCCCTCGCCGGGCAACGCGTAGGTCACGTCGGAGACGCGCTCGAGGAAATACCGGTCGTGGGTGACGACGATCAGCGTGCCGGGCCAGCCGTCGAGGTAGTCCTCGATGACGTTGAGCGTGTCGATGTCCAGGTCGTTGGTCGGCTCGTCGAGGAGCAGCACGTTGGGTTCGTCGAGCAGTAGACGTAGGAACTGGAACCGTCGTCGCTCACCGCCGGAGAGCTCGGCGATCCGGGTCGTCAGCTTGTCGCCCGTGAAGCCGAAGTCCTCCAGCAGAGTGGCCGTGCTGACCTCCTTGCCGCCCGCCAGTTCGGTGATTCGGCGGGCGCTCTCGACGGCGTCGAGCACGCGGGCATTGCCGTCGATCTCCACCAGGGCCTGGCTGAGATAGCCGATCTTCAGCGTCTTGCCGCGCTTGATGGTGCCCGACGACGGCGTCATCTCGCCGACGAGGAGTTTCAGCAGCGACGACTTGCCGCTGCCGTTCACCCCGACCAGCCCGATGCGGACGCCGGGACCGATCGACCAGTCCAGCTTGTCGAGGATCGTCCGGCGGGCAGGAGCGGAGCGACCCGGCGATTGATCGAGCTCGCCCACGTCGAGAGATACCCGGTGCAGGTCGAAGACGTCCTTGCCCAGCCGGGCCGTCGCGAACCGTTGCAGTGCCAGCGAGTCCCTGGGCTCGGGTTCGTTGGCGATCAGGTCGTTGGCCGCTTGGATCCGGAACTTCGGCTTCGACGTCCGCGCCGGCGGTCCTCGCCGCAACCAGGCCAGTTCCTTGCGCATCAGGTTGCGACGACGTGCTTCCGTGCCTGCCGCGACCCGGCTCCGTTCGGCCCGCGCCAACACGTAGGCCGCGTAGCCACCCTCGTAGGCGTCGACCTGCCCGCCGTGCACCTCCCAGGTGCGCGTGCACACCTCGTCGAGGAACCAGCGGTCGTGGCTGACGACGATCAGTGACCGCGCGGTCTTCCTGGAGAGGTGACCCGCCAGCCAGCCGATGACCTCGACGTCGAGGTGGTTGGTCGGCTCGTCGAGTACCACCACGTCGTGGCCGGCGAGCAATACCGCAGCCAGCGCGACTCGACGCCGTTCGCCACCGCTGAGGTTGCTGACCTCGCGGTCCAGGGACACCTCGGCCAGCAAGTTCTCGACCACCGACCTGGTCTCCGCCTCGGCGGCCCAGATGTGGTCGGCGCGGCCACCCACGATCACGTCCCGGACGGTTGCGTCGGCGGCGAAGTCGTCGGATTGGTGCAGGTAACCGACGGACAGGCCGGACGTGTGGGTGACCCGACCGGAATCGGGGGGCCGGGTGGCGGTCAGGATCTGCAGCAACGTCGTCTTCCCGTCGCCATTGCGGCCGACGACGCCGATCGCCTCGCCTTCCTCCACGCCAAGGCTGACGCCGTCGAGCAGGGTGCGTGTGCCGTAGCCGACGGTCACGCGTTCGAGGTTGATCAGGTTCGCCATCAGCCGCCGATCATAGGGTGCGACGGCCGTGGACCCTCAGCGCGCTGTGCCATGATGACGTCGGATCGGGGGATTCGCGCGTCGCACGAAAGGGGATGACCGTGGTGGACCTTTCGGCAATCACCGGGCCCGTGGGCCGGTTGGTGGCGACTGCACAGAACGGTTTGGAAGTGCTGCGCTACGGCGGTCTCGAGACCGGTGCGGTGCCATCGCCCTTCCAGATCGTCGAGAGCGTGCCCATGTATCGGCTGCGCCGGTACTTTCCGCCCGACACCAGGCCCGGAGCCAAACCTTCAGGCCCGCCCGTCCTGATGGTGCATCCGATGATGATGTCCGCCGACATGTGGGACGTCACCCGTGACGAGGGCGCGGTCGGCATCCTGCACGAGTCGGGAATCGACCCCTGGGTCATCGACTTCGGATCACCCGACCAGGTCGAGGGTGGCATGCAGCGCAACCTCTCCGATCACGTCGTCGCGCTCAGCGAGGCGATCGACACCGTGAAGAAGATCACCGACCGCGATGTCCACCTCGCCGGCTATTCGCAAGGCGGCATGTTCTGCTATCAGACCGCTGCCTATCGGCGGTCCAAGGATCTCGCGAGCATCGTGGCCTTCGGGTCACCCGTCGACACCCTGGCCGCCCTGCCTCTGAACCTGCCCGCGGGACTGGCCGTCGGCGCGGCGGACTTCATGGCCGATCACGTCTTCAGCCGCCTCGACATTCCCGGCTGGATGGCCCGCACTGGCTTCCAGTTGCTCGACCCCATCAAGACCGCTCAGTCGCGAATGGAATTCGTGCGTCAACTGCACGACCGCGAGGCCCTGCTGCCCCGGGAGCAGCAACGCAGGTTCCTCGCCTCCGACGGCTACATCGCCTGGTCGGGCCCTGCGATTGCCGAGCTCCTCAAACAGTTCATCGCCCACAACCGAATGATGAGTGGCGGCTTCGCGATCCGCGGCGACCTCGTCACGCTCGCCGACATCGAATGCCCGGTGCTCGCCGTCGTCGGTGAGGTCGACGACATCGGGCAACCCGCATCGGTGCGTGGCATCAAGCGTGCGTCGCCGCGAGCCGACGTCTACGAATACTTGATCCGCTCAGGGCATTTCGGGCTCGTCGTGGGATCGAAGGCGGCCACCCAGACGTGGCCGACGGTCGCAGGCTGGGTGAAGTGGCTCTCCGGTGACGGTGAGAAGCCCGCCTCCGTCGTGTCGATGGCGCTGCAACCCGAGGAGAGCAGCGACTCCGGCGTGGCGCTGGCCACCCGCATCGTGCACGGCGCGGGCGCAGCCGCGGAGATGACGTTCAGCGTGGCCCGTTCGGCGGCGGACGCCTTCGTCGCCGCCAACAAGTCGGCGCGCGCACTGGTCGTCGAGACGGCGCGCACGCTCCCACGTCTGGCGCGGCTGGGGCAGATCAACGACCACACCCGCATCTCGCTCGGGCGGATCATGACCGAGCAGGCGCGTGCGACGCCGGACGGCGAGTTCCTGCTGTTCGACGGACGCGTGCACACCTACGAGGCGGTGGACCGCCGCATCAACAACGTGGTCCGGGGTCTGATCGACGTCGGCGTGCGGCAGGGCGCGCACGTCGGCGTGCTGATGGAGACCAGGCCGAGCGCGCTCGTCGCGATCGCCGCGCTGTCGCGGCTCGGCGCGGTCGCCGTGTTGATGCCGCCCGACGCCGATTTGACCGATGCGGCCCGGCTCGGCGCGGTGTCCGACGTGATCGCCGATCCGATCCACCTCGAGGCGGCGAAGAAGCTCCCGCTGCGGGTGCTGGTGCTGGGCGGCGGTGAAGCCCGCGATCTGGATCTCGGTGCCGACGACGACGTGGTCGACATGGAGAAGATCGATCCCGACGTCGTGGCACTGCCCGGCTGGTACCGCCCCGACCCGGGATTTGCCAAGGACCTGGCGTACGTCGCCTTCGCGACCGTGGGGGGCGAGCTCGTTCCCCGGCAGATCACGAACTTCCGGTGGGCGCTGTCCGCCTTCGGCACCGCCTCCGCGGCCAACCTCGGTTCCGGCGACACCGTGTACTGCCTCACGCCGTTGCATCATCAGTCCGGCCTGCTCGTCAGCCTGGGTGGCGCCGTCGTCGGTGGCACCCGGATCGCGCTCTCCCGTGGCCTGAGACCGGATCGGTTCGTCCACGAGTTGCGCCAGTACGGCGTCACGGTCGTGTCCTACACATGGGCGATGCTCCGTGAGGTCATCGACGATCCGGCGTTCGTGCTGCAGGGCAGTCATCCGGTGCGGCTGTTCATCGGGTCGGGCATGCCGACCGGTCTGTGGAAGCGGGTCGAGGAGGAGTTCGCACCCGCACACATCGTCGAGTTCTTCGCCACCACCGACGGTCAGGCCGTGCTGGCCAACGTCTCCGGTGCCAAGATCGGCAGCGAGGGCAGGCCATTGCCGGGTAGTGCGCAGATTGCGCTCGCCGCATACGACCCCGAGGACGATCTCATCCTCGAAGACGAGCGTGGCTTCGTCGCGCGGGCCGGTGCGGGCGAGGTCGGCGTCCTGCTGGCGCACCCGCGCGGTCCCGTCGATCCGACCGCATCGATCAAGCGCGGCGTGTTCGCGCCCGCCGACCTGTGGGTGTCGACGGAGTACCTCTTCCGGCGCGACGACGACGGAGACTACTGGCTGGTCGACAACCGGGGTTCGGTCATCCGCACCGCGCGCGGGCCGGTCTTCAGCGCCGCGGTCAACGACACGGTCGGACGCATCGTCGCGGTCGACTTCGCGGTGACGTATCGGGTGGCGGTCGGTGAGCGAGAGCTCGCAGTGTCCGCGCTGACGCTGAGCCCCGGCGGCAGCGCGACGACGGCCGATCTGAACGAAGCATTGGCCCAGCTCCCCGTTGGCGCAGCGCCCGACATCGTCCACGTGGTGCCGGAGATGAAACTGAGTGCGACGTACCGTCCGCTACTCGGCCCGCTGCGCGCGGCAGGCATCCCGAAACCGTCGCGGCACGCCTGGTATCTCGACGACGACTCGGGCACCTTCAAGCGACTCACGGCCGCCGTCCGCGCGGAAGTCGCCGAGACGGCGCCCACGGAGTGACTCGAGTGAAGCGAGTGACACGCTGCCGTGGCGTTCGCGCTTTGTTAGGCTCCGCCTGGCTGTACGTAGCCACCCGGGTCGGGCCGGACACTCAGACACGCTCGACGATGGAGGATTGATGGTGGTTCGCACCAGCAGGAACGGCTGGCGTCACGCCGTCGCCGGAGCCGTGCTCAGCGGCGCACTCGCAGCTGGACTGGTGGCCGGTCCGGGTTCCGCTCTGGCGTGGGCCGACCCCACCACGGAGGCAGCCGCACCCGATGATGCGACGGCCGCCCCCGAGATGACCGCCGATCAGGCGCTCGCCGTCGTCGCCGCCAACTACGACACCGGCGCCGGTGGCGGTCAGATCTCCACGTTGATCCACAAGATCATGAAGCTTCGCCAGAGGGGCTTCTACCCGTCGACCGCGAATAGGGATGCCATCGTCGCTGCGCTGGACAAGCGGCCGAACCAGGCACCGTTGGTAGCGGCCCTCGAGTCGACGTTGGCGTTTCAGACGAGGCAGGCCTCCCGCGGCGGTGGCGGAGGTCCCGTGCTGAATCCGCCGACCATCGGCATCGGCGGGGGTGGGAACGGTGCCATCGATCCCAATAACGGTGGCGGCATCAACATCCCACTCGGCTGAGTCGATGCTCGATCAACGCCTTCGTAGCCTCCTGGTGTGCCCGGAGGATCGCGGTCCGCTGCTCTTGGTCGGCGACGAAATGCTCTACAACCCGCGACTGCGCCGCGCCTACCGGATCGAGGCCGGTGTGCCGGTACTGCTGATCTCCGAAGCGGTCACCGTCTCCGACGACGCCGAACACGCTTCGTTGGTGGAACGCGGCGAACCCTAGTCGAAATCGGGCAGCTCGCCAGTCAGGTACCGCTGCAGATTCGGTGCGATCGTCTCCGCGATCTGCTGTACCGAGAGCGACGTGAAGGGTTCGAGTTCGAGGATGTAACGCGCCATCACGACGCCAAGCAGTTGCGACGCCACGAATTGCACCCGGATCGGGCCCGAGCCGGGTGGCTCGTCGACGCGGGTGCCGATCTCGACGGTGATCACGTCCTGCAGGAACGACCGGATCAGGCTGACATCGTCCCCGGCGAGCAGGGAACGAATGGTCGCGATGAATCCGGAGCCGATCTCGGAGTCCCACAGCGGAAGCAGGATCGTGGGCAGGGTGAGCCCGAGATCTTCGAGAGGCGCCTCCCGCATCGGACCGATGATCTGCATCGGATCGATGGGTATGTGGACGGCGGCCGCGAACAATTGTTCCTTGGTACCGAAGTAGTGGTGGACCAACGCCGAGTCGACGTCGGCGGCGGCAGCGATCGCGCGGATGGACGTTTTGCCGATCCCGTTGCGAGCGAACATTTCTCGGGCATTCGTCAGGATGCGTTCGCGGGTGTCGGAAGTGCCGGGCGGCCGTCCGGCACGCTTACGGCGCGGACTGCTCACGGCGTCCTGCGTCGTAGGGTGGCCGCCGCCAGTCCCATCGCCACCACGGCGAACGCCACGACGATGGCGATGTCGCGCGCCGCCGTCGCGGTGAGATTCGGATGTGCGGCTACCTCCTTGAGCGCCTCGAGCGCGTAGCTGGCGGGCATGGCGTTGCTGATCCACTGCAGCCAATCGGGTAGGGCGTCGCGCGGCACGACGATTCCGCACAGCAGAAGCTGGGGCGCAATCACGACGGGCATGAACTGGACGGCCTGAAACTCCGTGCGTGCGAACGCACTACACAGCAGACCCAGTCCGACGCCGAGCACGGCGTTGATGATGGCGATCACGAACACCAATCCGGGGCTGCCTGCGGTGTCGAGACCGAGCAGCCAGAACGAGATCAGGCACGCCAGGGTTGCTTGCGCTGCCGCGGCGATGGAGAACGCGGTGCCGTAGGCGGCCAACAGGTCGACCCGGCGCAGGGGAGTGGTGAGGATTCGCTCCAACGTTCCCGAAACCCGTTCGCGCTGCATGGTTATCGACGTGATCAAGAACATGACTATCAAGGGAAACACGCCAAGCATGATCAGGCATGCGTTGTCGAACGGGGACGGCGAGCCCGGCCGGTGCGGCACGTCCTGGAACATGAAGTACATCAACGTGATGATCAGGGCGGGCACGACGAGGATCATCGCAACGCTGCGATGATCGCCGGCCAGCTGCCGCAGGATTCGCCCGGTGGTGGCCAGGTAGACCTGCGGGCTCAGCCGAGCACGGGTGCGATGCTGTGCCGAATGACGGACAGAAACGCTTCCTCCAGTGACTGACATCCCGTGTCCTCTCGTAGTTTCGTCGGCGTGGTGTGGGCGAGCAGGCGGCCCTCTCGCAGGAGCAAGAGGTCTCCGCAGTGGTCGGCTTCGTCCATGACGTGGCTGGACACCAGGAGCGTCGTGCCGCGGCGGGCGAGGTCGTGGAACTGCTGCCACAGATCGACCCTGAGCACGGGATCAAGGCCGACCGTGGGTTCGTCGAGCACCAGCAGTTCGGGGTGGGCCACCAGGGCGCAGGCCAGAGACGCTCGGGTTCGTTGACCGCCGGAGAGGTCGCCGCAGAGCGCCGTGCGGTGATCGTCCAGTCCGACGTTGCTGATCGCTTCGTCGGCCGCCTTCGCGTCGGAGCCGTACAGCGACGCGAAGTAGCGCACGTTGTCGACGACGCGAAGATCCTCGTAGATGGTGGCGTCCTGAGTGACGTAACCGACTCGGTGTCGTAAGTCAGCCGATCCTGCGGGTCGCCCGAGCACGGTGACCGTGCCACTGGCGACGATCTGAGTGCCGACGATGCTGCGGATCAGCGTGGTCTTGCCGCAACCGGACGGTCCGAGGACGCCGGTGATGGTGCCGGGCGCGATGCGCACCGTGACGTCGTCGAGGGCGTTCCGATTGCCGCGGATCACGGTCAGATGGTCGACGGCTACGGCGGGTAGTGCGCGACGCCGAATTAATTCATCATGCGATGAAGTCATCATGTGGTGAATATCCTCCCCCGGGGCAGCGGCGTCAAGGGCGCCGGGCAGAATCGCCGGGGTGAGTGCGCAATCGTTGGCCACCGACCCGGTGTCGGCTGCCCGACTGCTGGTCGGAGCCGTGTTGACCGGCCGTAAGGCCTCCGCGGTGGTGGTCGAGGTCGAGGCATACGGCGGGCCGGCCGACGGACCGTGGCCGGACGCGGCGTCGCATTCCTACCGCGGTCGGGGCGGACGTAACGCCATCATGTTCGGAGCGCCCGGACGCATGTACGCCTACCGCAGCCACGGCATCCACGTGTGTGCGAACGTCGTGTGCGGTGACGAGGGCGTGGCCGCCGCCGTCCTGCTCCGGGCTGCCGTAGTCACTGACGGTTTCGATGCGGCCCACGCCCGTCGCGGCCCGGTAGCAACAGCGGCCCTAGCTCGCGGCCCTGGGAATCTCTGTTCAGCGCTGGGAATCACCATGGACGACAACGGCATTGACCTCTTCGAGGGTCGTGGACCCGTCGCGCTCGAACTGTCGGCCACCCGGTCACTGGTCAGCGGTCCACGGGTCGGCGTCAGCAAGGCCGCGGACAGGCCATGGCGGTTTTGGTTGGCGCAGTGTCCCGAGGTGTCGGCGTACCGCCGGAGCCCGCGGGCACCCGCGCCGGGAGACAGCGACTGATGCGGGAGGATTGGCCCGTGACTTCTCAGGACGCCGGCATCCTCGACGAACTGGATTGGCGCGGCTTGATTGCGCAGTCCACCGACCGTGAGGCGCTGGCCGCCTCGGTCGCCACGGGCCCGCTCACCGTGTACGCCGGCTTCGACCCGACGGCGCCGAGCCTGCACGCAGGAAACCTCGTGCCGCTGTTGGCGTTGCGGCGGTTCCAACGCGCGGGCCATCGGCCCATCGTCCTGGCGGGCGGCGCGACCGGCATGATCGGCGATCCGCGTGATACGGGCGAACGCAGCCTCAACGCCGACGACACCGTCGCGGAGTGGGCAGACCGGATCCGCGGACAGCTCGAGCGCTTCGTCGACTTCGATTCCTCTTCCACTGGCGCGATCGTGGAGAACAATCTGACCTGGACGTCGAAGCTGTCGGCGATCGAGTTCCTCCGCGACGTCGGCAAGCACTTCTCGGTGAACGTGATGCTCGATCGCGACACCATCCGACGGCGACTCGACGGCGATGGCATCTCCTACACGGAGTTCAGCTACATGCTCCTTCAGGCCAACGACTACGTGGAACTGCACCGACGTCACGGCTGCTCCCTGCAGATCGGCGGTTCCGATCAGTGGGGCAACATCATTGCCGGCGTTCGCCTGGTCCGGCAGAAGCTGGGCGCGACGGTGCACGCGCTCACGGTTCCGCTGGTCACCGCCGCGGACGGGACGAAGTTCGGGAAGTCGACCGGTGGCGGAAGCCTCTGGCTCGACCCGCAGATGACCAGTCCCTACGCCTGGTACCAGTACTTCGTGAACACCGCCGATGCGGACGTGATCCGCTACCTGCGCTGGTTCACCTTCCTGACCGCGGACGAACTCGCCGAACTCGAAACCGCGACGGCGGAGCGACCCCACGAACGTGCAGCTCAACGGCGCCTCGCGCAGGAGTTCACCACGTTGGTCCACGGATCAGGGGCAACCGAATCGGTCGAACTCGCCAGCCAGGCGCTATTTGGCCGGGGCGAACTGGCGGCGCTGGACGAACCGACGTTGGCCGCCGCGCTGCGCGAGACGGCGGTCGCGGAGTTGAAGGCGGGCGAGCCAGACGGCATCGGCGACCTGCTGGTGGCGACCGGTCTGTCCAAGAGCAAGGGCGAGGCGCGACGGACCGTGTCAGAGGGCGGCGTGTACGTGAACAACGCAAGGGTCGACGATGACGCCTGGATTCCTGGGCCGGAACACTTCCTGCACGGCAAGTGGCTGGTGCTACGGCGCGGCAAGCGCAATGTCGCGGGCGTCGAGCGGATGCTCTAGGGCGTGAACATCCGCCGTCCACGCCGTCTACCAGGCAATTTGACTCTCCGTTATCCGGCACGTAACTTAGTCCAAGTCGTCGCGACGCGGTCCAGCCGCTGAGCGCGACGGCATCCCAGAGGGAAGCCCACTTCGGTGGGAGTCCTCAACTGCCCGCACAACGGCTAGCGGCTATCGCCGCTCGGTTGTTGCGCGGTCGGAACGGGTGTGTTGTTTGAGAACTCAATAGTGTGTTTGGTGGTTTTTGTTTGTTGTTT
>NZ_JAEMTA010000068.1:26616-28405 GCF_016462545.1 Mycolicibacterium sp. | reverse complement strand
ACCCCGCCCTGCCGGAGGCGTCGACGCGAACAGATCGAAGACGAAGTCGGCGACGGCAGGATCGGCATCGCGACCCACCGCCAGTGCCGCCACCAGGCGGCGACTCTGTTGCACCGAACCGGGCACCAGCGGCGCGTGGCCCAGCTGCTTGAGCAGTGACCCCACCGCACGTACCCGCCCGCCCGCCAGCTGCCGCGGCACCGGAACGAGATTGACGTTGTGCAGCAGGTCCCCGGTGGTGGTGTTGATCAGTGCGACGGCGTCGGCACTCTGACGGACTCCGTGCGGATAGCGCTGCGACCACGCCGAGATCGCGATGCCACCCATCGAGTGACCGGCGATCACGGCACGCTCGTTCGACGCCAGCGTGGCGCCCAGCACGGCGTCGAGGTCGGCGGCCAGGAAGTCCAGGCTGTAATTCCCGCGACGCGGAGGCACTCCGCTGCGGCCGTGGCCCCGATGGTCGTAGGCGATGACGCGATAGTCCCCGGCCAGGTCCGCGATCTGATGGGCCCACACCCGGATCGCGCAGGTGATCCCGTGGGCCAACACGATGGGGTAGCCATCCTCGGGACCGAAGACCTCAGCGTGGATCGTCGTGCCGTCGACCGAGCGGACGTCGACAGGTCGGCCCGCGGGCATTGCGTCCAGCACCGCCAGCCGCCTCGAGGTCATCACCATGTGTGCGCTCCGATCCGCCGCGGCACCTTTGCCAGCGGCTGACGAATTGTAGCCATCAGCGCGCTCAGCGCGGCATTGCCACCACGGGTTTGACGGCCGTTCCCGCCGTCGCCGCGGCCCAGGCCTCGCCGAACCGATCGAACTCGAACCGGGTCACCAGCTTGTCCAGTGGCAGCTCACCGCGACGGAACAGCTCGGCGAGCCGCGGGATGACGACCTGGGGGTCGCTGTCGCCCTCCACCACGCCGCGCACGCGCAGACCCTTGGCCAGGATCAACCCCACCGGCAGGTTGGCGTTGAGTGCACCCAAACCGACGAGCGCCACTGTGCCGCAGGCCCGCAGCGTAGCCAGCGCCGTCGCGATGACCGCGGGCAGCGCGGTCGTGTCCACCGCGATCGTCGGCCCGCCGCCGGTGAGGTCCGGCAGCTGCGCCGCGACGTCGTCGGCGTTCGGATCGAGGGTGGCCGTCGCTCCCAATTCCTTTGCCAAGGACCGACGTTCGGTCAGCGGATCGACGGCTACGACCGCTCGGCAGCCTGCGATCCTCGCGCCCATGACCGCCGAGAGCCCTACCGCGCCCGCGCCGAAGACCACCAGCGCGTCGTCGCCGCCTGCGGACGCGGCACCGAGCACCGTGCCGACGCCGGTCTGCACGCTGCAGCCCAGCGGGGCCGCCAGCACCGGGTCGAGGGGATCGAGCAGTGGGATGGCGTTGGCCGGCCGGGCCAGAACGTGGGTGGCGAAGCTGGACTGCCCGAAGAAGCCGCCGCGCAGCGGGATGCCGCCGAGGCGCAGTGCGCTCGCGTCGTCGGCGCGGTCGCCGCGCAGGTTCAGGTCCGTCGAGCGCTCGCAGTAGGCGGGCCTGCCCGTCGCGCAGGTGGGGCACCGTCCACAACTGGCGAAGGTCAGCACGACCTGCCGACCCATCTCGACGCCGGCCTGCGGCCCCGTCTCGAGAACGGTGCCCACGCCCTCGTGGCCGAAGACCATGGGGAGTTTGCGGGCGGGCCAGCGCCCGGCGACGCTGACGTCGGTGTGGCAGATTCCGACTGCATCGATGCGGACCAGCACCTCGTCGCCGACCGGAGCCCGGACCTCGACGTCGAC
>NZ_JAEMTA010000068.1:0-26516 GCF_016462545.1 Mycolicibacterium sp. | reverse complement strand
TCGACGTCGACCAGCTGGGGAGCTGCCCCCTCGGACAGCAAGACCGCGGCACGTGCGTCCATCACGTGGGGATGTTAAATGGTTCCGATGCGCGCCATTCAGATACCCAGGCTCGACGGTCCGACCGCTGCCGAACTCGTCGAGATCGACGAGCCCCAGCCCGGAGACGACGTCCTCATCGACGTCCACGCGGCCGGCGTAGCCTTCCCCGACGCCCTTCAGACGCGTGGGCTCTACCAGCACGAGCCGGAGCTCCCCTACGTCCCGGGGGCCGAGATCGCCGGGGTCGTGCGCAGTGCTCCGCACGGCGCTCACGTGGCGGCGGGTGACCGGGTGGCGGCGCTGACGATGCTTTCCGGTGCGATGGCGGAAGTCGTTGCACTACCGGCAGATCGGGTGTTCAAGCTACCGGACACGGTCACGTTCGAAGCGGGCGCCGGGCTGCTGTTCAACGACCTCACGGTGCACTGCGCGCTGCGCACCCGGGGTCGGCTCGCGGCAGGTGAGTCGGTGCTGGTGCACGGCGCCGCAGGCGGCATCGGCACCTCTACTCTCCGCCTGGCCTCGGCGTGGGGTGCGGCGCGCACGATCGCCGTCGTCAGCACCGAGGACAAGGCCGACGTCGCCCGTGCGGCGGGCGCCACCGACGTGGTGCTGGCCGAGGGATTCAAGGACGCCGTCAAGGAACTCACCGGCGGCCGCGGCGTCGACGTCGTGGTGGACCCCGTCGGCGGTGATCGGTTCACCGATTCCCTGCGGTCTCTGGCTCCCGGCGGGCGCCTTCTCGTCATCGGCTTCACCGGCGGCGACATTCCGACCGTCAAGGTGAACCGGCTGCTGCTCAACAACGTCGACGCCGTCGGGGTGGGCTGGGGCGCCTGGGCGGCCACCCACCCCGGATATCTCGCGGAGCAGTGGGCCGAACTCGAGCCGCTGCTCGCCTCGGGGGCGGTCACCGCGCCCGAGCCCGTCGTCTATCCGCTCGAGCGGGCCGCCGACGCCATCGCATCCCTGGAGGACCGCACCGCCAAGGGCAAGGTCGTCGTCAGGGTTCGGTAGGTCCGCCGATCCGAAACGGTTGGCGCGCACGGCTACCCCCCGAGGCAGCCGTGCGTCGCGTTCAGGGTTTCTTGGCCCGCACGAGGAAGGCGACGGCCGCCACTGCGGCAACGACACCGATCACGCCCCAGAGCACGAACGAGAAGACCAGCGAGCCGACGAACCCGCCGAAGGTGAGCGACAGGTACACCAGCCAGATCAGGCGGTACGCGCACCACGCCGCGACGATGGCACTGCTGATGCCGATGATCCGGCTGCGCTGGCGGTCGATGCGGTTGACCTGCTGTTCGATGGCGGTGGGGACGATGTTCATGGGTCATGCCTTTCGTGGGCCGCCGCCTCGGTGGCGGCGTCGTCGAGGCAAGTACACGGCGCCTCCACGGCTACCGATCCCAAACAATGGCGCGCCACGTGCTCGGTTCGAGCAGTCGGGATGATCGGAACGATGGCGCACAGTGAGCGGGTGCGCGATGATGCCGACCATGCGCAATGTCTCGAGTCTGGTGTCCATGCTGGCGCTCATCGGCGTGGCGGCCGCCACGGCCTGTGCCCCCGCCGACGACACGGCGACCAGCACGTCGTCGGCGTCGGCCTCGGCGAGCGAGTGCACCAAGGACTCGCTGGCCACCCTGACGAAGGGGTCCATCACCTTCGGCACCGATCAACCGGCCTACCCGCCGTGGTTCGTCGACGACGATCCCGCCAACGGCAAGGGTTTCGAATCGGCGGTCGCCTACGCCGTCGCCGGCAAGCTCGGGTATGCCGCCCAGGACGTGAAGTGGGTGCGGGTGCCGTTCAACTCGGCCATCGCGCCGGGCCCAAAGACGTTCGACGCCAACCTCAATGAGTTCTCCATCACCGACGAACGCAAGCAGGCCGTCGACTTCTCGTCGCCGTACTTCAACGTCACCCAGGCCGTCGTCGCGGTGAAGTCCTCGCCGGCCGCGGCAGTCAAGACGCTCGACGGGCTGAAGGGGCTCAAGCTCGGCGCGCAGGTCGGCACCACCAGCTACACCGCCGCCCAGGCGATCGACCCGGGGGTCGCGGTGTTCAACAACAACGACGACGCCAAGGCTGCGCTGTCGAGCGGCCAGATCGACGCGCTGGTGCTGGATCTACCAACGGCTTTCCAGGTGCAGAGCGAACTGACGGACGGTGTCATCGTCGGTCAGTTGCCCGCAGGCACCGAGAAGGCCGAGCAGTTCGGCATCGTGCTCGACAAGGGCAGTCCACTGACGGCATGCGTGTCCAAGGCCGTCGACGACCTCGGCAATGACGGCGAGCTGTTCAAGCTGCAAAAGGTGTGGCTCACCGGCGCTGGCAACGCACCGGTCCTGTCGTGACCACGGCCGCCCTTGACCGGGTGGCCTACCGGCAGTCCCGCGCCCGGCGGTCCACCCTCGTCGCCCTGGTGTCGACCGTGGTGTTCGCGGCGGTGCTGCTGTTCGCGGTGACGTCGTCACCGGGTTGGCCGCGCGTGCGAGATTCGTTCTTCAACCTTCGGGTCGGGTGGGACAGCCTTCCCGCCCTCCTCGAGGGACTGTGGCTCAACGTTCGGGTGCTGGTGATCTGCCAGGTGTTGATCCTGATCATCGGACTCGGGTTGGCGGCCATGCGGACGTTGCGCGGCCCCGTGTGGTTTCCATTGCGGGCGTTGGCAACCGGATACGTCGACCTGTTCCGCGGATTGCCGCTGCTGATCTGCCTCTACCTCGTCGGCTTCGGACTGCCGGGGTTGCGGCTGTCCGGCCTTCCGACGAATCCGGTGGTGCTGGGCGGGCTGGCCTTGGTGCTGGTGTACTCCGCCTACGTGGCCGAGGTGTTCCGTGCGGGCATCGAATCGGTCCATCCCTCGCAGTTGGCCGCCGCCAAATCCCTTGGGCTCAACCACCGTCGGACCATGCGCCTGGTAGTGCTGCCCCAGGCGACGCGCCGTGTGACACCGGCGCTGCTCAACGACTTCGTGGCGCTACAGAAGGACTGCGGACTGATCTCCGTACTCGGCGCCGTCGACGCGGTGCGGGCCGCTCAGATCCAGGTCGCCACGAGTTACAACTTCACGCCGTATGTCGTCGCGGGCCTGTTGTTCGTGGCGCTGGCGGTGCCGTCGGCACGGCTGGCCGACTGGGCGGCCAAGCGTGCGTCGGTCCGACAGGGCGCGCTGTGAACGGCCCGGCGGGCCCGGTGTTGTCGGTGCGCGGATTGACGAAGTCCTACCACGATCGACATGTGTTGAGGGGCATCGATCTCGACGTCGCCGAGCATCAGGTCGTCGTCCTGATCGGGGCGTCCGGGTCGGGCAAGTCGACCCTGCTGCGGTGCATCGATCTGCTCGAGGACATCGACGACGGGCAGATCCTGCTGGACGGCCGCGACATCAGTGATCCGCGCATCGACGCCGACGAAGCCCGCCAGGCCATGGGCATGGTGTTCCAGTCGTTCAACTTGTTTCCGCACATGACTGCCCTGGCGAACGTGGCGCTGGCTCCGCGGGTGGTGCACGGGTCGACACGCCGCGAGGCAGCGGACCGCGGGCGCGAACTGCTGACCCGGGTCGGCCTGGCCAGTCACGCAGATGCCTACCCCGACAAGCTGTCCGGCGGCCAGCAACAGCGAGTGGCCATCGCGCGAGCGTTGGCCTACGACCCCCGACTACTGCTGCTCGACGAGATCACCAGCGCCCTGGACCCCGAACTGGTCGGCGAGGTGCTGGCCCTCGTCGGTGAGTTGGCGACCTCCGGGCGGACCATCGTCATGGCGACCCACGAGATGGCATTCGCCCGCGAGGTCGCCGACCGGGTGTGCTTCCTCGACGGCGGCCTCATCGTCGAATCCGGTTCGGCCGAGCAGGTTCTGGCCGATCCACGAGAGGAACGAACCCGTCAGTTCCTCAGGCGGTTCACCGCGGGTCGCTGACCTCGTCCGCCCGCAGGGGACGGATCAGAGCCCAGACGAAGAACCCCGCCGCGACACCCAGCAGGATCAGCCCCACCCACCAGTTGGCGTCGGTACCGATGTAGAGATCCGAACGGTTGGCTGCCGCCGCCGGATCCGAATGGTCGCGCAGCACGGCGGGCACGATCCCGGCGATCACGAGCACGACACCGTAGATCGCGAGGAGCGCGCCGATGATGTTGCGGATGTCGAACAGGTGCGCCAGGACCTTGTTGGTATGGGGGACGGTCATTCTCGGACTCCGATGCTGTTGGCTCTAGTGGAAGACGACGTTGAAGGCGATGGCGAGCACGAGTATCACCGCACCGAGGGGAACCGCCCGCTGGAACCATGGCCGGCCCGTCTCGTCGGGATCGGAGAAGATGTTCACGTCGGTTTCCGAGTAGACGAAGCCGACGAGCTCCTCCTTCGGCTTCGGCGTGGTCACCATGCTGACGACCACGCTCACGAGGATGTCCACCAGGAAGGCGGCCGCGGCGGCGACGAACGGCACACCCTGGCCGGGTAGGTCGATGATGCCGACCTTGGACAGGATGAACACGAAGATCGCCGAGAGCGTTCCGGCGACCAGGCCGACCCAGCCGGCGGTGGGAGTCATTCGCTTCCAGAACATGCCGAGGATGAACGTCGCGAACAGCGGCGCATTGAAGAAGCCGAACAGCGTCTGCAGGTAGTCCATGATGTTGGAGTAGCCCGACGCGATGAGGGCGGTGAAGATCGCCAGGAGCGTCGCCGCGACGGTGGCGTACCTGCCGACCGCGATGTAGTAGTCGTCGGAGCGTTCCTTGACCACGTACTGCTGCCAGATGTCGTAGCTGAACACGCTGTTGAACGCGGAGATGTTCGCCGCCATGCCCGCCATGAACGACGCGATCAAGCCTGCGATGGCCACGCCGAGCAAGCCGTTGGGCAGGATGTCGCGGATCATCAGCAGCATGGCGTCGTTGTAGGTGACATCGCCTGCGCCGGTGGACTTCAGTGTGATCATGTCGCCGATGGCGGCCGCGGCGATCATGCCAGGCACGACCACCACGAACGGGATCAGAAGCTTCGGGAACGACGCGATGATGGGTGCCCGCCGCGCCGCCGACATCGAGTTGGACGCCATGGCGCGCTGCACCTCGACGAAGTTGGTCGTCCAATAGCCGAACGAGAGCACGAATCCCAGCCCGAACACGATGCCGACGACCGACCAGAACGGGCTGTCGAAGCCGCTGAGCGCCTGGCCGGGCCACGTCGTCAACTGCTCGTGCACCGTGGCGGTCACCTTGTCGCCAGCGCCGATGGTGTCGACGACCTTGTCCTTCAGTCCATTCCAGCCGCCGACCTTGACGAGACCGAAGACGGTCAGGGGCACGAGTGCCGCGAGGATGACGAAGAACTGCAGGACTTCGTTGTAGATGGCGGCCGACAGGCCGCCCAGCGCGGTGTAGGTCAGCACGATCGCCGCCGCGACGAGCAGCGACACCCACGTGGCCCAACCGAGCAGCACGTTGATCACCGTGGCCAGGAGGAACAGGTTGACCCCCGCGATGAGCACCTGCGCGACCGCGAAGCTGATGGCGTTCACCAGATGTGCACCGGTGCCGAACCGGCGACGCATGAACTCCGGGACGCTGCGCACCTTGGAGCCGTAGTAGAACGGCATCATCACGATGCCGAGGAAGACCATCGCCGGGACGGCGCCGATCCAGTAGTAGTGCATGGTCGCCAGCCCGATCTGGGCACCGTTGGCGGCCATGCCCATGATCTCCACGGCACCGAGATTCGCCGATACGAAGGCGATTCCGGTGACCCATGCGGGTAGGCGTCGGCCCGACAGGAAGAAGTCGAGGCTCGTCGAGATCTGACTGCGGGCCAGGTAGCCGATACCGAGCACGAAGACGAAGTACACGGCGATCAGTGCGTAGTCGACCGCACCGACGTTGAGTCTCAGTACATCGTCTGCCATGAGCGTGGTCATGGTGGCCATCAACTCCTTCGTTGAGTGATCCGGACCACTGTCCTAACATGTTCTAACAGAAACGCGCAATATGGAACACGATTTAGGCCGGATTTCGTCGTTCACGCTCGAGATGTTTGTTAATGTGCGATTCGGGCTCAGCCACGGTCCACCGAAGGGAGTGTCGACGACGATGCTTGCCGCTGAACGCCGCGACGCCATCCTGCGGGCACTTCGCCCCGGAGGCGCCGTTCGCGTCGCCGACCTCGCCGCCGAATTGGCGGTGTCGGAGATGACGGTGCGCCGCGACCTCGACGCCCTCGACGCGCAGGACCTCCTCCGCAAGGTGCACGGCGGCGCCGTGGCGCGGCACAATCGCGGCGAGGAGCCGCGATCGGCCGAGAAGGCGGGCCAGCAGCGGGCGGAGAAGGCCGCCATCGCCGCCGCCGCGGCGGCGACCGTCGAGGACGGCATGACCATCGCGATCGGCGCGGGCACCACGACCACCGAATTGGCCCGACATCTGCGGTCGCGCTCGTCGATCACCGTCGTCACCAACTCCATCAACGTCTTTCAGGAACTGACCGAGCCCACGTCCGACGCCTCGGATGCTCCGCTGGTCTATCTCAGCGGCGGCGTCCGCACTCCGTCGAATGCCCTGGTCGGCCCCGTTGCCGATGCCGCGATCGCGTCCTTCCGGGTGGACGCCACCTATCTCGGCGTCCACGGTTTCGACGTCGACTCAGGCCTGACGTCGCCGAACATCGCCGAGGCCCAGACGAATCGGACGTTGATCGGGATCGGACACCGGTTGGTGGTGGTGGCCGACCACACCAAGTACGGCGAGGTTGGCGCCTGCGTGTTCGCCCGCCTCGACCAGGTACACACCATGGTCTGCGACGGTGCCCTGACAGAAGCGGATCGCTCGCTCCTCGGCACGCACGTCGGTGACCTGCTGATCGCACCGGTGGTCGAACGGTGAATGCCGAAGTGACGGAGCCCCTTCCGTGGCGACTCGCCGACGGTCGGGACATCCTCTTCTTCTCGCTACCCGGCCACGACGTCGCTCCGGTCCCCGATCGGCGACCGCTGCCCGACCGGGGAGGGGAACGCTCGCAGGTGCGGTTCGACCGCCAGACCGGAGAGTGGGTGGACATCGCGGCCCTGCGCCAGGACCGCACCTACAAGCCCAGTGCCGATCAGTGCCCGCTGTGCCCGAATCCTGCCGGTGACGGCAGCGAGGTGCCCGCGCCCGACTACGACGTCGTCGTCTTCGAGAACCGCTTTCCCAGCCTCTCGGGTGCCGATGGTGAGCCCTTCACCCTCCCCTCCCCCAATGGCTCGGTGAATGGCACGGATTTCGTCAGCGCACCGGGACACGGTCGCTGCGAGGTCATCTCGTTCTCGAGCAGCCACACCGCCTCGTTCGCAGATCTCGAACTCCCCCACGCCCGCCTCGTCGTCGACGCGTGGCGCCACCGCACTGCCGACCTCATGAGCAGACCCGGCATCGAGCAGGTCTTCTGCTTCGAGAACCGCGGCGAGGAGATCGGGGTGACGCTCACCCATCCGCACGGGCAGATCTACGGATATCCGTACCTGGCTCCGCGCACCGCGCACATGCTCGCCGAGGCGCGGGCGCACTCAGAGCGGTACGGCAGCAACCTCTTTGCCGACATCCTCGCCCACGAGGTGGCCAGTGGCGTCCGCGTCATCGCCAAGTCCGAACTGTTCACCGCGTTCGTGCCGTTCGCGGCACGATGGCCGGTGGAGGTCCACATCTATCCGAACCGATTCGTGCGCAACCTCGGCGATCTCGACGAGACCGAGCTGTCCGCCTTCGCGTCGATCTACCGCGAGGTGCTGCGGCGCTTCGATCGGTTGTATCCCACACCGCTGCCGTACATCTCGGCACTTCACCAGTATCGGGACTCCGAGGCGCAGCGGGAGGGTTACTTCCACGTCGAGTTGATGTCGGTGCGGCGCAGCGCGACGAAGCTGAAGTTCCTCGCGGGCTCTGAGTCTGCGATGGACGCGTTCATCAGCGACGTCACCCCCGAGTCCGTTGCCGATCGGTTGCGGGAACGGGCATGACGGACGCCATCCGCTACTCCGCACCCGGGCGGATCAACCTGATCGGCGAGCACACCGACTACAACCAGGGCTTTGCGCTGCCCATCGCGCTGCCGGAACGCACAGAGGTGACGTTCCGCCCCGATGGCGGCGGCGCGGTCGTCGTCCGCAGCGATCACGAGGGTGGTGAAGTCGCGATCGCTCTGGACACCGCGCCCGGTGACGTCACCGGGTGGTCGGCATACGTCGCCGGGGTGATCTGGGCGCTGCGCAGCGCCGGCCATCGGGTCGGTGGCGGCCAGATGTCGATCTCCAGCGGCGTCGACATGGGTTCGGGATTGTCGTCGTCCGCAGCGCTCGAGTGTTCGGTGCTCGGCGCGCTCACCGCCTCGGCCGGTCTGGACATCGACCGGACCGAGCGCGCGCGGCTGGCGCAGCGTGCCGAGAACGAGTACGTCGGCGCCCCCACGGGAATGATGGACCAGTTGGCATCTCTCTACGGCGAACCCCGGCGGGCGCTGATGATCGACTTTCAGGACGTCGACGTCCGCGCGGTGCCCTTCGATCCCGGCGCGTCCGGTATTGCCCTGGTCGTGATCAATTCGAATGCGCCGCACCATCACGCCGGCGGCGAGTATGCGGCTCGGCGCGCCTCCTGTGAACGGGCGGCCGCCGACCTCGGAGTCGCGTCGCTTCGGCAGGTGCAGGACTGCGGGGAGTCGGTCCTGGACGGCATTCGAGACGAGACAGATGCCCGGCGGGCCAGGCACATCTTGACGGAGAACCGCAGGGTCGCCGATGTCGTTTCGGCACTTGGGGTTTCGGACTTCGTCGAGGTCGGCCGGATCTTCACCGCATCGCACGCGTCCATGCGCGACGACTTCGAGATCACCACCGGCCATCTCGACCTGATCGCCGACAGTGCGGTTCGGGCCGGAGCGCTCGGAGCGCGTATGACGGGCGGCGGCTTCGGGGGGTGTGTCATCGCGCTCGTTCCCGTCGATCGTGTCGACGGCGTGGAGGGCGCGGTGCGACAGGCGGTCGATCGCGCCGGTCACCACGCGCCGACGATTTGGCGCACCGAGGCCGGCGCCGGAGCATCGCTCGCGCGGTAGCGACCCGCCCATGCGGCCGACTGATTCGACGTATGTCAATATAGATGGATGTCGAATCAGCTCGTGGTGACGCCGGTGAACCGAGGTGCCCTCGACGAGACCGAGTGCGTGTCCCTGGCCCAGATGTTCAAGGCGTTGGGAGATCCCGTCCGGCTGCGATTGCTGAGCCTGATCGCCAGCCATGCCGGCGGCGAAGCCTGCGTCTGCGACATCTCCGGCCCCTTCGACCTGTCCCAACCCACCATTTCGCACCACTTGAAGAGCCTCCGGTCCGCTGGCCTGATCGACAGCGAACGGCGTGGATCCTGGGTCTACTACCGGGCCATTCCCGCTGCCCTGCAGCAGCTTTCAGCGATCCTTCAGATCGAGGTCGGCACCGTGACGCCGTCGCCGACGTGCATCGAGGAAACCGGACGATGAGCACCGCCACCGAGCACGCCGCAGTGGTGCGGAAGCTGTCGGCCCTGGATCGATTGTTGCCGGTATGGATAGGCGTCGCCATGGTCGCCGGACTCCTTCTGGGCAGGCTGATTCCGGGCATGGGCGACGCGCTGAGCGCGGTTCAGGTGGACGGCATCTCGCTACCCATCGCCATCGGCCTGCTGGTCATGATGTACCCGGTACTGGCCAAGGTCCGGTACGACCGACTCGACACCGTCACCGGTGACCGCAGGCTTCTCGCCGCATCACTCGTGCTCAATTGGGTCGTGGGCCCCGCGCTGATGTTCGCGCTGGCGTGGCTGCTCCTGCCAGATCTGCCGGAGTATCGCACCGGCCTGATCATCGTCGGGCTGGCGCGCTGCATCGCCATGGTGATCATCTGGAACGACCTGGCATGCGGTGACCGCGAGGCCGCAGCCGTGCTCGTCGCCATCAACTCGGTGTTCCAGGTGATCATGTTCGCCGTTCTGGGTTGGTTCTACCTCTCCGTCCTGCCGGGCTGGCTGGGATTGGAACAGACCACCATCAGCACATCGATCTGGCAGATCGCCAAGTCGGTGCTCATCTTCCTCGGCATTCCCCTCCTCGCCGGCTTCCTGACGCGTCGCTTCGGCGAGAAGGCGAAGGGTCGCGAATGGTACGAGGGCACGCTGCTGCCGAGGATCGGGCCGTGGGCACTGATCGGGCTGTTGTTCACGATCGTGGTGCTCTTCGCCCTGCAGGGCGACCAAATCATCTCCCGCCCATGGGATGTCGCTCGGATCGCCCTGCCGCTGTTGGCGTACTTCGCCATCATGTGGGGTGGCGGTTACCTACTCGGTGCCGTGATCGGATTGGGCTACGAGCGCACCACGACACTCGCCTTCACCGCCGCAGGCAACAACTTCGAGTTGGCCATCGCGGTCGCCATCGCCACCTACGGCGTCACCTCCGGGCAGGCGCTGGCCGGAGTGGTCGGCCCGCTGATCGAAGTCCCGGTCCTGGTAGGTCTGGTGTACGTATCGCTGGCATTGCGCGGGCGGTTCGCCGCGCACCACGGTGCCGCCATCGAGGAGGGGCAGTGAGCCAGAAACCGTCGGTGCTGTTCGTGTGCGTGAAGAACGGCGGCAAGTCCCAGATGGCCGCCGGCCTGATGCGCAAGGTCGCCGGCGACACGGTCGACGTGTACTCCGCCGGCACCAAGCCCGGCACCGCAGTCAACGAACTCTCGGCACGGAGCTTGAGCGAGGTAGGTGTCGACATCACAAGCGAGACACCGAAACTCATCGATCCGCAGCTCGTCCAGGACGTCGACATCGTCGTCGTCCTCGGTCGCGAAGCCCACGTCGATCCGGTTGCGGGTACCGCATTCGAGAACTGGGATACCGTGGAACCGTCCGATCGCGGGATCGAGGGCATCGAACGGATGCGGCTGATCCGCGACGACATCGCCGCCCGCGTCGCCGATCTGGCGACGAGGCTGTAGACACCAGTCCGATGCTGAAGGCCGGCGCGGCAACCGCCCACGGCTCATTATTCGACGGCGTCAGTTAATATTTGCTGGTGCTCGACCCTTGGCCCTTGACCGGCCGCAGCGACCAGATCGTCGAGCTCAATCGGTTGTTGGCCACCGACGGTGTGTGGGGAGTCGTCCTGGCAGGAAAGGCCGGAGTCGGCAAGTCGCGATTGGCGCGCGAAGCCGTGCTCGCCGCCGCCGAAGCCGGCCAGAGCGTACGGAGCGTCGCCGCAACGGCGACGAGTCAGTCCATTCCGCTCGGCGCCTTCGCGCGGTGGACCGACGACATCGGCGGTGCGCCTTTCGCATTGGCGCGGCGGGTGGTCGACGCGCTGACCGCCGACGTGCCGCCACACCGCCTCCTGGTCTTGGTCGACGACGCCCACCTGCTCGACGAATTGTCGGCGTTGGTGGTGCACCAACTCGTGCAGTCACGTGCCGCCACGGTGATCGTCACGATTCGTACGGGTGAAGCAGTCCCAGCGGCAGTCACGGCGTTGTGGAAGGACGGTCTGCTGCACCGCAGCGACATCGAGCCCCTGACTCGGGGCGACGCCGATCGGCTGTTGTCCGCGGCTCTCGGAGCCAGACCGGATCAGGAGTGCGGTGCTGCCCTATGGCGTCTCACCCGTGGAAACGTGTTGTTCCTGCGGGAGCTGGTAGACTTGGAACTTCAGGCGGGACGCCTCGTCGCCGACCGCGGAGCGCTGAGATGGCACGGGAGCGCTCCGATCTCGGGTTCGCTCGCCGAACTGGTGGATGCGCAGATCGGCGCCATCTCCGCGGCCGTGCGTGACGTCGTGGATCTGGTCGCGGTGTCCGAGCCGGTCGATTGGTACTGCCTGAGATTGATGGCCGACCAGGACGGGATCGAAGCTGCCGAGCAGCGCGGCCTGATCCGGACGTCCGGCGACGAGGTGTACATCGGTCACCCGATGTATGCCGAGGTCCGACTGAATCGCTGTGGCTCCTCGCGCCTGCGCCGCCTTCGCGGTCAGGTGGCGACCACCATGAAGGACGGCGGAAGTCCCGCAAAGATCATGAAACGTGGTCTGCTGTGGCTGGAATCGGACCTCCCGTCCGACACGGACGTGCTCCTGTCGGCCGCCAAGGCTGCGATATCGCTGCTGGACTTCGAGACCGCCGAACGGCTCTTCACCGCGGCGACGGACATCGGCGTCGGCGACGAGGCGCGCGTATCCCACGCCTTCTCCCTGTTCATGTCGCAAAAGGGCGAACGTGTCCTGGAAGTCCTCGACGACGTGGACGCCGACGAATCGACCAAGTCGGCGTTCATCAACGACGTGGTGATGCGTGCGGCCAATCTCCTGTGGCCGATGCGCTCACCCGAGCATTCGTGGCGGCTGATCGACGAGGCACTCAAGACCGCGAACGGAGCGCACCGACACCAGTTGCTGGTGTTTCGCGCGAACCAACTCGCACTCGCAGCACGCCCCCTCGAGGTCCTGGCCACCATGGCAGACGTCGTCTATGAACACCTCGACGACTATGGCGCTGCGATGGGTTACGGCGCCGAGAGCATGGCCAACGGTGAACTCGGCAAGCCCGACCAATCCGTGGCGAAAGCCGAAGCGGCCGAACGCGTTCTGACGATGAGTGATCAGGGACAGTTCCTTCGTCAACCGATGACCGAGTTTCACACGTTCGCTCTCGCCGCAGCCGGGCGCATCGCCGAAGCCGTCGAAGTGGGCGAGCGCAACCACCGCGCCCAGCGGGACGAGACGTCACCGACTCAGGTGGTGGCATCGGAGATTCTCGGCATGGTCTCGTTGGCCGCCGGCGACCTACGGGCAGCGCTGCAGCATCTCCCCGACGGTCCCAGCGCCGCGGCCGCGAACAGCTTCCACGTGGCGAATAGCTTTCACCGTTTCCACCTACTACGCGTCCAGGCGCTGGCCCGTACTGGCGACGGAGATGCGGCCGACAGAGCACTGAATACTGCCCGCACCCAACGGCATCCGGCGTACGTGTTCGTCATGCCGACCGAATTGCTGGCCGAAGCCTGGGTGGCCGCGGCCCACATGAGAGTGACCGAGGCCCGCCGCCTCGCCCGCGAAGCAGCGGCATTCGCGCGAGACCACCATCAGTTCGCCCGCGAGGTCTGGTGTCTACAAACCGCCGTGCAATTCGACGACGCCACGGCGGTCGGACGGCTGGCCGAACTGATAACGCAGGTCGACGGTCCGCGCGTCGGCGTGGCCGCGCGCTACGCGGCAGCACTGAGCGCCGACGAGGCCGGTGGACTCGATACTGCCTCAGCCGAATTCGAAGCGATGGGCGATCTACTGGCCGCTGCCGACGCCGCCGGTCAAGCTGCGACGTCCCATCGGCGGGCCGGCCGAGCCGGAAGCGCGATGACCTCGGCAGCCAGCGCCAACCGGCTGGCCGGCCGATGTGGCGGCGCGGCGAGTCCGGCTATCGCGACGGCCACCTTTGGTCTCCCGTTCACCAATCGGGAGCGTGAGATCGCCATGCTCGTCGCGCGAGGCCTGTCGAATCGTCACATCGCCGAAGCGGTGTCTCTCTCGGTGCGCACCGTCGAGAGCCACATCTATCGCGCGAGTAGCAAGGCCGGGGTCACCGGACGATCCGGTCTCGCCGCCGTGATGCGAAACGCCACGGCCTGATGCCACGGTGACAGCCCGTATTGGTGCGTATAGTCAAAGCGCAAGCATACGGATCGATACGGAGAGTTGTGCTGCCAAGTCCCTACTCCCCCGGTGCGCTGCCCGTCTACCTGGCGGGCCGCGGGACCGAGCTCGAAACCATCCGCGCGCGTCTCGCGCGCACGCGGATGCTGGGCCGCTCCGGCGGTCCGTTGCTCGCGTTCTATGGTTCGCGGGGCCTGGGCAAGACCTCGTTGCTTCGTGCGGCCCAGCGTGAAGCGGCCAGCGCCGGTTACCTCACCATATGGGTGACCGGCCGGGATGACGTGGCGCTCGCCCCGGACCTCGCCGCGTCGTTGACCGAGGAGGTCAGCCGCCGATCGACGGGCCAGAAGGCCAAGGGACTCCTGCAGAATCTCAGCAAGGTGCACCTCGAAGTCGGAGTTCCTGGTGCCAAGGTGGGCGTGGAGGCTGACAGGACCCGAGCGAGTGCCGTCATCGAGCGCAACCTCGCCGACGCTGGTCGCTTCGCACGCCAGCACGACCATCACGGCCTCGCGGTGTTCGTCGATGAGTTCCAAGAGGCCCGGCTGAGTGACCGGCGTTCTCTGCTGATCGCGCTTCAACACTTCGACGGCGCTCCGGAGGGCTGCCCGGTGGCGATAGTGGCTGCGGGCCTTCCCTCCCTGCTGGCGGCGGTCCCTGAAGCCGCCACCTTCGGCGAACGCACCGACTTCGTCGAGATCGGCTTGCTCGGGGACGTCGCAGTGGCCGAAGCCCTACGATTGCCAGCCCACGAACTCGGGGTGTCGTGGTCTGACGACGCAATCATCGCGGCGATCGGCGCCGCTGCGGGTTATCCGCATCGGGTGCAGCTGATCGGCGACGCGGCGTGGGAGGCGGGACGACCCGAGAAGGGCGACGTCATCGGTGTGGCTCAGGTGCGCATGGGTGCCGAGCGCGCCGATCGACGGATGGCGGCGCTCTTTCGCAGCCGGATGGCGAAGATCAATCCCGAGCAGCGACGCGTCGTCATGGCGATGGCCGAGCTCGGCGACAAACCCGTGTCACGCGCAGCCGTCGCAGGCCGACTCGGAATCAGCTCCGAGGCGCTGAGCCGTCCGCGACAGGAACTCATCGACCGCGGGCTCATCGAGTCGGCGGGCCGCGGCCTGCTCCGGTTCACCATCCCCGGCTTCGCAGGCTTCCTCCGCAGCACCACCGATCTGGAATGACGCGGCGACGGCCAGTCACCCGGGAGGAGACCACGTCGGGTCCCGGCCGATGAATCCTGCCAACCGTGTCACGGGGTCCGCGTCGTCACCGACCTCGACGGCCGGTCCGTACTGTCCGGACGCACGCAGAAGGTCCTCGATGCCGACCATCCCGGCGAGCAGATGGGTGGCGAACTCCGGTTCCAGTTCGCACCGTCGACCGGCGGAGGCAGCCAAGTCCCAGGTGTGCATGTACACGTCGGCGGTGTAGAACTGGTCGACCGCATCGGCGAGCCGGTGAGAACCCACCATCGGATGGCGAAACTCATCCTCGGCTGCAGGGCCATCGAGCACCGCTTGCACGCCGTCGCTGTGCGCGATCCATGCGGCGAGCGGATCGTCGTCGACGGGCGTCCCGGCGGGTAGCGCCACGCCGCCCGCGCCCAGGAACGCGGTGAACCAATCGACCAGGTGCGCGACGACATCGCGGGCAACCCAGTCAGACACCGGCGTCGGAGCCGACCAGTCCTGTACTGCAGCAACCTGTTCGGTGAACCCGGCGGAAACGGCACGGTGGCGGTCGGCGGGAGTGAGGTCTGCGAGCAGGGTCATGGCGCTCACAGCTCGCCGACGAGCGTATCGAGTTTGGCGTACCCCTGGCCGACGCCGGTCTCCATTCCGGAAGCAAGCCAGGCGTCGCGCCCCTCGAAGCTGTCGACCAGCGATTGTGCGTGCAGCCGGGTGCGACCGTCACCGAGATCCTCGAACCAGAGCGTCTCCAGGGAGACGTCGTCGGGCATGCCCTCGAAGGTGAAGGTCTGCACGATCTTGTCCTTCGCGACGGTGTGGAAGCAGCCGCGGAAGCCGAACTCCTGACCGTCGCGGACGGCGACGTACCGCCAGCAGCCACCGTCTCGGGCGTCCCACTCCAGGATTCTGGTCTCCATACCGTCGGGTCCGACCCACCGGGCGAACAACTCCGGGTCGGTGTGCGCCCTGACCAATTGTGCAGGGGTGCCGCGAAAGTCGCGGGTGATCCGGATGACCGGAACCTTCTCGTCGGCCTCGATGACGGCCTGCGCTGCGTTCATGATGCCCTGCCCTTTCGTCGTGGTGTCGCGTCGGTATCGTTCATCTCCGCCAGGACGGCATCCAAGCGTTGGTAGCGCCGTTCAGCCTGCGCTTGGGAGCGCTCGATCCACTTGGTCATCAGATCGAAGACCTGCGCCTCCAGGTGCACCGGCCGGGTCTGCGCCGCGCGGCCCCGGCTCACCAGTCCGGCGTCCTCGAGCACCTTGAGGTGCTTGGAGACCGCTTGCAGGCTGACGTCGTACGGTTCGGCGAGTTCACTGACCGTGGCATCCGCGATCGTCAGCCGGACGACCATGTCCCGTCGAATCGGATCGGCCAGTGCAGCAAAGACTTTGGACAAATGATCCGCCATGCAGGCTCCTCAACCATCTGGTTGAGTACGAGTGTGCGGCTCACCCGGGGCGTTGTCAACCCCCGGGTTGAGTACGAAGATGACCGACTGGATTACGAGCCCAGTTCGGAGCGACCTACAGCGTCGGCTGCCCGGCCGAGGTGGTCGAGAATACGACCGATATGCGGTTGGCCGGCGGCGCCGGTAGGGGTGAGTGCATAGATGCTGCGCGTGACGGGTTCGATCAGCCGATGCAGGCTGAGCTCGTGAGCATCGGCGGGCAGTGCCATGTTGGGAATCAGCGCCACGCCCGCGTCGACTGCGACCAGCGCCGCCAATACCGAGTAGTCCGTGGCCAGTGCGACCGCACGTGGTACGAAACCCGCTACGCCACAGGCACGTTGAGTCATCTCGTGACAGGAGGAGTCCGGACCCGGCATCAACCAATCGTCGTCGGCGAACTGAGTCAAGTCGACCTGCTGACCGGGCAGTAGGCCATGGCGGGATGCTCGCTGCGGGTGCATCGCGAGGTGCACGGGCTCGTCGAGTAGACGGTGCAGCTCACAACCGGGCGGTAGATCGCGCGGCAGCAACGTGTAGGAGTGGACGACGGCGATGTCGACCTCGCGCTGGCGCACAGCCTGCGTAGCGTCATCGGGCTCGCTCTCCCGGAGGCGAAGATCGACTCCCCGGGCACCGCCGTCGGACAGGCTTCGCCATACCGCGGGCATCAAGGTTCGTGCCGCCGAGGGAAAGATCGCGATCCGGATGAGCCCGCCGCGACCTCCGCGGAGAGCCTCGAGGTCAGCCTCCGCTGCGGCCATCCCGCCGAGAATCACCTCCGCGTGATCAACGAGCAAGCTGCCCGCCGCGGTGAGTTGCAATGTCCTGCCTTGCTTTACCAGCAGTTGCATGCCCACCTCCTTCTCCAGCGCAGCGAGTTGCTGGGATACCGCCGGGCCGGTCAGGTGGGCAGCCTCGGCAGTCGCTGCCACCGTACGGTGCACGGAGAGGTCCCGGAGTAGTCGCACGCGTCGCATGTCGATCAAGTAGCAGACCTTTCGGAAACAAGCGAAACTACTAACTGGTTCTTTTCGATCATAGGCGCAACACTCAGTGGAGTGAAGACCCGGCGGATTCCGATGCACGTCGCGGCGCTAGTTGCCACGGTGGTGCTGTGGGCGTCGGCATTTCCCGCCATCCGGGTAGGACTCCCGGGCCTCGGCGTAGCAGGGCTCTCGGTCTGGCGACTGGTCGTCGCGTCGGTGGCGCTGGCGTGCATCGCCCCGCTACTCAAGGTCCGGGTACCCCACCGACGCGATCTTCCCCTGATCTTGCTCGCCGGCTTCGCGGGGATGGCTGCTTACCAGGTGCTGCTCAACTGGGGTGAGGTACACGTGGCGGCCGGCACCGCCAGCCTGCTGGTCGCGATCGCGCCGGTGTTCAGCGTGCTGTTGTCGGCGGCGTTCCTACGCACTCGCCCGACCTTGTCCACCGTCGCCGGAAGTGGCGTCGCGCTTGTCGGCGCCGCGGTGATCGCACTGTCCGGCGAATCGGTGCACCTGTCGCTGGGAGCGGTCGTCGTCCTCGTCGCAGCCTTCGCGCAAGGGACCTACCACGTGGCGATCAAACCGTTGCTGACCCGTTACACCGGATTCGAAGTCGCCTGTTACGCAATGTGGTCGGGCACCATCTTCGTCCTGCCGCTGTTGCCGACCGCAATCCACCGGCTTGCCGACTCCCCCGCTTCTGCAGTGGCGTCGGCGGTCTACCTGGGCGTGCTGCCATCCGCCGTGGGTTTCGTGACGTGGAGCTACGCTGTTGCCCGACTACCCGTCGAACGATCCACGGCAGCGCTGTACCTGATCCCACCGGTAGCGCTCCTGGTTGCACTGGTGTGGCTCGGTGAACGACCACGGGCAATCGAACTCGTCGGCGGCCTGATCGGCATCACCGGCGTCATCCTGATCAACCGTTGGCGCACCGGTGCCGACGCCCCTCCCGAAGGGCAGACACATGAACGACTTTCATTTGATCGCAGACGAATTCCGATCGGCTCAGATCGCCGGTGACCGCGAACGGTTGGACGCCGTACTGCACCGCGACGTCGTGTGGGTATTGGCCGGGCACAACGCCGTCTCCGGTGAAGCGCGCGGCGTCGCCGCGGTATTCGCCCGATTCGACCAGCTCGCGGCCTACCAGGTTCACATCGGCATCGAGCGGATCACCATCGGCCGCGACGGGGCCGCCCTGATCATGCACAACACCGGCAATCACGGCGGACGCACGCTCGACGAACACCTCGTCTCCACCATGACCATCGAAGATCGTCGGATCACCAGGATCGACACCTATCTCTCCGACCTCGACATGATGGACGAGTACTTCGTCTAGGGGTCGCCCTCGCGTACGACGCCGTCGAGAGCGGCGCCGCCACCTAGATCGTCGTTACCCGCTGAAAGGGATCATCATGAGAACACTCATCGTCGGCGCCGGAGCCACCGGCGGCTACCTCGGCGTTCAACTCCTCCGAGCCGGACGCCACGTGACCTTCTTAGTGCGGCCAAAGACGTTGTCGCGGATCGTCTCCAATGGCATCCAAGTCCGGAGTGGCGGTGTGGACACGGCTGTCGACGTCAACGCCATCACGACGGCCAACCTCGAGGGAAGCTACGACGCGGTGATTCTCGCCGTGCGCAGCGACGCCGTTGCATCGACCATCGACGACGTCCGCCCCGCAGTCGGCTCCGGCACCAAGATCATGCCGGTGACCAACGGCATGGCACACCTGGACATCATGGTTGCGGCCTTCGGCGAGGACGTCGTGGTGGGCGCGGCGGCCAAGCTCGCCACCTCGCTGTTGGCCGACGGCACGATCGACGAGGTAGCCCGCGGTGTACAGCTCGAGATGGGCGCTCTCGACGGCAAGCCTTCAGCCGAACTCGATTCCTTGGCAACGGAATTCGGAGTCGATGGCATCTCGGTCACGGTGTCGGCCGCCATTCGGACGGCGATGTGGGAGAAGTTCGCGTTCATCGCGTCCACCGCGGTGCTGACGTGTCTGTCCGGTGACGTCATCGGAGCCGTGGCGCGTGCCGAGGGAGGCATCTCGCTCGCGCGCCGCGTATTGGACGAGGTTGCCGCGGTGGCTGCCGCAGAGGGCCATCCGATCGCCGACTCGACGATCGCGACCCTGACGGGCGTGCTGACCGACTCCTCCTCCCAGTTCGCTCCGTCGATGTTTCGTGACTTGCACGCCGGACGCCCCGTGGAGACGTCGGTGTTCGCAGATCTGGCCACCCGCGCCCGACAGCATGACATCTCAACACCGCTGCTCGATGCGAGCATCGTGGCGATCAACGTCCGACAGCAGGCGCGGGCCGGCGCCGCGATTCGTCGGTCGTGCGCCGTTACGGCCGGATCAGGACCTTGAGCGCTTCGCGGTCGGCCATCGCCCGGTAGCCATCGGGAACGTCCTCGATCCCGATCGTCCGGTCGAAGACCTTGCCGGGTTCCACGACGCCCTCGAGAATGTCGGGCATCAGTTCCTCGATGTAGGCGCGCGCGGGCGCGACCCCTCCCGTGAGGGTGATGTTGCGCATGAAGTACTTGCGGGCGAAGGGCACGTCGTCGTCCTGCGGCACGCCCACCCGGCTGACGAAGCCGCCGTCGCGGGCGACGCCGAATGCCATCTCCAGCGATGCGGTGGTACCGACGCATTCCAGGACGGCGTGGGTGCCGTCACCTCCGGTCAACTCACGAACCCGGTCGATGCCTTCTTCGCCGCGTTCGGGGATGACGTCGGTGGCGCCGAACTCCCGGCCGAGGTCGGTGCGGGTCTCGTGGCGACCCATCAAGAGAATCCGTTCGGCGCCAAGCCGTTTCGCAGCGAGTACGGCGGACAGACCCACGGCGCCATCCCCGATCACCGTCACCGTGCTGCGCGGCCCAACCTTGGCGGTGACGGCGCAGTGATGACCGGTGCAGAACACGTCGGACAGCGTGAGGAGCGAGGGCATCAACGCGGAGTCCGGCGCGACGGGAAGCTTGACCAGCGTGCCCATTGCCTGCGGGACGCGCACTGCCTCGCCTTGGCCGCCATCTACGTCGGGCGAGCCCCAGCCGCCGCCGTGCCGGCACGAGCTCTGCAGGCCTTCGGCGCAGAAGTCGCACGTGTTGTCAGCCCACAGGAATGGTGCGACGACGAGATCCCCCTTCGTCAGCCCGGACACGTCGGAGCCGGTGTCCTCCACGATGCCGATGAACTCGTGGCCCATCCGGCGGCCCTCCGCGCTTTCCGGCATGGAGCCGTACGGCCACAGGTCGCTGCCGCAGATGCAGGATTGCGTGATCCGCACCAGCGCGTCGGTGGACTCGCGCAGGGTGGCATCTGGGACGTCCTCGATCCGAACGTCGTGGGCTCCGTGCATGACCGTCGCGCGCATGAACTGTCCTCATCTCCGTCGTGGTGTCGGTTGGCTCTACCCAGTCAACCGGACTCCGCTCCGGGCGGGAAGAGTCTGGTGATCCCGGTACTGGCAGAGCCTGCCCCGGAGCGCCTGCAGCCGACTCGGCCCCATTCGGGCGGGCGTCGCGCACGCCGGGCCGCGCTTCCTGGAGGCGCCCACGCGGCACGACCGCGCCGAGACGACGCCTCAGGAGATTCACCTCGATGACGCACGATCGGTGAGTAGCGTCGTCCCGGTGGAGGTCGACGAGTACGCACGCATCGCCACGGTTGAGGATGACCACTGGTGGTACTGCAACATCCGCGCTCTCACACGGGACCTGCTCGGTCCGTGGCTCATCGACGATCCGCGCATTCTCGACGCCGGCTGCGGTCCCGGGGGAAACGGCTCTCACTTGACCGCCCACGGTTCGGTGGTCGGAGTCGACATATCTCCGCTCGCGCTCGACTATGTGCGAACGCGCCAGCCACGAATGATTCCGGTGCGCGCGAGCGTCGAAGCTCTTCCCTTTGCAGCCAACACCTTTGACGTCGCGCTCGCAGTCACTGTGCTGTACACCGTCGCCGACGACGCGGGGGCGCTTCATGAACTCGCGCGCGTAGTGCGACCTGGTGGCGCAGTTCTGCTGGTGGAGCCGGCGCTCGAGTCGTTGGGGCGTGCGCACGACGCGACCGTTCACGGTCGGCGGCGGTATCGTCGGCGCGCGCTAGTCGAGCTCGTCGAAGGCGTCGGCTTCCGCGTAGCGCGGGCGACCTATGCGTTCTCGTTTCTGGCCCCGGCCGCGGGCGCGTTGAGCGCTCTGGATCGCCTTCGCGATCGTCGGCACACGCCCGCCGGATCCGATCTCGACAAGCGGGCCCTCGATCGCTTCTTCGCCCCTCTGGCGACGGCCGAACGCCGTTGGCTCACCCACCACGACCTTCCGTGTGGAACGTCGCTGGTCGTTCTTGCGACCCGCTAGACCCAGAGTTTGCGGCACTCGTAGTCGACCCGGCCTGGCAATGCTGGCCGGTTCCCACGCAGTTGCCTCGAGTTCGACATACAGGCGAAGCGAGAAAGATGTACGTCGCGTCAATTAAAGTGCCACGCTGTCACGGTGATCTCCCGTCGAGGGCTTCTCGCGTCTCCGTCGGCTGCCCTCGCGGGCACGTGTTCCACGGTGATGCGGGATGGAGTCGCCGCGATCCGTCGGCAAGTGTGGTCGGTCGCGGGACAATCCGAGCGCACCCTTCTGCTCGGGACCTGTCTACTGGCGTTCACGTTCTCGGGAGCGGTGAGCTATGTCTTGGCCCAGTACTACTCGATCGATGTCCTCAGTTCGGTCTACGCCCAGCCGCAGGACTGCATCGCACCTTGGGGGATGGGGATCGGAGGCCGACACTGCTTCGGCGACTACCCCATCATCGGCAGCCTCACACAGCGATCCAATCCGTGGGATCCCGTGTGGCTGCCCTTGGGAGGGCCGCCATATCGTCCGCTGAGGAATGAGTACCCGGCGGCGGCAATGACGCCGCATCTCCTGTTCTGGACCCTGGGTAACTGGTTCGGTTCACCTCAGCTCGGGTTGCTGATTGCCCTGATCGTTCTGACGGTGGCCGTGCTTACGCCCGCAGTGTGGGCGGTTCGGGGCGCGCGCGGTGTGGAGCGTGTCGTGGTCTTCATGGTCTGTGGCGCGGTTGCGTTTCCCGCGTGGCTCGTCGTCGACAGGGGTAACTCGGTGGGGTTACTAGCCCCGATCTCTCTCGGTTTTCTCCTGGCGCTGAGCAAGAGACGGTGGAGGGTTGTCGCAGTGGTGGTGATGCTTGGTGCGCTAGTGAAACCGCAGTTCGCCGTCCTGGTCGTCGTCCTGTTCATGGCCCGCCACTGGCGGTTGGGCGCCTTGACTGTCGCGGGGGTTCTCGTCACGAACATTGCCGCGTATCTGTTGTGGCCCAACGATTTTCCCGGCACCATCGGGCAGTCCATCCACAACGTTCTCGGCTACACAGCCTGGGGGCAGATCTGGAGTTGGGACAATGTGTCATTTGCCGGCGGGTTGATGTTCGCCGGGCGGACGCTCGCCAGAGCGGTCGGTGTGCACGGCGAAGCGATGAATTTCTTGAATCACCCTGGGTTGGTGGTCGGCTACGTGATTCTCGCCGTGTTCGTCGGCTCCCTCGTGGCTCTCGGGCGGCGCATGGATCCGGTCATGGCAGGCATCGTGCTGCTGGCGACTGCATCGCTCTTCCCCCCGCTGAGCTACAGCTACTACCTGGTCTTCGCATTGCCCGTGGCTGCGCTCGTCGTCCGCCACCCCGACGGGCCACCCAATTCGGGAATGTTCGATCGGCTCGTGACCCTTGGTGATCAGCGTCGTGCAGTGGGCATATGCACGATTTTGTCCGTGGCAATCAGCATCGTCGGGATTCCCATGCCGTACAGGTCCCTGCACGCGGTAACGCTGGCCGGCTCCACCATTCAGGTCGTTCCCACGGCGGCAATCTTGGCACCGCTCGCCTGGCTCATCACGTGTTCGGCGATCATCGTCTCGTACGCGCGCAGGCCCGCTCTCCATGATGAGGCGAAGACCGTGAGCGGCGGCTAGAGGCAATGGCTTTCCCATTCAATGACTTGTCGAGTTCTAATTCCGAACTGCAAGACGAGATCGACGCGGCAGCACGGCGCGTCCTTCACAGCGGTTGGTTCGTCCAAGGCGCGGAAGTCAGTGCCTTTGAAACCGAGTTCGCGGCGTATCACGGAGTCGCTCACGCGGTTGGGGTCGCGAGTGGGACGGACGCCATCGAGTTAGCGCTGCGCGCTGCGGGAGTCGGGTCGGGCGACGAGGTGATCACCGTGGCACACACGGCCGTACCGACGATCTGCGCCATCGAACGCGCGGGCGCGACCCCCGTGTTGGTAGACGTCGAACCTCAGACGTACACGATGGACCCGGCAGCCGTCCGGGCAGCTCTGACACCGCGTACCCAGGCGATCGTGCCCGTGCACCTCTACGGGCAGCCCGCCGACATGGTGACTCTGACGACAATCGCTCAGGACAATGGGCTGCTCCTGATCGAGGACTGCGCGCAGGCGCACGGCGCACGGCTACAGGGGCAGTTGGTGGGTACGTTCGGTGACCTTGCTGCGTTCAGCTTCTATCCGACCAAGAATCTCGGTGGGTTTGGCGACGGCGGCGCGGTCATCACCAACGACACAGGGTATGCCGACAAACTGCGGCGGTTGAGAAACTACGGACGAGTCAGCCAGCACAGCTACGAAACTCGCGGTATGAACAGTCGACTCGACGAGTTGCAGGCAGCGGTGCTGCGGATCAAGTTGCCACACTTGGACGAAGGCAATGCCACCCGGCGGAGGCTGGCGCAGCGTTACGACACCGCGTTCGAAGATCAGCCAGCCGTCATCGCGCCTTCGGTGAGGGACGGCGCGGAACCGGTCTATCACTTATACGTAGTACGCACACCCGAACGAGATGCCTTGATTCACAAGCTAAGCCACCACGGGGTCCAAACACTGATCCACTACGCAGTGCCAGTCCACCTGCAGATCGCCTATGCAGACCTTGGCTATCAGCGAGGTGATCTCACAGTCACCGAGCGAATTTGTGATGAGATCTTGTCGTTGCCCATGCACGCAGGCATTCGCGGGGATCAAGTGGACACGGTAGCCACGATACTGATCGCGTGCCTCGGCACGGCATCGCAAGGGCCGCGCGATGTTTGAGACATCGCATTTTGAAGGCAAGAGGGTCTTGATCACCGGCGGGTTGGGCTTCATCGGGAGCAATCTCGCAATCCGGCTGGTGGAACTGGGCGCCGAGGTCACGCTGATGGATGCCGTCCTGCCCGGGCATGGGGCCAACCTCTTCAACATCGCACCGATACGCAGCAGTGTTGCGTTGACGTTCTCCGACGTGCGCGACGCCAACATCATGGGCTACCTAGTCGAGAATCAGGACTACCTCTTCCACCTCGCTGGGCACGTCGACCACGTCGCCAGCCTGAAAGACCCCTACCCGGACATCGACATCAACGTCCGGGGAACTGCCACGGTCATGGAAGCCTGCCGACGCTTCAACCCGGATGTGCGGGTCATCTATACGGGGACGCGCGGTGAGTACGGCGAAGCGACCTCGTTGCCGGTGGACGAAACCGCGCCAACGATGCCCAAAGCGCTGCAGGAAATTTCCAACCTAACCGCCGAAAAGATCACCAACATGTACCACGAAGTGCATGGCATACGGTCGGTCATGTTGCGACTGACGAACGTCTACGGCGAACGAGGCCAGATGAAGCATTCGCGCTATGGCGTCGCGAATTGGTTCATCCGGCACGCGATCGACGACGAAGAAATCACGGTATTCGGTTCAGGGGACATCAAGCGCGATTTACTGTACATCGACGACTGCGTGGACGGACTGCTGATGTGCGCGTTGTGCGACGACGCCTATGGTGAAATCTTGAACGTAGCGACGGGCGATCCGCTGGATTTCGTAACGCTCGCGAGGATGCTGGTCGAAGTCGCCCAGACGGGGCGTTGGTGTTTCACCCCGTTCTCGCCGGAACGGGCAGCGCAAGAACCGGGAGATTTTTACGCCGATATCGGAAAGATCGAACGGATCGTTGGCTGGTACCCGAAGACGTCATTGCGCGACGGACTGACCAAGACGATTTCGTACTATCGCCTAAACAAGGCGCATTACTGGTGACGCCCCAACATCAGGTGATCGACGATCTGAACGCACGGCTAGCGACGTGGCAATGACAACGATATCGGTGGTTGTGCCGGTATATTACAACGCCGAATCACTGCCTCTCTTGTTCGCCGAGTTGAAAAAGGTGGAGTCGCACCTCGGGGAGCGTGACTGCGCGTTGGAACTGATCTTCGTAGACGATGGTTCTGGCGACGAATCGATGATGGAACTGCTGAAGATCAAGAAGCAGCGCCCCAATACGCGCGTGGTCAAACTGACTCGCAACTTCGGCGAAGTGCACGCCTGCAAGGCAGGACTGAAGTACGCCACTGGCGACTGCGTGATGTGGCTTGCGGCCGATCTGCAAGATCCTCCCGAGCTGATCGTCGACATGACTGACAAGTGGTTAGCCGGATCAAAATTCGTGATCGCGCTTCGAACACGACGTCGGGACCCACCACTGACGCTGCTCTTCGCCGGAATTTACCATTGGCTCATCAAGATGTTCATCAGCAAGGATTACCCTGCAGGCGGCTTCGACCGATTCTTATTGGACGCGACATTGATCCACCACATTCGGGACAGTAGCAAGAACATCAATACTTCGCTTCTTGCGTACTGGCTTGGTTACGAGCCAGCCGTTGTCTTCTACGACCGAGCGAAACGCGAGCATGGCAGGTCGCGCTGGACTCTGACCAAGAAGCTGAACTTCTTCATCGATTCGGTTCTGGGTTTTTCGGTGCTGCCTATCAGGATGATTTCCGCGATGGGACTACTGGTATCGCTCTTGTCATTCGGCTACGGCCTGTACATCGTGATCAACACGATTTTCGGCGATCGGGATGTACCCGCCATCGCGACGCTGGCCGCCATGATCAGCTTCTTGCTCGGGATGGTCATGGTCATGCTTGGAATCATCGGCGAATACGTGTGGCGGATTTTTGATGAAGTCATTGAACGACCGGAATTCGTGGTCGATGAAGTGTATTGACTGTGAGTCACCCATCCCGGCG